>NZ_JBIRFY010000018.1:0-138419 GCF_044327745.1 Streptomyces sp. NPDC018026
GGTTACATTTCGAACCCGGAAGCTAAGCCTTACAGCGCCGATGGTACTGCAGGGGGGACCCTGTGGGAGAGTAGGACGCCGCCGAACAATTATTGCTGGGAGACCCCGCACCGGGAACGGTGCGGGGTTTTCTGCGTTTTACCCCGTTTTACCCCCGGTTTCTAGCCCACCAGCTTTGTTTCATAGGCCAGGATGACCGCCTGGACGCGGTCCCTCGATCCCGTCTTTGCCAGGATGCGGCCCACGTGTGTCTTCACCGTGGACTCGGCGAGGTGGAGGCGCTCGGCTATCTCCGTGTTGGTCCAGCCCTGGCCCATGACGCGCAGGATTTCGGTTTCGCGTTCGGTCAGTGGGGTCAGGCGCGGATCGGGGGATCCGGGCGCGTGGTCCGGTGGGCTGGTGGCCGGCAGGTGGTGGACGTACGCGTCGAGCAGGCGGCGGGTCAGGCTCGGGGCGACCACCGCGTCGCCCGTGGCCACCGCGCGGATGCCGGAGAGGAGTTCCTCCGGCTGGGCGTCCTTGACCAGGAAGCCGGAGGCGCCGGCGCGCAGGCCTGAGTAGGCGTACTCGTCCAGGTCGAAGGTGGTGAGGATGAGGACGCGGCTGCGGCCGCCGTCCGCGACGATGCGGCGGGTCGCCTCGATGCCGTCCAGGCCGGGCATGCGGACGTCCATGAGGACGACGTCGGGGCGGAGTTCGGCGGCCATCCGGGTCGCTTCGGCGCCGTTGGCCGCCTCGCCCACGACCGTCATGTCGTCCTGGCTCTCCAGAAGCATGCGGAAGCCGAAGCGCTGGAGGGGCTGGTCGTCGGCGATGAGGACGGTGGTCACTGCGGGGATTCCTCCGGTAGGTGCAGGTGGACGCGCCAGCCCCGCTCGGGTGCCGGGCGTGGACCGGCCTCAAGTGTGCCCCCGTACAGGGACGTGCGCTCGCGCATCCCCGGCAGGCCGCGGCCGCCGGTCGGGGCGGGGGACTGGGGCGGAGTCGCCCGGCCCGTGTCGGTGACGGTGAGGGTGGCGGCGCCGTCCGTCCCGTAGGAGAGGTCGATGTGGGCGGTCGCGTCGGGGCCGGCGTGCTTGAGGGTGTTGGTGAGAGCTTCCTGGATGACGCGGTAGAGGGTCAGCTGGCGGCCCTCGGGGAGGGTGGGCTCGCCTTTGACGGTCTTGTGGACGGGCAGCCCGGCCCGGCGGACGCCGTCCAGAAGGCGGTCGAGGTCGGTGAGGGCCGGCTGTGGGGCCAGTTCGGGTGCCGCGCCGTCCTGGGCGTCGTCGCGCAGGACGTCCAGGAGGCGGCGGAGTTCGCCCAGCGCCTGTCGGCTGGTGGTGCCGATGGCGTCGAGGGCCTGGGCGGCGCGGTCCGGGGACTTGGCGGCGGCGTAGCGGCCGCCGTCGGCGAGGCCCGTGATGACGGAGAGGTTGTGGCCGATGATGTCGTGCATCTCCCTGGCTATGCGGGCGCGTTCGGCGGCGGCGGCGAGCCGGACCTGCTGGTCGCGTTCGGTCTCCAGGCGGCGGGCACGGTCCTCCAGGGCTTCGGTGTAGCCGCGCCGGGTGCGCACGGTGATGCCGATGAGAGCGGCCACGCCGACGGCGACGAGCTGCGAGCCGAGCTGCTGGTTCCAGGAGCTCGTGCTGTCCCCGTAGCGGGCGACCGAGACACAGGTCGGCGCGGTCACCACGGCCACCGCCCACCAGAGGTTGCGCAGCGGCAGGCGCAGGGCGATGTGGTGGACGAGGAGGAGTTGGAGCAGGGCGGCCTGGAGGGCGGCGCCCGACCATGCGCTCACCAGTGCCGCGGGCAGCGTGAGGAGGAGGGCGCCCCGGGGGTGGCTGCGGCGCCACACGACGGGGACGGAGAGGGCGAGGCTGAGCACGACGACGAGGACGACGGGGACGTCGGGGTCGTGGGCGACGCTGCGCCAGCCGTCGCCGGTCCCGTCGATCAGGGCGGCCAGGACCCAGAAGCCGGTGAGTGTGAGGTCCCACAGGAGCGGATGGCGGTGGTCGAAGGCGCGGATCCGTCGGTTGACGCGCTGGACGTGGTCGGTGACGGGTTCGGCGGCTCGGTCTTCCGGTACCGGCTTCACGGGCTCCATCCGACCATGGTCGGGGGTACGAGCGCCACGGGCGTCCGTCCGGGGGCCGTATATGAGATGAGGGGCGTAGTACCCGGGTATTACGGTGGCCGGCATGACTGCCTCGGTCCCCGGTGACTACGTGATCCGTTCCATACGCGCCGACGAGTGGCGTGCGGTGAAGGAGCTGAGGCTGCGCGCGCTGCGGGACCCGGTCGCGGATCTCGCGTACCTGGACACGTACGAGGAAGCCGCCGTGCGGCCGGACTCCTTCTGGCAGGAGCGGGCGGCCGGAGGCGCCGAGGGGGCCACCGGGGCGCAGCAGCTCGTTGCCGTGGGGCCCGGCGGGCTGTGGCTCGGCACGCTGAGCGTGTTCGTGGAGGAGGCCGGGACGACGGACTGGGCCGGGTTCCCGGTGGAGCGGCGGCAGGGACATGTCGTCGGGGTGTTCGTACGGCCCGAGTGGCGGGGGAGCGGGCTGACCAAGGCGCTGTTCGACGCCGGTCTCGAATGGGCGTGGGCGAACGGCGTCGAGAGGATGCGGCTCATCGTGCATCCCGACAACGGGCGGGCACAGGGGGCCTACCGGAAGGCGGGGTTCGCGCCGAGCGGGCGGACGGTGCCGCTGGAGGGCGGGCCCGGGGACCACGAGTTGGAGTACGTGCTCGAGCGCTGACCGGGTCCGGCGTCCTTCCGTCAGACGGGCAGTTCGTCGTGGGGCCAGCGGGCGCGGGCCTGTTCGCGGGAGCGGAGCAGGGCCAGGGTCGGCATGCCGATGTCCGTGCCGGTGGCCAGCAGCTCCGGGAGCTGGGGCAGCGGGGCGACGGCCGCGACGTCGTCCAGGACGAGCGTCATTGGTGGGTCGAGGCGACCGGAGGATGACCGTTCGGCCATGCGCCGGCCGCGCTCGACCACGCTGGAGACGAGCGCCGTCAGCAGCGGCATCGCGCCCGGGCTCGTGCGGGGGTCCTCAATGGATTCACCCACCACATAAAGGGTGCCCTGTTCGTGGATGAAGGAATCCAAGGCGAGGGCATCAGTTCGGTTGGGAGTGCATGCCTCGCGGATATTGACCGTGGAGAGCGCGGCGAGGGCCCGGGCGGTGAGCTGCTGGGCCATGTCCCGGCGCTCGGGGTGGGCGGTGAGGGATCCTTCGAGTTCTCCCGCGGAGCCGGGGGCGGCCTTGGGGTGGGTGCGCAGGATGCGGACGGCGTCCTGCACCTGGAGGCCCTGTGACCAGCGGTGGACGTGGCGGATGGTGCGGCCGTCGATGGCGGCGGCGTGGAGGTAGCAGCGCAGCAGCAGTTCGGCCGTGTCGCCGACCGCCTGGTCGAGGCGGGCGGTGGGGCGGACGGGGGTGAGCAGGGCGGCGGCTCTGGCGGTGGCCGTCTGTCTGTCCTCGCAGCCCGCGGTGGGGGACCAGTGGAGGCGGGCGGGGGTGTCGCAGAGGTGGTTCGGGTCGTAGAGGTGGGTGGGGCCGAGTTTGGCGCGGGCGTCTTTGGTCTCCGACCACAGGGCGGGGTTGGAGGTGATGACGAGGGCGGCGCCTTCCGCGTCCCGCAGGGCGCCGGTCGCGGTCTCGTGGCGGCTGGCCTTGGGGCCGTAGTGCACCGCGCCTTCGGCGCGGTTGGCTTCCCACCCACCCACCCGTTCGCCCTTGAGCAGAGAGGCTGAGGGGTGGTCGGTCACCTGGGCCGGAGTGTGTGGAGTCACGGGGTCGTCCTGCTGCGGCGCCCTCGGGGTGGGTACCTCGTGCACCGGCACGTCAGGGAGCGGGGTCTCCCGGACGGGCGTCTCCTGCGCCACCGGTGCCGGCACTGATGGCGGCACCTCGCGCCGTCGTTGTCGTACCGCGCGCCACCGTGCCACCGTGCCCATCACGAACACCGCGAGCACCACCAGCACCATCAGCTGCCCGATGAACAGCCCCCAGAACAGCCCGTACCCGGAGAGTGCCGTCTCGGGGGCGTCCGGCCACGCGCCCGGGATGTCGTGGGGCTCGGCGATCAGTTGGCGCATGGCCTGCGGGGTGCCGGTGAAGCTGACGCCGTCGGGCCAGGAGCCGTGGGCGAACAGGGCGGACAGGCCGGTCGCGGTCCACACCAGCAGGGTCATGCCGAGGATGAAGGCCAGTATGCCGACCAGCAGGCCGTCGGGGATGCCGCCCTGGGCCGGCCGCTGATCGCGGCGGTCGTCCGGTCTCATGCGTCCGGTGCCTCTCCTCGTCCCACTGTCCTGCTGCCCTGCTGCCCTGCTGTTCCTACGCCACCGTCGATTCGGACGAGTCGCCGATGTGCTGCTCCATGAACGCCGCCGCCCGCTCCTCCGCCTCCAGCTCCGCGGCGCGCAGGGCGTCGTCGGTCAGGTGGTCGGCGGAGGACTCGGTCATCGCGCGGTCGGTGAAGACCAGGGGGCGTTCGGTCTCGGTGATCAGGTGTTTGACCACCTGGACGTTGCCGTTGACGTCCCAGACCGCGATGCCGGGGGTGAGGGAGGGGATGATCTCCACCGCCCAGCGGGGCAGGCCGAGGACGCGTCCGGTGGCCCGGGCCTCGTCGGCCTTCTGGGCGTAGATGGTGCGGGTGGAGGCCATCTTGAGGATGGCCGCGGCCTCTCTGGCGGCGGCCCCGTCGACGACGTCGGACAGGTGGTGGACCACCGCCACGAACGACAGACCGAGCCGGCGCCCGAACTTCAGCAGCCGCTGGAACAGCTGCGCCACGAACGGGCTGTTGATGATGTGCCAGGCCTCCTCGACCAGGAAGATGCGCTTCTTCCGGTCGGGGCGGATCCAGGTGTGCTCCAGCCAGACGCCCACGATGGCCATGAGGATGGGCATCGCGATGGAGTTGCGGTCGATGTGGGACAGGTCGAAGACGATCAGCGGGGCGTCGAGGTCGATGCCGACGGTCGTCGGGCCGTCGAACATGCCGCGCAGGTCGCCGTCGACGAGCCGGTCGAGGACCAGCGCCACGTCCAGGCCCCAGGCCCGTACGTCGTCTATGGCGACGTTCATCGCCTCGGCGGACTCCGGCTCGGGGTGGCGGAGCCGCTCGACGATGTCGGTGAGGACCGGCTGGCGTTCGACGATGGTCTCGTTGACGTAGGCGTGCGCGACCTTGAGGGCGAAGCCGGAGCGCTCGTCCAGGCCGTGGCCCATGGCGACCTCGATGATCGTCCGGAGCAGCGCCAGCTGGCCCGTCGTGGTGATCGCCGGGTCGAGGGGGTTGAGCCGGATGCCGTGGTCCAGGGCGGCCATCGGGTCGAGGCGGATGGGAGTTATGCCCAGCTCCTCGGCGATGAGGTTCCACTCGCCGACGCCGTCCTCGCCCTGGGCGTCCAGGACGACGACCTGGCGGTCGCGGAAGCGGAGCTGGCGCAGGACGTACGTCTTCTCCAGGGCCGACTTGCCGTTTCCCGACTCCCCGAGCACCAGCCAGTGCGGGGCGGGGAGCTGCTGGCCGTACAGCTGGAAGGGGTCGTAGATGTAGCCCTTGCCGGAGTAGACCTCGCGGCCGATGATCACGCCGGAGTCGCCGAGGCCGGGGGCGGCCGTGGGCAGGTAGACCGCCTGGGCCTGGCCGGTGGACGTGCGGACGGGGAGGCGGGTCGTCTCCACCTTCCCGAACAGGAAGGACGTGAAGGCGTCGGTGAGGACGGTCAGCGGGTCCCGCATCAGGCTCAGCCCCTACCTTCGGATGCCGGTGGCGAACGGAAGAGTGTTCACGAAGGCGCGATGGTGCTCACGGTCGCACCACTCCAGTTTCAGGTACGACTTTCCGGCCGACGCCCTTATCGTCCGCTTGTCGCGGGCCAGGGCCTCGGGGGTGCGGGAGGAGACGGTGATGTAGCCGACCAGGTTGACGCCGGCCGCGCCGCTGGCGAGGTCCTCGCCGCGCTGGTCGAGACGGCCGTGGGCGGCGATGTCGCGGGGGTCCACGGTCCGGTTCATCTTGGCGGCGCGGGACGCCTCGGCGTCGTCGTTGGTCTTCTCGGTCAGCATGCGCTCGATGGCGACCTCGGTGGGTTCGAGGTCCATCGTGACGGCGACGGTGCGGATCACGTCCGGGGTGTGGACGAGGAGGGGGGCCAGGAAGTTGACGCCCACCGGGGTCATCGGCCACTCCTTGATCCAGGCGGTGGCGTGGCACCAGGGCGCGCGGGTGGCGGACTCGCGGGTCTTGGCCTGGAGGTAGGTGGGCTCCATGGCGTCCAGCTCGGCCGGCCAGGCGTTGCGCTTGGTCATCGCCTGGATGTGGTCGATCGGGTGGTCCGGGTCGTACATGGCGTGGACGAGGGAGGCGAGCCGGCCCTGGCCCAGCGGCTGGCGTACGCGGATGTCGGCTTCCTGGAGGCGGGAGCAGATGTCGGTCAGCTCGCGCGCCATGACGACCGCGAGCCCGGCGTCCCGGTCCAGCTTGCGCCCGGTGTGCGGGCGGGCGGCGCGGGCCATGGTGTGCGCCTCGGCGGCCAGCTCGCGGTTGTAGTGCATGCAGGCGATGAGATAGGCGCGGTGCTGCTCGCTGCTGGTGGACACCATCGACTGGAGCTGCTCGTACGACTGCCGCAGCCACGGCGCCGACTTCTCGTCGCCGCGCTGGAAGACGTCCTTGGCGTGCGCGTCGGGGTCGGCCGGGAGGGTGCGGGCGAGCATCTGGATGCGGGTGACGAAGCCGTCGCCGTTGGCCACGTGCTTGAGCAGGGTGCCGAAGCGGTCGACGAGGGCTTCCTGGTCCTCGGAGTCGCGCAGGCCGACGCCGGGCCCCTCGATCTCGATGGCGGCCGTCACGGTCTTGCGGTCGGCGTGCAGCAGTACGGCGATCTCGTCGGGCCCGAAGGGCGCCGCCAGCCAGGAGATGCGGCCGATGCCGGGCGGCGGGCCGATCTCGATCTCGCGGCCGTCGATCCTGGTACCGGCCTCGATGGCGCCGGAGCGGTACGTGGTGCCCCTGCGGAGGGTGCGCTTGTAGCTGCGGTTGATCTCGAACCACCGGTAGAACGTGCGGTGGTTGTACGGCACGTAGACCGCCGCCAGCGCGAGCATCGGGAAGCCGCAGAGCAGCACGATGCGCAGGGACAGGACGGGGACGAGGAGCCCGCACATCATGCCGAGGAACGCGCCCGCGACGATCAGCGCGATCTCACCGGTCTCGCGATTGCGGCCGACGATCGCGTTCGGCCGGGCGCGGCCGATCAGATACGTACGGCGGGGCGTGACCGTATGGGACACCTGGGACTCGGTCGTCAACGCCCGTCACCTCCTGTGCTCTTGCTGTTGCGGGTGTTGCTGGCGTGCGGTGTGTTCACCGGGCTGCCGGAGCGCGGTGCGGGTGCGGCGGAGGGGACACTTCCGCCGCCGCCGTTCGAGGGGCGAGAGCTGTGCGCGGCGACTCCGCCGGAGGCGGGGTTCGAGGGGCGGGCGGGCGCGGCGGACGAGGACTGTCCGCCGCCGTCACCGCCGCCGCGGCCGCTGTGGGTTCTGATGCCCTGTGCGACCAGGTTCGCCGGGGAGCTGATCACGGCCGCGGCCTTGCCCTCGGCACCCTGCATGATGCGGTTGTTGCGGCCGTTGGCGATCTCGTCGCCGAAGCCGGGGACGAAGCGGTAGATCATCGCCGAGGCGAAGATCGCGAGCAGGATGATGGCGAGGCCGGACACGATGGCGGCCACGGAGTCGGGCCCGTCCTCCGTGGTCAGCGCGCCGGCGAGGCCCAGCACGATGACGATCACCGGCTTGACCATGATCACGGCGATCATGATGCCGGCCCAGCGGCGGACGTGGCCCCACAGGTTCTTGTCGACCAGGCCGGCGTAGACGACGACACCGAGCAGGGCGCCGACGTAGAGCAGGACGGCGCGCAGGTACAGCTCCAGGTAGAGGACGCCCGCGGCGACGATCGACACGAACGACACCAGGATCAGCATGATCGGGCCGCCGCCTATGTCGTTGCCCTGCTGCAGCGCCTGGGAGAACGTGCCGAAGAAGGTGTCCGTCTGGTCGCCGGTGCCCTTGGCGAGGACGTCGGTGACGGCGTCGGTGGCCGACACGACCGTGTACAGGATCAGCGGTGTGAAGGCCGACGCCAGGACGGTGAGCCAGAGGAACCCGACGGCCTCGGAGAGCGCGGTGGTGAGCGGGACGCCGCGGACGGCACGCTTGGCCACCGCGAGCAGCCAGAGGATCAGGGTCAGGAACGCGGACGCCGCGAAGACGACGGCGTACTGCTTGAGGAACGTGTTGTTCGTGAAGTCGACGTCGGCGGTGTTCTTGACGGCGTCGCTGAGCGTGTCGACGGTCCAGGCGGCAGCGTCGGCACAGCCCTTGGCGAGGGAGGAGAGGGGGTCGAGGGTGGAGGGGAGCGTGTCGGGGGCCCCACCACCACCGGACCCACCGCCTTCGCCTCGTTCGCAGTAGTCCTTGGCGGGGCCGTGGATCAGGTCGCAGGGGTCATCGCTCGGCGAGGGCGTCGGAGTAGGGGCGGCGAAAGTGCGGGTGGCGAAGAGGAAGGCCGCTGTCTGCACGGCCGCGACGACGCCGGTCAGTTCGAATACGCGGCGGTTAGCGCGCATACGTGAACCCTCCGTACTCCTGGACGGCCTTGGCCATCTCGTCCGCGGTGGATGCCTTGTCGTCGCCGGGAATTGGCGCGGGGCCGTCCTTCTGCGAGTGCGTCACGATCTTCCAGTCATCATTGACCCACGTAAGCTGCATGGTGATGGTGAACCAGCTGCTCGTGACTGGGGACGTGGAGTTCCGACCCGCGAGGCCGAGAAGGCCGCTGCACCAGACCTCGACGGTCGTGCTGTCGGCTGCGCTCTCGGTGACCTTGGTGCCGATCGGGCTCGTGCGAGACACGAAGGTGTAGCCCTTGGGTGTCGAGCCGTCCTTGTTGAGGCCGACATTCTGGTTGAACTCTGGGCTGTATGCCTTGTCCAGGGTGGCCTCGAAGTCTGCCACTCTGTCGGGAACGATGATGGACTGCAGGATGGCGTCCCGCTTCGCCTTGTCGAACATCCCGTCAGAACCCAGTGCCACCGCGTAGTTCGCCGCCGCGCTCTGTGCTCCCTGCGCGTCGTGGGCGAAGCCCGACTGGACCGGACGTGTTCCCGAAGGCGCCGTCGCCGAGGTCTTCGGCTTGTCTCCGTCTCCGTCCTCCCCGGATGCGGAATCGCTTCCTCCACGGTTCGCGAAGGCGATCGCGGCGATGAGGAGGACGACGACGCCGACCACGGTGACCAGGCTGCGCGAGGAGGAGCGGCCGCCGCGTCGGGGGCCGCCCTCGTCCTCGGGCAGCCGGAGCCGCGTCTGACCGGCGCCGCCGTAATCGCCGGACGACTGGTGATCGTCTCCGAGACTCATGCCGCGTACGCCCCCTCGACGTCGGGTCGGCCGTGTACGTACGACGGTAGCCGTGCTGGGTCCCGCTCGGGCGCGGTGTTATGACTCGACATCAGGGAAACGCAACCTCAGCCGGTTGGCACGACGGGCGGGTGGGATGGAGGGGGAGGAACGGATGTCTGCCGGGCTACACGGCCATCCCGTACACGATGGTGAAGAGCGTGCCGAGCGAGCCGATGATGAACACGCCCGTCAGGCCCGCGATGATCAGGCCCTTGCCCTGCTCCGCGCTGAAGGTGTCCCGGAGTGCGGTGGCACCGATGCGCTGCTTGGCGGCGCCCCAGATGGCGATGCCGAGGCAGAGCAGGATGGCCACGGCCATGACCACCTCGATCATCACCTTGGCCTCGTTGCCCAGGCTGCCGAAGGGGCCCCAGTCCGGAGCGATCCCCCCGATGATGGTGTTGATGTCTCCCTCGTCGGCCGCAAAGAGCATGTAAGTCACCGCCCCTGTTGGGTAGTTCCGCGCCCTCTGCGGACATGCAGAGGTCAAGCCTCATTGTCGCCGACGATGACGCCGTCGCATGTCGCCTTGGCGTCATTGTTTGGCGGGTTTCGTGCGAACAGCTTGTCACCGTCCGGCGCCGGCTGGTCAGTCGGCTCCTTGACGGCTTCTGGTGGTCGTATCGTCACTCTGTGTATCACGGCGGGGCATGGCTGGCAACGATGCGTAAGCGAAACCTGTGGTGCGGTTCGGTCGTTAGGCCCTGATGCGGTGTCAGTACTTGGCGCAAAAGCTGACCCGCGCGACATGGCCGGGAAACGGCACTGAACGGCGTGTCCATGGGGGATGGTTGGGGCATGCGCAAGATGTGGGTCGGTGCCGGTGTCGCGGTCGCCCTGGGGATGGGCTTCGTGATGCTGCTCGTCGTGGGTGTCTACCTCGTCGCCGGGAACCTGGCCGGCGGTGCGGGCGGCGAGGCCAAGAAGCTCGCCAAGGGGAGCGTGCCCGCGGTGTACCAGCCGATCGTGCAGAAGTGGGGCAATCTCTGCCCGGCCATCAACCCCGCGCTGCTCGCCGCCCAGTTGTACCAGGAGAGCGGGTTCGACCCGAAGGCCCGGAGCGCGGCGGCGGCGCAGGGGATAGCGCAGTTCATTCCCGGCACGTGGGCCGTGCACGGGGTCGACGGCGACGGGGACGGCGACCGGGACGTGTGGGATCCCGAGGACGCGATTCCGTCGGCCGCTTCGTACGACTGTTCCCTCGCCTCCTACGTGAAGAGCGTGCCCGGCAATCCGACCGAGAACATGCTGGCCTCCTACAACGCGGGTCCCGACGCGGTGATCAGGTATCAGGGTGTGCCGCCGTACGAGGAGACCAGGAACTACGTCAAGACCATCACCACGCTGGAGAAGAGCTTCGCCGCGCCCACCACCCGGGTCGACCCGTCCGAGCAGGCCGCCGGGGCCATCGCCTACGCGCAGAAGAAGCTGGGGACGCCGTATCTGTGGGGTGGGAACGGGACCGCCGACCAGGGTGGGCGGTTCGACTGTTCGGGGCTGACCAAGGCGGCGTACGAGAGTGTGGGGATCACGCTGCCGCGGGTCGCCAACGACCAGTACAACGCGGGGCCCCATCCGGGACGGGACGAACTGCTGCCGGGGGACCTGGTGTTCTTCTCGGACGACCTCACCAACTCGCGGGCCATCCGGCACGTGGGGATCTACGTGGGCGGTGGGTACATGATCGACGCGCCGCGGACGGGGGCCGTGATCCGGTTCGACCCGATCGACACCCCCGACTACTTCGGGGCCACCCGGGTGACCGAGGATGGCGCGAAAGCGCTGCCCACCACGGTGTGAATGGGAGGGTGTGAACCCAACGTGAAACCCTGCCCTGAGCTGCGACGACGTGTCTCTCTTCGATAACGTCTGCGTGATCATTCAGTGGAGTGTGGAACGTATCAACGGGGACCGTGCGTTCCTGTTGACGTACAGCTGACCACGGGGGTGGCAGAAGAGGCGTGCGTTCGGCGCGCCGGAGGACATGACGAAGGGGCCGCAGCACCATGGCTGGACTCGCCGAATCCGGGTCGAACCCCGACGTCGAGCTGCTCTACGACATCAACGGCCTGGCCAAGGACGCGCCGCACTGGTTCGACCGGGTCATGGAGTTCGTCGGTGAGTACGGACTGCTGTTCGCGATCGTGCTGCTGGTGCTGTGGTGCTGGTGGGGTGTGCGGCGCCGCGGCGGCGAGGACGCGGCGCCGAACGTGGCGGCCCTGGTGTGGGCGCCGCTCGCGGCCGGGGTCGCGGTGCTGGTCAACGTGCCGATACGGGGTTTCGTGGAGCGGCCCCGCCCCTTCAAGTCCCATGAGGGCCTCGAAGTGCTGGTGGAGGGGAAGAACGACTTCTCGTTCGTGAGCGACCACGCCACGCTCTGCATGGCCCTGGCGGTCGGTCTGTTCGTCGCCAACCGGAAGTTCGGGATCGCCGCGATCGTGCTGGCGCTGTTCGGCGGCTTCGCCCGGGTCTACATGGGTGTCCACTACCCGACCGACGTCGTGGGCGGCTTCGCCCTCGGCACGGCCGTCGCGCTGCTGCTGTCGCCGGTGGCGATGGCCCTGCTGACGCCGCTGACCCGGGCCGTCGAGCGTTCGCCCCGGGTGGGGTGGCTGGTCAGCGCGCGGGGGCGGGCCGGTGCCGCCGGGCGCGGTGCCGTGATTCCCGGGGCACGCAAGGGGAGTGCCTCCGAGGCGTCGGGCGAGCGGGACCTCGCCGCCTGACGCTCACAGTGCCTGGGGGAAGGTGAAGACGCGGTCCGGGTCGTACTGGTGCTTCAGACGCGCCAGGCGCGGGGCCGCGTCTGCGTAGTAGGCCTTCCGCCAGTCCGTCAGATCCGGATCCGTGTAGTTCTGGTAGGCGGCGCCCGAGGCGTACGGCCGCATCGAGCCGTAGGCGGAATCCAGCCAGGACCGCGGCGCCCTTCCGCTCGTGCCCGACCGCCACGAGACAAGGTACTGGGCCAGCATCCGGGAGCGCCGGTGCACGAACGCGGTGGCCGTCGGGGAGACGCGGTTCACCGCCCCGCCGAGCGCCGTGAACGCGATGCTGCCGGCGCCGCCGCGCACCCGCGGGAGCTGCGCGAGCAGGGCCTCGATGCCGGCGGGCGGGATCGAGCGGTCGTAGAAGTCCGAGCGGGCGGCGTACGTCTCGCGGCCCAGCGAGCCCTGCGGGGAGTGGCCGGGCGCCGAGCCCGGGAGGTGGCAGCGGGCGTCGGTCGAGAAGGACGAGCAGCCCGCGTACATCTCCATCGACTCCTCGTACGTACGGCGCTTGAGGGAGACGTGGCTCGCGGAGGCGCCGATGCGGTCGGCGAGGCGGTCGACGGCGTTCTGGAGTTCGCCGTAGGTGCCGAGGGAGAAGGCTGAGACCGACAGGGTGGGGGTGTGGCCGGGGGCGGCGGCCAGGTGGAGGGAGGACCAGATCTCGTCGGGCTGGTCCGGGCCCCACTCCTGCCAGGCGCGGACGACCGCGGCCGCCTTCCGCCATGGCCAGGTCATGAACGCCGATACGGCTCTGGGCGCCGGGTGGGTGCGGAAGTGGAACTCCGTGACGATGCCGAAGTTGCCGTTGCCCGCGCCGCGCAGGGCCCAGAAGAGGTCCTTGTGCTCGCCTGTCGCGTCGGCGGTGATCTCCTTGCCGTCGGCCGTGATCAGGGTGGCCCGGGTGAGGCTGTCGCAGGTCAGGCCGTAGGCGCGGGAGACGACGCCGTGGCCGCCGCCGAGGGTGAGGCCGGAGATGCCGACGGTGGGACAGGAGCCGGCCGGGACCGTCACGCCCTTCGCGGCGAGGGCGCGGTAGACGTCGATCAGTTTGGCTCCGGCGCCGACGACCGCCTCGCCGGCGGAGGCGCGGACGCGGTTGAGTTTCGAGACGTCGACGATCAGACGGCCGTCGCCGGAGGACCAGCCGGCGTAGGAGTGGCCGCCGTTGCGGATCGCGACGGGGATGTGGTGGGCGCGGGCGTAGGAGAGGGCGGTGCGGATGTCGTCGGGGTGGGCGGCGTAGGCGACGGCGGTGGGTTCCAGGGTGTCGAAGCGGGTGTTGTAGAGCTGGTGGGCCGTCTTCCAGGTGGGGTCGCCGGGGCGGATCAGCGGGCCGTCCAGGGACTTGGCGAGGGCGGTCCAGGTGGCGGGGGCCTTGGGGGCGGGGGTGGTGCTGCCGGCGGAGGTGAGTGCGGTGCGGGTGCCGGTTGCGGTGCCTTTGGAATCGGTGCCGGGGGGCCCGTCCTTGCCCGTGCAGGCGGCTGTCGTTGCCGCCAGGGCGGCGGCCGTGGTGGTGGCCAGGAATGTGCGCCGGTGCATGTCGCCTCCGCGTCCCGTGGGGGGTCGTGGAGGGAGACGGGGGTGCGGGGGTACGGGTTCCCGGGGCGGGTGGGTGGACAGGTGTACGGCGTTGGGGGCGTCGTGGGGGTGGGGGGAGGCGCGATTGCCCGCAGCCATGCGTGGGGGCTACGTGGGGGTGTGGGTCTTGGCGTCCGTGCGGGCCTGGCTTCTGGCTCTTCGGGCCGGGCCGCGCCAGCCGCAGGTGCAGCGGGCCAGGCAGAAGGGGCCTTGTTCGACCGTTGTCGTGAGGTGTTCCGGGGCGTCCCCGGGGGCTTCGAGACCGTCCTGCTGCGCCACGCCCACAACGTTACCGGGGTCGCCTGCCCCTCGTTAAGCGGGACGGCAGGGGGTCCGGAACGGGCGTACGGCTTGGGATAGCAGGTGGCGATGGTCGGGCGGGAGTGGGAGCGGGAGCGGGAGCGCGAGCGGGAGCTGCGGAGTGGGAGGTCGGGCGGCGGCCTCGCCCTCGCCGGCGGTGCGGTCTGCGTCTGTCTGGCCGTTGCCGGGTGTTCCGGTTCCGGGCAGGAGGCCACGGTCCAGGGAGCGGGCGGCGGCGATCCGGTCGCCGTGCTGCACCGGGCCGCCGACCGGCTGGTGGCCGCCGGGAGCGCCAAGGCGCGCACCGCGATGCAGATGGCCAGCGGCGGGACGCGGGTGACCATCCGGGGTGAGGGCGTGTACGACTTCGAGGAGCGGCTCGGGCAGCTGAAGGTGCGGCTGCCCCAGGACCCGGCGGGGGCGAGTGAGCACCGGCCGATCACCGAACTGCTCGCTCCGGGTGCCCTTTTCATGAAGAACCGGGGTGCCGGTGTCCCCGACGACAAGTGGGTGCGGGTGGAGACCGACTCGCTGTCCGACGGGAACCTGGTGACCGGCGGGGCGACGGATCCGTTCGCCGCCGCCGAGGTGCTGCGGGGGACGCGGACGGCGACGTTCGTGGGACGCACCGAGCTGGCCGGGACCGAGGTGCGGCACTACCGGGGGACCGCCGATCTCGCGCGGGCGGCGCGCGGTGCCTCGGAGGGCAACAGGAAGGCGCTGGCCGCGGCGGCCGAGGGGTTCGCCACCGCCGAGGTGCCGTTCGACGCCTACCTCGACGACGAGGGCCGTATCCGCAAGGTCCGGCACCGCTTCAGCTTCGCCAACGGGCAGGAGGACGGCACCGGCATCGTGGACGTCGCCTCGACGACGCTGCTCTACGATTTCGGCGCCGCCGTGCGCGTACGGTTGCCCGAGGACCAGGACATCTACGCCGGCAAGATCGCCGCCGAACCGGGCGAGCGGGGCGTGGACGGCAAGAACTAGCCCTTCCGTGCCATGCGCGGTGCGTAGGCCGCTCCCTACTCTAGGAAGTCGGTGACGGCAGAGACGAGGTGACGCGTGTGGCTCCGGTCGGCGGTACGGCGGTTCAGGACCACGTGGCCCTCGCCGAGATCGAGCTGTGCGGCGAGCTGATCATCGCGGCGTCGGCCGCCCGGGAGCGGCTCAGCCTGGAGAGCATCGACGAGGTGCTGCGCGTGGCCGAGGAGCGCTCACGTGCGCAGTAGCCTGCCGATGGCCTTCGTCGCCTCTTCCACCTTCGCGTCGATCTCGGTGCCGCCCTTGAGGGCCGCGTCGGCGACGCAGTGCCGCAGGTGCTCCTCCAGCAGTTGCAGCGCGAAGGACTGCAGGGCCTTCGTGGAGGCGGAGACCTGGGTCAGTATGTCGATGCAGTAGACGTCCTCGTCGACCATCCGCTGCAGGCCGCGGATCTGGCCCTCGATGCGGCGCAGGCGTTTGAGGTGCTCGTCCTTCTGCTTGTGGTACCCGTGCACGCCGCGGTCGTGGTCGGTCACGATGTCCGTGCCGTCCGTCTCCGCCTGGTGCACCGTCTGGTTCACGGCCTGGTCCACGGCGGGGGAGGGCGCACCCGCGCCGGCCTCGGTGGTCGTCATCGCGTCCTCCAATAACGGACATATACCCCTGGTGGGTATATGGTAACGAACTTTCCCGGGTAGGGGGCACTTGCCGGAGCGGCCGACGTCGCCCCCCTGCTCATCACTCTGCCTGATGGGCGACACTGGTGGACGGCCGATAGCAGTGGCCGGATGATGCGCCTAGCATCAGCCTGACCGAAACCGATGCACCCCGAGGACCCCACGTGCGCTTTCGTCTGACCCCCAGGGAGACGAGCTTCTACGACATGTTCGCCGCCTCCGCGGACAACATCGTCACGGGCTCCAAGCTCCTGATGGAACTGCTCGGGGCGGACGCATCCGCCCGGGCCGAGATCGCAGAGCGTATGCGGGCCGCCGAACACGCGGGTGACGACGCCACGCACGCGATCTTCCACCAGTTGAACTCCTCGTTCATCACGCCCTTCGACCGCGAGGACATCTACAACCTCGCCTCCTCCCTCGACGACATCATGGACTTCATGGAGGAGGCCGTCGACCTGGTCGTCCTCTACAACATCGAGGAACTGCCCAAGGGTGTCGAGCAGCAGATCGAGGTGCTGGCGCGGGCCGCCGAGCTGACCGCCGAGGCCATGCCGAACCTGCGCACCATGGACAACCTCACCGAGTACTGGATCGAGGTCAACCGGCTGGAGAACCAGGCCGACCAGATCCACCGCAAGCTGCTCGCCCACCTCTTCAACGGCAAGTACGAGGCCATCGAGGTGCTGAAGCTGAAGCAGATCGTGGACGTGCTGGAGGAAGCGGCCGACGCGTTCGAGCACGTGGCGAACACGGTGGAGACCATCGCCGTCAAGGAGTCCTGAGCCGTTCATGGACACCTTTGCTCTGGTCGTGACCATCGGGGTCGCGCTCTTCTTCACCTACACCAACGGTTTCCACGATTCGGCCAACGCGATCGCCACCTCCGTGTCGACGCGTGCGCTGACGCCCCGCGCAGCGCTCGCTATGGCCGCGGTGATGAACCTGGCCGGCGCGTTCATGGGGTCCGGCGTCGCCAAGACCGTCAGTGAGGGGGTGATCCAGACCCCCGAGGGTTCGAAGGGGATGGGGATCCTCTTCGCGGCGCTCGTGGGAGCCATCGTCTGGAACCTCATCACCTGGTACTTCGGCCTTCCCTCGTCCTCGTCGCACGCGCTGTTCGGCGGCATGGTCGGCGCGGCGCTGGCCGGAAGCACGACCGTGTACTGGCACGGGGTCGTCGACAAGATCGTCATCCCCATGTTCGTGTCGCCCGTGGTCGGCCTGCTCGCCGGTTACCTGGTGATGACCGCGATCATGTGGATCTTCCGGCGGGCCAATCCGCACAAGGCGAAGCGCGGCTTCCGCATCGCGCAGACCGTGTCGGCGGCGGGCATGGCGCTGGGGCACGGCCTGCAGGACGCGCAGAAGACGATGGGCATCGTCGTGATGGCACTGGTCATCGCCGACGTCGAGGACTACGGCGACCCGATCCCGGTGTGGGTGAAGCTCGCCTGCGCGCTGATGCTGTCCGCGGGGACGTACGCGGGTGGCTGGCGGATCATGCGGACGCTCGGCCGGAAGATCATCGAACTGGATCCGCCGCAGGGATTCGCCGCGGAGACGACGGGCGCCTCGATCATGTTCGGGTCGGCGTTCATCTTCCACGCGCCGATCTCCACGACGCACGTGATCACCTCGGCGATCATGGGTGTGGGAGCGACGAAGCGGGTCAACGCCGTGCGGTGGGGGGTCGCGAAGAACATCATCATGGGGTGGTTCATCACGATGCCCGCCGCCGCGGTGGTGGCCGCGGTGTCGTTCTGGATCGTGGATCTGGCGGTTCTCTAGCGAGCCGCGAGTTGCGAGTGGCCAGTCGTGAGTCGCCGCGCGGGAAGTGAGAGGGCCCGCCCCCGGAATCCGGGGGCGGGCCCTTGTGCTCCTCGCGGTGGCACCGCCATGCAGCACCGCGAGGGGTTCGGTGGGGCGGGGCCGGTCTAGCCGAAGCGGCCGGAGATGTAGTCCTCCGTGGCCTGGACCGACGGGTTGGAGAAGATGCGCTCCGTCTCGTCGATCTCGATCAGCTTGCCGGGCTGGCCGACCGCCGCCAGGTTGAAGAACGCCGTACGGTCCGAGACGCGCGCCGCCTGCTGCATGTTGTGCGTCACGATGACGATCGTGAAGCGCTCCTTCAGCTCGCCGATCAGGTCCTCGATCGCCAGGGTGGAGATCGGGTCGAGGGCGGAGCAGGGCTCGTCCATGAGCAGGACGTTCGGCTCGACCGCGATGGCCCGGGCGATGCACAGGCGCTGCTGCTGGCCGCCGGAGAGCCCGGAGCCCGGCTTGTTCAGGCGGTCCTTGACCTCGTTCCAGAGGTTGGCGCCCCGCAGCGACTTCTCGACGACGTCGTCCAGCTGGGACTTCTTGTACTTGCCGTTCAGGCGCAGGCCCGCCGCCACGTTGTCGTACACCGACATCGTGGGGAACGGGTTCGGGCGCTGGAACACCATGCCGACCTCGCGGCGCACGGCCACCGGGTCGATGCCCGCGCCGTAGAGGTTCTCGTCGTCGAGCATCACCTTGCCGTCGACGCGGCCGCCCGGGGTGACCTCGTGCATGCGGTTGAGGGTGCGCAGGAAGGTGGACTTGCCGCAGCCGGAGGGGCCGATGAAGGCCGTCACGGAGCGGGGCTCGACGGTCATCGAGATGTCCTCGATGGCCAGGAAGGAGCTGTAGTAGGCGTTGAGGCCGCTGACATCTATGCGCTTGGCCATGGGTATCACTGCTTCTTTCGGTCCGAGTCGCTGACTGTTCTGCGTCGGTCGCGTCAGCGACCCGTCTTCGGGGCCTTCCAGCGGGCGATGCCGCGGGCCGCGAGGTTGAGGATCATGATGAAGGCGATCAGCGTCAGGGCCGCCGCCCAGGCACGGTCGTAGGCCGCGTCGGAGCCCGCGCCGTACTGCAGGTAGATGTACATCGGCAGCGACTCCTGCGGGTCCTGGAAGGGATTCGCGTTGATGAAGTCGGTGCCCCAGACCAGCAGCAGCACGGGGGCCGTCTCGCCGGTGATGCGGGCGACGGCCAGCATGACGCCGGTGACGATGCCGCCGATCGAGGTCGGCAGGACCACCTTGATGATCGTGCGCCACTTCGGCACGCCCAGGGCGAGGGAGGCCTCGCGCAGCTCGTTCGGGACGAGCTTGAGCATCTCCTCGGTGGAGCGGACGACCACGGGGATCATCAGGATGCACAGGGCGAAGGAGCCGGCCACGCCGGAGGGGCCCATGTCCAGGATCAGCACCCACAGGCTGAGCACGAACAGACCCGCGACGATGGACGGGATGCCCGTCATGACGTCCACGAAGAAGGTGACGGCCTTGGCGAGCCGGCCGCTGCCGTACTCGACCAGGTAGATCGCGGTGAGCACGCCGACCGGCACCGAGAACAGCGTGGCGAGGCCGACCTGCTCCAGGGTGCCGAGGATGGCGTGGTAGATGCCGCCGCCGGGCTCGCTGTCGCCGACCACGCCCATCGAGTGGGTCAGGAAGTAGCCGTCGAGGACCTTCACGCCCTGCTTCACGGTCTCCCAGATCAGCGAGAGCAGCGGGATCAGGGCCAGCAGGAAGGCGACCCAGACCATGCTGGTCGCGACCCGGTCCTTGGCCTGCCGGCCGCCCTCGACGCGGGCCGAGATGCCGTACGAACCGGCGACGAAGAGGACCGCGGCGATCAGGGCCCACTGGATGCTGCTGTTCAGCCCGGCGGCGGCGCTGATGCCGAGGCCGAGGAGGACCGAGCCGGCCGCGACCGCCCAGGGGAACCACTTGGGCAGGGTGGCGGCGCGCAGGGAGCTGCGGTTCTTGGGGGCGGGGGTCAGGGTTGCGTGGCTCATGCGTTGGCCCCCGAGTACTCCTTGCGGCGGGCGATGATCATGCGGGCGCCGCCGTTGACCAGCAGGGTGATGACGAACAGGACCAGACCGGAGGCGATCAGGGCGTCGCGGCCCATCTGGGTGGCCTCGTTGAACTTGCTGGCGATGTTCTGGGCGAAGGTGCCGCCGCCCGGGTCGAGCAGGCTCGGGGTGATGTCGAAGGTCGGGGAGAGCACCATGGCCACGGCCATCGTCTCGCCGAGCGCGCGCCCGAGGCCGAGCATCGAGGCGGAGATGACGCCGGAGCGGCCGAAGGGCAGCACCGACATCCGGATGACCTCCCAGCGCGTGGCGCCGAGGGCCAGGGCGGCCTCCTCGTGCATGCGCGGGACCTGCCGGAAGACCTCACGGCTGACGTTGGTGATGATCGGCAGGATCATGATCGCCAGCAGGATGCCCACGGTGAGCAGCGAGCGTCCCGCACCGCCGTTCCACTCGAAGATCCCGGTCCAGCCGAGGTACTCGTCGAGCCAGCCGTAGAGGCCGTTCAGGTGCGGCACCAGGACGAGCGCGCCCCACAGGCCGTAGACGATCGAGGGCACGGCGGCGAGCAGGTCGATCACGTAGCCGATCAGGCCGCCGAGCTTGCGCGGGGCGTAGTGCGTGATGAACAGCGCGATGCCGACCGAGACCGGGACGGCGATGGCCATGGCGATGATCGACGACACGACGGTGCCGTAGGCCAGGACCGCGATGCCGAACTCCGGCGGGCTGCCGGTCGGGTTCCATTCGAAACTGGTGAAGAAGTTCGCCTCGTCGTCGCCGATGGCGAGGACGGCGCGGTAGGTGAGGAAGGCCGCGATGGCGGCCATGATGACCAGCACGAGGATGCCGGACCCGCGGGAGAGCCCGACGAAGATCCGGTCGCCGGGGCGGGTGACGCCGCGGCCCGCGCGCGTGCCCTTGGCGGCGGGCGGCTGGGGTGTGGGGGAGGGGGCTGGCTTCTGGGTGTCCGTTGTTATGTCCATCGGGTTCTCCGGTCTGCGGAGCCGCCGTGGTCGGCGGCTCGGGCGGAGCCCCGGTCAAGGGCTCCTGGCGGCGGTGCACCGGACGGTGCGGTCCGGCCCCGGCGGGCACTGTCGGTCCCGGGAGGGGACGCTGTCGGCTCCGCGTGAGGACCGGACCGCACTCGGGTCAGCTCAGGCCCGAGATGGTCTCGCGGACCTTGGTGATGATCTCGGTGGGCATCGGGGCGTAGCCGGCGTCCGCCAGCAGGCCCTGGCCGTCCTCCGAGGCCATGTAGTTCAGGAAGGACTTGGTGGCGGGCAGGGTGTCCGCCTTGTTGCCCTTGTCGCAGGCGATCTCGTACGTCACCAGGACCAGCGGGTAGGCGCCGTCGGCGTCCGGGGTGTAGTCCAGCTCCAGGGCGAGGTCCTTGCCGGTGCCGACGACCTTGGCCGCGCCGATGGCGGCGGTGGCGTTCTCGACAGTGGCCTTGACCGGCTCGGCGGCCGCGGTCTTGACGTCGACGGTCTTGATGCCGTCCTTGGCGTAGGACAGCTCGAAGTACGAGATGGCGCCGGGGGTCTGCTTCACCAGGCCGGCCAGGCCGGAGGAGCCCTGCGCGGACTGGCCGCCCTTGGCCTCCCAGGACTTGCCGCCCTCGTACTTCCAGTCGGCCGGCGCGGCGGCCTTCAGGTACTTGGTGAAGTTGTCCGTGGTGCCGGACTCGTCCGAGCGGTGGGAGGCCTGGATCTTCAGGTCGGGCAGCTTGGCGTCGGGGTTGAGCTTCTTGATCGCCTCGTCGTTCCAGTTGGTGATCTTGCTGTCGAAGATCTTCGCCATGGTCGGCGCGTCCAGGACGAGCGTGTCGACGCCGGGGACGTTGAAGCCGACCGCGATCGGGCCGCCGACCATCGGCAGGTCGATGGCCTGGCCGTCCTTGCAGACCTTCTTCGAGGCCTCGATCTCGTCCGGCTTCAGCGCGGAGTCCGAACCGGCGAACGCGGTCTGGCCCTGCGTGAAGGCGGTGATGCCCGCGCCGGAACCGGTCGGGTTGTAGTTGATCTGTACGTTCTTGCAGGCCGCGACGTACTGCTTGACCCAGGCGTCGATGGCGTTCTTCTGGGCGGACGAGCCGGAGGCCTGGAGCTGGCCCTTGGCGTCGTCGCACTTGATGTTGCTGTTGGCGGCGGCGGAGCTGGAGTCGCTGCCGCTGTTGCCGCCGGTGTCGTCCGAGCCGCACGCCGTGAGGGCCAGGGCGCCGGAGACGGCGAGAGCACCGAGAGCGAGGGCCCGCCGGTTCATGCGCTGAAGCTTCACTTGAGGGAGTTCCTTCCAGGAGCCGCCGTCCTGAATTCGGCGGCGTGCGAGGAGTGGTAAGGCCGAAATTAGGCAGATGAGATGAAGGCGCCGAAGGGCGTAAATGAACGCGGGGTGAACCCCTGTGGACGGTGCGGTGAGGTCACGGAACGCTTACGTCAAGGACACGGGCCGGTTCCGGGGCGCTCGGGGGCCCGCCGGGTGCTCAGGCTGCGTGCTCAGGGCTGGGTGCTCAGGGCCGGCGCTCAGGGAAGGCGCGTGGCGAGCAGTTCGTCGACGAGGGCCCGGTCCCGGGGCTGGGTGAGGCGGGCGCGGGCCGCGTCGGGGGCCAGCCACAGGATGCGGTCGACCTCGTCCGAGGGGGCGAAGGCGCCGGTGCCGGCCGCCGCGGCCCAGTAGCGGACCTCCTTGGGGCGGCCGTTCGCGAGGTAGCGCACGGCGGTCAGCTCGGCGCCCGGCACGGCGGCGTACCCCGTCTCCTCCGCGACCTCGCGCAGGGCGCCCGCGAGCGGGTCCTCGCCCGGCTTGAGCTTGCCCTTCGGATGCGACCAGTCGTCGTACTTCGGGCGGTGCACGAGGCACAGTTCCCGGCCGTGGGGGGTCGCCTGCGGCGCGGGGCGCCACAGGACGCAGCCGGCCGCGCGGACCGTGGTGTCTTCGTCTGCGGGGTTCACGGTGCGCATGCCTCCCTTCGTCCTGCGGTCGTTCCTGCGGCCGTTCTACGGCAGCCTGATCGGTTCCTTGCGCCAGCTGTGCTGGAACGCGTACCGCGCGGCCTCCACCTCATGCCGCTGGTCGGCGTGGAGCACGCCGAGCGCGTACGCCGTGGCCGGGGCGATGCGCGGGGTGCGTGCGGCCTGGGCTGCGGCCGCGGCGGCCTCGGAGGCGTCGCGGTGCCGGTCGAGGGCCTCACCGGCGGCCAGGAGGCGTACGTCCACCGAGTCCTCGGGAGTCCCGTCGGTCCCGGCCGTTCGGGGGTCCGCGCCGGCCAGCGCCTCCAGGGCGTAGCGGTGCAGGCGGAGCAGCAGGCGGACCTGGTGCCAGGGGGAGTCCTGGGGGTGCGGGGCGGGGTCCGGGGAGAGCCCGTGGACCAGCGCCTCGGCGTTGTACGGACTGCCCGCGGTGACCAGGGGGAGGGCGGCCACGGCGTCCGTGAGGCGCTCCTGCGCGGCGGTGGCCAGCGGGCGGAGGTCTACGGGCGCGGCGCCGGTCGTGGCGCCGGGTGCCGGGGTGAGGGCCGAAGCGGCCCTGCGTCCGGCGCTGCTCAGGGGGACTTCGCTGGCCAGTAAGGCGACCTTGTCGGCGACGGCGTGGAAACGGCTGCTGCCCAGGGCCTGGAGGGCGGTGGAGTGCGCCCGGGTGCGGGCCAGGGTCAGCTGCCGGTCGAGCAGCGCGCCCGCCTTGGCCGCGCCCACCGTGAGGTTGCCGCGGTTCGCGGACGCCGGGTGGGTGTGGGGTGCGGTGGGGGGCAGGGCGGTGGTGGGGGCGGTTGCTGTGGCCCGGCCCACCGGGCGCGGGGCCGGGAACGCCGTCGAACCGGAGAGCCGGTGCAGGGCCTGGAGCAGGCGCTCCAGACGGGACGCGTACGCGTGCTCCAGGGCCAGCGTGCCGGACAGCCAGGCCAGCTCGGGGCGCATCTCCTCCGCCCAGCCGGCGTCCAGCAGCGGCTGGAAGGTGTGCAGGGTGCCGCTGATGCGGCGGGCCGCGCGGCGCAGGGCTCGGGCCGCGTCCACGTCGTCCGTGGGCTGGGCCGCCCGGGGCGGGTCGCCGAGGGCGCCGTTCGCGCCTGCCGTCGTGCCGGCGCCCGTGGCTGTACCCGTGCCCGTGCCCGTGCCCGGCCCCGACTCCCGGTGGCGGCGCAGTGCGCGCAGGAACTCGGTGGCCTGGGCGCGTAGGTAGGCCACCAGGGCGTCGGTGCCCGCGTCGGTGACTTCATCAGTGCCTGCATCAGTGCCTGCGGCGGCGTGCGGGGCCGCACCGGCGTGCGGGTGCGGGTGCGGTTGCTGGTGCGGCGGTCCGGTGGACGCCGGGGGGGCCGTCGGGGTTTCCGTCGGAATGTCCGTCGGGTCAAGGTGTCGCTGTGCCACGCCGGCGCCTCCGGGCGTCTATGAGCATCTCCTGGATGTTGCGCAGGGGCTGGCCGTCCGCGTCGGTCGCGTGCCGGGTCCACTCGCCGTCCGGGCCGAGGTGCCAGGAGGCGGTGCCGTCGGACATGCCGTTCTCGAGGAGCCGGTTCAGGGCCGCCCGGTGGGCCGGGTCGGTCACCCGGACCAGGGCCTCTATCCGGCGGTCGAGGTTGCGGTGCATCATGTCGGCGCTGCCGAGCCACACCTCGGGCTCACCGCCGTTGCCGAAGGCGAAGACCCGCGAGTGCTCCAGGAAGCGGCCGAGGACGGAGCGGACCCGGATGTTCTCCGACAGGCCCGGCACGCCCGGGCGCAGCGCGCAGATGCCGCGCACCCACACGTCGACCGGCACACCGGCCTGGGAGGCGCGGTAGCAGGCGTCGACCACGGCCTCGTCCACCATCGAGTTGACCTTGATGCGGACGTGGGCGGGGCGCCCGGCGCGGTGGTGCTGGATCTCCTTGTGGATGCGGGAGACGAGGCCGTCGCGCAGCGACTTGGGCGCGACGAGGAGGCGGCGGTAGGTCTCGCGCCGTGAGTAGCCGGAGAGGCGGTTGAACAGGTCGGAGAGGTCCGCGCCGACCTGCGGGTCCGAGGTGAGCAGGCCCAGGTCCTCGTAGAGGCGGGCCGTCTTCGGGTGGTAGTTGCCGGTGCCGACGTGGCTGTAGCGGCGCAGGGTCTCGCCCTCCTGCCGTACGACCAGGGAGAGCTTGCAGTGGGTCTTCAGGCCGACCAGGCCGTAGACGACGTGGCAGCCGGACTCCTCCAGCTTGCGGGCCCACTTGATGTTGGCGGACTCGTCGAAGCGGGCCTTGATCTCCACCAGGACGAGGACCTGCTTGCCGGACTCGGCCGCCTCGATGAGCGCGTCGACTATGGGGGAGTCGCCGGACGTCCGGTACAGCGTCTGCTTGATCGCGAGGACGTCCGGGTCGGCGGCGGCCTGCTCCAGGAACGCCTGCACGGAGGTGGAGAAGGAGTCGTACGGGTGGTGGAGCAGGACGTCCTTGGTGCGCAGGGCGGCGAAGATGTCCGGCGCGGACGCGGACTCGACCTCGGCCAGGTCGCGGTGGGTGCCGGCGACGAACTTCGGGTACTTCAGCTCGGGCCGGTCGATGCTGTGGATGCGGAAGAGGCCGGTGAGGTCCAGGGGGCCGGGGAGCGGGTAGACCTCCGCCTCGCCGATCTTCAGCTCGCGCACCAGGAGGTCCAGGACCTCGCGGTCGACGGATTCCTCGACCTCCAGGCGGACGGGCGGGCCCAGGCGGCGCCGCATCAGCTCCTTCTCCAGGGCCTGGAGCAGGTTCTCCGCGTCGTCCTCCTCAACCTCTAGGTCCTCGTTGCGGGTGAGGCGGAAGGTGTGGTGCTCCAGGACCTCCATGCCCGGGAACAGCTCCTCCAGGTGGGCGGCGATGACGTCCTCGACGGGGACGTAGCGGCCCGGGGAGGCCTCCAGGAAGCGGGAGAGCAGCGGGGGGACCTTGACGCGGGCGAAGTGACGGTGGCCGGTGACGGGGTTGCGGACGACGACCGCGAGGTTGAGGGAGAGGCCCGAGATGTACGGGAAGGGGTGGGCCGGGTCGACCGCGAGGGGGGTGAGGACCGGGAAGATCCGGTGCCGGAAGAGAGTGAACAGGCGGGCCTGCTCCTTCTCGGCCAGCTCGCTCCAGCGGACCAGGTGGATGCCCTCCTCGGCGAGGGCCGGGGCGACGTCCTCGTGGAAGCAGGCGGCGTGCCGGGCCATCAGCTCGCGGGAGCGGGCCCAGATCATGTCCAGGACCTCGCGGGGCTGGAGGCCGGAGGCGGAGCGGGTGGCGACGCCGGTCGCGATGCGGCGCTTGAGGCCGGCGACGCGGACCATGAAGAACTCGTCGAGGTTGCTGGCGAAGATCGCGAGGAAGTTGGCCCGCTCCAGGAGGGGGGTGCTCGGGTCCTCGGCGAGTTCGAGCACGCGTTCGTTGAACGCGAGCCAGCTGCGTTCGCGGTCCAGGAAGCGGCCCTGCGGGAGGCGGGCGCCGCCGTCCTGGGACTCCTCCGACTCCTCGTACGCGTCGAGGTCGGAGTCGATGTCCGGCTCCAGGCCGGAGACCGTGGCGGCCACGGTGTCCGGGCGGTGCGCCGCGATGGAACCCACGGAGGGCTGCGTGTGCTGGACCTCGGCCTGAGTGTTCGGCTGCCTCATGAACCCATTCTTCCGCGCCGCGCGCGCGTCAGGCGCGTCGGAGGGCCCGAAGGGCCCGGAAGGCTGTGGCTCGGTCGGCTTCATTCGGTGAGCCTCGCAAGGCTGTCTGAATCGATGGTTACGGGGACATGACGTGTGGGATAGCGGGGTGCCTCTGGAGGGTGGTGGCCCGGGGGTGCCTGCGGCGGCCTGCGCGGGGTCGGTGGGGGTGCGCGTGGCGCGGTGCGTGCGGTGGGTGGGTCGGGGGCGCGCCGGGGGGTGTCCGTCCTCGGAACGGCGCGAAATCGGTCGGCTACGGAAGCGAACTCCGTTGACGCGCCAACCGCTGCGGGCGGACACCCCCCGACCCGCCCCCTTCGCGCCGTACCTACCGAGCTGCGGGCAGTCGTGCCGCTGGGGCGGCACGGGTGGGCGCAGCGGCACCCCGCAACGCCGGGCCGCGTCCCCCACCCCGCGCCCGCACCCACGCCGGGTGCCATGACCACGCCGGGTCACGTGATCCACCGGCCCCGGGTGCCCGCGAACGTTGGTTCACCGCACCCCCTACCCTCGCCAAAGCCTCCGCCAGGAGATCGTGTGAACCGGTCGGGCGGGCTCGTGCGATGAGGAGATGTGAGCGAAACGAGAAGCGACGGGGAGCTGCTGCGGGCCGTCGCGGCGGATGCCGACCGCCGCGCCTTCGAGGAGCTGTACCGCCGGTACGCCCCCTGGCTGACCGCCCGCATGCGCAGCCGCTGCGCCGACGCCGCCGTGGTCGACGACGTCGTGCAGGAGACCTTCCTCGCGGTGTGGCGCGGCAGCGCGCGCTACCGGGAGGAAGGGGACGTAGCGGGGTGGCTGTGGCGGATCGGGTCCCGGCGGCTGATCGACGCCCTGCGGGGCGAGGGCGCGCGCGGACGGCTGCGGCAGGCGCTGGCGCGGCTGCGGCACCGGGACGAGGTCTCGGCGGAGGAGCGCGTCCTGGCCGGGGTCGAGCACGGCGACCTCGCCGGTGCGCTCGTGCGGCTCTCGCCGGAGCTGCGTGCGGTGCTCCAGGCCACCGTCGTCGACGGGCTGACCACCCGTGAGGCGGCCGTCCTGCTCGGCATCCCGCCGGGCACGGTGAAGACGCGGGCGATGCGGGCCCGCAGGCAGCTGCGGGAGGCGCTGGCATGAGGATCGAGGAAAGCCGTCCCCGGGACGCCTGGCACGTGGACGAGGACGACCTGCGGGCCTACGCCCGGGGCGACCTCCCGGCGCCCGCGCTCTGGTCGACCGACGCGCATCTGACCGCCTGCGCCCCGTGCCGGGGCGTCCTCGCGGAGGTGAGCGACGCCGCCGCGCTGGACGCGGGGTGGGCACGGCTCGACGCCGAGCTGGACGCGCCCCGGCCGGGGTGGTTCGAACGGCTGCTGGTGCGGTGCGGCGCGGGCGACGGCACCGCGCGACTGCTCGCGGCCACCCCCATACTGCGCCGGTCCTGGTTCGGCGCCCTCGCCGCGGTGCTGCTCATGACCTTCCTCGTGGCCGTCTCGGCCGGTGCCGCCGGCCGGCCCACGCTGTTCCTGGTCTGCGCCCCGCTGCTGCCGCTGGTCTCGGTGGCGCTCGCCTACGGGCCCGCGCTGGACCCCACGCACGAGATGGCCGTCGTCTCGCCGATGCACGGCTTCCGGCTGCTGATGATCCGTACCGTCGCCGTGCTCGTGGTGGCGCTCGGGGTGGGCGGTCTGGCCAGCCTCGCGCTGCCCGGGTACGGGGTGGCCGCGCTGGCCTGGCTGTTGCCCGGGCTCGCCCTCACCGCGACCGGGCTCGCGCTGACGCCCAGGCTGGGCCCCGTGCTCGCGCCGTCCGTGCTGGTGTGCGCCTGGGCGGCGGTGCTGCTGGCCGCGGACGCGGCCCGCGCGTCGACGGACGGCCCGCTGGCGCCGTTCACCGCGGCCGGGCAGGGCGTGTCCGGACTCGTGGCGGTGCTGGGCGCCGGGCTGCTGTTCCTGTTCCGCGACCGGTTCGACGTATCCGCGCGCGGTGTCGCGTGAGCCCCTCCTTCTTCTCGACCCCCTTCATGTACGGGAGTGCCGAATGACCCCCACTGTTTCCGCCTCCGGGCTGAGCCTGCACTACGGGCGCACCCGTGCCCTCGACGACGTCTCGCTGCGGCTGACCCCGGGCGTCACCGGGCTGCTCGGGCCCAACGGCGCCGGGAAGACCACGCTGTTGCGCGTGCTCGCCACCGCGGTGCCCGCGGACCGGGGGGCCTTCACCGTCCTCGGGCACGACCCCGGGAGTTCGCGCGGTCGGCAGGAGGTGCGGCGGCGGCTCGGGTATCTGCCGCAGACGCCCGGATTCCACCCGGACTTCACCGCCTTCGAGTTCGTCGACTACGTGGCGATCCTCAAGGAGTTGGCGGACCGCCGGGAGCGGCACCGGGAGGTGCGGCGCGTACTGGAGGAGGTCGACCTCGGGGACGTGCGCGGACGCCGGATCAAGAAGCTGTCCGGGGGCATGCGGCAGCGGGTCGCGCTCGCCGCCGCGCTGGTGGGGGACCCGGGGTTCCTGGTGCTGGACGAGCCGACCGTCGGTCTCGACCCCGAGCAGCGGATGCGGTTCAGGGAGCTGATCGCCGGGGCCGGGGAGGGGCGGACCGTGCTGCTGTCCACCCACCAGACCGAGGACGTGGCGATGCTCTGTCACCGGGTGATCGTCATGGCGGCCGGGGCGGTGCGCTTCGACGGGACTCCGGCCGAGCTGACCGCGCGGGCCGCCGGCCGGGTGTGGAACAGCACGGGGAAGGATCCCGGCGCCAAGGCCGGCTGGCGCACCGGCACCGGTTCCTTCCGGAACGTGGGCGATCCGCCGCCCGGTGCCGAGCCCGCCGAACCCACCCTGGAGGACGGCTACCTGCTCGTCCTCGACGGCGCGGGCACGGAGGTGTCGGCATGAGCGCCGTACTGGTGGAGGAGTCCGCGCCGGTGCGGGCGCCGCTTGAGGACCGCGGAGTGCGGGCCGTGCTCGCGCTGGCCCGGTTCGAGGCCCGCAGGCTGCTGCTGAGCATTCCCGTCCTCATCGCCTTCGCGGCGTACGTCGCGTGGATCGTCTGGCGCACCAGGACCTCCTGGGACGGCAGCCCCGCTCTCCAGGACGCCGACCGCGCCACCCAGTCCATGCCGATGCTCGTCGGCCTGGCCGTCCTGCTGTACGCCAACTACGCGGTTGTCCGCTCCGAACGGCACGGCACGGAGCCCCACTTCTCGGTGCTGGTCCTGGAGCCGTGGCGCCGTACGGCCGCCCATGCGCTGGCCGTCGTACCGGCCGCCCTGCTCACCGCCGTGTGCGTGGCCGTCCAGTTCACCTGGGAGGCGCTCAAGCCGGGTGCGATCGGGCACGGTTCGCCGGCCGAGCTGGCCGTGGGGCCGCTGACGGTGCTGGGGTTCGGGACACTCGGGGTGCTGCTCGGCCGGGTGGCGCGATCGGCGTTCGCCGCGCCGCTGCTGGTGGTCGTGCTGCTGTTCACGTTCGTCCTCGGTACCGCGCCCGGCGACGCGAGCGGGCTGTCCTGGCTGGCGCCGGTGGTGTCCGAGACCGGGCCGAACACCTTGCCCTCCGAGCTGCTGGGGCGGCCCGCGGCCTGGCACGCGTTGTACCTGGCGGGCGCGGCCCTGTGCGTGGCCCTCCTCGCGGTGGCCGTCGCCGGCGGGCGCGGCATGCTGGTCCGGGCGGGCCTCGTCCTCGGTCTCGCGGCGGCGGTGACGGGCGGGGTGTTCCAGGCCGGGGGCTCGACGCCGTCGCCGGAGCTGACCGCGGCCCGCGAGCGGGCCTCGGTGCGCCCGGAGCTGACCTGCGCCGAGCACGGTCGGTCGAAGTACTGCGCCTTCCCCGAGTGGGGTCCGCGGATCAGTGCCTGGGCGGGGGTCGTGGACCGCGTCCAGTCCCTGGCCGGGGGTTCGGCGCGGGAGCGGCCCCTTGTCGTGCGGCAGCGGATCGACGCCCGGTACGGGCCGGTGGACGACGTCGCGATCCCCGCGCTGACCGACGCCGACCGGGTGACCGTGGGCGCCGCCTGGGGCGGCAACCGGGTCCCCGAGTTCTCCAGTGCCGTCGCGGCCGTCCTCGTCGCGGGCACGGAGGCGGCGGGCAGTGAGATCTGCGACGGGCGGATGGTCACCGTCATGTGGCTCTCGCTGAGCTGGCAGGACGACCCGATGGACGCGCTGCGCCGGGTCCGCGTCGACGACAGTGTGCAGGGCGGGGCGGTGGTGCTGTCGCCGACCGACCCGCTGACCATGACGGAGGGCCAGACGGACGTCGTACGGCACCTGCTGGAGAAGCCGCCGGCCGGTGTCGGGGCGCGGGTGAAGGAGCACTGGGCCGAGCTGACCGAACCGGGTGTCACGACCGCCCGCGTCGCGGAACTGCTGGGTGTGGCCGCGCCGGAGAAGGCGGACTCGTGCGAGTGACGGTGCGGGCCGGCGACCTGGTCGGTCCAGTGTGGCGCACGCTGCCGTGGCGGGCTCTGGCCGCGGCGGGCGCCCTCGGCCTGCTGCTCGCCGCCGCCCCGGCCGCCACCGGTGCCGAGCCGGCCCCCTGGCAGTCGCTGTTGCTGCTGCGGGGCGCCGCCCTGATCGGCGCGCTCGGACTGGCCTTCCTGCTGGACGACCCGGCCCGCCACCTCACCACCGCCGTGCCGACCCTGCGGCCCGTCCGGCAGGCGCTGCGGGTGGCCCTGGTCGCGCCGCTCGCCGCGCTGTGGTGGTCGGCCGTCCTGCTCCTGACCCCTTCGGCGTCCCGGCCCCCGATACCCCAGGTCACCCTGGAGGCGGTCACGGCGGGCGTCCTGGCGCTCGCCGCTGCCGCCCTGGCCGTACGGCTGACCGACGAGGAACGGCCCGGGCCGTTCGTCGCGGCGGCCCTGCTGCTCACGGCCGTCCTCGCGCCGCTCCTCGCCCCGGAGGGATGGGCGCTCTTCGTCCAGGCGGACGACCCGCGCTGGTCCGCCGCGCACGACCGGTGGGCGGTGCTGGCGGCGGCGGTGGCCGTGGCGGGAGCGGTGTGCGGGCCGGAGCCGGTGGGGCGGGGGCGGACCCGGCGGCTCAGGTCTCCGTGCGGTACATCAGGTCCGTCTCGTGGGTGACGAAGCCGAGGCGCTCGTAGACGGTCACCGCCGCCTTGTTGTCGGCGTCGACGTACAGCATCGCGGTGGGCAGGCCCTGCCCCTCCAGGTGGCGCAGGCCGATGGTGGTCAGGGCCTTGCCCAGGCCGCCGCCCTGGGTGTCGGGGCGGATCCCGAGGACGTACACCTCGCCCAGCCGTTCCTCGGCGTGCACCTTGGTCCAGTGGAAGCCGATCAGTTCGCCGTCCCGTTCGGCGAGGAAGAATCCCGCCGGGTCGAACCACGGCTCCGCCTTGCGGTCGTCGAGGTCGCGCTGGGTGAGCGAGCCCTGTTCGGGGTGGTGGGCGAATGCGGCCGCGTTCACGGCGAGCCAGGCCGCGTCGTCCCTGCCGGGCACGAAGGTGCGCACGCTCACGCCCTCCGGCAGCCGCGGTTCCGGCAGGTCCAGACCGGACAACGGGCGGCGCAGCTGGCGCAGTTCGCGGAAGAGGGAGAGCCCCAGCACCTGTGCGAGGTGCCGGGCCGCAGCGTGCCCGCCGTGCGCCCAGACCCGCAGCCGCTTCCCGGAGGCGGCGAGCAGCGCGGAGCCCAGGGCCCGTCCGTGTCCCTGGCCCCGGTGCGAGGGGTGGACGACCAGCTCGGCGGCCGGCGGCTCGACCGGGTCGGTGCCCTCCAGCTGGGCGTAGCCGACGACTTCACCGCCGTCCAGGGTGAGCAGGAGGTGTACGACGCCCTCCCGGGCGGGGCCGCGCAGTTGCAGCCGGCCCTGCTCGGACACGGCGTGCTGACCGTCGTTCCGGGCCGCCTCGGTGAGCAGGGCGAGGACGGCTTCGGTCTGCTCCGGCGTGAGTTCGGCGAGGGTCTCGATCGAGCGGGGGCGGCCGGGCCGCACGGTGTCGTCGCTGGTCATGCGTACGAGGGTAAGGGGCGGGCTGGGCAAAGCGGCGGCAGTGGACGAGGACGGGGAAGGGGGCGAGGAAGAGGGCGAGGAAGGGGGTGAAGTTAAACCAGGATGTAATCCGGAAGCCCCTGTCGCGCTACGCGCGTTGACTCTAGGCTGCTGCGCCGACGAGCCGTCTCCTCAGCGGCTCGCGCCACGCACACCCACAGGGGGGCGCATGCCAGCCACAGCACAGTCGCACCAGCCGCGTCGCAGACGCCGTACGAGCCGTCTCCTCGTCGCCGCCGCCACCGTCGTCACCGCCGGGGCGCTGGCCGCGGCGGCGCTGCCGGCCTCGGCGAGCGCGGGCGGAAACGACCGCGGGCACGGCGGCCACGGGCACGGTCATGGTCACGGCCAGGGCCGTTATCAGGACGTCCAGCTGCTCTCCTTCAACGACCTGCACGGCAATCTGGAGCCGCCCGCCGGTTCCTCCGGCCGGGTCACCGAGGTCCAGCCGGACGGCACGACGAAGACGATCGACGCGGGCGGCGTGGAGTACCTGGCCACCCATCTGCGCGAGGCCCGCAAGGGCAACCGGTACTCCATCACCGCCGCGGGCGGCGACATGGTCGGCGCCTCCCCGCTCCTGTCCGGTCTCTTCCACGACGAGCCGACCGTCGAGGCGCTGAACAAGCTCGACCTGGACGTCACGAGCGTCGGCAACCACGAGTTCGACGAGGGCGCCAAGGAACTGGCCCGCCTTCAGAACGGCGGCTGCCACCCCACCGAGGGCTGCTACACGGACCAGGAGTTCAAGGGCGCCGACTACCCGTATCTGGCGGCGAACGTCCTGGACGAGAAGACCGGGAAGCCCCTCCTCAAGCCCTACTGGGTGTGGAAGCAGCGGGGAGTCAAGGTCGGCTTCATCGGCGTGACCCTGGAGGGCACCCCGGACATCGTCTCGGCGGAGGGCGTGAAGGGCCTGAAGTTCAAGGACGAGGTCGAGACGATCAACAAGTACGCCAAGGAGCTGCAGCGCCAGGGCGTGAAGTCGATCGTCGCCCTCATCCACGAGGGCGGCTTCCCCGCCTCGTCCTCCTACAACTACGACTGCGACTCCCCGGGCGCGGGCGACGGCATCTCCGGCCCGATCGTCGACATCGCCAAGAACATCACCCCGCAGGTCGACGCGCTGGTCACCGGCCACACCCACAACGCGTACGTCTGCACGATCCCCGACCCGGCGGGCAACCCGCGCATGGTCACCTCGGCCTCGTCCTTCGGCCGCCTGTACACGGACACCACGCTGACGTACGACCGCGCCACCGGTGACATCGCCCGTACCTCGGTGAAGTCGGCCAACCACGTGGTGACGCGGGACGTCCCGAAGGCGCCCGACATGACCCGGCTGATCGGCAAGTGGAGCACCCTCGCCGCCCCGATCGGCAACCGCCCCATCGGCTACGTCTCCGCCGACATCAACCGCGACGGCACCGAGTCCCCGCTGGGCGACCTGATCGCCGACGCGCAGTTCGCGTACGGCAAGGCGCAGGACCCGCAGACCGACCTGGCGCTGATGAACCCGGGCGGCATCCGGGCCCCGCTGACCTACACGGCCTCCGGCGCCGAGGGCGACGGCGTCGTCACCTACGCCGAGGGCTTCACGGTCCAGCCCTTCGCCAACACGGTGAACCTCAAGGACTACACGGGCGCGCAGCTGATCCAGGTCCTCAAGGAGCAGGTGAGCGGCCCGAACGAGGCGGCCCCGAAGATCCTCCAGGTGTCCTCCGGCCTCACCTACACCCTGGACCTGACCAAGTCGGGCGCGGACCGCGTCGTCACGGACTCCATCCGTCTGAACGGTTCGCCCATCGACGAGAACGCCACCTACCGCGTCGCGTCCAACAGCTTCCTCGCGGGCGGCGGCGACGGCTTCACCACGCTGGGCGAGGGCACGAACGAACTCGTCGGCGCGGACGACCTGGCGGCCTTCGAGCAGTACCTGACGGCCAACTCCTCGGCGACCGCCCCGATCACGCCCCCGGCGGCGGACCGGATCACGGTCGTGGAGTAGGCGACGGCCGGCTGCTCGGGGCAGGGGCCCGGCACGTCCGACGGTCGAGGGGCCGCGGGTGTGCCGGGCCCCTCGCCGTGCGGGGACGGGGCGGAAGTCAAGCGGCGGGTGCGGTGTGCGCACCTTCGGGTGACGGGCGGCGGCGGAAACGGTTCACTGCTTTGTGGTCTGAGTATGGTGGGGCCATGGCAGAAAACACGACCATTCAGGTGTCGCGCCGGGCCCGCGACCACCTCGCGCAGGTCGCCAAGGAGCGGGGCATGACCCTCGGCCAGCTCGTCGAGCAGCTCGCCTCGGAGCAGCCGACGGCGGAGCAGATCGCGGAGCGGGTGGCGGCCACCCGCGCAGTCCTGCGCGAACGGCTCGGCTGCACGCTCAGCGACGAGGAGTTCGACGAGGGGCCGAACGTGCTGGCCAACATCTACGCGATGGCCGCGGAGAAGACCCGGGCTCTCCGGGAGGACGCCGCGTGATCATTCTCGACGCGGACGCCGCGCTTGCGCTCGCGCAGGGACACGAGGCACTCCACCGCCTCGCAGACAACGTCGCGCACACGCCCGGTGACTGGCTGCACCTCCCGGCGCTGTGCCTCATGAAGGCGGAGGAGCGGGAGGCGAACGTCGGGAGTGCCCTGCTGGCACTTCCCGGGCTGCACATCGATCCGTTCGGCCAGACCGCGGCCGTAACCGTCGGGGGGATGGTGCGTGACGGCTGGGGCGGCGCCGATACGTGTCACGCGTTGTACGTGGCGACGCCGCACCTGGACTCGGGGGGTATGTCGATCATTCTGACGGGCCGGGAGGATCTCTACCCGCCGGGGTTCCTCACCGTCGACATCGATGCTCCCGGCATGCTCGGCTTCCACTGACGCCGCTCAGGCGTCGAAACGCCTCCGTGCTCCCTCGATGTGGCCGAGGTGGCTCTGGGTCCAGTCGCAGATCAGGTCGACCGTCGCGCGCAGGGCGCGGCCCGGCTCGGTGAGGGTGTACTCGACCTTCGGCGGCACGGTCGGATGCACCGTGCGGTCGACCAGGCCGTTGCGCTCCAGCATCCGCAGGTTCTGGGTGAGCATCTTGTGGCTGATGCCCTCGACCTCGCCGCGCACCTCGCTGAAGCGCAGGGTGCGCTCGCCGAGCGCCTCGATGATCAGGAGCGCCCACTTGTTGGCGACGTCCGAGAAGATCTCCCGCGCCAGGGAGTCCGCGCGCCGCAGGTCCGCGTCCTCGGGCAGGCCGTTGAGCAGTTGCTTGGTCACCATTAGGTTCCCCAGTCACCGAAAAGTGCGTTCTTCCAGTTCAGCCTTCACTCTCCTACAGTTCCCGAGTAACCACAAGAGAGTGATCCGGAAGGGCGAGCACCATGACCACCCACGATGTCTACCGCTTCGACGTGCCGGCCGAGGACGACTTCGGCTACTCCCAGGCGATCAGGTCGGGCGAGCTGGTCCACGTCTCCGGGCAGCTCGCGTTCGACGCGGCGGGTGAGTTCCCGGACGGCGGCGACTTCGCCGCCCAGCTCCGGCGCACGCACGCCAACATGGACCGGGTCCTGGACCACTACGGAGCCACCCGCAACCAGATCGTGTCGCAGACCCAGTACGTGGTGGACCTGCGGCAGCACGCCGCCGCGGTTGCGCGGGGCAACCTGGCGTACTTCGGCGGGCACCGCCCGGCCAGCACGGTCCTGGGCGTGACCGAGCTGACCCTGCCCGGTCAGGTCGTCGAGATCGGCTTCGTCATCGATCTTCGGCTGCCCGCCTGAGGTCCTGCTCCGGCGGCGGCACCGGCGCCCCCGGCAGCCGGATCGTGGCCGTGGTGCCGCCGCCGTCGGCCCGGGTCAGGCCCACCGTGCCGCCCGCCTGCTGCACCGTCCGCGCCACGATGGACAGGCCCAGGCCCGAGCCGGGCAGGGCGCGGGCGCTCGGGGAGCGCCAGAAGCGGTCGAAGACGTGGGGGAGCTCGTCGGCGGGGATGCCGGGGCCGTGGTCGCGGACGGTGAGGACACCGTCCGCGAGGCGTACGTCGATCGTGCCGCCGTCCGGGCTGAACTTCACCGCGTTGTCGAGCACGTTGACCACCGCGCGTTCCAGCGCGGCCGGTTCGGCCCGTACGTACCAGGGGCTCACGTCCGCGTCGATCGCCAGCTCCGGGCCGCGCAGCCGGGCGCGGCGCAGCGCCGACTCGACGACGTCGTGCCAGGCGAGGATGCGGGTGCGGCCCTCGTGCTGGCCGGTGTCGGGGCGGGAGAGTTCCTGGAGGTCGCCGATGAGCGCCGCCAGTTCCGTCATCTGCGCCTTCACCGAGGCGAGCAGCGCCTTGCGGTCGGCCTCCGGGATCGGGCGGCCGGTCTCCTCGCTGCGGGTGAGCAGCTCGATGTTGGTGCGCAGCGAGGTGAGCGGGGTGCGCAGTTCGTGGCCCGCGTCGGCGATGAGCTGCTGCTGGAGGTCGCGGGAGCTGGCCAGGGACGAGGTCATGCTGTTGAAGGATCGGGACAGGCGGGCGATCTCGTCGTCGCTGTCGTCCGCGACGGGGATGCGCACGGTGAGGTCCTCGGTGCGGGCGACGTGTTCGACGGCCCGGGTCAGATCGTCGACGGGCCGCAGGCCGGTGCGGGCCACCCACAGCCCGGCGGCGCCGGCTCCGACGACCCCCGCGCCCGCGACGATCACCAGCACCAGGGCGAGGTCGTTGAGGGAGCGGTTCACCTCGCCCAGCGGCCGGGCGGCGGAGACGGCCACGCCCAGCTCGGGCAGCACGCTGTAGGTGTAGACGCGGTACTGGGCGCCGTCGTCCCCCGTGGCGTCGTGCAGCGCGTCGGTGGCCCGGCCCTCGGCCACGGCGTGGTCGGCGTCGGTGAGCGGCACCTCCTGGGTGCCGATGATGAGGCAGCTCCCGCCCGTGCCGTCCACGAGCTGTACGGACGAGCCGAAGGGGTTCTGCTCGTGCGTGACGGGGTCGTGGGCGCACGCGCCGGTGCGCAGGTTGACGTACTGGCTCACCTGCTGCTTGGTCATGCGGTTCGCCTTGAGGGCCTCGTCCAGCGAGCTGACCAGCACGCTCTTGACCACGAACCAGCAGGCGACGGCCGCCGCCGCCACCGCGAACGCCACCGCCGCCGCCACCAGCAGCGAGAGCCGCGCCCGGATGGGCAGGGCGCGGACCCGGCGGACCAGGCCTGTCACTCGGCGCCGCCCTGCCGCAGGACGTAGCCGACGCCGCGGACGGTGTGCACGAGGCGCGGCTCGCCGCCCGCCTCGGTCTTGCGGCGCAGGTACATGACGTACACGTCGAGGGAGTTCGACGACGGTTCGAAGTCGAACCCCCAGACGGCCTTCAGGATCTGCTCCCGGGTGAGGACCTGGCGCGGGTGCGCCATGAACATCTCCAGCAGGGTGAACTCGGTGCGGGTCAGCTCCACCGGGCGTCCGGCCCGGGTGACCTCCCGGGTCGCCAGGTCCATGGTCAGGTCGGCGAAGCCGAGGGTGTCGTCGTCCTCGGCGGTGGCCTCCACGGCCGCCGCGTAGGAGCTGCGGCGCAGCAGCGCGCGGATGCGGGCGAACAGCTCGTCCAGCTCGAACGGCTTGACCAGGTAGTCGTCCGCCCCCGCGTCCAGGCCGGTCACCCGGTCGCCGACCGTGTCGCGGGCCGTCAGCATCAGGATGGGGGTCAGGTCACCCGCGCCGCGGATGCGGCGGGCGGCGGTCAGGCCGTCCATGCGGGGCATCTGGATGTCCAGGACGACGAGGTCGGGCCGGTACGCCGCCGCCTTCTCCAGCGCGTCGGCGCCGTCGACCGCGACCTCGGTGTCGTACCCCTCGAAGGCGAGGCTGCGCTGGAGGGCCTCACGGACCGCCGGCTCGTCGTCGACGATCAGGATGCGCTGGATCTCGCGGTCGCGGTCGCGGTCGGCGTCTGCGGGGCTCATGGGCTCGGGTCCTCGGATGCGGTCGGGTGCGGGTACGGAGTGTCAACGCCTTCAGCGTCGCACGTCTTCGCGCCCGCTCGGCTGCTCGCCAGTCGCCAGTCAGCTGCTTGTCAGTTGCTTGTCAGTTGCTCGCGCCCGCCCGCAGCTCGGGCAGGTCGGCCTTGACCGTGTTGATCGGGATGGCGAAGCCGAGGCCCACGCTGCCGGCGCTCGCGGAGGACTCGGTCGCCGAGTACATCGCGGAGTTGATGCCGATGATGTTGCCGTTCATGTCGATCAGCGCGCCGCCGGAGTTGCCCGGGTTGAGGGACGCGTCGGTCTGGATCGCCTTGTACGTCGTCGTGGACGAGCCGGTGTCGCCGTTGAACTGCTGCCCGCCGAACTCGAACGGCCACTGGCCGCCCTGCCGCTGCTGCTGTTGCTGCTGGCCCTCGTCCGTGGAGACGGTCACGTCCCGGTCGAGGGCGGAGACGATGCCGCTGGTCACCGTGCCGGTCAGGCCCTCGGGGGAGCCGATGGCGACGACCTGGTCGCCGACCCCGATGCCGGCGGAGTCGCCGAGGGTGGCGGCCTTGAGGCCGGAGGCGTTCTCCAGCTTGATCAGCGCGAGGTCCTTCTTGCTGTCGGTGCCGACGACCTCGGCGGTGTACTGCTTGCCGTCGTTCGTCGTCACCTTGACCGAGGAGGCACCGGCGACGACGTGGTTGTTGGTGATGATCTCGCCGTCGTCGGTGATGATCACGCCGGAACCGGTGGAGGAGCCGGCGTTCGAGGTGGCGTTGATCTCGACGATGCTCGGGCTGACCGCCTTCGCGACGCCGGAGACCGTGCCCTTCTGGCTGGAGGGCACCACGTTGGTGCTGGTCGAGCTGGAGGCGACGGTGTCGCTGCCGGTCAGCTCCTGGATGCCGTACGCCGTGCCGCCGCCGACGGCCGCCGCGACGATCGCCACGGCCACCAGCAGGGCGGCGGGGCCGCGCCGCCGGGCCGGGCGCCCGCCGTGCGGCGGCTCGGGCAGGGGCTGCGTGGGGTGGTTCCCGGGCGGCTGCGCCGGCGGGGGCGGCCACTCCGGGTTGACGGGAGAGGAGGCGTGCTGGGGGGTTCCCTGGTACGGGTTCGCGTGCTCGTACTCGCCGTTGTGGCGGAGGCTCTCGGTCATGTCCATGAGCTTCCCGCCCGCGGATGAGAGCGGCCTGAGTGCTGCCTGAGAAGCCCGGCAGAACCTCGTATGCCCGATATAAGGGCGTCCGCACCAGGGCGTAGGCGGGGGCGAGGGCGCGCGCCGCCGGGCGGCGGCTACGCGCAGCCGCAGGACTGCCGTACGACGAGCTGCGACGGGAAGACCTTCAGCCGCTCGCGGCGGGAGCCCGCCACCCGCAGGCCGTCGTCCAGGACCAGGTCCACGGCGGACCGTGCCATCGCCGACCGGTCCGAGGCGACCGTCGTCAGGGGCGGGTCGGCGAGAGCCGCCTCCTTGATGTCGTCGAACCCGGCCACCGCCAGCTCGCCGGGGACGTCGATGCGCAGTTCGCGGGCCGCGCGCAGCAGGCCGATCGCCTGGTCGTCGGTGGAGCAGAAGATCGCGGGCGGGCGCTGCGGCCCGGAGAGCAGCTCCAGGCCCACGCGGTAGGCGTCGTAGCGGTTGTACGGTGCCTCGAAGAGCCGGCCCTCGGTGGAGAGCCCGGCCTCCTTCATCGCGCGCTTCCATCCCTCGACGTGGTCGGAGACCGGGTCGCCGACGGACGGGGTCTCGGCGGTGCCGCCCATGCAGGCGACGTACGGGTACCCGTGCTCCAGCAGGTGGCGTACGGCGAGCTGGGCGCCGCCCAGGTCGTCCGTGACGACGGCGACGTCGTCGATGGCCTCGGGGCGCTCGTGCAGCAGCACCACCCGGGCGTCCCAGGCGTCGATCTCGGCGGCGGCGTTGTCGTTCAGCGCGTGGCTGACCAGGATCAGGCCGGAGACCCGCATGCCGAGGAAGGCGCGCAGGTAGTGCACCTCGCGCTCGCCGACGTAGTCGCTGTTGCCGACGAGCACCATTTTCCCGCGCTCGGAGGCGGCCCACTCGACCGCGTGCGCCATCTCCGCGAAGAACGGCTGGCGTGCGTCCGGCACGATCAGGCCTATGAGGTCCGTGCGCCGCGACGCCATCGCCTGGGCGACCCGGTCCGGGCGGTACCCCAGTTCCTTGATCGCCGCGAGGACACGCTCGCGCGTGGCCGGGGCGACCGGCCGGGGTCCGTTGTTGATGACGTAGCTGACGACGGCGGTGGAAGTCCCCGCCAGTCGCGCCACGTCATCCCGAGTCACCTTGGCCACGCGCGGAGTCTACGCGGATGGACCCGCTCCGGGCAGGGCGTATCACACCTTGGATGACCTTGCGCCCGCCGCCTCGTCCGTGTCGGCGGCCGCCCTTCCGGGCGCCTCGCCCCTCTCCGCCTTCTCGGCCTTCCCGGCCATCTCGGTCTTGTCGACCTTGTCGGTCTTGTCGGCCTTCTCGCCCTTCTCGCCCTTCTCGGGCTTCTCCGGCGTCACGAAGCGGTAGCCGACGTTGCGGACGGTGCCGATCAGCGACTCGTGCTCGGGGCCGAGCTTGGCGCGCAGCCGCCGTACGTGCACGTCGACCGTGCGGGTGCCGCCGAAGTAGTCGTAGCCCCACACCTCCTGGAGCAGCTGCGCGCGGGTGAACACCCGCCCCGGGTGCTGGGCGAGGTACTTCAGCAGCTCGAACTCCTTGAAGGTCAGGTCCAGGACCCGGCCCTTCAGCTTCGCGGAGTACGTCGCCTCGTCCACCGACAGGTCGCCGTTGCGGATCTCCATGGGGGAGTCGTCGCCGCCGAGCTGCTGGCGGCCGGTGGCCAGCCGCAGCCGCGCCTCGACCTCCGCCGGACCGGCGGTGTCGAGCAGTACGTCGTCGATGCCCCAGTCGGCGGTGACGGCGGCGAGACCGCCCTCGGTGACGATGAGGACCAGCGGGCAGCTGAGGCCCGTGGAGCGCAGCAGCTGGCACAGGCTGCGGATCTGGGGGAGGTCGCGGCGGCCGTCGACGAGGATGACGTCGGCGCCGGGGGTGTCGACGAGGGCGGGGCCCTCGGCGGGGGCGACGCGTACGTTGTGCAGCAGCAGGCCGAGGGCGGGAAGCACCTCCGTCGACGGCTGGAGGGCGTTGGTCAGGAGCAGCAGAGAACTCATCGCGCCCCACCTGCCTGGGACGGTTTGTGGTCGTGCCCGGTTCGCTCGCCCATAACGTCTGGTTCCTCCTGGGTCCCTGCGAGGACGTTTGCGGCACTGCTTCGTACTGGTGGCGTCCGGGAGGTGAATGCCCGGCGGCCGCCCGACGGCCGCCCGGCATCGCTCCCGAAAGCACAAAAGGACCCGGGGGCTACGTTGCCCGAGTCCTCTGCCCAGCAGAATAGCCGACATGAGCAACCGACCGCCGGGTCATGTGGCGCGTTCCACCCGTGGTCCAGCCAATCGTCCGCATCCCGAGACGCCCCGGGGAGCGCCGCGCCGCACGCCCGCGCGCACCTTCCTCCGGACGGCCGACGGTGTCCCCATCGACGCCGTGTACGAGCCGGGACCGGGCGGCCGCGACCCCTCTGACCTGGTGTTCGTCGTCGCGCACGGGTTCACGGGCGACGCCGACCGGCCCCACGTGCGGCGGATCGCGGCGGCGTTCGCGCGGCACGGTGCCGTGGTCACGTTCTCCTTCCGGGGCCACGGCGCGTCCGGCGGGCGGTCCACCGTCGGCGACCGCGAGGTGCTCGACCTGGCCGCGGCGGTGGCGTGGGCGCGCGGCTTCGGGCACGCGCGCGTGGTGACCGTCGGGTTCTCCATGGGCGGCTCGGTGGTCCTGCGGCACGCCGCGCTGTACGCCGGCGACGACGTGGCGGGCACGGACGCCGTCGTGTCGGTCAGCTCCCCCGCCCGCTGGTACTACCGGGGTACGGCACCCATGCGCCGGCTGCACTGGCTGGTCATGCGCCCCGCCGGGCGGCTGGTGGGCCGCTACGGCCTGCGCACCCGGATCCACCACCGGGACTGGGACCCGGTGCCGCTGTCGCCGGTGGAGGCGGTGGCCCGGATCGCGCCGACGCCGCTGCTCGTCGTGCACGGCGACCGGGACGGCTACTTCCCCCTCGACCACCCCCGGATGCTGGCCGAGGCCGCCGGTGACCACGGCGAACTCTGGCTGGAGCCCGGCATGGGCCATGCCGAGAACGCCTCCGGCGAGGCGCTCCTCGACCGCATCGGCGACTGGGCGGTGGCCCGGGCGGGCTAGCCTGACGTTGTTCATCGGCGACGACGAAGGAACGAGATGGCAAAGGTCACGGTGCGCTACTGGGCCGCCGCGAAGGCCGCGGCGGGGGTGGCCGAGGAGCCCTACGACGCGGCGACGCTCGCCGACGTGCTCGGCGCGGTCCGCGAGCGCCACCCCGGCGAACTCACCCGCGTGCTGCTGCGCTGCTCGTTCCTCGTCGACGGCGACCCCGTGGGCACCCGCGGGCATGAGACGGTACGGCTGGCCGAGGGCGGCACGGTCGAGGTGCTCCCGCCGTTCGCAGGAGGGTGAGCGATGACCGACCAGCCGTACCAGCAGTACGACCCGAATCAGCCGTACGACCCGAGTCAGCAGTACGGCGGGAACCACGGGAACCAGCAGTACGAGGCGCACGACGCCCAGGCGTGGCCCGGGCAGCAGCCGTACCAGTCCTACCAGGGGTACGGGGAGCAGCAGCCGGACCCGAACGCCGGCCAGTACACGCAGCAGTGGCAGGGCCAGACCTGGGAGACGCAGGTGCAGCCGCCGGTCTCCGCGGAGGAGACGGCGTACCTGCCGCCGGTCGCGCAAGCCCAGCCGCAGCCGTACGCGTCGCAGGGGTACGGGCAACCCCAGCCCCAGCCCCAGCCCCAGGCCCAGCAGTACGCGCCGCAGCCTTCGCCCGAGCCGTACGCGCACGTCACGGCCGCGCCGAGCCCCGCGCCCACTCCCGCCCCCGACCCCGCTCCCGCCCCTTCCGCCTCCAGTGATCCGGGCTACGGTCCCGCGACCGTCGCCGGGAACACGCGGATCACGGACGCGCAGCGGGCCCGGGCCGAGGGGCGTTCGCCGATCATCGACCCGGGCATGCAGCCGGCCGGTCTCACCGCGCTGCTCGGGCTGCTGCTGTCCGGCGCGGCGGCGCTCGGCACGTACGCCCTCCTCGTCCCGCTCGTCGTCCTCCAGGCGGTCACCGCGGCGGGCTGGTTCCGGCTGAACGGCATGTGGCCCGCCCGGCAGGGCATCGCGCTGGGCTTCGCGGGCGCGCTCGCCGCCGACGCGGCGCTGCTGGTGTCGGACCGCTCCCCGGCGGCGATCCTCGGCACGCTCGGGGTGTGGGTGCTGCTCTCCCTCGTCCTGCAACTGCGCTCGCACGCCGACCCTGACGAGCGGATGTACGGCCTGATGGCGACCATCGCCGCGGCGGCCCTGGCCGTCGTCGCGGGCGGGTACCTGGCCGCCGACGCGGACGCGGTGACGGTCGGCGGGATCGCGGTGGCCGTGGCGGCCGTGGCCCGCGCGCTGCCGCTGCCGACCCCGGCGTCCGTGGCCGTCGCGCTGCTCGCGGCGGCCGGGGCGGGGATCGCGGCCGGCTCGATGACGGACTTCGGGGCGTCGGGCGCGCTGCTCGGCGCGGGTGCGGCGGTCTGCGCGCTGATCGGCCTGCGGGTGGCCGCCTACGACTACCCCTCCCGCTTCGTCCACTTCACGGCGGGCGTGGCCCTGCCCCTCGCGGCGGCGGCCCCGGCCGTCTACGTCCTGGGCCGGGCCCTGGCCTGAGCCCCGGCACCACCGCCTGTCACAGGTGGCGGCACCCCCTGTCACAGCTGTTCGACAAAACCCGGGGGGTGCCCGGGCCCGCGTTACGCTCGCGCTGGACGGCCGCCGGTCGTCGGTCGTCGGGTCCGCCGTCGTCGAGCGTCCAGGGTTGGGGAAACACCGCATGCGTGCACTGCGAATACTGTTGATCGTCGTCGTGATCCTGGGCGGCCTCTTCGTGATCGCCGACCGTGTCGCCGTCAACTTCGCCGAGGACGAGGCCGCGGACAAGCTGCGCAGCACCGAGAACCTCGCCTCGACGCCGGACGTCTCCATCAACGGCTTCCCCTTCCTCACCCAGGTCGCCGGCGGTTCCCTGGACGACGTGGAGGTCGGCATCGTCGACTACGAGGCGGCCACCGGCAACGGCGGCGAGAAGATCCGTATCGCGGATCTGCGCGCGCACATGAAGGGCGTCGAGTTCTCCGGCGACTACAGCTCCGCCGTCGCGGCCAGCGCCACCGGTACCGCGACGGTCGGCTACGACGAGCTGATGAAGGCCACCAGGTCCGAGCCCACGGAGATCGCGCCCGGCATCGACGCCAAGGTGATCGGACTCTCCGACGGCGGCAACGGAAAGATCAAGGTGTCGCTGCGGGCCACGGTCCTCGGGGTCGAGGTGCCCGAGCCCGTCGAGGTGCTCAGCTCGGTCAAGGTCAAGGACGACGACGTCGAGGTCGTCGCCGACGGCCTGCCGAAGATCGGCGGCAGGCAGCTCGCCGAGTCCCGGATCCGGGCCATCACGGACTTCCAGCAGACCATCGACGAGCTGCCGGGCGGCATCAAGCTGGACAAGGTCGAGGCGGCCAAGGACGGCGTCGAGATCGCGGTGAAGGGTTCGAACGTCAAGCTGGCCGGGTAGGACGAAGGCCGGTGCCGCGGGGACCGGCGACGCCCGTGTCCGACAGGCGAGACGGCGCTGTCCGTACCGCAGATGCGGTGACGCCGGCGTCCGCCCCGGCGACCCTCCGGGGCGGGGCGACGAGGCTCCTGATCCCACATCTCGGACGATCGTGTCTCATCATGCGACACGTCGGTGACACGGCCCGCCCTCAATCCCTACGATCGGGACTTATGAAGCAACAGGCGGACCTCACGAAGCGGCGGGCAGTGGACCTGTGCCGCGTTGCCGCCATGCTCTGTCGCTCCTTCTGAGACGGACGGCGACGTCGCCGTCCGTGTCCCCCTCATCCTCGCCCCGCACCGTCGTGGGCACCCGCGCGCGCCGCGGCACGGCCCGAGCGCGCACCCCCTCTCACCGCACGCCCCGCCGCAACTGCCCCGGAGGAGAAAACATGAGCCGCAGCGACGTCCTGGTCGACGCCGACTGGCTGCAGGACCGCCTGGACGACCCCAGCATCGCGATCGTCGAGGTGGACGAGGACACGTCCGCCTACGAGAAGAACCACATCAAGAACGCGATCCGGATCGACTGGACCCAGGACCTCCAGGACCCGGTCCGCCGCGACTTCGTCGACCAGGAGGGCTTCGAGAAGCTCCTGTCGGCCAAGGGCATCGCCAACGACACGCTGGTGGTCCTCTACGGCGGCAACAACAACTGGTTCGCGTCGTACGCCTACTGGTACTTCAAGCTCTACGGCCACGAGAACGTCAAGCTCCTCGACGGCGGCCGCAAGAAGTGGGAGCTGGACGCCCGCGAGCTGGTCCCCGGCGACGAGGTGCCCCAGCGCGCCGCCACCGACTACAAGGCCAAGCCGCAGAACACCGCGATCCGTGCCTTCCGCGACGACGTCGTCCAGGCGATCGGCGCGCAGAACCTGGTCGACGTCCGCTCGCCCGACGAGTTCTCCGGCAAGCTGCTCGCCCCGGCCCACCTCCCGCAGGAGCAGTCGCAGCGTCCGGGCCACGTCCCGTCCGCCCGCAACATCCCGTGGTCGAAGAACGCCAACGACGACGGCACCTTCAAGTCGGACGACGAGCTGAAGCAGCTCTACACCGACGAGCAGGTCGACCTGGCGAAGGACACCATCGCCTACTGCCGCATCGGTGAGCGCTCCGCCCTGACCTGGTTCGTCCTGCACGAGCTGCTGGGCGTGGACAACGTCAAGAACTACGACGGCTCCTGGACCGAGTACGGCTCCCTGGTCGGCGTGCCGATCGAGCTCGGCGCCGCGAAGTAAGCGACACGGGTACGGCACCCGCCGACCTTTCCCAACACACCTCAGGAGTTACGACATGTGCGGAGCGAAGGCCGGCGGCCCCGACGCCTCGACGATCAAGCCCGGTGAGACCACCATCCAGGGTCAGGTGACCCGCGACGGCGAGCCGGTGACGGGCTACGTCCGTCTGCTGGACGCCACCGGCGAGTTCACGGCGGAGGTCCCGACCTCCGCGACGGGCCAGTTCCGCTTCTACGCGGCCGAGGGCACCTGGACCCTGCGCGCGCTCGTCCCGGGCGGCACCGCCGACCGCACGGTCGTGGCCCAGCAGGGCGGCCTCGCGGAGGTCGCGATCGCCGTCTGACGGCAGGCAGCGCGGCGCGCACGCCGCGCGACGGCCGAAGGGGCCGCACCCAGCGGGTTGGACGCCTGGGGTGCGGCCCCTTCGGCGTGTCCGGACCGGGGATCCGGACCTACGCTGGAGGTATGTACGCACGGCGGCGGCACGTCTACTTCGCCATGATGGGGACCTGCATCGTGCTCTTCGTCCTGGCCTGGGGAGTCGTGCGCCTCTGGTCCGTCCCGGCGGCCGTCGGCCTGTGCGTGTTCACGATGCTCATCCCCCCGGTGGCCGCGATGGTCGCCAACCGGCGCGGTCCGGACGACCGCTGGTGGGACGACCCGTCGGGCGACGCGCAGTCCGACGAGTGGTGGGACGAGCTGGACGGCAAGAAGCGCCACTAACGCCGCTAAGGGGTGTCGTCCCCGGCGCCGAGGAGGCTGCGCAGACAGCGCACCGCCAGGTCGGCGGGGGAGTCGGGGCCCTCGGTCGCGGCCTCGGTGCCGGACCAGGTCTCCAGGGCGATCCGGATGGCGTCGGTGGCCGCGGCGGCGACCAGACGCACCTCCAGCGGGTCCCGGCGGCCGTCCGTCAGCCGGGCGATCACCGGAATGAGCAGCTCCTCCGACTCCTGGTTCACGCGGTACCAGACCGCCCGCAGCGCGGGATCGTCCGCGGCGGCGCGCAGCAGACCACGCGTGCGCAGCAGCGCCTCGACGGCCTGCGGATCCGGTGTCGCCAGCGCCTGCTCGACCGCGCCGCGCAGGGCGGGACCGAGGGGGCTGCCCGGCGGCGCCTCGGCCAGCAGCGCCCGCCAGCGGTCGGCGCCGACCGTGAGCAGCGGACCGACGGCGTCCTGCTTGGAGCGGAAGTACCGGTAGAAGGTCCGCAGCGCGACGCCCGCCCGCCGGGCGATCTCCTCTGCCGTCGTGGCCTCCGGGCCCCGGGTGGCGAAGAGCTCTGCCGCTGCGTGCGCGATGTCGAGCTGGGTCGCGGCCTTGCGGCGTTCGGTCAGCGTCGGGGGCGGTGGCGGCTCGGTGCTCACCCCAGAAGCGTACGGCCTGCGACCCCCCGGCGGCACGCCGTGACGTAATGGCAAAACGTGCCACTCAGGCGTACGGTGACGGACATGAACCACATGAACCACTTGCATCGTTACGAGGGCCGTCGCGCCCTGGTCACCGGCGGCGGCTCGGGCATAGGCCAGGCCACCGTGCTGCGTCTGCTCGCCGAGGGTGGCACCGTCGTCGCGGCGGACGTCAGCGAGCCGGGCCTGAAGGACACCGTGGAGAAGGCCGGGCACCACGCGGACCGGCTCACCACCCTCGTCGTCGACATCGCCGACGAGACCTCGGTACGCGAGGGCGTGCGGACCGCGACGGAGGCGCTGGGCGGCCTCGACGTCCTGGTCAACGCGGCCGGCATCCTGCGCTCCTCGCACACCGGGCAGACCAGCCTCGCGGACTTCACCCGGGTCCTGACCGTGAACCTCGTCGGCACCTTCCTGGTGATCCGCGAGGCGATCCCCGCGCTGCTGGAGGGCCGGGACGCGGCGGTGGTCAACTTCAGTTCGACCTCCGCCGCGTTCGCGCACCCCTACATGGCGGCCTACGCGGCGAGCAAGGGCGGCATCCAGTCCATGACCCACGCCCTGGCCGCCGAGTACGCGGGACGCGGCATCCGCTTCACCGCCGTCCAGCCCGGCTCCATCTCCTCGGGCATGACGGACGGCAGCGGGGCCAGCGGGCAGAGCGTCGGCCCCGGGCTGCCCGAGGACGCCGACATGGCCCTGTTCGCGAAGCTCTCCCCCGCACTCGGCCAGGGCTTCGCCGGTCCGGAGACGGTGGCGTCGGTCGTCGCGATGCTGGCCTCGGAGGACGGCCGGTTCATCACCGGCACCGAGGTCCGCGTCGACGGCGGCACCCACTTCTGAGGGCACCCGCCCCCTGAACCCCTGAAAGGAAAGCACGCACCATGCACGACCTGACCGGCAAGAACGTGATCGTCACCGGCGGCGCCCGAGGCCTCGGCGCGGAAGCCGCCCGGCAGGCCGTCGCCGCCGGAGCCCACGTCCTGATCACCGACGTCCTGGACGACGACGGCGAGCGCACCGCCCGCGAACTCGGCGACCGCGCCCGCTTCCTGCGCCACGACGTGACCTCCGAGGAGGACTGGCGGCGGGTCGCCGACTTCGCCGTCACCGAGTTCGGCGCGCTGCACGGCCTGGTGAACAACGCCGGGATCTCGACCGGTACGCCGCTGGAGGCGGAGTCCGTCGAGCACTTCCGCAAGGTCCTCGACGTCAACCTCACCGGCGTCTTCATCGGCATGAAGACCGTGGTCCCCGCGCTGCGGGAGGCCGGCGGCGGATCGATCGTCAACATCTCGTCCGCGGCGGGCCTGATGGGCCTCGCCCTCACGGCCGGCTACGGCGCCTCCAAGTGGGGCGTACGCGGGCTCACGAAGATCGGCGCCGTGGAGTGGGGCACCGCCCGCGTCCGCGTGAACTCCGTGCACCCGGGGATGACGTACACCCCGATGACCGCGGCCGTCGGCATCGAGCGCGGCGAGGGCAAGTACCCGAACACGCCCATGGGCCGGGTCGGCGAGGCCGACGAGATCGCCGGCGCGGTCGTCTTCCTGCTCTCGGACGCCGCGTCCTACGTCACCGGCGCCGAACTCGCGGTGGACGGCGGCTGGACCACCGGTCCGACCGTGGCGTACGTCATGGGGCAGTGAGCCCCGACGCACCCCTTCAGTACACGAGGGCCTGCGTGTCGTCGGCCAGTGCCTCCTGCACGAAGACCTGCGCGCCCGCGATGCGCACGCCCTCGATGACGTCCTTCTCGGTGAGGTCGCGCCGGGCCGCGCACTGGGTGCACAGCGTCACCCGGCCGCCCGCCAGGAGCGAGTCCAGCAGGTCGGGCAGCGGCGCGGCGTGCGGCAGCTCGAACTCGGCCGCCCGCCCCGGCACCGCGAACCACGCGGACTCACCGGTCAGCCACAGCGACACGTCGACCCCGCTGGCCACCGCCACCGCCGCCACGGTGAACGCCTGCGAGCAGCGCTCCGGGGCATCGGCCCCCGCCGTCACCTTGATCACGAGCTTCTTCGCCATGCCGGAAGCGTAGCCCTCGCGGGCGGCGTCAGACCGCGAAGGTGATCGTCACCAGCAGCGTCGCGACGCACAGGACGGTCAGCAGGCCGCTGACGGTGGCGCCGTCCAGCCGGGTGTGCCGCCGGTGCCGGGGCCGCGCCCTGTGCCTCGGCGCGGGCGCGGGCGGATGGCCGGGGTGGAACGGGGGCATCGCGAAGCCGGGGGAGAGGGGCGCCCGGTCCCGTCGCGGCGCGAGCCGCTGGGCCCGCCGGCACTCCTCGTAGGGCAGTCCGCCGTCGTACGTCATCCCTCGTGCTCCTTGCGCTGGTGCTGGCGCAGCAGGACGTTCGCGTCCGACACCGCGCTGTGGTCGAACGCCGCGCGTGCGGTCTCCCGCCGCTCGGCCAGCCAGCCGCACGCCTCGCAGCCCGGCACCGGCAGGGGCGGCCGCTCCGGCTCGCCGGGGGCCGGGGGCGTGGCGAGGGTGCGGTCGTTCGCGGCGCGCACGCTCGCCCCGAGGCGCTCGCGGTCGGTCGCCGGGCGCAGCGCGGGCGGCTCCGCCTCCCACTCCCGGCCGCCGCCGAGGGGGCGGAGCAGCATGCGCGCCCCGCTGCGGCCGCGGTACTCGCCGACCCTGGCGGCGGCGATGTCGTAGAGCACGGTGCCGGGCTCGTAGGTGGCCGGTTCTGTTCTCACGGGGTTCGCTCCCTTACGCCAACATCTATACGGAATGCGACAGTTGCCCTACTCTGCGTAGTGGTGGGCAGTACGAGCATGACCCACGCCGGGGGTCGCCAAGCCCGGAACGGCCGCTAGTGCCACAACGGGCGCTCCAAATTCCACAAATTCCACAGCCGGGAGGGGTGCGGTGCCGCAGCGGAGGGCGATCACGGGTCGCAGTCAGGAACCGAGGGCACGGTTCGCGGAGGAGCTGCGGCTGCTCCGGCACGGGCGGGGCGTGTCCCTGCGGGGCGTCGCCGAGGTGGTGGGCTGGGACGCGTCCCAGTTCGGAAAGATGGAGAACGGCCACACGCTGGGCGGCCCGGAGATCGTCGAGGCGCTCGACCAGTACTACGGCACGGGCGGAATGCTGCTCACGCTGTGGGAGCTGGCGGTGGCCGATCCCACGCAGTTCCGTGAGCAGTATCGGCGGTACATGATCCTGGAGGCCGAGGCGATCAGCCTGTGGCACTACGCGGTGAGCGCACCGCCGGGCCTGCTCCAGACCGCCGGGTACGCGCGCGAGGCGCTGGCCGTGGGCTGGCTCAAGGGACCTGAACTGGAGCAGCAGGTCGAGGCCCGTCTCGGTCGCCGGCAACTGCTGGACGGGGAGGCACCACCACCGTTTCGCGTCATCCTCTCCGAGGCGGTTCTGCGCACGTCGCTGCGCGACGTGGAGGCGTGGCGGGAGCAGCTGGCCCACCTGGCCGAGATGGCCGAGCGCCCGAGCATCACCCTCCAAGTGCTGCCGTTCCGTGCGGGCCCGCACGGTCTGATGAACACCTCCCTGATGTTCTTGAGGCTGCCGAATGGCCGGGTGGTCGCCTACACCGAGAACGACCTGCGCGGTGAACTCGTGGAGGAAAACGCCTCAGTTGAGCTGCTGCAACGTAGGTACGATGCGATGCGTGACTTGGCGCTGTCACCGGCCGAGTCGCGCGATTTCATCCTGCGGACGTTGGAGGAAGCGCCGTGCGAGCCATCGATCTGAGCGCCGTCTCTTGGCGCAAGAGCAGCTACAGCAACACCAGCGGCGGCGAGTGCGTCGAGGTCGCCCCCGGCCTCCCCCTCGTCCCCGTGCGCGACAGCAAGGACCCCGCTCGCGGTGCGCTCCTGTTCGCCGCGCCCGCGTGGGCCGCGTTCGTGGGCGGAGTCCGGCGAGAAGAGCCGAGGTGGGCCGCGTAAGCTGGGGGCGGCCCTGTCGTATGCCCCCCGCTCAAGGAGCACCCCGTGGAGATCTTCTTCGAAGCCCTGCTGGTCCTGGTCTGCGTCGGCGTTCTCGCCTTCGCCGGTCTGACCGTGAAGAAGCTGTACCAGGGCCAGCGCTGATCACCGACGCCAGGAAGTAAGTCCGCTCATGATCGAGATCCCGTCCGACCTGCACAAGGACCTCGTCCCCCTCGCCTTCCTTCTCGGAGACTGGGCGGGCGCGGGCGTGCACGACTTCCCCGGCGCCGAGAAGTGCAACTTCGGCCAGGAGGTCTCCTTCACCCACGACGGCCGGGACTTCCTGGAGTACGAGTCCCACACCTGGGTGCTGGACAACGACGGCAACAAGGTCCGCCCGCTGGAGTCCGAGCACGGCTTCTGGCGCATCGACGCCAACCGCAAGGTCGAGGTGACGATGACCCGCGACGACGGCGTCATCGAGATCTGGTACGGCGAGATGGCCGACCAGAAGCCCCAGATCGACCTGGTCACGGACGCGGTGGCCCGCACCGCGGCCTCGCAGCCCTACACCGGCGGCAAGCGGCTGTACGGCTACGTAAAGAGCGACCTGATGTGGGTCGGCGAGAAGCAGACCCCCGAGGTCGAGCTGCGCCCGTACATGTCGGCGCACCTGAAGAAGGTCGTCACCCCGGAGGACGTCGAGCGCTGGGCCAAGGCCCTGCCGGACGACATGCCGGACGACGGGATCGCCTTCTTCAAGTAGTCGCCCGTTCGGCTGGTCACCCGTTCCAGACGACGGTGCAGATGTAGACGCACTCGTGCCGGGGGACCGCCAGGAACTGGATGAAGCCGCGTCCGCCGACGGGTTACGGAACTTCCCGATCTTCGGTGGCGATCTCGGTGGCGATGCGCTCCACTTCGGCCACGACGCCCACGGGCAGCCCCGCCGTGAGGTACTCCTCGCTCGGGTTGTACTCCCACTTCCAGTCGCTCACAGGCCCGCTTCCGCCTCCGCCTCGGCGTGGATCTTCCGGATCTCGGCGATGGCGTTCGTCGGGTCCTCCGCGCCCGCGCTCACCACGTCTTCCAGGTGGCGCAGGCGGGCCGCGCGGGACGGCCGGCGCTGGATCGCCACGAACACCCCCCAGGTGTGGACGAACGTACGCAGAGGTGCGAGGGACTGCGTCTGCTGCGCGCTGGTCGTCGCCTCGACGAGGTCCTGAACGAAGGCGGGCACCCGGCTCGGCGTCAGACTCGCCACCGCGCTACGCAGTGCCTCGGGCGTGAGGGCGGGCATGGGGATGAGGGGCTCGGTGAGTGATTCCGGGCGTTGAGCGGTCATGGAGTCCTCCGGATCGAGGGCCGGTGCTGGTGTCGACGGTACCGACCGCGGCGATCGTCCGTGGAGCTTCTTGGTCGTCACACCGCGAGGAGGGACGCCGGGCCTAGACTCGTGGTGTGGTGAGCACCGACTGGAAGAGCGACCTCAGGCAGCGCGGCTATCGGCTGACGCCCCAGCGGCAGCTGGTGCTCGAAGCCGTGGACACGTTGGAGCATGCGACCCCGGACGACATCCTCGGCCAGGTGCGCAAGACGGCGTCGGGGATCAACATCTCCACCGTGTACCGCACGCTGGAGCTGCTGGAGGAGCTGGGGCTGGTCAGCCACGCCCACCTCGGGCACGGTGCGCCCACCTATCACCTGGCCGACCGGCACCACCACATCCACCTGGTCTGCCGGGACTGCACGAACGTGATCGAGGCCGATCTGTCGGTCGCCGCCGACTTCACCGCCAAGCTGCGCGAGCAGTTCGGCTTCGACACCGACATGAAGCACTTCGCGATCTTCGGCCGGTGCGAGAGCTGTTCCCTGAAGGGTTCAACTACCGAGTCGTAGGCGACTCGTAAGCGAGTCGTACGCTGGGCGTATGAAGAGCCCCCTGCTGTCCCTGCCCGGCGCCGTTCCCGCCGAGGGTGTGGACGAAGGCGTCGCCGCCCACTACGGCGACCTGTTCCGCGAGCAGCGTGCCCTCGCCGACGGCACCGGCTTCGTCGACCTCTCCCACCGCGGTGTCGTCACCGTCACGGGCGACGACCGGCTGAGCTGGCTGCACCTGCTGCTCACCCAGCACGTCAGCGACCTGCCGACCGGCCAGGCCACCGAGGCGCTGATCCTCTCCGCGAACGGCCACATCGAACACGCGCTGTACCTCGTCGACGACGGCACGACCGTCTGGGCCCACGTCGAGCCCGGCAGCCAGGAGGCGCTGATCGCCTACCTGGAGTCGATGAAGTTCTTCTACCGGGTCGAGGTCGCCGACCGCACCGCCGACACCGCTGTCGTGCACCTGCCGGCCGGTTCGATCGCCCAGGCCCCCGCCTCGGCCGTCGTGCGCGAGACGCCGTACGGGCGTGACCTCTTCCTGCCGCGGGAGGAGCTGGAGAGCTTCGCCGCCGAGGCCGGGCCCGCGGCCGGGATCCTCGCCCACGAGGCGCTGCGGGTCGAGCAGCACCGCCCGCGCCTCGGCTTCGAGACCGACCACCGGACCATCCCGCACGAGCTGGGCTGGATCGGCACGGCCGTGCACCTCCAGAAGGGCTGCTACCGCGGGCAGGAGACCGTCGCCCGGGTGCAGAACCTCGGCAAGCCGCCGCGCCGGCTGGTCTTCCTGCACCTGGACGGCAGCGAGGTCCACCTGCCGCCGAACGGGGCGGAGATCCGCCTCGCGGACGACGGGCCCGACGGCCGGAAGATCGGTTTCGTCACCACGTCCGCCCGCCACCACGAGCTGGGCCCGGTCGCCCTCGCCCTGGTGAAGCGGAACGTGCCGGTGGACGCCCGGCTGATGGCCGAGGAGACCGCGGCCGCACAGGAGACCGTCGTCGAGCCGTAGGGCCTCCAGGGCCCGTCTCAGACCTCCACGAGGACCGTGAACGGGCCGTCGTTCGTCAGGGACACCCGCATCTGCGCGCCGAAGCGGCCCGTCGCCACGGTCGCGCCCAGCGCGCGCAGGTGCGCGACGACCTCGTCGACCAGGGGTTCGGCGACGTCACCGGGGGCGGCGGCGTTCCAGGTGGGGCGGCGGCCCTTGCGGGCGTCGCCATAAAGAGTGAACTGGCTGATCACCAGCAGCGGCGCGTCGAGGTCGCTGCACGACTTCTCGTCGTGCAGGATCCGCACCGACCAGAGCTTGCGGGCCAGTTGCGCCGCCTTCTCCTTGGTGTCGTCGTGGGTGACGCCGACCAGGACGCACAGGCCCTCGCCGTCGATCGCCCCCACGGTCTCGCCGTCCACGACGACGCTCGCGCCGTCCACCCTCTGCACCACTGCACGCATCCCGCAATGATGCCGTGCGCCCCTAGGGTGGGCAGGGGCGGGTCCGTAGGGGGTTTCTTTTCCCTGCGAACCCCCCATCTGGGGCCGATCGGGGCCGATCGGGGGCACTCGGTCACATAGCGGCCACTTGGGGTGGCACGATGCTCCCAGACGCCGGGCGAGGGGACGGTTGAGGCGCATGAGCACACCGAGTACGGGGCGGTCGTTCGGGACTGCCGCGTTGACATGTCCGAGTGGCCGGGGCGGTCCGAGCGGTCCGGCCGGCCTGGGTGGTCTGGAGGCGCCCCGGGCGCCCGTGCAGCGCACGGACAGCCCCGAGCTGCCGGCCGACCCCCCGGAGGGGGACCTGACCGCGCTGAGCCTGCCGGAGCTGCGCACGCTGCGCCGGGACGCCCAGCGCGAGGAGGCCGACCTCAGTTACGTACGGCGGCTGCTGCAGGGCCGTATCGACATCCTGCGCGCGGAGCTGGCGGGGCGCGGGCCGGCCCCGTCGTCGTCCGTGGTCACCACCGCGGCGACCGGGTCGGTGGTGGAGCGGCTCTCCGAGATCCTCGCCGACGCGCCGGCCCGGCAGCGTTCCTCCGCCCGGCACGTGACGCTGGCCACCCCGCGCAGCGAGGAGTGCCGGCGGCTGGCCGCGGAGATGATGGGCGAGGTGGAGCTGTCCGACCTGACGGCCCGCACCGACGTCGAGCTGACCGCCGGGATGGGGCGGCTCGTCCGCTACGAGCAGCAGGTCTCCCGCAGCAGGCAGCGGCTCCAGCGCACGGCGGACGGCTGCAGCGCGGAGATCGCACGCCGGTACCGTGAGGGGGAAGCACAAGTCGACGACCTGCTCGTGTGACACGGGGCGGCCATCCGCGCCGCCCCTGGAGCCCGGTGATCCCGGGCCGTCGCCGCGGGGGGTCGCCCGTTCCGGAAGGCCACCGCCGATGCCCGCGCCCCAGCCGTCGCAACCGTTGCAGCCGTCACACTCGTCGCAGCCGTCGCATGCGGACCGGGCCGCGCCCACGTCCGCCCTCTCGCCCGTCGTGCCGCCCGTCCTCGCCGAGGTCGTCCGGTCCGGCTTCGTCGAGGGGCGGCACCGGGGCAGCCTGGTGGTCCTGGGCACGGACGGGGCGGTGGAGCTGGCGCTGGGCGAGGTGACGGCGCCGGTCTTCCCGCGCTCCTCGAACAAGCCGATGCAGGCGGCGGGCGTGCTGCGAGCGGGCCTCGACCTCGCGGGGGAGCGGCTGGCGCTGGCCGCGGCGAGCCACTCCGGAGAACCGTTTCACCGTGATCTGGTCCGCAAGATGCTGGACGAGTACGGCCTGGACCCGGCGCTGCTCCAGTGCCCGCCCGACCTGCCGCTGGACGCCGAGGAGCGGGATACGTACCTGGCGTCGGGCGCCGTGCCCGACCGCGTCACCATGAACTGCTCCGGCAAGCACACCGCGATGCTGGCGGTCTGCGCGCAGCGGGGCTGGCCGCTGGAGACCTATCTCGACCCCGAGCACCCGCTCCAGCGCGTCATCCACAGGGTTGTGGAGGACGCGGCGGGCGAGCCGGTCGCCGCCGTCGGCACCGACGGGTGCGGGGCGCCGCTGATGGCGATCAGCCTGGTCGGGCTGGCCCGCGCCTTCCGCTCCTTCGTCGCCGCCGAGCCCGGTTCGGCCGAGCGCCGGGTCGCCGACGCGATGCGCGCCCACCCCGAGTACGTCGCCGGCAGCCGGCGTGCCGACACCTGGCTGATGCGCGAGGTGCCCGGCAGCCTCTCCAAGATGGGCGCCGAGGCCGTACAGGCGGTGGCCCTGCCGGACGGACGCGCCCTCGCCTTCAAGATCGAGGACGGTGCGAGCCGGGCCCTGGGCCCGGTGCTGGCCCGCGCCCTGACCCTGCTGGGCGTGGACGCGCCGGTCGTCGGGCGCATCGGGCGCGCGCCGCTGCTGGGCGGGGGCCGCGAGGTGGGGGAGATCCGGGCGTCCTTCTGACGTCCGGGGTGTCCGGGCCGTCCGGGGCGTCCGGGGCCTTCGGGGCCTTCGGGCGCCCGTTAATCCCCGCGACGCGGCCGGAGCGGCGATCTACGGTGAGCGTATGAGCCGCCGCACCGAGATAGACGTACGTCCCATCACCGAGGCCGATTTCACCGACTGGAACCGGGCCCTGAACACCGGGTTCCTGCAGCCGCCCGCCGTGTCCGAGGAGCAGCTGGAGGCGCGGCGGCGGCAGTTCGTGCCCGGCCGGTCGCTCGGCGCCTTCGACGGCGACCGGTGCGTGGCGACCTTCCGGTCCTTCGACCAGGAGCTGACGGCCGTCGGGGGCGGCCAGGTCCGGGCCGACGCGATCTCCAACGTCACCGTCACCGCGACCCACCGCCGCCGCGGCCTGCTCACCCGGATGATGGCGCAGGACCTGGCCGCGGCGAAGGAGCGCGGGGACGTCGTCGCGACGCTGATCGCGGCGGAGTACCCGATCTACGGCCGGTACGGCTTCGGCCCCGCCACCACCCTGACCGAGTGGGCGGTCGACGTGCCCCGGGCCGGCCTCGACCGGCGCTGGGCGGCCCCGGAGGACGGCGGCCGGATCGACCTCGTGGACGGCGCGGACGTCCGCAGGCTCGGCCCCGGGCTGCACGAGCGGCTGCGCCGGTCCCAGCCGGGCGCGGTCAGCCGGACCGAGCTGTGGTGGCAGTCCAGGACCGGCGTGGTCAACATGAACGGCACCCCCTGGACCGAGCCCTGCTACGCCCTGTACCGCTCGGCGGACGGCGAGGTCGAGGGCCTGGCCTCGTACCGGGCCGACGACCACTGGGGCGACGCCAAGCAGCCGCTGAACACGGCGACCGTGGACTGGCTGCTCGCCGTGACCCCGGCCGCCGAGCGCGCGCTGTGGCACTACCTGTGCTCGATCGACTGGGTCCAGACGGTGAAGAGCGGCTGGCGCTCCCCGGACGACCTGCTCCCGCACCTGCTGCCGGACCCGCGCGCGGCCCGCATCACCATGCAGGCCGACTGGCTGTGGGTGCGGATCCTGGACGTCGCGCGGGCGCTGGAGGCGCGGACGTACGACGGGCAGGGGTCGCTGGTCCTCGATGTCGTGGACCGGGGAGGCCTCACCGGCGGGCGGTGGCGGCTGGAGGCGGGCCCGGACGGGGCGTCCTGCGCGCCGACCACCGAGAGCGCCGACCTCGTGCTGGACGTGGGCGAGCTGGCCGCGCTGTGGCTGGGCGACGAGTCGGCGGTGCGGCTGGCCGCGCTCGGCCGGGTGCGGGAAGAACGAGCGGGCGCCGCCCGTGTGGTCGACGCCCTGCTGCGTACGTCCAGGCGGCCTTGGTGCCCGGACATGTTCTGAGGTGAATCCCTTCCTGAGGTGCCTCCCTTCCTCCGGTGACGGTGGACGTGCGCATCCGTAGCGCGGGTTCTTCGACGTGCTCTTCAGTTGTGGTTGTGGTTGTTGTGCCTGTTGCGCTTGTCGTGCCTGTTGTGCGTGGTGCCTACTGACCGGCCGGGCTCCCGGCTCCCCTCCGGAAGGGGGCCCGGCCGTCAGTACGTCGGTTCAGCCGGACTGGGCGAGCAGCATCACGAGGATCACCGCACCCACACCGCCGATCATGGTGTTCTTCGCCTTGATGCCGATGGACAGCGCGACGAACGCGATGATGCCCATCGGCCCGTACTTCCACTGCACGAGCTGCTCGAACCCGATGGCCAGAGCCGCGACGACGATGGCGATGAGCGGCATGGTGGACCCCCTGTCACCGTGGTGGCCAACCCCCGTGAGGCTCGACCACGTTGCTCAAGTTGGCTGCCAACTTCACTGTACTTATCTCCGCTTGGAAGCGTCTCATAACCACCTTCCCGCGAACTGCCGGAAGATGGCGAGAAGTTGTAGGGTTTGGTCGTGGAGCCGGAACACGCCCCCGTCAACGGGCGGGAGAGACCGCAGCGGCCACAGACAACACATCGAGAGGTGGCCGACGAGCTGCGCGCCCGGATCAGGTCCGGTCGGCTGCGGCCGGGCCAGCGCATGCCCACGCAGGCCCAGTTGGCGGAGGAGTTCGGCGTGGAGCGGGGTGCCGTCCGCCAGGCCCTGCGCATCCTGCAGTCGGAACGTCTGCTCACCAATGTGTCCAAGGGGAGCCCGGCGACCGTCGCACCCGACCTGTACGGCCCCCAGGCCGGCCCCGAAGCGCGGCCGATGCCCACCGGCGTGGCCCTCGCCTCCCGGATCGCGGCGGCCTTCGCCGCCGAGCACGTCGAGATCGACGCGCTCTGCCTGACCTCCGTCTCCCTCACCCTCGCCCTCGGTGAGCCGCTGCGCCAGATCCACGCCGGGCGACTGAAACCGGCCAAGGTCGACGTCCGGGTCCTGCTGCCGAGCGGCGACATCGACCTCGCCTTCCCGGTGGCGGTCACGGGCGGCGCGGCGGGCGGCCCGGTGCACCAGCGGTGGCTGGCGATGCGTGACGCCCAGGGGCAGGTGCTCCGGCACAATCTGCTGAGCCTGCGCGCCACGCACGGCATCGACGTGCGCGTCTCCTTCCGCGCGCTGCCCTTCACCCCGCCGGTGAAGCTGTACGTGCTCAACGGCGGCGAGGCCCTGTTCGCGTACTACACCCTCGGCCGGCGCGAGCAGGAGATCGACCACGAGCAGCTGGAGATGTACGACGCGGAGGGCATCCGCTCGACGCTGTTCGCCTTCGAGCAGGGCGATGGCCTGCGCGACGGCGTGTTCGTGAAGCAGTCCCGGCTGTGGTTCGACGCGCTGTGGGGGACGATCAGCTCGGAGCTGGTGCTCCCGGGCTGACCGCCCGGGTCACAGCGCGGGACCGGCGACCAGGAGGGCCAGCAGCACCGCTCCGGCGGAGCTGACGGAGGGGCTCTTGGCCTTGATGCCTATGGTGAGCAGGAGCAGGCCGACGATGCCGGTGGCACCGTACTTCCACTGGACGATCTGCTCGAAGGCGATGACGAAGACCGCGGAGACCAGGGCGAGGACGGGCATGGCCTTCCCCCCTTCGGGAAGATAGACTTTCGCCAACTGGGAGAAGTTGGCAACCAACTCTCCCTAGGTTGTCCCCACTTGGCTGCTACCTATAAACAAGTTTCAAACAACTCCCTATAGGTAGGTCGAAGTTGTAGCGTTTGGTCGTGACTCAGGAGAACGTGTCCGTGAACGGCAGCAGAAGGCTCTCGTCCCAGGAGATCGCCGACGTCCTGCGGGAACGGATCCGCGGGGGAGACCTCAGGGCGGGCGACCGCCTGCCCACCCAGGCCGAACTGGCCGAGGAGTTCGGCGTGGAGCGCGGCACCGTCCGCCAGGCCCTGCGCGCACTCCAGGAGGACGGCCTGCTCACCAACGTCAGCAAGGGCAGCCCGCCCCGCATCGCCGAGCCCGCCACACCGCGGGCCGAGCCGCAGCCGACGATGGTGGCGCTCGGGCCGCGCCTGGCGGAGGCGTTCGCGGCGCCGCACGTCCGGGTCGACGTCGTGTGCCACACCTCGGAGACGCTGATGCTGGCCCTCAGCGAGCCGCTCCGGCTGATCCACGAGGGCCGCATCCACCCGGAGTCGATCGACTTCCGCGTGCTGATGCCGTCCCGCGACATCGAACTCGCCTTCCCCGTCCTGGTCGAGGACGAGGAGGACGACCCGGTCCACCAGCGCTGGCTGCAGATGCGCAACGCCCAGGCGCGGGTCCTCCAGCACAACCTGCACGCCGTGCGCTCCACCCACCGCGTCGACGTGCGCATCGCCTTCCGCGCCCTGCCGTTCACCCCGCCGATGAAGCTGTACCTGCTCAACGGCGAGGAGGCCCTCCTCGGCTACTACATGCTGACCCGGCGCGAGGAGGAGTACGAGAGCCGGACGCTCCAGATGTACGACGCGCTCGGCTCCCAGTCGCTGCTGTTCTCGTTCCTGAAGCGGACCGGTCACCGCGACGCGGTGTTCGTGGAGGAATCACAGAAGTGGTTCGACGCCCTCTGGGAAACCATCACCACGGACATGACACTCTCCTAGTGACTTCCGATACGGAACAGACGGAACCGGTGAGCGAGCGGGCCGGCCCGGACGAGCAGTCCGAGGCCCTGCGGGACCTGGTCATGGGCGCCCGCGTCGTGCTGTGGGACTTCGACGGCCCCATCTGCAGACTGTTCGCGGGCTACTCGGCCGACCGGGTGGCGGCCGAACTGGTGGACTGGCTGGAGCGGCTGGGCCTGAAGGACCTGCTCACCCAGGAGGAGCAGGTCCACCCGGACCCGCACGCCCTGCTGGCCGCGGTCAACCGCAGACACCGGCAGAGCGACCTGCTCGCCGAGTTCGAGGAACGGCTGACCCGGGAGGAACGGCGCGCCGTGCCCACCGCGTGGCCGACCGCGTACGCGGACGCCCTGATCCGCACCTGGTCCGCCCTCGGCGTGGGCCTCGCGGTCACGACCAACAACTCGCCCCGCGTGGTGAGCGAGTACCTGGAGACCCGGGACCTGCTGGGCTGCTTCGCCCCCCACATCTACGGCCGCACCGGGGACCCGCACCTGCTCAAACCCGACCCCCACTGCCTCAACCGCGCCCTGAGCGCGATGGGCACCGCCCCCGCACGGGCCCTGATGGTCGGCGACTCCGCCTCCGACGTGACCGCCGCCCGACGGGCCGGCGTGCCCTTCCTGGGCTACGGCCACAACGAACGGAAGACGAAGCTCCTCAAACAGGCGGGCGCGGCCACGGTCGTCGACTCCCTGGAGCCGGTCCTCAGACTGCTGTGGGAGGCGGCGGGGCCGGGACTCGTGCGGGCCTGACCCGCCCCGGCGTCGTACACGTGCCCATTCGTTCGCCGTGCGGAGGGACGGCGCGGCGGCGTTCGCCGGGGTTCCGCGAGGTTGAGGGGGACAACAGGAGTACCGTTTTCCCACTCCTGCACCTCCGCAAGGGTCAAGGCGAAAGAAAAACGGTAGATGTCGCCTCAATCGGCCTCCCCCGCCCGGCTCCGTGCCGTCGAGGTGAGCGGTGACGCAAGCGCGGTCGAGGGCCCCCTGCGCGGTTACCACCACGAGACGTACGTGGTTCCGCTGCCCGGAGCCACGGGTGCGGCGGACGGGGCCCGCTGGAAGTGCCGGGAGCCGCGCAGCGGCCTGCTCTGGTTCGACCGCCGGTGCTTCGTCTCGGAGGAGCAGCTGCTGCGCGCGCTGCAGGGCCGGATCACCGATGTGCCGGACGTCTTCGAGGTCGGCGGGCTGGCCCTGCAGCGGTTCGTCGAGGGCCAGACCCTCGGTTCCCTGCACGGGGCCGGCCGGACGGTGCCCGAGGGGTTCACGCGGCAGATCGTGCGGCTCTTCGGCGAGATGGCGGCTGTCACGGCGCGGACGCTGCCGGTGGAGCGGCGGTGCAGCCCCGAGGACCGGCCGGCGGACGGCGACACCGACGGCTTCATGGAACGGCTCGTCTGCTTCACCGAGCAGCGCGTCTACGCGGAGAACCTGCCGCGGTTCGGCTCCCTGTACGCGGCCCTGGGGCTGGACGACGACGCGTTCAGGCGCTTGCGCAAGCACGTCGCCGGGCTCCGGGAACGTCCGTTCTGCCTGCTCCACGCCGACCTGCACCGCGAGAACATCATCGTCGACGCGGACCGGCGGCTGTGGACCATCGACTGGGAGCTGGCGATGGTCGGTGATCCGCTCTACGACCTCGCCACTCATCTGCACCTGATGCGCTACCCGCCCCGGCAGGGCCCCCGGGTGGTGGAGCAGTGGTGCCGCACGGTCGAGGGCGTGCGTCCCGGCGGCACCCGCGGCTGGCGGGAGGACCTGGAGCGGATCGTCGGCTACAAGAGAGCGCAGTCGGTCTTCACCGACGTCGTCCGCGAAGCCGTCTCGCTGGGGAGCGGGGCGCGGTCGGCCGGTCCCGGGGCCGCCGCCGCCAGGCTGCACTCCGTCCTGACCGGCGCGGCCCTGCCCCTCGGACTGGAGTCGGTGCCCGGCCCCGCCGAGATCGGTACCGCACTCGTGCGGTGGGGCCGCGCGCACCCGGACGAGGAGGGGGTCCTGCCGGGCACCCCCTAGGCTCGCCTGCATGAACGCCCCCGGTCTGCGCGAGCGCAAGAAGCAGCGGATGTTCCGGACCCTGTCGGACATCGCCATCGAGCTCTTCCTGGAGAAGGGCTTCGACGCGGTGTCCGTCGCCGAGGTGGCGGCTGCGGCCGAGGTCTCCAAGCCGACGCTCTTCCGGTACTTCCCGGCCAAGGAGGACCTGGTCCTGCACCGGATCGCCGACCACGAGGACGAGGCGGCCCGGGTGGCGGGAGCGGGGCTGCCCGCGCCGGTCGACGCGCTGCGGCGGCACTTCCTGGCGGGCCTTGAGCGGTGCGACCCGGTGACCGGGCTCAACGACCACCCCGCCGTGCTCGCCTTCCACCGGCTGCTCTACGGCACCCCCGCCCTGGTCGCCCGGATGCACACCCAGCTGGAGCGGTCCGAGGCCGCGCTCGCCGAGGTGCTCGGCGGCGATCTGGACGCCAGGCTGGCGGCCGGGCAGATCATCGCCGTGCAGCGGGTCCTCGCACTGGACAACTGGCGGCGGATCGCCGCCGGAGAACGGCTGGAGGATGTCCGGGGCGACGCGGTCGCGGCGGCGGAGCGGGCGTTCGCCGGACTCGCGGCCGGACTGCCGGGGGTGGCCGGGCCGACGGCCACCTGACCGGGCGGAGAGCCGGGCCCCGCGTCTGCGACATGATCCAAACGTTTGGCCCTAGGCTCCGGCGCCGCCGTCGACCGGCACGATCGCGCCCGTCACCCACGAGGCGCGGTCGCTGAGCAGCCACGCGGCGACCTCGGCGATCTCACGGGGCTCGGCCATCCGGCCGAGCGGGGTCGACGTGTTGATCCGCGCGACGACCCCGGGCATCGCCGCCTCCCACGCGTCGATCATCTCCGTCGCGGTGCCGCCCGGCGTGATGCCGTTCACCCGGACGCGGTCCCCGGCCCAGCTCACCGCGGCGGTCTCGGTGAGGCTGTTCAGCGCGCGCTTCATGGCGCCGTACGCGGGCAGGGCGGGGTTCGCGCGGCGGCTGCCGATGCTCGACGTGTTGACGATGGCCCCGCCGCCGCCCCGCCGCATGAGTGCGGCCTCGGCGTTCATGGCGGTCCAGTGCGAGCGGAAGTTCACGGTGAACTGCGTGTCGACGTCCTCGTCGCTCGTCGTGTCGAGCGGACCGGGCCGCTGGATCGCCGCACCGTTGTTGAAGGCGCCGTCGAGGCGGCCGTGCAGCGTCCCGACGTGCTCCACGGCGGCGCGGACGCTCGCGGAGTCGGCACGACGCTGTCGAGGGCGTCGGCGCTGCGAGCGGCGAGCACGACGGCGGCGCCCTCGGCGGCGAAGAGCCGCGCCGCGGCCGCCCCGATGCCGCGGCTGGCACCGGTGATGAACACGACCTTGCCGGTGAGCAGGCCGATGGGTGAGCGGTGGGTGCTCTTCGGGGTGTCCGTGGTGTCTGTGGTGTTCACGGTGTTCACGGTGTTTGCGTCGTTCGTGTCGTTCGTGTCGTTCGTCATGGAGCCAGCGTCCGGCCGGCTCCCGGCCGGATACAGGCACAGGCTGTACCAGGACCCGGCGGCCGTGCCGTGTGCACACTTGGGGTATGGACAGGAAGGAACTGGGAGCGTTTCTCCGCAGCCGCCGCGAGCGGCTCCGGCCTCAGGGCGTCGGCCTCCCCACGGGTCCGCGCCGCCGGACACCGGGTCTCAGACGCGAGGAGGTGGCAGTCCTCGCGCACATCTCCACCGAGTACTACGTCCGGCTCGAACAGGGCAGGGCGCCGCGGCCCTCGGGCGAGGTCCTCGCCGGGATCGCGGACGCGCTGCGGCTCACGGACGCCGAGGCCGGTCACCTGCACGTCCTCGCCGGCACGCCGCCGAGCCGTACCGGACTGCACCGGCGCGAGGTACGCCCCAGCATCCTCGCGCTCCTCGAACGGCTGCCGCAGACGGCCGGCTTCGTCGTCTCCGCCACCTACGAGGTGCTGGCGTGGAACTCTCTCGCGGCCGCGCTGATGGAGGACTTCGCCGCCCTCACGCCCCGGGAGCGCAATCTCGCGCGCCGGGCGTTCCTCGGCGACGGACCCGCCGACGGGGCGCTGTACGGCAGCTCCCAGGCCGCGGAGTTCCGGCTGCACGTGGTCATGGGACTCCGCTCGACCCTCGCCCGGTACCCGTCGGACCCCGCGGTGCGGGAACTCGTCGACGACCTCTGCGACGGCAGCCCCGAGTTCGCCCGGCTCTGGGAACGGCACGACGTCCAGGCCGCGCAGACGCTCACCAAGACCTTCCGGCACCCGGTCGTGGGCCCCATCACCGTCGACTGCGACTCGCTCGGCCTCGCGGACGGCGACCAGCACCTCGTGCTCTACTCCGCGCCGGCCGGATCCCCGGACGCCGAGGCCCTGGCGCTGCTGGCCGTACTGGGGACGGAGGCCGGCGAGTTCCAGCGGTAGCCGCCCGGCCGGACGCTCCAGGCCGGACGCCGCACGGCCGGGCGGTGCGGTGCCTCAGTGCAGCGGGCCGCCTTCGGCGATGTCGGGTGGACCGTGAGGCCGTCGGCTCGGGCCCGGCGGTGCCGCCCTTCCAGTGAGCGTGACCGGGGAAATAATTTAACCGGGTAACGGTATTCCGGTAGGCTCGCTGGAATGACGTCGACCGAACCCGCGCTCCAGCGCGCCCTCGACCGCGAACGCGCCCACCACGAGCACTGCCGGACCGTCCTCACCGCGATGGTCGAGGGCGCCCAGGAACACGTCGTCACCGGCGAGGACGTCTCCGCCTCCGGTGCCGATGCCGAGGCCCTCGGGTACCGGCTGCGCAGCCGGGCCAAGGAGATGCGCGAACTGCCGCCGGGCCCGCTGTTCTTCGGACGGCTCGACTTCGCGGAGGGGGAGGAGCCCGGGCGGTCGCTGCACATCGGGCGGCTGCGGATCACCGAGCACCCGGCCGCCCCGCCCCTCGTCGTCGACTGGCGCGCCCCCGTCTCCCGCGCCTTCTACCAGGCCACCGCGGGCGACCCGCGCGGCGTGGCCGTCCGCCGCCGCTTCGGATGGGCGCCCGGCAGCAGCGGCGACGCCGCCGACCTCACCGGCATGGAGGACGAGCACCTCGGCCGGGGCGAGTCCCGGGCCGGCGCCATCGTCGCGCGGGAGATCGAACGGCCCCGCGTCGGACCCATGCGGGACATCGCCGCCACCATCCAGCCCGAGCAGGACGACCTGGTCCGCGCCGATCTCGGCGCCACCGTCTGCGTACAGGGCGCCCCCGGCACCGGCAAGACCGCCGTCGGACTGCACCGGGCCGCGTACCTCCTCTACACCCACCCGCAGCGCATCCGGCGCGGCGGACTGCTGATCCTCGGCCCGAACCCGACCTTCCTCTCCTACATCGCCGAGGTGCTCCCCGCCCTCGGCGAGAGCGGCGTACGGCAGTCCACGCTGGACCGGGAGATCGCCCGGCACCCGGTCACCCGCACCGACGACGCACCGGCCGCCGCCCTCAAGCACGACGCCCGGACCGCCGAGGTGCTCCGCCGCGCCCTGTACGCGCGCGTGGACCCGGGCGCCGCGGGCGACCTCGCCGTGCCGGACGGCTCCTACCGCTGGCGGGTCCCGGCCGAGGCGCTGGCCCGCATCGTCGCGGAGGTCCGGGAGGAGGAGCCGCCGTACGGCGTCGGACGCGAGCGGGTCAGGGCCCGGATCGTGCGGTACGTCCAGGAGCGGGCCGAACGGCGCGCCGGGCCGCGCGGCAACGCCTGGCTGCGCCGCGTCGAACGGTGCCGTCCGGTCGGCGCGGCCCTCGACGCCGCATGGCCCCGGGTGCGCCCCGAAGAGATCGTCGCGCCGCTGCTCGGCGACCCCGGAGTGCTGGCCCGCGCCGCCGACGGGCTGCTGGACCAGGAGGAGCAGCAGGCCCTGCGGTGGACGGGGCGGGTCCCGCGGTCGTGGAGGTCGGCGCGCTGGTCCGCCGCCGATCTGCTCCTCCTCGACGAGGTCGCCGGACTCCTCGAACACCCCGCGGGCTACGGCCACATCGTCGTCGACGAGGCCCAGGACCTCTCCCCGATGGAGTGCCGGGCCGTCGCCCGCAGGTCCGCCTTCGGTTCGCTCACCGTCCTCGGCGACCTCGCCCAGGGGACCACGCCGTGGGCCGCGCGCTCCTGGCGGACCGTGCTCGCCCACCTGGGCCGCCCGGACGCGGCCGTGGTGCCGCTGACCACCGGATTCCGGGTGCCGAAGGAGGTCGTGGGCCTCACCAACCGGCTGCTCGCACGGCTCGGCGTGGACGTGCCGCCGGCCCGTTCGCTGCGCGGCGACGGCGAGTTGACGCTGCGCGAGACCGCCCCCGGCGCCGTGCCGGAGGCGGTCGTGGACGCCGTACGGCACGCGCTCACCCGGGACGGCTCGGTGGGCGTCGTCGCCGCCGACCCGGACGTGCCGGGGCTGTGGGCCGCCCTCGACGCGGCCGGAATCGCGGCGGCCGGGCCCGAGGCGCTGGGCTCCCGGGTGGTCGTCGTGCCGGCGAGCGTGGTCAAGGGCCTGGAGTACGACCACGTCGTCGCCGTCGAACCGGCGGCGATCGCGGCCGCGGAGGGCCCCGGCGGGCGGGGCCTGCACCGGCTGTACGTGGTGCTCACCCGCGCGGTGTCCCGGCTGGACGTGGTCCACGCGCGGCCGCTGCCCTTCTGACCCCCGACTCCGCCCGACTGCGCCCGACTCCGTCCGGTCGGCGCCCGCTCCGTCCGGTCAGCGCCCGGTGATCACGTCCGCGACCCGGGTGTAGCCGTCGGAGCCGTGCCCCCGCGCGACGACCCGGCGGGCCTGTCCCTCGATCACCCGCATCAGGCTCGCGTCGATGCCGTGCGCCTCGGCGGCGTGGACGACATGCGCCATGGTCGAGACGGCCGAGGTGACCGGGTTGATCGCGCCCGAGTACGTCCCGGCGTCCGTGTCGGCGGCGAACTCCGTGAACAGCGGCGGCAGGATCGCGGCGATGCCCTGCGCGAACGGCGCGAGTTCCGCGCCGGTGACGCCCTCCGCCCGGGCCACCGCGAGGGCGTGCGCGTAGCCCGCCATCGCCGTCCAGAAGATGTCGAGCAGCGCGATGTCGTAGGCCGCCGCCCGCCCGGGGTCCTCGCCCAGGTGGGTGTGGGTGCCGCCGAGCGCGGCCAGCACCGGCCGGTGCTCCTCGTACAGCTCCTCGGGGCCGCTGTGCAGGAACACGCCGTCGTCCGTGCCGATGGTCGGGGCGGGGGTCATGATCGCGCCGTCCAGGTAGCGGACGCCGTGCCGGGCGGCCCACTCGGCCGTGTCCCGGGCGCGGCCGGGTGTGTCGGCGCTCAGGTTCACGACCGTCCGGCCCTTGAGTGCGGCGGTGACGGCCTCCTGGCGCAGCACGGCGTCCGAGGCGTCGTAGTTCACCACGCAGACGACCGTCAGCGGCGAGGCGGCGACCGCCTCCTCGGCCGACGCGGCGGCGACCGCGCCCGCTGCGACCAGCTCGGCGTCCCGCCCCGGCGTGCGGTTCCAGACGGTGGTGGGTACCCCCGCGGCCACGAACGCGGCGGCCAGCGCCCGGCCCATCGGACCCAGGCCGACGACGGTGACGGCGGCGGCGGTGGCGGCGGCGGCGGAGGGCCGCCCGGTGTGTGCGGACATGCTTCAACTCCCGTAACATGAAGAACAATTGCTGATGAATGGGGGCACCTCATGGCACACCGGCGCCACGATCCGAACGTCTGCGGAGTGACCGCCGCGATCGCCGTGATCGAGGGCAAGTGGAAGACCACGCTGCTGTGGCTGCTGGAGTCCGGCCCGCACCGCCCGGCCGAGCTGCGCCGGAGGGCACCGGGCCTCACCGAGAAGGTGCTGACGCAGGCGCTGCGCGAGATGGAGGCGGACGGCCTGGTGGACCGACGGGTGTACGACGTGCTGCCGCTGCGGACCGAGTACTCCCTGACCGCGTTCGGCCGCGAGCTCGCCGAGGCCCTTTCCCCCCTCTCCGACTGGGGCCACCGCCGCCTGGACCGGCTGGCGCCCCCGGAGCCCGCCGTCCGCGCGCCTTCCTGACGCCCGCCCTTCTGCCGTGCCAGTCTCGGACGGCCGCGACGCGTTGCCCAGTACGCACAAAAAAGTGGGTACGGCCCCGCCCCCCCCGGAGCCGGGGAGGAGTCGGGGGCTGAGGTCCGGGGGCGGCGACACACTATTGCAAGCAGGTGCTTGCAATAGTTAGCGCGGTGGCGCATGCTGGAGGCATGGCATCGCTCAACGTCGGCAATCTCGGTGAGTACCTGCGCGAGCAGCGGCGCAACGCGCAGCTGTCGTTGCGGCAGCTCGCGGACGCCGCGGGCGTGTCCAACCCGTACCTGAGCCAGATCGAGCGCGGGCTGCGCAAGCCGAGCGCGGAGGTGCTCCAACAGGTCGCCAAGGCGCTGCGGATCTCCGCCGAGACGCTGTACGTCCGCGCGGGGATCCTCGACGCGGAGCGGGACCGGGAGGACGTGGAGACGCGTGCGGTCATCCTCGCCGACCCCTCGCTGAACGAGCGCCAGAAGCAGGTGCTGCTCCAGGTCTACGAGTCCTTCCGCAAGGAGAACGGGTTCGGGACCGACGCGGAGCCGGGCGCCGACGCCGACATCGCCGTCGACGGGGCTGAAACGACACAAAACCCTCACTCGTAAGCAATTCCGGAGGACCATCACCATGGCCATCACCGACGATCTGCGCAAGACCTTCAGCGACCCCACCCCGCTCTACTTCGCCGCGGGCACCGCCGACCTCGCCTTCCAGCAGGCCAAGAAGGTGCCGGTGCTGGTGGAGCAGCTGCGCGCGGAGGCCCCGGCGCGGATCGACGCCGTACGCAACACCGACCCGAAGGCCGTCCAGGAGAAGGCGACGGCCCGCGTCAAGGAGACCCAGGGCAGCCTCCAGGCCAAGGCCAACGAGCTCTTCGGCTCCCTCGACGCCGACTTCAAGAAGCTCGGCGAGACCGCCCAGGACCTGGCGCTGCGTTCCGTCGGCGTCGCCGCCGAGTACGCCGTCAAGGCCCGGGAGACCTACGAGAAGGTCGCCGAGCGCGGCGAGCACGCGGTGCGCACCTGGCGCGGCCAGGCCGCCGACGGCGTCGAGGACCTCGCCGAGAACGTGGAGGACCTCGCGGTCGCCGTCGAGCCGGCCAAGCCCGCCCCGGCCAGGCCCGCCCCGGCCAAGCCCGCCCCGGCCAGGCCCGCGACCGCCAAGTCCGAGCCGGTCCGGGTCACCGAGGACAAGTCCGCGGCGGCGAAGAAGACGCCCGCCCCGCGCAAGGCGCCGGCCAAGAAGAACACCACCGCCAAGAAGACGACGCCGCCCGCCAAGTAGGGCAGGGCGCGACGAGCGGGGAGCGGGCCGGGCACCCTTGGGGTGTCCGGCTCGTTCTGCGGGTACGGTGACCGCGTAATGACGATCCGATTCTGGTGGTGGACGTTGTGCTGATGCAGGGGTTCGCAGGCTTCATGTGGCTGCTGAGCATCGCCCTGATCCTTTTCAGCGGCTTCGCTTTGATCGACGCCGCCACGCGCCGCGAGGACGCCTACCGAGCGGCCGACAAGAAGACCAAGCCCTTCTGGCTGATCATCCTCGGGATCGCCTTCGTGGTGAACCTGATCTTCAACATCCTGTCGTTCCTGCCGATCATCGGTCTCATCGCGACGATCGTGTACATGGTCGACGTGCGGCCCGCGCTGCGCGGTCTGTCCGGCGGCGGCCGCAGCAGCCGCCGCGGCTCCAGCAGCGACGGCCCGTACGGCCCGTACAACGGCGGACGCTGACCCGTACGACGGGCAGTCCCCGGGCCCGGGTCACCGGGACCGGGCGGCTCAGGCCGTCCGGTCCAGCAGGACCACGGCCAGGTCGTCGGCCAGCTCGCCGCCGTTGAGTTCGCGGACCTCGTTGACGGTCGCCCGCAGCAGCTCCTCGCCGGTCAGCCCCTGGGCACGCCGGCGGCGGACCAGCTCCACCATGCCGTCCTGGCCGAGCCGCTCCCGGCCCTCGCCGACGTGGCCCTCGATCAGGCCGTCGGTGTAGAGCATCAGGCTCCACTCGGCGCCCAGCTCCACCTGCGTCCGCGGCCAGCGGGCGCCCGGCAGCAGCCCCAGCGCGGGGCCGTTGTTGTCGTAGGGCAGCAGCCGTGCGGGCATGCCCGGGCGGCTGAGCAGCGGGGACGGGTGCCCGGCCAGGCACAGGCCCGCGCGGCGGCCGTCCGGGGAGATGTCCACGGCGCACAGCGTCGCGAAGATCTCGTCGTCCGAGCGTTCGTGCTCCAGCACCTGCTGGAGCGTGCCGAGCAGCTCGTCGCCGCACAGCCCCGCCAGCGTCAGCGCCCGCCAGGCGATCCGCAGCTCCACGCCGAGCGCCGCCTCGTCCGGGCCGTGCCCGCAGACGTCGCCGATCATGGCGTGCACGGTGCCGTCCGGGGTGCGCACGACGTCGTAGAAGTCGCCGCCCAGCAGCGCGCGCGAGCGGCCCGGGCGGTAGCGGGCGGCGAAGCGCAGCGGGGAGCCCGCCAGCAGCGGGGTCGGCAGCAGGCCGCGCTCCAGACGACGGTTCTCCTGCGCCCGCACCCTGCCCTCGGCCAGCCGCCGCTCCGCCGAGTCGGACCGCTTGCGCTCCACGGCGTAGCGGATCGCCCGGCTCAGCAGGCGGCCGTCCAGCTCGTCGCGGAACAGGTAGTCCTGCGCGCCGACCGCCACCGCCTCGGCGCCGCGCTCGGCGTCGCTGGAGGAGGTGAGGGCGAGCACGGCGTGCCGGGGCGCCAGCTCCAGGACGTGCCGGAGCACCGCCAGCTCGTCGTGGTCCTCCGCGTCACCGTTGCCATGGGCCGGCGTCGACAGGGCGAGGTCCAGGAGGATGCAGTGGACGTCGTCGGTCAGCAGCCGCTCGGCCTCGGTGAGGTTGCGTGCGGTGCGGACGCGGATCGGCTTGCCGGACTGGTCGAGCAGGTCCGGCACGATCGGCGAGCCGGCCGGATCGTCCTCGATCAGCAGCACCGTCAGGTTCGTGGGAGCCGCGCTCTCGGTCCGGATGCCGGGCGTCGGCGTCCGGTCGGTGCCGGTGCCGGAACTGCTGCCGGTGCCGGTGCCGGTGCCGGGGCTGGTCTCCGTGCTGGTGTCCGTGGGCTTCTCGCGCTTCTCCGTGGGGATCTCTCGGGTGTTCTCTCGCCGGGTGGCGGCGTTCTCGGCCTGGTGCGTCCCGGGCGGGGCCTGTTCCTTGGAAGGGCCGCTGTCCGGGGACGCGGCGGGCGCCTGACCACACTCCACGGCCGGGATCGCCCTCTGCCGCGGTACGGGTACGGGCATCGTCTTGGTTTCCTTCCCTCCCCCCGAGGGCATGGCGGGGCGAGGGACCTCGACCCACCGACGGGGACCATAGCGGGTGACCGCACCGCTGCGGAATGGTCCAGAACACGTCGGGCGGCCATCGGCCACTGTCATATGCCGCGTTATCCCCCGCAGTTGGACACGTCGGCCGGGGACCTGGGATGACGAACGTCACGCGGGGCGGTGCGCCGGGCGTGGACTGGGTCACGTGGCCCGTCTCACGCACCCGGCACCGGGCGCGTGGCCCGCGTCACTCCTTGGGGGTGGACGGCTGCTCCGGGGCCGTGTCCGGGCGGACGACACCGAGGATCGGCATCGAGCCCGCGCCCGCGACGGTGATGGAGCGCCCCGGACGCGGGGCGTGCACCATGGAGCCGTCGCCGACGTACATGCCGACGTGGCTGGCGTCGTCGAAGTAGATGATCAGGTCGCCGGGCCGCATGTCCTCGACGTCGACGTGCCTGAGCTGCTTCCACTGCTGCTGCGAGGTGCGCGGGATCGCCTGTCCGGCCGACACCCAGGCCTGCGAGGTCAGGCCGGAGCAGTCGTAGGACTTCGGGCCCTCGGCGCCCCACTGGTACGGCTTGCCGATCTGGGCGGTGGCGTACTCGACCGCCTTGCGGCCCCGCTCGGTCGCCGCGGCGTCGAGGTCCTCCAGGATGCCGGAGTCGAGCCAGGCGGTCTGCGCCTTGGCCTGCGCCTCCCGCTCCAGCCGGGCGAGGCGCTCCTTCTCCTCCTTCTCCAGCTCGGACTCCAGCTTCTCGGCCGCCGTGATCTGCTTCTCGACCTTCTTCTGGGCGGTGGCCTTGGCCTTGCGGTTCGCCTCCAGCTCCTTGAAGCGGGCGGAGGCGTCCGCCGCGTAGGCCTTGAGGTCCCGCTGGGCGCGGGTCAGCTCGCCGAGCAGGCCCTTGGTGGCGCGCTGGCCCTGGATCACCCGGCCGGTGCCGTCGAGGAAGTCCTCGGGGTCGTCGCTCAGGATGAGCTTCGCCCCGTCGGGCAGGCCGCCGGTGCGGTACTGGGAGCGGGCCGCGGCTCCCGCGCGGTCCTTGAGACCGTCCAGCTTCTCCTGCCCCTTGACGATCTTCTTGGCCAGCTCGACGATCTCGGCGTTCTGCTTCTCGGCCTTCTCCTCGGCGGCGTTGTACTCCTCCGTGGCCGAGGCCGCCGCGCGGTAGAGCTTGTCGAGCTTCTTGCGTACGGCTTCCAGGTCCTTGGCCTTGCCGGGTGTGGCCGACGGGGCGACAGGGGCGGTAGGGGCGGTGGCGGAAGTGCCCGGGGTGCCCGGTGCCGGGGAGGACGAGGGCGAGGGGCCGGGGTCCGCGAACGCCGTCCCCGGTGCCGCCAGCACGGTGATCGCGCAGACCACGGTCACGGCAGTCGTCGTCAGGACACGCTTCCCCGTACGCATACCTCGCCCCCAACCTGATTAACCGTCAGTAACATAGCTCGCTCGGGGGATCGTGCCATGCCGGCGCGAAAAGCGACAGAGGCCGTGCTTTCCTCCCGCTTCCCCTCTGCTTCCTCTCGTTTGCGTCCCTCGGTTGCTTCCCTCGGTTGCTTCCCCGGTGTGTGACGAACGCCGCAGGGAGATCGTTCCCGGCCGGCGGCCCGTCCCCGCCCCCGTCCCCGTCCCTGCCCCCGTCCTCTCGCCCTCGCCCTCCCCGCCTCGCTCCCGTCCGCGCCGCGGGCTCACGCGCGGGGCGCCAACGCCTCCCACCGCACCGTCACTTCGCCCTGCCTCCACCGCACCGGCCCGTCCGTCACCGGCCAGTCGGCCGTCAGGTCCCGCACCGCCCGGATCCAGCGCTGCCGGGCGCCGTAGGAGGCGTAGGGCGCGGCGGCGGCCCAGGCGCGGTCGAAGTCGCGCAGGAAGGCGTGCACGGGTTCGCCGGGGACATTGCGGTGGATGAGCGCCTTCGGGAGCCGTTCGGCCAGGTCGGAGGGGCGGTCCAGGGAGCCGAGCCGGGTCGCGAAGGTGACCGTGCGCGGCCCTTCGGGCCCGAGCGCCACCCACACGTGCCGGCGCCCGATCTCGTCGCAGGTCCCCTCGACCAGCAGCCCGCCGCGCGAGTGCTCCGACGCCGGTGCGAGCCGCGCGCACAGCCGCCGCCAGACGGCGGCGACCTCCCCCTCGTCGTACTGGCGCAGCACGTTCGCCGCGCGGATCAGCAGCGGCGGCGCGGAGACGGGGACCTCGAAACCGCCGTGCCGGAAATCGAGCCCCCCGCGCGCGTACGGCTGGGCCGCCGCCACCCGGGCCGGATCGATCTCGACGCCCACCACGCGCGCGTGCGGCGCGACCGTGCGCAGGCGGTGCAGCAGTTCGACGGCGGTCCAGGGCGCCGCCCCGTAGCCGAGGTCGACGGCGACCGGGTCGGCGGCGCGGCGCAGTTCGGCACCGTGCGCGGCCGCGATCCAGCGGTCCATGCGGCGCAGCCGGTTGGGGTTCGTCGTCCCGCGCGTGACCGTGCCCACGGGGCGGGTGGTGGTGGCGCGGGGTGGCATGCCTACGAGGGTATGCGGCCGACCGGCCGGCACACGGCCGCGGAATGGTGGCACCCGATGGTGGTACCCGCACACCGCGGCCGGGCTCCCGTCGCCACCGGACCGGCGGCGACCGGGTGGGGGACCCGAAGAGCCCTCGAACGGTTGAGCGATCGGCGGTAATGATTCGGCAAAGGTCGCAAAACCGGAATGGAGCGCCGCCCGTCCGGTGTTCCCAACCCTTGGAGGGCAACCCAGGTCCTCCGACCGGCATGCCCGCAGCGAGGAGGAACGGCTCGTGAGCCAGTACGTCAGCAGGCTCGGGCGTCGCTCACCGACGGCCTCCCCGCGGCTGAGGCTGAGCCGAAGGCCCCGCCGCGTCGCCATGCTCTCCGTGCACACCTCACCGCTCCACCAGCCCGGCACCGGCGACGCCGGAGGCATGAACGTCTACATCGTGGAGCTGGCGCAGCGCCTCGCCGCGATCAACATCGAGGTCGAGATCTTCACCCGGGCGACCACCGCCGCCCTCCCGCCCGCCGTCGAACTGGCCCCCGGCGTCCTCGTCCGGCATGTCGACGCGGGCCCGTACGAGGGGCTGGCCAAGGAGGAGCTGCCCGCCCAGCTCTGCGCCTTCACGCACGGCGTGATGCAGGCCTGGGCCGGTCACCGCCCCGGCCACTACGACCTCGTGCACTCCCACTACTGGCTCTCCGGCCACGTCGGCTGGCTCGCCGCCCAGCGCTGGGGCGCGCCCCTGGTGCACGCCATGCACACCATGGCCAAGGTCAAGAACGCCAACCTGGCCGACGGCGACACCCCCGAACCGGCCGCCCGGGTCATCGGCGAGACCCAGATCGTCGCCGCCTCCGACCGGCTGATCGCCAACACGGCCGAGGAGGCCGACGAACTCGTCCGCCACTACGCCGCCGACCCCGACAAGGTCGCCGTGGTCCATCCCGGCGTGAACCTGGAGCGGTTCCGCCCCTTCCCCAAGGGCCGTGTGCCCGGCCCGGGACAGCAGGGCAACGCCCGCGCCGCGGCCCGCGCCCGCCTCGGCCTGCCCCAGGACGCGCTGATCCCGCTCTTCGCGGGCCGGATACAGCCCCTGAAGGCGCCGGACATCCTGCTGCGCGCCGTCGCCGTCCTCCTCGACGAACGCCCCGAGCTGCGCTCCCGCATCGTCGTCCCCGTCGTCGGCGGCCCCAGCGGCAGCGGCCTCGCCAAGCCGGAGGGGCTGCAGAAACTCGCCGCACGGCTCGGCATCGCCGACGTCGTACGCTTCCGCCCGCCCGTCGGCCAGGAACAGCTCGCCGACTGGTTCCGGGCCGCGTCCGTGCTGGTCATGCCGTCCTACAGCGAGTCCTTCGGCCTGGTGGCCATAGAGGCCCAGGCGGCCGGTACGCCGGTGCTCGCCGCCGCGGTCGGCGGCCTCCCGGTCGCCGTGCGCGACGGGCACACCGGGCGCCTCGTCCACGGCCACGATCCCGCCGCGTACGCGCGCGTGCTGCGCGATTTCGCCGACAACCCGGAGCTGACGCCCCGCATGGGCGACGCCGCCGCCCGGCACGCCCAGTCCTTCGGCTGGGACAGCGCCGCCGCCACCACCGCCGACGTCTACACGGCCGCGATCCAGTCGCACCGCCGTCGCGTACGCTCGCACCATGGCTGAGGCACCACAGCAGAAGGCAGCGCAGGTCCTCCAGGAGGCGCTGAAGGACGCCGAGCTGGAGTGGGAGAGCCCCGAGCCCGGCTCCTACGTCGTCAAGCTCCCCGGCACCCGCAAGCTGTCGACGACGGTCTCCCTCCTCCTCGGCCGGCACTCCCTCTCCCTCAACGCCTTCGTCGTCCGCCACCCCGACGAGAACGAACCGGCCGTCCACCGCTGGCTGCTGGAACGCAACCTCAAGCTCTACGGCATCGGTTACGCCGTCGACCGCCTCGGCGACATCTACGTCACCGCGAAACTGCCCCTGGCCGCCGTCACCCCGGACGAGATCGACCGCCTCCTCGGCCAGGTCCTGGAGGCCGCCGACGGCGCCTTCAACACCCTGCTGGAGCTGGGGTTCGCCTCCGCCATCCGCAAGGAGTACGAGTGGCGCACCGCGCGCGGCGAGTCGACGCGGAACCTGGAGGCGTTCCAGCACCTGATCGAGCGCTCAGGCGACTGACCGGCGTCAGGTCCGGGCGCCACTTGCCCGGTACCGCCCGGGCGTGACCCCCACCAACCGCTTGAAGTGCCGGGTCAGATGGGCCTGGTCGTAGAAACCGGTCGCGCCCGCCACCTCCGCCGGGGAGTCACCGGCGAGCAGCAGCCGCCGGGCCCGCTCGACCCGCCGGGACATCAGGTACTGGTGCGGCGCGATGCCGTACGCGCCGCTGAACGCCCGTACGAGGTGGGCCGGATGCGAGGGCACGAGCGCGGCCGCCTCCGCCAGCCCGATCCCCGCGACGACCCGCGCGTCGAGCAGTTCCCGCAGCCGCCGGGCGAGTGCAGGGTCCCGGCGGGCGCCGGGCGCGCCGGTCCCGGGCCGCAGATGGTCGCGCAGCCGGCTGCCGATCAGGGTCAGCCGGCTCTCCGCCTCCAGCTCGTCCCCGGGCAGCGCGAGCGCCGCGTGCAGCTGCCCGACCCGCCGCCGCAGCACCGGGTCGCGCAGGTCGGGCGCGTCCACCGCCGGTCCGATCAGCTCGTCGCCGAGCCGCGAGGCGTCCAGGTACAGGACGCGCTTGCGGAAGCCGTCCGGGGTCGCCGGGGAGCCGTTGTGCGGCACGTGCGGCGGCAGCAGCGACACCGTGTCGTGCGGCGTACCGTGCTCGTGCCGGTCCAGGTCGTACCGTACGGCGCCGTCGTCGACGATGAGCAGCGTCCAGGCGTCGTGGACGTGCATCGGATAGGCGTACTCGGTGTAGTGGGCGTGGAAGACCTCGACCACGCCGGGGACGCGCGGGCGCCAGGCGGAGACGTTCCGCTGGTCCTTCGATCGGCCGCCCATGCAAAAAACGTACAAGACCGGGCGGGGTACGGGTCGGCAGTCTCACCGTATGAGCACGCACGAAGCAGCCCCCGAAGCAGCCCCCGAAGTGCCCGGAACCGGTGCCCCCGTCCGTTTCGACACCAAGATCGCCGTACTGCTGCGCGAGGACCTGGAGACCTGGCAGCGCCTCAACGTCACGGCGTTCCTGGTCAGCGGCCTGGGCAAGCAGTTCCCCGAGGTGATCGGGGAGCCCTACGAGGACGCGGACGCCGTCGGCTACCTGCCGATGTTCCGCCAGCCGGTGCTGGTCTTCGAGGGCACGAAGGAGACGCTGACGACCGCCCACGCGCGCGTACTGTCCCGCGCCCTGCCCCGCGCCCTCTTCACGTCCGACCTCTTCGCCACGGGCAACGACCGCGACAACCGCGCGGCGGTACGGGCGGTGGCGACGGCGGACCTGGACCTGGTGGGCCTGGCGGTGTACGGCCCGAAGAACGCGGTGGACAAGGTGCTGAAGGGTGCGCGGATGCATCCGTGACGGGATGCATCCGCGCGGGCGAGCGGCGGGGTCAGACGGCGCCGGTCCCGGCCCGGGGCGCGGGGGCGGCGGACGCCTCCTCCTGGCCCACCGGCATCTCGTCGCCGTCGCCGTCGCCGTCGCTGTTGCTGTCGGTGTTGCTGTCGCTGTCGTCCGGCAGGCCCCGCATGAGCCCCCAGTACCCGGCCGCCGCCACCGTGCCGACGACGGCGCAGATGCCCCACAGCCACTCGGCGCCCCAGCGGTCGATGACGAACCCGGACATCAGCGGGGCGACGAGGGAGGCGACCGCCCAGGACATGGTGTACATCCCCTGGTACCGGCCGCGCCCGTGCACCGGCGACAGCCGGACGACGAGCCCGGTCTGGGTCGGCGCGTTGACGATCTCGGCCAGTGTCCACACGCACACGGTGAGGGCGAAGACGCCGACCGACCCGGCGAAGGCGGTGAGCCCGAAGCCGTACCCGGCCAGCAGCGACGAGGCGACGAGCAGCAGTCGCGGATCGCGGTGCTCGATGAACCGAGTGACGGGAATCTGCAGGACGACGATCAGGAAGCCGTTGACGGCGATGGCCAGCCCGAAGTCGGCGGGCGTGAACCCGGCGTCGCCCATGGCGACGGGCAGCCCCACATAGGCCTGCTGGAAGATCACGGCGATCAGGAAGGACAGCCCGACGACGCTCATGTACCGCCCGTCGCGCACCACGGTCCCCAGCGAGACGGCCCCGTCCTTGCCCGCGACGTCGGCGGTCTTCTCCTGCTGGGGCCGGGACTCGGGCAGCTTCACGAAGACGAGGACCGCGCAGACGAGCGTCATCCCGGCTTCGATCATGAACCCGGCGAGATAGCTGACCTCCGCGATGAACCCGGCCGCCATGGAGGAGATCGCGAAGCCGAGGTTGATCGCCCAGTAGTTGAGCGAGAATGCCCGGATACGGTCCTCGGGCCGCACGATGTCCGCCATCATCGCCTGCACCGCCGGCCGGGAGGCGTTGCTCGCCATGCCGACCAGGAAGGCGACGGCGGCGATGGCCACCGGGTCCCGCACGAAGCCGAGCAGCGCGACCGACAGCGCGGTGGAGGTCTGCGCGACCAGCAGCGTGGGCCGCCGCCCCAGCCGGTCGGACATCACCCCGGCGCCCAGCGAGGACACGACCCCGCCGAGCCCGTGCAGGGCGGCGACCAGACCGGCGTACGAGGCGGAGTAGCCGCGGTCGATGGTGAGGTAGAGCGCCATGAAGGTGGCGACGAAGGCACCGAGCCGGTTGACCAGGGTGCTGGTCCACAGCCACCAGAACTCGCGGGGGAGCCCGGAGACGGTCTCGCGTGCGGCACGTCCGAGTCCGGCGACAGGCATGGGTCCCCCGAGGTGATGTGAGATCGCTGTAAGCGGCTGATGCGGTAAGCACAACTTACAAACGGCTCTCTCGGGGAAGCCATCCAATTAACACTTCCCGTCAACCGTCCGCCCACCGGGCGCACGCGCGGGGGATCAGGGCCTTGGATTACGCTCGGGAGCATGGCCGACGCACCGTACAAGCTGATCCTCCTCCGCCACGGCGAGAGCGAGTGGAACGAGAAGAACCTGTTCACCGGCTGGGTGGACGTCAACCTCACCCCGAAGGGCGAGAAGGAGGCGACGCGCGGCGGCGAGCTGCTCAAGGACGCCGGCCTGCTGCCCGACGTGGTCCACACGTCCGTCCAGAAGCGCGCGATCCGCACGGCCCAGCTCGCGCTGGAGGCCGCCGACCGCCACTGGATCCCGGTCCACCGCCACTGGCGCCTGAACGAGCGCCACTACGGCGCCCTCCAGGGCAAGGACAAGGCCCAGACCCTCGCCGAGTTCGGCGAGGAGCAGTTCATGCTGTGGCGCCGCTCCTACGACACCCCGCCGCCCGCGCTGGACCGCGACGCCGAGTACTCCCAGTTCTCCGACCCGCGTTACGCGATGCTCCCGCCGGAGCTGCGCCCGCAGACGGAGTGCCTCAAGGACGTCGTCGGCCGGATGCTCCCGTACTGGTTCGACGCGATCGTCCCCGACCTCCTCACCGGCCGCACGGTCCTGGTGGCGGCGCACGGCAACTCCCTCCGCGCCCTGGTCAAGCACCTCGACGGCGTCTCCGACGCGGACATCGCGGGCCTGAACATCCCGACGGGCATCCCGCTGTCCTACGAACTGAACGCCGAGTTCAAGCCCCTGAACCCGGGCGGCACGTACCTGGACCCGGACGCGGCCGCAGCCGCGATCGAGGCCGTGAAGAACCAGGGCAAGAAGAAGTAGAGTTGGTGATCATGCCTCCCACCTGCGCAAACGGCGCGGATGGGAGGCATTTTCGTGCCCTGGAACCTCCCTGGAACCTCAGTCCGTGTGATCTTGGGGCCGGAGTGCCCTGCCGAGTGCTTTCCGGGCCCGGTCCCGACTGCTCGGCATGAGGTGCGCGTACACCTTGAGCGTCAGCCCTGGATCCGAGTGCCCGAGGTACTCGGCAAGCGCCTTGATGCTCTCCCCTGCGTCCAAGAGCACGGACGCGTAGAAGTGCCGGAGAGCGTGCATGCCGTGCTCGCGCGCGGCGGCGTGCTCCCGGCTCTTGGCCTTGGGGATGACCCCGGCCTTGGCGAGCGCGGGCTTCCAGTGGTCTTCGTTCAGCGACGTGCGCCAGACGTGCCCGCCGTTGGGGCCTGTGAAGATGAGCCGCCGCGTCACCGGCTGGCCGTTCGCTCGCATCCAGGGGAGCTTGATCTCCACAGGCGGGAACCGCTTGATGTGTTCCTGTAGTGCCTCTGCCACGGGGGCGGGCAGCGGTACGTCACGGAGCTTGCCGCCCTTCGGGGGCGCGAACACGGCCTTGCTCAAGCTCAGCTTGAGTTGCTGCACCACGTGCACGGTGCCCTGGTCGAAGTCGATGTCCTCGACGGACAGGCCGAGGATCTCGCCCTGTCGCAGGCCGCACCCTGCGCCGACATCGACCATGGGCCGGAAGCGTTCGACCATCGCAGCGCGCATGGCGAAGACGCGCTCAGGCTCCCAGGGGACGACACGGCGCGCACCGATGGCCGGCGGGGTGACCGTGTGCGAGTTGCAGGGGTTCCGGCGTAGGCATCCGTCTTCTACAGCAGCGGAGAGCACAGCGCGGACGTTGGAGAAGATGACGCGGGCGTACGAGCCAGACATGCCGGTCTCTTCGAGCTGCGTCACGAACTCGCGGATGTGGCTCGGCTGGAACGACCCGAGCTGACGCGACCCAATGCGAGGGAAGGCGTGCAGCTTGAGCTGAGACTCCATCGACGCACGGGTGTTGGGGTCACCGCTCTGGCTCGCGAGCCACTTCTCCGCGAACTCCTGAAAGGTCCTACGGGATGCGTTCGGGTCGATGAAGTCGCCGCGGGCCACGTCCGCCTGCATGGCGCTCAGCCACTGCTCGGCGAGGCGCTTCTGTCCGTCGGGAAAGGACTTGTTCTTCCGCTTGCCATCGGGCGTGAGGTAGCGGGCTTGGTAGCGCATCCCAGTGCCGTAACGGTCGGTCTTGACGCGGACAGTCTTGCCGTCGGCGTCGGTGGTGGTCTTGATCCAGCGGTCGAAGATGTGGCCAGCCATGGGGCTGTGTCCCTTCTCGGTAGCAGGGGCCCGGCGGGGCCGATGGCGCCCGTCCGGCCGGTTTCGGGGTGTGCTGGGCAGAGCCCGCTACTTGCTACGGGCCTGATCACTGGAGGTTTGGGCTGCTAGCGGGGCTGCTACCGGTAGCGGGTGTGGGTGCTACCGGTAGCAGCCCAGCGGGGGTCTCAGGGAGGCGGAGCCAGGGGGTACCGGGTGGCTTCCTGCGGGGGGGGGGGGCAGGGGTACCGGGAGCGTGCCTCCCTGCCTCCCTGAGGGAGCGTCTGCGCTGGTCAAGCAGAGGGAGGCGGGGCGGGGAGGCGGTCAGGGAGTTCTCCCTGCCTCCCTCGGCCGGCGGGCGGTGCCTCCCTGCGCCTCCCTGCGGTTGGCGGCGCCCGTCGGGGAGGCAGCGGCAGGGGTTCCGGGAGGCTTCCAGGGGCTGTTTTCCGGGGTGCTTCGGCGGTGCCTCCCCGCCTCCCCGAAGCGGTGTTTGCGCTGCTCAGTGCGGGGGGTTGGGGCCGGGGAGCGGGTTGGGGAGTTCTCCCCGCCTCCCCGGCCGGTCGGGCGGTGCCTCCCCGCCGGTTGAGGGGGTCAGGCAGCGTCTTCGATGGCCGCCCGTTCGGTCACCCACGCACGCACGGCGGCCGGGTCGTAGCGCAGGTGCTTGCCGACGCGGAAGCCTGCCGGTCCGATGCGCTTGCGGCGCCACTGGTAGACGGTTTCGACGCTCGGGAGGCTGAACATGGTGACCAGGTCTTCCGGGGTGAGGTAGCGGTCCGGGAGGCCGCCGCGCAGGGTGGCGCGGGGGTCGTTCGGCTCGGTGGTGGCCATGGCGGTGGTGACTCCTCGTGTCCGTGGGGCGGTGCGTGGGAGTGGTGCCGGTCGCCGTCCTAGAGAGTTCGTGTATCTCAGCGTCCGCAGCGTCCCAGCGTCCGCACGGCCGCATTACGGCAGTTCAGCGTGGGTGAGAGGTGCGGACGCTAGTGCGGACGCTGCGGGCGCTGGACGGCTGTAGCGTCCGCAGTCCTGTACGTGTCCGGGCCGCTGGTGTGCGGCCCGGCCCGGCGGTGTTCCGGCTACGTCAGGTCTGGTCAGGCAGGGTTCTGCCCCGTCCCGTGGGGGCAACCTCCGGCCACAGTGAGCCTTGGTCGGGTGCGGACGCTGACGGGTCGTCGTCGGGCGCGCGGGAGAGAATCAGCAGCTTGTGCCGGGTCCGGTCTCGACTACGTTGCGTGTCGTCCACCGTGATCCCGATCGAGCGCAGCAACGGCGCGAGCCGCTTGACGCGTCCGCCGGCGCGGGTGGGGTCCTTGGGCCAGGTCGGCGGCCGGACCAGACCCGGCACGGGCAGCGCTTCGAGCAACTGCGCGGCCGTGCCCTGCCAGGTGCCCGCCTGGTCGACCAGGGCGGCGATGGCCATGGCGAACGGGTCGCCTTCCAGCGCGTCCGTGGCGACGTTCGCCGACGTGGCGAGGTAGTCGTCCAGCGTGCGCCAGCCCTGCGTCTGGTCGACGGCCGCGAGCACGCGGGCGAAGTCGGCCATGCGCGGCATGGACTCCAGCCGCACCGACGGGAGCACGGCGAGCGCGCAGGCCAGCACATCGAACAGGGCCCCGAGCACGGCCGGACGGACCGCGTCGAAGGTGGCGTCCAACTCCTCCTCGGAACGGCGGTGGTGGGAGTCGATGAGCTGCAAGTCCAGCAGCAGCACACGCTCGGCCAGGTCCCCGGCGAGAGCTCCCGCGTCGATCGTGGTCATGGCCAGCACCCGCTTGAAGGTGAGGACCACCACGTCATCGTCGGTGTACAGGGCGCGGTCGACCACGCCGTCACCGGTCACCGCCTTGCACAGGGTGTCCGACAGCCACGGCGGGATCGTGCTCACGTTGTCCAGGCACAAGGCCCATGAGCTGAACGCCTGCCTCGACCACGCTTTCTCGTCCCGCGGCTGGCTACGCTTGGCGGCCGGGGACGGGTCCACCAGGTTGATGAACATCTGCGCGGCCTTGGACTTGCCCGTGCCCTGCTCGCCCTTGCACACGATGGCCGGGTGCGGGATGTCGGGAATCCACGCGGCGACCAGCCACCCGACGAGCTGATGGAACGCGGACTCATCCATGTTCAGCAGCGCGTGCAGCTTGGCCAGCCCGTCCCCGTCCAGCACCGGTACGGGCATCGGGGCCATGGCACCGGAGCGGCGGAAGAGGACCGGGGAGCGGTCCACGACCTGCCAGCCGAGACCGGAGACCACGACCGCGCGGCCGTCGGCGCTGCCGAGGTCGACCACGATCGCGCCGTCCGGTGCCCGCCCTACGCGCAGGTTCACCGGCACGGGGTCGTGGTCCTCGGCGATGCCTTCCAGCACGGTCATGGCGTCCGCGAGCGCGGACTGTGAGGCCACCTCGCCCGGGTAGGCGTCCGCGAACCGTCGGGCCAGACGCTGCCTGAGCCCTGCCTTGCCCCGCAGCGGCACGGCGACGTTCGCCCCGTCCAGGGCGACCGCGTACGGGCGGCCGTCGGTGGACATCACGAACCGGTACTCCTCGCGCGCCATGGCCACGATCCGCGCGGCGGCCGGCGGCTGCTTGCCGCCCTCGCCGCCCCCGCCGGGGGTGACCGGCCGACGGGTGTTCACGGTCCCGCCGCTCGTGTTCACGCCGTCGGTGGCCGTGTTCACGGGTCGGGTCGATTCGTTCACGGGCGTGGTCCGGCCGTTCACGGGTCGGGTCGATCCGTTCATCTGAGTGTTCACCTCGTTCACGCGGACACCGCCTCTCCAGTCGGGCCCGCGCACGCCCGCACCGGCCAGGGCGCGCGCAGACAGTCGGGCCGTACGGGCCGCTGGGCGGGGCAGTGCGGGGTCGATTCGTGCAGGTGGGGGGTCGACCGTGCGCCGGTCGCATTGGGCGCGACGGCGGGTGTGACGCGGCTCGTCACGCTGGTCAGGGCCGACTGGTGAACAGCGGCGAGTCGGGCCAACAGCGGCCAGTCGACCGGCCTTACGACCGGCGCGGTCGGGTCGATCCATGCCAGCAGGACGAGGGCGAGTGAGAGCGGGAGTCGGTCGGCCTTGGCCTGGTTGCAGTCGGCGCAGGCCAGCATGAGCGAAGTGACCGACCATGAACGCCACAGCGATTGCGGCGCGATGTGGTCGAGGGTGGCCTCACTCAGGTCGGTGAACGGGCGTCGGCAGTAGGTGCAGTGCTGCCCGTGGCGGCGCGCGAGCTGCTCCTTGCGCACGCGCCGTCGCGTCGAGTTGAGCGGGTGGCCGTGCTTCATGCCGCGACCGCCATGCGGTCGCTGGCCATGGTCTGCCCGGAAACGGTCACGCCGACCCAGGCAGTCATCCGGTTCTTCCCGGGGCCAGCCTGGCGGATGACACCTTCCTTGCGCAGCTCGGAGAAGAGCGTCCGCCACTTGGCCGGGCTCTGAGGGACGGCGACGTTGTGCCGGGCGACCAGGTCGGCGGAGGTGAATTCGCGGCCCGTGGACGCCTCGCACAGAGCGGCGCGACGCGCGACGTTCTCCCACAGCTCCGCAGGGCCTTCCTGCACCACGGGCCGCAAGACCGCCATGGCCGCGTGCAGCCGGTTGAGCACGGTCCTCCGGCTGACGCCCATCACAGCCGCCGCTTCCACGGTCGAGAGCCCGTCAAGCGCGTGCAGAGTGAGCGCCTGACGCTCACTCGCCGGCAGCAGGTAGAGCAAACGGCGAACCTCGGCGTACTGCACAACAGTCTCTTCCGGGCACGACAGCGCGTCGGTCGCGAACGCCTCCGGCATGGAAGGCGCTCCGTCGGTGTCGTCGGCCGGTCGGCTCAGCTCCTCGCGCCGGGTCCGGGCGTACCTCCAGTGGTCAACGACCAGGCTCCGGGAGATGGTGGCCAGCCACGCGTACAGGCGGTCGTCGCGGGCCGGGTCCAAGGTGGGGAGCGACTTGCCCAGTCGAATGAACACCTCGCTGGCGATGTCTTCCGCCAGTGCGCGATCCGACAGGCGCGCGTTCAGCCGCCGGAGCACCCAGGGGTGGTACTGCTCGAACAGCCTCCCCCAACGCTCCTTGTCGGCCTCAGAGAGAGCTGCGGCCTGCTCTGTGCCTCGTTCTGTGGCAGTTCCAGGCATGATGGATGTACCCCTTAGAGGGTCGGGGAGCGGCTATCTGCTTGGCGGTAGGGAGCCGCTCCTTGCTGTTTTCCACGCCTTTTGGGCATGGCGGTGCCCCTGAGCAGGGGCATAGGAGTCTCGCACTCACTTCTCATGAGAAGTGATGCACTGACCATAGGCACCCGTCTCGGCGCCCGTCAACCACTTCTCATGAGAAGTCGTCGGTTCTTCTCATGAGAAGTTCGGCTAAGCTGAGGTCATGCCAAATCAGCGCCGCTCTGACACCGCACCGAGGGTCCACGAGATCGCCTCCGACCTGCGGCTTCGCATCGACGCAGGTGAGTTCCCCCCGGGCAGCAAGCTGCCGAGCACGCGCATGCTGTCCGAGCACTACGACATCAGCGGACAGGCAATCGCCCGAGTGATCTCCCAGCTCAAAGCTGACGGGGTAGTCGAGGGGCGTCAGGGCGCCGGCGTGTTCGTCCGTACATGGCAGCCCCTCGTCTACCGGCCACAGAGCGAGTTCCGTCGCAAGCCTCCGACGGTCGACATCTTCAAGAACCTGTTGGCCTCGGAGGGCAGGGACGGCGGTCAGACCATCGAGGTCACGACCGTGGTTCCTGACGAAGCAATCCGTCGGCGCCTCCAGCTCGATGAAGGGGAGCTGGCCGCAGTGCGCCGACGTACCAGCTACGTCGACAACGATGAGCCGTTCGCCACCGATGACTCGTACGTCCCCCTGAAGTTGGTTGAAGGCTCGGAGTGGATGACCGAGGGCAGTGTCGAGCGCGGCACTAACCAGGTGCTGGCCGAGCTTGGCGCTGAGCTGGTGCAGGCTCTGGACGAGCTTTATGTGCGGATGCCCAAGCCAGCCGAGGCGGAACGGCTCAAGCTCTCCGCAGGCACGCCGATCGCTGAACTGATCACCACCGGGCACGACCGTGACGGCCATCCGGTCCAGGTGACTACCTGCATCCTTCCTGGTGACCGTCACGTCGTGGTGTACGAACGAACCAAGCCGCCGAAGGACAGCGAGTGATCATCGAACCTGCCAGACTCTCCGATCTTCCTTGCCTGCTCCGTTTTCGTTCGGATGCCGCCATGTGGCTGGCCGCCCTCGGAATCGATCAGTGGTCAACGCCCTTTCCGGCAGACCACATAGCGGCAAGTGTGCAGGCAGGGGAGGTTTTCCTCGTCAGGGCGAGCGAGGGGGCTGAGCCAGCAGCCACGGTGACACTTGACCACAAAACAGACCCCGAACTCTGGGATCTGTGGACCCCTGAAGAACGGGCAGAACCTGCCCTGTACGTGCACAAACTCACGGTCGATCGCCGCTACGCCGGGCAGGATCTCGGGGGCCGAATCCTTGACTGGGCAGGCGATCGTGCAGCGCGTCAGGGCGCGCGGTGGCTGCGCCTGGACGCCTGGACGACAAACACCCGACTGCACAAGTACTACGTGCGTCAGGGCTTCGAGCACCTACGCACTACGAATGATCCCGACGAGGTATCCGGCTGGATCGCCCAGCGCCCTGCCCGCCTCGCTCAGCACGGATTCGACGATCGCACGATCACTCACCGTTCAAGCGACCAATGACGAGCGGCCGTAGGCCGCACATCTCTGGCAGCTCGCTACGCTCGCGCTCCCAAAGCATCCGCCATCGTGAGAGGCCCACGCCCAAACAAGAGGAGCAGCAGGGCGGCCGGTGCTCTTCTTGTCTGTGCTCACGCTTCTGTTCCGAGGGGTGGCGTCCGCCAGCGTCCGCAACCCGCCGTCTGCTACGAGCCGCTCTGACCTGCGGAAAGGCGCCTCTTAGTGGCGGAACGTGGCCGGACGCTGCGGACGCTGGCGGACGCTAAGCAGACTGATTAGCGTCCGCAGCAACAGTGCAGGTCAGGCGGTGCGAGAAAGGCCCGGCGGACGCTGCGGACGCTATTTTCCTCAACTCTCTAGGAGAGAAGGAAGGCTCTTCAGCGGGGGGCTGGGTGCTGTCCTCTCCTGGGGAGGCCCGAGGACGGCAATCCAGGGGCGGGGGTGGATGTCGCCCGCCCTGAATGGCCGTCCTCGGGCCGTAGGCGCTGCAGCCGCGCACCGGGCCCACGTCCCACGGCGGCCGGCGCGCGAGCGGAGCGAGCCGAGAGACTCGCGGCCGTAGGCCGCTCCTTCTTGCCCTTCTCTCCCGAGCGTGCGGCTCACAGGTCACGTTGAGTTGCGGTTTCCGGGTTTCCCGGTTTCTGGCAAAGGCCCTTACGCGTGCGCGCGCGAGGACGGAAACTTCCCTCACGGAGCGTCGCTACGGGGCCTCTGACGGCTCAGTGTTCTCTCAGGGGTGTTGACCCGTCGGGACGGGGGGCAATCGCTCCACGGGCCGCTCACGGCTTCCGGTCCACCCTTGGGGAAGCGTGCCGCCCGCTTGTTGCTTGTCGCTTGTCGCGCGATCGGCACCCCTAGAGCAACGTACGGGACACGTCTGGCGCTCTGACCTGCGAGCGGACAAGCGACAAGACAAGCGACAAGCGACAAGCGGGCGGGTTAGCCCAGACGCGGCGGCGGAAGGATGCTGCTATGCCCAAGCCGAAGACCTTCACTGCATGGTTGAAGACCCACGCCGATCACCGCACGGCCATCGGAGATCTGGCGCGCGACGTCTCCAACGACCCCGACTGGCCCTCACGCAAGGGAAGGCAGGGCCAGCTCGACTACCTCGAAGAGCGCGGCGCCATCGACGCGGCTATCGAGACGCTCGAACGTGCCTGGTCGCAATACGAGGCGTACCAGGCCGCTCAGACAGATACCTGAGCAGGCAGGAAGCCGGAACCTGTCTGGAACCTCCGAGGACAACAAGCAACGACAGGCAACGACCACCAACAACCGCCGTACCGCAGGTCAGGTGCGGTGCAGCCTTGGTTGACCAGGGCCAAAATACGGGCGGTCGAAACCCAGGGCAAGAAGAAGTAACCCGACACCAGCGAGCCCCCGACCTGCTGTTTCCTGGCAGGGCGGGGGCTTCTTGGTGAAGCTGGGCCGTCTCGGGCCCGGGCGAGCAGGAGACCGTGCCTAGAACGGCACCGGCGCGTCCACGGCCCGCAGGACCCCTATTTCCTCGGCTTCCTCACCGGCGCGGAGTGCCACGGCGAGTTCGGACAGGGCCGCACGATCCTCCCCGGTGCGCCCGTCGAAGCAGATCATCTCCCCGCCCACGAGGAACGTGACCCAGAGCTGCGGGCGCCGCCGCGTACCCGTGTCCCAGGGCTCGTCCCAGGAGACGAACCGCACGGTGGCGTCCTTGTGCGGCCACGCGTAGAGGCTGCCCCGCTCGCGTTCCGCGATGGCGCCGTGCTCGTAGACGTGCACCCACGCGCCCCCGGCCCGGAACCGGCCGATGATCAGCGGCACCGCCAGCCAGACGGTCAGCACGAGGCACACCAGCCCGGAGAGGCCGGAGACGAGCACGGCCGTGACGGTGAGCCTCTCCCAGTGGTCGAAGTAGGTGCCGTGCCACGGGGTCGCCGTCCACGCCATCGTGAGGAACACGGCTGCGACGACCGGCAGCATCAGCACGCCGACGGCCATGTCCTGGTCGTGGGCGCGGTTCACGCGGTACGAGGCGTGGCAGGCGCCGTATTCCTGCTCGTCGGCGATCCGCGCCGCCCGCTTCGTGACCCCTCTGTACGGCGATCGAGGCTGCTCCGGCATCGTCATCAACTCCTCATGCCCGCCCCAGACTCCCACGCCTGTACGACGACCTCGTCGCCGACCGACAGCTTTCCCGGCGTGATCACCGAGAACTTCGCGCCGAACACCACGCCGCCGCCTGCCGCCCGTCGGTAGCTCGCGAGGGTGCGCAGCGGCTCCGGGCCCCGCCTTGCTCCGGCCTCCTGCTCAACGAGGGTGACGGCACAGCGCACCGCGAGCTTGGCGTAGCCCAACTCGGCACCGCCGATGGAGATGCGGCGTGCGCGGTCCTCGGCGTGCGGTAGGGCCGCCCAGTCGCTGTCGACGACGATGTTCGGGCGGAAGCGGTTCATCGGCAGGGCCGGGGCGCCGCGTTCGGCCATCCGCTGGTTGAGCAGGGCGAGGGAGGCGCGGGACAGCAGGTGCACCGCACTGCTGTCGGCGTAGCCGGACGGGCCGGGGGTCAGGCCGTCGGTGATGCGGTCGTGCTCCGGCGGCACGCGGACCAGACGGCTGGGGGTGCCGAGGAACTCCGACAGCCAGGCGGCGGCTTCGCCACCCTGGTCGATGCCCTGGAAAGCGGTGCCGAACAGATCGACTTCGCGGCGCGGCGCGGATGTCGTCACGTCGAGGCACAGGGTGCCGAAGCGGCCCGAGCCGTCGGCACCGTCCGCACCGTCGGCCGCGTCGAGCGTGAGCCGGGTGCCGTCGGCGCTGACGGCGGGCCAGATCAGGGCGAGGCGGGGATGCCGACGTTGCGTGCGGAAGACTCCGTCCTCGCTGATGACCATGAAGCTGCGGTCGTGGGCGAGGCCCGCGGGGGTCAGGAGCGCATCGCTCGTCGAGGTGCCCGCACACCCCTTGACGGGATAGCGGATCAGTTCCACGACGTATGCCATGCGGCGCTCCTTCGGTCCGCGACCACCGTAGAACGTACGCCGTCGTTGCCGCGCAGCGTCTTAGGACGACAGCGGCGCGGGTAGCGCTCCGGGTGCGGAGGGTAGCCGTGTGTGATTCGCTGGTGTGCGCAACTGCCGCTCACGATGCGAGGACGGATCACATGAGTGCAGGTGGAGAAGCTCGCGCCCGGCTCCAGCAGATGCGCGACAAGGCCCAGGAGTTGAAGGCCGCCTCGGAACGGACCAGCGACCCCGACGAGCGGAAGAGGCTCCAGGAGAAGGCCCGAAGGCTGCAGAGCCAGAGCGAAGAGGAAAGCATGGAGCGGGGTGGGGACATCTATCCGTCGGAATGAGGAAGCGGGACGGTACCAGCGGTGCCGTCGAGAACTGGGCTATGTTCTGGAGTCATGACTACCGGGACGGCCGCGCGCCACACACGGATTGGTGACCCGGTGCTCTTCTGAGTGCCGTACGGCCCGCTGCGGGCCCGCTGTCCGACCGAGGAACCGGCGCTGCCGCGCGGGCTCCGCCTCCGTCGTGTTGATCACAAGCTCGACACATCAACCACGACAGGAGAATCCATGCCCACCAAGTCGCTGCAGATTCCGACCGCGGACGGACAGGCCGACGCGTTCGCCGCCTTCCCGGGCGACGGGGATCGGCACCCCGGGGTGCTGATGTACGGGGACGGCTTCGGGATCCGGCCCGTGCTGCGGGAGATGGCCCGCGAACTGGCGGGGCACGGGTACTACGTACTCGTGCCCAACTACTTCTACCGGCACGGCCCGGCGCCGGTCGTCGAGCTTCCCGAGTACATCGGAGAAGAGGCCCGGGACGCGGTCTTCGCCCAGCTGATGCCCTTGATCGAGGCGCACACGGCGGAACGGGCCCTGCGTGACGCCGACGCCTATCTCACGTTCCTCACGGCTCAGCCCGAGGTCGGTCCGGGGCCGGTCGCGGTGACCGGCTACTGCATCGGCGGCCTCTTGGCTACGCGCACCGCGGTGGCCCACCCGGGCCGGGTGGCGGCCCTCGCCGCGTTCCACGCTCCCGTGGCGGCCGACGGGCCCGAAAGCCTCGCCAAGCTGGCCGCCGAGGTCCACTTCGGCCACGCCGAGAGCGACTTGACGCCGGAGGGCTTCGGCGAGCTGAACCAGGCACTGGACGCGGCGGGTGTCGGCTACACCTCGGAGATCTACCCCGGTACCGTGCACGGCTTCACCATGTCCGACACCGACGCCTTCGACGCCGCAGCGCTGCGGCTTCACTGGGAACGCCTGCTGCCCCTGCTCGGCCGCACCCTGGATCGCGGTGGGGAAGTCGGTCACCCGCGTCGTTGATGGGTGCGCGGTCGGCGCTGGCAGGTCTCGCTCTTGGCCATCGACCAGGCCCGGCCGTCGGTTGGGTCCCGGGCTGTTCCCGGGCCGCCCCCAGACAGAACCGGGGATGCAGCCGCATTGCAGAGCTGGGCACCTCGGATGCCGACCACGCGTCCGCGACCCTAGCCGTAGCCACTGACAACGGCTCGCTCATGAGCAGTCGGCGGGGAGCCTCCGATCAGACGGTGCCAGGCTGCGCACGACGTCGAACTCGTTGCCCTCGGGGTCCGCCATGACCACCCAGCTCCGGCCGGGTCCTTGGCCCACGTCCACCTTGGTGGCGCCGAGGGCGAGGAGCCTGGCCGCCTCGTCTTCGGTGCTGCCGTCGATCGGGCTGACGTCCAGGTGGAGCCGGTTCTTCACGGTCTTGCCCTCCGGCACCCGGATGAAGACGATCGTGGGCGGCATCTGGTGGGCGCGGACCTCCTCGACCGTCGGCTCCCAGGAGCCGATCTCGACCTTGCCCTCGCCCCTGTCGATCACCTTGAAGTCCAGGACCGCGCACCAGAAGGCCGCGAGCCGCTCCGGATCGCGGCAGTCGAGCACCAACTCCGTGAACCTACTGGTCATTTCTCCCCCAGGCAGTGCGGACGGGCGCTCAGAGTATGGGGTCTCCGCCGCCGCCGAGCGGACTTTCAGTTCCCGGCGTCCTGCGCACCGGAGCCGTCCCGCTCGGCGACCGCGTACCCGGGCACGGACGGCCACCGCACCGTCAGGACCACGGACTCCTCCTCCGCGTACCAGGAGTGGTCGACGCCCCTGCCCCACACGACGTAGTCGCCCTGTTCGGCCAGTACGACGCTGCGGCCGGGGAAGTCCACCCGGAAGCGTCCGCTGACGAGGACCTGTAGCGCGGTGCGGTCTTCGCCGGTGACCCAATGGGCGCGCTCGTCCCCCTTCGGATGGACGCCCCACTTGATCTCGACGTCCTCGCTGTGCCGAGGGCCGGAGGGGTCCTTGAAGTGCCCCAGCAGCCATCCCCGGTCCAGTGCCGCGTCCTCGCCCGCGTTGCCCACGTACACGCTGTCCGTCATGGCTCCGGAAGCTAGCACTCCGCTGCGCGGGGCCCGGCCAGGGCTCAGGGTGAACTGGCGGACGAGCTGCGGGCGGTCTGAGCGGCTCGTCCTCAGGCCGGTTCCACCGGGAGCCACAGTTCCGTTGTCGCCGTCGTGAAGTCGTCCGCGCGGTCCAGGACGGAGACGATCGACGGGCCGGGGCGCAGGCGCCACGGGTTGGAGGGGAACCACTCGGCCGCGGTGGCCGCCCAGGTGGTCTGGAGGGCGTCCGGGTAGGCGCCCGAGCTGCGGAAGACCGCCCACGTGCCCGCCGGGACCTCGATGGCGTCGAGGTCGTCGGGGGCCGGGGTGCCGGTGGTGACGGCCACGCCGTGGAGGTAGGTCAGTTCGGTGCCCTCCGGGCTGTCCTGGGCCACGTCGTCGGTGACCTGGAGCAGGCCGGCCGGGTCCGTGTCGCCGAGGGACTTCAGGCGGGCGTGGGCCTCCTGGGGGAGTGCGGCGATGTGCCGCTGGATGTGCGGGTTGACGCCCTCGTGGATGAGGGGGACGCGGGTCGCGTGGCCGATCAGGCGGAACGCGGGGCGGTCGGTGAAGCGGGTGTCCATGGGGGTGCTCCCTTCGACGGTCAGGCGGAACCTGAGCTGCGGCTGTGTCCGAAGGGGGCCGCCGTCGCGGCGTACGTCGCGCGGGGCGGCGCCGTGGACCGACCGGAACGCGCGTCCGAACGCCTCCGTCGAGCCGTAGCCGTACCGGACGGCGATGGTCAGCAGGTCGTCCTCGCCCCGTACGACGTCGGCGGCGGCCACCGTCATGCGGCGCCGGCGGACGTACTCCGACAGCGGCATGCCCGCCAGCGACGAGAACATCCGGCGCAGGTGGTACTCGGTCGTGCCGAGCCCCGCGGCCAGCGCGGGGACGTCGGGCTCCTCGCCGAGGCGGTCCTCGACCAGGTCGACCAGGCGGTTCAGTGCCGAGATCATGCGGCCTCCCTTCGGCATCCACCGTGGCAGGGGGTGTCCCCGCAGCGCCCGATCGCTCCGGTTCGGTCCGGTCAGGCGGGCAGCGACACCGGCGGCTGGTCCGGCCAGGTGAAGGCGTACCCGGGGTCGCCGCCGCGGGCCAGGCGTACGTAGCGGAGCAGTTCGCGGACGATTCCCGCGTTGCCCATCGCCCAGCCGAGCTGCGGTTCGAGTTCGGACGGCGTGGAGCGGAAGTCGACGTTGGACCAGTGGGCGCCCTTGCGGTCCCGGGTGGCGCGGGCGGTCAGGTCCGTGACCAGGACGTCGGCGAAGTCGAAGGCGTCCCGCTGCTCGGCGATCCGGTCGCAGGCCAGGGCCAGGACACCCGCGGTGCCGCAGCAGCGGCCGTTGTTGTCCCAGAAGCCGGGGCGCAGCCGCCGGGGGAGCCCGGAGTGGGTCACCGTGTGCCAGCAGCGGTCGGCCAGCGCGGTCCAGGCGGGGTCGGCCGTGACGTCGCGCAGGGTGCGGAAGAGCTGGGCGTCGCCGGAGGGGCCGTGGCACCAGCCGTAGCTGACCGGGTCGATCAGGTCCGGGAGGAACTGCGGGGTGGAGTGCGGGGCCAGGAAGCCGTCGGGGCCGGCGGAGTCGCGGGACACGACGTCGGCCGCCGCGGCCAGCGCCAGGTCGAGCAGATCCCGGCGGCCGGTGGCGCCGCCGACGCGGGCGAGGGCCAGGGCGATACCGAGGGTGCCGTGCGAGACGTGGTGCAGGCGGGAGACGACGCCGGTGCGGTGCGGCCAGTGGACGCCGTGCGCGGTCTGCTCCGCCGTACGCAGGTACGGCTCCACGGCGAGGACGGCCAGCTCGGCGTCGCCGGCCAGGAGGGCGCCCAGGCCGATGCCCGCGTTGCCGCCCATCAGCTCGAAGAGTTCGCCCCAGCGGGTGCCGTCGAAGCGGGAGCGGACCAGGCGCAGGGCGCGGTCGGCGGCCTCGCCCGACGCCGGGTCGCCCAGTTCGGCGTGGACGGTCCGCAGGACCAGGGCGAGTCCCGTGCGGCCGAAGTACAGGGAGTCGTCCTCCAGGTCGTCGACCCGGGCGGCCAGGTCCCGGGCCGCGCGCAGGGCGGTGTCGGCGTACGCGTCGTCGCCGAAGTGCCGCCACGCCTCCAGGAGCACGGGGACGTTTCCGGCCGTGCCGTTGTAGAGCATCGGCTCGACGGCGTCGTCCGAGGGCCTCACCGGCCAGGCGAGGCCGCCGCCGGGGGTCTCCCGCGCCGCCCCCGTCAGCCGGCGCAGCCCGTCCACCGCGATGTCCTCGACCTCGTCGACCGCCACGCCCGTGGCTCCTGGTGCCGTCATGGGGCCACTCTCGCATCCGCGTCCGGCCCGGAAGCAGACGGAGGCCGCGGCGGCGGGGGAGGGGGCGGGGTCAGTGCGCCGCCGTCAGGTGGCCGCGGTTGCCCCGGCGCCCCCGCAGGGCCCGCCACACCGACCCCAGGGCCAGCGACTGGACGAGCGCCGAGAGCACGATGCCGCCGACGAAGAACCACGTCGGGGCGTCGCCGCCCCAGCCCGCCTCGCCGAGCCAGGCCACGAAGCCGAAGGCCGGGAAGGTGAACAGGGCCGGCCAGACCCACACGAGGGACGCGTCGGGGCCGGTCCCGAAGAGGGGCTGCGCCGCGGCGACCGCCATCGCGCCGCCGACCACGGTGAGGTACACCGCCGAGACGCGGTTGGCCAGGGTCAGGCGGACGAGGCTGCGTATCCGGGCGGTCCCGTCGGTCGCGTCGGGGCGGGCGTTGTTCGGCTGGGTGCTGCTGTTCATGGGATCCGGGCTCCCCGGGGTGGTGGTCGTGGTCGTGCTCCTGAACCAGGGTCGACCGGGAGCCCGCCCCGGGCCTGAGTACCCGTACTCAAGTCCGGGGCGACGCGGTACCCGCCTGCGGGAGGCCTGTCCGGCCTAGACCGACAGGGGGACTTCGTGGATCTCGTCCGCCTTGTGCCCCGCGCGTTCGTGCACGCGCTGGACCGCCTCGGCCGACGGCCCCTCGGAGAGGCAGTAGATCGTGCCGGAGGCCGGGTCCGCCCACGCCTGTTCGAAGTGGACGTTCTCGTCCTTCTCCACGGCGAGATCGGCCTGGTGGGCCTGGTGCAACTGGTCCGAGGTGATGCCGTGCATCCCGCGGTGTACGTCCATGAAGTGAGCCATGGCGCCTCGCACCCCCTTCAGGGTCCTGCTTCCAGGGTGCGCCCGTATGGCGGCCGGGGCGACCCCGGCCGTCACACCACGGTCCGCGTCAGCCGCACTGGCACGGGCTGCCCGACTGGCAGCCGCAGCCGCAGCCCGAGCCGCAGCCGCACGCGGCGATCAGCGGGAGGCTGCGGATCTCGGTCGGCTGCTCGGTGGGGCGCTCCTGTGCGGGGTCGGGCTTCGTGCTGGGGGAATCGGCCATGGTTCCTCCTGGAAGCGGGTGCCTGGGGCCCTGGGTCCGGGCCCCGGGGTCCTGAGTCCATTGCACGCCCCGAGTGGCCGTCGCATCAACGGCGCACTGGGGCGAACGCGCGCCCCCGCTGCGCTCCGCGCGGGTGCGCTCAGGCCCCCTCGACCTGCGTCGCCGGCTGGATGTCCGCCTGGAGGTCGTCCGCGTGCTCGCCCGTGACCAGGTAGACCACCCGCTTGGCGACCGCGACCGCGTGGTCGGCGTAGCGCTCGTAGTAGCGGCCCAGGAGGGTGACGTCCACCGCCGTCTCGATGCCGTGCTTCCAGCGGTCGTCCATCAGGTGCTGGAAGAGCGTGCGGTGCAGGAGGTCCATCGCGTCGTCGTCCTGCTCCAGCTGGAGGGCCAGGTCGACGTCCTTGGTGATGATCACCTCGGCCGCCTTCGCCATCAGGCGCTGCGCGAGCTGGCCCATCTCCAGGATGGTCGCGTGCAGGTCGTGCGGCACCGCCCGCTCCGGGTAGCGCAGCCGGGCCAGCTTGGCCACGTGCTGGGCCAGGTCGCCCGAACGCTCCAGGTCGGCCGACATCCGCAGCGAGGTGACGACGATCCGCAGGTCGGTGGCCACCGGCTGCTGGCGGGCCAGCAGGGTTATCGCCCGGGCCTCCAGCTCGTGCTGGAGGTCGTCGACCTTCTGGTCCGCCTCGATGACGGCCTCGGCCAGCTTCAGGTCGGAGTCGAGGATCGCGGTCGTGGCGCGTCCGATGGCCGAGCCGACCAGCCGGGCCATCTCCACCAGACCGTCACCGATCGAATCAAGTTCCTCGTGGTACGCGTCCCGCATCAGGATTCCCTCTCGTACGTCCGTTTCGGGGGCTCGAGGACGGCCTCGCGCCCCCCGCCGTGCCCCCACGCTTACACGTTCCGGCCTGTACGCGTCCGTTTCCGGCACCCCAAATGAACCGTCCCTGGCTCCAAGGTGAACTCTGGGCGACGAGTGTTCGAGGTCGCACCCGGATGGCTGGGGCCGGACGGTTCGCCGTGCCTAACCTGGAGACATGGACGTGAACGCGGCGGTCGCCGCAGTGGCAGCGATCGCCGGAGTACTCACCGGCGTCATCGCCATGCTGGCGTTCCGCTGGAGCGAACGGGAGCAGAAGCGCCCCACCCGCACCTCGCTCCACACCGACCCCGTGCTGCCGCCCGGTGTCGACACCGTCCTTTCCGTGCTGCGCTCCTCCGCCGTCGTCCTCGACGAGGCCGACGCGGTGGTCAAGGCCAGCTCGGCGGCGTACGCCCTCGGCCTGGTCCGGGGCGGCAGGCTCGCCGTCGAGCCGATGCTGCAGATGGCCAGGGACACCCGGCGGGACGGAGAGATACGGCAGGTCGAGCTGGACCTGCCCCGGCGCGGCAACGGGCGGGGGGAGGCCCTCGCCGTCTCCGCCCGCGTCGCGCCGCTCGGCTCGCGGCTGGTGCTGCTGCTGGTCGAGGACCTCACCGAGGCCCGCCGTATCGAGGCGGTACGGCGCGACTTCGTCGCCAACGTGAGCCATGAGCTGAAGACGCCGGTGGGGGCCCTCTCGCTGCTGTCCGAGGCCGTGATGGACGCGGCGGACGACCCGGAGGCCGTGGAGCGGTTCGCCGGGCGGATGCAGATCGAGGCGACCCGGCTGACGAACCTGGTGCAGGAGCTCATCGACCTGTCCCGGGTGCAGAACGACGACCCCCTCGACGACGCCGAGCCCGTCCGGGTGGACGAGCTGGTCGCCGAGGCCATCGACCGCTGCCGGCACGCGGCCGGCACCAAGCAGATCACCATGGCCGCCGGAGGCACGGCGGATCTGCACGTGCGCGGCAACCGCGGCCAGCTCGCCGCCGCCCTCGGCAACCTCGTCGAGAACGCCGTCAACTACTCGCCGGCCCGCACCCGCGTCGGCATAGCCGCCCGCCGCGTCGCCGCCCCCGGCGGCGACCTGATCGAGATCGCCGTGACCGACCAGGGCATCGGCATCTCGGAGAAGGACAAGGAGCGCGTCTTCGAGCGCTTCTACCGCGTGGACCCGGCCCGCTCGCGGGCCACCGGAGGCACCGGTCTGGGTCTCGCGATCGTCAAGCACGTGGTCGCCTCGCACGGCGGGGAGGTCACGGTGTGGAGCGCCGAAGGCCAGGGCTCCACGTTCACCCTGCGACTGCCGGAGGCGGGCCTGGCCCGCGACCGCGCGCAGCGGCGGTCCGACCGCGCCGGGCTCAGCGACGAGACCGAGCGGTCGTCCTCGTCCCCGCATTCCCCCCATACATCCACGTACGAAACGTTTCCTGCCCCGGAGGTCCTTCCGTGACCCGTGTGCTCGTCGTCGAGGACGAGGAGTCCTTCTCCGACGCCCTGTCGTACATGCTCCGCAAGGAGGGCTTCGAGGTCGCCATCGCGACCACCGGCCCCGACGGACTCGACGAGTTCGAGCGCAACGGCGCCGACCTCGTGCTCCTCGACCTGATGCTGCCCGGCCTGCCGGGCACCGAGGTCTGCCGCCAGCTGCGCGGCCGCTCGAACGTTCCCGTGATCATGGTGACCGCCAAGGACAGCGAGATCGACAAGGTCGTCGGGCTGGAGATAGGGGCCGACGACTACGTCACCAAGCCCTTCTCCTCCCGCGAGCTGGTCGCCCGCATCCGTGCCGTACTGCGGCGGCGCGGCGAGCCGGAGGAGGTCGCCCCGGCCGCCCTGGAGGCCGGGCCCGTCCGGATGGACGTGGACCGGCACGTGGTGACCGTGGGCGGCACCAAGGTCGACCTGCCGCTGAAGGAGTTCGACCTGCTGGAGATGCTGCTGCGCAACGCGGGCCGCGTGCTGACCCGCATGCAGCTGATCGACCGGGTCTGGGGCGCCGACTACGTCGGTGACACCAAGACCCTCGACGTCCACGTCAAGCGGCTGCGCGCCAAGATCGAGCCCGACCCGGGCGCGCCGCGGTACCTGGTGACGGTGCGCGGGCTGGGATACAAGTTCGAGCCGTAGGCCGGCCCACCGGACACGGCGAAGGGCGGGACCTCACGGAGAGGTCCCGCCCTTCGCCGTACGCCGGTGCGTCCGTACGGGGCTCAGTGGCCGGTTTCGGTGCCCGTGCCCGTGTCGGTGCCGGTGCCCGTGCCGGTCTGGTCCGTGTCGCCGGTGGCCCCACCGGTGGACTCGTCCGTTCCGGGGGCCGTCTCGCCGTCCGCCGGGGTGCCCGAGGCCTCGCCGTCCGCCGGCTCGCCCGAGGTCTGTGCGGAGGCGTCCCCGGAGGGCTGCGCGGAGGCGCCCGGGGCCGCCGGGGTCTCGCTCGGGCCCCACCCGGAGTAGTAGCTCTCCGCGGGGACGACGAACGCGCGCAGGCTCACGGCGCCGGTCTCGCTGAAGTTGAAGGTGATCTTCTGCGCGTTGCCGTCCTGGATCGCCTCGCGGCTGCTGGGCAGGACCGCCGCGGCGTTGTCCTTGCCGCCGAGGATCAGGCGCCCGCCGGCCGGGACGGTCAGGTCGCCCGTCTCGCCCTTGGCGGGCTTCAGCTCGGCGGACTTGTCGGTTCCGGCCACGGTGACGGACTCGAGGGTCTGGTCCTTGTCACCGCTGTTGAACAGGGTGGCGGAGACCGCGGCCGGGCCGGTCGACTCCAGGTCGGGCTGGGTGATGACGACCGCGTTCTGGACCTTGATGTCGCCCACGGACGTCGCAGCGTTGTCCGGCTTGATCTCCAGCGTCTGGGCGTTGTGACCGGCGCCGCACGCGGCGAGCGAGGCGATCGAGAACGCGATGGCGGCGGCGGCGAGGGCACCGCGTCGAAGGCTGCTGCTCACGGCGGCGGCAACTCCTTGGACTCGAGCGGGGTGGCGGCAACGGATAAAGCCGCCCTAAGTGGCTGTCAGCGGCCTCAGGCTACCGAGCCGTTGTTGAGCCGCCGCACCCGACCCTCCCCGAAGACATCCGGCTTCGCTCGGCAGGCGGTAGGCGCGGGGGCGGCACGGGACGGGAGGAAGGCGCGAAGGGGAGGCGCGGTACCGGTGCGCCGCGGGCGCCGTTCCCGCACGGTCGGGGCGCCGGTGCGTGTTGTTCCGGTGGGCCGTTTAGCGGCTCGTACTCGTCCGACATTCAGCTATGAAGCCCTCCGCCATACAGGTCGGGATCGGTACGCGAAATTTCCGTGAAGGAATGCGCGGACGGCCAGGAATTTGATCACCCGCGGGACGGCCGGGGGCGCGTCGTGATCAATTCCGGATTCGTCCGGAACCCTGCCGTGGCCTCCGAACGGAGTAGCGGAAGTCGCACACGCGGAACCCGACATATCGGGATCTTCGGGCGGGTGGCGAGGGCTCCGGACGTGTGTGACGTGCGTGTTTCGACCGGCCTGGAGAGCTGCTCCGACCTGCGAATACTTTCTTCCGCTCGCCCGGCGCAGCACGTTCCTGTTGCTGTTGTCAAGCCCCGAGATATGCCCTGACCTGCGAAAACGCCATTCAGAAGACGCCGTTTCCGTGTTACCCTGGATAGCCACGGAAGGGGTACCTGTCACATGACGTTCAAGGTTGGCGACACCGTGGTCTATCCCCATCACGGGGCCGCGCTGATCGAGGCTATCGAAACTCGCCAGATCAAAGGCGTGGACAAGACCTACTTGGTGCTGAAGGTCGCCCAGGGCGACCTGACGGTACGTGTGCCAGCGGACAATGCGGAGTTCGTCGGCGTGCGTGATGTGGTCGGTCAGGACGGGCTGGACCGGGTCTTCGAAGTACTGCGCGCGCCGTACGCCGAAGAGCCCACGAACTGGTCGCGTCGTTACAAGGCAAACCTGGAGAAGCTCGCCTCCGGCGACGTCATCAAGGTCGCGGAAGTCGTGCGCGATCTGTGGCGCCGCGAGCGCGAGCGCGGACTCTCCGCAGGTGAGAAGCGGATGCTCGCCAAGGCCCGCCAGATCCTGGTGAGCGAGCTGGCTCTCGCGGAGAACACCAACGAGGACAAGGCGGAGGCCCTGCTCGACGAGGTGCTCGCCTCCTGATCCGACTGGATCCGAGGCGAGGCGCAGACCGTCACCCATTCGGTTCAGCGCACTGAAATGCCGCGGTGCCCGATGACATCCTTGCTGTCGCCGGGCGCTGCGGCATGTTCGTACCCGGACGCGGTTTCCGGCATCCGGACGTCCGGATGCCGATGATCCTCGTACGCTCATCCCGGGAGGTTTCCCCGGGTCCTGGCGTGCCGGGCCCGGGCTGCTGGCTCGACCAGGGTCACGGAAGGGTCCGGTCAAGGCATCGCGCCCGGCACGGTGAGGCCATACCCAACTAGGTCGAGCACACAAACCTGACAGGAACCGATGTCTGACGAATCGCGTCCCTCACCCGTCGAGACGCCTGCGGAGACGTCCACGGAGACGTCCGCGGAGACGTCCGCCGCGGACCGTCCGCACGCCAGGACCGCCGCCGTGATCCCGGCAGCGGGCCGGGGCGTGCGGCTCGGTCCGGGTGCGCCCAAGGCTCTGCGCGCGCTGGGCGGCACGCCGATGCTCATCCACGCGGTCCGGGCGATGGCCGCCTCCCGCGCTGTCTCCCTCGTCGTGGTCGTCGCCCCGCCCGACGGCGCGGGCGAGGTCAAGAGCCTCCTCGACGCGCACGCGCTGCCCGAGCGGACGGACTTCGTCGTGGTGCCCGGCGGCGAGACCCGGCAGGAGTCGGTACGGCTCGGCCTGGACGTGCTGCCGCACGAGTACGGCATCGTCCTCGTGCACGACGCGGCCCGGCCGCTGGTGCCGGTGGACACGGTGGACGCGGTGATCGACGCCGTACGGCAGGGCGCGCCCGCGGTGGTGCCGGCGGTGCCGCTCGCCGACACCGTCAAGCAGGTCGAGCCCGCGGCGGCGCCGGGCGGGCCGGAGCAGGTGGTGGCCACGCCCGAGCGGGCGCGGCTGCGCGCGGTGCAGACCCCGCAGGGTTTCGAGCGCGCGACGCTGGTGCGGGCCCACGGGACGGTGACCGACGACGTCACCGACGACGCCGGCATGGTCGAGCGGCTGGGGCTCGCCGTGGTGGTGGTGCCGGGGCACGAGGAGGCGTTCAAGGTGACGCGTCCGCTGGACCTGGTGCTCGCGGAGGCGGTACTGGCGCGCAGGAGGCTGAACGATGGGTTCTGAGTCGGGCGAGCAGGGGCAGCGGCTGCTGCTGCCGCAGGTCGGGATCGGTACGGACATCCACGCCTTCGAGGACGGGCGTGAGCTGTGGTGCGCCGGGCTGAAGTGGGAGGGCGAGGGGACCGGGCTGGCCGGGCACTCCGACGCGGACGTCGTCGCGCACGCGGCGTGCAACGCGCTGTTCTCCGCGGCGGGGGCCGGGGACCTGGGCCGGCACTTCGGCACCGGGCGGCCGGAGTGGTCCGGGGCGTCCGGGGTGACGCTGCTGACGGAGGCGGCGCGGATCGTGCGGGCGCGGGGGTTCCGGATCGGGAACGTCGCGGTGCAGGTGGTCGGGGCGCGGCCGAAGATCGGCAAGCGGCGGGACGAGGCGGAGGCGGTGCTCTCCGCGGCGGTGGGGGCGCCGGTGTCCGTGTCGGGGGCGACGACGGACGGGCTGGGGTTCCCCGGGCGGGGGGAAGGGCTGATGGCGGTGGCCACGGCGTTGGTCGTGCGGGTGTCTTAGAGCGCGGGGGTGGGCACCCGGCGCTGCCCTGCCGTGCGGGGCTCCGCCCCGCGCCCCGCCAGGGGCTCCCGCCCCTGGACCCCGGCCTGTGCCCACCCACCACCCGACTCGCTGGGACAAGGAGTCCCCGCAACAACGGCGCATGTGTGCCCCTGGCACTGCTCTGCGCCTACTACCCTGGACACGTGACTATTCGCCTGTACGACACCAGCGCCCGGCAGATCCGTGACTTCGCCCCCCTCACGCCGGGCTGCGTCTCGATCTACCTGTGTGGCGCCACCGTGCAGGCCGCCCCGCACATCGGGCACATCCGGTCGGGGCTGAACTTCGACATCATGCGCCGCTGGTTCGCGTACCGCGGCTACGACGTCACGTTCGTCCGCAACGTCACCGACATCGACGACAAGATCATCAGGAAGGCCGCCGAGCAGCACCGCCCCTGGTGGTCCATCGGCTACGAGAACGAGCGGGCGTTCAACGACGCCTACGCCGCCCTCGGCTGCCTGCCGCCCACCTACGAGCCGCGTGCCACCGGCCACATCACCGAGATGGTCGAGATGATGCGCGGTCTCATCGAGCGCGGGCACGCCTACGAGGCCGACGGCAACGTCTACTTCGACGTGCGGTCCCTGCCGGGCTACCTGTCGCTGTCCAACCAGGACCTCGACGATCTGCGCCAGCCCTCCGAGGACGGCGAGACCGGCAAGCGGGACCTGCGCGACTTCGCCATGTGGAAGGCGGCCAAGCCCGGGGAGCCCAGCTGGGAGACGCCGTGGGGGCGGGGCCGGCCCGGCTGGCACCTGGAGTGCTCCGCGATGGCGCACAAGTACCTGGGCGAGGAGTTCGACGTCCACGGGGGCGGGATCGACCTGATCTTCCCGCACCACGAGAACGAGATCGCCCAGGCCAAGGGCTTCGGCGACGCCTTCGCCCGCTACTGGGTGCACAACGCCTGGGTCACCATGAGCGGCGAGAAGATGTCCAAGTCGCTCGGCAACAGCGTGCTCGTGAGCGAGATGGTGAAGAAGTGGCGCCCGGTCGTGCTGCGGTACTACCTCGGCACCCCGCACTACCGCTCCACCATCGAGTACAGCGAGGAGTCCCTGCGCGAGGCCGAGTCGGCGTACGCGCGGATCGAGGGCTTCGTGCAGCGCGTCACCGAGCTGGCCGGTCATGCCGTGGAGCCCGCCGCCGAGGTGCCGCCCGCCTTCGCCGAGGCGATGGACGACGACCTGGGAGTGCCGCAGGCGCTCGCGATCGTGCACACCACCGTCCGGCAGGGCAACAGCGCGCTGGCCGCCGACGACAAGGACGCCGCCGTCGCCCGGCTCGCCGAGGTGCGGGCCATGCTCGGCGTGCTGGGGCTCGACCCGCTGGACGCGCAGTGGGCCGGGGAGCAGGAGCAGGGCGAGGACCTGCGGCACGTCGTCGACAGCCTCGTACGGCTCGTGCTCGACCAGCGCGAGGGCGCGCGGGCGCGGAAGGACTGGGCCACGGCCGACGCCATCCGCGACCGGCTCGGGCAGTCCGGACTGGTCATCGAGGACAGCCCGCAGGGGCCCCGCTGGGGCCTCGGCCCCCGCTGACCCGGGTCCGGGACCGTAGATCGATTGTGCCGCCCGGCCCTCCGGGCGGCACACTGCACAAGACGCACGTAACAAGACGCACGTACGACGCACACCCCCGTAAGACGCAGAGACGCAGAGAAGCACAGAAGCGGAGACAGGTACTCATGGCCGCGAACAACCGCCGCATGTCCGGCAAGAAGGGCGCGCAGGTCGGCAGCGGCGGCAAGCGACGCCGGGGCCTGGAAGGCAAGGGGCCGACGCCCCCCGCCGAGATGCGCAAGGGGCACGCCAAGCAGCGCGCCGCCAACGCCAAGGCGCGCCGCGCCACCGGCGGCCGCCCGCAGCAGCGGCGCGGCGGTGGCCGCTCGACGTCCGAGCTGGTCGTCGGCCGCAACCCGGTCTACGAGGCGCTGCGCGAGGGCGTGCCCGCCTCCACGCTCTACGTCCAGCAGTTCATCGACAACGACGAGCGGGTGCGCGAGGCCCTCCAGCTCGCCGCCGAGCGCGGCGGCATCAACCTCATGGAGGCACCGCGTCCCGAGCTGGACCGGATGACCAACGGGCTCAACCACCAGGGGCTCGTCCTCCAGGTCCCGCCGTACGAGTACGCGCACCCCGAGGACCTGGTCGCCGCCGCCCACGACGAGGGCGCCGACCCGCTGATCGTCGCCCTCGACGGCGTGACCGACCCGCGCAACCTGGGCGCCGTCGTCCGCTCCGTCTCCGCCTTCGGCGGCCACGGCGTCGTCGTGCCCGAGCGGCGCGCGGCCGGTATGACGGCGGGCGCCTGGAAGACGTCCGCCGGTACGGCCGCCCGTACGCCGGTGGCCCGCGCCACCAACCTCACCAGGGCGCTGGAGCAGTACCAGAAGGCCGGCATCACGGTCGTCGGCCTCGCCGCCGACGGCGAGGCCGAACTCGGCGACCTGGCGGCCCTCGACGGCCCCGTGGTCATCGTCGTCGGCAGCGAGGGCAAGGGGCTCTCGCGGCTCGTCGGCGAGACGTGCGACTTCCGGGTGCGCATCCCGATGCCGGGCGGGGCCGAGTCCCTCAACGCCGGTGTGGCGGCGGGGATCGTGCTGTACGAGGCGGCGCGTCGGCGCTCCTGAACAGGTGTTCGCTGGATAACCCAAACGGGGTGTTCGAGGCTGTCCGGACATGCTTGACGCGGTCCGGACAGATCGGGGCGGTCAAGGCAGTGTCCTAACGACACATCACTCGGTTAGATGAGTGTGGACACCAGAACACCCCGCACACCCACGGGGGACCGCTCGTCGGGATACGACGACGCTCCCGCGCTGAGCATGGTGAAGGTGCCGAGCGATCCGGCCCAGGTCATCGTCAACCACGCGAGCTTCCGCGTGCAGTTCGGTGCCTCCGCGCGGCGGACCCAGTCCCCGCGAATCGCGCGGCACCTGAGCGCCACCCAGGACACCGCCCGCAGGCCCGCCGCCCCGGCCGCGGGCCGTCGCCGCGCCGTCGTGTGGAGCGGGCGCTCCGACCCGGACGACACCGGCGCGCACCGGCTGCTCCAAGCGGTGCGGGCGGGAGCCGGTCACCACGCCGAGGACCCGGCCGCCGACCGCTCCGCCGACGCCGGAGCCACCCAGGTCATCCCGCGGGTCGACCTCGACGGCGGCCCCCTGGACTACGACGACGGCCCCGCCACCCAGACGCTGGAGACCCCCCTCGTCGGCGCCCAGCGCGGCCCCGTGCCCGACGGCACCCGGCTGCTGCCCGCCATGCGCACCGTCGGCAGCGCCTACGACGAGCCGGCCTACGACGACTCCGCCTACGGCACGCAGGAGTTCGGGACCGGCCCCGGCGGCTACGGCTCAGACGGCTACGGCTCCGACGGCTACGGCGAGGACACGGACCCGGGCGAGCCCCGCAGCAGGCGCCGCACCGACGACCCGGCGCGGCACGCCTACTTCCCCGGCCGCCGCATGAACCTCGGCGTAGTCCTGCTTCCGCTGCGCGTCTTCCTCGGCTTCATCTCCATCTACGCCGGCATGGGCAAGCTCTGCGACCCCGTCTACTTCGACGGCGGCGAACGCGGCTCCATGGTCAAGTGGCTCAACACCCTGCACCCCTGGGACGTCGCGGAGCCGCTGCGCCAGTTCGCCCTCGCCCACCCGGTGGGCGCCGGGCTGGTCATCGCCTTCCTCCAGGTGCTGGTCGGCGTCCTGACCGTGCTCGGCTGCTGGCAGCGCGTGGCCGCCGTCATCGGCGCCACCCTGTCCGCCGCGCTGCTGGTCACCGTCAGCTGGAAGAGCGTCCCGGTCTACGACGCGCCCGACATCATCTACCTCGCCGCCTGGTCCCCGCTGATCATCGCCGGGGCACCCGTCTACTCCGTGGACGGCAGGCTCGCGAGCAGTGCCTGGCGCCGGCTCGGCCCCCACTCCGACATCTGGGACCTGCGCCGCTACGTCCTGCGCCGCGGCGCGCTCATCACCTTCCTCGTCGCCGGAGTCACCCTCCTCGTCGGCTCCGTCCTCGGCGGTGCCGTCCGGGACGCCGACCGCGTTGTCGTCCCCGGCCCCGGCGAGTCCCCGCGCAACGAGCTGCCCGGCTCCCCGCTCCCGCAGGAGCCCGGCACGCGGGGTCCGAAGCCCTCCTCCCCGGAGGCCTCCGCCTCCCCCACCCAGGGCGCCACCGGCGGCGCGTCCACCCCGTCGCAGGACTCCGCGACCACCCCGGGAGCGACCCGCGACAGCAGCGGCACCGCCACCGGCGGCGGCACGCCGAGCCAGACCCAGGGCACCACGGGCCAGGCCCCGCCCCGGCAGTCCTCCCCGGCCGGCCAGGCGCCCAGCACCACGGCCGGACCGACCGCGGGCGGCACCTCGACCGGCGGCAGCGGCGGTGGCTCCACCGGCTCCACGGGCAGCGGTGACGGCGGCGGCTCGTCGTCCACCGGAGAGCCCGGCGGACGCCTCGTGGGCGGCCTCCTGGGCTAGCCCGACGCGTTCGCGCCCTGCGCCCCGGTCACAACGGGGGGCAGGGCGCGCGGCGTTGGTCCGTCAGTGCTCCGAGGCGGCGTACGTCACGAAGCTCGCCCACGTGCCCGGCGCGAGGGCAAGCCGGGCGCCCGCGGTGTGCTTGGAGTCGCGCACGTGGATGGCGCGGGGCGCTATCGCGATCTCCACGCAGGAGTCGCCCTCGGGACCATCGCTGTAACTGCTCTTGAACCAGGCCAGTTCGGAGGCATCACCGGCAGCGGTCTCGCGGATCATTCTTCTCCCAGCAGTTGCTCGATGAAGGCCAGGGACTCCCTCGGGCAGAGGGCCTGAGCCCGAATGGTGCTGTACCGCAGCTCAAGGATGCGCAGTTGCTTCAGCTCAGAGGTGGGGCGGCCGTTGAACGCTCCGTCGGAACGTCCTACCGCCGTACCGTCCCCGAACTTCAGCACCTCGATCTTGCCGCTCAGCCCAGGGTGTTCACCCGCGCTCGTCGGCATCACCTGAAGAGTGACGTTGCGTCGCTGCGCCAACTCCAGCAGGTGTTCGATTTGCTGTCGCCACACCATTGTGCCCCCAACCCGTCGGCGCAGCGCCACCTCCTCCTGGACGAAGCTGAGCATGGGTGCCGGGCTGCGCTCGAAGATCGACCTCCGGGTCATCCGCGCCGCCACGAGTTCGTCCAACTCTTCTTCCGAGTAGGCGGACTGGGACACCTCGAACAAGGCACGTGCATGCTCCGGCGTCTGCAGCAGCCCATGGATGCTGAGCCCGACGTACACGCCCAGCTCGACCGCCCTGGACTCCAACTGCGCCAGCGCCCGCACGCTCTTCGGGTACCGGACCTTCTTCACGTCCTCCCAGGCGGCCGAGAGGAGCCCACCGGCGCTCAGCACCTCGTCGGCCCTGTCCAGGTACTCCTGCCGGGGAATCCGCTTGCCGCCCTCGACCTTGTAGACGAGGTCCTCCCCGTACCCCACCGCCGCCCCGAACTCGCCGGCCCGCATCCCGACGGCCTCGCGCCGCAGCCTCAACTGCCGCCCCACCGTGGTGATGACCGCGACGCCCCATTCGTCGTCGGGGTCGACCTCCCACCCCGGCTCATCCACGTCGTCCGCCATGGTGCGCACCCCTTCGTCGGCGAGTTGCCTCACACGCTACGCACACGTGGCCACGTTGAGTGACTGGTCCCGAAAATGCCCCTCAGCGGCCGCTCAGGGCCGCCAGTTCCCTGGCCGCCTCCGTCAGGTCCTTCGCGGTGTCGATCGCGCGCCAGTAGCAGCCCTGGGGGATCGGGAAGCCGGCCAGGCGGTTCTCGCGGGCCAGGCGGGGGAAGGTGGTGCGCTCGTGGTCGCCGCGTTCCGGGAGCATCGCGGCGAACTCCGGCGAGAAGACGTACACGCCCGCGTTGATCTCGAACGTCGACGGCGGCGCCTCTATGAAGTCGGTGATGTGGCCGAAACCGTCCGTCTGCACGGCGCCCCAGGGCAGCCGCGGGCGGGCCAGGGCCAGGGTCGCGACGGCGTCCCGCTCGGCGTGGAAGTCGGCCATGTCGCGCAGCGAGAAACGGGTCCAGATGTCGCCGTTGGTGGCGTACCAGGACCGGTCCGGGTGCGGGAGGTGGGCGGCGGCGTACCGGAGGCCGCCGCCTCGGCCCAGCGGCTCGGGCTCCACGACGGTGGTGACGGAGAGTGGCAGGTCGGCACTCTCCAGCCACTTCTGAAGGACTTCGGCGAGGTGGCCGCAGGAGACCACGACGTCCGTCACGCCTTCCTCGGCGAGCCAGGCGAGCTGGTGGCCGATGATCGGAGTCCCGGTGCCCGGGATCTCGACCATCGGCTTGGGCCGGTCGTCGGTGTAGGGGCGCAGCCGGGAACCCTGCCCGCCGGCCAGGACGACGGCTTGAACGGGGCGGCGGGACGCGGCGTTCGGATCGGTCATGCCCGAACTGTACGCGGCGCCCCGGCCCTCCCCGCAGGGCGCTCAGCCGTGCGCGGCCAGGACGCCCGAGGCGAAGGCGGTGTCGCAGACGGGGCGGGCGTACGACTGGGCGCGGGTCGGGCCGTAGACCTTCACCGCGGCGCGGCCGAGGGCGCGGGCGATGGTCGCGCAGTGGTCGGCGAGCGACGGGCGCTCGTTCACCGCCTGCTGGAGGTGGGTCAGCGCGACGCCCGGGTCCTCCTCCTGCAGCTCGGTCAGCAGCCGGTCGCGCAGCACCTCGTGCGGGGCGCGGGCGGTGCGGGCGGAGGAGGCCTTGGCGGAGGACGCCTCCGACGCGGCGAGCACCGAGTCCGAGGGATCCCCGGACCAGTTGACGCGGGTGACCGCGAGAGTCCCGGAGAGCACCAGGACGACGGGCAGGACGAAGGCGAGAGAGCGGCCGATCCGGCGGGCGGGGCCCCGGCCGCGTCGCGTCTGTCGGGTGGTGGAGTGCTTCACGGAGTGCTTCACGCGAGTGAGGGTAGCGCCCGGTAATGATTTGGCGACGTTTAGTCACCCTATCGGGGGATGAAGAGCGGCCGGGAACGGGATAGGAGATTGACGAACACCGGTCGAAACGTCCGTTGTGTCGGGGTATTTGTCGACAACGAAAAGAGCCCCGCAGCAGGCCGCGGGGCTCTTTTCGTCAACGCGGGTGAAATCACCCGGTCGCGTGGTTTCTCAGTCGGTGAGGCGCTCGCCCGTGGAGGACGAGAACACGTGCGTCTCACCCGGACGCGGCACGACGTGGACGGTCGCGCCCTTCTCCGGCACCGCGCGGCTGCTGACGCGCACCACGAGGTCGGTGGTCTCGCCGCCGACGTCGACCGTTCCGTAGATGTAGCCGTCGGCGCCGGTCTCCTCCACGACGTTCACCGAGACCGCGAGGCCGGCCGGGGCGTCCGCCGAGTCCTTCGACAGGGTCTTGGACGCGCCGCCGTTCAGCTCCACGACGTCGAAGTGCTCCGGGCGGACACCGACGGTGACCGTGCGGTCTCCCTTGTCGGCGGCGGCCTTCAGGGCGTCGCGGTTGACCGGGACGACGCTGTTGCCGAACTTCACGCCGCCGTCGGTGATCGGGACCTCGACCAGGTTCATGGCCGGGGAGCCGATGAAGCCGGCGACGAAGAGGTTCGCGGGCTTGTCGTACATGTTCCGCGGGGTGTCGACCTGCTGGAGCAGACCGTCCTTGAGGACCGCCACGCGGTCGCCCATCGTCATGGCCTCGACCTGGTCGTGGGTGACGTAGACGGTGGTGATGCCCAGGCGGCGCTGGAGCGAGGCGATCTGCGTACGGGTGGAGACGCGGAGCTTGGCGTCCAGGTTGGACAGCGGCTCGTCCATGAGGAACACCTGCGGCTCACGTACGATCGCGCGGCCCATCGCCACACGCTGGCGCTGACCGCCGGAGAGCGCCTTCGGCTTGCGGTCCAGGTACTCGGTGAGGTCGAGGATCTTGGCGGCCTCCTCGACCTTCTGCCGGATCTCCGCCTTGTTGACGCCCGCGATCTTGAGGGCGAAGCCCATGTTGTCGGCGACCGACATGTGCGGGTACAGCGCGTAGTTCTGGAACACCATGGCGATGTCCCGGTCCTTCGGCGGCAGGTGCGTCACGTCGCGGTCACCGATGCGGATGGCGCCGCCGTTGACGTCCTCGAGCCCCGCGAGCATCCGGAGCGAGGTGGACTTGCCACAACCGGACGGGCCGACCAGGACGAGGAACTCGCCGTCCGCGATGTCGATGTCGAGACCGTCGACGGCGGGCTTCGTGGAACCCGGGTACACACGGGTCGCCTTGTCGAACGTAACAGTGGCCATGATGAATGGGCCCCCTTCTACCGGCAGGAACGTGCCGGACGATCCGTTGTAGGAAGGTGGTGGTGTAGTCCACGCGGGTGAAGCTGAGCAGGACGGTACCCGGCGTTCACCTGATCTGTCAGTAGCCGGGGGTCTGTGAATTTCGCCGAAATTTTCGAATCACATCGTTCACCGGCTCTGTGTACAGTGGAGCAGCCTGCGCGCGCCCGACGCGCGCGTGCCTCCTTAGCTCAGCTGGTCAGAGCGCCGCTCTTGTAAAGCGAAGGTCGTCGGTTCGAATCCGACAGGGGGCTCCGCGGCACGTGACGTCGACGCCCCCGCGATCCTGGATCGCGGGGGCGTCGGCGTTGGTCCGTGGTGCTACTTGCCTTCCGGCAGGGGTTCCGCCTCGCAGACCGTGCCGGGCTTCGGCAGGGTGCCGTTCAGCAGGTAGGCGTTGACCGCGTTCTGGACGCAGGTGTTGCCGCTGTCGTAGGCGCCGTGGCCCTCACCCTCGTACGTCAGCTCGATGCCCACCTTCTCGCCGAGGCGCTGCGCCATGCGGGCGGCGCCCTCGTAGGGGGTGGCGGGGTCGCCGGTGTTGCCGACGAGGAGGACGGGGGGCGCGCCCGGGGCGCTGACCTCGGGGTGCCGGGCCGCTCCGGGGACCGGCCAGCCGTCGCAGGACAGGGTGCTCCAGGCGAGGCCGGGGCCGAAGAGCGGGGAGGCCTCGAGGAAGTCCGGCAGGCGGGACAGGACGTCCGCGACGGTGTAGCGGCTGCTGGAGTCGTCGCAGGTGATGGCCCTGAAGGCGTCGTCCTCGTTGCTTTCCTCGTCGGCCGCGTCGTCGTCCCCGTCGTCCGTGTCGCCGCCGCTGCCGTGCTGGCCCAGGGCTTCGGCCAGGTCGTGCAGGACGTCGCCGTCGTCGTCGGCGGCGGCTTCCAGGCCGACCCGGAGCGCGGGCCAGTAGTCCTGCCGGTAGAGGGCGCCGGTGACGGCCGCGACGAGGGCGTCGCCGTCGAGTTCGCCGCCGTCCGGGGTGGGCAGGGGGGTGTCGTCCAGGGCCGCTTCGAGGCCGACGACGAGGTCCACGATGTCCTCGGCGTCCTCGCCCAGCGTGCAGCCCTGCCGGGCGCACCAGGCGGCGAAGTGCTCGAAGGCGAGCTGGAAGCCGCCGGCCTGGTCGAGGGCTTCCTCCATCATGTCGTGGGTGGGGTCGACGACACCGTCGAGTACGGCGCGGCCGACGTGCTGGGGGAACAAGTGCGCGTAGACGCCGCCGAGTTCGGTGCCGTAGGAGATGCCGAGGTAGTGCAGCTTCTCGTCGCCGAGGACCTGTCGCATCAGGTCCATGTCCTGGGCGGCCTGGGTGGTGCCGACGTAGGGGAGGACGTCGCCGGAGTTCTTCTTGCAGGCGGCCGCCGTCTCCCGGTTGAAGCGGACGAGCGCGTTGGTCTCGTCGCCCCCGTCGTCGGGGATGTTGTCGATCTCGTCCTCGTCGGGGAGGCCGGCGTCCAGGCAGCGCACGCCGCTGCTGTTGCCGACGCCGCGCGGGTCGAAGCTGACGAGGTCGTAGCGGGTGCGGAGCTTCTCGTAGTCGGGGGCGAGACCGGGGAGGGTGGCGACGCCGGAGCCGCCGGGGCCGCCGAAGTTGAAGAGCAGGGAGCCGATCCGGTCGTCCGGGGTGCCGCTGGTGCGGGCCCGGATCAGCGCGAGGTCCATGGACTCGCCGGAGGGGTTCTTCCAGTCCAACGGCGTGCGCAGGGTGGCGCACTGCCACCGGGTGCCGTCGGGGAGCGCGCCGGGAGCTTCGCCGCCGCCCTGGATGGGGGCCGGGGCGGGGCAGTCCTTCCAGGCCAGGGACTGGTTGCGGAGGCTGGTCAGGGCTTGTGCGTCGGTAGTGGCGCCGCCGGTGTCGCCGTGCCGGTCGCCGTCCCGGTCCGTGGGCGCGCAGGCCGTCAGGGAGGAGGCGAGCAGGGTGGCCGTGGACAGCAGGACGGCGGTGGATATCGCTCGTGCTGTGGGCATGGCCTCAGCCTCGGGCCGCCCGGCGCCGGGCGCACGGTGCGGCGTCCATTCGGGGAACGGGTGATCGGCCGGCCCCTACCGCGCGCCCCGGGAACAGGGGTGTTGGCAGGTACACCACCCCTCGGGACTTGAAACCAGTGACCGCGGCCGCGATCGCGGGCACAGTTGATCCCGTAGACGGACATGGCTGCGAGTGATCACCGCGTTGCCGACACCGTCGGACGCGGACACCGACAACGGGAACCGACAACGGGAGACGACATGAACGTTCGGGCCGGAGTGACGGCTTCAGCGAGAGGCCTGGGCCTGGCCCTGATGTCCATGGTGTTCTCGCTGGTGCTGTTCTGCTTCTCGGTGGTGTCGATCGCTCTGGTGATCGTGGGTATCGGGGTGTTCACCACCCCCTGGGTGACCAGTGCCGCGCGGGCGAACGCCAACGCCCGCCGCCGGCTGGCCGAGGAGTGGGGCGGGGTGCGCATCCCCGTGCCCTACCGGCCGGAGCCGCAGTGGCAGGGCGGGATCGTGGGCCGGGTCCAGCGCTGCCAGTGGGTGCTGAAGGACCCGGCGACCTGGCGCGACCTGCTGTGGATGATCGTCGACCCGATCGCGGGGTTCGTCCTCGCGATGTTCGCCGCCGCGCTCGTCCTCTACGGGGTGTGGGGTTTCGTCCTGGCGGCCGGCGTGTGGCGCCCCATGCGGGACGTCGGCTACTGGTACGCGTTCATTCCGGTCGACGACCAGCTCACCGCTGTGGCGGCGGCCGCCCTGGGTGCGGTGTTCATCGCGCTGGGGCTGCGCTACAACCCGGACATCCTGCACGTGCACGGTCGGCTCACCCACGTGTTCCTGGCGCCCGACCACGAGCGCGAACTCCAGATGCGCATCGAGCACCTCAAGGAGAGCCGGGCCGACGCGGTCGACGTCTCGGCTGCCGAACTGCGCCGCATCGAGCGAGACTTGCACGACGGGGCGCAGGCCCGGCTGGTGGCGATGGGCATGAGCCTGGGCACCATCGAGCACCTCGTACGCACCGACCCCGACAAGGCCGCCCAGCTGCTGGCCGAGACCCGCAAGTCCTCCGCCGAGGCCCTGGACGAACTGCGCCAGCTGGTCCGGGGCATTCACCCGCCCGTCCTGGCCGAGCGGGGCCTGGCCGACGCGGTCCGTGCGCTCGCGCTGCGCGGCACGATCAAGACCGAGGTCGGCGTGGAGCACATCGGGCGGATGGCAGCACCCGTCGAGGCGGCCGCGTACTTCTCGGTGTCGGAGATGCTGACCAACGTCGCCAAGCACGCCGAGGCGGAGCGCGTCTGGATCGACATGCGCCACGAGGAGGGCATGCTGCGGATCACGGTGACCGACGACGGCAAGGGCGGCGCGGATCCGTCGCGGGGCACCGGCCTGGCCGGTATCGAGCGCAGGCTCGGCGCGTTCGACGGGGTCCTCGCCGTCAACAGCCCCCTCGGCGGACCCACCACCGCCACCATCGAGCTGCCCTGCGACGTCCTCTCGGCGGACGTCCACTCCTCCTGACCACCCCACGTGTCGGGGGGGGGGGGGCGGCCCGCCCCCCGCGCGGCCCACCGCGCGGCGGCGCGGGGGGGGCGCGCACCGCGGGGGGGGGCCCCCCGCGGGGGGGGGGGGGGGGGCCCCCCCCGGCCGGCGCCCCCCCCCCCCCCCCCCGGGGGGGGCCCCCCCCGCCCCCCCCCCCCCCCCCGGGGGGGGCCCCCCCCCCCCCGCGCGCCCCCCCCCCCCGACACGTGCGCCGGGTACGCGGCCGTCGCCTCCGGTAGGGGTGCCCGCCTGCCGTAGGGGGTGCTGTGACCGCCGGGACGCACGCGTCCAGGGTGCCGCGGGGGCCGGCGTCCCGCCGGTCCGTCCGCCACGCGTCGCCGGTGCGCCGATCTCCCGGCGCGGTGCCGACCCCTGACGGGGTGAGGTAAGGGCCGCTAAGGGGCTTGTAGGGGGAGCGTGCGCGATTGCTTTGCTCATACCGTGGCCGAGCCTGCTTCCGCAGGGAGCCCTCTGCACGGAAGTGGTCGGCGAAACACCAAAGACGCCGTGGCTTTGGGCAGCGGTGACATTCCTGTCGACGATGAGGAGCAAGCATGCGCTTCGGTCTGATATATCTCCTGCAAAATCCTCGCCCGTGGACCGAGGACGGCGAGGAAAGGATACTGAACGAGGCTCTCGACCAGGTCGAACTCGCCGACCGACTGGGATTCGACACGGTGTGGGCGTCCGAACACCACTTCCTGGACGAGTACTCCCACTCCTCGGCCCCGGAGATCTTCCTCGCCGCCGCGGCAGCGCGTACCACCAACATCCGGCTGGCCCACGGAATCGTCACTCTGCCGCCGGCGGTGAATCATCCCGCGCGCATCGCCGAGCGCATCGCCATGCTCGATCTGGTCTCCGGCGGGCGCGTGGAGTTCGGTTCCGGGCAGGGCAGCACCCAGCACGAACTCGGCGCCTTCGGTGTCGACCGGGCCACCAAGCGCGACCAGTGGCGCGAGGCGATCGGCGTGATCACCCGCATGTTCACCGAGGTGCCCTTCACCGGTCACCAGGGCCAGTGGGTCGACATGCCCCCGCGGAACGTGCTGCCCAAGCCCAAGCAGAAGCCGCACCCGCCGCTGTGGGTGGCCTGCAGCTCGCCCGAGACCGTGGAAACCGCCGCCCGCAACGGCGTGGGCGCCCTGTCCTTCGCGTTCATGACGCCGGAGGAGGCCAAGGAGCGGGTCGAGACCTACTACCGGACGATCGAGTCCGACGACTGCGTACCGGTGGGCAAGGCGGTCAACGCCAACTTCGCCGTCGCGCTGCCCTTCCTCTGCCACGCCGACGAGGAGACCGCCTACGAACGGGCCATGGGAGGCGTCGACTTCTACGTCAACTCCTTCATGCACTTCTACGTACAGGGCAGCCACCGCCCCGGCACCACCGACCTGAAGACGGAGTTCGCCAAGCAGCCGCCGGTCCCGCCGGAGAACGCGGCACGCATGGACACCGTGGTCCGCCGCGGCATCGGTACCCCCCAGAAGCTCGCCGAGATGATCCGCGTGCAGGAGGAGGCCGGCGTCGACGAGATCATCTTCCAGGTGCAACTGGGTGCCAACAAGCACGAGGACATCTGCGAATCCCTCGAACTCTTCGCCCGTGAGGTCATGCCGGAGTTCGCCGAACGGCGCGAGGCCCGCGAACTGGCCAAGCAGGACCGTCTGGCCGTGCCGGTCAAGAAGGCCATGGAGCGGGTCGAGAGCCCCGTCGTGGACGTGTCCGACTACGTGATCCGCACCGACATGGAGGAATTCCAGCGTCCGCAGCAGCCGACCGGGAGCTGAATTCTCTCCACCGGCGAGATTCTCCCGGCCGGTGCGCGAGGCCCGGCCGAGTCGCCCCGACGCAAATGCCCCTCACGCCTCTTGCGCCGGGGCTCCGCACTTTTTCCGTGAATGGAATCGAGAGGAATTCCGTCATGTATGCGTTCGAAGAGTCGGACAAAATCGACGCCGAACTGGACGCGGTCTGGCAGACGGTGTCCGACGTACCGTCCTGGGCCACCTGGGACCCGCACGTCCTTGAGTGCGGTTTCGAGGGGCCCTTCGAGCCGGGCAGCGGCGGCTGGACCCTTTCCCGTGTCGTGTCCCGTCAGCGGGGCTACTTCAAGGTGGTCGAGGTCGAGGAGGGGCGGTCGTACACGACGGAGTCCCCCATGCCCGGCGGCAAGATGCTGATCATCAACAACTACCGCCCGGACGAGCCGGGCCGGGTCGCGGTCAGCCGCCGGGTCGAGGTCTACGGGCCGTTCACCCCCGTGTTCCGGCTGTTCTGGGCCAAGGCGTTCCAGGGCGATACCCGAGTCACCTTCAAAGCGCTGGAGCAGGAAGCCCGGCGCCGTACCGCAGAGGCGGGCAGCGCGCGATGAGTGAGGCAGTGGTGATAGGCGGCGGGCTGGCGGGACTGCTCGCGGCGCGAGTGCTCTCCCGGCACGCCGACAAGGTGACCGTCATCGAGGGTGACACCTACCCCGACGGCCCCCTCCAGCGAAGAGGCCTGCCGCAGGGCCGGCAGAACCACATGCTGATGGCCGGCGGTGCCGAGGCACTCGACCAGTTGCTGCCGGGCACCGTCGCCCGGCTGACGGCGGCCGGCGCCCACACGCTGAGGATGGGCCAGGACATGCTGACCCTGTCCTCCGAGGGCTGGTTCCGCAGCTTCGAGGACGAGTCGTACACCGTCGCCTGCAGCCGGCCGCTCATCGACCACGTCGTCCGCAGTCAGGTACTCGGCACCACGAACCTCACCGTCCTGGAGTCCACCAAGGCGGTCGGGCTGACGGGCGACGCGGGCAAGGTCACCGGGGTCTGCGTCGAACGGGCCGACCGCTCGGAAGGGGTCGTCACCGCCGACCTGGTCGTCGACGCCTCCGGCAACCGCTCCAAGGCCTCCGAATGGCTCGCCGCCCTGGGACTGCCCACGGTGAAGGAAGAGTTCGTGGACGCCGGCCTCGCCTACGCCGGACGGGAGTTCGAGGCCCCCGCCGAGGCCGCCAAGGACTTCCCCGGCGTCCTCATCCAGGCCGTACCCGGCACCGGACGCCCCGGCAAGGGCGCGGCGTTCATGCCCCAGGAGGACGGCCGCTGGATCGTCTCCCTCATCGGCACCCACGGCGGCCAGCCGCCCACCGCCGACGAGGGATTCATGGAGTTCGCCCGCGACGTGCGCGACCCCGTCGTCGCCGACATCATCAGCACGGCCCGCCCCCTCACCCAGGTCCGCGGCTCCCGCGGGCTCGCCAACCGGCGCCGCCACTTCCACAAGCTGCCCGTACCCGACGGCTTCCTGGCACTCGGCGACGCGGTCATGGTGCTCAGCCCCAACTACGCCACCGGCATGTCGATGGCCGCCTTCGGGGCCCTGGCGCTGCGCACCCGGCTCAAGACCCACGGCCTGGAGCCGGGACTGTCCCGCAAGGTGCAGGACGACGTCGCCAAGGCCGGTGAGGGCTCCTGGAAGATGGCCAGCACCACCGACCTGTTCTTCCCCGGCGTCAAGACCAACATCACCGTGCGCGGCGCGGCCATGCAGCAGAGCATGGGCTCCCGCTACTCCAGGACCGCGGCGGCCAACGAGGACGTGCTGCGCGCCGTGTACGAGGTCAGCACCCTGCGCAGTCCGCAGAGCCGGATGATGTCGCTGCCGCTGCTGGCGGCCGTGCTGCGCGGCCCCGGCAAGCCCCCGCTGACCCCGGAGCAGGCCAAGGCCCAGTTCCCGCAGATCGGCGAACTGCTCGCGAGCGGCATGAAGCCCGACCTCTCCGACGTGGATCTCTGACCGTCCGACACCGCTGATCACACCACCTGAGAGGAGATGGCCACCTGTGAGCAACGAGGAACGGCTCCTTCAATACCTCAAGCGCACTCTCGCAGAGCTGCGGGACGCTCGCAGATGCCTTGACGAGGCGGCACGCAAGCCCGACGACGAGTCCGTCGCGGTCGTGGGGATGGCGTGCCGTTTCCCGGGTGGTGTGGCGTCGCCCGAGGACCTGTGGCGGCTGGTGTCGGACGGGGTGGACGCCGTGTCGGAGTTCCCCGCAGACCGTGGCTGGGACGCCGGGGTGTACGACCCGGAGCCCGGGCGGGCGGGGAAGACGTACGCGAAGGAGGGCGGATTCCTCTACGACGCGGCGGACTTCGACCCGGACTTCTTCGGTATCAGCCCGAACGAGGCGCTGGGCATGGACCCCCAGCAGCGCCTGCTCCTGGAGTCGTCCTGGGAGGCGGTGGAGCGTGCGGGCATCGACCCGTCGTCGCTCAAGGGCAGCCGCACCGGTGTGTTCGCGGGCGTGATGTACCACGACTACGCCCAGGGCAAGGAGGCGGGCAGCTCCAGCGCGGGCAGCCTGGTCACCGGCCGGGTGGCCTACACCCTCGGCCTCGAGGGCCCGGCGGTCTCCGTCGACACGGCGTGCTCCTCGTCGCTGGTCGCCCTGCACATGGCCGCCCAGGCCCTGCGCCGAGGAGACTGCACGCTCGCCCTGGCCGGCGGTGTCACCGTCATGTCCAATCCCGAGATGTTCGTCTACTTCAGTACGCAGAACGGCCTTGCCAAGGACGGCCGCTGCAAGTCCTACTCCGAGTCGGCCGACGGCATGGGCTGCTCGGAGGGCGTCGGCGTCCTGGTCCTGGAGCGTCTGTCGGACGCGCGCCGCAACGGTCACCCGGTGCTGGCCGTGGTGCGCGGCAGCGCCGTCAACCAGGACGGTGCCTCCAGCGGGTTCACCGCCCCGAACGGTCCCTCGCAGCAGCGGGTCATCAAGGCGGCCCTGTCCGGCTCACGGCTGACCCCGGCCGACGTGGACATCGTCGAGGGGCACGGTACGGGTACGACGCTGGGTGACCCGATCGAGGCGCAGGCGCTGCTGGAGACGTACGGCCAGGACCGCCCCGAGGACCGTCCGCTGTGGCTGGGCTCCGTCAAGTCGAACATGGGCCACACCCAGGCGGCGGCGGGTGTCGCGGGCATCATCAAGATGGTCATGGCGATGCGTCACGAGACGATGCCCAAGTCCCTGTACTCCGACCAGCCTTCGTCCAAGGTGGACTGGAACGCCGGAGCGGTGCGTCTGCTGACGGAGGCGCGCAAGTGGCCTGCGCTGGAGGAGGGGCGGCCGCGGCGTGCGGGTGTGTCGTCGTTCGGTCTGAGCGGCACGAACGCGCACGTGATCGTGGAGGAGCCGCCGACGGCGGAACCGGCGGAGGTCACCTCCGAGGACGGCGAGACCACGGACACGGTGCCGGTCGCCGCGTCCGAGGCGGCTGCCGTCGATGCGGTGGGGTCGTCGGTGGTGCCGTGGGTGGTGTCGGGGCGTGGGGTGTCTGCGGTGGTGGCTCAGGCGGAGCGGCTTGCCGGGTGGGTGGGTGAGCGGCCGGAGTTGTCGCCGGTGGATGTGGGGTTGTCGTTGGTGTCGTCGCGGGCTGCGTTGGAGCGGCGTGCGGTGGTGGTGGGCCGGGACCGTGACGAACTGCTGACCGGTTTGGCCGGGGTGGAGGGCTCGGTGGTGCGGGCCCGTCCCGGGGGCCGGACCGCGGTGGTGTTCACCGGTCAGGGCAGTCAGCGGCTGGGGATGGGCCGGGAGCTGTATGACGCCTTCCCGGTGTTCGCGTCGGCCTTCGACGCGGCGTGCGAGCAGCTGGACCCGATTTTGGGGCGGTCGTTGCGTGGGGTGGTGTGGGGTGAGGATGCGGAGCTGCTGAACCGGACGGTGTTCGCGCAGGCGGGGCTGTTCGCGGTGGAGTCGGCGTTGTTCCGGCTGGTGGAGTCGTGGGGTGTGCGTCCGGATGTGGTGGCGGGGCATTCGATCGGTGAGGTGACCGCCGCGCATGTGGCCGGGGTGCTGTCGCTGGAGGATGCGGCGACGCTGGTCGCGGCGCGTGGGCGTTTGATGGATGCGTTGCCGTCGGGTGGGGCGATGCTGGCGGTGGAGGCCGCTGAGGACGAGGTTGTGCCGGTGCTGCCCGAAGGGGTGGGGATCGCCGCGGTCAACGGGCCCACGTCCGTGGTGGTGTCCGGCGCCGAGTCCGGCGTGGAGATGGTGGGTGAGCACTTCACGGGTCTGGGGCGGAGGGTGAGCCGGCTGCGGGTCTCTCACGCCTTCCACTCCCCGCTGATGGAACCGATGCTCGACGAGTTCCGTACCGTCGTCGCCTCGCTGTCGTATGCGGAACCGGCTGTGCCTGTGGTCTCGAATGTGTCGGGCGCGGTCGCGGGTGTGGGGGAGTTGACGGATCCGGGGTACTGGGTGCGGCATGTGCGTGAGCCGGTCCGGTTCGCGGACGGGGTTGGTGCCCTGCGTGAGTTGGGTGTGGTGCGGTTCGTGGAGTGCGGTCCGGACCCGGTGTTGACGGGTCTGGCCCGTCAGATCCTCGACGGCGATGTCGACGAGGTGGTGTTCGCGCCGGTGCTGCGCAAGGACCGGCCGGAGGATGTGACGGCGGTGACGGCGCTGGGGCAGGTGTTCGCCTCGGGCGGCACCGTCGACTGGACCGCCTTCTACGCCGGACGCGGCGCCGCACGTGTCGACCTGCCCACCTACGCCTTCCAGCGGCGCCGGTACTGGGTCGACGCGCAGGTCGGTGGTGGTGATCTCGGGGCCGCGGGCTTCGACACCGCCGAGCACCCGCTGCTGAAGGCCGCACTCACCCTCGCCGACAGCGACGGTGTGGTGCTCACCGGTCGGCTGTCGACCCGGGCACATTCCTGGGCCAGGGCGAACGACGTGCTGGGCACGGCGCTGTTCCCCACGGCCGGACTCGTCGAACTCGCGCTCACCGCCGGGTCGTTCGTCGGCCTTGAAAGCGTGAGCGAGCTGAGCGTCGACGTGCCTCTCGCACTGTCCGAGCACCAGGAGCCGACCTTCCAGGTGTCCGTCTCGCCCGAGAACGAGGACGGCAGCCGCAAGGTCACCATCCATTCCAAGGGGATGGACGCGGACTCACCGAGCCTTCTGCACGCCACCGGAACGCTGACGGCCGAGCCGCAGCAGCCGCCCGCCGACCTGACTCAGTGGCCGCCGCCCGGTGCGGCCGCCGTGGATGTAGAGGAGGCCCGCGGCGCGCTGTTCGGGCGCGGATACGGGCACGGCCCCGCACTTGAGGCCTTGTCGGCCGTATGGCGGCGCCGCGACGAGGTGTTCGCCGAAGTGACGCTCCCGGGGGAGCAGGGCACATCGGACGAGGTCGAGGGGTTCACCGTTCATCCGGTGTTGTTCGAGGCCGCCGCCCTCCTGCGGCACTTCGTCTCCGGCGCCGAGGGCGGGGTAACGCTGCCGCTGGAGTGGACGCGGGTTTCCCGGCACGCGTCCGGTGCCACGACCCTGCGCGTACGTGCCGCGCGCGCCCAGGGCACGGAGGGCACCGAGGGCCTGGTCCTGGATCTGGCCGACCCGGCGGGCGGCCCGGTGCTGTCGGCGGGGTCGGTCGTCTCCGCCGTCATGACACAGGACAGGCTCACCCTGGCCACCGGAACCCGTCCCGATGCCATGTTCCGTCCCCAGTGGCAACACGACGTGTCCGCGCAGTCCGCGCAGTCCACGCCGTCCCCCTCGCCCGAGCGGAAGACGTGGGCGGTGCTCGGCACCGACGCCTCCGGCGTTCTGGGCGAGACCTCTGCTCCGGCCCACCCCGACCTCGACTCCTTCGCCGCAGCCGTGGCACGCGGAGACGTGGCCGAGGAGACCGTACTGATGGTCGCCGCGCGCGGGTGCGCCGTCTCCGGCGACGACGACGCAGACCGGGACGTGCTGTCCGACACCCGTTCCACGCTGGAGCGGGTACGCCGGACGCTGCAGTCCTGGACCGCGGACGAACGGCTCGGCTCGACTCGACTCGTCGTGGTCACCGAGGGCGCCGCCGCCACCACCCCGGACACGGCGGGGATGGTCCAGGCCGCAGTGCGCGGCCTCGTCAGCTCGGCGCAGGCCGAGGACCCGGACCGGTTCGGGCTGCTGGACCTCGACGGTTCCGAGCAGTCCCGCGCCGCGCTGCCCGACGCCCTGGCGCTCCTGCACGACGGGGAACCGGACGTCGCGGTTCGCGAGGGCCGGCCTCTCGTCTCCCGGCTCGTCACGGCCGAACCAGCCACCGGCTCCGGCGCCTTCAACCCGGCGGCCCACTCGGCCCCGGCCACGTCCCGGCCGCCGACGGCCGCGGGAACGACGCTGGTGACCGTCGGCGTCGACGGCAACGGGCTGCTGCTCGCCCGGCACTTGGCCGACCGGCACGGCGTACGACGTCTGCTGCTCGTGTGCGACAAGGAGGCGGCGACGCCCGACGTGAGCGACCTGCGCGCTGCCGGGGCCGACGTCGTCGTGCGCTCCTGTGATCTGTCCGACCGGCAGGAACTCGCCGAGGCGATCGCGGACATGCCGGCCGGGCAGCCGCTGAACGCCGTGGTGCACACGGCCTGCACCGCGGCCAACGGCCTGTTCGACGCGATGACCCGGGACCGGGTGGAGGCCGCGATGCTGCCCAGGGCGGGCGCCGCCTGGCACCTGCACGAACTCACCCGGGGTGCGGACCTCTCGGCGTTCGTGCTCGTCTCGTCCTCGACCAGCCTGCTGCACGGTGTCGGTCAGGCCAACCAGGCTGCCGCGGCAGGCTTCCTGAACGCACTCGCCGAGCACCGCCGCGCGCAGGGACTGCCGGCTCTCGCCCTGGCCTACGGCCCGTGGAGCGGTGGGCCCGACGGGACGGAGGACGCCTCGCAGCGGCAGCGGGCGAGTGAACTCGGCACGCCCTACCTGGAGGCCCAGGAAGGCCTCGACCTGTTCGACCGGGCCTTGGTCATGGCGGACGGTGGCGCGTTCGGCGGTGACGGTGAGGGCGGAGGCGTCCTGGTTCCCCTGCGCCTGGACCACGCCGCGCTGCGTGCCCGCCCCGACGAACTGCCGGCCGTACTGCGCGGCATCGTGCGGGTGCCGCGTTCCTCGGCCGGGGCCGACACGGGCCGTGAGCTCCGCAGGCGGCTGCTGTCCCTCACGCCCGAGGAGCGGGGCCGTCAACTCCTGGACCTCGTCCGCTCACAGGTCGCATCGGTGCTGGGTCACACCTCGACGACCGCGGTGGAACCCGACCGGGCCTTCAAGGACCTGGGATTCGACTCGCTGGCCGCGGTGGAACTGCGCAGGCGACTGGACCGGATGACCGGCCTTTCCCTGTCGGCGACGCTCGTCTTCGACCACCCGAACTCCCGCGCGGCGACTCAGTACATCGACGGCCTGATCCTGCCGGAGGACGGCGCGGGCCCGGCGCAGGAAGTGCTCGGCGAGGTCGACCGGCTGGAGGCCCTGCTGTCCGGGCTGAGCGCCGAAGCGGCCGAGCTGGAGCAGGAACGCATCACCAGCCGACTCGAGGCGCTGGTGCGCGGTTGGCGCGACGCGCGGGGCGGGGCCGTGTCGGACGACTCCTCGGGCGACTACGAGTCGGCCACGGACGAGGAGCTCTTCGGCGTCCTCGACAGCGAGCTGGGCCTCGCGTAGCCCGGCAGTCGGCGTCGGGCCGGTCGGGGTCCACGAAGCGTATGAACAGAACGGATTGAGGGGGAACAGGGGCAGATGAGCAACGACGAGAAGCTGCGCGAATACCTCAGGCGTGCGACCTCGGACCTGCAGCAGACCAAGCGACGCCTGCGCGACGCGGAGGCCCGGCAGCACGAGCCGATCGCGATCGTGGCCATGAGCTGCCGCTACCCCGGTGGCATCGCCTCTCCCGAGGACCTGTGGGATCTCGTGGGCTCGGGCGGTGACGGCATCTCCCTCTTCCCCGACGACCGTGGCTGGGACGTCGCGGAGCTGTACGACCCGGAACCGGCCACTCCCGGCAAGACCTACTGCCGTGAGGGCGGGTTCCTGCACGACGCCGGTCAGTTCGACGCCGACTTCTTCAAGATCAGCCCACGGGAGGCCCGGGAGACGGATCCCCAGCAGCGGCTGCTGCTGGAGACGGCCTGGGAGGCGTTCGAGCGGGCCGGCATCGATCCGCTGTCCCTCAAGGGCAGCCGTACCGGCGTGTTCGCCGGTGTCGTCTACCACGACTACTCGGCCGACAGCGGCACCGGCGCCCTGGCCAGTGTCGCCTCCGGCCGCATCGCCTACACCCTCGGCCTTGAGGGCCCCGCGGTCACCGTGGACACGGCGTGCTCGTCCTCGCTGGTCGCCCTGCACTGGGCGATCCAGGCGCTGCGCGCGGGCGACTGCTCACTGGCACTGGCCGGCGGGGCCACCGTCATGTCCACCCCGGTGTCCTTCGTCGGCTTCAGCCAGGACCGTGGTCTGGCCCCCGACGGCCGCTGCAAGGCCTTCGCCGAGGCGGCCGACGGTACGGGCTGGGGCGAGGGTGTGGGCATGCTGCTGGTGGAGCGCCTGTCGGACGCGCGCCGCAACGGTCACCCGGTGCTGGCGGTAGTCCGGGGGAGCGCCGTCAACAGCGACGGGGCGAGCAATGGTCTGACGGCCCCGAACGGCCCGTCGCAGCAGCGGGTGATCCGGCAGGCCCTGGCGAGTGCGCAGCTGGCCGCCGACCAGGTCGACGTGATCGAGGCGCACGGTACTGGTACGACGCTGGGCGACCCGATCGAGGCGCAGGCGCTGCTGGCCACCTACGGCCAGGACCGGCCCGAGGACCGTCCGCTGTGGCTGGGCTCCATCAAGTCCAACATCGGCCACGCGCAGGCCGCCGCCGGTGTCAGCGGCATCATCAAGATGGTCATGGCGATCCGCCACGGTGTACTCCCGAAGACCCTGCACGTGGACGCGCCCAGCAGCAACGTGGACTGGACCGCGGGCAACATCCGGCTCCTCACCGAGCGGATGGACTGGCCCGACAACGGGCACCTGAAGCGGGCCGGGATCTCCTCGTTCGGTCTGAGTGGGACGAACGCGCATGTGATCGTGGAGGAGCCGTCGGCGGCCGAGCCGGTGGAGGCGGATGCTGGGGCTTCGGGTGCTCCGGTGGGGTCGTCGGTGGTGCCGTGGGTGGTGTCGGGGCGTGGGGTGTCCGCGGTGGTGGCGCAGGCGGAGCGGCTTGCCGGGTGGGTGGGTGAACGGCCGGAGTTGTCGCCGGTGGATGTGGGGTTGTCGTTGGTGTCGTCGCGGGCTGCGTTGGAGCGGCGTGCGGTGGTGGTGGGCCGGGACCGTGACGAGTTGCTGAGGGGTCTGGGTTCGGTGGCGGCGGGTGAGCCTGCTGCGGGGGTGCAGCAGGGGGTGGTGTCGGATGGTTTGACCGCGGTGGTGTTCACGGGTCAGGGCAGTCAGCGGCTGGGGATGGGCCGGGAGCTGTATGACGCCTTCCCGGTGTTCGCGTCGGCGTTCGACGCGGCGTGCGAGCAGTTGGACGGTCTGCTGGGCCGGTCGTTGCGTGAGGTGGTGTGGGGTGAGGATGCGGAGCTGCTGAACCGGACCGTGTTCGCGCAGGCCGGGCTGTTCGCGGTGGAGTCGGCGTTGTTCCGGCTGGTGGAGTCGTGGGGTGTGCGTCCGGATGTGGTGGCGGGGCATTCGATCGGTGAGGTGACCGCCGCGCATGTGGCGGGGGTGTTGTCGCTGGAGGATGCGGCGACGCTGGTCGCGGCACGGGGCCGGTTGATGGATGCGCTGCCGCAGGGTGGGGCGATGCTGGCGGTGGAGGCCGCTGAGGACGAGGTTGTGCCGGTGCTGCCCGAAGGGGTGGGGATCGCCGCGGTCAACGGGCCCACGTCCGTGGTCGTGTCCGGCACCGAAACCGGCGTGGAGACGGTGGGTGAGCACTTCGGGGGTCTGGGGCGGAGGGTGAGCCGGCTGCGGGTCTCGCACGCGTTCCACTCCCCGTTGATGGAGCCGATGCTGGACGAGTTCCGCGCCGTCGTCACCTCGCTGTCGTATGCCGAGCCGACGGTGCCCGTCGTGTCGAATGTGTCGGGTGCTGTGGCGGGCGCCGGGGAGTTGACGGATCCGGGGTATTGGGTGCGGCATGTGCGCGAGCCGGTGCGGTTCGCCGACGGGGTGGGTGCCCTGCGTGAGTTGGGTGTGGTGCGGTTCGTGGAGTGCGGTCCGGACCCGGTGCTGACGGGCCTGGCCCGCCAGACCCTGGACGCTCTCGACACGGACGCGGACGAGGTGGTGTTCGCGCCGGTGCTGCGCAAGGACCGGGCGGAGGATGTGACGGCGGTGACGGCGCTGGGGCAGGTGTTCGCCTCGGGCGGCACCGTCGACTGGGCCGCTTTCTACGCCGGACGCGGCGCCGGACGTGTCGACCTGCCCACCTACGCCTTCCAGCGGCGCCGGTACTGGTCGACCGACACCATGCCCGCCGAGGCCGGGCCGGGGCACGGTTCCGGCTCGGCGGCCCGGGGCACCGAGAACGTGGGGCCGGTCGACACCGTTGACGCTGCCTTCTGGGATGCGGTGCAGCGAGGGGACAGCTCCTCACTTGCCGCGGAGCTGGAACTGTCGGCCGACGAACTCGACGCTGTCGTACCGGCGTTGGCCGGATGGCGTCATCGTCGTCAAGAAGCGGCCCTGCTCGACTCCTGGCGCTACCGCGTGACATGGAAGCCGACCGAAGCGTCGGCGTTCGATGCGCCGTCGGACGCTTCTGCCACCGCGGAGACCTGGCTCGTCGTCCTGCCTCCGGCCGGAGCGGGCGACACCGCCGGGCGTATCGCCGAGGCACTCGCCGCAGAGGTGAAGGTCGTGTCGCTGGAGGTCGCCGAACCGGACCGAGCCGTACTGGCCGGGGAACTGCGGGAGGCGGTCTCGGCCGCCGGGCCCCGCCGGGTCCTCTCGCTGCTCGCCCTCGACGACCGACCGCACCCGACCCATCCGGTGCTCACCGAGGGTGGCGCCGCGACCGTACTGCTCGCGCAGGCGTTGCAGGACGCCGAGGTCGCCGCACCCCTGTGGTGTGTCACGAGGGGTGCCGTCGCCGTGGACGACTCGGCGGAGCTCCTCAGTCCGCACCAGTCGGCTCTGTGGGGTCTGGGCGCGAGCCTCGGTCTGGACCAGCCGGGCAGCTGGGGCGGCATGATCGACCTCCCAGGGGAACCTGATGCCCAGGCCGTGCGCCGCCTGAGCGCGGTACTGCGGGCGGACAACGGCGAGGACCAGGTCGCCGTCCGAGCCAACGGCGTGTTCGTCCGGCGCATGGTCCGTTCCCCGCTCGGCGCCGAACCCGGCACGGCGCCGCGGACCCAGGGCACGGGCGGCTCCGAGACAGGTACCGGTTCCGGTTCCGGTACCAGCTCCCGGCGCCGTTTCGCCGCCGGTGGCACGGTGCTCGTCACGGGTGGTACCGGCGGTCTGGGCGCGCACGTGGCCCGCACGTTCGCCCAGAACGGCGCGGAACACCTCGTACTCACCAGCCGTCGCGGTCCCGCCGCGGAGGGCGTCGAAACCCTCACGAGGGAGCTGGAGCTCCTGGGCGCCCGCGTCACGATCGCCGCCTGCGACGTCGCCGACCGTGCCGCCTTGGCAGCCCTGCTGGAGTCACTGCCGGACGGCCAGGACCTGCGCGCGGTGGTCCACGCGGCCGGCCTGCCGCAGCGCATCGCCCCCCTGACGGAGCTGGACCTGGACGAGTTCGCCGAGGTCGGCCGGGCGAAGATGCTGGGTGCGCTGCACTTGGACGAGCTCCTGGCGGACCGGCCACTGGACGCGTTCGTGCTGTTCTCCTCCGGCTCGGCCGTCTGGGGCAGTGGTGGCCAGGCGGCGTACGGCAGTGCCAACGCGTTCCTGGACGGTCTCGCCCACCGGCGCCGTGCACGCGGACTGACGGCCACGTCCGTCGCCTGGGGTTCGTGGGAGGGCGGCATGGTGGACGCCGAACTCAGTGCGATCATGCGCCGCATGGGTGCGCCGGCGATGGCACCCGGCACGGCCGTCGGTGCGCTGGCTCAGGTGATCGAGGGCGACGAGAGCCACCTCGTGGTGGCGGACTTCGACTGGTCTCGGTTCGTCCCTGCCTACACGCTCGCCCGGCCCCGCCCCTTGATCGACGAGATTCCCGACGTACGGGCGGCTCTCGCCGGTGACGGCGAGGAGGAGCCTTCGGGATCCGCCGCACCGGAGTTCGCCACGCGGCTGGCCGCTCTGCCGAAGGCCGAACAGAGCCGGGCGGTGCACGACCTCGTCCGTTCTCACGCGGCGGCCCTGCTCGGATACGACGACGCCACCGCACTCGACACCAAGCGGGCCTTCGACGACCTGGGCTTCGACTCCGTGTCGGCCGTCGACTTCAGAGGGCGGCTGAGCACCGCCACCGGCAGGAAACTGCCCAGCACCATGGTCTTCGACTACGCCAGCCCGGCGGCGCTCGCGGACTTCCTGCTCACGGAACTGGCCCCGGCGGCGGACCGGGCGGAGCAACTTCCGCTGCTGACTCAGCTCGAGCGGCTAGAGGCTGCGGCCGCCGGTATGGATCCCAAGGACATCGAGGCCGAACGGATCGTCTCCCGGCTCCAGAGCCTTGCCGCACGACTCAACGACGCCGTGGGCGCCGAGGCGGACGAGGCCGCGGACGTCGGCCAGAAGTTGGAGTCGGCCTCGGCCGACGACGTCTTCGACTTCATCGACAAGGAACTCGGCCTCACCTGAGCGAGCGCACCACCGGCCTCTTCCGCCCCCCGCACCACGTGGCGGCCCCGCCCCGGGTACGTGACGAGCCTTCCCGGCCCATTTGACCAGCCCCCCGGTCTCCCAAGACCGGGCTTTCGAAGCACAGGACTCGGAGAGACTGAGATGGCGAACGACGAGAAGCTTCTCGACTATCTCAAGCGTGTCACGGCCGACCTCCACCAGACCCGGCGGCGCCTGCAGGAAGTCGAGAGCCAGGAGCCGGAGCCGATCGCGATCGTGGCGATGAGCTGCCGCTACCCGGGCGGCGTCGGCACTCCGGAGGAGCTCTGGCAGCTGGTCGACGAGGGCCGTGACGCCATCTCGCAGTTCCCCGCGGACCGGGGCTGGGACGTCGGTCGGCTCTTCGACCGGGACGGGGACCGTTCCGGCACCAGCTATGTCCAAGAGGGCGGCTTCGTTCACGACGCAGGTCACTTCGACCCCGCCTTCTTCGGGATCAGCCCGCGTGAGGCGCAGGCCATGGACCCCCAGCAGCGACTCATGCTGGAGGTCGCCTGGGAGGCGTTCGAACGCGCGGGCATCGACCCCACCTCGGTCCGGGGCAGCCGGGTCGGTGTCTTCGCGGGCTCCGGCATCCAGGACTACCAGTCACTCCTGGACTCGGCACCGGAACTGGCCGAGGCATACATGACCACCGCCGGCTCGGCGGCCGTCATCTCCGGCCGGGTCTCCTACACCCTCGGCCTTGAGGGTCCGGCGGTGACCGTGGACACGGCGTGCTCGTCCTCCCTGGTCGCCCTGCACCTGGCGGCCCAGGCGCTGCGCTCCGGGGAGTGCTCCCTGGCCCTGGCAGGCGGCGTCATGGTGATGTCGACCCCCTCGCCGTTCATCGCCTTCAGCAAGCAGCGCGGACTCGCTCCCGACGGCCGTTGCAAGGCCTTCGCCGAGGCGGCCGACGGCACGGGCTGGTCCGAGGGCGCGGGCATGCTGCTGGTGGAGCGTCTGTCGGACGCGCGCCGCAACGGTCACCCGGTGCTGGCCGTGGTGCGCGGCAGCGCCATCAACCAGGACGGGGCCAGCAACGGCCTGACCGCCCCGAACGGCCCGTCGCAGCAGCGCGTCATCCGCCAGGCCCTCGCCGCGGCCCGGATCCCCTCGTCCCAGGTCGACGTCGTCGAGGGGCACGGTACGGGTACGACGCTGGGTGACCCGATCGAGGCGAAGGCGCTGCTGGAGACGTACGGCCAGGAGCGGCTGGAGGACCGGCCGCTGTGGCTGGGTTCAATCAAGTCCAACATCGGTCACGCGCAGGCCGCGGCCGGTGTCGGCGGCATCATCAAGATGGTCATGGCGATGCGGCACGGCCGGATGCCCCGCACCCTGCACGTGGACCAGCCCTCGACGCACATCGACTGGTCCGCGGGCAACGTACGACTGCTCACCGAGCCCGTGGAGTGGCCCGAGGGCGACCACCCGCGCCGGGCCGGTATCTCGTCGTTCGGTGTCAGCGGTACGAACGCGCACATCATCCTGGAGCAGGCTCCGGTCCCCGCGGACGTGGAGACCGAGACCGCCGAGGCGGACTCCCCGGCGCCGGCCGTCCAGACCGGACCCGTGCTGTGGTCCGTCTCCGGTCGCAGCGCCGACAGCCTGCGGGCGCAGGCGGAGCGGCTTCATGCCTACGTCGATGGTGATGCCGCGCTGTCGCCGGTGGACGTGGGGTTGTCGTTGGTGTCGTCGCGGGCTGCGTTGGAGCGGCGTGCGGTGGTGGTGGGCCGGGACCGTGACGAGTTGCTGGCCGGTCTGGGTTCGGTGGCGGCGGGTGAGCCTGCTGCGGGGGTGCAGCAGGGGGTGGCCTCGGATGGTTTGACGGCGGTGGTGTTCACGGGTCAGGGCAGTCAGCGGCTGGGGATGGGCCGGGAGCTGTATGACGCCTTCCCGGTGTTCGCGTCGGCGTTCGACGCGGCGTGCGAGCGGCTGGACGGTCTGCTGGGCCGGTCGTTGCGTGAGGTGGTGTGGGGTGAGGATGCGGAGCTGCTGAACCGGACCGTGTTCGCACAGGCCGGGCTCTTCGCCGTGGAGAGCGCGTTGTTCCGGCTGGTGGAGTCCTGGGGTGTGCGCCCGGATGTGGTGGCGGGGCATTCGATCGGTGAGGTGACCGCCGCGCACGTGGCGGGAGTCCTGTCGCTGGAGGACGCGGCGACGCTGGTCGCGGCGCGCGGGCGTTTGATGGATGCGCTGCCGTCGGGTGGGGCGATGCTGGCGGTGGAGGCCGCTGAGGACGAGGTGCTGGCGGTGCTGCCCGAAGGGGTGGGGATCGCCGCGGTCAACGGGCCCACGTCCGTGGTCGTGTCCGGCACCGAGACCGGCGTGGAGACGGTGGGTGAGTACTTCGCGGGTCTGGGGCGGAGGGTGAGCCGGCTGCGGGTCTCGCACGCCTTCCACTCCCCGCTGATGGAACCGATGCTCGACGAGTTCCGTGCCGTGGTCGCGTCGCTGTCGTATGCGGAACCGGGGATCCCTGTGGTCTCGAATGTGTCGGGCGCGGTCGCAGGCGCCGGGGAGCTGACGGATCCGGAGTACTGGGTGCGGCATGTGCGCGAGCCGGTCCGGTTCGCCGACGGGGTCGGTGCCCTGCGTGAGCTGGGTGCGGTCCGGTTCGTGGAGTGCGGACCCGACCCGGTGCTGACGGGTCTGGCCCGCCAGACCCTGGACGCCGATGCCGACGAGGTGGTGTTCGCGCCGGTGCTGCGCAAGGACCGGGCGGAGGATGTGACGGCGGTGACGGCGCTGGGGCAGGTGTTCGCCTCCGGGGGCACCGTCGACTGGACCGCTTTCTACGCCGGACGCGGCGCCGCACGCGTCGACCTGCCCACCTACGCCTTCCAGCGCGAGCGCTACTGGATCGACGCCGGGCTCGGGGCCGCGGACGTCGCCTCGGCCGGGCTCGACACGGCCGAACACCCGCTGCTCGGCGCCACCATCACCCTGGCCGACAGCGACGGCGTGGTACTCACCGGACGCCTGTCCACCGACACCCAGCCCTGGCTCGCCGACCACGTCGTCGGCGACACCATCCTCTTCCCCGGCACCGGGTTCGTGGAACTCGTCATACGGGCGGGCGACCAGGTCGGCTGCGGCGTCGTCGAGGAACTGACCTTGGAGGCGCCGCTGGTGCTTCCCGAGCACGGTGGCGTACAGGTCCAGGTCGCGGTCGGTGCCGCGGAGGACACGGGCGTCCGCACCGTCACCGTCTACTCCCGGCGGCAGGACTCCGTGACCGCCGACCTGCCCTGGACCCGGAATGCCGCGGGTGTGCTGGCCCCCGGGGCTCCGCAGGCCGAGAAGCCGGCCGTCGCCCAGTGGCCGCCGGCCGGCGCCGTGCCCGTCGGACTGGACGGACTGTACGAGGGGTTCACCGAGGCCGGCATGGCCTACGGCCCGGTGTTCCGCGGACTGACCTCGGTGTGGAAGTCCGCGGACGGGGGTGAGGTGTATGCCGAGGTCACCCTCCCCGAGCAGGCGCGCGTGGGGGCCGAGCGGTTCGCGCTGCACCCCGCCGTACTGGACGCCTGCCTGCACGCCGCCGTCTTCACCGGGACCATCGGGGAGCAGGGCGCGCTTCCGTTCGCCTGGTCCGGGGTGACGCTGCATGCCGAGGGCGCCTCGGACGTCCGCGTACGTCTGGTGCCCTCGGGCGCCGGCGCGGTGACGGTCGAGGTCATGGATACGACCGGGCAGCGAGTCGCCACGGTCGAGTCGCTCGTCCTGCGCCCCATCTCGACCGACCAGCTCGCCGCAGCCGGGGCCGTCCACCGCGACTCCCTGTTCCGTCTGGACTGGACCGAACTCCCGGTCGCCGCGTCTACGACGCCTGTCACCTGGCGCTACTGGGAGGACGTCACCGAGGGTGACACCGAGTCGTTTGTACTGGACACGCCCGTACCGGACGTCGTCGTATGGCGTTGCGAGGCGGGGGCCGTATCCGGCAGCGCCGACGGCACCACCACCGCGGAAGCCGTGCGCGCCGCGGCGAACCGAGCCCTGAAGACCCTGCAGACCTGGGTCGCCGAGGAGCGCTTCGCCGAGGCACGCCTCCTGGTCCTCACCCGAGGTGCCGCCGCGCTCCCCGGCGAAGACGTCTCCGACCTCGCGGCGGCGTCCGTCCACGGGCTCGTTCGTGCCGCCCAGTCGGAGAACCCCGACCGCATTCTCATCGTGGACACCGACGAGGTGTCCGACCTCGACGCGCTCGTCCGCCACGCGGTAACGACGGCCGAACCCCAGCTCGTGGTTCGGCAGGACGTACCGCACGCGGCAAGGCTGGTGCGGGCCGCCGGCACAGGAGCCCCGGACCCGGGCACGGACTCGGGCACGGACCAGGGCTCCGACCCGGGGACGGTGCTCGTCACCGGTGGCACGGGTGCACTCGGCGCCCTGCTTGCACGGCACCTGGTGACCGAGCGCGGAGTACGCCGACTGCTGCTGACCAGCCGTAGCGGCATGTCCGCGCCCGGTGCCGCCGAACTCTGCGCGGAGCTGTCCGGCCTGGGGGCCGAGGTCGACCTGCGGGCATGCGACGTGTCCGACCGTGCGGCGCTCGCGGAGCTGCTGGACGGTGTGGCGCTCGGCGGCGTCGTGCACACCGCCGGCGTACTGGACGACGGCGTCCTCGGCTCGCTCACGCCCGAGCGCCTCGAACGGGTCATGCGCCCGAAGGTGGACGCCGCGCTGAACCTGCACGAGCTGACCTCGGACCACGACCTGTCGATGTTCGTCGTGTTCTCCTCGGCCGCCGGCGTCCTCGGCGCCCCGGGCCAGGGCAACTACGCCGCGGCCAACGCCTTCCTCGACGCCCTCGCCGCGCACCGCCGGGCCAACGGACTCGTGGCCCAGTCGCTGGCTTGGGGCTTGTGGGAGCAGTCCGGCGGCATGGCCAACGCGCTCAACGACACCGACCTCTCCCGCATTTCGCAGACCGGCATGCACGCGCTCACCAGCGAGCAGGGTCTCGCCCTCTTCGACGCGGCCCATGCCTCGCACGACCCGCTGCTCGTCCCCGCCGGTCTCGACCTGCCCGCGCTGCGTGCACAGGGCGACCGTCTGCCGAGCGTGTTCCGCACCCTCGTCCCGGTGACGCGGCGGCGCAGCTCCTCCGGTTCCGCCGGTGAGCCGAGCGCGCTGCGCCGTCGGCTGGCCTCCCTGCCGGAGGGCGAGCGGCACGGGGCGGTCCTCGAACTGGTCCTGGGCCGGGCGGCCGGGGTGCTCGGACACGCAGGCGGTCATGCCATCGAGCCGAGCAGGGCGTTCCAGGAGCTCGGATTCGACTCGCTGACCGCGGTGGAGTTCCGCAACGCTCTCGGTGAAGCCGTCGGCATGCGCCTGCCTGCCACCCTGGTCTTCGACTACCCGACGCCGGATGCCCTCGCCCGCCATCTGCTGGAGCAGGTCGCCGACACGCAGGACGTCGTCGCCGCGGCGGCACCCGTACTCGCCTACGACGACGAGCCGATCGTGATCGTGGGGATGGCGTGCCGTTTCCCGGGTGGTGTGGCGTCGCCCGAGGACCTGTGGCGGCTGGTGTCCGACGGTGTGGACGCCGTGTCGGAGTTCCCGGACAACCGGGGCTGGGACGTGGAGCAGGTCTACGACCCCAGCGGTGAACGACCCAACACCACGTACACGCGCGAAGGCGGGTTCCTGCACGACGCGGACCGCTTCGATCCCGACTTCTTCGGTATCAGCCCGAACGAGGCGCTGGTCATGGACCCCCAGCAGCGGCTGCTCCTGGAGACGTCGTGGGAGACGTTCGAGCGGGCCGGCATCGACCCCGCCACCCTCAAGGGCAGCGACACCGGCGTGTTCGCCGGAATGATGTACCACGACTACGCGGCCAACAACAGCACGGGCGCCATCGCCTCCGGCCGCGTCTCGTACGTCTTCGGTCTCGAGGGTCCGGCGGTGACCGTGGACACGGCGTGCTCGTCCTCCCTGGTCGCCCTGCACCTGGCGGCCCAGGCGCTGCGCTCGGGGGAGTGCTCCCTGGCGCTGGCGGGCGGCGTCGCCGTGATGGCGACGCCCGAGGTCTTCGTCGAGTTCAGCCGCCAGCGCGGCCTGGCCTCCGACGGCCGCTGCCGGTCCTTCGCCGCCTCCACGGACGGTACGGGCTGGGGCGAGGGCGTGGGCATGCTGCTGGTGGAGCGTCTGTCGGACGCGCGCCGCAATGGTCACCCGGTGCTGGCCGTGGTGCGCGGCAGCGCCATCAACCAGGACGGGGCGAGCAATGGTCTGACGGCCCCGAACGGCCCGTCGCAGCAGCGGGTGATCCGGCAGGCCCTGGCGAGTGCGCGCCTGGGGGCCGACCAGGTCGACGTGGTGGAGGCGCACGGTACGGGTACGACGCTGGGTGACCCGATCGAGGCGCAGGCGCTGCTGGCCACCTACGGTCAGGACCGTCCCGAGGACCGGCCGCTGTGGCTCGGGTCGATCAAGTCGAACATGGGTCACACGCAGGCGGCGGCGGGTGTCGCGGGCGTCATCAAGATGATCATGGCGATGCGGAACGGCATGATGCCGAAGACGCTGCACGTGGACGCTCCCACCCCGAACGTCGACTGGGACGCGGGTGCTGTGGAGCTGTTGACGGAGGCGCGGGAGTGGCCTGCGGCGGAGGAGGGGCGGCCGCGGCGTGCGGGTGTGTCGTCGTTCGGTCTGAGTGGGACGAACGCGCATGTGATCGTGGAGGAGCCGCCTTCGGTGGAACCGGTGGAGGCTGACGCTCTGGGTGCTCCGGTGGGGTCGTCGGTGGTGCCGTGGGTGGTGTCGGGGCGTGGGGTGTCGGCGGTGGTGGCGCAGGCGGAGCGGCTTCGTGCCCATGTCGATGGTGATGCCGCGTTGTCGCCGGTGGATGTGGGGTTGTCGTTGGTGTCGTCGCGGGCCGTGTTGGAGCGGCGTGCGGTGGTGGTGGGCCGGGACCGTGACGAGCTGCTGGGCGCACTGGAGTCGATCGAGGGCTCGGTGGTGCGGGCCCGTCCCGGGGGCCGGACCGCGGTGGTGTTCACCGGTCAGGGCAGTCAGCGGCTGGGGATGGGCCGGGAGCTGTATGACGCCTTCCCGGTGTTCGCGTCGGCGTTCGATGCGGCGTGCGAGCGGCTGGACCCGCTTTTGGGGCGGTCGTTGCGTGGGGTGGTGTGGGGTGAGGATGCGGATCTGCTGAACCGGACGGTGTTCGCGCAGGCGGGGCTGTTCGCGGTGGAGTCGGCGTTGTTCCGGTTGGTGGAGTCGTGGGGTGTGCGCGCGGATGTGGTGGCGGGGCATTCGATCGGTGAGGTGACCGCCGCGCATGTGGCGGGAGTCCTGTCGCTGGAGGATGCGGCGACGCTGGTCGCGGCGCGCGGGCGTCTGATGGATGCGCTGCCGTCGGGTGGGGCGATGCTGGCCGTGGAGGCCACTGAGGACGAGGTGCTGCCGGTGCTGCCCGAAGGGGTGGGGATCGCCGCGGTCAACGGGCCGACGTCCGTGGTCGTGTCCGGTACCGAGACCGGCGTGGAGGCGGTGGGTGAGCACTTCACGGGTCTGGGGCGGCGGGTGAGCCGGCTGCGGGTCTCGCACGCGTTCCACTCGCCGCTGATGGAGCCGATGCTGGACGAGTTCCGTACGGTCGTGGCGTCGCTGTCGTATGCCGAGCCGACGATCCCTGTGGTGTCGAATGTGTCGGGTGCGGTCGCGGGTGCGGGGGAGTTGACGGATCCGGGGTACTGGGTGCGGCATGTGCGCGAGCCGGTGCGGTTCGCGGACGGGGTCGGTGCCCTGCGTGAGCTGGGTGTGGTGCGGTTTGTGGAGTGCGGTCCGGACCCGGTGCTGACGGGTCTGGCCCGTCAGATCCTCGACACGGACGCGGACGAGGTGGTGTTCGCGCCGGTGCTGCGCAAGGACCGGGCGGAGGATGTGACGGCGGTGACGGCGCTGGGGCAGGTGTTCGCCTCGGGCGGCACCGTCGACTGGGCCGCCTTCTACGCCGGACGCGGCGCCGGACGTGTCGACCTGCCCACCTACGCCTTCCAGCGCGAGCGCTACTGGCTGGGGACGCGCGAGTACATGGCGGACTCCTGGTACGGAGGCGAAGGCGTCGACATCTCGGCTGCCGGTCTGAGTGCCGCCGGGCATCCACTCCTCGGTGCGGCAGTCAGCCTGGCCGACACGGACGGCGTGGTGCTGACCGGCCGACTGTCCCTGAACACGCACGCCTGGATCGCCGATCACGATGTGCTCGGCAGTGTGCTGCTGCCCGGCACCGGGTTCGTGGAGCTTGCGCTGCATGCTGCTGATCAGGTGGGTTGCGGGGTGTTGGAGGAGCTGACGCTTCAGGCGCCGTTGGTGCTTCCCGAGCACGGTGGTGTGCAGATCCAGGTCGCGGTCGGTGCCGCGGACGGGTCGGGGATGCGTACCGTCACGGTGCACTCCCGTCCGGAGACGGAGGCGGGCGGCGGCTGGCTGCTGCACGCCCAGGGCAGCGTCGGTGACGTTGCGGTGGCCCGGCCGGGTGAGGACCTGGCGGTGTGGCCGCCGACCGGTGCCGCACCGGTCGGCATCGAGGACGCCTACGCCTTGCTGCTGCGCCAGGGGTATGCCTATGGCCCGGTGTTCCAGGGGCTGAAGGCGGCCTGGCGGCGTGGTGACGACGTCTTCGCCGAGGTGGAACTGCCCGAGGAGGAGCACGCGGAGGCGTCCCGTTTCGGGCTGCATCCGGCGCTGCTGGATGCAGCGATGCACGCGGCGCTGGTCGACGAGAGCGGCGACCGGGACGGCGAGCCGGTACTGCCGTTCGTCTGGAACCAGGTCACCCTGCACGCCACCGGCGCCACCCGCCTACGCGTCCACATCGCTCAGTCCGGAGCCGATTCCGACAACAACCTCAGCCTGAACGTCGCGGACGTCACGGGTGCTCCTGTTCTGTCGGTGGGGTCGGTGGTGGGCCGGCCGGTGTCGGTGGGGCAGTTGGAGTCGGCTGGTGGGGTGGTGGGCCGGTCGTTGTGGCGGGTGGAGTGGAGTCCGGTGGTGGTGCCGGAGG
>NZ_JBIRFY010000019.1:0-128211 GCF_044327745.1 Streptomyces sp. NPDC018026
CTGGCGTTGACTTTTGGCACGCTGTTGAGTTCTCAAGGAACGGACGCTTCCTTCGTACTCACCCTCTCGGGCTTTCCTCCGGGCGCTTCCCTTCGATCTTGCGTTTCCGACTCTATCAGATCTTTTTCGATCCGATTCCCTGTCGGCGGGATTTGCCGATGCCTTCGGGCTTTCGCTCGTCGGCCTTTCGACATTCACTACGTTAGCCGATTTCTCTGCGGACTCATAATCGAGTCCGGCGAGTTTGAATTCAGGCATGCTGACATGCCGAATTCGCTCCCGCTGAGGGAAGTCGTAGGTAGTGGGTTGGCCGCTTCCGGCTGCAGGCGATTGCCGTACCCGGGTCAAGCGGCTCGGGCTACGTTACGCGTCTGCCAAAGGAGAGTCAACTTCGGCGCTTCCTAGGGGCATGGGCCCGATACGGGCTGACCGTCGGGTCGTCGGCGACCCAGTAACGCCAGGGGTGCACGCCGCCTTCGCCGGCCACGCCGGTACGGGGGCCGTTCCGTACCTGGTCACCCGGTGCGGGGGTGCCGGTCAGAATGCGCAGCGGCGTCTCCTGGGACGCGCACGCGTCCGTGCCGTTCAACGCGCGGTCCACGCCCAGGGCGGTGGCGAGGCGGGCCGGGCCTTTGGCCAGTTCCTTGTCGTTGCGGGCGGAGAGCCGGCGGGTCCGGGCCAGCTCGGCCCCCTCGATGATCTCGCCGGCACGGAGCAGAACCGCGCTCGACCTGCCCTCGGGGCCGCACACCAGGTTCATGCAGAACCACATGCCGTAGGTGAAGTAGACGTACACGTGTCCGGGGGGACCGAACATCACCTCGTTGCGAGGGGTGCGACCGCGGTAGGCGTGGGAGCCGGGGTCGTTCTGACCGTCGTAGGCCTCCACCTCCGTCAGGCGGAGGGCGATCGGGCCGTCCGGGGTGGTGCGCACCAGGATGCGGCCCAGGAGGTCGGGGGCCACCTCGAGGACGGGGCGGTCGAAGAATTCCCTGGGCAGGGGCGTACGGTCGGGGCTCGCGATCATGCCGTCCGAGCCTAACGCAGCCGGGACCGTGCGTGGGGTGGTCGGGGAGCGTCCGCCTTGCCAGGGTGTGGGGCGCGGAACCGGCCACGGTCGGATCGCGTTTGTATGGGTCGAGGATCCACACGTAAGCCTGGAGAGGGAGAGATATGGCGTTCAAGAAGCTGCTCGCGAGTCTGGGGGCCGGCGGGGCTTCGGTCGAGACCGTGCTGAGCGAGAGCAACGTCGTTCCGGGGGGTGTCGTCCAGGGCGAGGTGCGGATCCAGGGCGGGTCCGTCGACCAGGAGATCGAGGGGCTGTCGGTCGGGCTTCAGGCCAAGGTCGAGGTGGAGAGCGGCGACCAGGAGTACAAGCAGGACATCGAGTTCACCAAGGTGCGACTCGGTGGTGCCTTCGAGCTGAAGGCCGGAGTGGTGCACGCGGTGCCGTTCGGGCTCGAGATCCCGTGGGAGACGCCGATCACCATGATCGACGGGCAGTCGCTGCGCGGGATGAACATCGGCGTCACCACGGAGCTGGAGATCGCGCGCGCCGTGGACTCCGGTGACCTGGACGCGATCAACGTGCATCCGCTGCCGGCGCAGAAGGCGATCCTGGACGCGTTCATCGGCCTGGGCTTCCGCTTCAAGAACGCGGACATGGAGCGGGGCCACATCCGGGGTACGCGGCAGCAGCTGCCCTTCTACCAGGAGATCGAGTTCTTCCCGCCGCAGCAGTACCGCGGGCTGAACCAGGTCGAGCTGAGCTTCGTGGCCGACGCGCAGGCGATGGACGTCGTGCTGGAGATGGACAAGAAGCCCGGGCTGTTCAGCGAGGGCAGCGACACGTTCCGCTCCTTCAAGGTCGGGCTGAACGACTACCAGGGCACCGACTGGACGGCGTACCTCAACCAGTGGCTCTCCGAGGTCGGCAGCAAGCGCAACTGGTTCTAGAAGATCTAGGCTCGGTCATCTCTGCACCAGACCATTCAGGAGGTACCGAGGTGACCGAGCTGAAGCGGCGTCCGCTCCCCCATGACTTCCACCCGCCCGTGGCGTCCTTCACCGTCACGAGTGAGGACGTCCCGGAGGGCGGGACGCTCAAGGACGACCAGGTCCACGCGGTCGGCAACACCTCCCCGCACCTGCGGTGGGAGGGCTTCCCGGCCGAGACCAGGAGCTTCGCCGTGACGTGCTACGACCCGGACGCCCCGACGGGCAGCGGGTTCTGGCACTGGGTGGTGTTCGACATCCCGGCCTCGGTGACCGAGCTGCCGGCGGGTGCGGGCAGCGGCGCGTTCGAGGGGCTGCCCGAAGGCGCGGTGCACGCGCGCAACGACTACGGCGGCAAGGACTTCGGCGGGGCCGCGCCGCCGGCCGGGGACGGCCCGCACCGGTACGTGTTCACCGTGTACGCCGTGGACCAGGAGAAGCTCGGCCCGGACGCGGACGCCACGCCCGCGTTCGTGGGCTTCAACCTGCGGTTCCACGCGATCGCTCGGGCCCAGCTGATCGCCGAGTACGAGGTGCCCGCCGGCAGCTGATCCGGCTGAGCGTTCATGGAACGTTTGCCCGCCCCTGGTCTTGGAATGGATCAGGGGCGGGCATCTTTATATTGCGTTGTCCATCCCGGCGTGCCCGGCCAGAGTTGTTCCCAGCCCGCCAGGCGGTGGGCCGGTACGCACGGGAGGTGGGCTGGTATGCGGGACACGCTGGTGCTGAACGCGAGCTTCGAGCCGTTGTCGACGGTGACGTTGAATCGAGCCGTCGTTCTGGTGCTCCAGGACAAGGCCGTCGTCGAACAGGCCCACCCCTCGCTGCGCATGCGCGGTGCCGCGCTGGACATACCCGCGCCCCGGGTGATCAGGCTGTGCCAGTACGTGCGGGTGCCGTTTCGAAGACGGGCTCCGTGGTCGAGGCGGGGGGTGCTGGTCCGGGACCGGCACCGGTGCGCGTACTGCGGGCGGCGGGCGACGACCGTCGACCACGTGGTGCCGCGGTCGCACGGTGGGCAGGACACCTGGCTGAACACGGTGGCCTCGTGCGCGGAGGACAATCACCGCAAGGCGAACCGGACTCCGGAGCAGGCGGGGATGCCGTTGCTTCGGGCGCCGTTCGAGCCGACTCCGGCCGACGCGATGTTGCTGGCGCTGGCCCGGGACGACTTCGCCGCGCTGCCGGAGTGGTTGGTTCTGGACGCGGCGTGACGGCTGCGCCGTGAGGGCTTGGGTCATCTGCCCGGGCGCAGGCCGTCCTCGGCTGGTCGCGCAGTTCCCCGCGCCCCTTTTTGGGCGCGGAGGGGCGCGGACGGAACCCGGCGCCACGTGGTGCCGGCTAGTCGATCGTCGGCTTCTCGCGGCGTTCCTGGGCGGGGACGCTCGCGCCGCCGTTGCCGCCTCCGGTGCCCGAACCGCCGCCCAGGCCGCCGAGGTTGCCCATGGCGCCGGAGAGGCCCTTGAGGGCATCGCCGATTTCGCTGGGGACGATCCAGAGCTTGTTGGCGTCGCCCTCGGCGATCTTCGGGAGCATCTGGAGGTACTGGTAGGAGAGCAGCTTCTGGTCCGGGTCGCCGGCGTGGATGGCCTCGAAGACCGTGCGGACGGCCTGGGCCTCGCCCTCGGCGCGCAGGGCGGCGGCCTTGGCCTCACCTTCGGCGCGCAGGATCTGGGACTGCTTCTCGCCCTCTGCGCGCAGGATCTCGGACTGCCGGACACCTTCGGCCTGGAGGATCGCGGCGCGCTTGTCACGGTCGGCGCGCATCTGCTTCTCCATCGAGTCCTGGATGGAGGTGGGCGGTTCGATGGCCTTGAGTTCGACGCGGTTGACGCGGATGCCCCACTTGCCGGTGGCCTCGTCGAGGACGCCGCGCAGGGCCGCGTTGATCTCCTCGCGGGAGGTCAGGGTCCGTTCCAGGTCCATGCCGCCGATGATGTTGCGCAGGGTGGTGACGGTGAGCTGCTCGATGGCCTGGATGTAGCTGGCGACCTCGTAGGTCGCGGCGCGGGCGTCGGTCACCTGGTAGTAGATGACGGTGTCGATGTTGACGACCAGGTTGTCCTGGGTGATGACCGGCTGCGGCGGGAAGGGGACGACCTGTTCGCGCAGGTCGATGCGGTTGCGGATGGTGTCGATGAACGGGACCACGATGTTGAGGCCCGCGTTGAGGGTCCGCGTGTAGCGGCCGAAGCGCTCGACGATGGCGGCGCTGGCCTGCGGGATGACCTGGATGGTTTTGATCAGGGCGATGAAGACCAACACCACCAGGATGATCAGGACGATGATGACCGGTTCCATCGTGGGTGTCCGTCCCCTTCTCCGCCTCGGCGCTCCGGCAGATCCTATTGGCCAGATCCGTTGACCTGGCTGACCCTGACTACTGCTGATCTTACGGCTGTTGAGGATCTTGCTGGTCGAGTCTGACAGACCGTCGCGCGACGCGGAGGCCGTTCGGGCCACTTGTGCACGGCGGGGTCACATGATGACGGCCGTGGCCCCGTCGATCTCCACGACGTCCACTTCCTCGCCCGGCTCGAAGGCGCGCCCGGTGTCCAGGGCGCGTGCCGACCAGATCTCCCCGGCGAGTTTGATCCGGCCGCCGGCACCGTCGACCCGTTCCAGGACGACGGCCTGTCTGCCCTTCAGGGCGTCCACTCCCGTGGCCAGTTGGGGCTGTTGGGAGCGGTGTCGGGCGGCGATGGGCCGTACGACGGCGATGAGGGCGACCGAGACGATGACGAAGACGAGTACCTGGACGACCAGGTCCGCGCCCAGTCCGGAGGCGACGGCGGCGGCGACCGCGCCGACGGCGAACATCCCGAACTCCGGCATCGCGGTCACGACGAGCGGAATTCCGAGCGCTGCCGCGGCGACGAGCCACCACACCCATGCGTCGATGTCGTTCACGCTGTCATGGTAGGTCCGACGGTGACGCCGGGGACAGGGCGCACTTGGGGCGGGTCAGGACAGCGGGAGCCCCTTGGCGGTCCACCGGTCCCCGGCCTGCTCGACGACGAGCGGGAGTCCGAAGCAGCGGGACAGGTTGCGGGAGGTCAGTTCGAGCTCCAGCGGTCCGGCGGCCAGGACCTTGCCCTGACGGATCATCAGGACGTGGGTGAAGCCCGGGGCGATCTCCTCGACGTGGTGGGTGACCATGATCATGGAGGGTGCGATGGGGTCGCGGGCCAGTCGGCCGAGACGGCGGACGAGGTCCTCGCGGCCGCCGAGGTCGAGGCCGGCGGCGGGCTCGTCGAGGAGCAGCAGCTCGGGGTCGGTCATCAGGGCGCGGGCGATCAGGGTGCGCTTGCGCTCGCCCTCGGAGAGGGTGCCGAACCTGCGGTCCAGGTACTCGGTCATGCCGAGGCGGTCGAGGAAGGCGCGGGCGCGCTGCTCGTCGATGTCCTCGTACTCCTCCTGCCAGCCGGCGGTCATGCCGTACGCGGCGGTCAGGACGGTCTGCAGGACGGTCTGGCGCTTGGGCAGCTTGTCGGCCATGGCGATGCCGGCGACGCCGATGCGCGGGCGCAGTTCGAAGACGTCGGTGCCTGGCTTGCCGAGGGTCTCGCCGAGGATGGTGGCGGTGCCGCTGCTGGGGTAGAGGTAGCTGGACGCGACGTTGAGGAGGGTGGTCTTGCCGGCGCCGTTGGGGCCGAGGATGACCCAGCGCTCGCCCTCCTTGACCGACCAGGAGACCTGGTCCACCAGAGCCCGGCCCTCGCGGACCACGGTTACGTCCTGAAGCTCCAGAACATCGCTCATGAGCGCGTTGTCTCCCCTTGCATTGTGGCCGGTCTCGGCTGTCGCGTACACCTGTGACTCGGGCCGCGGCGCCGGTGGGCGCAGGCCCCTCCAGGAAATCTACGCCACCGGTCGGCGTAACCGTTCCATCGGTCCTGTCCTTAGGGTGGGGGCATGCTCTCGGAACCACGCGCAGGGCGCCTTGCCGCCTGGGGAAATGCCCTGATTGCCCATATGGTCTCGCCGGACGACGCCGCGGTCGCGATCGTCGGCGAGGACGCTGTGCACCGGGTGGAGGGGCTGCCGGGTGAAGACGCGCCGGTCGGTCTCACGCTGGCGTTGGGGCGGCTGCGGGCGCTCGGCGCGGTCGGGCTGCGGATCGCGCTGCCCGCGCCGGGCCATCCGCTGGGGCTGAGCGGGCCGCCGGAGTTCAACGCGCGGGCGCTGGAGGCCGAGGAGGCGGTGATCTGCGAGGGGGCCGCCCTGGGGCTGGTGCCGGAGGTGTACGAGGCGGGGCCCGAGGGCGACGTGCACGTCGAGGTCGTCTGGCACTGCCTGCCGGTGCGGGAGGCGCCGCCGGCGGACGTGCCCTCGCTCGGGGAGGCGGAGCGGGAGCTGGCGGAGGCGCTGCGGGACGCTACGGAGGTGCTGACGCGGCTGGATGTCGCCGGGTCGGGGCCGGTGGCGGAGGCGGCGGTCGCGGCGTACCGGGCGCGGGCGGAGCGCGGGCGGGAGGTGCTGGCGCCGGGGTATCCGCCGCGGGCGGTGCGGGTGCTGGAGTTGGCGCAGCGGGTGGGGATGTTGGTGTCGCTGGCGTCCGAGAACGGGCACGGGGGTGCGGTGAGCGCGTCCGAGATGGCCGCGCGGGGGGATGCGCTCAGGCCGGTGGAGCGGGTGGCTCGGCGGGCGCAGGTCGCGGCGTACAACTCCGTTGTGGTGGAGCGGCATCGGTGACGGTGCCGTGTCCTGGCGGGTGCCCGGCGTGAGTGCGGGCCCGGGGGTGGGGTGCGCTGCTCGGCGCCGACGAGGTGCCGCAGCGCCCACCCGTGCCGCCCCAGCGGCACGACTGCCCGCTGCTGAGACGGCATGGGAGGGTGGCCTGCGTCAGTGGTTGACGCCCAGGTTGCCGAAGGCCGGGTTCAGGAGGCCGATGACGTTGACGCTGTTGCCGACGGCGTTGACCGGGATGTGGATCGGCGCCTGGACCAGGTTGCCGGAGGCGACGCCCGGGGAGCCGATCGCCTTGCCGTGGGCGTGGGCGCCGCCGTCGGTGGCGGAGGCCATGCCCGCGCCGGCGGCGATCAGCCCGCCGGCCACCATCGTCACGGCCGCTGCCTTCTTCAGGTTCTTCACTTACAAGCCCTCCTTGCGATCGCCGCGGCAGTCGCCGCGGCACGCACTGGAGAACGGCCGGACCCCTCGAAGGATGCGCCATATGGGGGACATTCCCACGACGGTATGAATCTCCGACCGGAAGGGAACCCTCCGCCGCCCCGCCACGTACCGGGGCACTCGGTCGCGGTCAGCCGGCCACGCCGTGGCGCACGGCCCACAGGGCGGCCTGGGTGCGGTCCGCGAGGTCGAGTTTCATCAGGATGTTCGAGACGTGGGTCTTCACCGTCTTCTCGGAGAGGACGAGCGCACGCGCGATCTCCCGGTTGGAGCGGCCGTCCGCTATCAGGCCCAGCACCTCGCGCTCGCGCTCCGTGAGGGAGCCCGCCCTGCCCGGCCCGGAGCTGCTCTCCTCCTGGCTCAGGAGGGCGCCCGCGACCTCGGGCTGGAGCAGGATGTGCCCGGCGTGCACGGAGCGGATGGCGCCGGCCAGCGCGTCGGGGTCGACGTCCTTGTACACGTACCCGGCCGCGCCCGCCCGCAGGGCCGGGACCACGGTGCGCTGCTCGGTGAAGCTGGTGACGACCAGTACGCGCGCGTGGTTGTCCAGCTCGCGGAGCCGGCGCAGCGCGTCGACGCCGTCCATGCCCGGCATCTTGACGTCCATGAGGATCACGTCGGGCTTCAGTTCCTGGGCGCGGTCGACGCCCGCGGCGCCGTCCGCGGCCTCGCCGACCACCTCGATGTCGTCCTGTACCTCCAGGAAGGTGCGCAGTCCCCGGCGGACCACTTGGTGGTCGTCGACGAGCAGCACCTTGATCGCGTCAGCCACCGGGAACCTCCATCTCGATCGTGGTGCCCTCGCCGGGCGCGGACCGCACGGTCAGCCGGCCGCCGGTGCCGTTCGCCCGGTCGCGCATGGAGACCAGGCCGAGGTGGCGTCCGGCGCGGCGGACCGTGCGCGGGTCGAAGCCGCTTCCGTCGTCGGTGACCCGCAGGACGGTTCCGGTGTCCCGCCGGTGCAGGGCCACCTCGACGTGTTCCGCCCCCGAGTGGCGCAGGGCGTTGTGCAGTGCCTCCTGGGCCACTCGCAGCATCGCCTCCTCCTGGGCGGCCGGCAGGGCTTTGACGCCGTGGCCGGTGAAGGTGACGCGGGCGGCGTGGGCCCGGTCGAGGACCTGGATCTGGGTGCGCAGGGTGGCGACCAGGCCGTCCTCCTCCAGGGCGGCGGGGCGCAGCTCTACGACGGCGGCGCGCAGCTCGTCGGCGGCCTCGGCGGCGAGGGTGGCGACCTGGTGCAGCTCGCCCTTGGCGCGCGCGGGGTCGCGGTCGACCAGGGCGGTGGCGGCCTGGGCGGTCAGGCGCAGTGAGAACAGCTTCTGGCTGACCGCGTCGTGCAGTTCGTGGGCGAGGCGGGAGCGCTCCTCGGCGATGGTCAGCTCGCGGCTGCGCTCGTACAGGCGCGCGTTGGTGAGGGCGATGGCGGCGTGCTGGGCGAGGATGCCGAGCAGTTCCTCGTCGTCCTGGGTGAAGCCGCAGGTGCCCGTCGGTTCGGGGCACGGGGGGTGTGGGGGCCCCTCCGCAGGGCGCAGCTTGTTGGCGAGGAACAGGGCGCCGAGCACCTCGTCGCCGTCGCGGATCGGCAGGCCCAGGAAGTCGACCATGTCGGGGTGGGCGGAGGGCCAGCCGCCGAAACGGGGGTCCTTGCGGACGTCGGCGAGGCGCTCTGGGGTGGCCTCGTGGAGCATCGCGGCGAGGATGCCGTGCTGGCGCGGCAGCGGGCCGATGGCCTTCCACTGCTCGTCGCTCACGCCGTCGACCACGAACTGGGCGAAGCCGCCGTGGTCGTCGGGGACGCCGAGGGCGGCGTACTGGGCGTCGAGCAGTTCGCGGGCCGAGGCGACGATCGTCTTGAGGACGTCGCGCACCTCGAGGTGCCTGCTCATGGCCAGCAGCGCGGAACTCACCGCGGTGAGGCCGGACCGGGGGCCGTGGCTCATGTCCTCACGGTACCCGCGGCGGGCGGGGGCGGGATCGGCCCGGTGACGGGCGTCGCCTAGGGCGGTGGGACTAGGTCCTGGGTCCCGTCCGTCCGGCCTAGGGCGAAGGGCCCTCGGAGGTTGGGGCGCGTGCCCGAGGCGGGGGGCGGCGGCCGGTTCCTACGTTGAGGATCACGCCGGCCGAACGGACGGCGGGGACGACGAAGGGGATGTGTGCCATGCCGGTTGCGATCATCACGGGGGCATCCAAGGGGCTGGGCCGGGCACTCGCCGAGGCCCTGGCGGCACGGGGATGGGACCTGGTGCTGGACGCGAGGAGTCCCGAGGTCCTCAGGGAGGCGGCGCGGGGGCTGGAGGGGTACGGCACGCGCGTGGCGGCGTTGCCCGGTGACGTCACCGACTCCTGGCACCGGACGGGGCTGGTGGCGGAGGCCCGGCGGCTGGGCGGCGTGGATCTGCTGGTCAGCAATGCCAGCGCGCTGGGCGCCGAACCGCTGGTGCGGCTGGCGGAGCTGCCCCTGGAGGGTCTGCGGCGGGCTCTGGAGGTGAACGTGGTGGCCGCGCTGGGCCTGGTGCGTGAGGCGCTGCCGCTGCTGCGGGAGGCCCCCGCGGGCGCGGTGATGACGATCAGCTCCGACGCGGCCGCCGAGGCGTACGAGACGTGGGGCGGCTACGGGGCGTCCAAGGCGGCCCTGGACCAGCTGGCGGCGGTGCTGGGGGCCGAGGAGCCGGGCCTGCGGGTCTGGGCGGTCGATCCGGGGGACATGGCCACGGACCTGTACGCGGCGGCCGTGCCGGACGACCAGGACCCGCGGCCGGACCCCGCGAGTGTCGTGCCGGGGCTGCTGCGGCTGCTGGACGAGCGTCCGGCGAGCGGGCGCTACGGGGCTCCGGCGCTGCTGGAGGCGCGGTGATGTCGCCACTGGCGGTGCGGGTCCCCCAGGAGCTGTCGGCCCGGGTGCCGGCCGAGCAGCGGGGGCCGGGGCTCGACCGGGACGGCGTACGGCTGCTGGTGTCGCGGGGCACCGAGGTGTCGCACCACGGGTTCGCGGAGCTGCCGGGGCTGCTGCGGGCCGGTGATCTGCTGGTGGTGAACACCTCGCCCACGCTGGCCGCCGCGGTGGACGGCCGGGTCGGGCACGCGCGCGTGGTGGTGCACTTCTCCACGCGCGGGGACGACGGCCGGTGGGCGGTGGAGCTGCGGGAGCCGGACGGGAGGGGCACCACGCGCGCGCGTGCGGAGGCAGCGGAGGCGGCGGGCCTCCCGCGCGCGCGTGCGGAGAGTGTGGAGGCGCGCGGGTGCGGGGGTCCGGCGGGGACCAAGGTGCGGCTGCCGGGTGGTGCGCGGCTGGTGCTGGAGGAGCCGCTGAGTGCGCGCGGGGAGCGGTTGTGGTGGGCGCGGGTGTCGGGGGCGGAGGTGCCCGCGTTGCTGCGGGAGCACGGGCGGCCCATTCGCTACTCCTATACGGAGCGGGACCAGCCGCTGTCCGTCTATCAGACGGTGTTCGCGCTGCCGTACGCGGACGGGACGGGCAGTGCGGAGATGCCGAGCGCGGCGCGGCCCTTCACGGCGCGGCTGGTGGCGGAGCTGGTGAGCCGCGGGGTGCAGTTCGCGCCGGTGACGCTGCACACGGGGGTGGCCTCGGCCGAGTCGCACGAGCCGCCCTACCCGGAGCGGTTCGCGGTGCCTCGGGCGTCGGCGCGGCTGATCAACGCCGTACGTGCCGGTGACGGGCGGGTGGTGGCGGTGGGCACGACGGCCGTACGGGCGGTGGAGTCGGCGGCCGGGGCCGACGGGGTCGTACGGGCGCGGGCGGGGTGGACCGATCTGGTGGTGACGCCGGAGCGCGGGGTGCGGGTGGTGGACGGCCTGCTGACGGGGTTGCACGAGCCCGAGGCCTCGCATCTGCTGATGCTGGAGGCGGTGGCGGGGCGGGCGGCGATCGACCGCGGGTACGAGGCGGCTGTGCGGCGGCGCTACCTGTGGCACGAGTTCGGGGACGTCCATCTCCTCCTGCCGTAGGAGGGCGGCGCACACCCACTCACACATCGCATTGCTTCAGCAACTAGCAGTAAGAAAGGTGGGGGTCCGATGTGAGCCCGCGCATAGGGCGCACGTCACGTACGAAGGGGAGTAGGAGAACGACTCGTCCGTTTTGAGCGGGGCAGATGGTCCATTCTGCCCCGCTTTGCCGTTCCCTGATCCACTACCCGGCTTCGTACGTCACACCTTTGCCTCCGGATTTTGCGGCCGCTAAGAATTGCTCTCGTCGCTCAGCGCCGTGGGTTCTCCCCCGCGGCGTTTGTGCCGGAAGCACCAACTGTCCCCACCGGACGAGAGCGACCTCCGCGCTATCCGAAGAGGTCTATCCCGCCATGCTCAAGAACATCCTTCCCCGTGGTCGCAGTCGTTCCCTGAACCGCACCCAGAAGGCCGCGATCGCCGGCGTCGGCGCGCTCGGCGCCGCCGCCGTCGCCCTCACCGCCGTCCCGGCCAGCGGCCAGACGACGACCACGAGCGAGGCCGCTCCCACGGCCAAGGTGGCGTACAGCACCAAGCAGATCCAGGACGTGCACGCCGGTGTCACCGGCCAGCTCGCCGGCGCCAGCCAGAAGGTCGCCGCCATCGAGGCCAAGCAGGAGGCGGCCGCCAAGAAGGCGACCGCCGAGAAGAAGGCCGCCGCCAAGAAGGCCGCCGCCAAGCGTGCGGCCAAGGAGACCACCAGCCGCTCCGCCGAGCGCACCGAGGTCAAGAAGGCCGCGCCGAAGTCCTACCCGAACAACCTCGACGGCTGGATCCGCGAGGCCCGCGCCATCATGAAGAAGCACGGCATCCCCGGAACCTACGAGGGCATCCACCGCAACATCATGCGGGAGTCCTCCGGCAATCCGAAGGCCATCAACGACTGGGACATCAACGCCATCAACGGCATCCCGTCGAAGGGCCTGCTCCAGGTCATCCCGCCGACGTTCGCCGCCTACCACGTCCCGGGCACCTCGAAGAACATCTACGACCCGGTCGCCAACATCGTCGCCGCGTGCAACTACGCCGCGGACAAGTACGGCACCATGGACAACGTCGACAGCGCGTACTGAGGTCGGCGCGGACCTCTTCACGACGTCGCCGACGCCGCACCGCAACGCCGAAGGGCGGCACCCTCCTGACGGGGTGCCGCCCTTCGGGGCGTGCGGGCCGGGCCTTCGGGCCCGCCGGACCTCGGCCTACTTGCGCATGACCTCGGGCTCGTGCCGGCGCAGGAAGCGGGCGACGAAGAAGCCGCAGATCACGCCGAGGACGATCAGCGCGACCATGTCCATGCCCCAGGCGCCGACGGTGTGCTCCCACAGCGGGTCGGCCTCGGCGCCCTTCTCGGGCGGGCTGATCTTGTTGAAGTCCAGCGTGGCACCGGCCGCGGCGACCGCCCAGCGCGAGGGCATCAGGTACGAGAACTGGTTGACGCCGACCGCGCCGTTCAGGGCGAAGAGGCAGCCGGTGAAGACGACCTGGATGATCGCGAACATCACCAGCAGCGGCATGGTCTTCTCGGCGGTCTTCACCAGCGACGAGATGACCAGGCCGAACATCATCGAGGTGAAGCCGAGGGCCATGATCGGCAGGGACAGCTCGACCAGCGTCATCCCCCCGAGGACCAGCCCCTCCTCCGGGATCTCGCGGCTGGCGAAGCCGATCACGCCGACCAGCAGGCCCTGGAACACCGTGATCAGGCCGAGCACGAAGACCTTGGACATCAGGTACGCGGACCGGGACAGGCCGGTCGCGCGTTCCCGCTCGTAGATCACCCGTTCCTTGATCAGCTCACGGACCGAGTTCGCGGCACCGGCGAAGCAGGCGCCGACCGCGAGGATCAGCAGGACCGTGGTGGCGGTGCCGTTCGGGATGATCCGGCCGGTCTGCGGGTTCGCGGGGTTGGGCAGCAGGCCCTTGTCCGCGTCGATGAGCAGGCTCACCGCGCCCAGCACGGCCGGCAGGATCACCATCAGGGCCAGGAAGCCCTTGTCGGAGGCGATCACCGAGGTGTAGCGGCGCACCAGCGTGACGAACTGGGACATCCAGCCCTGCGGCTTCGGCGGCTTCATCGCCTGCATCGGCGGCACCTGTACGGACTGCGGCGCGACGGCGTCGAGGTCCGCGGCGTACATCTGGTAGTGCTGCGAGCCCTTCCAGCGGCCCGCCCAGTCGTAGTCGCGGTAGTTCTCGAAGGCGGAGAAGACGTCGGCCCAGGTGTCGTAGCCGAAGAAGTTCAGCGCCTCCTCGGGCGGGCCGAAGTAGGCCACGGAACCGCCCGGTGCCATCACGAGGAGCTTGTCGCAGGTCGCCAGCTCGGCCACCGAGTGGGTGACGACGAGGACGGTGCGGCCGTCGTCGGCGAGACCGCGCAGCAGCTGCATGACGTCGCGGTCCATGCCCGGGTCGAGGCCGGAGGTCGGCTCGTCCAGGAAGATCAGCGACGGCTTGGTCAGCAGCTCCAGGGCGACGGAGACGCGCTTGCGCTGGCCGCCGGACAGGGACGTGACCTTCTTGTCCTTGTGGATGTCCAGCTTCAGCTCGCGCAGCACCTCGTCGATGCGGGCGTCGCGCTCGGCGGCCGTGGTGTCGGCCGGGAAGCGGAGCTTCGCCGCGTACTTGAGCGCCTTCTTGACGGTCAGCTCCTTGTGCAGGATGTCGTCCTGCGGGACCAGACCGATGCGCTGGCGCAGCTCGGCGAACTGCTTGTACAGGTTCCGGTTGTCGTAGAGGACCTCGCCCTGGTCGGCCGGCCGGTAGCCGGTGAGCGCCTTGAGCAGGGTCGACTTGCCGGATCCCGACGGACCGATGACCGCGATCAGCGACTTCTCGGGCACGCCGAAGGAGACGTCCTTGAGGATCTGCTTGCCGCCGTCGACCGTGACGGTCAGGTGCCGGGCGGAGAAGGAGACCTCACCGGTGTCGACGAACTCCTCGAGCCGGTCGCCGACGATCTGGAACGTCGAGTGGCCGACGCCCACGATGTCGGTCGGGCCGAGCAGCTGCGAGCCGCCCTTGGCGATCGGCTGGCCGTTGACGTACGTGCCGTTGTGCGAGCCCAGGTCGCGGATTTCCATGCGCCCGTCGGGCGTCGAGTGGAACTCCGCGTGGTTGCGGGAGACCTGGAGGTCGGAGACGACCAGGTCGTTCTCCAGGGCACGGCCGATGCGCATGACGCGGCCGAGCGAGAACTGGTGGAACGTGGTCGGGCTGCGGTCCCCGTGGGCCGGTGGGGCCCCCGCCGCGCCGCCTGGTCCCTGCTGCTGGGGGAAGTGCGGCGCGGCCTGCTGCGGTGGCTGTTGCTGCTGCCAGCCGGCCTGCTGGGCCTGGGGCTGCTGCCCGTGCTGCGGTGCCTGCTGCGGCGGCGCCTGCTGGGCCCAGCCCGCGTTGGCGCCCTGCGCGGCGTACGGCTGCTGCGGCTGCTGTTGCGGCTGGGCCTGCGGCGCGCCGGCCGGGGCCTGTGCGCCGGTCAGGCTCACGCGTGGCCCGTCGGTCGCGTTGCCCAGGTTCAGCACCGTGCCGGCGCCGAGCTCCATCTGCTGGACCCGCTGCCCGTGCACGAACGTGCCGTTGGTGCTGCCGTGGTCCTCGACCACCCAACTGCGGCCGTTGAAACTGATCGTGGCATGCCGCCAGGAGACCCTGGCGTCGTCGTAAACAAGCTCCCCCTGCGGATCGCGTCCTAGCGCGTATGACCGGGACGGATCGAGCGTCCAGGTCCGTCCATTGGATTCCAGTACGAGTTCCGGCACTCCAGCCCCACTGAGTTGTCCCCCGTTGTGCTCCCGTCGCGGGGAGTCTAGGGATGTCGAACATCGGGGGGAACTATTTCAGGCTCGGGGCCCTGACCGAAAGTCGGGCCTTGTGAAAAGTGCGCAGGCACCCGTCGGCCGTTCCCGTTGACGGGGTTGAAACCTGCCCGGAGAGTGGTATTCCACGCGAGGGGGACATGCGCGGCAACCTGACCGCGCAGCGGATCGGGGGGTCTGCCATGAGCGCGTCCACGAGCGTCGGAACCGAGGGCTACGGCACCCGTGTGCCGTGGGGCGACGTACTGCTGTCCGCGATCGCCTCCGTGAGCTGGGCGTTGATCGGCATGGCGGGAACGGCGGCGCTCGGCCTGCACCTGCTGGACGCGGACGCGGCGGGCTCGCTCGGGCCGATGACCGCGGCGGTCGTGGCGCTCGGGGCGGGTGGTTCGGTCACACCGGCCGGTGATGTGTCCGCGTTCGGTCTGAAAGGGGCCGAGGCGCACACGGCCATCGAGATCACGCCACTGGGGGTGGGGCTGGTCGGTGCGCTGTTCCTGTCGTTCTTCTTCCTGCGCTCCCTGCGGGCGGCCGGAGTCGTCGTCCCGCCCGCCGAACTCCTGGCGCGCGCGGGCGCGGTGGTCGCGCTGTTCGTGGCGATGACGGGCGGACTGGCCTGGGCGGGGCACGACGTCGTCACCATCGACGGCGGTGCGCTCGGGCTCGACGACCTGCCCGGCGGGGGCGGGAGCGGCGGGCTGGAGATTCCGGGGCTCGGTGACGTGGGCGACATCGGCGGGCTGCTGCCCGACCGGGTCGGTGACCTCGTGGACGCCCGGGCCGCCGTCGGGTTCACCGTCGACACCGCGCCCACGTTGCTGGGCGGTCTCGTCTGGTCCGCGGGGGTGCTGCTGATCGCGTTGCTGGCCTCGCGCCGCACTCCGCTGCCGCGCGGCTGCGAGGCCCTGCACCGGGTGGTGCGGCCGGCCGTGTCCGCCCTGGTCACGGTGGCGCTGACGGCGGTGGCGGCCGGTCTCGCGGCGGCGGCGTACGCGGCGATCGGCGACGACCACCCCCGGCGGATCGCGGGGGCCGCGCTGCTGGGTGCGCCGAACGGCGTCTGGCTCGGCGTCCCGCTCGGCCTGTTCGTGCCGTGGGACGGGCGGGCCACCGGTCAGCTGGTCGGGGTGCTCCCGGCTCCGCTCGACGAACTGCTCGGCTCCGGCGCCGAAAGGCCGGTCACGCTGGGGCGGCTGGCGGAGCTGGACGGACGGGTGTGGCTGCTGGGAGTGGCCGCGGCACTGATGATGCTGCTGGCCGGGGTGCTGACGGCGGTGCGGACACCGGTGGTGCCCGGTGCCGCAGGTCCCCTCGCCCTCGCCGGGCGCTGTGCGCTGCGGCTGGGCATCGCCACCGCGGTGACGCTGCCGCTGTCGGCCCGGCTCACGGAGGTCTCCGTGGACGCCTCCCTGTCGGTGCTCGGCATCGACGCCTTCGGCGCGGGCATCGACCTGCACGGACATCTCGGTGCCGCCCTGCTGCTGGGTGCCGTCTGGGGCGCGGGTGCGGGGGCTGCCGGGGCGCTGCTGGCGTGCGCGAGCGGGGCCGCGGGAGGCCGGGCCACGGGCTTGGCACTCAGTGCCGGGGCGGTGCGGGAGGGCGTCGGCGCGGGAGGCGGGGCGTATGCGGGCCCGGCCTCGGGGCCGTACCGGCCGGGTACGCCGCACCGGCCGCCCGACCCGGACGCCAATCCCTACCTGCGGTCACGCGAGGGGGTGGCGCGGCCGGAGTCCGGCACCCCGCCGGGAACGGGCGAACCCGAAGAGGCCCGCCCGGCGGGGGTGGACCCGGCACGGCAGCAGGGCGGCGGCGCGGTCCGTCGGAGCGGTGGCCCCGGGCGGTACGGCGACGGCGCGGAACGGGGCGACGTGGCGGGACGGGAGGACGGTGGAACGGATCGCCGGGCCGCCGCCGACGACGACGTGTACGGCGCCCCGACGGTGGCCGGGCCACTGGGTCCGCCCCCGAGGGCGCCGCGTCGGCCGCCTGGGCCGGGAGAACGGCCGCCGCGGCCCCGGCCCTGGGGCGAGGGCCCTCCTCCCCCGCCGCCCCCGCCACCCGCACCGCCTCGGCGCCCCCGCGACGAGTAGCCACGGTCCGGTCCACTCCGCCACCGACCCGGCCGGACGGGGTGGGTGCGGCTCCTGTCCGCCAGTCGGACCTGGGGCGCGGGCGGCACGGGGTGCCGGATACGGTGGGAACACCATGAGCGCTTCGCAGACCTCTGACGTTCCCACTCTCCTCGTCAAGATCTTCGGCAAGGACCGGCCAGGCATCACGGCCGGCCTGTTCGACACTCTCGCCGCGTACTCGGTCGATGTCGTCGACATCGAGCAGGTCGTCACCCGTGGCCGGATCGTGCTGTGCGCGCTGGTGACCGAGCCGCCCCGTGGTCTGGAGGGCGATCTGCGGGCGACCGTCCACAGCTGGGCGGAGTCGCTGAAGCTTCAGGCGGAGATCATCTCCGGCATCGGCGACAACCGGCCGCGCGGATTCGGCCGCTCCCTGGTCACGGTGCTCGGGCACCCGCTCACCGCCGAGGCGACCGCCGCCATAGCGGCCCGGATCACCGAGTCCGGGAGCAACATCGACCGTATCTTCCGGCTGGCCAAGTACCCGGTGACCGCCGTCGAGTTCGCGGTCTCCGGCGTGGCGACCGAACCGCTGCGCACGGCGCTGGCCACCGAGGCCGCGGCGCTCGGCGTGGACATCGCGGTCGTCTCGGCGGGGCTGCACCGCCGGGCGCAGCGCCTGGTCGTGATGGACGTGGACTCCACGCTGATCCAGGACGAGGTCATCGAGCTGTTCGCCGCGCACGCCGGCTGCGAGGACGAGGTCGCCGAGGTGACGGCGGCCGCGATGCGCGGGGAGCTGGACTTCGAGCAGTCGCTGCACGCCCGTGTGGCCCTGCTGGCAGGTCTTGACGCCTCGGTGGTGGACAAGGTGCGTGCCGAGGTGCGGCTGACGCCGGGTGCCCGCACCCTGATCCGCACGCTGAAGCGGCTCGGCTACCAGGTGGGGGTCGTCTCCGGCGGCTTCACCCAGGTCACCGACGCCTTGCAGGAGCAGCTGGGGCTGGACTTCGCGCAGGCCAACACGCTGGAGATCGTCGACGGCAGGCTGACCGGACGGGTCACCGGGGAGATCGTGGACCGGGCGGGCAAGGCGCGGCTGCTGCGCCGGTTCGCCGCCGCGGCGGGCGTACCGCTGTCGCAGACCGTGGCGATCGGTGACGGTGCCAACGACCTGGACATGCTGAACGCGGCCGGGCTCGGGGTCGCCTTCAACGCCAAGCCGGTGGTGCGCGAGGCGGCGCACACCGCGGTGAACGTGCCCTTCCTCGACACGGTGCTCTATCTGCTCGGCATCACCCGCGAGGAGGTCGAGGCCGCGGACACGCTGGCCGACGATCTCGGCGACGGCCTCGGGGAGCCCCAGCAGGCCTGACCCCGCGGGCGCCCGGCACGCCGAGGGCCCGGACCGCGAGGGTGCCGGGCCCTGTCACGTGGCGGCGGGCGGGTCAGTCGGTCGGCGCCCAGTAGTCGACCAGGGAGGCCCGGCCGGGCTCCACGTCCTTCCAGGAACCCGTGAAGGTGAGGACGGCGAAGGCGGCGGTCGGGAAGCCCCGGCGGTCGATCCGCTCGCGGACCTCGTCCTCGGCCGAGCCGGCCAGGATCTCGGTCAGCGCCTCCATGCCCGGGTTGTGGCCGATCACCAGCACGTTCCGCAGGTCGTCGGGGGTCTCGTTGAGCACGGCGATCAGCTCGCCGGGCGAGGCCTCGTAGATCCGCTCCTCGTAGACGGTCTTCGGCCGGTGCGGGAACTCCTGGACGGCGAGCTTCCAGGTCTCGCGGGTCCGGGCCGAGGTGGAGCACAGGGCCTGGTCGAAGGGCACGCCGGTATCCGCGAGCCGGCGCCCGGCCTCCGCGGCGTCCATGCGGCCCCGGTCGGCGAGCGGCCGCTCGTGGTCGGTCACCTGTGGCCAGTCGGCTTTCGCATGCCGGAAGAGAACAATCCTGCGGGGTTCTGCGACGCTCATGTCATCCAGCTTCGCATGAAACAGGCCATGGGGCTCTGGGAGTTGACAGGCGGGCTCGCCGCGGGACGCGTGCGGGAGCCCGCGGTCGGCGCTCAGCGCACGGTCAGCTGCTCCAGGCGTTCCAGAAGGTGGGCCGTCGCGGGCTGCTCCGCGGCCGCCTGGGCGTCGACGGGATTGAGGATCAGCAGGAGCAGCGCGAGGAAGGCGAGCACGGGCAGGGCGAGGGCCCACCAGGGCAGCCGGGTGTCGGCGCCGCCCCGGGTCGCCCGGGGAGGCCGGGTGTGGGTATTGACCGACATGAGTGCCTCCGCTGGTCTTCGGGCGTCCCTGGTCCGTGCTCCGCGGCCCGCCGGTGGCGGGCACATCTCGAAGTTACGGAATCCGCGGGGCCCAACCCATCCGGAGGTCCACCCACTTGACCCTGACCCTCACCCCCTAGGGGATGGGGGGTTAACCCCACCATCCGGTCTCGGGAGGCGGGGTCACGGCGAGGCGATCGTCGCGATGATGCCGATGATCACGAAGATCGCGAGGAAGGCGCCGAAGACGATCAGCATCTTCTTCTGGCCGTGCTGGGGATTCGGGTCGAGGACTGGCATACGGCAAGTCTCGCATCCCCCGCGCGGTCCGCTCCCGGCGGGCCGCCCACAGGAACCCGCAGGGACCCGCGCGCCGCGCGGCCGGGTCAGCGGCCCGCCTCGTCCTCCACGGTGCGGTCGCGCCCCGCCAGGACGCCCACCACGATCTGCGGCACCATCAGCGCGCTCATCAGGGCGATCGGCAGCCCCCAGCCGCCGCTGTGCTGGTAGAGCACGCCCACCAGGAGCGGACCCGGGATGGAGATCAGGTAGCCGGTGCTCTGCGCGAAGGCGGACAGCTGGGCGACGCCGGCCCCGGTCCTGGCCCGCATCCCGACCATGGTCAGCGCCAGCGGGAAGGCGCAGTTGGAGACGCCGAGCAGCAGGGCCCAGGCCCAGGCGCCGCCGACCGGCGCGAAGTACAGACCGGCGTATCCGGCGAGCCCGCACACGCCCAGTACGACCACGATCGGACCCTGGTGGGGCAGGCGGGTCGCCACGCGCGGGATGACGAAGGCGAGCGGCACGCCCATCACCATGATCACGGCGAGCAGCAGCCCGGCGGTACCGGCGGAGACGCCCGAGTCCCGGAAGATCTGCGCCATCCACCCCATCGTGATGTAGGCGGCGGTGGCCTGGAGGCCGAAGAAGACGGCGAGCGCCCAGGCCGTGCGGCTGCGGGTGATCCGCAGCGGGGGCTGTTCCGCGGCCTTCTCGGCGGACCGCTCGCCCTCCGGCCGCGGCATGGACGGCGCCGTGGGGGCCGGCGCCTTCCGGTTCCGCACGAAGGGGATCCACGGCAGCACGGCCAGCGCGGGCAGCACGGCCCAGACGGCGAGGCCGGGCTGCCAGTGACCGCCCAGCGCGTCGGTCAGGGGCACGGTCGCCGCCGCGGCGACGGAGGTGCCGAAGGCGAGGGCCATCGAGTAGAGGCCGGTCATGGAACCGACGCGGTCGGGGAAGTAGCGCTTGACGATGACCGGCATCAGGACGTTGCTGACCGCGATGCCCATCAGCGCCAGGGCGGTGGCGGCCAGGAAGCCGCCGGTGCCGCCGGCGTACGGGCGGATCAGCAGGCCCGCCGTGATGGCAACCATGCCGGCGCAGACCACCGCGCCGGGTCCGAAGCGGCGGGCCAGCCGGGGGGCGGTGACCCCGAAGACGGCGAAGCAGAGCGGCGGCACGGAGGTGAGCAGTCCGGCGATGCTGCCGCTCATGCCGAGCCCGTCGCGTACCTCCTCCAGGAGGGCGCCCAGGCTCGTGATGGCGGGGCGCAGGTTCACCGCGGCCAGGACGATGGCGAGGATGAGCAGACGGGTCCTCCAGGTCGTCCACGCGCGCGTGGCGGACGCCTCGCCGGGTACCTCGGACGCACCGTCCCCGGCACGCCCCTGCGTGCGTGTCCCCGCGTGCGTCTCCGTACCTGCCTCCGTACGTGTCTTCGTACGTATCTCCGTCCGGGTTTCGTCACTAGCCATGAGACCCATCATAGAATCATGGGATGATTGATTGTCCACTCGCTCGTCCCCTCGTGTGCGAAGGTGAGCCATGCCGCTGAGCCATCCCCGTCGTTCGGCACTGTCCGAGCAGGTCATCACGGCGCTGCGGCAGCAGATCGCCTCGGGCGAGTGGCCGGTCGGCTCCCGCATCCCCACCGAGCCCGAGCTGGTCGAGCAGCTCGGCGTCGCCCGGAACACGGTCCGTGAGGCGGTCCGCGCGCTGGCCCACAACGGCCTGCTGGACATCCGCCAGGGCTCGGGCACCTACGTCGTGGCGACCAGCGAGCTGGCCGGCGTGATGCAGCGCCGCTTCGCCGACGCCGACCCCCGGCACATCGCCGAGCTGCGGTCCACGCTGGAGTCCGCCGCCGCGCGCCTGGCCGCCGAGCGGCGCACGGAGAAGGACCTCAAGCAGATCGACGGCCTGCTGCTGCGCCGGGAGGAGGCCTGGGAGTCGGGTGACGCGGAGGCGTTCGTGTCGGCGGACGCCACGTTCCACCTGGCGGTCGTGGCCGCCTCGCACAACAACGTGATGACGGCGATGTACGCGGACCTGGGCGAGGTGATGCGGGACTGGCTGCGTGGCGACGTGGGCGAGGGCATGTCCCCGGCCATGCACATGGACCACGCCCGGCTGGTGGACGCGATCCGCGCGGGCGACGCGGCGACGGCGGCCGAAGAGGCGGCGGCCTACCCGTTCGTGTGCCGGCCGGCGCTGTTCGCTCCGCCCGCGGACCACTGATCCGCGCCGCGGACCACTGATCCGCGCCGCTCCGGTGGCCGCACCCGCCGTAAGGACGCGAGGGCCCGCACCCCGTACGGGATGCGGGCCCTCGGGCGTGGCGTCCGCTCAGGCGCCGATGGCGTGCAGGCCGCCGTCGACGTGGATGATCTCGCCCGTGGTCTTCGGGAACCAGTCGCTCAGCAGCGCGACGATGCCGCGGCCGGCCGGCTCCGGGTCCTTCAGGTCCCACTCCAGCGGGGAACGGCTGTCCCACACGGCGGCCAGGTCACCGAACCCCGGGATGGACTTGGCGGCCATGGACCCGATCGGGCCCGCCGAGACCAGGTTGCAGCGGATGTTCTGCTTGCCCAGGTCACGGGCCATGTAGCGGCTGGTGGCCTCCAGCGCGGCCTTGGCCGGGCCCATCCAGTCGTACTGCGGCCAGGCGTACTGCGCGTCGAAGGTGAGGCCGACGACCGAACCGCCGTTCTGCATCAGCGGCAGGCAGGCCATGGTCAGCGACTTCAGGGAGTACGCCGAGACGTGCATGGCGGTGGCGACCGACTCGAACGGCGTGTTCAGGAAGTTGCCGCCGAGCGCGTCCTGCGGGGCGAACCCGATGGAGTGCACGACACCGTCGAGGCCGCCCAGCTCCTCGCCCACGACGTCGGCGAGCCGGGCGAGGTGCTCGTCGTTGGTGACGTCCAGCTCGATGACCTTGGTGGGCTTGGGCAGCTTCTTGGCGATGCGCTCGGTCAGCGTGGGCCGCGGGAAGGCGGTCAGGATGATCTCGGCACCCTGCTCCTGGGCCAGCTTGGCGGCGTGGAAGGCGATGGACGACTCCATCAGCACACCGGTGATCAGGACGCGCTTGCCCTCGAGGATTCCGCTCATGGTGATCAGTGACCCATTCCCAGTCCGCCGTCAACGGGAATGACGGCTCCAGTGATGTACGAGGCGTCGTCCGAGGCGAGGAACCGCACCGTCGCGGCGATCTCCTCGGGCCGCGCGTACCGCCCCAGCGGCACCTGCGACACGATGTTCGCCCGCTGCTCGTCGGTGAGCACCTTGGTCATGTCGGTGTCGACGAAGCCGGGCGCGACGACGTTGAAGGTGATGTTGCGCGACCCCAGCTCACGGGCGAGGGAGCGCGCGAAGCCGACCAGCCCTGCCTTGGACGCGGCGTAGTTCGCCTGGCCCGCGGAGCCGAGCAGCCCGACCACCGACGAGATGAGGACGACGCGGCCCTTCTTGGCGCGCAGCATGGCGCGGTTGGCGCGCTTGACGACGCGGAAGGTGCCGGTGAGGTTGGTCTCGACGACGGAGGTGAAGTCCTCCTCCGACATGCGCATCAGGAGCTGGTCCTTGGTGACCCCCGCGTTGGCGACCAGGATCTCGACGGGACCGTGCGTCTCCTCGATCTCCTTGTAGGCCTGCTCCACCTGCTCGGTGTCGGTGATGTCGCACTTGACGGCCAGGAAGCCCTCCGGGGGCTCACCCGAGCGGTACGTGATCGCGACCTTGTCGCCGGCGTCGGCGAAAGCGCGGGCGATGGCGAGGCCGATGCCCCGGTTTCCTCCGGTGACGAGAACCGAGCGGCTCATCGGATCACCCTTTCGATAGCTGTCTGGCGCACCCGCCCGGTCACCCGTACGGCGGACGGCGACAGCAGGCGGCTTCCTCGAAAATCTATCGGTCCCCCGACTCCGTCAGAGACTCGGGCACCCACAGTGGCTTACGGGGCTGTCTGTCGGGTCCCTACAGAACCGGTACCGCTTCAGCCTTCCGTGCCGGGCGCGTGGGCAGGCAGGCCCTCCGCGCGGGCGGTCTCCAGCATCCTTCGGTCGTAGGTCACCAGAGCAGTGAGGTCGTCCCGCAGCGAGAGTGCGCTGGCCACATGGATCGCGTCCAGCGTTCGCAGCCGCCCGACGAGCAACGCCGCGCCGTCACGTACCTCTCGGGTGAGGAGAATCTCCGTGACCCGGGCATCCAGATCATCCATCGCCTTCGGAAAGTGCCCTACGAGATCCAGGGTCCGTACGGTCTCCACGAAACCGAGTGTGCTGGTGGCGAGCGGCTCCGTGGCCCGCTGCTGCAAGAAGGCGTCCAGCTCGGCCCAGTGATCTCGGCGCGTCATCCACGTGACCAACGCGGACGTGTCCATGTAGATCAACGCTCGTCCTCTTCGCGCTCGGCCAGCAGGAGCGCCACGGGGTCGACGTCTTCCGGCACCTCGTAGTGCGGCATGCTATGGCGCTCGGCAGCGGTGACCGGCTTCAGTTTGATCCTCCCCTGAGCCACCAGGTGCGCGTACCGCTCCATGGGACTGCCGGCCGGAGACAGTATCGCGATCACGTTGCCGTGCCGGGTGACCTCGATGGCCTCGCCCTTCTCGACACGGGCGAAGACCGCGCTGGGGTTGTACGAGAACTCGCGTACGGAGATGGTGCTCATACCGCGCTCCCCTCACAGCAGCCAGGATGTGCGTACATGTCTCCGAGGGTACCTACATTCCGCAGGCCATCAGCCACTTCTCGCGGTGTCGACCGACTCGGCGAGCGCGTCGATGTCCGAGGCCAGGCTCCGCCAGGGGCGTGAGAGATCGACGACGTGTCGCCAGATCCTCAGCCGGTCCGCCCCCACCGGCACCTCCACGACGCTGGGTCTGCCGGAGGCGTAGACGAGGTGGCCCTCGGCGAGGCCGAGGCGTACGCAGTACGCGGTCATCTGGTACAGGTCGCCCCGCTGCGGTCTGGTCTTGAACTTGGCGTCGAGGACCACGGCCTGGCGCATCGCCCCATCGCGGGGCGACGGCAGGTAGTGCACGAGGTCGGGCTTGAGGACGTGTCTGCCCGCGACGTCCAGGGAGAAGTTCCGGTCCTGAGGTTCGGGCCTGCCCCCGATGCGCAGGCGCAGGGCTTCGCCGACCGCGCGGGCCAGGTAGGCCTCGAAAAGGCGCCACATGGTTACGAGCATCCCGTCGACGGCGATCTCGCGGCCGTCGCCGAGCTCGTAGGAGGCGCCGCGCAGGACAAGTTCGGCGAGGACGAGAGCGTGGGCGTAGCGGGCGTTGCGTCGGTCGGGGGTCCAGCTGGGCACTGGCACCCCGATGGGAAGGAGCCGGACTCCGTCGAGCCGGGCGGTGAGGCGCTGGAGGGCGGCGCGCGGGGCCGGGTCGAGGCCGGGCACCCGCAGGAGGCGGCGGGCGGCGGCGAGGAGGAGACGGTTCTCTGGTATGTCGGGCGTGTGGTCGTCGTAGGCGACTTCCAGAGGCACGGGGACGCCCGGTCTGCGGCGGATCTGGTCGGCGTGGCGGATGCGGCCCCGGACGACGGGCAGCGTGTCGTGCATCTCCCGGTAGTCGTGGAGGACGCCGTGCAGCAGGGCCCGTTCGGCGGCGGAGACGAAGGCGTGCGCGAGGGCCGGGAGAAGATCCGGGCGGGCGTCGGCGGTGACCGGGCGCGGATCGAAGTCGACGCGTTCGGGGGCGTAGGAGACAAGATGGAGGAGACGGTCGACCGGGACCTTGGGGGTGATCGTCAGCTGGAGGGTGCCGTCGCCCGTGCCGAGGCGTACGGAGCCGACGCGGTCCTTGGCCTTCAGACGCCACCGCGTGGCGGTCTCGGGGCGCAGGTGGACGAGGCCGTCGTGGGCGGCGAGGGTGGCGACCTCGGCAGGGGTGAGGTCCCAGGTGGTCCAGCCGCCGCCCTCCGAGAGCCGGATGCGGGCGGCGGTGTCACGGCAGTCCCGTGGCTGGGTGCGGCGGGGGTTCACGCGTCCTCGGAGCCGGAAGTCTCGTCCGGCGGAGGCATGATGCCGAGCTGCTCGCGCAGCTTGTCCAGCCCGTAGGTGAACTCCACGTCGGTGCCGTCGCCCCAGTGGTGCTCGGTGAGGAGCGGGATGATCTGCGTCTTCCACAGCCGTTCGAGGGCGCCATCACCCGTGTGAGCGAGGTCCTGCATGAAGTACGACGGGCCGACGCGGAAGGAGCGGTCGCCGGGGCTGCCGTCGGCGAGGAGGCGGTTGATCTCGTCGAGGAGGCGGGCGTGGGAGTCGTCGTACGAGTCGGGGTCCTCGCCCCGTTCCTCCGCCCGCCTGCTCAGCCAGGAGTCCAGCACTCCGGACACCGGCCGGCTGTCGGGGTGCAGTTCCATGAAGGAGAAGCGGCGGCGCATGGCCGCGTCCATGTAGGCCACCGAGCGGTCGACGGTGTTCATGGTGCCGAGGAGGTAGAGGTTGGGCGGGAGGCGGAAGCCCCGGCCGTCGTCGGAGCCGTACAGCAGGTGGACGCGCTCGTTGCGGTACTCCAGGAGGAAGTACAGCTCGCCGAAGATCTTGGCCAGGTGGCCGCGGTTGATCTCGTCGACGACCAGGACGAAGACCTCGGCCGGGCGGCGCTCCGCCTCATCGGCGAGCTTGCGCAGCGGGCCCCGGACGAGGTCGTAGGCGAGTCCGCCGCCCGTGCCGCCGTCCTGGCCGCCGCCCAGGCGCGGGCGGATGCCCTCGAAGAAGTCCTCGTAGGCGTAGGCGGGGTGGAACTGGACGAGGCGTACGTTCGTAGCGCTGGAGGCGCCGGCCAGATGGCGGGCGAGGGCGAGCGCCGTGTACGTCTTTCCGGTGCCGGGCGGCCCGTGGAAGATCAGCTGCGGGGTGGCGCGGAGGAGTTCGACGCAGTCCTGGAGCCAGGACGTGTCGGGCATGTGCAGCGCTTCGGCCAGCTCGTCGGTGGCGTCGGGCAGTACGGCCGGGCCGGTGGGCAGCTGGGCCGTGCGCGGCATGTCGCCGATCAGGGCGAGGACGGTCTCGGCGTACTCGGTGGCTTCCAGGACCTGGGAGTCCGCGTCCTGGACCACGCTGGAGAGGCCGGAGGGCAGGTCCTTGAGGAAGTCCAGGGGCTTGTGCAGGTTGCGCCAGTCGACGGGGCGTGCCAGCCGCTCGGCCCGGTGGGTCGCCGGGCCGCCGACCACTCCGACGTACGTCTCGAAGCCGTCGGTGGACAGCACGATGTCGCCCTTGCGCATGCGGTGGAGGAAGGCGTCCAGCTCCCGGGCGACGGCCTCACGGCGGGCCGTCGCGGTGGCGGGGAGGGCCGTTTCGACGGCTCTGCGGATGCTTTCCAGGTCGTGGACCCCGGCGGTCGGAGGCGGGAATCCCGGGTCGAGGGTGACCACCGAGTCGTCGCGCCACGGTCCCCGGACGAGGGGAACACCGGTGACGGCGTCCACGCCCCGGATGATCCAGAGCTGGCGGGGCGTCTCCTCGTCGTCCGCGGTCTCCGCGAGGCCGAGGGGCTGTTTGACGGCCCCCAGGGCCTCCCGGGCGGGCATCCACCGGTCGGGCCGGGCCCGGACGGTGTCCAGGCTGCTGCGTCCGGTGTCGAGGACGCCTTCCTCGCCGAGCAGGGCCTGCCACTGGTCGCGCTCGTGGGGCAGCAGGGGCAGTCCCGCTCCCGCCCGCCCGTCCTCGCCGAGCACCAGATACCAGCCCGGAGGCCGCGTTCCGCGCAGGACCGTACCCAGTACGTCGGGGTCGACGCCGAACTCCGCGGCGACCTCTTCCAGCACCACCCAGGACCCGCTGTCGGGGAGCTGTTCGAGCGCGGTCACCGCCAGGGAGACCTCGTGCTGCTGCCGCTCCCATTTGCGGTAGCGCCGGCCCGCCTCCAGGGAGAAGTCGACGGGGTCGGGAAGACGGTCGAGGGCGTCCGCGCCGATTCCGGTCAGCTGCCAGCGGCGCTGGGCCCGGTACAGCCAGCCCGCCCTGACGAGACTGCTCGCGTTCCGGTTCACATAGTTCTTGAAGCGTGCGTCGGTCAACGGCGGGGAGTCGTGCTCGGCCTGCGCCCAGGCGTCCCTCAGCCCCGGGTTCTCGGCGAGCACCCGTTCCCACAGTTCCCCGAAGACCATGCCGTCCTGGAGCGCGTTCCTCCGCAGGGCGGTGGCGGCGGCGTGCAGGGCCTGGGCGACGACGGTCGTGATGCTGGGCACGGCGTCCATTCTTCGCAGGGTACGGGGGTGACGGCCGTGGTCGGACTCAGTCCAGGCCGACCGGAGTGAGCGGCGGGACGGGGCTGTCGTCGGGGCCGTTCGTCTGGACGAGCAGGAGGTCACCGACCGTGGCGTCCCGGCTGAGACCGAGGGCGGAAACGGGAATCGCGCCCGGGGCGTGCGCCGTGCCGACCGGCTGGAGACACAGCTCGTCCTCCGCGCCCTGGAAGGCGAGGACCGCCCACACCTCGTCGTGACCGATCCGGGACACCACGCTGCTCAGCCGGTCGGTGAGGACCGCGCACACGACGGTGAGCCGTTGCCTCTCCGTCGCGGGTACAGGGAACGCGGCGATCCGCTCCAGCACGCCGGGCAGCGTCAACGTGCCCTCCAGCAGCCGCTGGACTGTCTCGCGCTCCTCCTCGCGGCCGTCGCCGGTGTCGGCGGCGGCGAAGCGGACCAGAGGGAGGCCGTCGTCCAGGGTGCGCTGCCATTTGGGCAGCAGGAAGTCGATGGTCAGTGCCTCTTCCCGGGTGGGCGGGCACACGTCGTCGCCCTCGCCGAACTGGGCGAGCCAGGCGTTCACGTCTCCCCAGCGCCACACCGGCGAGCGTCCGGCGACCCCCTCGGGTTCCGGGAAGGGCCGCTTGTCCTGCCGCCGCTCACCGCTCACCCACTGCTGGACGTTCTGCCGCGACCGCTCGACGCGCTCGGCGATGTCCGAGACCCCGACGAGATCGGGATCGACGCGCACCAGTCTCAGATCGGGCAGGGAGCTGCGCAGCCGTACGACGATGCGGTGGGCCGCGTCGATCGCGTTGACCCCGCTCTCGGAGACGTCCAGGAAGCGCCGGCCCCGGTGGCGGGTCAGCACTCCGTCGAACGTGTCGTGGACGATCTCGACAACCTTGTCGTCGTCGATCCCGATCCCGTCCACCACGAAGTTGAACTCATACTCCATGACGCCCCCAGCCCCCCATGCGTATGCCGGTCTGCGTTTCCCGGTATCTACTTCCGTGCCTCTCACTCCAGGAAACGCCCCCTGGAGCAAGCTTCGCCGACCTCGACGGTGTTGTCAATTGACAACGCCACCTCGGAGAGCCGCACGCGGGTCGTCCGGAGGCAGCGGGCACCACTTCGCCTTGCGGGCTATTCGACGGGCCTCCTGGCCGGGGTTCTTCGGAGTGCCGCCGACGCGGATCACCGTGCAGTGGTCCGGGCAGGGGCAGTACAGCGTGCCCCAGTGCGCCTCCGACGCCAGCCTCCACCCGTCGTCGACGAGTCGCTTGAGAACCGCTCGGACCTCCTTGCTCGGATGGTCCGCCGCAGCGATCTCACGTCCGACCACGCACGCCTCCACAAGCCGTCACCCGTCGCAGAGTTGACCGTCAACTCGAGCGGAGCGACAACCCTACCCGCCCCCACTGACACTGGCCGAAACCACAACTCGGGTGACACGACGGGACGTTGCGGAAGATGATCGTCAACTACGGTCGAACGGGACGCGGCCCGCCTGGAGCGCGGACCGCGCACTCGGCCCACACCGTCTTGCCCGGTCCGGACCGCCCCGCCACACCCCAGCGGTCGGCGACGGCCTCCACGAGGAGCAGCCCCCTCCCGCCGTCGCCGTCCACGGAGGGCTGCGCCGCCGACGCGGAGAGCTCCGGACGCCCCGGGTGAGTGTCGGACACCTCGACGCGGACGAGTCCTGCGGACCGGTCGTACGTGAGTCGCAGCTCGAAGTCGCGCCCCGGGACGCGACCGTGGAACATCGCGTTGGCGGCGAGTTCGGCCACGACGAGGGTGACGGCGTCGGAGACGGGACTGCCGTACGGCAGGTGCCACAGGTCGAGCCGGTGGGTGGCGAGTCTGCGGGCGAGGCGTGCGCCCCGGCGGGTGGCGGAGAACCGCTGGGCGAACACACTTACGGTTACGGCCTCTTGGGTCCGTGGTGCTGGCATGCGGCCAGCGTCGCGGGCCGTTCCCGACCGCCAACAGGGACGACGCCCATACAGGCGTGGCTGTATCGGTGCACACTCTGGACTGGGTGGGTAACTCCCCGTGACCCTGAGCGGGCGGAGCGGAGTTGTGCGGGGTATGGACAGGCGGCGGAAACGGGAGGCGGGCGGCGATGAGGACGGACAACGGCGGAGGCGGCGGCTCGAACGGCACGGAGGCCGAGCTCTCCGACAGCCTCAAGACCTTCGGCGCGGTCCTCAAGGCCCTGCGCGAGGAATCCGGGCTGACCCAGGAGGAGTTCGCCCTGCGGGTGCGGTATTCGGCAGCGTACGTGGCCAAGATCGAGCAGGGGAAGCGGTTCCCGCCGGCGGATCTGCCCTCGCGGGCGGAGGAGGTGTTGGGGGCGGTCGCGGTCAAGGTCCTGACTGCGGCGGCGAAGAGTCTGACACGGAGGGCGGGGCTGGCGTCGTGGTTCCGACAGTGGGCGGGCGTCGAGGAGGAGGCGATCTCCCTGTACGCGTATGAGTGCAGGGCGGTTCCGGGGTTGTTGCAGCCCGAGGAATACGCCCGGGCGGTGTTCGCACGACAGCTTCCGCCGTACACCGAGGAGCAGATCGACCATAAGGTGGCCGCACGGCTTGAGCGTCAGACGCTGGTGACTGAGCGGCCGAACACCGCCTTCACGTTCATCATCGAGCAAGCCATCCTGGAGCGAGGCGTCGGCGGCGCATCGGTTACCAGGGCTGTCATCGACCACCTGCTGAACATGGGCGACAGGACCAACGTCGAGATCCAGATCATGCCGCTCCACCAGCAGGACCACTGCGGAGTGGATGGCCAGCTATACATGGCCGAGACACCGGAGCACCAGTGGTTCGGCTACACCGAGGGACATAGGTCGAGCAGTCTGATCGCTGATCCCGGCGAGGTGAGTGTCCTCCATCAGCGCTATGGCAAGCTGCGTTCCCAAGCCTTGGACTGCCGGGCTACGGTGAACCTGCTGGAACGGATGCGAGGAGCGCTATGAGCACCACCACTGAGCTGAACTGGTTCAAGAGCAGCTACAGCGGCGGAGACGGGGACAACTGCGTCGAGGTCGCCGTGCGTCCCGGGGCGGTTCACATCCGCGACTCCAAGGACAAGAGCATCCAGCCTCTCGCTGTCACGCCGACCGCATGGACAGCGTTCACGGCACTCGCGGCCGAGGCGTCTGTGGACTGCTGAGTTCTCGTCGTAGGCGACGACAGCGGGCGGGTACGGGAGTTGCTGTTCCCGTGCCCGCCCGCCGGTCTGCGTGCCTGTCCTATGCCTACTCGTCCTCACCGAACAGGTTGAGGATGTCGAGCTGTATGTCACCACCCTCGACCTCGTCCAGGCCGAACAAGCCTCCACCCAGCTGATCGGACGCGGACTTGCCCCTCCGCTTCTTCTTGGCCGCCGGTGCGGCCGGGTTCTTCGGCGGGCCCCCGGCCGGGATGACGCGGGTCAGCGGGCTGGTGCCCGGTGGGTGGCGCGGGCCCTGAGCGGGGGGCGGGGTGAGGGAGGGGTGAGTGAAGGGCCGCCCCTCGGCCATCGCCTCGTAGACGCGGACGATCTCATCCTTCGTGTCCTGGAAGACGGCGGGCTGCTTGTTCTTGAACGCCCGGAAGCTGTCCAGGACGAGGTCCACGTCCGCGCGCTCGATCCCGTACAGGTGGAAGTACGCGGCGTCCAACTCCGCGCGCATCAGGAAGCGGCGCCTCTCGTCCCATACGAAGGGCGGGCCGTCGTCGCCGAGGTAGTTCGCCCAGGGAGCCATTTCGTACGAGGTGTAGGTGAGTTCGAGAACACGGGGGCGAATCCAGTCGCCGAGGGAGGCGTCCTGGGTCCAGGGAGCAGAGAGGTCGTAAGCGGCGGGAGACAGGACGGGGAGCTGCTCCAGATAGGTGTACGTGAGGTGCGCACCCTGCACCTTCTGACGCGCCGCGAAGTCCAGCACGAAAGTGGACAGGTTGGCGAGCAAGGCATACATCGGTTCATCCGCGGACAGTGGCAACAGCAGGGGCTGTGTATGGCCCACAGCGGTCCTCGGTAGCACCGTCGCGATTACGGTTCGTTCATCCGATGCCCGGCACACATCCCGCCAGCCCATCAGCCACCCGTGCCGCCACGCCTTCCGCGGAACTGATCTGTCTTCGGCAAGTCGTTCCTCGACGTCCTCCTCAGTAACCCAGTGGCGCGGCAGGGGAACAGAAGATGGATTGCGGTGAGCTTCGCCGTCGAGCCTCGGAAGGGTGCCCTTGTTGATTTGGGCTTGAGTGGCATTCTCAAAGGTCGCAAAGCGGCTGTCGAACTGATGGAGAAACTTCCCCTCATACAGAGGCAGATAGCGCACATCGTCACCGACGAAGATCGTGCCGTCACGTGCTGCACCCTGACCAAAGAGCGTCTCAGCAGACTGAAATCGCTTGGAGGCGGTGGCCATGTCGAACATCCGGAGAAACGGCCCGTTACCCAGCCTCCATGGGTCCGCCGGGCCACCACTCACATGTCTCCGCAGCAGCGGTACCCGATCATGCACGCCCTCCAACACGACGAGATGGCTGCGACTTTCACAAACCGGCGCCGTCCGCGTATTCGGATTGATCCGCTTGAACCCATCCTCGTCCAGCCTGAACTCCCGCGCATCCAGCTGATCCGGCCGCCGCGCCCGGAAGGCAAGGCGCACGACCGGATAGCGCTCGGCGAGATCACGTCCCGCCATCGTGAACAGGCTGAACCGGTACTGGTTGTGAACCGCCGGAAACAGCTTCTCCTCGTTCTCCATGTCCAGCACGGCCACCATCTGCCGCGTCTCCACCAGATCCGAGAAGAACACCGACGTCGTCTTGTCGGTAGCGATCCCCGTAGGCAGAACCAGCCCCGCCATCCCCTCCGGGCCGATCAGCTGCCGTGCCTTCTCCGCGAAGACCGCGTACGTGTTCACGTCGCCGAAGCCGGTCTTCGGGAACAGGCCCGACTTCCGGTACATGGTGACCTGGCCCTTGGACTCCCGCTGGTCGGACTGGTACTCCGCGTACAACTTGCGGTCGCCCTCATTCGGGCGGCCCTCCTCGTCGACGCTCGTCGCCAGCCTTTCGATCATGCGGTCGCGGATGCTGGCCGTGGCCGCCGCGGCGATCTTCTCGTCCCGGGCCGCGAACCACTCCTTCTTCTGGATCTTGACCCGCTCCCACGGCGGGTTGCCCAGCACCGCGTCGAAGCCGCCCTGCCAGCCGGTCTCCGGGTTGACGTCGTCGCCCTCGGACTCCTCCACCCTGAAGACGCGCGGGAACTCCAGGTGCCAGTGGAAGAACTGGTTGCGGCGGACGATGTCCCTCAGCATCGCCTCCGCGCCCTCGTCCGGCAGCGGGCCGTCCTCCTCGTCCTTCTCCACGGCCCGCAGCACGTTCGACGTGATGGCCGTGGGCGCACCCTTGTGCTTGGGCCACAGGAACGACGCGCACCACACGTCCGCGACGCGCTTCAGGTGCCGCAGTTCGGGCCGCTGCTCGAACTCCCGGTGGGCACGGGCGTGCTGGCGCACCTCGGCGAGGCTGTGGTCGCCGATCTTCGCGACCTTCTCGGCCTCCGCCCGCACCATGGCCGTACTCGTCCGCATGACCCGCTCGGCGAACGGAAGCTGCTCCGCGCCCTTGCGCTCCTGGTCGTTCTGCTGGCGCAGCTTGGTGACGACCGGCTGCTGGTCGCCCTCCAGTTTCTCGAAGGCGCCGTCCGGGATGCCCCGCTCCAGGACGGCCGGCGTTGCCCCCAGCAGGGCGTTGCCCGTCTTGATCCGGTCGTCCAGGTAGGCGAGGGGCTCACCGGAGGTGAGGGACTCCAGCCACAGCGACACCTTGGCCAGTTCGGCGGCGAGCGGGGTGATGTCGACGCCGTGGACACAGTGGCGTACGACCTTGGCCATCGCCTCGCGGACCAGTTCGGGGGCCGGCTGGCTCTCGCCGTGCTGCATCCGCGCGTACCGCAGGGCGATGCGCCGGGCCGCCGCGACCAGGAAGTGGCCGGAGCCACAGGAGGGGTCGACGAAGTTGATCCGCAGCAGGTGGTCAGGGACACCGGACGCGGCGTACCGCTCTATGACCGGGTCCAGGGCGGTGTCGAGGAGTTTCTCGATGAGGGAGGACGGGGTGTAGTAGGAGCCCGTCAGCTTGCGTTTGTTGCCCGCGACGAGGTCCTTGAGCTCGAACAGCTCGTTCTCCGGCTCGCGGGCGGGGACGAGTTCCAGGAGGGACTCGTAGATGCTGCCCAGTTCTTCGGCGCCCAGGTGCCGGTAGTCAACGCGGGTGGTGCGGCCCTTGTCCTTGATGCGGGAGAGCAGGCGTACGGCTTCCAGCAAGCGCTCGTTGGGGAGCTTCGCGTCCCGCAGGGGCTCCGGGCTGCCCGGGAGGCGGGTGGACTGGGCGTCCCGGTCGATCTCGTCGGGGTCGGGGAGGTAGTAGAGGCCGCCGAGTTCGGGCAGCGCCAGCGTGGGTTCCCCGCCGATGGTGCCGAGGGCGTTGAGGACGCGGATCAGGCCCTGCCACAGGTCGGTGTGGTGGTCGCCCTTCCGGCGGGAGGCGATCCGGCGCAGGCGAGCCGTGGAGAAGTACAGGGCGTAGCGCTCGCGGGCCGCCTGGTTCGCCTTGATCTCCGCCTTGGTGGCCTTGCGGCCGGGGCGACCCGGGTGCGCAAGCAGCGCGTCGCGGTCCTCGGCGACGAAGAGGAAGATCAGCTGGTAGGCGAGGCGCAGCAGTTCGTGGTGGAAGTCGTCGAGGGCGCGGCGGCCCCCTGCCGTGATCGCCTCGGCGAGGGCGGGGTTGTTCTGGAGGAAGCCGGTGCCGAGGACGTTCAGCGCCTTGGCGACCTGGTCGCGCAGGAGGTTGCGGGAGCGGATGCCGGTCTCGACGGCGAAGTCGCGCCACCACTCCAGGCGGCAGTCGGCGGGAGTCAGCGGGAGTTCGTCGGGGGTGGCGAGGCTGTCGGCCTCCGCCTCGTCCGCGCCCTCCTCCTCGTCGGACTCCTCGTCCTCCGCCACCGCCGCGCCCCGGCGCTTCTTCTCGGGCTTGGGCACCAGTTCCAGGCGGGAGGCGTGCAGCAGCGCGTACATCAGCAGGAAGTCGGAGAAGTCCCCGCCGCCGAAGATCGCTTCGAGGTCGAACTCGACGTAGGCGGAGCCGACGAGGGCCGTGGAGTCGCGCAGGAGGCGCAGGACCTTGCCGTTGGAGAGGATGCCCCACAGGTGGTCCGGGGACGCGTTGAGCAGCTCCTGCATCATCGACTGGGGGGCGCGGGAGCTACCCGCGGACCAGCTGTCGAGACGGGTGGTCCAGCCCAGGAGGTGGACGGGAAGGTGGTCCATCCACTGGTGGCTGACCTGGTACGGGTCGCGGCCGGGCAGCCGGATGCCGCCGCGCCGGGGGGCGAGGCGGCCGTAGCCCAGTTCCTCCAGGAGGGTGAGGAGCCAGACGCGGGTCGCCTTGGTCGGGTCGGTCCTGCCGTCGAGCTCCTTCAGCTCCTCCTGGAGGGAGGTGTACGCGGCGCGCAGCGCGTTCCACTTGCGGCTGGCGGCGTCCTCGATGCGCACACCGCGCCCGAGTCCGTAGTCGGCGGGGGCGCTGCCAGGCAGCTCGGGGTCGCTCGCGCGGATCTTGCCGAGGAGGTCCGCGGAGAGCAGGCCGCCCTCAACGCGTACGGCGGCGGAGGCGGGGAGGCGGTCGGGGGCGAGGGTGGTCACCGGTCTCCTTGCGAGGCGGGCTGCTGCGCGGCCGGGGCGCTGAGGTAGACGTACACGCCGAGCAGGTCCGGGTCGCCGGACGGCTGGACGTCGATGCGGCGTACGGCGGCGGCGCCGCGTTCGCGGCCGCGCTGGCCGGCGGCTTCGCGGACCCGCTGGTGGGCGTCGCGGAGCCGGTCCGCGAGGAGTTGTCCGCGAGCGGCCAGATGGTCGTGGATCTCGTCGTCGTCGAGTTCCGCCGCTGCCCGGGCGGCCTGCTGGTCGCGCAGGGCGGGCAGGGTGTTGAGGTCGGGGGTGGCGGTGAGCAGGGCGGCGGTCTCCTCGTCGGACAGCCAGGTGCGGCCGCCGTCGTCACCAGTGCGCCAGGCGAGGACCTGGGCGTCGTCGGCGACCAGGACGCGCGATTCGTCGGCCGCCGTGCGGCCGGGCAGGGTGAGGCGGAAGCGGTAGCGGGCGAGCAGCAGGACCGTGCGGCGGTCGACGGCACCGGTGCGGATCACGCCGAGGCGGCGGGCCGGGCGCTCCTCGGCGGGCAGGCCGGTGTCGACGGCCGCGTCAAGGAGGTAGCGGGCGAGGGCGCGCACCGCCGGATCAGTGCGGGAGAGGGCGTGTTCGCCGCGGGCGACGGGGAGGTCCTCGCGAAAGACGAGGTCGCGGGCTGCCGTCTTGGCGCGGCCCTTGGCCTTGGCCCTGGCCGCTCCGCCGGGCGCGGTGGTCTGGTCGGTGTCCTCGTAGAAGCCGAGGGCGTGTTTGAGGCCGGTGGGCAGCGGGTCGACGGGGGCCTTGAAGCCTCTGTCGCGGGCGTCGCCGATCGGCTGGGCGCCCAGCTGGGCGAGGGACTCGCGGGTGAAAGTGGCGATGTCGCCGGGGTCGCCCAGCGCCTGGCGCAGCGCTTCCAGTTCGGTCTCGACCTCCTCGGGGCGCAGACCGACGTGGGCGAACTTGGTGAGGACCTTCGACTCGCGCTCGGCGGCCGACTCCCATTCCTTGTGGAGGGCCTCGCGGGCGCGGCCGAAGTCGGGGTCGTCCTCGAAGTCGAGGGTGAGCTGGCCCTCGTGCTGCTTGCCGCGCAGCAGCAGGGCGCTGGCGAGGGCCTCCAGGACGCCCCGGCCCTGGTCGGGGACGAGGACGGCCACTCCGGTCTGGTCGGCGATGTCCTTGTGCTTCTGGATGAGGACCTTCAGGACGAGGCCGTCGATGCCGGTGTCCGTGTCGTAGACGGTGATCTCGCGCACGCGGCGGCGGGGCTGGCCGAACCGGTCGACGCGGCCCGCGCGCTGGAGGTGGCGGGTCGGGTTCCAGGACAGGTCGTAGTGGATGACGGCGCCGAAGTGCTCCTGGAGGTTGACGCCCTCGGAGAGGCAGTCGGTGGCGACCAGGACGTGCCGGCCGCGCCGGGCGGTCAGCTCGTCGACCCGGGCCTGCCGGGCGTCGGGGTGCAGGGTTCCGGTGACCGCCGCCACGCTGGCGCTGCGGCCCAGTTCCTCCTTGAGGTGCTGGGCCACGTACTCGGCGGTCGGGATGTAGTGGCAGAAGACGATCGGGTCGTAGCCGTCCACCAGCTGCCGTTTGACCCGGTCGACGAGGGTGCGCAGCTTGGCATCCGTCTCGGGGCCGGCGAGGGCGTCCGCCCGCTCCGCGAAGTCGGCGAGGGCCTTGGCCTCGCTCGTGCGTGCCTTGCGTCGCGGCTCGGGCGTGGCGGCGTGCTCCCCGTCCGGCTCGTCCGGGAGGGACGGGAGTGAGCCGGGCACCACGTCCACACCCTCGGTGGTCTCGTCGTCGGTGAGCTCGAAGGCGGCGGCCCGGCCCAGCTTGTCGGCCTCGACCGGGGTGCGGGTGGCCGCGATCAGTGAGCGGGCCCGCAGCGTCGCCGCTGCGGCGGCGGGCGAGGACAGGACGCAGCGCAGCAGGGTCAGCGCCGTCCACCAGGACATGCGCTGATGGTGGTCGCCTCCGGGGCCGCGCACCTGGTCGCGGGTGTGGGCGAGGATGTCGGCGACGAAGCGCGCGTAGTCCGCGTCGAGCCGGTAGAGCGCGTCCTGGGTGTCCCGGTCGTCGGGGAAGGGCGTGTCCTGGCCGACGTACCGCTTGATGTCGAGGCGGCGGCGCTGCACGAAGTGCCGGGCCAGCTTGTCGCGGTCGGCAGAGCGGGTGGTGTCCAGGGTGCGCAGGGACGGGTCGAGGAGCCCGGTGAGCTTCGCGAACGCCTGCGGGTCACCGCTGTGCGGGGTGGCGGTGACCAGGATGAGGTGGCGGTCGCGCTCGGTGCGGTCGGCGAGCGCGGACAGCAGTTCGTACCGTTTCTGCTGTTCGTTGCCTCCGGTGCCCACGCAGGTGTGTGCCTCGTCGACGATCAGCACGTCGGGGCAGTGGCGGCGGAAGGCGTCGCGTCGCTCGTCCTGCTTGATGAAGTCGGTGGAGACGACCGTGACCCGATAGTGGTCGAAGATCGACCGGTCGGGGTCGTCGACCGCCTTCTGCAGCCGCGCGGCCGTGGACGGCAGGACCAGTTCGGGGTCCATGTCGAACTTGTCGCGCAGCTCGCGCTGCCACTGTTCGGCGAGTGAGGGCGAGCAGAGCACGGTCATGTTGCGGGCGGAGCCCTGCTCCATGAGCTCCTTCGCGATCAGCGCGGACTCGACGGTCTTGCCGATGCCGACGTCGTCGCCGATCAGGAGGCGTACGGGGTCCATGCGCAGCGCCATCATCAGGGGCACGAGCTGGTACCGGCGCGGTTCGACGGCGACCGCGTTCAGGGAGCGGAAGGGGCCCGCGCCCGCCGTGGAGGCGATGCGCAGGGCGGTGCGCAGCAGCGAGGCGGACGCGAAGTCGCCGGCCTCGCCGGGCAGGGCCCGAGGACGGCCGAAGCCCGGTTCGCTGACCTCCTCGGCGAAGAGGGCGGCGACGAACTCGCGGTCACCGTCCAGGGGCTGGGCGAGGACCAGGTCCTCGGTACTGCCCGGAAGGACGACCCAGTCGCGGTCCCGGGCGCGGACGAGGGTGCCGGGCGCGTAACCGGCCGGTGCGCTCATCGGTCGCCTCCCCTGTGGTCGCGGCCGATGCCGAAGACGTCCGGGTATGCGCGCACGGTGTCCTTCCAGTCGGGTTCGGCGCCGGCCCTGATCACCAGCCAGCCGTCGTCCATCATGCGGTACTCGTCCTGCTGGCCCAGTGGCCGTGCTCCGTCGTACTCCAGGAACACGGCGACCTCGGCACCGGGGAGGTGGAAGACCACGTCCGCGACGTCGGTGGCCGTCTCGTCGGGGAGCCGGTGACCGCCGTCGGCGAGCAGGCGTACGAACGCCTCGACGGGGGTGTCCGGTGTCTGTTCCCGGAGCGGGGCGGGCGGGGGCGAAGGCTCCGGGCGTTCCCTGCGCGACTCGTCCTTCGTGCGGGAGTGGGCCAGCGCCACCAGCCAGGGCGCGGCGCGGTGCCGGTCGATGCGCCGGTGGAAGCCCTGGTTGGAGTACGACAGCAGGCAGTCGTAGCAGCCGAGTTCGCAGCGCTCGGCCGCACCGTCGGCCCGGTCGAGGTCCTTGCCGTCCTCGTCGTAGTGGATGATCCGCAGGGCTTCCTTCGCCACCAGGGCGAGGGCGGTCTCGTCGTCGTACAGGCGGCGCAGCACGCCCGCTCCGCCCTCAGCGCTCTCGACGAAGAGGGTCCGGCCGTGCCGCTCGGCGTCGGGGAGGTCCTCGCTCTCCAGCTCGGAGTCCTCCAGCTGGAAGTGTGCCTCGATGCCGCGCTCCAGCGCGTAGCGCAGGGAGACGGCGGTGAGGTCGTCGACCGGCTCGGCCAGCCGCACCACCGCGATGTTCTTGGTGTCCTGTGCGTAGGGGATGACCTGGAGGGTGCGCTGTGCGCGGTCGAAGGACGCCAGCGACTCCTCCTCCGCGGACTCCTCCTGGGCCAGTCGGGCCGCCTTGCTCTCGGACAGCCATTTGCCGCTGACCGGGTCGAGCCAGAACCCCTGCCCCGAGCGGTCCTGCGCGGCCCGTTTGCGATAGCCGAGGTTGAGGACGCGGACGCTCGCCGAGTCCCCGTAGGCGACGTCCGCGAGGGGCGTCCCGTCGGCGCCGCGCACCTGTGCCTGGTATGCCCCGCCTGGCGCGTACCGGTACACGGTCCGCAGGTGGAAGCCCCGCTTGAGGCGTTCCTCCTCGTCGGAGGAGATGCGGCGGCGAGGCTCCGCGTGCACCTGTGTCAGCTGCATCAGTTTCGGCAGGGTGCGGTGGAGCGGGACGTCGCAGTTCTCGCAGCGGTCGGCGCCCTCCACTCGGTCGTGCCAGTAGCCGCAGGCCTCGCAGAGCCTGATGTCGCTGGTCGCGACCTGGCCGGGGCGGTCGCCCATCGGGACGGTCACGCGGTCGATGGTGTAGCGGTTGCCCTCGTGGTAGATCAGGGCGCCCGGACCGAACTCGCCGATCGCGATGAAGCGCGGTCGCTGGATGTAGGCGCCGTTGCGCTGTCCGTACACCCCGGCCGAACGCTCTCCGGGCACGTAGGCGGCCAGGGGCAGACGGGGGAAAGAGTAGCCGGGCAGGAAGCCCTCGGAGGCGAAGTAGCGGTAGGTGTAGAAGTCGCTGTACGACTCGCTGTCGGCCTCGTTGCGCAGCAGTTTGAGCTGGTTCTCGGCTTCGGCCCGCCGCCCCGCGGCACGGTCGCGGTCTCTGCGGCTGAGGGAGAGGTCGTTGGCCCGGCGGTGCTGCTGTTCGACCTCGCCGCGCGCGGTGCGGTAGAGGCGGCGCCAGCGCTCGCACGCCTCGTCGAGGCTGCCGAGGGCCTGGCGAACGGTGCGCTCGACCCAGCCCTCGTGCCACCAGGAGGCGTCCGAGAGCTCGTCGTGGAGCGGGGCCAGGACCTCGGTGGCCCGGCTGATGGCGCGCAGCCGGGCGGTCTCGCTGTCCAGGTCGTCGCGCACTCGCTCCAGCAGGTCCAGCGGCCACCGCCCTTCAGCGTCCACGGTCCCCGCGTTCCCAGCGTTCTCCGCGTCGAGCACGTCGGTGAGGCGGCTGCCGAGGTGGACGCCCGTCTCGGCGAGCCAGACCGAGTGGACGTGGGAGCGGATCAGCTCCTCGTTGGCCAGGTCGAGCCGGGGCGGGGTGACGCTGCCGGACACCATGAGGCCCGGGCGGCGGAAGTAGTACTGGTCGTGGGGGGAACCGGTCGAGCAGTAGGTGGTGACGAGGGCGGGCTGGCCGCTGCGGCCGGCGCGTCCGGAGCGCTGTGCGTAGTTGGCCGGGGTCGGCGGGACATTGCGCATGCCGACCGCGTTCAGCTCGGCGATGTCCACACCCAGTTCCATCGTCGGCGAGCAGTAGAGGATCTCCAGGTCGCCTTCGCGGAACGCGTCCTCGCGGATACGGCGGGTCGTGGAGTCGACCTGTGCGGTGTGCTCGTGCGCCTTTATGCCGGTGAGTCCGGCGGCCCCGGCGCGGTAGAGGTCGCGGAAGTACGGGTTGACGCGGACGTCGGCCTCGGTGTCGGTCACCTTGCGCACCGGGTCCGGTTCGGGTCTCGTGCCGTCGCCGGGGAGCCAGCGCAGGGCGGAGGCGCGCAACTGGTGGCCGTAGGAGCCGTCACGCTCCTCCTGGACGACGGTGAGCAGCCCGCACTCGCGCAGTACCCGCATCAGGTCGCGGATGACGGCGTCGGCGTCGGCGACCGGGATGCGCTTGCCCGCCTGGCCGGGGAGGGCGGCGAACTGACCGATGCGGCGCAGGTAGCGACCGTATCCGCCGAGCCCGCTCAGGTGCACGGTGTCGGCCGCCGCGCCGGTGCGCCCCGGGCCCGCGTAGGCCAGGCGGGCACGGACACGCGGCTCACGCGCGGACAGGGCCCAGGGGGCGACGAGGTGGGTCTCACTGATGCTGCCGAGCCGGTCGAAGCCCTCCTGGGTGAGGCACTCCACCTCCACGGCGAGGGAACGCCGGAGTTCGTCGAGGAGGTCGCGGGCCAGCTGCTCGCGGTGGGCGGCCGTGTCGCCGGTGAGGAGGGGGTGGCAGCCCTCCCAGGACCCGGCGTCGTGCGCGATCTCGGTGAGGGAGGTGTAGTCGAAGCGCAGCAGGCCGGTCTGGGAGAGGTTGGGCATGGTGACGCGCCAGCCGCGCTCAAGGTCAGCGTAGACGCGGTAGGCGAGGATCTCGCGCAGGGCGGAGTGGGCGAGGTCGCGCTGGTGGAACTTGGCGGTCGGCACCTTCGCATACGTGTCCATGGGGAGGGCGAGGGTGTCAAACACGGCTTGGGGAAGCCGGTCGTAGGTCAGCCCCTGCTCCCCCGCCGTTGCCAGGGCCCGGTATAGGGCACCCCGTACTTGGCTGACCAGCGCGAAGTCGTTGAAGTGGCCGGCCTGGAGGCTGGCGTCCTGCCGGTTGTCGACGAAGGTGAGGAGTTTGCGTGCCCTCTTCGTCAGGTCGTCCTGGTCGCGCAAGGAGCGTACGACGCGGGAACTGATCAGGGAGACGGCGGAGCTGCGGCCTTCCGCGGAGAAGGTGCCCAGCTTGGCGAGGTCCTTGAGGCGCAGCTGCTCGTACGAGGTGCGGCAGTGCAGGCAGAAGCGGAAGGGTGCGGCGATCCACCAGGCGCGCAGGCCCGTGCCGGGCTCGGTCGCCCGGCCGTCCGGGCCGACCCACACCTCCTGGGGCAGATCTCCCAACCGGGCCTTCAGGATCGTCGACCGGCCGTCGTCGTCCGTCTCGACCCAGCTCGCCGGGAGACGCCGGAACACGGCGCCCTCGTCCTGCCCGTCGGGCCAGGGCCGGTCGTCGCTGACGTAGAGGAAGCCGTCGCCGTCGGCGGCGGGGGCGTCCGGGTCCTCCCGAGCCTCGAACACCGCGCCCTCGTGCTCGGCGGGGCGGGCGACCACCAGGTACTCCTTGCCGCAGTCGCGACAGAAGTGCAGGGGAACTAGCGGCTTGTCGGGGTGATCGGGGACCCGGGTCTGGTACTGGCTGGTGAGGTGGCGGCGGCCGGGTGGCTCGAAGCTGACGTAGACGGTGTCGCCCTTGGACAGGAACTGGTGCAGCCGGAAGGCGAACAAGGGTCGGTCCAGCTCCCGGTGCCTGGCCTTCGCACCGACGCGCAGCACGGTCTCGATGGCACGGTGACAGGCTTCGGCGGGCTCCCCACTCGCGTCGGCCAGCAGTCCGGACGCCTGCGGGATCGTCAGCGGGGGGCGGCGGACGAGTCGCCCACCGGGCTCCTCGACGGCCAGCCCCACGGTGTCCTCGACCCAGACAGCGAGGGGGTCGCGGCTCAGGGTCTCGTACTCGGTCGGAAGCTCATGGGGCGTCGCGGCGGCGCGGCGGACTGCGTCGGCGAGGGGGGCGCGGGGATGCACTCCGGGTACGGCGTCGGAGCCCGGGTCCGTCGAACGCTCCAGGGTCTCGCCGATCACACGCTTCGGCTCGATCTTCGTACCGAACAGGCGTGTGGCGACCTTGGCGATCTCCTTCCGGGCCTCGGCGAAGGTGACGCCGGTCGCCATCGTGGCCGACGTCCCGATGCACTGGAGGCCGGGCGCCTCACAGGCGTCTCGCAGGCGACGGACGAGAAGGGCGACGTCGGCTCCCTGACGGCCCCGGTAGGTGTGCAGCTCGTCGAGGGCGAGGAAGCGCAGCCCGCGGGCAGCGCCGATCAGCTCCCGCCGCTCGTCGGGGCGGGTGAGGAGGTACTCCAGCATCACGTAGTTGGTGAGCAGGATGTCCGGCTTGCTCTGCAGGACCTGGAGTTTCTGCTCGGAGTTCTCCTGACCTGTGTACCGGGCGAAGGTCACCTTGCGGTGGCCCTCGGGAACGCCCCACGTCAGGTACTTCTCCAGCTCGTGGAGCTGACTGTTGGCCAGCGCGTTCATGGGATAGACGACGATCGCCGAGATCCCGTCAGGGTTCGGGTGCCGCAGCACCTTGTCGACGATCGGCACGATGTAGGTCAGGCTCTTGCCCGAGCCGGTACCCGTGGTCAGCACGTACGAGTCTCCGCGGTCGGCCACGGCGATGGCCTCACGCTGGTGCTGGTGGAGGGAGAGGGTGCGGCTGCCGGGGTCGTTCAGGTGCTTCTTGTGCCGGAAGTACTCCCGGCACATCGGGTGCAGGAGACCCTCGTCGCACAGGGAGGCGACCGTTCCACCACTGCGAAAGGTGGGGTTCAGCGCGAGCTTGGGGTCGGGCCAGCGGGTCTTGCGCTCGCGCTCGCCGGCAAGGTGACTCTCGATGTCCGGGTCCCGCACGGCAACAAGGGAGCTGGTGAACGCCTCGTACTCGGCGATGAGGTCGTGGTGGACACCGAAGACGTCCATGGGTCGGTCGGCCCCCTTGATCACATACGTTCGCTTGGCCACGTGCCACGTCTGGAGAACAGCCCCCACTGCCGGACGGAATCACGCAACTGAGACACCCTACTTCCCCGCCGCCCCCTTCCACCGGCGGTTTCCCGACCGCAGGCATCACCTTTATCCAATCAGCCGGAGGAGTGAGACATGGTTCACTGCCTCCAATGGTCACCACAGGCAAGCGCCCGAAGGGATCTCCCCCGTGCCTCACAGCATCGACCAAGCCTTCACGGCACTCCCCCTACGCGCCCTCGCCGACGCCGCCCTGGCCCGTGCGCGTGCGCTCGGTGCCGAGCACGCCGACTTCCGTCTGGAGCGGGTGCGCAACGCCTCCTGGCGGCTGCGGGACGCCCGGCCCGCCGGGTCCTCGGACACCACCGACCTCGGGTACGCGGTGCGGGTGGTGCACGGCGGTACGTGGGGTTTCGCGTCCGGCGTGGACCTCACCCTGGACGCGGCCGCCAAGGTCGCCTCGCAGGCGGTGGCGATGGCGAAGCTGTCGGCGCGGGTGATCAGGGCGGCCGGGTCGGACGAGAGGGTCGAGCTGGCCGGTGAGCCCGTGCACGCCGACAAGTCCTGGATCTCGGCGTACGAGATCGATCCCTTCGCCGTGCCGGACGCGGAGAAGTCGGCCCTGCTGGCCGACTGGAGCGCGCGGCTGCTGGCCGCCGACGGGGTCGACCACGTGGACGCCTCGCTGCTCACCGTGCACGAGAACAAGTTCTACGCCGACACCGCCGGGACCGTGACCACGCAGCAGCGGGTACGGCTGCACCCGGTACTCACCGCCGTGTCGGTGGACGACTCCAGCGGCGAGTTCGACTCCATGCGCACGCTGGCGCCGCCGGCCGGGCGGGGCTGGGAGTACCTGACCGGCACCGGCTGGGACTGGGAGGCCGAGCTGGCCGAGATCCCGGAACTGCTCGCCGAGAAGATGCGGGCACCCAGCGTCGAGGCGGGCCTGTACGACCTGGTCGTCGACCCGTCGAACCTGTGGCTGACCATCCACGAGTCCATCGGGCACGCCACCGAGCTGGACCGCGCCCTCGGCTACGAGGCCGCCTACGCCGGGACCTCCTTCGCCACCTTCGACCAGCTCGGCAAGCTGCGCTACGGCTCGGAGCTGATGAACGTCACCGGCGACCGCACCGCCGAGCACGGCCTGGCGACCGTCGGGTACGACGACGAGGGCGTCGCGGGCCAGTCCTGGGACCTGGTGAAGGACGGCACGCTGGTGGGGTACCAGCTCGACCGGCGGATCGCGCGGCTGACCGGCTTCGAGCGGTCCAACGGGTGCGCCTACGCCGACTCGCCCGCGCACGTGCCGGTGCAGCGGATGGCCAACGTGTCGCTGCTGCCGGATCCGGGCGGGCTGTCGACCGAGGACCTGATCGGGGGCGTCGACCGCGGGATCTACGTCGTCGGGGACCGGTCCTGGTCCATCGACATGCAGCGCTACAACTTCCAGTTCACCGGCCAGCGCTTCTTCCGGATCGAGAACGGGCGGCTCACCGGTCAGCTGCGGGACGTGGCGTACCAGGCGACGACCACCGACTTCTGGGGGTCGATGGCGGCCGTCGGCGGCCCGCAGACGTACGTCCTGGGCGGCGCCTTCAACTGCGGCAAGGCCCAGCCGGGGCAGGTCGCGGCCGTCTCGCACGGCTGCCCGTCCGCCCTCTTCAAGGGAGTCAACATTCTGAACACCACGCAGGAGGCCGGTCGATGAGCGTCCGCAGCAGCAAGCCGCACGAGATCGTCGAGCGGGCGCTGGAGCTGTCCCGGGCGGACGGGTGCGTCGTCATCGCCGACGAGGAGTCCACCGCCAACCTGCGCTGGGCCGGCAACGCGCTCACCACCAACGGTGTCACGCGCGGGCGCACGCTGACGGTCGTCGCCACCGTGGACGGGCGGGAGGGCACGGCGTCCGGGGTGGTGTCGCGCTCGGCCGTGACCGTGGACGAGCTGGAGCCCCTGGTGCGGGCCGCCGAGGCGGCCGCGCGGGGTGCCGGTCCGGCCGAGGACGCGCAGCCGCTGGTCCCGGGCGGGCCGGGGTCGCCGGACTTCACCGACGCGCCCGCCGAGACCTCGTCCGCGGTGTTCGCCGACTTCGCTCCGGCGCTCGGGGAGGCATTCGCCCGCGCGCGGGCGGGCGGCCGGGAGCTGTACGGGTTCGCGAACCACGAGATGACCTCGACCTACGTCGGCACCTCGACGGGGCTCAGGCTGCGGCACGACCAGCCGAACGGGACGCTGGAGCTGAACGCCAAGTCGCCGGACCGTACCCGGTCGGCGTGGGCGGGGCAGGCCACCCGGGACTTCAAGGACGTCGACCCGGCGGCGCTCGACGCCGACCTGGCCCTGCGGCTGGGCTGGGCCGAGCGGCGGGTGGAGCTGCCCGCGGGACGGTACGAGACGCTGCTGCCGCCCACCGCGGTCGCGGACCTGCTGATCTACCAGTACTGGTCGGCCTCCGGGCGGGACGCGGTCGAGGGGCGCACGGTGTTCTCCAAGCCCGGCGGCACCCGGGTCGGCGAGCGGCTGGGCACGCTGCCGCTGACGCTGCGCAGTGATCCGCACGAGCCGGGGCTGGAGAGCGCGCCGTTCGTGGTCGCGCACTCCTCGGGGGGCGACCAGTCGGTGTTCGACAACGGGCTGCCGGTGGCGGCGACCGACTGGATCAGGGACGGCGAGCTGCACCGGCTGACGACCACCCGGCACAGCGCCGCTCTGACCGGGCTGCCGGTGGCGCCCGCGGTCGGCAACCTGATCCTGGACGGCGGCGACCCCGACCGGTCCCTGGACGAGATGGTCGCGGGCACGGAGCGCGGGCTGCTGCTGACCTGCCTCTGGTACATCCGCGAGGTGGACCCGGCGACGCTGCTGCTGACCGGGCTGACCCGGGACGGCGTCTACCTCGTCGAGCACGGCGAGGTCGTCGGCGAGGTGAACAACTTCCGGTTCAACGAGTCGCCGGTGGGCCTGCTGGGGCGGGCCTCGGAGGCGGGGCGGACGGAGAAGACGCTGCCCAGGGAGTGGGGCGACTGGTTCACCAGGGCCGCGATGCCGGCGCTGCGGGTCCCCGATTTCAATATGAGCTCTGTCAGTCAGGGCGTATAACCTCGTACCTGATTTCGCGAGACCACTCAAGGAGACACGAGAACCGTGACGGACATCGTCGACGAGCTGAAGTGGCGCGGGCTGTTCGCCCAGTCCACCGACGAGGACGCTTTGCGCAAGGCGCTCGCGGACGGTCCCGTCACGTTCTATTGCGGTTTCGACCCGACCGCGCCGTCCCTGCACGTGGGGCACCTGGTGCAGGTGCTCACCGTGCGCCGGCTCCAGCAGGCCGGTCACCGGCCGCTGGCGCTGGTCGGCGGCGCCACGGGCCAGATCGGCGACCCGCGCCCGACCGCGGAGCGCACGCTGAACTCGCCGGAGACCGTCGCGGGCTGGGTCCAGCGGCTGCGCGGCCAGATCGAGCCGTTCCTGTCCTTCGAGGGCGAGAACGCCGCGGTGATGGTGAACAACCTCGACTGGACCGAGGGCCTGTCGGCGATCGAGTTCCTGCGGGACATCGGCAAGCACTTCCGGGTCAACAAGATGCTGACCAAGGACTCCGTCGCCCGGCGCCTGGAGTCCTCCGAGGGGATCAGCTACACGGAGTTCAGCTATCAGCTGCTCCAGGCGATGGACTTCCTCCAGCTCTACCGGAGGTACGGCTGCACGATGCAGCAGGGCGGCAGCGACCAGTGGGGCAACCTCACGGCCGGTCTCGACCTGCTGCACCGCCTCGAGCCGGACGCGTCCGTGCACGCCTACGCGACGCCGCTGATGACCAAGGCGGACGGCACCAAGTTCGGCAAGACCGAGGGCGGCGCCGTCTGGCTCGACCCGGAGATGACGACGCCGTACGCGTTCTACCAGTTCTGGCTGAACGTGGACGACCGGGACATCTCGACGTACATGCGCATCCTGTCCTTCCGCTCCCGTGCGGAGCTGGAGGAGCTGGAGCGGCAGACCGAGGAGCGTCCGCAGGCGCGGGCGGCGCAGCGCGCGCTGGCGGAGGAGCTGACGACGCTGGTGCACGGCGCCGGGCAGACGGCCGCCGTGATCGCCGCGTCCAAGGCCCTCTTCGGCCAGGGCGACCTGGCGGAGCTGGACGAGCGGACGCTGGCCGCGGCCCTCTCCGAGCTGCCGCACGTCCGGGTCGCCGAGCCGGCCCCGGTGGTCGACCTGTTCGCCGAGGTGGGTTTGGTGGCCAGCAAGTCCGCCGCGCGCCGCACGGTGAAGGAGGGCGGCGCCTACGTGAACAACGCCAAGGTCGCCGGCGAGGACGCGGTCCCCGCCAAGGAGGACCTGCTGCACGGGCGCTGGCTGGTGCTGCGGCGCGGCAAGAAGAACCTGGCCGCGGTGGAGATCACCGGGGTCTGAGCGGGCGCACGCGCGAGGGGCGTGCTCCGGCGCCGCACGGCTGCCGGAGCGCGCCCCTTCGCCGTGCGGGGCGGGTCCGGAGCGGGGTCAGGCCCGTTCGCGTCGCCTGTTGCCGCGTACCGACGCGTAGGCCGCGTCGCCGAGGCCGACCACGATGATCGCCGCCACCAGCTGGAACAGGTGCCGCCACCAGTCGATGCCGGACGTCGCCTCGACGCCGGCCGCGCGGGCGATCGCGTTGCCGACGATCGCGCCGATCATGCCGCAGATGGTGGTCAGCCACAGCGGCATGTGCTGCTTGCCGGGGATGATCGCCTTGGCGATCAAGCCGAGCACGAATCCCACGATGATCGCCCACAACCAGCCCATGGCTGCCTCCTCGTCCGGCTCTACGCGAGCAATGCCACCAGTGTTCGGGCGTACCGCGTACGGCGCATGCCGCGTACGGCCGAACGGGGTACCGGCGCCCGGCCGCAAGGCGCACGCGGTACGGCCGGACCGGGGGTGCCCCGGTCTCGTGAGCGGCGCGGGCGCGGCGTAACGTGGTGAGTTGTCCGGGACCGGAGTCCCCGTGCGGCCGCGGACGAGAGCGGGGCGGGGAGAGTCCGATGCGGGCGGATGGTGGAACCAGATGCGGAAGCAGAGTGCCGGCGGCAGTGCCGAGGTGTTCCGGATCACCGGGGCCCGGACGGGCCTCCAGGAGGATGTGCGCGGGCGGCAGCGGCGTTACATCATCTCGATGTCGATCCGTACGGCCTCGGTGATCCTCGCGGTCTGCCTGTGGAACGTGGAACGGCACGTCGCGATCGTGGCCCTGATCCTCGGGGCCGCCCTGCCGTACATCGCCGTCGTGATCGCCAACGCCGGGCGCGAGAACGCGCCATCCTTGCCCTCGACGTTCGTGACGGCGCCGACCCCGCCGATGATCATGCCGCCGCGGGCCGGGAACGGTGCGGCGGAGTCCGTCCCGGAGGGCGCGACCGCCGATCCGGGGCCGGGTGCGGCCGGTGAGCCGCGCGACCGACCGTGACCGCCGCACCCCTTGAGCGGCGGCGTCGATTCCGCGCCAGGCCGAAGAAATGCTCAGATGAATCGCGTTGTTCCGGTGCCGGGCGATGGGTGAGCCGTGACATACTTCGTACGCGCTCCGCATCCCCCGTCGGAGCGACGGACCGACGCCGGGCAGCTCCCCCCGTGGCTGCTCGGCGTCGCCTTGTGTGCGGACCCTCGTGCGTGGACCTGTGAGACGAAACCGTGAGTGACGAAACCACCCCGATCTGCTCCGCCAAGGGCTGCCGCACCCCCGCCGTGTGGGTGCTGGCGTGGAACAACCCGAAGGTCCACACTCCGGAGCGCCGCAAGACGTGGATCGCGTGCGACGAGCACCGCGAGCACCTGTCCCAGTTCCTCGGGGTGCGGAACTTCCTCAAGGACGTGGTCCCGCTCGCCGAGTGGGAAGCCCCGGAGGACTCCGGCAGGCCCTGAGGGACCCCGACCCTGGTCGTCCTAGCCTCCGATCGCCGACATCGGGCGGTCGGGCTGGACGAAGGCCGGGTCGTCGAGGCCCGCGCCCGCCTTCTTGCCCCACATGGCCAGGCGCCAGATGCGGGCGATCTCCTCGTCGGGGGCGTCGGAGCGCAGGGCCGCGCGCAGGTCGGTCTCCTCGGTGGCGAACAGGCAGGTGCGCACCTGGCCGTCGGCGGTCAGGCGGGTGCGGTCGCAGGCCGAGCAGAACGGGCGGGTGACGGAGGCGATGACGCCGACGCGGTGCGGACCGCCGTCCACCAGCCAGCGTTCGGCGGGGGCCGAGCCGCGCTCCTCGGAGCCCTCGGCGGTCAGCTCGAAACGGGTCCGCAGGGAGGTCAGGATGTCACCGGCGGTGACCATGCCCTCGCGCTTCCAGCCGTGCTGGGCGTCCAGGGGCATCTGCTCGATGAAGCGCAGTTCGTAGTCGTGCTCGACGGCCCAGGCGAGCAGGTCGGGCGCCTCGTCGTCGTTGAGCCCCGGCATCAGGACGCTGTTGACCTTGACCGGGGTGAGTCCGGCCTCGCGGGCGGCCGCCAGGCCCTCCAGGACGTCCTTGTGGCGGTCCCGGCGGGTGAGTGTCTTGAAGACGTCCGGGCGCAGGGTGTCCAGCGAGACGTTGACCCGGTCCAGGCCCGCCGCCTTCAGGGCCGTGGCCGTGCGCCTGAGGCCGATGCCGTTGGTGGTCAGCGACATCCGGGGGCGCGGGCCGAGGGCGGCGACGCGCTCGACGATGCCGACCAGGCCGGGGCGCAGCAGCGGCTCGCCGCCGGTGAAGCGGACCTCCTCGATACCGAGGGAGGTCACCGCGATGTCGATGAGGCGGACGATCTCGTCGTCCGTGAGCAGGTCGGGCTTGGCGAGCCACTGCAGGCCCTCTTCGGGCATGCAGTAGGTACAGCGCAGGTTGCAACGGTCGGTGAGCGAGACCCTCAGGTCGGTGGCCACTCGGCCGTAGGTGTCGATGAGCACGTGGGCCCCCTCCCTCGACGCGGATCGGCGGAGCACTTCTCTCCTCCGACACCGTCGAGCCTACGTGACCGGTCCGACATCGACAGCCGCCCGATCCCTACGACGCGGGACGCGGCCGCGTCGTAGGGATCTACGAGCGGCCGCGCCGGTACCGGTCGGGCGGGGGCGTCAGTGCGCTCCGGTGCCGGTCAGGGACCGGACCTCCAGTTCCGCGTACTTCGCCTCGTCGGGCTCCTCCTTCGACAGGACCGTGCCGAGCCAGCCCATCAGGAATCCGAACGGGATGGAGATCAGACCCGGGTTCTGCAGCGGGAACCAGGCGAAGTCGACGTCCGGGAACATCGCCTTCGGGTCGCCGGAGACGACGGGCGAGAACAGCACCAGGCCGACGGCGACGATCAGACCGCCGTAGATCGACCACAGGGCGCCCTGGGTGGTGAACCGCTTCCAGAAGAGGCTGTAGAGGATCGTCGGCAGGTTGGCCGAAGCGGCGACGGCGAAGGCCAGGGCGACCAGACCGGCCACGTTGAGGTCGCGGGCGAGGGCGCCGAGCGCGATGGAGACGATGCCGATGAAGACGGTCGCCCAGCGGGCCGCCTTCATCTCCTCCTTCTCGGTGGCCCGCCCCTTGCGGATGACGTTGGCGTAGATGTCGTGGGCGAAGGACGAGGACGAGGCGAGGGTGAGTCCCGCGACGACGGCGAGGATGGTCGCGAAGGCCACCGCCGAGATCGTGGCCAGCAGGATCGCGCCCCAGGCCGAGTCGACGCCGCCCACATGCAGGGCGAGCAGCGGCGCGGCCGTGTTGCCGGACGCGTTGGACGCGATGATCTCGTCCTTGCCGATGAGCGCCGCCGCGCCGAAGCCGAGGGCGATGGTCATCAGGTAGAAGGCGCCGATGATGCCGATCGCCCAGTTCACGGACTTACGGGCGGCCTTGGCGTTGGGCACCGTGTAGAAGCGGATCAGGATGTGCGGCAGGCCGGCGGTGCCGAGCACGAGGGCGATGCCGAGCGAGATGAAGTCCAGCTTCGACGTACCGGTCGCCCCGTACTTCAGTCCGGGCTCCAGGAAGGCGCTGCCCGCGCCGCTGTTCTCGGCGGCCTTGCCGAGCAGGTCGGAGATGTTGAAGTCGAACTTCAGCAGCACCAGGAAGGTGATCAGAATGGTGCCGCCGATCAGCAGCACGGCCTTGACCATCTGCACCCAGGTGGTGCCCTTCATGCCGCCGATGGTGACGTACACGATCATCAGGACGCCGACGAGGGCGACGATGAGGATCTTGCCGGCGTCGGAGGTGATGCCGAGCAGCAGCGAGACGAGGATGCCCGCGCCCGCCATCTGGGCCAGCAGGTAGAAGATCGACACGACGATCGTGGAGGTGCCGGCGGCGGTGCGCACCGGGCGCTGGCGCATGCGGTAGGCGAGGACGTCGCCCATCGTGTAGCGCCCGGAGTTCCTGAGCGGTTCGGCGACCAGGAGAAGGGCGACCAGCCAGGCGACCAGGAAGCCGATGGAGTACAGGAAGCCGTCGTAGCCGAAGAGGGCGATGGCGCCGGCGATGCCGAGGAAGGACGCGGCCGACATGTAGTCGCCGGAGACGGCGAGGCCGTTCTGGAAGGCGCTGAAGGACCGGCCGCCCGCGTAGAAGTCGGCGGCGTCCTTGGTCTGGCGGCCCGCCCAGACGGTGATGCCGAGCGTCGCGAGGACGAAGACCGCGAAGAGCGTGATGATGAGCGGCCGGTGCTCGCTGGCCTCGTTGGCGGCCAGCTCGGCGGCGAAAACGGACTGTGCGGGGCTCATGCGCCGCCCTCCATCCGGGACTTGATGGCCTCGGCCTTGGGGTCGAGCTTCGCGGCGGCGTGCCGCGAGTACCACCAGGCGATGAGGAACGTGGTGACGAACTGGGCGATGCCGAAGACGAACGCGACGTTGATGTTGCCGAAGAGCTTGGTGCCCATGAAGCCGCCGGCGTAGTTCGACAGCAGCACGTAGAGCAGGTACCAGGCGACGAAGGCGACGGTCAGCGGGAACGCGAAGGAGCGGAAGGAGCGGCGCAGCTCGGCGAACTCGGCGCTCTGCTGCACTTCGGAGAACTCCTCGGCGGAGGGGAGTCGGTGTTCCTCTTGCGAGGGGGGCTCCTCTTTCGAGGGGGGCGGTGCGTCGGTGGCCACGGAGTCTCCTCGTACGACGGACATGACGGCTTGAACCTCGGTGTTCTCGCAGGGGGCTGATCGTGCTCGGGCTCCCTGTCCAACGACACGGCGCCCCGCGGGGACCGGTTCAACACCCGTGGCACTTTCCGAAGTCACCCTCTGCGGGTCATTGCTGGCCAGGGACTTCGGGGGATAGCTTCACCCTGCACCACTACGTCATGTACCTGCCCGATTACCCGTGTCCGGGCAGCTGCCGTTCTGCCGGATGATGTGGAGAACCCATGGATCATCTGCGTTCCGCGCGCGATCCGCGCTCCAGACGCCGGCTCGTTTCCCGAGTTTTCCCGACGGACTGGAGACACCACGCATGACCGCTCCCCACCCGCGTCACCGCCGTGCCCTCGCGATCCCGGCGGGCATGGCCGTGGCCGCGTCGCTCGCGTTCCTGCCGGGCACCCCGGCCGCCGCGGCCCCCGCGGCCGAGGCCGCCCCCTCGACGGCGGCGGACGCGACCGCGCTCAGCTACGTCGTCAACGTCGCCTCCGGGCACCGCCCTTCGGCCACCGTGCGGCGGGCGATAGCCAAGGCGGGCGGCACGATCGTCACGTCGTACGACCGGATCGGCGTGATCGTCGTCCACTCCGCCAACCCCGACTTCGCCAGGACCGTCCGCAAGGTGCGCGGCGTGCAGTCGGCCGGTGCCACCCGCACCGCGCCGCTGCCCTCGGCCGCCACCACCGACACGGGCGCGCCGCAGGTGCTCGGCGGCGAGGAACTGGCCGCCGCCAGGGCCTCCTCCGCGAAGGCCGAGGGCCAGGACCCGCTGGAGTCGCTCCAGTGGGACCTGCCCGCCATCAAGGCGGACAAGGCGCACGAGAAGTCGCTGGGCAGCGAGAAGGTGACCGTCGCCGTCATCGACACCGGCGTCGACGACACCCACCCGGACATCGCCCCGAACTTCGACCGGCAGGCGTCCGTCAACTGTGTGGCGGGCAAGCCGGACACCACCGACGGGGCCTGGCGGCCGAGCGCGGCGGAGAGCCCGCACGGCACCCACGTGGCCGGGGAGATAGCCGCCGCCAAGAACGGCATCGGCATGACCGGCGTGGCACCCGGGGTGAAGGTGGCCGGCATCAAGGTCTCCAACCCCGACGGCTTCTTCTACACCGAGGCCGTGGTCTGCGGCTTCATGTGGGCGGCCGAGCACGGCGTCGACGTGACCAACAACAGCTATTACACCGACCCGTGGTACTTCAACTGCAAGGACGACCCGGACCAGAAGGCGCTCGTCGAGGCCGTCTCGCGGGCCTCCCGGTACGCGGAGAAGAAGGGCGCGGTCAACGTCGCCGCGGCCGGCAACGAGAACTACGACCTCACCTCCGACGAGATCACCGACCCGTCCTCGCCCAACGACACCACGCCCGGCGACCGGACCGTCGACCCGTCGAAGTGCCTGGACATCCCGACCCAGCTGCCGGGTGTCGTGACGGTCGCGGCGACCGGTGCGAAGGGCCTCAAGTCGTCCTTCTCCAACCACGGCCTCGGCGTCATCGACATCGCCGCGCCCGGCGGCGACTCGACGGCCTACCAGACGCCGGAGCCGCCCGCCACCAGCGGCCTGATCCTGGGCACGCTGCCCGGCGGCAAGTGGGGCTACATGGCCGGTACGTCGATGGCCTCGCCGCACGTCGCGGGTGTCGCCGCCCTCATCAAGTCGACGCACCCGCACGCCTCTCCCGCCATGGTGAAGGCCCTGCTGTACGCCGAGGCCGATGCCACGGCGTGCACCAAGCCGTACGACATCGACGGCGACGGCAAGGTCGACGCGGTGTGCGAGGGCCCGAAGAACCGCAACGGCTTCTACGGCTGGGGCATGGCCGACGCGCTGGACGCGGTGACCTGGTAGCCGGTACGCGTACGCGTACCCGTGCGTCGTGCGGGGGCGGTTGTCCGGTTCCCACCCGGACCGCCGCCCCCGTCGTGCGGCAGTATCTTCCGCATGGACACTTACGAGGATTCCGCCGCCTGGGGGCCCGAACCGGTGCGCCCGCGCTGGTCGCTGGCCCTGAAGTTCGTCGCGACCCTCCTGTTCTTCCCGCTGCTGTGCGCGTTCTGGCTGGCAGTGGCCGCGGTGCTCTTCGTGGTGGGTCTGTTCGCCGACGGGATCGCCGCGGTCAGTGAGGGCTTCGGGCGCGGCTACATGAGGTTCATGGACGACGTCCTCGGTGGCATAGCCCGGCTGGCCTCCTGGTGTGTGACGTGGCCCGAGCTGCGGCACGAGGGCGACACCGCCTACTACCGGGCGCGGGTCGACAGGGTCGTGGGCAACTGGACCAAGCAGGCCTCCGCCCCGCGCGAGCCGAAGGCCGCGCCGCCGCCCGTGGAATGCGAGATACACCGGCGCGACTACCGCGGCGTCGGCGGACGGTACGTCGCCGAGGTCGCCCTCGCCCAGGGGTGGGAGCTGCGCCCCACGGACGTGCGCAAGGAGGTGCGGCTGTGGTGGTCGGCCGCGTCCCGCTCCGAGGACGCGTCCGCGGCCGACACGGCACGGGAGCCGTGAGGACGCCACCGGAACTTGCCCGGATCTGGTGACTTGGTGAAGATCCTGGGGTGACCTCGATACGCCCCCCGTCCCGGACCACCGACGCCGGACGCCACTCACGGCCCTCCGGCACCGGCCGGACGGTCGCCGTACTCGTGCTGGTGGCCCTGGGCGCGCTGATACCCGTGCTCGGCCCCTCCCCCGCACTGCACGGCACCGGGGAGGCCGAGGCGCCCGGCACCGGCGGCATCGCCCTGCTGCGCACGGTGCTCTTCGCCGCGCTGAGCGTCCCGCTCGGCGAACTCTTCGTGAACCGGCTGGCCCGGTCGCTGCCCGGTGCTCCCCCGGACCGGCCCCGCAGCTGGTCGCCGTACGCGGCCGCCGTCGGACTCGTCGCCGCGCTGGGGCTGGCCTCGGTCGTGGCCACCGGCAACCTGGTGCCGGACTCCGTCGCCGACATCGACGTCGGCGGTCTCTACGAGTCCCGGGACGGCAAGCTCGCGCTGCTGGAGGTCAACGGATTCCTCGCGGCCTGGCTGTGCGCGACCTCGCGGCGGCCAGGCCTCCAGGCGTGGCCGCTGGCCGCGGTGATCGTCGCCGACGCGCTCCGCGCGCACCCGACGACCGAGTACAGCCCGCTGCTCGGCTCCGGACTGACCCTCGTCCATCTGACGTGCGCCGCCCTGTGGGTGGGCGGTCTGCTGTACGCGCTGCGGACCCTGCGGCACTGGGGGGCGACGGAGGCGGGGCAGGAGGCTGGGCCCGCTCTGCTGGGGCTCTACGCGCGCGTGGCGGCCGTGCTGCTGGCGGCCCTCACGGCCACGGGGGTGTGCAGTTCGCTGCGCCGGATGCCGGCGGGCACGATCCTGGAGCAGCTGACGGACACCGCCTACGGGCGGGTCCTGCTGGCCAAGGTGCTCCTCGTGGCCGCCGTCGCCGCCCTCGCGCTGTGGGCCAGGATCCGGCTGGGCCGCGCGGCCGACCCGCTGGCCGCCTGCTCCCCCGCGCGCGCGGAGGTCGTCGCGCTGGGCGTGGTGGTGGCGGTGTCGGGCCTTCTGACGGCCCTTCCGGTGCCGATCCGTTGGTGAGTGCGTTGGTGAAGGCATCGGTGAGGGCATCGGTGAGGGCATCGGTGAGGGCGCCGACGGGTGTCACAACGAGCTCCGGACGCCGGGGCGTTGACGGCGGCGGGCACCTGCGGGACCGGAGTGTCGGTCCGGGCCCGTATCCTCATTGACCATGCTCGAAGACCGCACGACCGCAGCGCCGTCCGCCACGGCGTGGCCGGCCGCGTATCCCCAGGGGTACGCGGTCGTCGACGTGGAGACCACCGGCCTGGCCCGCGACGACCGCATCATCTCGGCGGCCGTCTACCGACTGGACGCCCGCGGCGAGGTCGAGGACCACTGGTACACCCTGGTCAATCCGCAGCGCGATCCGGGCCCGGTGTGGATACACGGTCTGACCAGCGACGTACTCCGGGACGCACCGCTCTTCCCGGACGTCGCCGAGGAGTTCGCGGCCCGGCTCGACGGGCGGGTCCTCGTCGCGCACAACGCGGTCTTCGACTGGCAGATGATCGCCCGTGAGTACGCGCGCGCGGAGCGCGAGGCCCCGGTGCGTCAACGCCTGTGCACCATCGCGCTGTCCAAGGCGCTGGACCTGCCGCTGCCCAACCACAAGCTGGAGTCGCTGGCCGCGCACTTCGGCGTCGTGCAGCAGCGGGCGCACCACGCGCTGGACGACGCCCGGGTACTGGCGGAGGCGTTCCGGCCGAGTCTGCTCGCCGCGGCGGCCGGGGACGTGCGGCTGCCGCTGCACGAGTGCCGGCCGCTGACCGAGTGGTCGGACCGGCCCGCGCCCCGGATCGGGCAGCAGGCGGGCTACGGGAGCTACCGGCCGACCAGTTGGCGCCCCTCCCGCAAAAGGCCCGCATGCCCCCATCCCAACCCGGGGCGGTACGAAGAGGGCAAACGGCTCAAGCAGGGCATGCGGGTCGCCTTCTCGGGTGACACCTCCGTCGAGCGCGACCTGCTGGAGGACCGCGCCGTCGAGGCGGGCCTGCACGTCGCGACCAGCCTGTCCCGGCTGACCAGCCTGCTGGTCACCAACGATCCGGACTCGGGCACCTCCAAGGTGGTCAAGGCCCGCCAGTTCGGGACTCCGGTGGTGGACGAGGCGGCCTTCGGGCAACTGCTCGCGGACGTCGAGCCTGCGGACGGGTGATTCCGGGCGACTCGCCCGGCGCCCACCGGCCCGCGTTCGCGGCGACGGCCCACCCTGTGGCGCATGGCGACATGTGAAGTCTGCGGCAACAACTACGGAATGACCTTCGAGGTCCACGCCCAGGGAGCGGTGCACGTCTTCGACTGCTTCTCCTGCGCGATCCACCGGATGGCCCCCATCTGCGAACACTGCCGGGTACAGATCATCGGCCAGGGCGTCGAGGTCGACGGCCACTGGTTCTGCGGCGCCCACTGCGCCCGCGCGGAGGGGAGGGCGGGGATCGTCGACAAGGTCTGAGCTCCGCCGCCGGGCGTGAGCCCGTACCCGCCGCGTGACGCCCCACGACCGAGTTGTACCGTCGTGGGGTGTACCGCTTCCTGTTGTCCCGCCAGTGGGTGATCCTCACACTGCTCGCCGTGCTGCTCATCCCCACGATGATCGAGCTGGGCTTCTGGCAGATGCACCGCTACGAGGAGCGCACCGCCCGGAACGACCTGGTCGCGAGCGCGCTCGAGGCGCCACCGGCGCCCGTGGAGTCGCTGACCGCACCCGGCAAGAAGATCACCACGCGGGAGCGGTACCGCACCGTCACCGCCGAGGGCCGCTTCGACACGGACCGCGAGGTCGTGGTCCGCCGCCGCACCGACTCCGACGACAACATCGGCTACCACGTGCTGACCCCGTTCGTGCTGGACGACGGCAAGGTCCTGCTGGTCAACCGGGGCTGGATCCCCGCGGACGGCCCGAGCCAGACCGCGTTCCCGAAGGTCCCCGCACCGCCTCGGGGCGAGCTCACCCTCACCGGCCGGCTGATGCCCGACGAGACGACCGAGGCGAGCGGCATCAAGGACCTCGAGGGTCTCCCGGACCGGCAGATCATGCTCATCAACAGCGAGCAGCAGGCCGAACGCCTGGACGCCCGGGTGCTCGGCGGATACGTGGTCCTGAAGACTCCCGAGCCGAAGAACGACACCCCGGAGCCGATCGGCAGGCCCGGCAACGAGAACGCCGCGCTGAACTACGCCTACGCCATCCAGTGGTGGCTGTTCGCCGCGGCCGTACCGGTCGGCTGGTGGTTCCTGGTCCGCCGGGAGAAGCGCGACCGGGAGGCCGCCGAGGACGTGGAGCCCGCGGAGGCGGAACCCGTGACGGTGTAGCCGGGCGGCGGGAGGGCGCGGGCGGATCCGATTGCTCCGGCTCCGGCCGGGAAGAGGTCAACCCGTGCACCCCCACATCGAGGACTACGCGCTCATCGGCGACCAGCAGACCGCGGCCCTGGTCGCCACGGACGGCTCCGTGGACTGGCTCTGCCTGCCCCGCTTCGACTCGCCCGCCTGCTTCGCGAACCTGCTCGGCGAGGAGGACAACGGCCACTGGCGCATCGCGCCCGAGGGCGCGGAGCGCTGCACCCGGCGCGCCTACCGGCCGGACACCCTCGTCCTGGACACCGAGTGGGAGACCGAGGACGGTGCGGTCCGCGTCACCGACCTGATGCCCCAGCGCGACCGGGCCCCCGACCTCGTCCGCATCGTGGAGGGCCTGAGCGGCGAGGTCACCGTGCACAGCGTGCTCCGGCTGCGCTTCGACCACGGCTCGATCGTGCCGTGGGTGCGCCGGGCCGACGGGCACCGGGTGGCCGTCGCCGGGCCGGACTCGGCGTGGCTGCGCAGCGAGCCCGAGGTGCGCAGCTGGGGCCAGGACTTCGGGACGCACGCGGAGTTCACCGTCGCCGCGGGCGAGAAGGTCGCGTTCGTGCTGACCTGGCACCCCTCGCACGAGCCCCGGCCGCCGCTGATCGACCCGTACATGTCGCTGGAGCACAGCGTCGAGGACTGGCGCGAGTGGGCGGCACGCTGCCGCTACGACGGCCCGCACCGGGACGCCGTGGTCCGCTCCCTGATCACGCTGAAGGCACTCACGTACAAGCCCACCGGCGGCATCGTGGCGGCCCCCACCACGTCGCTGCCGGAGGAGCCGGGCGGCGTGCGCAACTGGGACTACCGCTTCTGCTGGCTGCGCGACTCCACGCTCACCCTGGGCGCCCTGCTGTCGGCGGGCTACCTGGAGGAGGCGGAGGCCTGGCGCGACTGGCTGCTGCGCGCGGTCGCGGGCAACCCGGCGGACCTGCAGATCATGTACGGCGTCGCGGGCGAGCGGCGGCTGCCCGAGTCCGAGCTGCCGTGGCTGTCCGGCTTCGCCGGGTCCGCGCCGGTACGGATCGGCAACGACGCGGTGAACCAGCTCCAGCTGGACGTGTACGGCGAGGTCATGGACTCCCTGTCGCTGGCCCGGCTGGCGGGGATGCGGCCCCGGCCGCAGATGTGGGAGCTGCAGTGCGCCCTGATGGAGTTCCTGGCCACGGCGTGGCGGGAACCGGACGAGGGGCTGTGGGAGGTGCGGGGCGGGCGCCGGCAGTTCGTGCACTCGAAGGTGATGACGTGGGTGGCCCTGGACCGGGCGGTGCGCACGCTGGAGCACCATCCCGAGCTGGGCCGCGGTGACCTCGACGGCTGGCGGGCGCTGCGCGACGAGGTGCATCGCGAGGTGTGCGAGAAGGGCTACGACCCGGTGCGCAACACCTTCACCCAGTACTACGGCTCGCGGGAGCTGGACGCCTCGCTGCTGCTCGTTCCGCGCGTGGGCTTCCTGCCGCCGGACGACCCGCGGGTGGCCGGCACGGTCGATGCGATCGGCGCGGAGCTGACCCGGGACGGCCTGGTGCGGCGCTACAGCACCGAGGGCGCTGCCGTCGACGGCCTGCCGGGCGGCGAGGGGACGTTCCTGGTGTGCTCGTTCTGGTACGCGGACGCGCTGCACGCGACCGGCCGGACGAAGGAGGCCCGGGAGCTGTTCGAGCGGCTGGTGGGGCTCGCCAACGACGTGGGGCTGCTGGCCGAGGAGTACGACCCGGTGGCCGGGCACCAGCTCGGCAACTTCCCGCAGGCCTTCAGTCACGTCGGCCTGGTGAACACGGCCCTCGCCCTGTACGGGGGCGAGGGGGCAGGATAGGGGCCATGGATCTTGGACTGAAGGACCGGGTGTACGTCGTCACGGGTGCCACCCGGGGCCTGGGCAACGCCGCCGCGCGCGAGCTGGTCGCCGACGGGGCGAAGGTGGTCGTCACGGGGCGGGACGAGAAGAGCGTCGCGGAGGCGGCCTCGGCGCTGGGACCGGACGCGGTCGGGGTGGCCGCGGACAACGCCGACCCGGAGGCCGCCGGGCGGCTGATCGCCACCGCCCGTGAGCGCTTCGGCCGTTTCGACGGCGTGCTGATCAGCGTGGGCGGGCCGCCGCCCGGGTTCGCCGCCGACACCACGGACGAGCAGTGGCAGTCGGCGTTCGAGTCGGTGTTCCTGGGCGCGGTGCGCCTCGCCCGGACGGCGGCGGCCGAGCTGGCGGACGGCGGGGTGATCGGGTTCGTGCTGTCGGGCTCGGTGCACGAGCCGATCCCGGGCCTGACCGTCTCCAACGGTCTGCGCCCCGGGCTCGCGGGCTTCGCCAAGTCCCTCGCCGACGAGTTGGGCCCGCGCGGCATCCGCGTCATCGGCCTGCTGCCGGGGCGCGTCGACACCGACCGGGTGCGCGAGCTGGACGGGCTGTCCGCCGACCCGGAGGCGACCAGGGCGGCCGCCGAGTCCCGCATCCCGCTGCGCCGCTACGGCGCCCCGGAGGAGTTCGGCCGCGTGTCGGCGTTCCTGCTCTCCCCCGCGGCGTCGTACATCACGGGCGTGATGCTTCCGGTGGACGGCGGCGTGCGGCACGGGTTCTGAAACGGGCGGAGCCGACGCTCAGTTGACCCGCTCGGCCCCGTGCTTGACGCCACGGAGCTGGACCTCCGCCGGGAGGGAGGTGAGGTTCGCCGAGTCGCGGGCGTGGGCCAGGGCCCGGGTGGTGAGGTCGTGCAGGGCCGTGCCGGGGTCCACATGGGGGGCCAGCAGCAGCCGGACGCGGGTCGCCGGGGCGTCGCGGCGGCCGGTGAGCCGGACACCTGCCCGTTCGACCCCGTCCACGCGGTCCGCCTCACCGGCGACGACGTCCTCCAGTGCCCTGCCGCGCAGCGTGGCGCCCTCGCCGTCCCCGGTGTCGACGAGGACCTCGGTGAGCCTGCGGCGGCGTACCACCGCGACCAGCCACCACAGGGCGAGCAGCAGCAGGACCGCGAGCCCGGCGATGACGACCGGCCACCACCAGCCGGCCTCCCGCCACCGGGTCCGTTCGGCGTTGCTCAGCAGCACGTCGTGCGGCCCCTGGTGGACCCACCAGGAAGGTGCCGGGGCGTCGAATCCCACGGCCAGCACCGCGCCGCCGAGGGCCAGCAGGACCAGGCCCGCGAGTGCGGTCAGTACCCGGTTCACCGTCCTGAGCACCGCGTTCACCCCTTCCGTCCGGGGCGCGCCACCCGCAGCGACACGGCGGGCGGCCGGGCCAGTCCGAGACCGCGCACCGCGTCGTCGAGCACACCGTCCAGGTCGGCCCGTACGTCGTCCAGTTCCCGGAAGTGCGACAGCGCCCGTACCCGGGCCCGGCGGCGGCGCATCCGCACCCGCGCCGACTGCACCCCGGAGACCTCCATGGCCCGGTCGCGCAGCACCGTGGCGGCGGCGTCCCGGTGCAGTCCGGCGCGTACGTCCGGGTGCGTGTGCCGCATCGGCAGCACCCGGCGCAGTCCGGGGGTGAGTGCCAGCACGAGCAGCCAGAGCCCGAGGGCCGTGGCGACTCCGGCGCCGACCAGCACCCAGGTGTCGTCGACGGGCCGTTCGGCGAGCTGCCGGGCCAGGTCGCGGCGCCAGCCGAGCGCGGACCGGCCGGCGCGCACGGCGGCGACGTCGTAGAGGAACGCCCCGGCCAGGAGCAGGAGCAGCAGCGCGACGAGGCCGGCGGGGACGCGGCGCGCGGACCAGAACCGCCCGGCCCGGCCGCTCCCGGACGCGTCCTGGGGTCCGGGCTCGTCCTGGTCCGGCGACGGTGCCGCACCCGGCTCGGTGCCGCGTTCCACGACGGGCAGGCGCTGGGTGCTGCCCTCTCCCGTCCCGGAGCCCTCCGGCTCGCTCATCGCGTCCTCCCGTGCCTCGCGCCGTACTGCGCCGACAGGTGCAGCCGCTCCACCTGGACGGCGACCTCCGGCACCGCCATGCCCACCAACGCACGTACCCGCTGGACGACTTGGTGACGCACCTGGCCGCAGCGGGCGCCGATGTCGCACGGGTAGTCGAGTTCGAGGTGGACCCGGACGTGTGCGGTGTCGTGGTGGACGTCGACGGTGGCGTACGGCCGTGCGGCGTCCGGGTGGAGCGGGCCGAGCGCCTCGCGCGCCGCCCGGGCGGCGACCTTGGCGACGACCCGGTCGGCGATCCGCGTGGCGCCGCGCTCGCCCGGTGCCACGCGGGCCAGGGGTTCGAGGAGCTCACCGGCCCCATCGCTCACGCCGGTCACCGCCGCCGGTCGTCGCGGGTACGGAAGAAGTCACCGAGGTCCATGTCCCCCTCCAGGAAGCGGCCGACGACGAACCCGACGGCCCCCAGGGCCGCCACCAGCAGGAAGGCACCGAACCCGCCGAAGTATCCGGCGAAGCCCAGTGCCATGCCGGCGATCATGCCGACCACGGCCATGCTCATGGTGCGCTCCCCTCATTCACCGATTCACTCACCGATCCCTCAGCGTTCCGTCGGCGTTCCGTCAGCGTCCGTGTCACCTGATCCGGGGCTCCGGTTCCTCGTCCTCCTCGTCGGGCAGCTTCACGTCGCTCACCGCGATGTTGACCTCGACGACCTCAAGACCGGTCATCCGCTCCACCGCCGCCACCACGTTCTCCCGCACGTCCCGGGCCACGTCCGCGATCGACACGCCGTACTCGACGACGATCTCCAGATCGAGGGCGGTCTGCTTCTCGCCGACCTCGGCCTTCACCCCGCGCGTCACCCCGGACCTGGTCCCGCCGGGCACCCGGTCGCGCACGGCGCCGAAGGTGCGCGACATCCCGCTGCCCATCGCGTGCACACCGGCGACGTCGCGTGCCGCCATTCCGGTGATCTTCTCCACGACGCCGTCGGCGATGGTGGTCCGTCCCCGGGTGCCGGGGTCTCCGCCGCCGCGCCGAATCGTCTGGCCCTTGGCCGTACCGGGGGTCTCGATCGTGTCCTGCCCGCTCCGGTGGCTCTCCATGTCACTCATCGCCGTACGTCCCTTTCGGTCGTAGTCCTGTGCCCACGGTAGGCGGGGTTGCGGCGGCTCGCGCCACGGATGCGGCAGGCTGGAGGAATGACGACGGCGGACCGGTGGACGCGGGCGGTGCGTGAGCAGTTGGGTCTCGGCAGGCTGCTGCCGCTGGGCGGCCCGGGGGACGGTGCGTGGATCGCCGAGCGGGCGGCACGGGCGGTGCTGCTGGCGGCGGCCCGTGGGGTGGCGGGGGTGTGGCCGGGTGACCTGCGGGTCGGGCTCGCGGACCCGGACGACGTGGGCGAGCCCGCCGTGCCGCCTCCGCCGGGTGCGCTGCCGCCCGGTCCGCTGCGGGTGACGGCCGACTTCGCGGTGGTCGTGGGGCCGACGACGGCGGTCGCTGAGCCGCTGCCGGCTACGGCCGCGCGCCTGCGGGCGGCGCTGACGGAGGCGGCGGCCGCGCGGCTCGGCCTCGCGGCGGCGGACGTGGACCTGCGGGTGACCGGCCTGCTCGACGAGACGCCGGAGACGGGCCCGAAGGCGGGTCCGGAGGCCGGGCCGGAGCCGGGACCCGCCGACGCGGCCGACGAGGCCGACGAGGCCGACACCGAAATCGACCGCGACGGCAGCGACGGCGGCGAAGCGAGCGGCGACGAGGGGCATGTCGCCCGGGCCGCGCTGACGGTGCCGGGCGTGGTGCGGCTGACGGGCGTACTGGGCCGTCCGGTGCACCTCACCGAGCCGCCACCGCGGGAGGGTGCCCTGCCGCGCCGCCATGTCCGGGTGGAGCTGGCGGTGCGGGCGGACCACCGGGCCGCCGAGGTGGCCCGGCGGGTCCGCGCGGCAGTGTCCGAGGCCCTGCCGGACCGTCCGTCGGTGGCGGTGGTGGTGACACGGACGGACGTCGGCTGAGAAGACGCGCCTGGGCGCCCCTACTCCCCGAGCCCCGCCAGGTCGCGCAGCCGGCGCCCCTGCGCGGCCCGTTCGGCGGTGCGCTGGGCCTCGTAGTCCCGCGTCGGGGCGCCCTGGAGCAGCGCCTTGGTCTCGACGACCGCGTCGCGCGGTGCGGCCAGGATCGCGGACACCAGGTCGTGCACGGCGGGGTCGAGCTGGTCCGCGGGCACGGCGAGGTTGGCCAGGCCGGTGCTCACGGCCTCCTCGGCCGCGACGAAGCGCCCGGTGGCGCAGATCTCCAGCGCACGGGCGTACCCGACCAGGGACACCAGGGGATGCGTGCCCGTCAGGTCCGGCACCAGGCCCAGGCTGGTCTCGCGCATGGCGAACTGCACGTCGTCCGCGACGACCCGCAGGTCGCAGGCGAGGGCCAGCTGGAAGCCCGCCCCGATGGCGTGCCCCTGCACGGCGGCGACCGACACGAGGTCGCTGCGCCGCCACCAGGTGAACGCCTCCTGGTACTCGGCGATGGTCGCGTCCAGCTCGGCGTCGCCGCCCCGCGCGAGGTCGATGAACGACGGTTCCCCGTCGAAGCCCTCGGGCGTGAACGCCTGCCGGTCGAGCCCGGCCGAGAAGGACTTGCCCTCGGCCCGCAGCACCACGGCGCGGACGGAGCCCGGCAGCAGCCGGCCGGCCTCGGCGAGCGCCCGCCACAGAGCGGGGCTCTGCGCGTTGCGCTTGGCCGGGTTGGTCAGCGTCACCGTGGCGATCGCGTCGTCGACGGTGAGCCGCACGCCGTCCTGGTCGAGTGCGGGACCGGGGTCGTGGGCGGGCGAAGCCATGGGGCGCCTCCGAAAGGTGCGGTCGTCGTCCCCGCCGCGCGCCGGACGGTGCGCCGTGCGACGGCAGGGCTAAGTGACTGCACAGTAACCACCCGGACGGTCGGAGAACCGACCGGGTGGCCACCGTCACTTTCGGAGTCGGGGGCCGCCCGGGACGTCAGGCCGAAGTGGCCTTCTTGCCCCGGGTAGCCCCGCCACGCCCTCGGAGCGTGACGCCCGACTCGCTGAGCATGCGGTGCACAAAGCCATACGAGCGGCCGGTTTCCTCGGCCAACGCCCGGATGCTCGCACCGGCGTCGTACTTCTTCTTCAGGTCTGCCGCGAGCTTGTCGCGCGCGGCGCCGGTAACCCGGCTGCCCTTCTTCAGAGTCTCGGCCACCCGTGCCTCCTCATGGGAAGTGCGCTCTGGTTCTCCTCATGATCACCCCTCCAGGCGCTCATGGCCACCCATTCGGCAAGGCTGATGAGACAAGGTTGTGACGACAGGAGCGTGTCCCCACATACGGAATCCCTGATTCCAGAGAATCGGACCCGCTCCGCCGAACGAGTTTCTCCACGAAATTCCAGGTCAGAAAGGCGTCGCGGCCGGACCCCCGGTGGATGGGGGTCCGGCCGCGAATTCGATGTAGGACACACCTCTTGATGAGGAGATCTCACACAGATGGCGGATCACGGATCGGCCGAATGATCCATAACCAGTGGATCATCCATTCGATCAAGCGAGGGCGACGAGGTCCGCGTAGTCGGCGCCCCACAGGTCCTCGACGCCGTCCGGAAGCAGAATGATCCGTTCCGGCTGGAGCGCCTCGACGGCGCCCTCGTCGTGGGTGACCAGGACGACGGCGCCCTTGTAGGTGCGCAGCGCGCCGAGGATCTCCTCGCGGCTGGCCGGGTCGAGGTTGTTGGTGGGCTCGTCGAGGAGCAGCACGTTCGCCGAGGACACCACGAGGGTGGCCAGCGCGAGACGGGTCTTCTCGCCGCCGGAGAGGACACCGGCGGGCTTGTCGACGTCGTCGCCGGAGAACAGGAACGAGCCCAGCGTCTTGCGGACGTCGACGAGGTCGAGGTCCGGGTTGGCCGAGCGCATGTTCTCCAGGACGGTGCGCTCGGGGTCGAGCGTCTCGTGCTCCTGGGCGTAGTAGCCGAGCTTGAGTCCGTGTCCCTCGACCACCTCGCCGGTGTCGGGCTTCTCGACGCCGCCGAGGAGGCGCAGCAGGGTGGTCTTGCCGGCGCCGTTGAGGCCGAGGATGACGACCCGGGAGCCCTTGTCGATGGCCAGGTCGACGTCGGTGAAGATCTCCAGGGAGCCGTACGACTTGGACAGGCCCTCGGCGGTGAGCGGGGTCTTGCCGCAGGGCGCGGGCTCGGGGAAGCGGAGCTTGGCGACCTTGTCGGACTTCCGCTCGGCCTCCAGGCCGGCCAGCAGCTTGTCGGCCCGGCGGGCCATGTTCTGCGCGGCGACGGTCTTGGTGGCCTTGGCGCGCATCTTGTCGGCCTGCGAGTGCAGGGCGGACGCCTTCTTCTCGGCGTTCTGACGCTCGCGCTTGCGGCGCTTCTCGTCGGCCTCGCGCTGCTGCTGGTAGAGCTTCCAGCCCATGTTGTAGACGTCGATCTGGGAGCGGTTGGCGTCCAGGTAGAACACCTTGTTGACGACCGTCTCGACCAGGTCGACGTCGTGGGAGATCACGATGAAGCCGCCGCGGTAGGTCTTCAGGTAGTCGCGCAGCCAGATGATCGAGTCGGCGTCGAGGTGGTTGGTCGGCTCGTCGAGCAGCAGGGTGTCGGCGTCCGAGAACAGGATCCTGGCCAGCTCGATACGGCGGCGCTGACCGCCGGAGAGCGTGTGCAGGGGCTGGCCGAGCACCCGGTCGGGCAGGTTGAGCGCGGCGGCGATGGTGGCGGCCTCGGCCTCGGCGGCGTATCCGCCCTTGGTGAGGAACTCGGTCTCCTGGCGCTCGTACTGCTTGAGCGCCTTGTCACGGGTGGCGCCCTGGCCGTTGGCGATGCGCTGCTCGTTCTCCCGCATCTTGCGGATCAGGGTGTCCAGGCCGCGGGCCGACAGGATGCGGTCGCGGGCGAGCACGTCGAGGTCGCCGGTGCGCGGGTCCTGCGGGAGGTAGCCGACCTCGCCGGAGCGGGTGACGGCACCGGCGGCGGGCTGGCCCTCGCCGGCCAGGACCTTGGTGAGGGTGGTCTTGCCGGCGCCGTTGCGGCCGACCAGGCCGATGCGGTCGCCCTTGGCGACGCGGAAGGTGGCGCTCTCGATGAGGACACGGGCACCGGCGCGCAGCTCGATGCCGGAGGCGGAGATCACGGTCAGACTCCTGGGCGGGGTGGTTGGCGGGGATGGGCGGCTGTGGAGGTTCCCGCCGCTCTAATGCACGAGGAGAATGGCCATGAGGGCCAGTCTAACGGGGCGGTGCAACCGCTTTTCCCCGCGAGCGTTGTCAGTGGCCGGTGCAAGACTGGGCGAACGGGCCCAAAGCAGCACGGGCCACCCGGCTCACGAGGAAGTGATCGGCATGGCAGGCAATGCGGGCGGGCGCCCGAGCATCTACCCGACGCTCCAGTACGCGGACGCCAAGGCGGCGATCCGGCAGCTCACCGACGCCTTCGGCTTCACCCGGCTCGCGGTGTACGAGGACGAGGACGGCTCGGTGGCCCACGCCGAGCTGGTCCAGGGCAACGGCGCGGTCATGCTCGGCTCGAAGGGCAAGGGCGGCCGGTTCGACGAGGCGATGGAGAGCGGCGGCACCACGGGGGTGTACGTGGTGGTGGCGGACGTCGACGCCCATCACCGGCGGGCCGTGGAGCACGGCGCGGAGATCCTGATGCCCCCGACCGACCAGGACTACGGCTCGCGGGACTACATGGCCCGCGACCTGGAGGGCAACGTCTGGAGCTTCGGGACGTACGCGCCGGAGGTACGCGGGTAGCCTCCGGCGGTCGCCCGTCGGGGTCGGCCGGTCAGCTGCCCCCGGTGTGGACCTGGAAGGCCGCCCGGCGCACGGCCTTGGCCAGGGCGGGGTCCGGGTGTGCGGCGGCCAGCGCCACCAGCACCTGCACGGTGCGGGGGTGGCCGACCGCGCGGACCTCGTCGAGCAGGGCCGGGACGGTGGCCTGCACCGCGGACTCCAGGTGCCGCACCAGCAGCGGGGCCTCCCCGTGGTCGGCGACGGCGGCCGCGGTGTCGACCCACAGCCAGGTGGCCTCCGGGCGGGTGAGGACCTCGTGGGCGTCCTCGGGGTCGGCGCCGTCGTGCTCGGCCAGCCACAGCAGGGCGTACGGCCTGAGCGTCGGCTCGTCGACGACCCCGCGCACGTCGGGCTCGGCGGGTGCGCCGACGACGCGCAGCGCCTCGAAGGCGAGGCCGCGCAGCAGGGCGTCCTCGCCGCGGGCGGCGCCGAGCAGTTCGGCCACGGCGCTGCCGACGGGGCGGGCGGCGAGCCAGGCCCGGTACTCGGCACGGGCGGCGTTGGGGCGGAGCCGGCCGCAGCCGCGGAGCATGCCCTCGGCGGACTGCTCGATGTTGCCGGCGGGGCTCTGCGCGGCGACGCAGATCTGCTCCAGCTTGACCCAGACCGCCCAGCTGCCGAGCGGGGTGAGCGTGGCCTGTCCGTCGCCGCAGGTGAGGGCGCCGACGCCGGCGAGGGCGTGCAGGGCCCAGTCGAGGAGGGGGGCGAGCGCGGTGTCGGTGGCCGGGGCCGGGTCCGGCTCGGCGCCCGGGGTGCCGGGTTCGAGCCGGGGGCCGTAGGGCACCTCGCAGCGTTCGGTGCGCAGTTCGGTGACGCGCTGCTCCAGCAGGTCCAGGAGCTGGGCCACGGGGACCGGTCCGGCGGACAGCTGGAGGAAGGAGAGCACCTGGGGCATCGCGGAGACGACCTCGGCCACCGCGCCGGGCTCCTGTCCGGCGGGCTCGGGGTGGGCGAGCGACCAGGCGTCGAAGAGGGCTACCCAGCCGCGCAGCACGGCGCTGTCGTCGCGGTTCCAGGCGCGCAGCCGCCAGCCGGGGCGGGCGGTGTCGCCGTGCACCTCGACCAGTCCGGCGAGGCGGGCGGTGTCCCAGTCGGCGCGGACCTTGGCCACGGGCAGGCCCAGCTCGCGGGCCGCGTGGTCGGCGGTGGCGTCGGACAGGGTGGCCTTGCCGTCGGCGGTCGCACTGCCGCGGCCGGGGCCGAGTGCGGAGTCGGCCCAGCGGGCGACGCGGGCCGCGTCGGCGAGGCCGGAGCGCGCCATTCCGGCCAGCTCCGGGCGGGCCGGTGTGCCTTCCGGGGGACGCGGCGCGGGGCGGCGCGGACGCCGCTGATTCATCGCTTGGGGGGCGGCGGCCAGGGGTCGCGGGCGGACGAGTCGAAGCCTGGAGTCGCGCGGAATACGGGACGTCACGGGTGCAGTCTTCCGGTTGACGGTCCGAAAACCCAAACGGAATGCCCCGGCGGCCTCCCGGGACGGGGGACGCGGGGGCCCGGCGCAGCGCCCGGGCACCGGATCAGGCCAGTGGTACGGCGCTGAACGGAACCGGAGCGACGCACCGGGGAACCGGGGGTGGGGCGTGGCGGGAGGGGTCACACCAGCGGGGTCATGAAGCGGCGGAGGGTCTCCTCGTAGTCCGCGGGGTCGGCGTTCCACATGGCGCCGTGCGGGGCGTCCCGGACGGTGTGCAGGGCGACCAGGCGCGGGTGGGTGTCGGCGAGGCGGCGGGAGAGGCGCCAGGGGGCCACCGAGTCGCCGGGGCCGTGGAAGATCACGGTGGGCACGGCCGGGCGGTGCAGACCGGCCGTGCCGGTGTCCCGGTCGGCGTGCAGCCCGGCGCGGCCCTGCGCGGCCCGGACGGCGAGCGGCAGGAGCGCGCCGGGGGTGCGGCGGGCGGCGGCCAGGGCGCGCAGGGTGGTCTCCCAGCTGAGCACCGGCGAGTCCAGGACGAGCCCCGCGATGCGCTCGCGCACGCCGGAGAGCGCGGCGGTGCGCAGCGCCATGGTGGCGCCGGTGGACCAGCCGAGCAGGACGACCTGACGGGCGCCGTGGTCGAGGGCGTAGCGGACGGCCGCGTCCACGTCGCGCCATTCGGTCTCGCCGAAGTGGTGCAGGCCGTCGGGCGAGGGCGGTGCGCCGACGTCGCCGCGGTAGGCGAGGGCGAGCACCGGGACGTTGCGGCGGTGCAGCGGGGCGATCAGGTTCAGCGCGTGTTCGCGGGTGGCGGCCAGGCCGTGCACGGCGACGATCCAGGTCGGCCGGGCCCCGGGCAGGAACCAGGCCGGGAGCGGCCCGAGTTCCCCCGGGACCTCGACGTCGGCGTACTCGAGGCCGAGGGCCGTGCCCGGGTTCCCGACGTACAGGTTGGGGGTGAACCATGCCCGGTCGCCGGGCTTGAGGGTGCCGTGCGTGACGCGTTCGAGGCGGCGTACGACGGTGTCGGCGCCGTGCTCGGCGGTGTCCAGGACGGGGCCGAGCACGGCGTGGGAGCCGTCTCCGGCCAGCCCGTACCGGCCGGGGCGCAGGGCGGCCAGGTCCCGGGTGAGGGTGATCTGCCCGGCGGCGGTCCCGTGCACGGTGAGCCGGGGCTCGGTGGGCAGCGGCCGGCCGGGGGGCGCCTTGAGCGCGGCGTCGCTGGCGAGCCGGCCGGCGGCGACGCTCGCCACCCCGGTCGCCAGTGCTGCGGTGACGGCGGCTGCCGTTGCGGTGACAGTGCGCATGGGGCCAGTCTCCCGGTGGAGTCCTCGGGCGGCCAGTGGACGCGTGACAGTGGGTGACGGGGGCTCTTCGTGTCCCGTGGCCGGTACCCGCGCGACCGCCCGGCACGCACCGCGCGTCAGCTTCGCTGCCCGTACCCCCGGAGGCGTTCGGTCGCCTCGGCGAGCTGGGCCGGCGTCAGCAGGGACGGCGAGTGGCCCGGCACCGAGGACGCGGTCAGCCACAGGCGGCACATCCACTCCAGCTGGGCGGTGCGGTCGTAGGCCTGGTCGAGGGAGCTGCCGTAGGTGATCGTGCCGTGGTTGCGGAGCAGGCAGCCGGTGCGGTCGGCGAGGGCGTCGAGCATGCCGCGGGCGAGTTCGGGGGTGCCGTAGGCCGCATAGGGGGCGACCCGGACCGGGCCGCCGAGAGCGGCGGTCATGTAGTGCACCGGCGGGAGTTCGGGGACGAGCAGCGAGACCGCCGTCGCGTGCACGGCGTGGGTGTGGACGACCGCCCGGGCGCCGGGATCGGCGCGGTACACGGCGAGGTGCATGGGCAGTTCGCTGGTGGGCACGAGGGTGCCGAGCACCTGTCGGCCGTCCAGGTCGACGCCGGTCGCGTCGTCCGGGGTCAGCCGGTCGTAGGGGATGCCCGACGGGGTGACCAGGACCGTGTCGCCGACGCGCACCGAGACGTTGCCCGAGGTGCCGACCACCAGCCCGTCCGCAACCGTCCGGCGGGCCGTCGCGACGAGTTCCGCCCAGGCCGGCCCGACGGCGGCCTCCCCGGCCCGCGAATGCGTCACAGTCACCGTCTCCTCCCGGGCGCCCGCGCGCCCCTCGCGTCCCGTCGCCGGACGCCCTCGCGATGATCCTGCCAGGGACGTCTCCGGAGAGCACCGGAGCGGGCACGCAGAGGGAGGCGGCGACACCGCTTCCGGTCACCGTGGCGCCCTGCCCAGTTCATCTTCCGTTCACCCTGGTTACCTACGTTCGTCGCGCCAACGACCTCGAACGATTGCCTGGGTAAATGGAAAGCTTCTCGCTGATCCTCGCGATTGTGGTGGTAACCGCACTCGCGTTTGATTTCACGAACGGTTTCCACGACACCGCGAACGCGATGGCGACGACCATTTCGACCGGTGCGCTCAAGCCCAAGGTGGCGGTGGCGATGTCCGCCGTCCTCAACCTTGTAGGCGCCTTCCTCTCGGTGGAGGTCGCCAACACGATCTCCAAGGGTCTCGTCGACGAGACCGGCATCCGTCCCGAGGTCATCTTCGCCGCCCTGGTCGGCGCGATCCTCTGGAACCTCCTGACCTGGCTGGTCGGGCTCCCGTCCAGCTCTTCGCACGCCCTGATGGGCGGCCTGATCGGTGCCGCCGTCGCCTCGGCCGGCATCGGCGCGGTCAACGGCGACGTGCTCGTCACCAAGGTGCTCCTCCCCGCGATCGCCGCCCCGATCGTGGCCGGCCTCGCGGCGATGCTCGCGTCCCGGATGACGTACTCGCTGGGCCGCAAGGCCGACGGCAGGGCCGCCGCGAAGGGCTACCGGGCCGGGCAGATCGCCTCCGCCGGTCTGGTCTCGCTGGCCCACGGCACCAACGACGCCCAGAAGACCATGGGCATCATCACCCTCGCCCTGATCGCCGGCGGCTCGCTCGCCCCCGACTCCGACCCGCCCGTGTGGGTCATCCTGGGCGCCGGTCTGGCCATCGCGCTCGGCACCTACCTGGGCGGCTGGCGCATCATCCGCACCATGGGCAAGGGCCTGACCGACCTCCAGCCGCAGCAGGGCTTCGCCGCCCAGACCAGTGCCGCCACGGTCATCCTGGCCTCGTCCCACCTCGGTTTCTCGCTGTCCACCACGCACTCGGTCTCCGGTGCGGTGATGGGCGCGGGCCTCGGCCGCAAGGGCGGCGTGGTCCGCTGGTCCACGGCCACCCGGATGTTCGTCGCCTGGGGCCTGACGCTGCCCGCCGCGGCGCTGGTCGCCGCGCTCGCCGAGTGGGTCTGCCGGGCCGGCGACTGGGGCACGGGTCTCGTCGCGGTGTTCCTGATCGCCTCCAGCTTCGCGATCTGGCGGATCTCCCGCCGCGAGGTCGTCGACCACACCAACGTCGTCGACGGCGACCCGGTGGCCGCCGAGGGGCCGGGGCAGCCCGAGCCCGCCGGTGTGGTCACCACGGCGATGGCCGCCGTGTCGCCGCCCCCGACGGGCGTGACCGAGGAACTGGCGGCCACCGTCCCCGCCCCGGCCACCACGCCCGACCCCAAGGCCCCGTCGGCCGCCACCACCGTCTGAACCCGCCTGCCGGGTACGAAGGAAGCGAACCCCCATGAGCATCGACTGGGCAGCCCTCGGCTCCGTCTTCGGCGTCAGCCTCGTGGCCACGGTGGCCCTGGTGGGCCTGTTCACCCTCGGCATCGTCGGCCTCTCCCGCCAGGAGCGGGCCGCCGCCCAGGGCGGCTCCGCGGCCCTCGCGGTCACCGGCGCGTACGCGTGCTTCGCGGCCTGCACGGCGGCGGTGGCGTACGGGATCTATCTGATCGTCGCCTGAGCGTCGCCCGGCGCACGGGCGCACGCCCCCGGGGCGGGGCGCGGGACGGACTCGAACCGTTCCGCGCCCCGCCTCTTCGCGTGCCGGCGCACACCACTCGGGTGTGGGCCTTCGCACACTCCCCCGTCGCAGGTCAACGCCAGGTTGACGGGTGTTCGCGGGCCGTGGTGGACTTCCGGAGCCATCTACGGCGGCAGAAGAGGAAGCCCGGTGCGAATCCGGCGCGGTCCCGCCACTGTGACCGGGGACAGGATCCCCGGGAGCCAGGAACTCTCGCCGCCGTGCTCTTCGAACCAGGGCGCGGACACCCTGAGTGAGGACCTATCGCCATGCGCGGCTGCCGTTCCGGGCTCACCAGCGACACGCTTCGACTTCCCCTTCCCACGGCCGGTTGAGCCGTGCGTGCCGGACGCGTCTTCGCGTACGGCGCCGCCGCCGGCCTCCTCGGTGACCTCCTCCTCGGCGATCCTCGCCGCGGACACCCGGTCGCCGCGTTCGGCCGTGCCGCGGGCGCCGTGGAACAGGTGCTGTGGCGGGACCACCGGGGCTGGGGCGCCCTGCACACCGTCGTGTGCGCCGGCGGCGCCGCCGTCCTCGGCTCGGCCGCCGCGCACGCCGTACGCCGCTCCCCCGCCGCCTCCGTCGCGCTGACCGCCGCGGCCACCTGGTCGGTCGTCGGCGGCACCTCGCTGGCCCGCGAGGCCACCGCGATCGGCCGCGCCCTGGAGGCCGGGGACGTCGAGGCGGCGCGGGCGCGGCTGCCGCACCTGTGCGGGCGGGACCCGCAGGCGCTGGACGCCGACGGGATCGCCCGGGCCGTCGTGGAGTCCGTCGCCGAGAACACCTCCGACGCGGTCGTGGGCGCCCTGGTGTGGGGCGCGGTGGCCGGGGTGCCCGGACTGCTCGGCTTCCGGGCCGTCAACACCCTGGACGCGATGGTCGGCCACAAGTCGCCCCGCCACCGCCGCTACGGCTGGGCCTCGGCCCGCCTCGACGACCTCGCGGGCTGGCCCGGTGCCCGCCTCACCGCCGTACTGACCACCGTGGCGGGCGGCGACCCGCGCGGCGCCCTGCGGGCCTGGCGCGCGGACGCCGCACAGCACCCGAGCCCCAACGCGGGACCCGTGGAGGCCTCCTTCGCGGGCGCCCTGGGCGTACGCCTCGGCGGGACGCTCTCCTACGGCGGGCGGGTCGAGCACCGGCCCGTGCTCAACGGGGCGACGGGACGCACCGTACGGGCGGCCGGTTCCGCCGACATCGACCGGGCGGTACGGCTGTCCCGGCGCGTGGGCTGGCTGGCGCTGGGCGTGTGCGCGGGCGCGCGGCTGCTCGCGCGCCGGGCCGTCTCGAAGAACCCGGGTGTCACGAAGGGACGTACGTCATGAACGGTGGCCTCCTCGTCGCCGGTACCACCTCCGACGCCGGCAAGAGCGTCGTCACCGCCGGGATCTGCCGCTGGCTGGTGCGCCAGGGCGTCAAGGTGGCGCCCTTCAAGGCGCAGAACATGTCGCTCAACTCCTTCGTGACCCGGGACGGCGCCGAGATCGGGCGGGCGCAGGCCATGCAGGCCCAGGCCTGCCGGGTGGAGCCGACCGCGCACATGAACCCCGTGCTGCTCAAGCCCGGCGGGGAGCGCAGCAGCCAGGTCGTGCTGCTCGGCAGGCCCGTGGGCGAGATGACCGCCCGCGGCTATCACGGCGGGCGCCAGGAGCGGTTGCTCGGCACGGTGCTGGACTCACTGGCCGAACTCCGCTCCTCCTACGACGCGGTGATCTGCGAGGGCGCGGGCAGCCCGGCCGAGATCAACCTGCGCCGCACCGACATCGTGAACATGGGGATCGCGCGGGGCGCCGGACTCCCCGTCCTCGTCGTCGGCGACATCGACCGCGGCGGCGTCTTCGCCTCCTTCTTCGGCACGGTGGCGCTGCTGGCACCCGAGGACCAGGCACTGGTCGCCGGGTTCCTGGTGAACAAGTTCCGCGGCGACGTGTCGTTGCTGGAGCCGGGTCTGGAGATGCTGCACGGGCTCACCGGGCGCCGGACGTACGGTGTGCTGCCGTTCCGGCACGGGCTCGGCATCGACGAGGAGGACGGACTGCGGGTCTCCCTGCGCGGGACCGTGCGGGAGTCGGTCGTCGCCCCGCCGGTCGGCGAGGACGTGCTGCGGGTCGCCGTCTGCGCGGTCCCGCTGATGTCCAACTTCACGGACGTGGACGCGCTGGCCGCCGAACCCGGTGTCGTGGTGCGGTTCGTGGACCGGCCGGAGGAGCTGTCCGACGCGGATCTCGTCGTCGTGCCCGGGACACGGGGCACGGTCCGGGCCCTGGAGTGGCTGCGGGAGCGGGGGCTCGCGGACGCGATCGTCCGCAGGGTCGCCGAGGAGCGGCCGGTGCTCGGGATCTGCGGCGGCTTCCAGCTCCTCGGCGAGCGCATCGAGGACGAGGTCGAGTCGCGCGCCGGGCACGTGAACGGGCTCGGACTGCTCCCCGTGCGGGTGCGGTTCGCCCGCGAGAAGACCCTCACCCGGCCGGTGGGCGAGGCCCTCGGCGAGCACGTCGAGGGGTACGAGATCCACCACGGGGTCGCCGAAGTCGCAGGAGGCGAACCCTTCTTGGACGGCTGCCGGGTCGGCCGGACCTGGGGCACGCACTGGCACGGCTCGCTGGAGTCGGACGGCTTCCGGCGGGCGTTCCTGCGCGAGGTGGCCGCCGCCGCGGGCCGCCGCTTCGTGCCCGCCCCCGACACCTCGTTCGCCGCGCTGCGCGAGGAGCAGCTCGACCGGCTCGGCGACCTGATCGAACACCACGCGGACACCGACGCGCTGTGGCGGCTCATCGAGTCCGGCGCGCCGCAAGGACTGCCCTTCATCCCACCGGGAGCGCCCGCATGAGCACAGTGCTGTTGTTGTCGACCGCCGACACGGACCTGCTGGCGGCCCGCGCGTCGGACGCCGCCTACCTGATCGGCAACCCGACCCGCGTCGACGTACAGGAGGAGTTGCCGGGCCTGGTCGAGAACGCGGACCTCGCCGTCGTACGCCTGCTCGGCGGCAAGCGCGCCTGGGAGGACGGGCTGGCCGCGCTGCGGGCCGCCGGCGTCCCGACCGTCCTGCTGGGCGGCGAGAGCGTGCCGGACGCGGAGCTGATGGCGGAGTCGTCGGTCCCGGCCGGGGTGGTGGCCGAGGCGCTGCGCTACCTGGTCGAGGGCGGCCCGGACAACCTCACCCAGCTCGCCCGCTTCCTGTCGGACACGGTGCTGCTGACCGGCGAGGGCTTCGACGAGCCGCGGAAGATGCCGGAATACGGCGTCCACGGCGAGCGGGCATTCACCGAGGGCCGTCCGACGGTCGGCGTGCTCTTCTACCGCGCCCACCAGCTCAGCGGCAACACCGCGTTCGTCGACACGCTGTGCGACGCGATCGAGGCACGCGGCGCCAACGCGCTGCCCGTGTACTGCGGTTCGCTGCGCGGCACGGACCCGGGGCTGTACGAGCTGCTGGGCCGGGTCGACGCCCTGGTCGCCACCGTCCTCGCGGCGGGCGGCACGCACGCCTCGCAGGCCTCGGCGGGCGGCGACGAGGAGGCGTGGGACATCGGGGCACTGGCCGACCTGAACGTCCCGGTGCTGCAAGGGCTCTGCCTCACCTCCTCCCGGGCCGCCTGGGACGCCTCGGACGCCGCCCTGTCCCCGATGGACGCGGCGATGCAGGTGGCGATCCCGGAGTTCGACGGGCGGCTCGTCACGGTGCCCTTCTCCTTCAAGGAGCAGGGGCCCAACGAGGTGCCGGTGTACGTCGCCGACCCCGAGCGCGCCGCGCGCGTCGCCGGGATCGCCGTGCGGCACGCGGCCCTCAAGCACAAGCCGAACGCCGACAAGAAGCTCGCGCTGGTCTTCACGGCGTACCCGACCAAGCACTCCCGCGTCGGCAACGCGGTCGGACTCGACACCCCGGCGTCGGCGGTGCGGGTCCTGGACGCGCTCCGGGAGGCGGGGTACGGCGTCTCCGGGTACCCCGCCGAGGGCGACGAGCTGATCCACCGGCTGATCGAGGCCGGCGGTCACGACGTGGAGTGGCTGACGGAGGACCAGCTGGCGGCGGCGCCCGCGCGGGTCCCGCTGGCGGACTACCGGGCGTGGTTCGGGACACTGGACCCCGAGCTGCGGGACGCGATGACGCAGGCGTGGGGCGAGCCGCCGGGGTCGCTGTACGTCGACGGGGACGACATCGTGCTGGCGTCCTTGCAGTTCGGGAACGTGGTGGTGATGATCCAGCCGCCGCGCGGCTTCGGCGAGAACCCGATCGCGATCTACCACGACCCGGACATGCCGCCGTCGCACCACTACATGGCCGCCTACCGCTGGCTGGAGCACGGCTTCGGCGCCGACGCGATCGTGCACATGGGCAAGCACGGCACGATGGAGTGGCTGCCGGGCAAGGGCCTCGGCCTGAGCGCGGGCTGCGCGCCGGACGCGGTGCTGGGCGACCTGCCGCTGATCTACCCGTTCATCGTCAACGACCCCGGCGAGGGCACCCAGGCCAAGCGGCGCGGGCACGCCACGGTCGTCGACCACCTGGTGCCGCCGATGGCGCGCGCCGACACCTACGGCGACCTGGCCAAGCTGGAGCAGCTCCTCGACGAGTACGCCCTCGTCTCGGACCTGGACCCGGCGAAGGCACCGGCGGTCCGGGCGCAGATCTGGACGCTGGTCAAGGCCGCCGAGCTCCACCACGACCTGCACGTGGACGACCAGCCGGACGACGACGCGTTCGACGAGTTCGTCATGCACATCGACGGCTATCTGTGCGAGATCAAGGACGTGCAGATCCGCGACGGCCTGCACATCCTGGGCGGCGGCCCGGTCGGCGAGCCGCGCGTCAACCTGGTGCTCGCGGTGCTGCGCGCCTCGCAGGTCTGGGGCGGGCAGGCGAACGCGCTGCCGGGCCTGCGTGCCTCTCTGGCCGAGCACTTCGGCCTGGTGGAGAAGGAGCTGCTGGCCGAGCCGGGCGCCCCGGTGAAGGTGCCGGTGGAGCTGACGGACCTGGTGGACGGCCCGGCGCGGTCGGCGGCGGACGCGATCGACCTGCTTGAGCAGTTGTGCCGGCGGGTCGCGGAGGGCATGGAGCTGCGGGCGTGGGACCCGGCGGCGGTACCGGGTCTGGTGCGCGACGTGCTGGGCACCGAACTCCCCGACGCGGTCGCGGTGCTGGAGTTCGCCTGCGCGGAGGTCGTGCCGCGCCTCGCCCGGACCACGGACGAGATCGGGCACATCCTGCGGGCCCTGGACGGCGGTTACGTCCCGGCGGGACCGTCGGGTTCGCCGACCCGCGGCCTGGTCAACGTCCTGCCGACCGGCCGGAACTTCTACTCCGTCGACCCGAAGGCGATCCCGTCCCGGCTGAGCTGGGAGGTGGGCCAGTCGCTCGCGGACTCACTGATCCAGCGGTACCTGACCGACACCGGCGAGTACCCGAAGTCGGTCGGCCTCACGGTGTGGGGCACGTCCGCGATGCGCACCCAGGGCGACGACATCGCGGAGATCCTGGCGCTGCTGGGCTGCCGTCCCGTCTGGGACGACGCGTCGCGCCGGGTGACGGGCTTCGAGGTGGTGCCGGTGGCGGAACTGGGCCGGCCGCGCGTGGACGTCACGGTGCGTATCTCGGGCTTCTTCCGGGACGCGTTCCCGCACGTGGTGGGGCTGATCGACGACGCGGTGCGGGCGGTGGCGGAGCTGGACGAGCCCGCCTCGGCCAACTTCGTGAAGGCACACGCCGACGAGGACACCGCCGAGCACGGCGACCGGCGCCGGGCGACCTCCCGCATCTTCGGTTCCAAGCCGGGCGCGTACGGCGCCGGTCTGCTGCCGCTGATCGACGCCCGCAACTGGCGCTCCGACGCGGACCTCGCCGAGGTGTACGCGGTGTGGGGCGGCTACGCCTACGGACGCGGGCTGGACGGGCGTGCGGCGCGCGGGGACATGGAGACGGCGTTCCGGCGGATCGCGGTGGCGGCGAAGAACGTGGACACGCGTGAGCACGACCTCGTGGACGCCGACGACTACTTCCAGTACCACGGCGGCATGGTCGCCATGGTGCGGCACCTGACGGGCGAGAGCCCTGAGGCGTATGTCGGGGACTCCGCGACTCCGGACCAGGTGAAGACGCGGACGCTGGGCGAGGAGACGCACCGCGTCTTCCGGGCCCGCGTGGTCAATCCGCGGTGGATGGCGGCGATGCGGCGGCACGGCTACAAGGGCGCCTTCGAGATGGCGGCCACCGTGGACTACCTCTTCGGCTACGACGCCACGGCCGGGGTGGTGGACGACTGGATGTACGAGCGGCTCAGCGCCGAGTACGTCTTCGCCCCGGAGAACCGGGACTTCATGAAGAAGTCCAACCCCTGGGCGCTGCGCGGCATCACCGAACGGCTGCTGGAGGCCGCCGACCGGGGGCTGTGGGCCGAACCCGACGCGGAGACGCTGGAGCGGCTGCGCGCCACCTATCTGGAGCTCGAAGGCGATTTGGAGGGCGACGACAAGTGAGTACCCCGTTCCCGTTCACGGCCGTCGTGGGCCAGGACGACCTGCGGCTCGCGCTGCTGCTGAACGCCGTCTCCCCGGCCGTCGGCGGCGTGCTGGTGCGCGGCGAGAAGGGCACCGCGAAGTCCACGGCGGTGCGGGCGCTGTCCGCGCTGATGCCCGAGGTGGACGTCGTCTCCGGGTGCCGTTTCTCCTGCGACCCCGGCTCCCCCGACCCGGGCTGCCCGGACGGCCCGCACGCGCCGGGTGCCTTCGCCTCGCGCCCGGCGCGGATGGTCGAGCTGCCCGTCGGGGCCTCCGAGGACCGGCTGGTGGGCGCCCTTGACATCGAGCGGGCACTGGCGGAGGGCGTGAAGGCCTTCGAGCCGGGGCTGCTGGCCGACGCGCACCGCGGGATCCTGTACGTCGACGAGGTCAACCTGCTCCACGACCACCTGGTCGACCTGCTCCTCGACGCCGCCGCGATGGGCGCCTCCTACGTCGAGCGCGAGGGTGTGTCGGTGCGGCATGCCGCGCGGTTCCTGCTCGTCGGGACCATGAACCCCGAAGAGGGCGAGCTGCGTCCGCAGTTGCTGGACCGGTTCGGGCTCACCGTCGAGGTCGCCGCCTCGCGCGAGCCCGACCAGCGGGTCGAGGTCGTCCGGCGCCGGCTGGCGTACGACGACGACCCCGCCGCCTTCGCCGCGCGCTGGGCCGACGAGGAGGCCGCCGTACGGGCGCGGATCGTGGCGGCGCGGGAGCTGCTGCCGTCGGTGCGGCTGGGCGACGGGGCGCTGCGGCAGATCGCGGCGACCTGTGCCGCCTTCGAGGTGGACGGCATGCGGGCCGACATCGTGATGGCCCGGACGGCGACCGCGTTGGCGGCGTGGGCCGGGCGGACCGAGGTGCTCGCCGAGGACGTACGGCAGGCGGCGCTGCTGGCGCTGCCCCACCGGCGGCGGCGGAATCCCTTCGACGCGCCGGGGTTGGACGAGGACAAGCTGGACGAGACGCTGGAGGAGTTCGGCGGGCAGGACGGGGACGGAGGCGGGGACGACGATCCCGACCCGGGTCCCGGGGGCGGTCCCGGAGGGCAGCCCCAGCCCGACGACGCGCCGCAAGGCGACGGTGACGCCACCACGCGACCCGAGGACGGGGAGGGCGGGGAGCCGCAGAAGTCCAGCGGTGCCGGTGAGCAGTCTCCCGCGCGTGCCGCTGAGCCGTTCCGGACCAAGGTGTTCAGCGTGGCCGGGCTGGGACAGGGGTCTGCCGGACGGCGTTCTCGGGCGCGGACCGAGCACGGGCGTACGACGGGCGCCCGGCGACCGCAGGGCGCTCTGACCAAGCTGCACCTGGCCGCGACCGTGCAGGCCGCCGCACCGCACCAGCGGGCCCGGGGCCGCAGCGGGCCGGGGCTGAAGGTGCGCCGGGACGATCTGCGGCAGGCGGTTCGAGAGGGGCACGAATCCAACCTCGTGCTGTTCGTCGTCGACGCCTCCGGGTCGATGGCCGCCCGGCAGCGGATGAGCGCCGTCAAGGGTGCCGTCCTGTCGCTGCTGCTGGACGCGTACCAGCGGCGGGACAAGGTGGGGCTGGTGACCTTCCGGGGTTCGGCGGCCGACGTGGCGCTGCCGCCGACGTCGTCGGTGGACGCGGCCGCGGTGCGGCTGGAGTCGCTGCCGACGGGCGGTCGTACGCCGTTGGCCGCCGGGCTGCTGCGCGCGCACGAGGTGCTGCGGGTGGAGCGGCTGCGGGATCCGGCGCGGCGGGCGCTGGTGGTCGTCGTGACGGACGGTCGGGCCACGGGTGGTCCCGAGCCCGTCGCGCTGGCGGGGCGGGCGGCGCGGCTGTTCGCGGCCGAGGGTGTCGCCTCGGTCGTCGTGGACTGCGAGTCGGGGCCCGTACGGCTCGGGCTCGCCGGGCAGCTCGCGGGTGAGCTGGGCGGCACCGCGGTGACGTTGGACGAGCTGCGGGCCGACTCGATCGCCGGTCTCGTGAAGGACGTTCAGGGCAGCAGGAGGGCCGCGTAATGCCGCAGGGCAAGCCGAGTGTCGTACCGGACGACGGACTGACGACCCGTCAGCGGCGCAATCGTCCGCTGGTCGTGGTGCACACGGGGATCGGGAAGGGCAAGTCCACCGCCGCCTTCGGGCTGGCGCTGCGGGCCTGGAACCAGGGGTGGCCGATCGGGGTGTTCCAGTTCGTCAAGTCGGCGAAGTGGAAGGTCGGCGAGGAGAACGCCCTGCGGGTGCTGGGCGCCAGCGGCGAGGGCGGGTCGGTCGACTGGCACAAGATGGGCGAGGGCTGGTCCTGGGTCCAGCGGGACGCCCAACTGGACAACGAGGAGAAGGCCCGCGAGGGCTGGGAGCAGGTCAAGCGGGACCTGGCCGCCGAGACGTACAAGCTGTACGTGCTGGACGAGTTCGCCTACCCGATGCACTGGGGGTGGGTCGACACCGACGAGGTGGTGTCGGTGCTGCGCGAGCGGCCGGGGACCCAGCACGTCGTGATCACCGGGCGGAACGCGCCCGGCGCCCTCGTGGAGTGCGCCGATCTCGTCACCGACATGTCCAAGGTCAAGCATCCGATGGACGCGGGGCAGAAGGGGCAGAGGGGCATCGAGTGGTGACCTCCTCGGATTCCGCCGTTCCTCGGCTGGTCATTGCCGCGCCGTCCTCCGGGAGCGGCAAGACCACCGTCGCCACCGGGCTGATGGCCGCGCTCGCCGGGCGCGGGCTCGCCGTGTCGCCGCACAAGGTCGGGCCGGACTACATCGACCCCGGCTACCACGCGCTCGCCACCGGGCGGGTGGGCCGCAACCTCGACGCGTACCTGTGCGGGCCCGAGCTGGTCGGGCCGCTGTTCCTGCACGGGGCGCGCGGGTGCGACGTCGCCGTGGTCGAGGGCGTGATGGGGCTGTACGACGGGGCCGCCGGGGAGGGCGAGCTGGCGTCCACCGCGCAGGTCGCGAAGCTGTTGCGGGCCCCGGTGGTGCTGGTCGTGGACGCGTCCTCGCAGTCGCGGTCGGTGGCGGCACTGGTGCACGGGTTCGTGTCCTGGGACCCGGAGGTGCGGATCGGGGGCGTGATCCTGAACAAGGTCGCGTCGGACCGGCACGAGGTGTTGCTGCGGGAGGCGGTGGACTCCGTCGGGGTGCCTGTGCTTGGGGTTCTGCGGCGGGCCGCGCGGGTCGACGTGCCGTCGCGGCATCTGGGGCTGGTGCCGGTTGCCGAGCGGGGCTCGGAAGCGGTGGATGCCGTTACGGCGATGGGGGCGCAGGTTGCCGCGGGGTGTGACCTGGAGGCGTTGGTCGGGTTGGCGCGGGCTGCCGGGCCGTTGCCAGGGGGCTCCGCCCCCTGGACCCCCGGGCCTATGCCCACCCACCGCCCGTCTCGGTCGGTCGAGAAGTCACCGCCGCGCGTCGCCATTGCCGGTGGAGCCGCCTTCACCTTCTCCTACGCCGAGCACTCCGAGCTGCTCGCCGCTGCCGGGGCCGAGGTCGTCACGTTCGACCCGCTGCGGGACGAGGAACTGCCCGAAGGCACACAAGGGCTCGTCATCGGCGGCGGGTTCCCCGAGGTGTACGCCTCCGAGCTGTCCGCCAACGAGGGGCTGCGGAAGTCCGTGGCCGAGCTGGCGCTGTCCGGTGCTCCCGTCGCCGCCGAGTGTGCGGGGCTGCTGTATCTGTGCCGGGAGCTGGACGGGTTGCCGATGTGCGGGGTGCTGGACGCCGCCGCGCGGATGTCGGAGCGGCTGACGCTGGGCTACCGGGACGCCGTGGCCGTGTCCGACAGTGTGCTGGCCGGGGCGGGGACGCGGATGCGGGGGCACGAGTTCCACCGGACGGTGGTGGAGCCGGGGGCCGGGGCGGTGGCGGCGTGGGGGATGCGGGCGCCCGAGCGGCGCGTCGAGGGATTTGTGGAGCGCGGTGTGCACGCGAGCTATCTGCACACGCACTGGGCGGCCGAGCCCGGTGTCGCCCGTCGGTTCGTGGAGAGGTGCCGGACGTCATGAGCAGCAGGCTGATCGGTGTGGGGGTCGGGCCCGGGGACCCCGAGCTGGTGACCGTGAAGGGCGTCAACGCGCTGCGGGGCGCCGATGTCGTGGTCGTGCCGGTGATGGACACGGGTGAGCGCGGCCGCGCCGAGGCGACCGTGCTGCACTACGTGGGCGCCGAGAAGGTCGTGCGGGTCGTGTTCGCGCTGAACGAGCGCACCGACCGGGCGCGGCGCGAGGCGGCCTGGGACGCGGCCGGTGAGCGGGTGGCCGGGCTGCTGCGGGAGCATGCCGCCGTCGCCTTCGCGACCATCGGTGATCCCAACGTGTATTCCACCTTCACCTATCTCGCGCAGACCGTGGGCGCGCTCGTGCCGGGAACGGTCGTGGAGACCGTGCCGGGGATCACCGCCATGCAGGACCTCGCGGCGCGGTCGGGGGCCGTGCTGACCGAGGGCACGGAGCCGTTGACGCTGGTGCCGGTGACCGCGGGGTCCGCGGTGCTCAAGGAGGCGTTGCACGGGCCGGGCACGGTCGTCGCCTACAAGTTCGGCCGGCAGGCGGCCGAGGTGGCCGAGGCGTTGCGGGAGAGCGGGCGCATCGAGGACGCCGTGTGGGGGTCGGCGCTGGGGCTGCCGGAGGAGTCGGTGCGGCCGGCCGGGGAGCTGGACGGGGCGCCGTTGCCGTATCTGTCGACGCTCATCGCGCCCGCCCGGCGCGAGGGCGGGCGGGGCGGGAAGTTGTGACCGCCTCCCGTTCCCGGCGCTCACTCCGCGATGCCCACCACCAGCCAGATGAACGCCGCGCCCGCGACCGTGCACAGCAGGGTCGAGCGGGCGGGGTGCTCGTGGTGGGCCTCGGGGAGGATCTCGGCCGCGGCGAGGTAGAGGAGTACGCCGCCGAACAGGCCGAGATAGGCGCCGAGCGCGCCCTCCGGGATGGTGAAGAGGAGCGTGGAGGAGGCCCCGACGACGGGGGCGATCGCGTCGGCGACCAGCATCGCGACGGCTCGGCGGCGGGCGTTGCCGTACAGGCTGGTCAGTGTGTAGGTGTTGAAGCCGTCCGCGAAGTCGTGGGCGATCACGGCCATCGCGACGGCCGCTGCCATGCCGCCGCCGACCTGGAAGGCCGCGCCGATCGCCACGCCGTCCATCGCGCTGTGCCCGACCATCGCGGCCGCGGCGGTCAGGCCCACCTCGGGCGAGCGGTGTCCGTGCTCGTCGGCGCCGTGTGCGGCGCGGCGGGCCGCCAGCAGGCGTTCCACCAGGTGGGCCAGGAGGAATCCGGCCACGAAGAGCAGCAGGGCCGCGGGGACGCCGAACACCTCGTCACCCGCCGCCTCCAGGGCCTCCGGCAGCAGGTCGAGGCCGACCACGCCGAGCATGAGGCCGCCGGCCAGGCCCAGGACCAGGTGGCGCCGGTCGGTGACGCGCTGTGCCGTCCAGCCGCCGGCCAGCGTCATCAGGAACGCGCCCAGCGCGACGAAGACCGCCATGGGCCCTTGGTATCCGATCACGCCGCGTTCACGCGCGTACGACAGCAGCAACCGCAGTAAATATGCCCAGGAACGCACAGGACGCACAGGACGCACAGAATGCGCAGGAGAGGACCGAAAACGATGGATTCCGAGGCCAGGGTGACCTTCGTCGGTGCCGGTCCCGGCGCCGCCGATCTGCTGACGTTCCGTGCGGCGCGGGCGATCGCCGAGGCGGACGTGGTGATCTGGGCGGCGAGCCTCGTCCAGGCGGAGGTGCTCCAGCACGCGCGCGAGGGCGCCGAGGTGCTGGACTCGGCGACGATGTCGCTGGAGGACGTCGTCGCCGTGTACCGGCGGGCCCGGGAGGAGGGGCTGCGGGTGGCCCGCATCCACTCCGGGGACCCGGCGCTGTGGGGCGGCACGCAGGAGCAGCTCGACCGGTGCGCGGAGCTCGGCGTCGCGACCGAGGTGGTGCCCGGTGTCTCCGCGTTCTCGGCCGTGGCCGCGCTGGCGCAGCGTGAGCTGACCATCCCGGAGGTCGCGCAGTCCGTGGTCCTCACCCGGCTCGGCGGGGGCAAGACGCCGATGCCGCCCGGGGAGGAGGTCCGTGAGTTCGCGAAGCACGGCACGACGATGGCGGTCTTCCTGTCGGCCGCCCGCAGCGGCCAGTTGGTGCGGGAGCTGCTGGAGGGCGGCTATCCGACCGACACCCCGGTCGTCGTCGCCCACCAGGCCACCTGGCCGGAGGAGCTGGTCGTGCGGTGCACGATCGGGACGCTGGAGGAGACGGTCAAGGAGCACAAGCTCTGGAAGCACACCCTGTTCCTGGTCGGCCCGGCCCTCGACGCGCACGGCACCCGCTCGCACCTCTACCACCCGGGGCACTTCCACGGCTATCGCAAGGCCGACCCGGAGGCGCGCCGGGAGCTGCGTGCGCGGGGTGCGAGCACGTGATCACCGTGATCGGGGCGGGGACCGGTTCCCCGCTGCCCGAGGACGTGGCCGACGGTGCGGAGCTGGTCGTCGGCGGTCGTCGGCACCTGGACGCCGTACGGCTGCCGGAGGGGGCCCGGAGGGTGGTCCTCGGGGCGTTGGCGCCCGCCCTGGACACGGTCGCGGAGTACGTCGCCGAGGGGCGGCCGGTGACCGTGCTGGCCTCCGGTGATCCGGGGTTCTTCGGGATCGTGCGGGCGCTGGCCGAGCGGTTCGGGTCCGGGCGGCTGGACGTGCGGGCCGGGGTGTCCTCCGTCGCGGCGGCCTTCGCGCGGGTGGGGCTGCCGTGGGACGACGCGGTGGTGGCGAGCGCGCACGGGCGGGACCTGCGGACGGCCGTGAATGTGTGCCGGGCGCACCCGAAGGTCGCCGTGCTGACGGGTCCCGGGGCCGGTCCGGCGGAGCTGGGGGCCGCGTTGCGGGACGACGGGCGGGTGTTCGTCGTCGCCTCCGCGCTGGGCTCGGCCGAGGAGCGGGTGGAGCAAGTGACGCCCGCCGAGGCCGCCGCCCGGGACTGGGGGGCGGCGGTGAGCGTGGTGCTGTGCCTGGACGCAGAGCGGGCGCTGGGGCCGGTGCGGGCCCTCGCGGGGGCGCGCCCCGGGCCCGCCGGGTGGGCGTTGGCCGAGGACGCGTTCGCGCACCGGGACTCGATGATCACCAAGTTCGAGGTGCGGGCCCTGGCGCTGGCACGGCTCGGGCCCCGGCCCGGCGACCTGGTGTGGGACGTCGGCGCGGGCTCCGGGTCGGTGGCGGTGGAGTGCGCGCGGCTGGGTGCCGCCGTCACCGCCGTCGAGAAGACGCCGGACGGGGTCGGGCGGGTCCGCGCCAACGCCGCCGCGCACGGTGTCGATGTGCGGGTGGTGCACGGGGCGGCGCCCGCGGCGCTGGCCGAACTGGGCGCGCTGGGCGAGGTCCCGGACGCGGTGTTCGTGGGCGGCGGCGGGCGCGAGCTGCCCGCGATCGTCGCCGAGTGCGCGCGGCGGGCCCGGCGCTGCGTGGTCGTCGCCGTGGCCGCGCTCGACCGGGTGCCGGCGGCCCGCGAGGCGCTGCTCGGCGCCGGTCTCGACTGCGACGGAGTGCTGCTGCAGTCCTCGCGGCTCGCGCCGCTGCCGGGGGACGTGACCCGGCTCGCGGCCACCAATCCCGTCTTCCTGCTGTGGGGCGTCAGGCCGCACGGCCGTACCGAAGGAGTTGCCCCTTGATCGGCCTCATTTCCGCCACGGCGGCGGGAGCCGCCGCGCGGGACCGGCTGGCCGCGGCGTGGCCGGACCGCACGCGGGTGTACGAGGGTCCCGTCGGGGACTGCGTGCGGGCCGCGTTCGCCGAGTGCGAGCGGCTGGTGTGCTTCCTGGCCACCGGGGCCGTGGTCCGGCTGGTGGCGCCGCTGCTGGACGACAAGCGGACCGACCCCGGTGTGGTGTGCGTCGACGAGGGCGGGCGGTTCGCCGTGTCGCTGGTCGGCGGGCACGGGGGCGGCGCCAACGAACTGGCCCGTGCGGTCGGCGAGGTGCTGGGCGCGGAGCCGGTGGTGACGACGGCGACCGACGCGGTCGGGCTGGCCGGTCTGGACACGCTCGGGCTGCCCGTGGAGGGCGACGTCGCCGGAGTGTCGCGGGCCCTGCTGGACGGTGAGCCGGTGGCGCTGCGCACGGAGGTGGCCTGGCCGCTGCCACCGCTGCCGGTCGCCGCCGCGGGGGCGTACACGGTCCGGGTGACGGACCGTGCGGTGGAGCCGGCCGGGGGCGAGGTCGTGCTGCGGCCGCCGTCCCTGGTCGTCGGCGTCGGCGCGTCCAGGGGGGCGCCGGTGGACGAGGTGCTCGCTCTGGTGGAGGCCGCCCTGCGCGAGGCGGGGCTGTCCGCCGCGTCGGTCGCCGAGCTGGCCACCGTGGACGCCAAGGCGGCGGAACCCGGCATCGTCGGGGCGGCCGGGCGGCTCGGGGTGCCTGTGGTGACGTACCCCGCCGACGTGCTGGCGGACGTCGGGGTGCCCAACCCGTCCGACGCCCCGCTCGCGGCCGTGGGCACCCCGTCGGTCGCGGAGGCGGCGGCGCTGGTGGGCGGCGGTGAACTCCTCGTGCCCAAGCGGAAGTCGGCCGCGGTGCCCGCGATGGCGACCTGCGCGGTCGTACGGCGTCCGGGGCGCGGACGGCTCGCGGTGGTCGGGCTCGGGCCCGGCGCCCGGGACCTGGTGACGCCGCGGGCGCGGGCGGAGCTGCGGCGGGCGTCGGTGCTGGTCGGACTCGACCAGTACGTCGACCAGATCCGCGATCTGCTGCGGCCCGGCACCCGGGTGCTGGAGTCGGGGCTGGGCGCCGAGGAGGAGCGGGCCAGGACCGCGGTCGAACAGGCGCGGCGCGGACACGCCGTCGCGCTGATCGGCAGCGGGGACGCCGGGGTGTACGCCATGGCCTCGCCGGCGCTGGCCGAGGCGTCCGACGACATCGACGTGGTCGGGGTGCCGGGCGTGACGGCGGCACTGGCGGCCGGGGCGGTCCTGGGCGCGCCGCTCGGCCACGACCACGTGTCGATCAGCCTGTCCGACCTGCACACGCCGTGGGAGGTGATCGAGCGCCGGGTGCGGGCGGCGGCGGAGGCCGACCTCGTGGTGACCTTCTACAACCCGCGCAGCCGGGGCCGGGACTGGCAGCTGCCCAAGGCGCTGGCGATCCTCGCGGAGCACCGGGAGCCGACGACTCCGGTGGGCGTCGTGCGCAACGCGTCCCGCGCCGACGAGTCGAGCCGCCTGTGCACGCTCGCCGCTCTCGACCCGGCGACCGTCGACATGATGACCGTCGTGACGGTGGGCAACACCGCGACCCGGGAGATCTCCGGGCGCATGGTGACACCGCGCGGCTACCGCTGGCAGGAGGACCCGGCGACCCGCCGCTCCCCTGCCGCCGCTTCCCGGACCTCCGGGTCCGGGACGTCCGCATCCGAGAAACCCGAGGAGACCCTGTGACGACCCCGCCCGCCCTGCTCATCGCCGGACACGGCACCCGGGACGAGGCCGGAGCCGAGGCGTTCCGCGCCTTCGTGCGCGAGCTGGGCCGACGCCACCCCGAACTGCCCGTCGCGGGCGGCTTCATCGAGCTGTCCCCGCCGCCGCTGGGCGACGCCGTCGCCGAGCTGGTCGAGCGGGGTGTGCGCCGGTTCGCGGCGGTGCCGCTGATGCTGGTGTCCGCCGGGCACGCCAAGGGCGACATCCCGGCGGCCCTGTCCCGCGAGAAGGAGCGCCACCCTGGCATCACGTACACCTACGGACGCCCGCTGGGCCCGCACCCCGCGCTGCTGCGGGTGCTGGAGCGGCGCCTGGCGGAGGCGGTCGATCCGGCGTGGGACCCGGCCGAGGTGACCGTGCTGCTGGTCGGGCGCGGTTCGACGGACCCGGACGCCAACGCCGAGGTGTTCAAGGCGGCGCGGCTGCTGTGGGAGGGGCGCGGGTACGCGGGCGTGGAGACGGCGTTCGTGTCGCTGGCCCAGCCGGACGTGCCGGGTGGCCTGGACCGGTGCGTGCGGCTGGGGGCGCGGCGGGTCGTGGTGCTGCCGTACTTCCTGTTCACCGGCATCCTCCCGGACCGGGTCCGGCACCAGACCGAGGAGTGGGCCGCCGCGCACCCGGAGGCGGAGGTGCGGTCGGCGGACGTGATCGGTCCGGAGCCGGAGCTGCTCGACCTGGTGTGGGAGCGGTACGAGGAGGCCGTCGGGGGCGATCTGCGGATGAACTGCGACAGTTGCGTGTACCGGATCGCGCTGCCGGGGTTCGAGGACAAGGTGGGGCTGCCGCAGCAGCCGCACTTCCACCCCGACGACGACGGCGATCACCACCACGGGCACCATCACGGGCATGGACACGCACACTCCCACGCACACTGAGTCCGGGACGAACGAGCCCGACGGCCTCGACCTGCGCCACCACGGGGACGCCGAGGTGCGCGACGACGGTGCGGCGCTGGTGGACCTCGCGGTGAACGTCCGCGCGGACACTCCCCCGGCCTGGCTGCGCGAGCACGTCGCCGCCTCGCTCGGTTCGCTCGCCGCCTACCCGGACGGGCGGGCCGCGCGGGCGGCGGTGGCGGCGCGGCACGGGCTGCCGGTGGAGCGGGTGCTGCTGACGGCGGGGGCGGCGGAGGCGTTCGTGCTGCTGGCGCGGGCGCTGAAGGTGCGCCGGCCGGTCGTGGTGCACCCCCAGTTCACCGAGCCGGAGGCGGCGCTGCGGGACGCGGGGCACACGGTCGGCCGGGTGCTGCTGCGGGCGGCGGACGGTTTCCGGCTCGACCCTACGGCCGTACCGGAGGACGCCGACCTGGTGGTGGTCGGCAACCCGACGAACCCGACCTCGGTGCTGCACCCGGCGGGCGTGCTCGCGTCGCTGGCCCGGCCCGGGCGGACGCTGGTCGTGGACGAGGCGTTCATGGACGCGGTGCCGGGCGAGCGGGAGGCGCTGGCCGGGCGGACGGACGTACCCGGGCTCGTCGTCCTGCGCAGCCTCACCAAGACGTGGGGACTGGCGGGGCTGCGCATCGGGTACGTCCTCGCGGACCCGGAGACGGTGGGCGGACTGGAGCGCGCCCAGCCGCTGTGGCCGGTGTCCACGCCCGCGCTGGCGGCGGCCGAGGCGTGCGTGACGCCGCGGGCACTGGCGGAGGCCGCGCACGCCGCCCACCGCATCGCCGCCGACCGGGACCGTCTCGTCGCCGGGCTGGCGGCGTTCGCCGGTGCCGGGGTGCGGGTCGTCGGACCGGCCGAGGGCCCCTTCGTCCTGGTCGGCGTCCCGGACGCGGCCGCCGTACGGCACCGGTTGCGCGGCCTGGGGTACGCGGTGCGGCGCGGCGACACGTTCCCGGGGCTGGGCGGCCGGTGGCTGCGGCTGGCGGTACGGGACCGGGCGACGACGGAGGGCTTCCTGAGCGCGCTGGAGCAAGCGATGACGGCACCGAAGCCGGCCTGAGCCACACGGCCCCGGCCGCCCCCGCCCACGCCGGGACACGACCCGGGCGCCCCGCCACCCACCAGGACCGGCACCTCGCCGCCGCCCGTCCCGGAACGGGCCCGGCAGGTCCCGGGCCAGGCGTCAGCCGCGCCTGCCCCGGGGACAGGCCCTCGGCGCGCCGCCGACCGCCCTTCCCGGAACCGGCCCCGGCCCCGGTCCCGGCCGGACCCGGCCAGGCGTCAGGTGCGCCTGCGGCGGGACAGGGCGAGTGCGGCGCCGCCCGCCAGGACCAGGGCCGCGGCTCCGGCCGCGACGTACGGCGTCGCGGAGCTGCCGCCGGTCTCGGCGAGGTCGGCCTCGGTGCGGGCGCCCTGGGCCCGCACGTCGGCCGCGGGCTCGGCGGGCTGTTCCGCGTCCTGCCCGGCCGGGGGCTCGTCGGCCTTCGCCGGGGGCTGCCCGGCCTCGTCCGCGGGAGCGGCCGGGGACTCGCAGGTCGCCCTGGCCAGGGTGACGGTGCCGTCGACCTCGGCGACGTTGAGGTCGCCGGGGTTGACGGAGACCTTGAGTTCGAGCGCGGTGGCGGCGGCCGTGCGGGAGGTGGTCTCCTCCTTCGAGAGGTCGAGCCGTACCTCGCCGACGCCGGGCACCTTCACGTCCGTCGTCCCGCCGGTCGTGAGCGTGACCTTCTTGCCGAGGACGGTCACGGGTCCCAGGAGGTTGGCGTCGGCGACCGGCTTCTTCCCGGCCTCGCAGGTCGCCGTGGAGGTGACCTCTTGGACCTCGATCACCGACAGCAGCGGCAGGCCCGGGACGTGCAGCCGGGCGCGGGCCAGCGTCGTGGTGCCCTCGCTCCTGTCGGCGGTGGCCGTCGCCTTCGCCTCGGCGACGTCGGCGCGCAGGACGCTGAACGGCTTTCCGCCGTCGACGCCGTCCAGCCGGGCGGTGAGCGCGGTCTGCTCGGCGCTCTCGGGCGCCCGCACCTCGTTGAGGGTGACCGTGAGCGGGACGTTCACGGTCTTGTTGAGCAGGGCGACGTCGAGCCCGGTGCGCAGCACGGTGGCGCTGGCGCGGCCGTGGTCGCCGGTCGCGTGGGCGGACCCCGCGCCGGCCAGGGTCGCGGGACCCGCGGCCAGGGCCGTGGCCGCCGCGACGGTGGCGAGACGGCGTGCGGGCATGCGGAAGGTGTTGCCGTTCAAGGTGGTGGGACCCCCAGTGAGACATGCGTGCGGGGCACGCATGAGCGACATGCTTGGGACCCGGACAGAATGTCCCCGCGTCCGCCGAACCGTCAGTGAACCGAGGGCACTTCACCCCTTCGTGGGGTTTTGGCGGATCTATTCGAATCTTCGTCGCATCTTCCGGCACGGGTGTTCCCCGGCGTCACTCCCGTCGGTCAACCGACGACCCGCCCGTTGAGCACGACCCGGCGCGGAGCGGTCAGCACGCGCACGTCCGCGCGCGGGTCCTGCTCGTACACCACCAGGTCCGCCGGTGCGCCCTCGTCCAGGCCGGGGCGGCCGAGCCAGCGCCGGGCGGCCCAGGTCGTCGCGGCGAGGGCCTCGACGGGCGGGATGCCCGCGGTGACCAGCTCGGCGACCTCGGCCCCGGCCAGCCCGTGGGCGAGGGCGCCGCCCGCGTCGGTGCCGACGAAGACCGGGATGCCGGCGTCGTAGGCGCTGCGGACGGTGTCGTAGCGGCGTTCGTGGAGCCGGCGCATATGGGCCGACCAGCGCGGGAACCGGGACTCGCCGCCGTCGGCCAGCGCGGGGAAGGTGGCGATGTTGACCAGGGTGGGGACGATGGCGACGCCGCGCTCGGCGAAGAGCGGGATCGTGTCGTCGGTCAGTCCCGTGGCGTGCTCGACGCAGTCGATGCCGGCCTCGACCAGGTCTCGCAGGGAGTCCTCGGCGAAACAGTGCGCGGTGACGCGGGCGCCCAGCCGGTGGGCCTCGGCGATGGCCGCCTCCACGGCGCCGCGCGGCCAGCAGGCCGACAGGTCGCCGAGGTCGCGGTCGATCCAGTCGCCGACCAGCTTCACCCAGCCGTCACCGCGCCGGGCTTCCTGGGCGACGTAGGCGACGAGGTCGTCGGGCTCGACCTCCCAGGCGTAGTTGCGGATGTAGCGGCGGGTGCGGGCGATGTGCCGGCCGGCCCGGATGATCTTCGGGAGGTCCTCGCGGTCGTCGATCCAGCGGGTGTCCGAGGGCGAGCCCGCGTCCCGGATGAGCAGGGTGCCCGCCTCGCGGTCGGTCAGCGCCTGCTTCTCGGCGACGTCGGCGGGGACGGCGCCGTGCTGGTCGAGGCCGACGTGGCAGTGCGCGTCGACCAGGCCGGGCAGCGCCCATCCCTCGACGGTGCGGACGTCGGCGGCGCCCGCGGGGCGGTCGTAGGAGATACGGCCGTCGATCACCCACAGCTCGTCCCGGACCTCCTCCGGTCCGACGAGCACCCGACCCTTCACGTGCAGCACCGCGCGATCGCTCATGCCCCGCACCCTAAAGGGTGCCCGCACACCCGTGCGGGGCCGGTCACCGGCCGCCGCCGGGCGCTGCCGCGCGGGCGCGCAGCTCGCTCGCACACCCCGCCCCGACGGCGCCCGCGACGGCGGTCAGGGCCAGGACGGCGGTGGCGGGGTTGACGTAGCCGGGGACGTCGTCGCTGGTGTACTCGCCGCCGTCGGTGGTCTCGCAGACGAAGCCCAGCGGCAGGAAGGAGACCGACTGGTCGACGACGTGGAGGGCGCGCTCCTCGTTCCCGGGTGTGCGGCAGGGCGGCGCCGGTGCCGAGCCCGCGCCGCCGTTGGACTCCATGACGGCGCCGGTCACGTGCAGCAGCCCCCAGGCGTACACCGCGACGGCGGCGGCACCGGCGAAGGCGGCGAGGGCGTGCAGCGCCGGTGCGGCGCGCGTTCCCCGGGCGCGGCGGGCGGCGAGGACACTCACGCCGTGGCCGGTCAGGCCGACGGCGGACACCGCGGCGACCACGACGACCAGCAGGAGTACGAGGAACACGGGCCCAGTCCATCAGGTGGTGATCTCTTCGGCTGTGACGGAAGCCACGATTCCGGGCGTGGGGGTGTCGCAACGGAAGCACTCCGGCGCGAGTGCCGGCGTGCGCCATGGTTACTCTCGATCCCGTACGCCGCGTACCCGCGCCGCACACCCGCCGTCACCGAAGAGAGCACCGCCGTGACCCATCCCTTCCTGGACCTCCCCCCGCTGAGCGCCGGACGTTTCGCCGCGATCGAGGACCGGGTCGCGCGCCTGCTCGGCACCGGCCAGGACGTGGTGGTCATGCAGGGCGAGGCGCTGCTGCCGCTGGAGGGCGCCATCCGCGCCGCCGCGGGACCCGGCACCGTCGCGCTGAACGTCGTCACGGGACCGTACGGGCAGACCTTCGGGAACTGGCTGCGGGACTGCGGCGCGACCGTGCACGACCTCGCCGTGCCGTTCCACACGGCCGTCTCCGCCGAGCAGATCGGCCGGGCCCTGGCCGAGCACCCGGAGATCGACTTCGTGTCCCTGGTGCACGCCGAGGCGGCGACCGGCAACACCAACCCGGTCGCGGAGATCGGCGAGGTGGTCCGGGCGCACGGCGCGCTGTTCTACCTGGACGCCGTGGCCTCGGTGGGCGCGGAGCCGGTGCTGCCGGACGCCTGGGGCGTGGACCTGTGCGTCATCGGCGCGCAGAAGGCGATGGGCGGCCCGGCGGGCGTCTCGGCGGTGTCGGTGAGCGAGCGGGCCTGGGCCCGCATGGCGGCGAACCCGAACGCCCCGCGGCGGTCGTACCTGTCGCTCCTGGACTGGAAGGAGCGCTGGATCGACGGCGGGCGCAAGGCGCTGCTGCACGCGCCGGCGCAGTTGGAGATGCTCGCGCTGGAGGCCTGCGTCGAGCGCATCGAGACGGAGGGGCCCGGCACGGTGATGGCGCGGCACGCGTCCGCGGCGGCGGCCGTCCGGGCCGGCGCGCTCGCGCTGGGCGGCCTGGAGCCGTACGTGTACGAGGCCAGGGACGCGGCGCCGGTCGCGACGACACTGCGCACGCCGTCGGACGTCGACGCGTCCGCGCTGGTGGCCCGTGCCCTGGAGTCCGACCCGGCGCTGCCGCTGGCGGCGGGCGGCGGCGCGCTGGCGGGCGAGATGGTCCGGGTCAATCACTACGGTCCGGACGCGACGCGCGGGGCCGTGCAGGGCTGCCTGGCGGCACTGGGTGCCGCGCTGGTCGAGCGGGGTGTGAAGGCCGACCCGGAGGCCGCCCGGCGGGCCGCCGAGGAGGCGTGGGAGCGGCCGGCCCGCCCCGGCCTTTCGGAAGGATGAATCAGAGGGAATTCCGGATACTCGCACAAGCAGAATTTCGGAATTTCACTCAGCGCAGCTTCCCGTATTCTTCTGCCCGCTTTCTTCGGACCTAAACACAAAGATTTCACGACTGCCGATCTTCACATTTCGGACACGTCTCGCACGGGTTACGCGATTGTGACCCGATCCACATGATGCCCGATTTGCGGCTTACGCCCCCGGCAAATCGCCTCATAGCGCCGCCGCCTCGCGCGGAAGCACGCGCCCGCGTGATAACACACGAGAGGTCCATTCGTAACCCCGTCCGGCGATGCAATTTCGAATTTCGCTGGGTAAATTCAATTTGCATGACTGCCGCGCAAGCAGACCTGCAAATCGATCGTCCGAGAGTGGCCGACGGCGCCGCCCTGTGGCGGATAGCGAAGGATTCCGAGGTCCTCGACCTGAACTCCTCGTACAGCTACCTGCTCTGGTGCCGGGACTTCGCCTCCACCTCGGCCGTCGTCCGCGACGGGCACGGCGTGCCGGTCGGCTTCATCACCGGCTACGTACGGCCCGACAGCCCCGACACCCTGCTCGTGTGGCAGGTGGCGGTGGACCGGACGTACCGTGGTCGTGGGCTCGCGGCCACGCTGGTCGACGGACTGGCGGAGCGGGTGGCCCGCGAACGCGGGATCACCACCCTGGAGACAACGATCTCTCCCGACAACACGGCGTCCCAACGACTGTTCACCTCGTTCGCCGAGCGCCGCGGTGCCCGGCTTGAGCGCGAAGTCCTGTTCGACACGGCGGTGTTCCCCGACGGGCCGCACGAGCCCGAGGTCCTGTACCGCATCGGCCCCCTGTCCGCCGGCGGCTGACCCCCTCGCCGAGCCGTCGGGGCACCCCCGACCGGGCCCGGCCCCCAGACTTCCCGGCCGGGACCACGACCGGTCCCACCGGATCCGTACGACCTTCCTCTCCCACCCTCACCCCACGAGGAGCGATTCGTCGTGACCATCACCCAGCCCGACCTCAGCGTCTTCGAGACCGTCGAGTCCGAGGTGCGCAGCTACTGCCGCGGCTGGCCCACCGTCTTCGACCGTGCGGTCGGCAGCCGCATGTACGACGAGGACGGCCACGAGTACCTCGACTTCTTCGCCGGAGCGGGCTCGCTCAACTACGGGCACAACAACGCCGTGCTGAAACGCGCGCTGATCGACTACCTGGAGCGGGACGGCGTCACGCACGGGCTCGACATGTCGACCACCGCCAAGCGCCGCTTCCTGGAGACGTTCCAGAACACCATCCTGCGCAAGCGCGACCTGCCGTACAAGGTCATGTTCCCGGGCCCGACGGGCACCAACGCCGTCGAGGCCGCGCTGAAGCTGGCGCGCAAGGTCAAGGGACGCGAGTCGATCGTGTCCTTCACCAACGCCTTCCACGGCATGTCGCTGGGCTCGCTCGCCGTGACCGGCAACGCGTTCAAGCGGGCCGGCGCCGGTATCCCGCTGGTGCACGGCACGCCCATGCCGTTCGACAACTACTTCGACGGCACCGTCGAGGACTTCATCTGGTTCGAGCGGCTGCTCGAGGACCAGGGCTCCGGCCTGAACAAGCCGGCCGCCGTGATCGTCGAGACCGTGCAGGGCGAGGGCGGCATCAACGTCGCCCGGGCCGAGTGGCTGCGCGCCCTGGCGGACCTGTGCGAGCGCCAGGACATGCTGCTCATCGTCGACGACATCCAGATGGGCTGCGGCCGTACCGGTGCCTTCTTCTCCTTCGAGGAGGCGGGCATCACGCCGGACATCGTCACCGTCTCCAAGTCCATCAGCGGCTACGGCATGCCGATGGCACTGACCCTGTTCAAGCCGGAGCTGGACGTCTGGGAGCCGGGCGAGCACAACGGCACCTTCCGCGGCAACAACCCGGCCTTCGTCACGGCGACCGCCACGCTGGAGGCGTACTGGGCCGACGGGTCGGCGATGGAGAAGCAGACCCGCAAGCGCGGCGAGCAGGTCGAGCAGCACATGATCGCCATCACCGAGGAGAACCTCGCCGACGTCAAGGAGTACCGCGGCCGCGGTCTGGTCTGGGGCCTGGAGTTCCACGACAAGGACCGCGCGGGCCGGGTCGCCAAGCGCGCCTTCGAGCTGGGGCTGCTGATCGAGACCTCCGGCCCCGAGAGCGAGGTCGTCAAGCTGCTGCCGGCGCTCACCATCACGCCCGACGAACTGGACGAGGGCATGAAGACCCTCGCCCGGGCCGTGCGCGAGACGGCCTGACCCGCACGGCACCACCCGCACTTCCGGCGCCTTCGGCCCGCGCGGCCGAAGGCGCCGGGGACCATTGCACACCCTCACCTAGGAGGCATCGCAACACCGTGATCGTCCGTTCGTTCAAGGAGTTCGAAGGCACCGACCGGCACGTGAAGAGCGCGTCCGGCACCTGGGAAAGCACCCGGATCGTCCTCGCCAAGGAGAAGGTCGGCTTCTCCGTGCACGAGACGATCCTGTACGCGGGTACGGAGACGTCGATGTGGTACGCGAACCACATCGAGGCCGTCGTCTGCACCAAGGGCGACGCCGAGTTGACCGACCGCGAGACGGGGAAGACGTACCACATCACGCCGGGCACGATGTATCTCCTCGACGGCCACGAGCGGCACACGCTCAAGGTCAAGGAGGACTTCCACTGCATCTGTGTCTTCAACCCGCCCGTCACCGGACGGGAGGATCACGACGAGAACGGCGTCTACCCGCTGCTCACCGAGGAGGTGTGAGTCACCGTGACCACGACCACGAACGTCACTGATCTCTATCCCACCCGCGGCGCCACCGAGGTGGCAACCCCCCGGCAGGACCCGGTCGTCTGGGGCTCCCCGGACGCGCCCGGCCCCGTCTCGGCGGGCGACCTCCAGTCCCTGGACCGCGACGGCTTCCTCGCCATCGACCAGCTGATCGCGCCGGACGAGGTCGGCGAGTACCAGCGCGAGCTGGAGCGCCTCACCACCGACCCGGCCATCCGCGCGGACGAGCGCTCGATCGTGGAGCCGCAGTCCAAGGAGATCCGGTCGGTCTTCGAGGTGCACAAGATCAGTGAGGTCTTCGCCAAGCTGGTGCGCGACGAGCGCGTGGTCGGGCGGGCGCGGCAGATCCTCGGCTCGGACGTGTACGTCCACCAGTCGCGGATCAACGTCAAGCCGGGCTTCGGGGCCAGCGGCTTCTACTGGCACTCGGACTTCGAGACCTGGCACGCCGAGGACGGCCTGCCCAACATGCGCACGATCTCGGTCTCGATCGCGCTCACCGAGAACTACGACACCAACGGCGGTCTGATGATCATGCCGGGGTCGCACAAGACGTTCCTCGGGTGCGCGGGGGCCACGCCGAAGGACAACTACAAGAAGTCCCTGCAGATGCAGGACGCGGGGACGCCGTCCGACGAGGGCCTGACGAAGATGGCCTCGGAGTACGGCATCAAGCTGTTCACCGGCAAGGCCGGTTCGGCGACCTGGTTCGACTGCAACTGCATGCACGGGTCGGGCGACAACATCACGCCGTTCCCGCGCAGCAACGTGTTCATCGTGTTCAACAGCGTGGAGAACACGGCGGTCGAGCCGTTCGCGGCACCGATCCGGCGGCCGGAGTTCATCGGGGCGCGGGACTTCACGCCGGTGAGGTGACCCGCATCCGATCTCGGGCAGGGGCCTTCTCGTGTGGGACGGGAGGCCCCTGCCCGATGCCGTGCCCGGACTGTGCGCGGCTGCGGACCGGGGCCGTCTCAGCCCGCCAGCACGTCAAGGAGCCGGTCCACGTCGGCCGCGGTGTTGTACACGTGGAAGGCGGCCCGCAGATTGCCCGCCCGGTCGGAGACCTGGACGCCGGCCCGGCCCAGCTCGCCCTGCCGGTGCCCGAGACCCGGCACGGAGACGATCGCGGAGCCCGGCGCGGGCACCGGTTCGTGGCCCAGCGAGCGCACTCCTTCGCGGAACCGGTCGGCGAGAGCGGTGTCGTGGGCGTGCACGGCCTCGACACCCAGTTCCTCCATCAGGGCCAGCGAGTGCCGGGCGCCGGTGTAGGAGAACAGCGCGGGGGACTCGTCGAACCGCCGGGCGGAGTGCGCGAGTTCCTCGACGGGGCCGTAGCAGCTGTCCCAGGGGTGCTCACCGGTCGCCCAGCCGCCGAACAGCGGCGTCAGCCCGGCCGCCGCTCCCAGGTCCTGCGGGACCACGAGGAAGGCGACGCCGCGCGGGCAGAGCACCCACTTGTAGCCGACGGCGGTCACGAAGTCGAAGTCGTCCGCGGCCGTCGGCAGCCAGCCGCCCGCCTGGGAAGCGTCGATCAGCGTCCGCGCCCCGTGCGCCCGGGCGGCGTCCCGCAGCGCGGCGAGGTCGGCGATCCGTCCGTCGGCGGACTGCACGGAGCTGACCGCCACGAGCGCGGTGTCCGGCCCCACGGACTCGGCGATCCGCTCCAGCGGCACGCTGCGCACCTTGAGGTCGCCGCGCGTGTGGAGCGGGTTCACGAGGGAGCTGAAGTCGCCCTCCGCGGTGAGGACCTCGGCCCCCGCCGGCAGCGACGCGGCGACCAGCCCGCTGAAGGTGGCGACCGACGCGCCGGTCGCGACCCGGGTGACGGGCACCCCCATGAGCCGGGCGCAGGCGGCCCGTGCCGCCTCGACGTCGGCGAACATGTCGAGCGGCTGCCCCTGCGCCGCGGACGCCGCCGCGTCACGCATCGCCACGAGGCTCCGGGCGGGGAGCAGGCCGGTGCTGGCGGTGTTCAGGTATGTGGTCTTCGGGGCGAACTCGGTGCGGACGAGATTCTCGAAGCTCTCCATGGCACCACTGTGCGGCCCCGTGACCTCCCCGTCCATTGCGTATTTCTACGCGGTTTCTCCAAGCATCGCTTATGAACGGCCCCTCACCTGGGCTTTCGGTCGGCCCCTCACTCCTGGGGCACCGCGCACCCGTCCGGACCGCAGGCCTCGGCGCCCCCGTCGTCGATCAGCTTCAGCGGGGTGCGCTCGCCCCACGCCTGGGTCAGCGCCTGGGTGAAGACCTCGGCGGGCTGGGCGCCCGAGACCCCGTAGGCCCGGTCGAGCACGAAGAACGGCACCCCGGTGGCCCCGAGCTGGGCGGCCTCGCGCTCGTCGGCGCGCACCTCGTCGGCGTAGGCGGCGGGGTCGGCGAGCACCGCGCGGACCTCCTCGGCGTCGAGCCCCGCGCCGACGGCCAGCTCCACGAGCCGCTCGTCGTCGTTGAACACGGAGCGCTCGTCGGCGAAGTTGCCCCGGTAGAAGGCGTCGAGCAGTGCCTCGTGCCGCCCCCGCTCCTTGGCGAGGTGCAGCAGGCGGTGCAGGTCGAAGGTGCTGCCGTGGTCGCGGTCCCGGGTGCGGTAGTCCAGGCCCTCGGCGGCGGCCTGCGCGCCGAGGTTGTCCTCACCGGCCTGCGCCTGCGCCTGGCTCATGCCGTACTTGGCGGTGAGCATCGTCAGCACCGGCTGCACGTCGTCCTTGGCCCGCCCGGGGTCCAGCTCGAACGAACGGTGCACCACCTCGACGCCGTCCCGGTGCGGGAAGGCCGCGAGCGCCTTCTCGAAGCGGGCCTTGCCCACGTAGCACCAGGGGCAGGCGATGTCGCTCCAGATCTCGACGCGCATGTCTCGGCTCTTCTCCGGCTCGTATGGGGCGGAGTCCCTCTCCGCCCCATACGTGAACCTTCAACCAGCCGCGCTCATTCCCACCCGTGTTCAGCTGCCGTCCCGCAGATCCGCGGGCCACCCCGGCCGGAACTCCAGCTGGTCGAACGTCACCGTGCACCCCTCCCCCGTCGGCGCCTGGGCCAGGAAGCCGACCAGGGCGGCGCCGGTCTCCTCCTCGTCGCCCAGTGTGAAGAGCCGCACGAAGGTCCAGCGCTCACCGTCCAGGGAGGCGTGGAAGGCGAAGGCCCGTCCGCTCCGGCTGACCCGGAACCAGACGGAGTCGCCCGCCACGGTGAAGGAGTTGCAGTCGTCGGAGTGCCCCCGGGTGACCACCGTGCAGACGGTGGGCACGTCCGGGGAGTACTCCAGACACAGCTTGGCCCAGGCCCGCTCCCCCACGTGCACGTAGAGCACCCCGGCGTCGAAGGCCCCCCGGAACCCGACCGAAACCCGGGCGATCAGCTGGAAATCCCCGTCGGGCGCCCCCAGCAACCGCGGCGCGTCGGACACGGACTCCAGCGACTCCCCGGTCGGCGGCACGAACCGGTCCTGCCGGGCCCCGGCGACCCCGGTGAGCACACCGTCGGCGTAGGACCAACGGCCGTCGGGCCCGTAGGGGCGGAGGGGAAACGGCAGTTCGGCGAGTTCAAGGCTCATGGCCTGATCATCGCAGGCCCGAAGCAGATACCTCGAAGCTACCGCTCAAGCACCCCGTTGAACCGCCGAGGCAGCCCCAGCGGATTCTCATCCCGCAACTCCACCGGCAGCAACGCCTCCGGCACCCCCTGATAGGCCACCGGCCGCAGCCACCGCTCGATGGCGGTGCCCCCCACCGACGTGGACGTCGAAGTGGTCGCCGGGTACGGCCCCCCGTGCTGCTGAGCCGCCGCCACGGCGACCCCCGTGGGCCAGCCGTTGACCAGCACCCGTCCCGCCAGCGGCGTCACCTCGGCGAGGAGAGCCGCCCCGGCGCCCTCCCCCGCCACCTCCTCAGCAGAGAGCTGCACGGTCGCCGTGAGGTTCCCCGGCAGTCGCGACAGCACCCCCCGCACCTCCCCCTCGTCCTGATAGCGGGCCACCACGGTGACCGGCCCGAAGCACTCCTCCAGGAGCAGGTCGTACTCGCCCTCCGCCGCCAGCCGCGCCGCCGGCACCGTGAGGAACCCGGCGCTGACGGTGTGCTCGCCGCCCGAACCGGGCGTCACCGGGGAGTCCACGTCGGGCAGCGCGGCGCGCTCGGCGACGCCCGCGACGAAGTTGTCGCGCATCCGGTGGTCGAGGAGCACACCGGCGTCGGTGGCGCTGACCGCGTCGGTGAGCGACTTGACCAGGCCGTCACCGGCGTCGCCCGCCGGCACGAGCACCAGGCCGGGCTTGACGCAGAACTGGCCGACGCCCAGCGTCATCGAACCGGCCAGGCCCGCGCCGATCGCCTCCGCCCGCTCCACGGCCGCCGCCTCCGTGACGACGACCGGGTTCAGCGAGCCCAGCTCGCCGTGGAACGGGATCGGCACCTCACGCGCCGCCGCCGCGTCGAAGAGCGCGCGGCCTCCGCGGACCGACCCGGTGAAGCCCGCCGCGGCGACCAGCGGGTGCTTGATCAGCTCGACGCCCGCCTCGAAGCCGTGCACCAGGCCGAGGACCCCGTCCGGGATGTCGTGCCGGGCCGCGGCCCGGCGCAGCACCTTGGCGACCAGCTCGGACAGGGCCGGGTGGTCGGGGTGCGCCTTGACGACGACCGGGCAGCCGGCCGCGAGCGCGCTCGCGGTGTCGCCGCCGGGGACGGAGAAGGCGAAGGGGAAGTTGGAGGCCGAGTAGACGGCGACGACGCCGAGCGGCACCTTGTAGCGGCGCAGGTCGGGAATGGGCGGGGTGGCCGTGTCGTCGGGGTGGTTGACGACCACGCCGAGGTACTCGCCCTCGTCGACGATGTCGGCGAAGGCCCGCAGCTGGTAGCAGGTGCGGGCGAGTTCGCCGGTGAGCCGGACCGGGCCGAGCGCGGTCTCCGCGTCGGCGGCCTCGACGAGGGTGCTCTCGGCCGCCTTCAGCTCGTCGGCGGCGCTCCGCAGGAAGGCCGCGCGGACGGTGCGGTCGGCGAGGGCGTCCCGGGCGGCGTGCGCGGCGCGGACGGCGGCGTCCACCTCCTGGGCCGTGGCTTCCACGGCGACCTGTTCACGCTGCTTCCCGGTACGGGGGTCGACACTCCAGACTGGTGCTGCTGCCACCGCGGGTCCCTCCACGTGCTCTGCACAGAAGTTGTAGAAGTTGTTCGATATACTGAACGCTGTCTCTACTGATGAATATGCTGTTCGAGACTATATCTTCAGCTTCTCGTCGAACGAAGGGGTCAAGGTCGATGTCGGCTGTCGAGACGGGGGGCGGAGCGCAGGTCAAGTCCGCGGTGCGGACGGTTGAGCTGCTCGAGTACTTCGCCGGGCGCCCCGGAATGCACTCCCTCGCGTCGGTCCAGGAGGCCGTCGGTTATCCCAAGTCCAGTCTCTACATGCTGCTGCGCACGCTGGTGGAGCTGGGCTGGGTGGAGACGGACGCCACGGGCACGCGGTACGGCATCGGCGTACGGGCGCTGCTGGTCGGCACCTCGTACATCGACGGCGACGAGGTGGTCGCGGCGGCCCGGCCGACGCTGGACCGGCTCTCCGACGACACGACGGAGACCATCCACCTCGCGCGCCTGGACGGCACGAACGTGGTGTACCTGGCCACCCGCCAGTCCCAGCACTACCTGCGGCCGTTCACCCGGGTCGGCCGCCGGCTGCCCGCGCACTCGACCTCGCTGGGCAAGGCGCTGCTGAGCACGTACACCGACGAGCAGGTGCGCAAGTTGCTCCCGGAGACCCTCCCCGCGCTGACCGAGCACACCATCACGGACCGGGAGAAGCTCATCGAGGAGCTGCGCCTGGTGCGGGAGCAGGGCTTCGCCGTGGACCGCGAGGAGAACACGCTGGGGCTGCGCTGCTTCGGCGTGGCGGTGCCCTACCGCACCCCCGCGCGGGACGCGATCAGCTGCTCGGTGCCGGTGGCGCGGCTGACGCCCGCGCACGAACAGATGGTGAAGGACGCTCTGTTCGACGCGCGGGACCGGCTGACACTGGCGACGCGTAGGCTCTGATCCATGCACATCGCACTGCGCGAGGTTCACGACAGCGATCTGCCCGTCTTCTTCCGGCAGATGAACGATCCGGAGGCCCTGCGCATGGCGGCCTTCACCCCGAAGGACCCTGCCGACTGGGACGCGTTCACGGCCCACTGGGCGAAGATCCGGGCCTCCGGCGACGTCGTGCGCACCATCCTGGGCGACGGTGACGTCGTCGGCAGCACGGCGGTCTACGGGGAGCCGGGCGAGCGCGAGGTGACGTACTGGGTGGACCGGGCGTACTGGGGGCAGGGTGTGGCGACGGCCGCGCTGCGCGCCCTGCTCGCCGAGGTCCGGGACCGCCCGCTGTACGCGCGGGCGGCGGCCGACAACACGGGCTCGCGGCGGGTGCTGGAGAAGTGCGGCTTCGTGACCAGCGCGCGGGCGCGCGGGTTCGCGGCCGCCCGGGGCGCGGAGATCGACGAGGTCGTTCTGCACCTGGCGGAATGAGCCACCGGCCGCACCGGTGGTCCGCCGGGCCGGTGCGTCTCCGCCGCGCGGCGGAGGCGGATCGTCGGTGCGCAGGACGTGCCGGAGGGGGTGCGGGCGGGAGCGTGGACGCATGACGCCGACGCCCGCCACCGCCCCGCCCGCCACCGCCTCCGCCCCGCCCGCCCCGGCTCCGCCCGCGGGGCCCACCCGGCCCCGGCGGCTGCTGCGGGCGGTCGCCGTCGTGGCCTGTCTGCCGTACCTGGCGCTCAAGGCCGCCTGGATCGGCGGCAGCCACCTCGGCATCCCGGAGGGCAGCTCGCTGCTCGACCACCGGGTCGCCCTGATCGTCGGCAACGGGGTCTCCGTCCTGCTGGACAGCTGCGTGATCGTGCTCGCGCTGGTGCTGACCCGGCCCTGGGGGCGCCGGGTGCCCGCCTGGTCGCTGGCGTTCCCGGTGTGGGTCGCCACCGGGCTGCTCGCGCCGATCATGGCGGGGTATCCGCTGCAACTCCTCGCGCGGGCGGTCACCGGCGGGGTCGCCACGGCCGCCGATCCCCGGCGGGAGCCCTTCCTGCACGAGTGGGTGTTCGGGGTCGTGTACGGCGGGTTCATCGTGCAGGGCCTGGCCCTGGGCGCCCTGTTCGTGCTCTACGCCCGGGACCGCTGGGGGTGGTTGTGGCGCGGACGGACGCGGGACCTGCCGGCCGCCGTCACCGGGGGGACGCCGCGAGCCGTGACCGCCGTGGCCGCCGTGCTCGCACTGTTCCCGCTCGCGGTCCGGCTGCTGTGGGCCTGCGGCTCCACCGCCGGGCTCGGTGCGGACCGGGCGGCGGACCGCACGAGTGACTTCTACGTGCTGGAGGGCCTGTACGTCGGCTTCCTCGTCCTGGCCGTCGCCGCCGGCCTGCTGCTCGCCTTCCGCCGGGCCCGCGGCCTGCCGGTCGCCGTGCCGCTCGCCGCGGCCTGGGTCTGCTCCGGTGCGGTGGCCTGCTGGGGCGGCTGGATGCTGCTCGCCTCCCTGATCGGTCCGGACGAAGGCGGCGACCGCCCGGCGCGGTTGATGATCCTCACCTACGCTGCCCAGATGACCGTCGGCCTGCTTCTCGCCGCCTCGGGCGCGCGCTTCCTCGCGGGGCGGTCGGCCGCCGCCCGCGTCCGGCCGTGACCGCCCTCGCCCGGTCGCTGTTCGGCCGGCGGGCGCGGCTGAGGTGGATCCACCTGATCCTCGGCGGCGCGCTCGCCATGCCGTACGTCCTCGTCGGCTCGGTCGTCGTCGGCCCGGTCGCCGGGGGCGCGAACGTCTTCGGTTCGCTCCGCCTGCAACTCGCCTCGTTCGCCCTGGGCCTGCCGCTCGCCGCCCTCACCTCGCTGTTCCCGCTGACCCGCCCGCTGGAATCGGGAGTGGTGCGGTGGCTGTGCGGTGTGGAGGCCGACCGGCTCGCCTACGGGCCCGCCCGGACGAGGGGCGAGAAGGGGCGCACGGCCGCCTGGTTCACGCTGCATCTGGGGGCCGGCGGGATCGTGGCGGGGATGTCGCTGGCGGTGCCGCCGTTCGCGGGCACGCTGATCGTCCTGCCGTTCGTGCCGGCGCTGCGCGAGGGGCGGCTGGGGCTGCCCGGCTTCTTCCAGCACACCTGGGCGCTCGTCCTGTCACCGCTCGCGGGCGCCGCCATGCTGGTCGCGCTGGCCGGCTGCGCCGCCGCCTGCGGCACGCTGCTGGCCCGCTGGGCGCCGGACCTGCTCGGCCCGTCCGCGGCGGACCGGGTCGCGGCCGCCGAGGCACGCGCCGCCGACCTCGCCGTCCGCAACCGGCTCGCGCGGGAACTGCACGACTCCGTCGGCCACGCGCTGAGCGCGGTCACCCTCCAGGCGAGCGCCGCCCGCCGGGTCCTGGACACCGATCCGGAGTTCGTCCGCGAGGCGCTCGCCGCGATCGAGGACACCACCCGTCGCACGGTCGGCGAACTCGACGCCGTACTGGGCGTCCTGCGCGACGGCGAGGCGCCCGGCGACACACCCGGCGACCCCTGGGACACCGCGCCCGCGCCGACGCTCGCCGCCGACCTCGACGGCCTGCTGCGCCGCACCCGGGCGGGCGGACTGCGCGTGGACGCCACCGTCGCCGCCGTCGCCACCGACCCGCGGGCGCTGCCGCCGCCGGTCTCCCGCGAGGCCTACCGCATCGTGCAGGAGGGGCTGAGCAACGCGCTCAGGCACGCGGGTGAGAAGGTCGCGGTGACGCTGCGCGTCGAGGTGCTGGACCGGCACCTGAGGATCACCGTCGAGAACCCGGTCGGCTCCGTCCCCGCCCCGCGCCCCGGCGGCGGCCACGGCCTGCGCGGCATCGCCGACCGGGCCCGGCTGCTGGGCGGAGCGGCCGAGGCGGGCCCCGAGGGACCGGTGTGGCGACTGCACGTCCGACTGCCGCTGAAGGGAACCGCGTGACCCACCCGCCGATCCGGATCGTCCTCGCCGACGACGAGCGCATGGTCCGGACCGCCCTGCGCGCCATCCTGGCCGCCGAACCGGATCTGGAGGTCGCCGGTGAGGCCGCCACCGGTGCCGAGGCCGTCTCCGTCGTGCGGGAGGTCCGGCCGGACGTGGTCCTGATGGACGTCCGCATGCCCGGCGTCGACGGCATCCGCGCCACCGAGCAGATCCTCGCCACGCTCGCCGACCCGCCCCGGGTCGTCGTCGTGACCACCTTCGAGAACGACTCCTACGTCTACGACGCCCTGCGCGCCGGTGCCGCCGGCTTCCTGCTCAAGCGCGCCGACGCCGACACCCTCGTCGGGGCGGTGCGGCTGGTGGCGCACAGCGACACGCTGCTGTTCCCGTCGGCGGTGCGGACCCTGGCGGCCGAGCACGCGCGCGCGAACCCCGCCCGGCCGGCGTGGGTGGCGCGGCTCACCGGACGCGAGGGCGAGGTGCTGCGTCTGATGGCGACCGGGCTGACCAACGCGGAGATCGCCGGGCGGCTGGGGGTGGGTCCGGCCACGGCGAAGACCCATGTGGCGTCGGTGCTGGCGAAGACCGGCGCCCGGGACCGCACCCAGGCGGTGATCCGGGCCTACGAAGCGGGCTTCATGAACACGCGCTGAGAAGCATGAGAAAGATGAGAAAACGGGGCACACGGGAACGACCGCCGCCCGCCCGTTCGTCCTGTCAGCGGGATGAACGGGATGAACAAGACGATCAGGCGCGCCTCGGTCCTCACACTGCTCCTGGTGTTCGCTCTGCTGGTCAGGGCGACCTGGGTGCAGTTCTACGAGGGCCGGGCGCTCGCCGACGGCAAGGACAACCGGCGGAACGCGATCCAGACGTACGCGGATCCGCTCGGGAACATCATCGTGGCCGGCCGGTCGGTCACCGGCTCGGCGCCGACGAAGAGCGGCGACCTCGCGTACAAACGCACGTACGAGAACGGGAAGCTGTACGCGGCGGTGACGGGCTACGCCTCGCAGGCGTACGCGCCGACCCAGCTGGAGGGCGTCTACCAGGACGTGCTCAACGGCACCGACCCGCGGCTGAAGACGGTGATGGACACCGTCACCGGCACCCGCGCCGAGCCGGGCAACGTGGTGACGACGATCGACCCGGCCGTGCAGAAGGCCGGGTTCGAGGCGCTGGGCGACACCAAGGGCGCCGCCGTCGCGATCGACCCGAAGACGGGCCGGATCCTCTCGGTCGTGTCGACCCCCTCGTACGACCCGACGTCGCTGACCGACGCCAACACCGCGGGTGCGGCCTGGGAGAAGCTCACCGGCGACCCGGACAAGCCGCTGACCAACCGGGCGCTGCGCCAGCCGCTGCCGCCGGGCTCGACGTTCAAACTGGTCGTGGCGGCCGCCGCGCTGGAGAACGGACTGTACGGCTCGGTGGACGAGAAGACCGACAGTCCCGACCCTTACACCCTGCCGGACACCACGACCGACCTGACCAACGAGAATCCGAACGCCCCCTGCGAGAACGCCACGATCCGCACCGCGCTGCAGTACTCGTGCAACAACGTCTTCGCGAAGATGGCCGTCGACCTCGGCCAGGACGAGCTGCGCGCCATGGCGGAGAAGTTCGGCTTCAACGACGCGTCGCAGGACGTGCCGGTCCGGGCGTACACCAGTGTCTACCCGAAGGACATGAACCGGCCGTCGACGGCCCTGACGGGCATCGGCCAGTTCGACGTGACGGCGACCCCGCTGCAGATGGCGATGGTCTCCGCGGCCCTCGCCAACGGCGGCGAGCTGGTCTCCCCGCACATGGTGTCGCAGGTCACCGACAGCGGCGGCGACGTCCTGGAGGACCACACCGACCCGGACTCGAAGCGGATCGTCGGCTCCACCACCGCCGAGCAGCTGCAATCGGCCATGGAGACCGTCGTCGAGGACGGCACGGGGTCCAACGCGCAGATCTCCGGAGCGACGGTGGGCGGCAAGACGGGCACGGCCCAGCACGGCGAGAACAACAGCAAGACGCCGTACGCCTGGTTCACCTCCTACGCCAAGTCCGACTCCTCGGACAAGGAGGTCGCGGTGGCGGTCGTCGTCGAGCAGTCCGACGCGGCCCGCAGCGAGGTCAGCGGCAACGGCCTGGCGGCCCCGGTGGCCAAGGCGATGATGGAGGCGGCGCTCAACGGCTGACCCCGCGGGGGTCGTTCGGGTTCGGTCTGCCGTACGGTGTCCGGCATCCGGGAAGCCGCTGCGAGGAGAGCCCGCCGTGGGGACAGTCGTGGACGACGACGCCGCCGCGGAGTTCCGCGCCTTCTTCGAGCGCCACTACGCCGAACTGGCCCGGCTCGCCCACCTGCTGACGGGCGAGCCGGACGCCGCCGACGACCTCGCGGCGGACGCCCTGCTGGCCCTGTGGCACCGCTGGGACCGGGTGCGCGCGGCCGACCACCCGGTGGCGTACGCGCGCGGTGTCGTCGCCAACCTCGCCCGTACCCGCGTCCGGACCGCCGTGCGCGAGCGCAGACGCGTCGCCCTGTTCTGGTCGCAGCGCGAGGAGCGGACGGAGAATCCCGACGTCGCGGGCGTGGTGGACGTGCGGGAGGCGCTGCGCCGGCTGCCGTTCCGCAAACGGGCGTGCGTGGTGCTGCGGCACTCCTTCGACCTGTCCGAGAAGGACACGGCGCTCGCCCTGGGCATCTCGGTGGGCACGGTCAAGAGCCAGACCTCGAAGGGGGTGGCCGAACTCCAGCGGCTGCTCGGCACCCGGACCGCTCCCCGCGCTCCCGGGCAGGTGCGCGCGGCGATCGCGCACAGCGGTGAGACCGCGGGAGGGACCCGGTGACCGGGCGGCGGGAGGCGGACGAGCGGCTGCGTGCCCGGCTGCACGAGGCGGCCGGGGCGCACGAGCCCGACCGGGCCCGGATCCTGGCCCGGGTCGAGCACGGCATGACGGCAGGTGACCGCGGGCCGGCCCGCCCGCCGCTGCCGGGCTGGGTACGGGTGGCCGGTGCGACGGCGGCCGTGGCGGGGGTCCTGGTGGCCGGTGGTCACGCGGTCGCCCCGGCGGTGCGGGGCGACGCGCCCGCGCAGCGCCCGGCCGCCACCGCACCGGCGTCGCGCGAGCCGGGCCCGCTGTGGTCGGGCGGTGCGGTGGACCCGCACAGCAACGAGTTCTGGGCACAGAGCAACATCACCCTGGGCACGAGCGCCCCGCTCACCGCGCTCACCGTCGAACTGCGGGTGGCGCAGACGGGTTCGGTGACCTCCACCGGCGCCTGGCGGTCGCTGCCGGAGGACGACTTCGCGTTCACGGTCGGCGAACGCGCGGGCTTCCTCGTCTACCGGTGGACGCTCAAGGAGGGCCGTACCGTCCCGGCCGGCGAGTGGGTGTTCGCCGGCCAGTACAACCACGAGCGCGGTGGCCGGGACGCGGGCGGCGACCGCTACGCGGCGACGGCCACCGCCGCGTCCGGACGGTTCACGGTCCGGGGCGGCTTCACCCCGGGCGGCTGAGCGGGCGGCCGGCTACTCGACGAAGTACGTCGGGTTGGGCAGCTTGTACGTCTGGTCCGCGTAGCCGCCCTGGAGGTCGGAGTACTGGTCGGGGACGGCGGGCCGGTCAGTGCCGCCGGTCGTACGGCCGCCAGTCGCCGAGGTATGCCTCGCGGGTGTGCGCGGCGGCCTCGGCGCGGGTGAGCTGGGGCCGGTTGTCCGGGACGGTGGCCGCGGCGCCGGGGCCGGTGTTGCGGTACTCGCGAAACCGCTGCTCCTGCCAGGGGTACGCGTCGCGCATGTTGGCGTACGGCGCCACCGCGTCGATGCCCGCGCCGAGGTGGGTCTCTCGCACGGTGAGCATCGGGCGGGCGGTGGTGTCGGAGCTGGGCACCCAGGGGCGGGCCAGCTTGTAGTAGCCGTCGGGGGCCTCGCTGCTGACGCGGCCGCGGGTCACCAGGTAGCCGCGCGGGTTGGCGCCCGCCGTGGAGGGCGCGAAGACGAAGCCGTACGGGGCGGCGTCGAGGTCGGTGCGGACCAGGGTGCGGAAGTGGCAGTGCTCGTACACGGCGGTCGCCCGGCCGAAGACGAAGTCGACGTCGCCCTCGACGTAGCAGCGCTCGTAGTACTGGCGGGCGAAGAGGGAGAGGTCTCGGCTGTCGGCGTAGAGGGTGTCCTGGTGGCCGAGGAAGCGGCAGTCGTGGAAGGCGGACCGGTCGCCCATGGCCTTGATCGCGACGGCCTGGGTGCCGGTCCAGTCGGGCCGGTCGGCGCGCAGCCAGTCGTTGGCGAAGGTGAGGGCGCGGGCGGTGAAGCCGTCGGCGCGCACGGTGGTGGTGGCGGACCCGCTGGTGCCGAGGGTGCCCGAGCCGTCCGGCTTGGGGGTGCCGGCCGCGTTGTCGTACACGATGACGGCGTCGCGCGGGTCGCCGGAGGCGCCGATCCAGGTGGCCCCGGTGCGGTCGGCGTCGACGGAGACCGTCTCGCGGTAGGTGCCGGGGGCGAGGACGAGCGTCCAGCCGTCGCCCGCGGCGGCGTCGACGGCGCTCTGGACGGAGGTGAAGTCGCCGCGGCCGTGCGGGTCGACGTACAGGGTCCTGGGTGTGCGGCGGGCGGCCGGTGAGCCGTACCGGCCGAAGGGACGCGGGTGCGGTCGGGTGCCGGCGACGGCGGGGCCGGCTGCCGCGAGGCCGAGGGCGGCGCCCGCGCCGGCGGTCGCCAGGAGGAAGCCTCTGCGGGACGGGGCGGCTGGTCGGTGCATGCGGGTGCTCCTTCGGGAGGGACGGAGACGGCCGGGGCGGGCCGGGGCGGTGCGGGCGCCCCGGCCCGGTTCGGGGGAGGGAGGTCAGCGCAGCCGGCCGGCGCCCGCGCCGTGGTCGACGACGAAGGGGACCGCCCGGGACGGCAGGACCTTGGTGCGCAGCGAGGGCGTCCAGCCCGCGCCGGAGCGGAGGAGCGCGTCCGGGTTCTCGGCGTTGTGGGCGGCGATCAGGTCGACGGTGCGGCCGTTGACGCGGTTGTGGGCGGCGCTGAGCGGCGAGTCGTTCCAGCGCTTGAGCACCTTCGCGGGGCTGACGCCGGCCGGCAGGGTGAAGGCGTTGTGCTCGGCGACGAGCGCGGACTCCTTGCCGACGCCGAAGCTGTAGGCGTAGTCGTCCGAGGCGACGAAGTGGTTGTTGTAGACGTCGACCTGGCCGAAGCGGACGCGGGGCGCGCGCTCGACGAGGTTCTTGAACAGGTTGTGGTGGAAGGTCGCCCTGAGGTGGCCGCGGTCGACGGCGGCGGTGGACTCGCTGTCGCTGTTGCCGATCAGGATGGTCTTGTCGTGCTCGGTGAAGACGTTCCAGGAGGCGGTGACGTAGTCGGCGCCCTTGACGATGTCCAGTTGGCCGTCGTGCTGCTGGTAGAGCATGCCGAAGTAGGTGGGCGCCGCGCTGTCGGGGTGCTCGCCGTCGGTGAAGGTGTTGTGGTCCAGCCAGACGTGCGTGGACCCGTACACGACCGCACTGTCGTACTCGGAGTTCCAGTTGCCCTTGTCCCCGTCCGTGGGGTCCCACTGCGGGAAGCAGTCGACGGGGCTCTCGAAGGCCAGGTTGCGGACGATGACGTTGTCCACGTCCTTGATCTGGAGGCTGGCGCCCTTGAGCGCGGCGCCCCGGCCGACTCCGACGATGGTGGTGTTGGAGGGGACGTTCGCCTTGATGGACCGGTCCTGCTGGGCGGCGGAGACCCGGCGCAGGCCCTCGGGGCTGTCGTCGGGCTCGGCGCTCAGGTCGGTCTCCATGCCCCAGTTCTCCGGGGAGTACTTCTCCAGGTAGGCGTCGAAGTCGTAGCCGGGCGCGGCGAAGGCCTCGCAGCCCTCCGAGACGGCGTCGACGGTGCCCTTGACCTTGATGATCCTGGGCGCGGTGCCGTCGGCGGCGAGGGCGGCCTTGAACTCGGCCCAGGTGGAGACGGTGTACACGTGCTCCGCGTCGGCGGCGGCCCCGCCGGTGGTGCCGGTGCCGTGCGAGGCCCAGCCGTCTCCGGCGGGCAGCGTCTGGCGGGCGGTGTCCCGGGGGTGGTGGTGCCCGGGGCGGGCCTGGGCCGTGGCGGCGGTCAGGCTCAGCACGAGGGCGGTGCAGCCGACGAGCGCGGCGGTTCTCTTCGCGTCATGCTTCGTGGCATGCCCATGCCATCTCTGGGTGCTCATGGTGCGGCTCTCCCTTGTTCTCGGGGTGTCGGGGTAAAGGTGTGCGGGGTGTTACGCGGTGGCCGGTTCCGGCCAGCTGATCCAGGACCCGGGGATCTCCTCGTCCAGCCGGCGCACGTCCCGGTGCGCCAGTACGCGCCCGCGCAGCAGTTCCCGGGCGACGAGCCGGGCGACCGCGATCGCGCCCGGCGGGTTGAAGTGGGTGTTGTCCTGCTCGGTGGCGGTCCAGTTGAAGTACGCCTTGGTTCCCTCGACGCCGAGCCGCTGCCACAGCGCGAGCGACAGCGTCTGCACGTCGAGCAGCGCCACGCCCTCCTGGCGCGCGAGCGCCCGCATCGCCGCCGGGTACTCCCCGTGGCTGGGCACGGCGTTCCCCTCCGCGTCGAACCGCCGTCGCTCGACGGGCGTGGCCAGCACCGGCCGCGCCCCGCGGGCCCGCGCCCCGTCGACGTACCTCCGCAGGTAGTCCTGGTACGTCGTCCAGGGCTCGGTGTAGCGGGCGGGGTCCTCGTCCTTCTCGTCGTTGTGCGCGAACTGGATCAGCAGGAAGTCACCGGGCCGGATCGCGCCGAGGACGGCGTCGAGCCGCCCCTCGTCGACGAAGCTCTTGGAACTCCGTCCGTTCACGGCGTGGTTGGCGACCTCCAGCTCCTTGCGGAGGAAGAAGGGCAGGGCCATCCCCCACCCGGTCTCGGGCGCGGCGTCGGCGTACTTCTGCGCGGCGGTGGAATCCCCGGCGATGTAGAGGGTGCGGGGATGGTGGCGGCGCCCGCCGGCTTGAGCGGTGCCGGTGGCCGCGAATGCCAGGGGAATGGCGGCAACGGCGGCTGAGGCGACTTGCCTTCGGCTGAGTGACACGCCGGTCTGCCTTTCAATGAGGGGCCGGGGAGAAACGCCTAGGGGCGCGGGGAACTGCGCGACAAGCCGGGGACGGCCCGCGGCCTGCGAACCACAGACCGCCCCACGGCGATTTCCAGCTCAGGGCGTTCAGCCCATCTGCTCCGTCCACTCGGCCTGCGCCTCATTCAGCTTCTCGGCCAGCCCGTCCAGGAAATCCTTCGCGCTCATGTCGCCCAGCAGCACCTTCTGGAACCCCGGCTCGCTCTCCGACTTGGACAGCGTGTTCCAGTCCGGCAGGTAGTACGGCAGCTGGACGATGGTCGTGGACCCGTCGTTCAGCGCCTGCGCCGCCAGCTTCGTCGGCTCCGCCTTCTGGATCCACGCGTCGTTCGCGGCCTCGGTGCTGGACGGCACCTGCCCGGCCGACTCGTTGAACTTCGAGTTCTGCTCCTTCGACGTGGCGAACTCGATGAACTTCCAGGCGGCCTCCTTGTTCTTCGAGCTCTTGAACATGCCGAGCCCGTCGACCGGGTTGGACACCTGGACCCGCTTGCCGGAGGCGCCGACCGGCTGCGGGATGCCGCGGAACTTGTCGACGCCGAGCGCCTTCACGTGGTCCTGGTAGGAACCCAGGTTGTGGTTGAGCATGCCGATGGTGCCGGTGTCCCACTGGGCGACCATCTTGGCGAAGTCGTTGTTGACGTCGGCGGCCGGCGTGACCTTCTTGTAGAGGGCCGCGTACTTCTCCAGCGCCTCGACGTTCTTCGGATCGTTGACGGTGGTCTTCTTCTTGCCGGCGTCCCAGAACGAGGTGATGCCGGACTGCCCGTACATCGCGTCGAGCGCCTGGGCGATGGAGCCGGAGCCGCCGCGGATGGTGTAGCCGAACTCGTTCTTGCCCGCGTCGGTCAGCTTCTCCGCGGCGGCGTAGAACTTGTCCCACGTCGTCGGCGCGTCGAGACCGGCCTTCTCGAACAGGTCGGTGCGGTAGTAGAGGACGCCGTTGTTGGCGGAGGTCGGCATCGAGTACAGGGTGCCGTCGCCGCCGCCGGCGGCCTTCAGGGACTCGACCATGTCCTTGTTGAGCTTGTCGCTCAGGGGCGACTTGGCGAGCCGCCCGTCCAGCGGCTCCAGTGCGCCCTGGGCGGAGAAGCCCGCGAGCATCGACGCCGTCACACCGCCGACGTCCGGCAGGCCGCCGCCCTGGATGGCGGTGTCGACCTTGGACTGGTACTCGGTGGCGGCGATGCCGACGTACTCCACGTCGATGTCCGGGTTCGCCTTCTCGAAGTCGGCGATGATCGTCTTCCAGACGGCCGTACGGATACCGCCGTTGTTGTCCCAGAAGGTGATCTTCCCCTTGCCGCTGCCCTCGGCCCCCTCGCCGCCGCCCGCGCCGCTGCCGTCGTCACCGCAGGCGGTGGCGGTCAGCGCGAGCACGGCCCCCAGGGCGACGGCGGCGGACGTGCGGCGCCTGACTGTGCCTTTGTCTCTGCTGCTGAGCATGCTGATCCTCATGGTCGGCTCTCTTCTTCCGGATCTTCTGGATCGAACAAGGCGGTGGAACGACAACGTGGGGGTTCAGTGGGTTCAGTGGGTTCGGTGGGGCCCGACGCGGAACCGCGTGAAGGTGGCGGTGCCGGCCTGTCCCTGGCCGGCGGGTGCGAGGGCGAACAGGCCGAGCAGTGCGCCGACCCAGCGCCAGGGGGTGGCGGCGAACTCCCGGCCGACGGGGCACGGACCGTCGCCGAGGTCGTACGAGAAGCGGCAGCGCGCCCCCGGCACCGTCTCGATCCGCAGCCGGACCCGTCCCCCGGGTGCGGGGCGGGGGCGGTCGGCGTCCCGTTCGGCCTCGGCCACCGACTCGGCGAACCGGTGCACCAGGTGCACCGTCCCGTCGGCGTCCCGCTGGAGCCCGATCCAGCGGTAGGCGTCGCCCAGCACCGCGAGCCCGGCCCGCGCGCCGGGTTCCTCGCTGTCCAGGCGCAACTCGACCTCGATCACCGAGGGCTCGCCGGGGAAGCGCTGGGTCAGGACGCTCGCCAGCAGGCGCAGGTCGTGCGCGTCGGCCGAGCGGACACAGGCCAGGCGCAGCCCGTCCCCGGCGTGCTGGGTGGCCCAGCCGGCCCGGGGGTTGGCCGTCCACGACCACTGGCGGCCGAACCGCCCGCCGGGGAAGTCGTCGTCGGTGGCGGGGGCGGCGGGCGGCTGCGGGGGCAGCGCGGGACGCCGGTGCTCGGTGACCGGGGCGCCCTCGTCACCCAGGACCGGCCAGCCGTCCGGGCCCCACCGCATCGGCTGGAGGTGGACCACCCTCCCGTACGCACCGCGCTGCTGGAAGTGCAGGAACCAGTCCTCGCCGGACGCCGTGCGCACCCAGCCGCCCTGGTGGGGGCCGTTGACGTCGGTGTCCTTCTGTTCCAGGACGGCCTTCTCCTCGTACGGCCCGAAGAAGTCGCGGGAGCGGAAGGCGCCCTGCCAGCCGGTCTCGACCGATCCGGCGGGGGCGAGGATCCAGTACCAGCCGTCGTGCCGGTAGAGCTTGGGGCCCTCCAGGGTGAACCAGCCGGGGAGCCGGTCTCCGTCCACGATCACCGTGCCCTCGTCGAGCAGTCCGGTGCCGTCGGGGCGCATGCGGTGGCCGGTGAGGCGGTTCTTGATCCCGGAGCGGGAGCGGGCCCAGGCGTGCACGAGGTAGGCCTCGCCGGTCCCTTCGTCCCACAGGGGGCAGGGGTCGATCAGGCCCTTGCCCGCCTTGACCAGGTGGGGTGCGGTCCACGGGCCCCGGATGTCGGGGGCGTTGACCTGGAAGACGCCCTGGTCCGGGTCGCCCCAGAAGATCCAGAAACGGCCCGCGTGGTGGCGCAGGGCGGGCGCCCAGACGCCGCAGTCGTGGCGGGGCCGGGCGAACTCCCGCTCGGGTTCGAGCCGCTCCAGGGCGTGCCCGACCAGGGTCCAGTGGACCAGGTCGCGGGAGTGCAGGAGCGGCAGGCCGGGGACGCGGCCGAAGCTGGAGGCGGTCAGGTAGAAGTCGTCGCCGACCCGGATCACGTCCGGGTCGGACCAGTCGGCGTTCAGGACCGGGTTGGTGTACGTCGTCCCCGCGCTCTCGACGGCGGTCACGGGCTCACCGCCTTGCGTACGAGGGCGGCGGCGCCGTCGGCATCGAGGCGGCCGTCGGCGACGACGGTGACGATCCGCCGGACCAGGGTGTCGCCCGGGGCGACGGTCACCCGGTCGTCGTGGGCCAGCGACGAGCCGACGCCCGGGTACTCCTCGGTGCGCACGAACCACGGGTCGCGCCGGGTGCGCTCGGTGGCCCCGGCGAACACCAGCGACCAGGTCTCGCCGGTCAGCGCGAGCCAGTCGGCGCTGCGGCCGTGCACCTCCCGCTCGCCCTCCCGGCCGGCGGTGAAGACGCCGGGCGCCGTGCTCTCCTTGCGGGCGCGCCAGAAGAAGCCGCCGTACGCTGCGCCGGGGCGCCCGTTGGTGGCGGGGCTGCCGATCGTGAGCGGGCCCGGGGTGACGTTGGTGAGGGAGAAGGTGAAGTCCAGCGCCCAGGCGGTGCCCGTGAGTTCGGCGGCCGCGACCGTACGGCGCTCGCGCAGCAGTTCGGTGCCGGCGGCGACCCAGCGCAGCTCCTCGACGAATCCGTCGGGATCGCGGAGCTGGAAGGCGGTGTGCCGCTGGGTGCCGTGGTTGTCCAGCTCGGTCGGCCCCCGGCCCCGGACGTAGGTGCGCCCGCCCCAGAAGTTGTGCCCCTCGACGTCGGGAACGGCGACACCGACGCCGAGGTGATGGAGGTGGTCGGCGGGGCTGAACTCGGTGACGGCCGTGCCGGCCAGGGTGGCGACGGGGTGCAGGTAGGGGCGCGGGGAGAGCCGGTGCGGCAGTTCCGGCCGGGTCACGTAGCGGGCGACGGGGCGGCCCGCCACGCGCAGCACCGGGGAGTCGTTGCCGGTCATCGGGTGCTCACCTCGTATCGGGGGTGCTCGGTGCGCGGCGCCCAGGGCGCGCCCAGTTCGGAGTAGAGGGAGAGGGTCTCGGCGGCGGCGGCCACCAGGCCGTCGATGCCGGGGACCACGCGGCGCTCCTCGCCGGGGACGCGGCGCCAGGCGGCGGCGGGCAGCGGTTCCGGGTCGGGCGCCCGGCGGATCGCCTCGACCACCCGCATGAAGGCGCCCGTCTCGTCCGGCGGGACCAGCAGCGGGGCGCCGGTGGTGAGGTGGTCGACCAGGTTCTCCAGCAGGTCGGTGCGGTCGTGGTGGAACTCCTCGGGGCCGTGGCCGCCGCGCTGGAGCAGGACCCGGTCCTGCTTGTACCAGAAGGTGACGCGGCCGCTGGAGCCGTGCACCAGGACGTACGGCTCGTCGGCCCGCTCCGCGCACAGGGTGGCGGCGACGGTGACCCGGTGCCCACGCGCGGTGCCGATCCGTACGCAGGAGGTGTCGTCGGCCTCGATGTCGTTGGCGTGGCTCAGCTCGGTCTCGATGCCGGTGACGTCCTCGGCGCGGGCGGTGCCGCCGAGCGCGAGGGCGGTGGCGACGGCGTGCGCCAGCGGGTTGGTCAGCGCGCCGTCGATCACGTCGGCGCCGTTCAGCCGCCGCTTGCCCGACCAGGGCGCCCGGCGGAAGTAGGCCTCGTCGCGTACCCACGCCCCGGCCCCGCCGATGCCCGCGACCTCGCCGATCGCCCCCCGGGCGATCAGCTCGCGGATGGCCGGCACGGCGTGCGAGCCCAGCGACTGGAACCCGACCTGGCAGGCGACGCCGGCCTCGGCGACCCCGTCGGCCATCCGCCGGAACTCGGCGTACGACGGTGCCGGGGGCTTCTCCAGGAGCAGGTGCACGCCCCGGCGGGCGGCGGTCAGCGCGAGGTCGGTGTGGGTGGGGATCGGCGTGCAGATCACCGCGATCCGGGCGCCGGTGGAGTCGAGCAGGGCCCCGAAGTCGGCGGACTGCTCGGGGAGTTCGCCCTCGGCCTCCGGCTCGGTCAGCGGGGTCAGTTCGCAGATGCCGGCCAGCCGGACCAGTCCCGCCCGCTCCAGGCGGCGGATGTTGGCGACGTGCCAGCGGCCGTGGCCGCGGGCGCCGGCGAGGACGACGGGAACCCGGCTCATCCCTTCACCGCCCCCGCGCTGAAGCCGGTGATCAGCCACTTCTGGATGAAGGCGAAGACGATCACGACCGGGACGGCCGCGACGATGCCGCCGGCGGCCAGCGCGCCGAGGTCGACGCTGTCCGCGCTCATCAAGGAGTTGAGGCCGACCGGGATGGTCTGCTTGCTCTGGTTGTTGAGGAACATCAGGGCGAACAGGAAGTGGTTCCAGGAGTGCACGAAGGCGAAGGAGCCCACCGCGATCAGTCCCGGCCGCAGCAACGGCAGTACGACGATCCTGAAGGCCCGGAACCGGCCGCAGCCGTCGACCCAGGCGGCCTCCTCCAGGGAATACGGCACGTTCTTGATGAAGTTGCTGATCAGGATGATCGACAGGGGCAGCTGGAAGACCGTCTCGGCGATGATGACGCTGCCCAGCGAGTTGATCATCTGGAGTCCGGCGAAGATCTCGAACAGCGGCACCAGCAGCAGCGCGCCGGGCACGAACTGGGAGCAGAGCAGGGCGAGCATGAAGCCGCGCTTGATCCTGAAGTCGAACCGGGCGAGGGCGTAGCCGCCGGCCAGGGCGACGAGCGTGGTCATCACCAGGGTCGCGAGGCCGACGTACACGCTGTTGGTGAAGTAGGTGCCGAAGCCGCGGTCGGTCCACACCTTCTCGAAGTGCTCGGTGGTCATCGGCCAGGGCACCAGCGAGGTCGAGCCGGTCGGGCGCAGCGCGAAGAGCAGGATCCAGTAGAACGGGATCAGGGTGAAGACCAGGTAGATCCCGAGCGGCAGGTAGATCTGCCAGCGGGGCACCTCGTCCCAGGCCGGGCGCTTCCTGCCGGGCCGCGCCGCCGCGGGGGCGACCGGCGCGGGGGCGGGGGCGGCCGCGGGGGCCTCTTTGGTGATCACTTGTTCTCGCCTCCGAACTTGCTCAGCCGCAGGTAGACGATCGAGCAGAAGAGCAGGATCACGAACGCGACCGTGGTGAGGGCCGACGCGTAGCCGAAGTCGTGGGCGTCGACGCTGGTGTTGGCGATGTACAGGGGCAACGTCGTGGTCTCGCCCGCTGGTCCACCGCCGGTCAGGGTGTAGAGCAGGTCGACGTTGTTGAACTCCCACACCGCGCGCAGCAGCGTGGACAGGATGATGGCGTCCTTCAGATGCGGCAGCGTGATGTGCCAGAACTGCTTGATGCGGCTGGCGCCGTCGACCTCGGCGGCCTCGTACAGGTCCTTGGAGACGGACTGGAGGTCGGCGAGGATGAGGATCGCGAAGAAGGGCACGCCGCGCCAGAGGTCGGCGACCACCGCCGCGGAGAACACGGTCGAGGTGTCGGAGAGCCAGCTGGTGCCGTACGAGCCGATGCCCATGTCCGCGAGGTAGCGGGTGACGCCGGTCTGGGAGTTGTAGAGCAGTACCCAGATCGCCGAGGTCAGCACGCCGGAGACGGCCCACGGGGAGAAGACCAGCGCCCGTCCGATGCCCCGGCCCACGAAGGTCTGGTTGACGATGAGGGCCAGCGCCAGGCCGAAGAGCAGCTGCAGTCCGACCTCGACGAAGACCCACTTGGCGCTGAAGGTGAGGGTGTCCCAGAAGACCGCGTCGTCGGTGAAGATCTTGACGAAGTTGTCGAAGCCCGCGAAACCGTTCCGCCACGGCTTGGTGGGGTTGTACTCCTGCAGGCTGTAGTAGAAGACGCTGATGACCGGGTAGGCGATGAAGCCCAGCATCAGCAGGGCGGCCGGTCCGATCAGCAGGTACGGGAGCCTGCGCGGCGTGGCCGAGGCACGGCGCCGCCGGGGTGGCGCGGGCGGTTTCGCCACGGCTGCGGCTTGGGCCATGACAGTTCTCCGTTCAGTTACGTCTACGTCGTGCGGGGGTCGTACAGGAAGCGCTTTCTCGGCAGGCAGGGCTGTGCGGAGGCGGTTCGTGCCGTACGGGGCTCAGCCGGCGTACGGGTCCTGCACCTTGCCCGGGCGGGCCAGGAACTCGAAGTCGCAGCCGGTGTCGGCCTGGGTGATCTGTTCGTTGTAGAGCGCGCCGTAACCGCGCTCGTAGCGGGCGGGCGGCGGGGTCCAGGCGGCCCTGCGGCGCTCCAGCTCCTCGTCGTCCACGTTGAGCCGCAGCGAGCGCGCCCCGACGTCGAGGGTGATGGAGTCGCCGGTGCGCACCAGGGCGAGCGGTCCGCCGACGTACGACTCGGGGGCCACGTGCAGCACGCACGCGCCGTAACTGGTGCCGCTCATCCGGGCGTCGGAGATCCGGACCATGTCCCGCACGCCCTGCTTGAGCAGGTGGTCGGGGATGGGCAGCATGCCGTACTCGGGCATGCCCGGCCCGCCCTTGGGCCCGGCGTTGCGGAGCACCAGCACGCTGTCGGCGGTGATGCCGAGGTCCGGGTCGTTGATGGTGCGCTGCATGGTCCGGTAGTCGTCGAAGACGACGGCGGGACCGGTGTGCTTGAGCAGGTGCGGCTCGGCGGCGATGTGCTTGATGACGGCGCCGTCCGGGCAGAGGTTGCCGCGCAGTACGGCGACGCCGCCCTCGCTCGCGACCGGGTTGTCGCGGGGCCTGATGACGTCGTCGTGGTGGACGAGGGCGCCGTCCAGCTGCTCGCGCAGGGTGTCGTGCGCGACCGTGGGCCGGTCCAGGTGGAGCAGGTCGGTGATGCGGGACAGGAAGCCGGGCAGCCCGCCGGCGAAGTGGAAGTCCTCCATCAGGTAGGTGTGTCCGCCGGGGCGGACGTTGGCGAGCACCGGGACGGTGCGGGCGATCCGGTCGAAGTCGTCCAGGGTGAGGGTGACTCCGGCCCGGCCCGCCATGGCGATCAGGTGGATCACGGCGTTGGTGGAGCCGCCGAGGCCGAGGACGGTGGTGACGGCGTCCTCGAAGGCGTCCGCGGTGAGGATGTCGCTCAGCTTCCGGTCCCGGTGGACCAGCTCGACGACGCGCAGTCCGGCCGCGGCGGCCATCCGGTCGTGCCCGGAGTCGACGGCCGGGATGCTGGAGGCCCCGGGGACCGTGACGCCGAGGGCCTCGGCGGCGGCGGTCAGGGTGGAGGCGGTGCCCATCGTCATGCAGTGGCCGGGCGAGCGGGCCAGGCCGCTCTCCAGTTCCTGCATCTCGCAGTCGCCGATGAGGCCGGCCCGCTTGTCGTCCCAGTACTTCCACATGTCGGTGCCGGAGCCGAGGGTCTCGCCGCGCCAGTGCCCGGGGAGCATGGGCCCGGCGGGGACGAACACCGCGGGCAGGTCCACCGTGGCGGCGCCCATCAGCAGGGCGGGCGTGGACTTGTCGCAGCCGCCCATCAGCACGGCGCCGTCGACCGGGTAGGAGCGCAGCAGCTCCTCGGTCTCCATGGCGAGGAGGTTGCGGTAGAGCATCGGGGTCGGCTTCTGGAAGGTCTCGCTGAGCGTGGAGACCGGGAACTCCAGCGGGAAGCCGCCCGCCTGCCACACTCCCCGCTTGACCGCCTGGGCGCGGTCGCGCAGGTGGACGTGGCAGGGGTTGATGTCGGACCAGGTGTTGAGGATGGCGATGACGGGCTTGCCGAGGTGCTCCTCGGGCAGGTAGCCGAGCTGGCGGGTGCGGGCGCGGTGGCTGAAGGAGCGCAGGCCGTCCGTGCCGTACCACTGGTGGCTGCGCAGCTCCTCAGGGGACTTCCCGGGGGTCATATGGACCACCCCGCGGCGATGGCGGCGACCTCGGCGCGTTCGCTCTCGGGCAGCGGCTTGCTCGGCGGGCGGACCTCCCGGCGGCACAGGCCCAGCGAGGCGAGGGCCTCCTTGACCACGGTGACGTTGTTGGCGGAGCCGTTGGCGGCGCGCAGTTCCTCGAAGCGGCGGATCTGCTCCCAGACCTTCATGGCGGCCGGGTAGTCGCCCGATCGAAGCGCTTCGATCATGTTCAGCGAGACGGCCGGGGCGACGTTCACCAGTCCCGAGGTGAAGCCGGTGGCGCCCGCGGAGAAGTACGAGGGGGCGTACGGCTCGGCGAGCCCCGCGACCCAGACGAACCGGTCGAGTCCGGCGTCGCGGGCGAACGCGGCGAACTTGGCGGCGTCCGGCACGGCGTACTTCACGCCGATCACGTTGGGGCAGGCGTCGGCGAGGTCGGCGAGGCGGGCGCCGGTGAGCTGGGCGTTGCGGATGTAGGGGACGACGCCCAGTTCGGGGACGGCCTCGGCGATGGCGCGGTGGTAGTCGACCCAGCCGCCCTGGGAGACGTAGGGGTGGACGGGCTGGTGCACCATCACCATGGAGGCACCCAGCTCGCGGGCGTGCCGGGCGGAGGCGACCGCGGTCGGCAGGTCGTGGCCGACGCCGACCAGGATGTCCGCGCGCCCGCCGGTCTCCTCGATCGTCAGCTCGGTGACGAGGCGGCGCTCGGCCGGGTCGAGGGCGTAGAACTCGCCGGTGTTGCCGTTGGGGGTGAGGGTCGTGATGCCACCGTCGAGGAGACGACGCAGCAGGGCCCGGTAGGTGGCGGGGTCGACGGTGCCGTCCTCGGCGAACGGGGTCACCGGGATCGCCACCACGTCGGCCAGGGCCGCCCGCTGGGTCTCGAACGTCGCTGTCATGCCTGACCGTCCTCTTCCTGGGCCGCGTTCCCCGCCTCGGGGAAGGCCCGCTCGACGAACGACGCGATGTGCGCGTGCAGGGCGCGGGCCGCGCCGTCCGCGTCACCGGCGAGGGCGAGGCGCAGGATCTCCTGGTGCTCGCCGGCCTCCCGCTCCCAGGAGGGGTCGGCGGCCCAGGCGACCGCGGAGACCAGGGCCGCCTGGTCGCGCACCTCGTCGAGCATCCGGCCGAGCAGCGGGTTGCCGCAGGGCACGTACAGGGCACGGTGGAACTCGCGGTTGGCCAGCGACCGTTCGGCCGTGTCCGTGGCGCGGTCGGCCCGGGTCAGGGCCTCGCGGGCGGCGTCCAGGGAGGCCTCCCGGCGCACGGCGCGCCGGAGCGCCTCGGGCTCCAGGAGGAGCCGGACGTCGTAGACCTCGCGCGCCATGTCCGCGTCCACCATGCGCACGGTGACGCCCTTGTACTGGCTCATCACGACCAGTCCGGTACCGGCCAGCGTCTTGAGCGCCTCGCGCACCGGTGTCTTGGACACCCCGAACTGCGCGGCGAGGTCGGTCTCGACCAGGGCCTGGCCGGGCGTCAGCCGGCCGGTGAGGATGCGGCGTTTGATCTCCTCCAGCACGTACTGCGTGCGGGAGGGGATCGGCGTGGGCACAGAGGTCATGCGCGCCTCTCGGAATCTCGCGTCGGATGCGCGGACAGATCTCGTGCACGGACAGATCCCGGGCATCAGATCTCGCGTATCGCGTCTCATATATGACGTACGGAGTACGACGCGTTGAAGGTAAGAGGGGCGCGTGGCCACGTCAATGCTTCTGACAAAGGAAGTTGTGCCGGGTGTCCTCCTGCGTCGGGCGTTCGTCGGGCGTGCGTCGGGCGTGTGTCAGGCGGTGCGGGACCAGCCCGGGTCCCGCCCGCTCAGCCCCACCGCGCGCTCCAGCAGCGGCGCGTCCGCGGGGACGGTGACGACCGGCCCGAACATGCCCCGGTCCCGCTCGGACTCCTCCGCGGCGGCGGCGAGCAGGCCGTGTGCCGCCCGCAGCGCGGCCGCGTCGGGGGTGTACTCCTGGCCGGTCGCACGGGCCAGGTCCCAGCCGTGGATGACCAGTTCGTCGGCGACGACGGCACCGGCGACCTCGCCGGGCAGGTCGATGCCGCCGGCCCGGGTCATACCGGTCCACGCGTCGGGCTCGCGCCACGCCTCGGCGAGTTCCCCGAGCACGCCGGCGAGCTCCTCGCGCCAGCCGGGCCCGATGTCGGGGACGGACGCCTCGGGGCTGGTGTTCGTGGTGGGTCCCAGGTCCTTGCGCGCGGCGTCGCGGAAGGCGACGGCGAGACCGGTCAGATGGCCGAGCAGGTTGCGTACGGCGAGGTCGGGGCAGGGCGTCGGGTCCGCGAGGCGGTCCTCGCGCACGCCGTCGGCGAGGCGGGCGAGGATCCGGGTCTGCGGACCCAGGTCGAGGGTGGTGGTGGTCTCGTGGGTCATCCGTGTCTCCTGGGAACGTGTGCTCGCGCTGTCGGGAGGTAGACCGATCACGGCCGCGAAACTCATCGGTCCACGAGCCCGCGCGTAGGGCACCTGCCCGATGCCGGTCGCCGTGCCTTAGGCCCACGATGACCAGGCATGACGACAAGAACGACGACCACGGGCAGGACGCGGCGCAGCCCCTGGCCCCTGGCCCGCGTCCTGCGCGACCGCAACGCCGGTCTGTATCTCGCCGGGGTGGTCGTGTCCGGTTTCGGCAGCTCGGCGCTCGGCCTGGCGGCGGGCGTGTGGGTGAAGGACCTCACCGGCTCGGACGGTCTGGCGGCCCTGTGCCTGCTCGCGCTCTGGACGCCGGCCCTGGCCGGGCCCGCGCTCGGCACGATCGCCGACCGGGTCCGCCGCAAGCCGCTGCTGATCGCCGCGAACCTGCTGCCGGCCGGCCTCCTGCCCGTCCTCTTCGCCGTCGACTCGCCGGGCGCCCTGTGGCTGCTGTTCGCGGTGCTGTTCCTGTACGGCGTGGCGGGCGTCGTACAGGACGCGGCCGAGTCGGCGCTCGTGGCCGCCGCCGTCGACCCCCGCCTGCTCGGCGACTTCAACGGGCTGCGCATGACCGCCAACGAGGGCATGAAACTCGTGGCGCCCCTCGCCGGTGCGGGACTCTGTGCGGCGTACGGCGGCCCGAGTGTGGCGGCCCTGGACGCGCTGACGTTCGTGCTGGCCGCGGGGCTGTACGCGGCCCTGCGGGTGCCGGACGCGCCACCGGGGCGCCCCGCGGTGACCTGGCGGCGGCAGACGGCCGAGGGCGCCCGGTACCTGTGGGGGCACCCGGGGCTGCGCCCGCTGGTGCTCGCGGGCGGGGTGACGATGCTCTGCGCGGGCGTCGGCGGCGCCACCCTGTACGCCGTCGTCGACGCCCTGGGCCGCTCCCCCGCCTACGCCGGTGTGCTGTACGCCGTCCAGGGCGCCGGTTCGGTGACGGTCGGGGTCCTGTCCGGCCCGGCCCTGCGCCGCCTGGGCGCACGTCGGTTCGGGGCCGCCGGGATCGCCCTGTTCGCGGTGGCGGTGGCGGGGCGGGCGGTCCCGTCCGACGCGGTCGTCTGGGCGTCCGCCGCGGCGGTCGGCGTGGGCCTGCCCACGGTGCTGATCGCCGCCTTGACCGCCGTCCAGCACGAGACGCCGGGGCCGCTGCTGGGCCGGGTCTCGGCGACGGCCCACTCGCTGGTCTTCGCCCCGAACGTACTCGGCCTGGCCGCGGGGGCGGCCCTGGTGGAACTGGCCGACCTGCGCCTGTTGCTGCCGTCCGTGGGCGCGGTGCTGCTGGCGACGGCGCTGACGCTGACGCTGGCACCGTCCGGCAGACCGGCGCTGACCGACAGCCCCTAAAGGGTGTTGCAGAAGGCCGTGATCAGGGCATATCCGTTGTATGGCTGGGGTGTTGAGGGCCGAGCGGGTGTGGGTAGAGACGTTCACGGGGTTGCGGGTCGATCAGTTCGGCCGGTTGCTGAAAGCGGTCCGGGAGCGGGGTGGCGAGGGCTGTGGGTGGGGTCGTCCGTGGCGGCTGCCGCTGGCCGAACGGGTGCTGCTGGTGGCGGTGTACTACCGCACGAATCTCACCATGCGGCAGCTGGCCCCTCTGTTCGGCGTCTCTCCGGCGACCGTGTGCCGGGTGATCCAGCGGCTCGGTCCGCTGCTCGCGCTCGAGCCGGCCCGCACCTCCCAGGACCCTGTCGAGCGGCTGTGGATCGTGGACGGCACCCTCGTCCCGGTCCGTGACCGCAAGGTCGGAGCGTCCTCGCGTAACTACCGGTTCTCGGCGAACGTGCAGGTCATCGTGGATGCCGAGACACGGCTGGTGGTGGCCGCGGCACGTCCGGTGCCCGGTAACACGGCTGACGCGAAAGCCTGGCGGGACTCCGGCCTGGCCGCACACTGCGAAGGCGTCACCGTCCTCGGCGACGGCGCCTACATCAATACCGGCCTGATCGTCCCGCACCGCAAACGCCCGGGGCGACCCCTGCTGAAGGGCGAGGAGGAGGACAACGCGCAGCATCGCAAGGTCCGCGCCCGCGTCGAGCACACCTTCTCCCGCATGAAGAACTACAAGATCCTCCGCGACTGCCGGCAACGCGGCGACGGCCTCCATCACGCCGTCCAGGCCGTCGCCCGCATGCACAACCTCGCCCTCACCGCATGACCACACACGCCCGAACACCGCTCCAACCTGCCTGATCACGGCCTTCTGCAACACCCTTTAGCTTGTTCTTTAACCTCGGGACCTTCTTGTCAGTGCCTGGTTCTATCCTCCGCTGAACGTCACGGATGGACTGGGAGTCAGGCTGTGCAGATCG
>NZ_JBIRFY010000020.1:0-127104 GCF_044327745.1 Streptomyces sp. NPDC018026
ACATCAAACAAATCCGCCGACCCCACCAACTGACCACTCACCCCCGCCGGCACACCACCCACACCAAACCGCTCCCCAACCGACACCTCCAAATCAAACTTCGCCGACGACACACCCGTCACCACCGGCTCCACCCGCAACCCCGGCAAATCCACCACACCCGAAACCGTGTTCTGCACCGTCAGCATCACCTGAAACAACGGATGCCGCGACAACGAACGCGCCGGCGCCAACTCCTCCACCAACCGCTCAAACGGCACATCCTGATGATCCAAAGCATCCAGACCCGCCCCACGCACCCGCTCAAGAAGCTCATCAAACGTCGGATCCCCCGACAAATCCGTCCGCAACACCAACGTATTCACGAAGGAACCGACCAGGTCATCGAACGCCTCGTCCGTCCGCCCGGCGACGGCCGCACCGATGGGAATGTCGGTCCCGGCGCCCAGCCGGTTCAACAGAACAGCGAGGGCCGACTGCAACACCATGAACAGGGTCGCGCCCCGCTCGTGCGCCATCTCCAACAGTCGCCCATGCGTCTCGGCCGACAGCTCGAGATCGACACGGTGTCCCTCATGGGCCGCCTCGGCCGGGCGCGGCCGGTCCACCGGAAGCTCCAGCTCCTCCGGAGCTCCCGCCAATGTCTCGCGCCAGTACGCCACCTGCTCGCCCAGGACGCCCTCGTCGGCATGCCCGTCGCCCAGCAACTCCCGCTGCCACAGGGCATAGTCGGCATACTGCACCGGCAGCGGATCCCACTGCGGCGCCTCGCCCGCCGAACGGGCCGCATAGGCGGTCGACACATCCCGGGCCAGCGGTCCCATCGACCACCCGTCACCGGCTATGTGATGCACTGTCACGGCGAGCACAAACTCGTTCTCGCCCACGACGAACAGCCATGCCCGCAGCGGAATCTCCGACGACAGATCAAAGACGTACGTCGATGCCTCGGCCACCGCCCCGGCCAGATCCTCCGGCGCCGTCTCGGCGACCGGCAGCTCGAACCCGGCCTCCTCGACCGACAGGATCCGCTGGTACGGCTCGCCGCCCACTGCGGGGAACACCGTGCGCAACACCTCGTGCCGCCCGATGACATCCCGCAGCGCCGCCTCCAGTGCGCCACGGTCCAGCTGCCCGGTCAGGCGCAGCGCCATGGCGATGTTGTACGTAGCGCTCGGACCCTCCAACTGGCTCAGAAACCACAGTCGGCGCTGGGCAAACGACAACGGAATCATCGGTACTCCTCCTGCTGGCGCATCGGCCGCACTGCGGGCCTGACCTTTGCCTTGCTGCCGACTTGTTGAGTGATCCAGGTCGCGAGACCGGCCGGGGTGGGGCTTTCGAAGAGAACTCGGATGCGTGGCTGAACGCCGAGCAGTGTCCGAACGCGGCTGACGAGTCGGGTTGCCAGGAGTGACTGGCCGCCGAGTGCGAAGAAGTCGTCGTCGACGCCGACTTCGGACAGCCCCAGTACCTCGGCGAACGCCTGGCACAGGAGTTCCTCCTGCTCACTCGCCGGTTCGCGCCCCTTCCCTGCGTCGCCGGTGTAGTCCGGGGCGGGCAGGGCACTGCGGTCCAGCTTTCCGTTGACCGTGAGCGGCAACACGTCGAGGACCACGACACCCGCCGGCACCATGTGCTCAGGAAGCCGGGCCGAGGCGAACTCTTTTACCGCTTTGCCGAGTTCAGAAGCGGAGCCAGTCGCGCTGTCCGGCACGACATAGCCGACCAGCCGGGTGTCACCCGGCGTGTCCCGCCGGGCGACGACCGCCGCCTGAGTGACCCTCGGGTGTGCGGCCAACACCGCCTGCACCTCACCCGGCTCGATCCGGAATCCGCGGATCTTAACCTGCTCGTCCACCCGTCCCAGGAACACCAACTGCCCGTCCCCGGTCCACCGCGCCACGTCCCCGGTCCGGTACATCCGCCCACCCGCCTCGAACGGGCAGGCCACAAACCGCTCCGACGTCAGATCCGCACGCCCCACATAGCCCCGCGCCAACTGCGCACCAGCTATGTACAACTCGCCCGCGACGCCCACCGGCGCCGGCTCCATCCGGTCGTCCAGCACATACAGCCGCGTGTTCGCCACCGGCCTCCCGACCGGCACGACTTGACCGACCTGATCCCCCGCACGTACCTCGAAGACGCAGCACCCCACCACCGTCTCCGTCGGCCCGTACTCATTCACCACCACCGACCCCGGCGCCCGTTCCAGCCAGCCCCGCACATCCGCACCCGGCAGTGCCTCACCGCCCACGACCAGCCGCCGGGCAGCCCTCTCCGTCTCCTGCGCCGACAGCATTTCGGCCAGCAGCGGCAGATGTCCCGGCACCACCTTCACGAGCCCGAACTCGTCCGACCCGCGCACCAACTCCGCGAGCCCCTCGGCGCCGCCCGCCTCGCTAACCACCACTGCGGACCCGGAGGTCAGCGGCACGAACACACTCGTCACGGTCAGATCGAACGCCAGCGACGAATGCAGGGCAGCACCGCCACCGCCCTCCTCCATCGCATAGGCGCCCGCGGCCCAGGCCACGTAGTTCGCCAGCCCGCCCTGCGTGACCGCCACGCCCTTCGGCGCACCCGTCGACCCGGACGTATAGATCACGTAAGCCAGCTCGTCTTCAAGGCATCTGTGTTGAGGAGGGGAGGTGGAATGTCTGGCCAGCGCGGCCAGCACCATCGGATCGTCCAGGTCGACGGCCCGGATCCGCCCCACCGGCAATTCGTCCAGCACCTCACCCGTGCCGATCAGCACCGCGGCGCGGCTGTCGGTCAACATGAAACCGAGCCGCTCCCCCGGGTAGGCCGGGTCCAACGGCACATACGCCGCCCCCGCCTTCCACACCCCCAGAATCGCCTCGATCATCGCGGCACCTCGCGGCAGGCACAGCCCCACGACCGACCCACGCCCCACACCCTGCGCCCGCAGATAGTGCGCGAGCCGGTTCGCCCGCACGTCCAGCTCCGCGTACGACACCTCGCAGCCGTCCGACACCACCGCCACCGCATCAGGCGTCCGCACCACCTGCGCCTCGAACAACTCCCGGACCGGCGCGTCCGGCTCCGGGGCCTCGGTCGCGTTCCACTCCTCGACGACGCGCCGCCGCTCCACGGCGTCCAACACGCCGACCCGCGCCAACCGCGTGCTCGGCGCCTCCTCCAAGGCCCCCACCACATTGGCCAGGCACGTCTCCAACAGCTTGGTCACCCGCACCGGATCGGCCGGGGCCACCGCGTGAACGGTCACCTCGAAGCCGGTGCCCCGGTCGCCGACGGACACGTTGAGCGGGTAGTTCGATCGGTCCCACATATAGGCAAGACGAACGCCTGTGAGGCCCGTGGCGGCCTCGCCGCCGACTGGTCGCGGCATGCCCTGACTGTGCCGGTAGTTGAAGACCGAGGTGAACAGCGGGCTGCCGACTGGTACGCCGCTGGCCCGCTGCGCGAGTGCGAGCGGCGCATGCTCGTGCACCAGCAACTCGGCCAACTGATCGCGCACCGCCATCAGCGCCCCGACCACGTCGACGTCGCCGGTGCGCACCCGCATGGGCAAGGTGTTGAGGAAGAGGCCGGACACCCGGTCCGAGCCCGCACCCGAGTTCATCCGTCCGAAGAGCACGGTTCCGAACACCACGTCGTCCCGGCCACTGACCGCGGCCACGACCCGCGCCCAGGCCAGGTGAAAGACCGTGGCCGGGCTCACGCCGAGCGAGCGCGCCACCTTCCGCACACGAGAGGCCAGTTCCGCATCGAGCGGCACCTGTTCCTGCTCCGCGTCGGTGCCGTCTCCGCGCACCTCCAGGAGCCCGAACGGCGCCGTGGCCTCCTCCACGTCGCCGAGCAGCCCGGCGAAGTAGCGCTCGTGCTCCTCCTGTGCCACGCCGAGTCGGGCCTGTGCGACGAAGTTCCGAAACGGCAGCGGCTCGGGCAGCTCGTCGCCCCCATCCGACATGAAGGCTCGCAACTCCTCCAGGAGCACCTCCTGCGTGGTGTGATCCCTGACCAGGTGGTGGATGCGCAGGAGTGCGAGCCACTGGCCGTCGACCGGTGCGTCAGCCGTGTGCACGTCGAGGAGCGGTGCGCGGCCCAGGTCCATCGGCCCCGTTGCGACGGCCAGCATGCGCTGCACGGCATCGGCATCGCCTCGGGGATCGAGGTGAGCCTCCTCGACCCGCAGAGTGGCGCGACGCTGCACCACCTGGGCCGGTTCGCGCAGGCCCTCCCACACGATGGCCGTGCGGTAGATGTCATGCCGGTCCACCACCTGCCGCAGCGCGGCCAGGAAGCCGTCCAGGCGCCGACGCGAGTCGAAGGCCAGCACCAATGGCATCGCGTATACGTCGGCGCCCTGCCGATCACTCATCAGGTGGTGGAAGAAGATGCCTTCCTGCAGCGGGGCGAGCGGATAGACGTCCGCGATGTTGGCCGCGCCGCCGTCCACCTGCTCGACGAGCCGCGCGATCTCGGCCGCGTCCAGGTCCACCAGCGGCAGCATCTCCGGAGTGATCTCGGTGGCTCCGTCGGGAATCAGGTTCGGCGGCACCACGACCGTGCCGGCGTCCGCCGCCCGCGCGAGACCGGAGGGGGTCGGCGTCTCGAAGAACGCCTGGACCGAGACCGGCACGCCCCGCTCCCGCAGGGCCGCCACGAGCCGGACCGCGAGCAGCGAGTGCCCTCCCAGCCGGAAGAAGTCACCGTCGACGCCGACACTGTCCAGGCCGAGCACCTCGGCGAACGTACGGCACAGGATCTCCTCCCGTACCGTGGCCGGGCCCCGGCCACCGCCCGGCACTGCCGTGGAGTCGGGGGCGGGCAGCGCTTCGCGGTCCAGCTTGCCGTTACTGGTCAGCGGCAGTTCGTCGAGGACGACGACTGCCGACGGCACCGTGTGCCCGGGCAGCCGTTCAGCCACGAACTCGACCAGAAGCGGGCTTAGTTGATCGGCGTCCTGCCCGTCGGCCGGCACCACGTACGCCACCAGACGGGCGTCACCCGGTACGTCCTCCCGCGCCACCACCGCGGCCCGGACGACACCCGGATGAGCAGTCACGACAGCCTGGACTTCGCCGGGCTCGACCCGGAAGCCCCGGATCTTCACCTGGTCGTCGGCCCGGCCGGCGAACACCAACCGACCATCCGCCGTCCACCGCACCCGGTCCCCGGTCCGGTACATCCGCTCACCCGCCGAACCACCGAACGGACACGCCACGAACCGCTCCGCCGTCAGCCCCGCACGACCCACATAACCCCGCGCCAACTGCGCACCCGCCACATACAGCTCCCCACACACACCCGGCGCCACCGGCCGCAACCCGGCATCCAGCACATAGAAGCGGGTGTTGGCCACCGGCGTGCCGACCGGCACCACCCCGGCCGCCACCACCTCCTCGGTGAGACGCGTCGTGGCAACGCCGATCGTCGTCTCGGTCGGGCCGTAGTGGTTGAACACTTCCCGGTCACCGGCCGCCGCCAGCAGCTCCGCCACCAGGGCGGGCGAGGCCGCCTCACCACCCAGCACCAACGACCGCCCGGGCAGCACCGCCGCCGCACCCAACGCCGCCACATGCGACGGCACCGCCTTCAGGAAATCAATCCCGTGCTCGGCCAGATACGCCGACACCACCACCGGGTCGGTGACCGCCTCCTCGTCCAGGACATGCAGCTCACCACCCGTCGTCAGACTCGCGAACACCACCGTGTTACCCAAGTCGGTCGCCTGCCCCTGCAACACCGCATACCGGCCACCCGACACACCCAACCCCACCCGACCCGGCACCGACGACACATAATTCGCCAGCGCCCCATGCGGAACCGCCACCCCCTTCGGCACACCGGTCGAACCCGACGTATAAATCACATACGCCAGCTCGGCCCCATCCACCGGCACGTCAGGCGCCACGTCAGGCGCGGCCCGCACCATCCCGGCGACCCCGGACTCGTCCAGGTCGATCACCCTCGGGCCCGGCAGGTCCGAACCGCCGAGGACCAGCTCGGCCCGGCTGTCCGCGAGGATGAAGGCGAGCCGTTCCGCCGGATGCGCCGGGTCCAACGGCACATACGCCGCCCCCGCCTTCCACACCCCGAGAATCGCCTCGATCATCGAGGCACCTCGCGGCAGGCACAGCCCCACGACCGACCCACGCCCCACACCCTGCGCCCGCAGATAGTGCGCGAGCCGGTTCGCCCGCACGTCCAGCTCCGCGTACGACACCTCGCAGCCGTCCGACACCACCGCCACCGCATCGGGCGTCCGCACCACCTGCGCCTCGAACAACTCCCGGACCAAGGGCTCGGGAAGCTCGACGGTCGACCGGTTCCAGGTGTTGAGGACGAGTTCACGCTCGGCCGGGTCGAGGACATCCACCGAGCCGGCCTTCGCCCGAGGGTCCGCGGCCATGGCTGTCAGAACCCGCGTCAGGCAGCCCACCATGCGCCGTGCCGTCGCCGGATCGAAGAGGTCAGCCGCCACTCTCAGCACTCCGTGAATCCCGGCCGGTTTGCCCTGCGCGTCGAATGTCTCGCCCGCGTTCAACCACAGGTCGTATCGGGCCGCCGAGCTGCCGGGCAGCAGTTCGGCGACCTGGATCCCGGCCAGCTTCAGCATCGCGCCCGCGCCGCCGATCACCGGACCGCTGCGCGCGTTCTGCAGGGTGAGCATCGTCTGGAAGAGGGGGTGCTGACCGAGGGAGCGGACCGGGACCAGTTCCTCCACGAGGCGGTCGAAGGGCACTTCGTGGTTCCCGAACGCCGCCAGCGCGTTTCCGCGGACCCGTTCCAGCACCTCGGCGAAGGTCGGGTCGCCGGACAGATCGGTCCGGATGACCAAAGTGTTGACGAAGAAGCCGACCAGGTCGTTCAGCGCCTCGTCGCTGCGTCCGGCCATGGGTGAGCCGATCGGGATGTCCGTTCCCGCGCCCAGCTCGGACAGTGTCACGGCCAGGCCGGCCTGGAGCACCATGAACAGAGTCGCGCCGTGCTCACGCGCCAGTTCCGCCAGGCTCCGGTGCAGTTCCGCGGGAAGCAGCACGGTGACGCTGTGGCCGCGGTGGCTGGCCCTCGCGGGGCGCGGCCGGTCCGTGGGCAGGGTCAGCTCCTCCGGGACTCCGGACAGTGCCTCGCGCCAGTGCGCCGTCTGCTGGTTCAGCACACTGTGCGGGTCGTCCGCGTCACCGAGCAGCTCCCGCTGCCAGAGGGTGTAGTCCGCGTACTGCACGGGCAGTGGCTCCCACTCGGGTGCCCGGCCTGCGCGGCGTGCCGCGTACGCGGTCGACAGGTCCCGTGCCAGCGGCGCCATCGACCAGTCGTCCCAGGCGATGTGGTGGACCACCAGGACGAGGACGTGCTCGTCCGGGCGTACGGCGAACAGCCAGGCGCGCAGCGGGATCTCCGCCGAAAGATCGAAGGCGTACGCCGTCGCGCGGGCCACCGCACCGGCCAGCTCCGCGCTGGACACCCGAGTATCCGGCAGGTCGGCGGCCATCTCGGGCTGTGGCAGTTCGGTGAGCGGCCGGTCCCAGAGGCTGTCGGCCTCCACCAGTCCCTGGTCCTGCCGCACCTCCGGGTCCGTCTCGACCACGTCGATGACCGGAAGGTTCCACGACACCTCGTCCATCGCCAGGACCTGCTGGTGGGGCTGTCCCTCGGCAGCGGGGAACACGGTGCGCAGCACCTCGTGCCGGTCGATGACGTCCCGCAGTGCCGCTTCGAGTGCCGCGTGGTCCAGCTCGCCCGTCAGCCTCAGCGCCACCCTGCTGTTGTAGGTGGCGCTCGGTCCCTCCAGCTGTCCCAGGAACCACAGGCGGTGCTGTGCGTAGGACAAGGGGATCATCGGGACGCCTCCTGCTCGCGCATCGGCCGCAGCACGGGCCGGGCCTTCTGCTGGGTACTGCTGTGCCGGGTGATCCAGGTCGCGAGGCCGGCCGGGGTCGGTTGCTCGAACAGGACCGGCATCGGTAGGTCCACTCCGAGTACCGTGCGGACACGGCTGCCCAGGCGCATGATCAGTACGGAGTGGCCGCCCAGCGCGAAGAAGTCGTCGTCGGCGCCGACCACCGGCACGCCGAGCACGTGGGCGAAGGCGTCGCACAGCGCCGCCTCGCGATCGTTCGCCGGTTCGCGGGGCCCCGCGGGGCCCGTCGTCGTCCAGTCGGGTGCGGGCAGGGCCTTGACATCGAGCTTTCCGTTCGCCGTCAACGGCAGTGCGTCGAGGACGACGGCGGCCGACGGCACCATGTACGGAGGCAGCCGGTCTGCCGCGAAGGCGCGTACCGCCTCGGCGAGTGTGCCGTGGTCCGTCGTGTCCCAGTCTCCGGCGGGGACGACGTACGCGGTGAGGCGTTTGTCGCCCGGGGCATCCTCGCGGGCGGTCACCGCGACCTGTGCCAGCGCGGGATGTGCGGCGAGCACGGCCCGTACCTCACCCGGCTCGATACGGAATCCACGAATCTTGACCTGGTCGTCGGCACGGCGCAGATATTCCAGATGCCCGTCGGGGCTCCAGCGGACGACGTCCCCGGTGCGGTAGATCCGCCGGCCCGGTACGAACTGCGAGGCCACGAACCGCTCGGCGGTCAGTCCGGGCCTTCCGGCGTAGCCTCGCGCCAACTGCACGCCTGCCAGGTAAAGTTCACCGCTCACTCCCTCCGGGACCGGTTTCAGCGCGGAGTCCAGGACGTACACCCGGGTGTTCGTGATGGGCGTGCCGATGGGGACCGTCGTGTCCGCCGTCCCAGGACGGCACTGCCAGGCCGTGACGTCGACGGACGCCTCCGTGGGCCCGTAGAGGTTGTGCAGTTCCGCGTGTTCGAAGAGTTCGAACCACCTGGCCTGGGCGTGTGGCGGCAGCACCTCGCCGGAGCAGACCACTCGCCGCAGGCTCACACAGCGTCCCGCCGTTGGTTCGGTGAGGAAGATTTCCAGCATGGACGGAACGAAGTGGGCTGTCGTCACTCGCTGCTCGCGTACCAGGTCAGCGATGTAGGCGGGGTCCCGGTGGCCGCCCGGCCGGGCCAGGACCAGTACCGCGCCCTCCAGCAGCGGCCAGAACAGTTCCCACACCGAGACGTCGAATCCGATGGGCGTCTTGTGCAGGACCCGGTCCGACGCCGTCAGCCCGTACTGGTCCTGCATCCAGCGCAGCCGGTTCACGATGCCCGTATGCGGAACGACGACGCCTTTCGGGCGCCCGGTCGAGCCCGAGGTGAAGATCACGTAGGCGGGGTGCTGTGGCAGGACCGTCAGCGGGGGCGGGGTCACAGCGAGTGCCTCGATCGCCGCCGCGGTCGCCGGGTCGTCGACCACCACTCGTTCGGCGTGCGCGGGCAGCAGTCCGTCGAACGCGGTCGACGTCAGCGTGCACTGTGCGCGGGCGTCCGCGAGGGTGACGGCGATCCGCTCGGCGGGGTGCTCCGGATCCACCGGCAGATAGGCGGCGCCCGCCTTCAGTACACCGAGCAGCGCCACCACCATGTCGACACCGCGTTCGAGGCACACCCCGATCACCGACTCGGGCCCGGCGCCCCGTCGTACGAGGTGCTGAGCCAACTGGTTGGCCCGCGCGTCCAGTTCGGCGTACGACACCTCGGTTCCCTCGTGCACCACGGCCACCGTGTCCGGCGTCCGTGCCACTTGGGCGGCGAACAACTCCGGGAGCGTGGCCGAAGCGATGTCGGCCGCGGTGTCGTTCCGCTCCGTCAGCAGCCGCTCGCGTTCACCGGCGTCGAGGACGTCCAGCTCGCTCAGCCGGGTCCGCGGATCGGTGGCCAACGACTCCATCACGCGGTTCCAGCGGCTGGAGATGCGCTCGGCGGACTTCACGTCGAACAGGTCGGCCGCCGCGATCAGCATTCCGCCGAGTCCCGCCGGGGTGCCCCCGGCGTCGAACGTCTCGTGCACATACAGCTCGAGGTCGAACTTCGCCGCGGTCCAGGTGGTCGAGATCCTGTCCTTGGCGACGTTCGGGAGGTCGACGACCGCCTCCGCGTTGTTCTGCAGCGTCAGCATCACCTGGAACAGCGGGTGCCGCGCCATCGATCGGGTCGGGGCGATCTCCTCCACCAGCCGCTCGAAGGGCAGGTCCTGGTGCGCGTACGCCGCCAGGCTGGTCTCCCGAACCCGGTCGAGGACTTCCTCGAAGGTCGGGTCGCCCGACAGGTCGGTCCGGATCACCAGGGTGTTCACGAAGAAGCCGAGCAGATCGTGCAGCGCCTCGTCGGTGCGTCCGGCGACCACCGATCCGATGGGCAGGTCGGTGCCGGCGCCGAGCCGGTTGAGCAGCATCGCGAAGCCGGCCTGGAGCACCATGAAGAGTGTGGCCCCCCGCTCGCGCGCCAGGGCGGCGAGCTCGCGGTGGCAGTGGGCGGACACCGCGAGGTCGACGGTGTTGCCTCGGTGGGTGGCCACGGCGGGGCGGGGCCGGTCCCGTGGCAGCTCCAGCTCCTCCGGTGCCCCGTCCAGCGCCTCGCGCCAGTACGCCGTCTGCCGGGACAGCACACTGTCCGGGTCCTGCGAGTCGCCCAGCATCTCCCGCTGCCACAGGGTGTAGTCCGCGTACTGGACCGGCAGTGGGTCCCAGCCCGGCGCTTGTCCCCTGAGACGTGCCGCGTAGGCCGTCGACAACTGCTTTCCGAGCTGGGCAATCGACCATCCGTCACCGGAGATGTGGTGAACCGTGATGTGCAGCACGGATCGGTCGTGGCCCAGGTCGAACAGTGTTGCCTGGAGGGGGAGTTCCGAGGACAGATCGAAGAGGTGGCCCGAGGCCTCGGCCACCGCGGCGGGCAGATCCCGCGGAGCCAGTTCGACGACTGCCAGTTCGAAGCCCGTTTCGTCCAGCGTGCGGATGGTCTGGTAGGCCTCGCCGTCGACGACCGTGATCACCGAGCGCAGCGCCTCGTGCCGGCCGATGACGGCCCGGAGGGCTTCGGTGAGGGCCGTGCGGTCGACGGTGCCGCTCAGCGGCAGGGTCAGCCATCCGGTGTAGGTGGTGCTCGGGCCCTCCATCTGGTCGAGCAGCCAGAGCCGGCGCTGTGCGAAGGACAGCGGTACGCGCTCGGGGCGCTCCATCGGCCGTACCCCGCTTCGGCCCTGGGCCGCAGTGCGCAGTCGGTGTGCCAGCTGCCGTGGCGAGGGTCCTTCGAAGAACGCCTCGATCGGCAGCTCCACCTCCAGGAGCGTACGGATGCGGCTGATGAGCCGGATCGCCAGCAGGGAGTGGCCGCCCAGGGCGAAGAAGTCGTCGTCGACGCCGACGCCTTCCACACCCAGCACGTGCTCGAACGCCCCGCACAGGAGCTCCTCCTGTGCGGTGACGGGCCTGCGCGAAACGGTCCGCGCGAGCGTAGTCGCGTGGTCGGGGGCGGGCAGGGCCTTGCGGTCCAGCTTTCCGTTGCCGGTCAGCGGCAGATCGTCCAGGACGACGACCGCCGCCGGCACCATGTGCTCCGGCAGCCGTCCTGCCATGCACTCCCGTAACGACACCGCGAGTTGGGAAGCGTCCTGTCCGCCGGCCGGCACCACGTACGCCACCAGGCGGGCGTCCCCCGGCACGTCCTCCCGCGCCACCACCGCCGCCCGGGCGACGCCGGGGTGAGCGGCCACCACCTGCTGGACCTCGCCGGGCTCCACCCGGAACCCGCGGATCTTGATCTGGTCGTCCGCCCGCCCGAGAAGGACCAGCGAACCGTCGTCTCTCCAGCGAGCCCGGTCTCCGGTCCGGTACATCCGCTCACCCGCGGCCCCGAACGGGCAGGCCACGAAACGCTCGCCCGTCAGCCCCGGGCGGCCCACATAGCCCTGGGCCAACTGCGCACCCGCGACGTACAGTTCACCGGCCACTCCGACCGGCACCGGGCCCAGGGCGTCGTCCAGTACATAGGCGCGCGTATGGTCCACCGGCGTACCCACCGGCACCACACCCGCCGCTACCGTTTCGGGCGTCAGACGGGAAGTCGCCACACCGACCGTGGTCTCGGTCGGCCCGTAGTGATTGAAGACGTCGCAACCGCCCGGCAGCTCCAGCAACCGCGCCACCAGCGCGGGCGACGCCGCTTCGCCCCCCAGCACCAGGGACTTCGAAGGCACCAGGTCGGCCAGCGAAACCCCCGCCGCCAACGCCTCCAGGTGCGACGGCACCACCTTCACACAGTCGATCCCGTGCTCCGCCAGATACTCGGCCACCGCCCGGGGATCGGAAACCATCCCCTCTCCCAGGACATGCAGCTCGCCTCCCGACACCAGACTCGCGAACACGACGGTGTTCCCCAGATCCGTCACCGCCGACTGCAACAGCGCATATCGGGTGCCAGGTGTCCCGAACCCCACCCGCGCAGGCACCGACGCCACGTAGCCGGCCAGTCCGCCATGCGTCACCGCCACGCCCTTCGGGCGCCCGGATGAGCCCGATGTGTAGATCACATACGCCAACTCGTCGCTGTTCAGCGGCGTTTCCGGCACTGTCGCCGGTGCCGTACGCACTGCTCCGGCAGCCCCGGGATCACCCAGATCGATCGCCCGCAAGCCCGGCACATACAGATCCGCCGGCAGTCCGCCGTGGCTCAGCACGACACGCGCCCCGCTGTCCGCGAGCATGAAGGCGAGCCGTTCCGCCGGATGCGCCGGGTCCAACGGCACATACGCCGCCCCCGCCTTCCACACCCCCAGAATTGCCTCGATCATCGCGGCACCTCGCGGCAGGCACAGCCCCACGACCGACCCACGCCCCACACCCTGCGCCCGCAGATAGTGCGCGAGCCGGTTCGCCCGCACGTCCAGCTCCGCGTACGACACCTCGCAGCCGTCCGACACCACCGCCACCGCATCAGGCGTCCGCACCACCTGCGCCTCGAACAACTCCCGGACCGACGCGTCCGGCTCCGGGGCCTCGGTCGCGTTCCACTCCTCGACGACGCGCCGCCGCTCGGCCGCTTCGAGGAGTTCCGCCGCGCCGATCCGGTCCGTCGGAGCCGCGGCCACGAGCCACTTCAGGACGGCCGTCATGGAACGTGACATGCCACGTGCCGTTTCGGCGTCGTGCAGAGAGCTGTTGACGTCGAACGCGATATCGATCTTGCCCTCGGCGAACCGGTCGTAGACGCAGAGCCGCATGTTCTCGACAGGCCCGTTGTTGAGCGGCCGTGTAATCGTCACGCAGTCACCGAACTGCGCCGGGTAGTCGAAGGACATGACGTTCACGAGCAGGTCGAAGAGCGAGCCGGTGCGAGCCCCGCCCAGGTCCCGGACCATGTCCGTCTGCTGGTAGCACTGATGCGCAAGGGCGAGACGGATCACCTTGGAGATCTGCCGGAGGAGTTTCTCGACGGTCGCCTCCGGGGCGACCCGGAGGCGGACGGGCAGGACGGTGGCGGTCATTCCCGGAACGCTTCGCTCGCGGGCCCCGACGCGTCCGGGGACGGAAAGTCCGAGGACTATGTCCCGCTTCCTCGTGGTGCTGTGGAGGTGGACCGCGGCCGCGGCGAGTACCAGCCCCGCGACAGTGGTCCGCAGCGCGCGGGCGGCCCTCGGCAGCGCACCGGCGAATTCGGCGTCGGCGGCTTCGATATGGCGCGTCGGCAGTCCTGGCAGGGTGTGCGGCGTCGTCGTATGACGATCGTCGGATTCGGGCAGACCGGACATCGATTCCAGCCAGAATTCTCGGTCGTCCTGGAACTGCGCCGAGGCCCGATAGGCCGCATCGGATTCCAGCAAAACGGATACCGACTCCGGGGCACCGTCCTCGACGGGGCTCCCGGAGATGAGTCCCTCGTAGATCTGAGCGACCCGGGCGTTGATGATCGTCGCGCTCCAGCCGTCGAAGACGAGGTGGTGCACCCGGTAGAACCAGAAATTCCGGTCGGGTGCGATCCTGATCACCGCATATTTGAACGCGGGCTCGGCCGAGAGATCGACGTGCTGCCGGAATTCCTGCGTCATCCACTCCTCGGCCATGGCGACCGGGTCCGGCGCGGACCTCAGATCCAGTACCTCGACCTCCGGCTCGGCGGCTGGGCCGAGGTACTGGCGCGCGGCCTCGCCTTCGCCGGTGAACCGCAGGCGGAAAGTGTCGGATTCCGCCACCGCCTGCCGCACGGCGGCGACGAAGTGGTCCACCGCCAGGTCGCCACGGATGTCGAAGTATTCACCGATGTTGTAGAGCGAACCGTCGGCGGAGAGCTGCTGGACGTACCAGACACCGCGCTGCGCCCCGGTCAGTTCGTGAATATCACGCTCGGATCCAGACACGGCCGCATACTCCTATCAGTTCGAGTCCGCGGATTACCGCACGAATTGCGCTACGCATTTCGCGGGGGCACACCGCGATATCGATCGCTCCGCATCGTCCGGCGGCACGGCCCGAAGCCGACAGGAAAAGCGCTCCCCGGCACTCAGTTCTCGACAACCCCCACAGCTTTACGGTGAGCCACTATGACTCAGGGCGCTCCAGTGATCAATATGCCGCGGTCGTGCGCGTTCAACTGCCGCGACAACGCAGTTGAACGCGCACGACTGCGCTCCACCGCCTTGAACATCCTTCCGAGGTGTTACGTTGGCCGAGTCGCACGTCGGCCGCGGTTCCCTCTCCTCCAGGAGGCGGCACGGCCGACCGACTGCCCGGAACCAGCCCGTCAGCCGTACCCACAGGTCAGCGCACCCTTCCCCGCGGTTTCAGTGGCACTGCCGGAAGCTCAGGGGCAGGCAGCGTCGCACCGTCGTAGCCCTTGGCCTCACCGAAACGTGTCCCTTCCATCCAGTCCCGGCGGGCCTGCTCGATCTCCTGCTGCGAGCGTCCGATCCAGTTCCAGAACATATCGAGCCCTGCGCACATAACCGCAGGTCAGCGGCATACCAGCCCTCTGACTCCCAGCAAACCGTCAGCATCGGTCGTGGAGGAGTCAGCAACATGGGGTCCACTGCCCTGGTTCGTGGGATGGGTTCGTTTTTCAAGGGGTGTGAGCATCCGCGGTCGCGGTGGTCGAAGTGTCCGCACCCGTACACGGTCCGGTATAGGTCTGCGGCCGGGAGGCAGGTGGAGGAGTCCGGGTTCGCGACGCAGGACAAGGCGATCGCGCGTTTGACGGAGATATACAACGCAAAGAAGGCCGCGCCGCGGGGGCAGGCGAAGGCGGACCGGATCGCCCGGTACGGGTCCATGCGGTTCGAGGAGTACTCCACGCAGTGGAGGGCCGGGCAGCGGGATCTGGGGCCCGCGTCGGTGGCGCACCTGGAGTCGCTGCTGAATATTCATCTGCTGCCGCTGCTGGGTAGCCGGCGGATGAATACCTTCGACCACAAGGTCGTCGAGGGCTTCCTCCAGATCCTGGAACGCAACGGCGTCGGTCTGGCGGCACAGGCGAACGCCTTCGACAAGCTCAAGGCGATCCTGCTGGACGCGAACCGTCTGGGGCTGTTCGACGACAACCACGGCGGAGGCGGAGCCAGCGCGCTGATCGCCGCGTGCGCGGACTCGGTCATGCGGGCCGCGACCGCACAGGCCGAACGCGCCGGCGGACGCCTCGACCCACCCATGCTGGCCATCCTCGACGAGGCCGCCAACGTCTGCAAGATCAGCGACCTGCCGGACCTGTACTCCCACCTCGGCTCCCGGGGGATCATCCCGATCACGATCCTGCAGTCCTACCGCCAGGGCCAGAAGGTGTGGGGGGACGCCGGCATGGACGCCATGTGGTCCGCCTCCACCGTCAAGGTCATCGGTTCCGGCATCGACGACCCCGACTTCGCGGACAAGCTCTCCCGCCTGATCGGCGACCACGATGTGGAGACCCGGTCGACCTCGCACTCGGAGTCCGGGAAGTCGACCTCGGTCAGCATGCGCCAGGAGCGGATCCTGCCCGCCGACGCCATCCGTGCCCTGCCCAAGGGCACGGCCCTGTGCTTCGCCACCGGTATGCGCGCCGCCATGCTCGACCTGAGGCCCTGGTATCTGGAGCCCGGCGCCGACGAACTGTCCGCCGCATCCAGCCGGGCGTCGAAGGCCATCACCACCCGAGCGATCGCCAAGGCCGCCTCGGACCAGGGCGACTTCGGCCCAACTGCCTGAGCACCGCAGCCCCGTCCCCAGCCACGCCGCCTCCCCCGCGGACCCGCGCACCACCCGCTCGTGCGCGTCCCCGAGGCCGGCAGATCGCCCGCTGACACGGCAGCGCCACACGCGCCCGCTCGCCCCGAACACCACCCCACCATCCGAAGGACCCAACCGCTCGTGCAGTTCACCAATGACGAGGAGCAGTGGCGCGAATACCACGTCGCACCGCGCTATCTCGCCGGTTCCAGCGGCGTCGCCGACCCCGGCTTCGCCCCGGTCTCCCACTGGCCGCACCACCACCTGGACGACGGCCCGTGCCAACTCGTCGTCACCTCCCCCGACCACCGCATCAGGATCGGCTGGTTCGGTGACGACTACGACCTGTGGAAGATCACCGCAGCAGACGATGCCGTCTCTGCGCCACGCTGGACAGCCGTCTTCAACCACAACACCCCCGCCGAGATCGTTCTCGGTCTGACCGCTTCCCTGGCCGACGACTGGTCCGAAGACAGCGACCGCTTCCTCGACCGCCGCTCCTTCTACTGGGCCGCCGGTGTCACCCCGCTGTTCAACGCCGGCTGGAAGCGGGAAGCAGCCGAATACGGAACGGTGGAGATCGTCTCCCCTGACGGACAGGCCGGCGCCGTCATCGACATGCGCCGCAACAGCACGGTCACCCTGTGGGCCGGGCCAGCAGGCTGGGGCACACGCGCCGAGGCAACGTTCACCTCCCGTACGCCCCCGCACCTGATCGCCGCCACGGCTGCCGCCCTCGTCGACCCCGCCCCCGTCGTCAGGACACGGCGCAGGATTCATCCGAAGGTGGAGCATCTCGTACAGCTCACCCCGCTCGAGCCGGACCCGCCCCGCGCAGCACGGGCCCCCACACCACTGGACGTGCGGCGCATCGCCGTGACCGCCGCTCTGCAGCGAACATCCCTCAGCCGGAACAGCACCATCCAGGCGCGCATCAACACGCACCCGCCCGTTCCCAAGCCTGTCCGCCCCGCTGCCGCGACGCCACTCCTCCCTCGGCCCCACCGCTAACCCAGATACACCGACCATGACGATCACCGACCACCACGACATCTTCATCGGCTCCACCAGCGACGGGTGGACCTTCCTCCTCCTCAACCGCCATATCCATCAAGTCGCTCGCATCCTGACCGGAGCCGGCTTCACCGCGCGCGAGCATCAGGGCCGCACCGTCTACCTCCTGCCGCCCGAAACGGCGGAAGACGCCCACGAACGCGCCGGCATCGCGGCATACGGACTGATGACCCACACCCACGACCTGGTCGACCTCGCCTGGACAACACGCCCACGGCCCGCAGGCACGACAGTCGGCCCCGACGTGAACATCGGCTTCCACGAAGGCTCTGTCACGGCGAGGGCCACCACGGGCCAGGCACAGGCCGTCCTCGCCCAGCACGGCTTCACGAACGCCGGCACGGACCGGGACTTCACGCTGCCCGACCAACTCGGCGAAGCGGACGCGCTGAACACCGTGGTCCACACCGAGGCCCATCTGTTCTCCCACGGAATCAGCGTGCGCGTCGACCTCGGCATCGCAACGGTGCAGGACATCCCGCCGGCACCGCCCCGTGCATGTTCCGCACCCATTCCGCCTTCCCCGCCGCCGTCCAGGGGCCGCAGCCGATGACCACCACCGAGACGATCCGCACGTCCGACCTGTCCCTGCCCGAACGCCTCCTGGACCTCGGCGCCGATTTCACTCGCCACCACGACGCCCTGAAGCTCATCAGCACCCTGAGCGGCCTCGACTTGACCAAGGCGGTGGCCGAGCACATCCCCGTGGCCCAGGTCCTTGCCCGCGGCTCGCTCGACCTGCGCCAGACACTGGACAACGCCTCAGGAAACTCCCTCTCCTGGGAGGCGCGCTGCGCAGCCGAGCGGCTGATGCAGCTCGCCAACCTCGCCTTGCTCGCCGCCGACCACCTCAGCACCGCAGCTGGTCTTTCCTACAAGGCTGTCCACCACCGCCCCTACTTGGCGAAGGCCGAGAAGCACATCGAGTGCGCCAAGCAGCTGACCTCTCTCGGCGCCGAGGACTGCCTCACCGCCGGCGGCCTCCTCACCCGTCAGATGCGTCGGCAGAACCTCATCCCGGCCCAACGGCCACCAGCGCTTACCGCCGCGCAGCACACCGCGCTGCACACCGTCGCCGCCGGCCACGTCGTCATCAACCAGGCGGTGAACAAGCCCCTGGTCGAGCGTGGTCAGGAGCAACTCGCCGTCACCACCCTCCGCTCGCTGGAAAGCCGGGGCCTGATCAGCAAAGGACACGCTGCCTTCCCGCCGGGCTCCGAGCGTCTCTGCCTCACCCAGGACGGCATCCGGGCACTGACCGCTGTCCTGGAACAGCCCCGCCCACGACCAGCCGCCCCGCCATCCGACCCACGGCGGCCCGTTCGGCGGCCCGCTGACGGATGACGACACCGCCCAGCCCCGACCCCCTGTTCCCCATGAATGCACCCGACCCGCTGACACCGGTGGAGCGGCTGCTGGCACTCGCCGGTCTGTACACCCAGCACAACGACCGGATCGATCTCCTGTTCTCCGGCCGCTCCACGGTCCGGCCCGACGTGTACGTCGCCTCGGCCCTATGCCTGGAGCGCGAGGCCCTTGCTTGCGTCAAAACGGTCCAGCAGCAGCGTCTGCCCGCCATCGAGCCGGTGACCAGCGCCGTCATGCGCCTCAAACAGATCGCCTACCTGACCGGAGGAGCCACCCGCTACCCCACCGCCGCCCAGCACGCGCTCCCTGACGATGTGCACCTCGCGCGGCCCCATACCCGCCGCGGGTTCGGCCAGCACATACGTCAGGCGCGCGAACTGACCGCCCTCGCTCCAGCGGCGGTCGTCGAGTCCGCCGAGCACATCCCCGCCAGACTGCCCGGCAGAACACGCACCAGCTCCTCCATTCCCGGCATGGACGCCGCGCAACGCAGCGTCCTGCTCGAAGTAGCCCGCGGCCACGTACTGGTCAGCGAACAGTACGGGCAGCGCGGCTACGGCCACAGCGTCTCCGTCGACATCAAGGTGCTGCACCACCTGGAAGCCCAGGGCCTGGTGATCCGCGAAGTCGCCACCGCACCCCCGTTCCTCTCCGGCGGACCACCACGCGACCGCGTGTGCCTGACCACCCCAGGGCTCTCCGCTCTCGACTCCGTCATCGACACCCCGCTGCGCACCAGCCCGTCCCCGACTCTCCCCGTGCCCTCACCAGTGGCAGCGGCCACCACCCGCGCGCGCCGCTGACACCACCCACACCCACAGCGCAGACCCGACCCCTTTTTCACTCAAGGAAGTGCCCGATTTCTGCTTCTCCCACGCTCGTCTGCATTTGACTCGGTGCCGGTATCCAGTCCAGCGCCATGCTTGCCCTCTCCGCTCAGGGCATCCTCCCGAAGGTCGACTACGCGATTTTCGCCGACACCGGCTGGGAATCCGAATCGGTTTATGCACACCTTGACCGCCTGGAAGAGGAGATAGCCGCTCCCGCCGGGATACCCGTACTCCGCGTGTCGGCCGGAAATATCCGCGACGACGCATTGAACCCGGATCACCGGTTCGCATCCATGCCGCTCCACATCCTCAACAAGGACGGGCGGCCTGGGATGACCCGACGGCAGTGCACCGGGGAATATAAGGTGAAGCCGATCAAGCAGAAGGTGCGCGAACTACTTGGTTACCCCTACCCGGCACGCATCCCGAAGGACGTTTTCGTCGAGCAGTGGGTAGGAATCTCCACGGATGAATTCCACCGCGCGAAGGACGCGGACGTCAAGTACATGCGTAACCGGCATCCTCTTCTGGACATGTCCTGGAGCAGAGCCGACTGCGTGCGCTATCTGGCCTCTCTCGGCCTCGCCGATACCCCGAAATCGAGTTGCCTGGGATGCCTTATGTGGAATCGGGGGAGATCACCTTGCCGTCCACGGGCCGGTCAGACCTCAGGCCGTTTCGTGTCGATTGGCACGCGCTCCAGCCATCAGGAGCAGCAGCCATGCCGACATCGCTACAACGAAGATCGCGATGAGTGGCGACAGGCTGCCTCGCTTGAGGAAGAAGATGAACGTCTCTGGTCCGTTCGCCAGCGCCACCATGCCCAACAGTGTCAAAGCACCGATGGCGACTATTCCGAACAGCCACTGTGCCCAGTAGCGAGCTACGGATCGGGCTATCGCGCGGTCCCGATGGTTCATCTTCGTTCCTCCACGCTCGACGAGTCAGATCCTGTCAGCCACGCGCTGTCGCGGCTCTAGACCCTTATCTTGCAGTCATGGCCCCGATCCCGTGGGGCAAGTACCCCACTGTCGCAGAGCATCAACTGGCTCGTCGATGGCTGCAGTTCACAGCCAACATCGGCCGAGCACCCAACACGATCGACGCATACGGTCGAGGGGTCGAGGACCACCTGCAATTCTGCGCAGTTGAAGGCACGGATCCCGTCCTGGCCGGCGCGGACACGGTTGCCGCCTGGATCGGGGATATGCTCGACCGGCCCCGCCAGCGATCAGCGAAGACGCCGCTGCAACCAGGGACGGGACTGGCGAACGCGACCGTCCAGCAACGTCTGGTGGCCGTGCGGTCCTTCTACGAGTACCTGGTCGAAGACGGGCTGCGCGAACGGAACCCGGTACGCCGTGGACAGTCGAGCCGCCGTGGCCGTCGTCCTCGGCAGGGCCTTGTGCGGCGCCTCGAGCAGGCACCCTGGATCCCCAATGAGGACGTCTGGCAGCGGGTCCTTACTGCGTGCGCCGAGGAGTCACTACGCAACCGGCTCATGGTCACGCTCGCCTATGACGGTGCCTTGCGCCGAGAGGAGCTCGTCCAACTCGATGTCGGGGACTTCGAGCACGCGCACCGCCTGATCCACCTGCGGGCTGAGACGACCAAGTTCCAGCGGGCCAGGGAAGTCGCCTTCGGCGTCACCTCGTCTCAGCTGTTCGTGGCCTACCTCAACGAACGCCGCAGCATGTTCGGCCGTATCGGCGGACCGCTCTTCCGGTCCGCCTCCAACTGCAACCACGGCAAGCCGCTGGGGCCTTCCACCTGGTCAAAGACCATCGAAGGCATCGCCCGCAGGGCCGGTGCCTCACGGCTGTCCACCCACACCTTCCGGCACCTGAGGCTGACCGATCTGGCCCGCGCCGACTGGACCATCGACCAGATCGCGCAGTACGCGGGCCACCGAGACTTGGCGACCACCATGCGATACATCCATCTGTCCGGCCGGGAGCTCGCTGCCCGGCTGCACCGCGCGTCCGCATCGATCCAGCAGGACAGGGAGAACCTGCTGGCAGCACTGGCGGCAGTCCGGTGAGCGCGACTGAACGGCCAGCACCTGCCTCGCTTGCGCAGTACTGCGCCAAATTCGCAGCTCAGAGCCCAGTCCTGACCGCGGAAGAGCAGGCGGCCCTCGGCCGCCTGGCTGGGCTGGACCATCAGGTAATCCATGAGCGCAACCGAGTCGCCCTGGCACGGCTGATCGATCCGCTCAAGGCGGTCTCGGCTCGGTGGGACAACGCGCTGACCGACTCGGCCCGCAACATGCTCCTGATGGAGGTCGGCCGACGCTCCCTGGCCTACTGGGCCTGGAACGAGCAGACCTGGACAGCGTTCGTCGCCTCCGTCACGGACGAGATCCGTCACCGGCGCCGGGCCCACCTGGTGGCCTGGGGCTACCTCTTCGGCGGACACCGACGACTGCACCACCGGGTCGGGATGCCCAAGCTGCGCCCCCTAGCCGACTTCGTCTTCAGCCACGGGGCCGTCGACCCTGCTCTGGAACAGGTCTGCACGCTGCTGGAACACTGGGAGACCTCACCGAAGACGCAGCCGGAACTGGTCCGCTCCTCGGTGCTCGATGCCCTGCTCAGCGCCGGCAGCCCGCACCTGAGGGACGTGACTCTGGAACTGCTGCAGGACCTGGTCGCCGACCATCCGGCACCCAGCGCACGGCGCCGCGGGTTCTTCAAGATGTCCCGGGTCCTGGCGGCGAACGGCTTCATCCCCGAACCACTCACCGGCAGCCACCAACAGCGCGGAACGCGTCCGGAGACCGTGGCCTCGGTCCCACCAGAATGGTTGGAGATGGTCCTGCGCTGGCGGAAGTTCAGCACCAACGAGTCCAGCACCGTCCGCACCAAGTTCCCCTTGCTGCTGGTGGCCGGGCGCTGGGCGGCCGAACGGCACCCGGAGGCGACGAGCCCACAAGCCTGGACGCGTGACATCGCCGCGGAGTACATCGCGGACACCGTGAACGCGGTTCGTGGCCAATGGGCCGGCCACAACCGCAACCGCACCGGCTGGGGTGAACCCTTGAGCGCCAGCGGAAAGGCCGGACGGGTCGACTCCATACGCAGCTTCTTCTGCGACCTGATCGAATGGGAATGGATCACCCCAAGGTTCGATCCGCGCCGCGTCCTGGCTCTGCCGCTGTCGGTCCGGGCCGGCCGCGACCCGGACCCCCGGATCATCGACGATGCCGCATGGGCCAAGCTCATGGCCGCCGGATTGACGCTGGCCTCCGACGACTTGCGCCCCTACGGGACACCGCGCGCCAAGGTTGCCGGATGGCACGCCAACTACTACCCGATCGAAATGATCCGTGCCCTGGTCGGGGTGTGGTTGTTCGGCGGGCTACGGATGGACGAGATCCGCCGACTCGATCTCGAATGCGTCCGCTTGGACCAGGCCACCGACCCCGACAACGGCGAGACCTACCCCGTCTGTCTGCTGCACATTCCAGCGAACAAGACGACGACGGCGTTCTCCAAGCCGGTCGACCCCATTGTCGGCGAACTCATCGATGCCTGGAAGGACGTTCGCCCTGCCCAGCCGGACATCACCGATCGCAAGACCGGACAGCGACGCCAGCACCTGTTCTGCTACCGCGCCCAGCTTATCGGGGCTGCCTACCTCAACGACAAGCTCATCCCGATTCTCTGCGAGAAGGCCGGCATCCCCGAGTCCGACTCCCGCGGCGCACTTACGAGCCACCGAGCTCGCGCCACGATCGCCACCCAACTGCTGAACGCCAAGGACCCCCTATCCCTGGCTGACCTGCAGCAATGGCTGGGACACAAGCACCCCTCCAGCACCCGCTACTACGCCAAGATCCTCCAGCGGACGCTGTCAGCCGCCTACAAGAAGGCCGACTACTTCGCCCGGAATGTACGCACCATCCAGGTCCTCATCGACCGCGAGTCCATCCTCACGGGCGCTGCCGCCAGCGGCGAGCAGCCCTGGAAGTACTACGACCTGGGCGAGGGCTACTGCTCTTACGACTTCTTTGCCAAGTGCCCCCACCGGCTGGCCTGCGCCCGCTGCCCGTTCTACGTCCCCAAGAACTCAAGCCGCGGCCAGCTCCTGGCCGTCAAGAGCGGCATCGACGAAATGCTCGAACAGCTCAACCTCACCGACGACGAACGCGAAGCTCTCGAAGGAGACCGCGAGGCCGTCACCGCCCTTGCCGAACGTCTCGCGGACACCCCCGCCCCCGTCGGCCCCACTCCCAGGAATCTCGGAACGACCGGCGCCTTCGTCCCACTGACCCAGCTCATGAGCTCCGTTCCTGCGCAGAAGCCGGGACGGCACGACAAGCGAGATATCGATCGAAAACCGCCTGGCTATCAGGAGTGAAGGTCCATCGCTGCAGAGCCCGCCGCAGCTCGGACTCAGTCAGCCACCCGTGCCAGGCCACCTCTTCCGGATCAGGGGCGCCGATCTGCGGAAGCACGGCGTCACAGACCGCAAGCCAGTGAGGGCTGAGCCCGCCCCGGTTGAGGAACTTGAACCGAAGGCACGTTGTTGCCCGCACTCCCAGCTCCTCGCTGAGCTCGCGGGCAGCTGCCTGCTCATAGGACTCGCCGACTTCCGCAGCACCCCCGACCCCGAGTTCGTAGTGCCCTGGGAAACGGGACAGGTGCTCGGCCCGCCGATGGACGAGAAAACGGCCTTGCCTGTCGCGGCACACCACCAAGCCAACCCGGTGCAGCCAGCCCTCCCGAACGGCGTCCCGCCGGCTGACTACCCCCAGCACACGGTCCTGAGCGTCAACACACTCCACGAGTTCATCCACGCCGCACACGATCGCAGGCACCCCTGACACCCGCCCAGAATGACCGGACCATCACACAGTCAGCGTCCCCTCACACCAGTCTCACCCCATCGAGCGAAGGATCACGACTCTGTCTCAATTCTCAATAACTTGCCCGTTCCACGGAAATGCGCAGTGGCGGCACATCAGGGACACGTCCCCGGCCGAGTGGGCGGACGTCGTCGAATTCGACGCGGCCATCCGGCAGGGCAATGCACGCGCCAACGCCTCGGGCAACAGGCTGCTCGGCGAGGCGTTCCTGCACCGCTCCGGCGTCCCACTCAGCGAAGCCCCCATCGATCACGTCACCGCCGCCGAAAGAGCCGCCCTGCAGCCCGAACTGGACGACGCCGACGTGCTGGAGAACGGTGTCGAGGACGGCTGCTCGCCCTGGGCGTGCCGCGGCGACGCCAACGCGCTGACGCGGGACGACTTTGCGCTGGCCACGTGATCCTCGATCTCTTCGCGGGGCCGGGCGGCTGGAGCAGGGCCCTGCACGTCCTGGGCGTGCGCGACATCGGCCTGGAATGGGACCCGTGGGCATGTAAGTCCCGAGCTGCGGCAGGCCAGTTGACCATCCGGTGCGACGTCGCGGGGTACCCAACCTGGCCGTTCATCGGCCGCACCCGAGGGGTGATCGCCTCGCCGCCATGTCAGGCGTGGAGCATGGCCGGCAAGCGCCTGGGCCTGCTCGACCAGCCGCTGGTGCACGAGGCGGTCGCCGACCTGGCCACCGGTCGCGACACCCGCGAACGCCTCCTCGCCGCCTGCCATGACAAGCGCTCCCTGCTCGCCGCCGAGCCGATGCGCTACCTCTACGCCCTGAACGCGGTTCGCGAGCCCGAGTGGGTGGCCATGGAGGAAGTACCGGACGTGCTGCCCCTGTGGAAACAGTACGCAGCTGTCCTGCGCGGCTGGGGGTTCTCCGTCTGGTACGGAATACTCAACGCCGCCGACTTCGGCGTCCCGCAGACCAGGAAGCGAGCGATCCTCCTGGCCTCCCGCGTCCGCACGGCACAACCACCCACGCCCACGCACGCCCAGCTCGCCGAGCCGGAATCGCTGTTCGGTCCGGGCCGTGCCCGCTGGGTCAGCATGGCCGAAGCCCTGGGATGGGGCGCGACAGACCGGCCCGTCCCCACCGTCTGCGCAGGAGGCGGGCCCGGCGGAGGCCCCGAACCGTTCCCGTCAGGCTCCCGCAAGACGCTGTCCGACGCCCGGGAGCGCGGCACTTGGATGCCCCGGCCAGACGGGGTGGTTCTGCAGTCCCGCGGCGAAGGCACGGGGCGGGCGGCCCGGCACGGCACCCGAGACAACCGTACGGCCGACGCTCCCGCGCCCACATTCACCGCCGAGACCCACCGCTGGTCCTGGTCCCTGCGCAGCAACAACCAGGCCAACGCCACCGTCTGTCCGCTGTCCGAGCCAGCCGGCGCGCTGTTCTTCGGACACCGCGCCAACGAATGCACCTGGGTCGCCGAACCCGCCACACCGCCAGCCGAAGAAGCCGATGCGCCGACCGTTCCCGAGCCGATCCGGATCACCGCCCACGAGGCCGGCCTCCTGCAGACCTTCCCCGCCGACTACCCCTGGGCCGGCAACAAGGGGCAACAGTTCTCGCAGATCGGCAACGCCGTTCCCCCGCTGCTCGCCGGCCATCTCCTCGCCCCGCACCTCGGCCTCCCCCTCGACCCCGACGACTTCACCCTCGCCGCCTGATGCCCCACACCCCCACCCCCACCCCCGACGAAGACGACCTCGACGCCATCCCAACGCCCCAGCCGGTTTTCCACGTCGAGCAGGCCCTCCTGGGGGCCCTCCTCCTCGACCCGCACCGCCTGGACGACGTGAGCGGCATCACCGCCGACTCCTTCTCCACCACCGCACACGCCGCCCTGTACACCGCGATCAGCACCCTGCCGCGGCCCGACCCCGCCGAGCACGCGAAGAACACCAAGTGGCTCGACCACGTGCTCACCACGGGCCAAGAACAGACGCGCGGACTGACCGCCACCTACCTGCACACCCTCATCCAGGTCTGCCCCTGGCCCAGCCACGCCCCCGCCTACGCCCGCATGGTCGAGGCCGAGCACGCCCGCCGCCGCCTACTGACGGCCGTCGAACGCCTCATCCACACCATCCACGACGCCAGCCTCCCCCACCCCGTCCAGACGGTGCTCACCGAGGCCGACGCACTCGCCGAGGTCGTGGACGACATCGCGAACCGCTTCCCCCCACGCTCCGGCGTCCTCCCCCGCACCCCGGCACCGCCCCCCGCCGCCCCTGACCACACCGAGGCGGTCGAGGAGGAGCAACTCCTGCTCGCCACCGCCACCGCCCGCCCTGACGAGATCGACACCGTGCGGTTGCTGGTCCCCGACGACCTCACCCTGCCGCTGCACGCCGGCCTGTGGCAGTGCCTGACCACCCTCGCCCGCCGCAACGAACCCATCGACCCCGTCACCGTCCTGTGGGAAGCCCAGCTGCGCGGCATGCTGGACGACGGCAGTGATCCAGGCGAGATCCTGCGCATGCTGGCCGAACCGGCCGGATCCGTCGGGCACTGGGGCGAACGCGCCCTGCAGCGCTCCCTCCTGGCCACGGCCGATCACACCGGACGGCGCATCGAGGCGTACGCCGGCGACCCGGCGAACACCCCCTTCCAGCTCGTCGTCGGCGCCCGCCGCGCTCTCGCCGACATCGCCGCCGTCCGCACCCGCTGGCAGATCGCCACCGGATCCGCCCCGCTGCAGCGGCGCGCGGCGCCTGCCATCCGCGCCGGCCCGCCGACCACCACGGCCGCACACGCGGCCCGATCCACACGAGCAACCCGATAACTGCCGAGTACGCCGGTGGCCGGACCCGAAGGCCCGCCCACCGGCAGTACAGATGAGACCCCCAAGTGGCTGCCTCCATCGATGCCCATGTCCGCCTCGACACCCATCCCACACACCCGAGCGCCGTGCAGGCCGTCCTGACCGGCTCCCAGGCCCACGTCGCCTCCATGGCTCTGGAGGCTGCCGGTTGGAGTGCCGCCACCACAGGCGTCCTGGTCCTGGCCCGCATCGATCACGAGGAGCCCTACTGGGCCGACGACGCAGCCCAGCACCTGACCGCTGAAGACATCACCGTCGAGATCACCCCACGCCTCCAGGAGGCCATCGACGAGGAATGGACCTGGCCGAACTACCGGATGCCCTGGTGCACTCGCAGCGACATCCGCGCGGACTCCAATGAGGCGCAGAAGATCCACGACGACATCCGCAACGGCCACCTCCTGATCCACGCCCACGCCCCTGCCCACGCCCACGACGGCCGCACCACCGTCGCGGCCGGCACATACCTCCACCCAGGCGGCAAGTCCGTCCACCTGCACGGCGAGGATCATCTGCGTCAGATCGCTGACACCTTCGACTCACCCGCGGAGGCACTGGTGGCCTTCGAGAAGGTCCACGCAGCCGAGATACGCCCCGGCCCGGCGCCCCTGACCGACACCGAACGCGCCGCCATCGCAGCGCGTTCCGTCTTCGATGTCACCACAGTCGAGTCCGAACCGTCCCACCCTCAGCTTGAGGTCGTCCCTGTCTACCTGGCCGATGCCGGCGACCACGACGCGCTCCTCGACGAACACGGCGAGTTCGGAAAGTGGCGCACCTGGTCCGACGAGACGACCCACTCCATCCACGAATCGCAGACCCTTCGCATCGAACGAGTCCACGAAACCCAGGCCCGCAAGACCGCCTGGACCGTGGCTGCCTACGAGACACCCGTCTCCGACCGCCTGTGGCACTTCACCGCGACCGGCGCCACTCCCGCCCCCGTGCTGCAGAATTTGCTGAACCACCTCGCCGACGGCGACGGCTGGGACACGGTCATCGGCGTCCCGGTGGGCGAGAGGACGGCCATCACAGCCACGCAGCCGCTCACTGAGGCCGGGCGGAAGCACACCCTGACAGGGCACGGGATCCGGTGGACGTCCCCCGACGAGCAGGCAGGCGTTCGGTTTGCCCCACTGACCGCGCAGGCCCCCCAGAACCCAGCCACCTGGCCCATCTGGGCCGGCCCTCACCCTGACCGGCCCACCTGGGCCATCACCGCGTCCCCGCACACCCCGAGCTCGCTGCTGGCCGACCTCTCCGAACTCTCGTCCACGAGACCGGCACGCGCCAGCCCCAGCCGGGCGGCGAGCACAGGACCCGCCTCGCAGCCAGTGTGCCGACGGCTCCGGCGGTCAGGGCCGACCGACCGCCAGCCGTTCACGCTGATCACCGGCCCGCACGAGCGGGGCAACATAGCGCGATCGCTGGTTGCCCAAGCCGGCGATCCCGCGCACCATAGATAGTCCACCGCCACGCCCTGCCCGCACGTCGAGAGGCTCCTCCCACGACCGCAGGCCCGACACGGAGCGCAGCCCGTCACGAGGCCGGCAGCGCCGGGCGATCATGCCGCCACGTAGCTTGCCCGGAACAGCTCGTGCGCCCTCTCCACATCCCTCGGCGTACGCAGCTGCAGCTTGCTGGACCGAGCACGTCGCGGCCGGCGGGCTCACGCCCATCGCAACCCGATGGACCCGGCCCGTAAGCAACTCGTACGTGCCGTGGTTCCGCACGGAACGGCCGGCAGGATCTGGGCCGAGGACCCGCCCACCGGGAAACGCCGCGATCTGGGACTCGAGGACGAGAGAGCCTTCTGGACCTGGGCCATGGTCGAGGTCCTGCGGGCCACCGGCATCCGTGTCGAGGAACTGCTGGAACTCAGCCACCACAGCCTGGTCCAATACCGGCTGGCCACCACCGGTGAACTTGTCCCCCTCCTACAGATCGTCCCGTCCAAGACGGATACCGAGCGGCTGCTGCTGGTCAGCCCCGAACTCGCCGACGTCCTGAGCGCGATCATCTGCCGAGCCCGGGAGGCCACCGGCACCGTTCCCCTGCTCCGCTCCTACGACCGCCGCGAATGTGCGTGGCAGGAGCCTGCCCCTCTGCTGTTCCAACGACGCATCCGCGGTGAGGACTGCGCGTTCACCGATGAAATCGTTCGTACCATGCTCGACGAGGCCCTCACCGACACGGGCCTGACCGACGTTACGGGTGCCCCGCTTCGCTACACACCGCACGACTTCCGCCGGCTGTTCATCACCGATGCCATCCTCAACGGGCTGCCGCCGCACATCGCCCAGGTGATCGCTGGCCACCAGGACATCAACGTGACTCTCGGTTACAAGGCCGTCTACCCCGAAGAGGCGATCCAGGCGCACATGGCCTTCTTCGCCCGCCGCAGGTCCCTCCGCCCGAGCGGGGAATACCGTGTCCCCACCGACGATGAATGGCAGAAGTTCCTCGGCCACTTCGAGCGGCGAAAGGTCTCCATCGGAGCATGCGGCCGCGCGTTCGGCACCCCCTGCATCCACGAACACGCCCCGTTGACTGAACGAAGCCTGGAGATTGCCCAGTTCAGTGGGCGGATGGAGTCATCGGGTACTACGGTCACCGATCGTGATGAACGATGCTCCCCGACGAGATTTGGCGGCCCTGGTGGTCCCCCGGTGGGGTCGGCTGGTGGAGACCGGCGACCGGTACGAGCCCTACCGGCTGATCGATCCCGACGGAGCGGCCGTCGAGGCGGTCGCCGTCTACTTCCAGGAGTTGCTGGCGGCCGGGAAAGCGCCGTCAACGGTTCGCTCCTACGGGATGGATCTGTTGCGGTGGTGGCGGTTCTTGCAGGCCGTGGACATTCCCTGGGACCGAGCGACCCGTCGGGAAGCCCGGGACTTCAGCTGTTGGATCCAAGAGACTGTCAAACCCAGGAAGATCAAGGACCAGGGCCCGCGAGCGGTACGGGGAGCCGGTGCCTCGAACCCGGTGACCGGGAAGCCGTCGACCGGATCCGGATACGCTCCGACCACCGTCGTGCACAGCGAGACGGTCCTGCGCCGGTTCTACGATGTGCACCGCGATTCGGGGACCGGCCCGCTGCTCAACCCGTTCCCGCTGGATCTGTCCCGCCGCTCCGGGCGGGCTCACGCGCACCACAATCCGATGGACGGCTGAAAGCCCGATCGGGTGGGCCGCTACCGGCCGAGCCTTCCGCGGCGAATCCCGCGCTCGATTCCGGAAGCATGGTTCAACAAGCTGTTCGCGGCACTGCCCTCCAACCGCGACCGGGCCCTGGTCGCCTTCTGGATCTGCACCGGGGTGCGGGCCTCGGAACTGATCGGCATGCGCCAGCGCGACGTCGACCCCGGCCAGCAGTTGATCAGCGTGGTGCGCAAGGGCTCGCGGGCGGTCCAGCAGGTGCCGGCATCGGCAGACGCATTCGTCTGGCTGCGCCTCTACCAGCAGGAGGTACACGGCCAGGTCGCGCGAGGCCGCACCCAACCGGTGTGGTGGACACGGCGAGACCCGATCCGACCCCTGACCTACCACGGCGCCCACCGGATGTTCGAGCGCGTCAACGCCTCGCTCGGCGCCGACTGGACCCTTCACGACCTGCGGCACAGCGCAGCCGCCCGCATGGTGCGCGACCCGAAGCTGACGCTGTCCGACGTGCAGTGGGTGCTCGGACACGCTCACCTGTCCGCCACGGAGGTATATCTGACGCCGCACAAGGACGAGGCCGTGGCCGGCGTGCTGGCGCACCACGCACGCCAGGCCCGCGAGAACATCCAGACGGCACCTCCGCCGCCGGCACCGGGCTACGACCCAGCGTCGCTAGATGTCCTGTTCGGGCGCTCGTCATGACGGCCGTCGTCAAGCACGCGACGCGCAAGACGTTGGAGATCACGAACGCGACCGCGGAGCAGGCCCAGGCGCGGAACAGTCGGCTACGCGAGCAGTTCCCGGCCCGGACCGCAGAACGGCGGTGGTCCCAGACCGCACAGCCGTCTGAAAAGACGCTGCGACGCCTGACGGCGCCGCCGTTTCTCCCCGCGGCGAACGGCACCCGAGCCGGACGCCGCCGTGGGGTGACCAAGCTCCTGGACTGGCTGTCGAGCCAGCCCGGGGATACCTGGCAGCAGCGCTGGATGGCCACGGGGGCCGAGAACTTGTGCGGAGCCGCCTGGGTCGAGCTCCCACAGCGGTGGCTGAGCGAGCGCGGGCCCTCACCGTCGCATGACCGGGAAGACCTGACCTCCGGGCTGCTCATGCTGATCTGCGGAGACGTCATCCGTCCTGCTCTGCCGTGGATGCTCACCCGCACGCACCGGCATCTCGCCTCTGTGATGGCCCAGGTCCGAGACCCGGACGGATTCGCGCGCCTGCACCAGTTGGCCGCCGCCGGGCCGGCGAGCTCGCGCAAGGATGCGCAGATCGCCGCGACGCGGATCGCCACCCTGCTGGCCTGCAAGGGCGGACGGATCGGCGACATCACCGTCGGCGACTGCGTGGAGCTCGTCGATACCCAGCGCCGGGTGCACGCCCGCGACGGACAGAAGAAGGTCGACTTCTACCTGCGGCTGCGGGCCATGGGTATCTTCCCCGAGGATGCCCCTGCCACGATTCGTGCCTTCGAGCTCGCCCTGGGGCAGTTGAGCATCGAAGAGTTGGTGGACCGCTACCAAATCCGGTGCCAACCGGTGCGCGACGTGATCGTGGACTATCTGCGCGAGCGCCAACCATCACTGGACTTCGCCAGCCTGGACGCGATCTCGCGCACGCTCGCGGGCCTGTTCTGGGCCCGGATCGAAGCTCTGGCGCCGGGAATCGACTCACTGCGGCTGCCCCCGGCGGTGGCTCGCGCTTGGAAGGACGACCTGAAGGTCAAGAAGCGCACCGTCGTGGGCCCCGACGGCAAGAGCGTCGAGGTCACCAGCCCGCGACTCAACGCCAAGGACGAACTCATGCGCGTCCGAGCATTCTATCTCGACATCGCGCAATGGGCGGCCGAGGAACCGGCCCGCTGGGAGCCATGGGCCGTGCCCTGTCCGATCAGCGACGACGAGATCCACAAGGCAAAGGAACGCAAGAGGCGCAAAGCCCGGATGGATCAGCGCACCCGCGAGCGGCTGCCCGTCCTACCCATCCTGGTCAGCACCACCGACCGCCGGCGCCGCGACGCCGCCAGCCTGCTCCAGGCGGCGGGAGACACCGAGCCCGGAGCTCTGATTCCCGGCACCGGCGGGGCTCTGCGCAGAGCCATCTCTCCGAAAGCCGCAGGCCACCTCATCTGGGCCGAGGAGATCTCCAGCGGGCGCCGGCGAAACCTGACCTATGAAGAAGAGGAAGCGTTCTGGGCGTTCGCCGTGATCGAGGTCCTGCGTCTGACCGGCGTTCGCAACGAGGAACTCCTGGAACTCACACACCACAGCGTCACCCAGTACCGGCTCCCGTCCACTGGCGAGGTCGTCCCTCTGCTGCAGATCGCCCCGTCCAAAACCGACACCGAGCGACTCCTGCTGGTTAGCCCGGAACTCGCTGACGTCCTCAGCGCCATCATCAGTCGGCTCCGCGGCTCTGGCAGGACAGTCCCGCTGGTGGCCGCCTATGACGTCCGCGAGAAGGTCTGAAACCCGCCGATGCCGCTGCTGTTCCAGCGTGGCATCGGCTCCGAGCACCGCGCTTTCACACCGACCGCGATCCGCAAGCTGCTGATCAATGCGCTGGCCGCGACCGGGGTGACCAACGCCGAAGGTGAGGCCCTGTCCTTCTCTCCCCACGACTTCCGGAGGATCTTCGTCACCGACGCCATCATGAACGGGCTGCCCCCGCACATTGCCCAGGTCATCTGCGGTCACAAGAACATCGACACCACGATCGGATACAAGGCGGTCTACCCTGCCGAGACGATCGAGGCCCACCGGGCGTTCATCGGCCGTCGGCGGGCCTCCCGCCCCGGCGAGGAGTACCGGATCCCGACGGAGGAGGAGTGGGACGCCTTCCTCGCCCACTTCGAGAAGCGGAAGGTGTCCATCGGCACCTGTGCACGCATCTTCGGATCGCCCTGCATCCATGGCACGCTTGTGTCAGATGCTCGCTCCTCCGACCTGACCCGGCCCAACGGGCACGGCTTGCCGAGATCCGCGACAACTTGATCGCCCGAATCACCGAAGCTGAACAGGAGGGATGGCTCGGTGAGATCGAAGGACTCCAAGTCAGCCTCGCCAGCGCAGAGGAGAAGCTCGCCCAGCTCGATGCAGAGCAAGTCCGTCAACGCCAAGCGATTGATCTCGGCATGCCCCGCTTCAGACAGATCGCGACACGAATCAGTACGGCAAGAGGACCTTCAGGTTAGCCGAGCCTCATCCACGCGGATGATCTACACCACCCCGACCCAGGCCACGGGCCACGATCTACGGGCGGCGGGCCAGCAAATGGGTGTCGAGGAAGCCCCGCTCGGACGCTGGGTCGTGGAGCAACCGAGCAACCGTGACGAGTCCGGCCCCGGTCAGCAACTCGGCAAACTGCTCCGCCGGCCAGCTATAGGCGGGCGCCACCTTGTGGTCGAAGCGGACCGGCTCCGGTCCCTCGGTCCCGAAGAAGGACACCAGGAGCAGGCCCCCTGGCGTCAGGACACGCACCTGTTCGGCGAGCAGCGCGGGCAATTCTCCAGGTGGGGTATGGATCATCGAGTAGTGGGCCAGCACTCCGCCGAGCGCGCCGTCCTCGATCGGCAGGGCCTCCATTCGCGCTTCGTCGAACCGCAGCGTCGGATGGGCCCGCCGGGCGTGGGCGACCATAGCCGGGGAGAGGTCGAGTCCGAAGGAGTCCAGCCCCAAGTCGTGCAGCATGGCTGTCAGATGCCCGGGCCCGCACCCGACGTCGGCTGCCCGCAAGTTCCCTGTGCCACTCACGAGCTCGGCGAAGGTACCGATCATGTTCCGCGCGAACGGCTGCGTCTCCAACCGATTAGCGAACATCGACGCATACAGCTCGACGACCCCGTCGTAGGCCGCCCTGGTCTCGTCCTGGTGTTTTAACACGGGAAGGAAACTAACACCCGCGCCGTTCGCACCCGTTCTCCGGCCCCACACCGGACCTCCCCTTCAGGACTGATCGTCCCGTCACCTGATCACAGGGCACACTCTCGTTGGTTCAGAGAAGCCTGTGTTCGCTGCCCAATGCTCTGGCCCGACCCCGCGCAGCGTGACCGGCTCGTCGAGATCCGCGACAACCTCCTCGCCCGCATCGCTGAGGCCGAACGCGAAGGATGGCTCGGCGAGATGGAAGCGCTGCAGGTGAGCCTGGCCGGAGCAGAGGAGAAGCTCGCCCAACTCGACCGGCGCCCATCCCGCGTCGTCGTCGACCTCGGCGTTCCCGTGATCACCGCTCCCAGCGTTCGCCGCCAGCACCGGCCGGAGGAGAGAACGTGGCCCTTGGGCTCCATCAATTAATGGCCGCGTCAGCAAGTTCAGGCCCGGCACTTCCGCTTACCGCGACAGGACGAGGATCACCGTGAGTGGGCCGAAGGCAACCGCGAGGGCGCAGAGGAGCCGTCTCCATTCAAAGGACCAGTGCCGCCGGACCTGCCCCTTACTGTTGCCACCCTGTGTCTCGGACGCTTTGAGTTGGGCTTCTCGAAGCAGGTGAAAGGCCCGTTGATGCGTCCTGTAGCCGGTGAAGGAACCCAGCAGTGAACTGCCGAAGGCGACCGATCTCATCTCGCGCCCGTCTCTCAGGACAATGGTCAGGCCATCATGCACATCCACCTCGTCGACATCGGTCCAGGCAACGGTTGCGGTCACGAGAAAGTTCGTGAAGGACACTTGATTGTCAGTGCTTCGGATGGCCGAGTCCCATCCAAGCGCCCAGAAGAAAATCGAAGCTCCGGCAACCGCGAACGCCGCCGCCGACTCCTCGTCCCACGGACCTGCGATCAAAACCGCACAAACGTAGGACGTAATCGCCGCAGCTACAGGAAACCACACGTACACCGGCCGACGAAGCACTCTGGTTTGCATCCCAACCGCCCTCCTACAGCCGATCCTTTCCGCTGGCGACGGCAGGAGGCAAGGCCGCCTACGGCGGCCGCGGACCGGCAGCACCGCATTATCGCCACCCTCACAAGCACTGCGACCAACCGCGCCGATTCCCCGTTGCCACTATGGAGGGCCTCCAAGCGTGACTGTCGATGCCGGCACCAGTGACAAGCAATCAGCTACAACCAGGAATCTTCAGACCCCGGCTACGGAGATCTGTACCGAGCATCCGCCCGGCGCAACTCCCCTGCCGCAAAGACGAAATATGCGGCTCCAGCGAAGAGTATGCCTGGGATCGCGAGTATGGCCCGCTGATCGCTCTCGAGGACGGTCTCGTACTGGCTGTGCGAGACCTCAATCGTGCCGCGCGCGTGGGGAGTCGTGTCGAAAACGAAGTACCGGCCGTCCTTGACCTCTGGGGCCTGCCAGTTCCCCGCGCCAACTGTGCTGAAAAGCATCAACACGACGCCCGAGATGACCAGAGCCCCAAGGACTCCCTGTATCCTGCCAGGCAGACATCGAAAGGCGAGCCACATCGAGTGCCGGTCTGCCCCACTCAGGAACATGCGCACCAAGGCAGCTATAAAGATTGGGAAGAGAAGCACCACGGTCGCCACCATCGGCCACTTCAATCCCGCCAGCGGCAAGGTCCCCGGCAGCCACGTGAGCGCGGCGAGCAACAGCAGCACGGTACTCAACCCGGCCGCGATCCCCCCGTGCAACTTGAAACTCCATTCCATACCCCAGAGCCTGCCACGTGCGCCGCTCCACCTCATTGCCGTGACTCGGCAAAGATGACTGCTCCCCGATGCCGGGTTCCGCTTCGAGCCAGCAGATGAACTGCCTGCGGACCTGAGGTCCAACACCGTGCCCCCCAGCAAGGTCGGAAAGAAGGACCGGGTTCGGAGAAGACGCCAGCGTTCGTGCCGCGCTTGTACTCGACTATGACTGGCGAGCCGTTCTCGTCCAGCCCGAGCGAGTCGATCCGGCCCCCGTGGACGGGCCCAGAGCTGTACTCACTCGCCAGGAACCGGACGCCCAGCAGCGTCTCCATGTGCGCCTCGACAAGGCCCTGCACATCGGCCTCGATCTCAGCAAGACGCGGCATGATCTCCGTCATGCCGCTATTCGTCACGTCCGTGCGGAACAGCTTCAGGCCCGACACCTTCCCCTCCTCGGTTCGGAGATCACCAACGCCGATGAGGTGCGGGGTTGTTTCCGCGTGAGACTTCGGGGGCGTGAAGATAATGTGAGACCCGACGTACGGCCCGATCAGGGAGCGCTCGCGTCCCCCGGTCACCGGGAATCCGCGATTCCCCCATGTGTCCCCCCGCGACATGGGGGACAGCGCCCGGAAGCTGCGTTTACGCAGGTCAGCCCCCGCAGCTCAGTGGGTAGAGCACGTGCCTTCTAAGCTTGGCGTTTAACGTCCGCTGCAGCAGACCCATTACTACGGCCTTCGTACTGCGTGGCGTCCCGCGGGATGCGTTTGCCTAACTGTCATGCTTTCGGGCGGAGTTGTATGCATGCCTGACCCACAGACCCGACGCCTTGTTCGAGCTGAGCGATGCACTGCTGTGTGCGGACGGCCCGGTGAAGACGTTGGTCGGGTTGTCTCTGGCGCCTGAGCACAGGCGTGGGCATGGCGCACTGTATGGCGGGCTGAATCGCCGGCATCTGGACGTGTCTCGGCTACGCATGGCGCTGGCCGAACTGCCGCTTCCCCGGACGGCGGAAGGGCGGCTGGTCCTGGCGGTCGATGTGCGCAACTGGCTGCGGCCGGATGCGAACACCAGCCCGGACCGGCTGTTCTGTCACACGTATGGCCGGGGCCGGGGCTCGGCCCAGATGATCCCTGGGTGGCCCTATTCCTTCATCGCCGCTCTGGAGCCGGGCCGCACGTCGTGGACTGCCATGCTGGACTTGGTCCGGCTGTGTCCGTGGGACGACGCGATCGCCGTCACCGCCGCCCAACTCCGGGACGTGTTCCAACGACTGTATGTGGCCGGGCAGTGACAGATCGGCGATCCACCCGTTCTGGTCGTCGTCGATGCCGGCTACGACGTGACGCGCCTGGCCTTCCTGCTCGCGGACCTGCCCCTTGAGCTGCTGGGCCGGATGGGCAAACGCGGGCGCAAGCCCAAGCGCGGGCCGAAGTTCGCGTCCGAGACTGCGGCAACCCAGCCGACCCCTTCCGTCACCACCGTGACGGACACCACCCACTACGGGAAGGCCGTAGCCACTGCCTGGGACCGCCTGCACCCTCTGCTGGTGCGCCGCTCGGCCTGGGCCGGCCACCCCGTAGGCCTGTGCCGTAGTCACAGCAGGGGAATAAGACCGAAAAATATAGCAAGTATGCCCACCAGCATCCAAAGGCAGCCTGCCAGTCTCATGGGTGATACACCCTCACGTCTACCCATTGCGGACGACGAAGCAGTCCCGGCCAATCTCCTCCTCACTCCGCAAAAATCCGCAAAAACACCAACTCCGAAGAGGAGAACCACTGTACCGAATAGGACGAAGGATCCGCCGAACACAAAAGAGAGCACTGACACGCCCGCATCCAAGCTATGAGAAGATCGCAAAAACAATCCCGAAAAGGGTCATGAACATGCCCAAAATGGTGGCCATTACACCGACAGCTTTAAAGGTGCCTGGCACTTTAGTGTCGCCTGGGGCGAGATTGATGGGCGACGCTGTTAGCCGGTCACGGAACCCCTTGTGGTTCGTGGCCAGGGCTAGGCCGAAGGCGAGACACGCAAGCCCGAGAAGTAGTGGAATGATAAACATGGAGAAGATCCCGTCTTATTCTTGCCGAGAGGCCGCTGGCCCGAGAGCTTATCTCTCGGGCCAGCGGCAAGGAGTTTGACTTAACTGCAGCCGAGTCGGAGTGAACAACCCCAGGTGTAGTTGATCCCGGTCTCGATTCCCCCCTCGACTCCGGGTCCCCCACCTACTTCAGTGGCCCATACAGGCTCACCCTTACTGTTCCTCACCCATGATCCGTCGAGATTGAAGCTGGATTCATGACTAGCAAGGCCTCCAACGCCGTAGTGCGCGGAGATCTCCTTGTCCCAGCCCCAGCCCCGGAGCTGGTCGAGCGAGTCTGCGTTGCTGGTCAGTCCGGTGACGTCGGCTGAGAGTCCCGCTCCGACCCCGGAGATCGCCGGAGACCCACTCACGCCGAGATCCCAGTCCCCGTCGGCGTTCCGGCCCACCATAACGCAGCCCCCCAGACTTCCCATGACGCCTGCTCCTGCGGAAACGCTGATGCAAACACCCCACGTGTTGGGCTCGGTTCCCACGCCGATGACGTCAAGTACCTTACCGAACCAGTTCTTGTTGGCCTTGGGCTTGGGCTTGGGGCCGGGGTTGGGCGGCGGTACCGTCTTCAGCCAGCCCTTGGGCGCGGGTGTGGAGGGCAGGGTGATGTTGCGGCGGCCTGGGATGCCTCCGAGGCCAGTGGGCTTCATGCCCTTCACGAGCGGCGGGCGCTTACCACAGCGGCAGGCGCGGACCGGTCCTTCGCTACTGTTGCTGGCCTTTTTGCCGCTGCTGACGGGGACGCCGTTGCGGCAGTTTTTGATTTCTCCGGTGTGGCATCCGGGGACACCGAGGCCGGTGGGGTCTGCGACGGTCTGCGGGTTCTGAACCGCGTAGCTGTAGCCGTTGAGGGTCTGCCCGATGCCAGTCTGCAGGAGTGGGTCGACGCTGATGAACTGGCCGATCTCCGGGTCGTACTGGCGTGCGCCGACGTGGGTGAGTCCTGTGCCGGTGTCGGTGGTCTTGCCGAGGAAGCCCTTGTCGTCAGGCCATGCCGATCCTGTTGCGGTGCCTCTGGGGGCGCCGAAAGGGGTCAGGTAGCGCCGGGAGTACGCCTGGTCAGTGGCGTCGATGGCAAGGGTGGCCGTGCCGTGCAGGTCATTGACCAGGTAACTGAGCTCATTGCTGCCGCTCTCGTTGGACCGGACGGCGACGGTCACATCGCCGGAGCCGTAGCGGCGCTGGGCCCAGGCGGTGCCGTCAGCGCGCAGGTGCAGCTCCGTTGCGCCCGCGTAGAGGGTGCGCTCTCCGTCCTCGGTGGTGCGGATGAGGAGGGTGCCGTCGGCCCCGTACAGGTAGTCGGTGGTCTTGCCGTTCTCGGTCAGGTTGGTCAGCTTGCCTTCGTCGGACCAGGCGAGGTCCTGTGTGGCGGTTCCGTCGGGCCGGCTGGTGGTGTTGCCGGTGCTGTCGAACGTGAAGGCGCGGTCAGGGCTGGTGCAGTTTGCCGTCGTGCTGGTTCCGGTCAGGGCGTGGGGCTGGCCCTCCTTCTCGTAGCAGTAGTTCGTGGTGGTGTTGCCGGCGGTGGCGTGCTCGGTCTGCGTGGTGCGCTGGCCGGCGTCGTTGTACGTGTAGCTGGTCCAGTACGGGGCTCTTCCACCCAGGGCGTGCACGCTGCGGGTGTCGGAGCAGTTCTGGGAGGCGGGGGTCCATGCTTCGGTCATGCGCCGGTGGCCGTCGTAGGCGAAGCACTGGGTTTCCGCTGCTGCGGTGCCGCCGAGGGTGCTGGTGTCGGCGCTGGAGGTGACGTTGCCTGTCTGGTCGTAGGTATAGGCGAGGTTCTGCAGCTTGTAGGGGTGGGTCTGGTCGGTGACGTGGCTGCCGAGAAGGCGCTTGGTGCCTTCCTCCCAGAGGTTGGTGATGTACGTCTTCTTGTGCTCTTCGGTGTCGGCGGTGCCGAGGGTCAGCTGCCGGGCCTGCCCGAGGGCGGAGTAGTCGGCGTCCAGGAGGTAGCCGGCTTTGCCGACGATGGAGGTGACCTGTCCGGTGTTGGTGTACTGGTAGCCAACGATCTCGGAGGGTAGTCCTCCGAGGGCGGGTTCCTGGGTGCTCTGCAGGGTGCCGTCGAGGTTGTAGTTGGCTTCGAACTGCAGGGTGGCCGGTGCCCCTGCGGTGATCAGTGGGTCGGATTCCGGCAGGGTGAGTTCGGTGGTGGTGGGCCGGTAGAGCTTGTCGTAGGCGGTTACGGTTTTGGTGTAGGCCGTGCCGTTCTTGCCGCCGACGTAGCGGGTGCTTGTGTCGGGCTGTCCCTCGAGGAGGGTGTCGTAGGTGAAGGCGGTCAGTTGGTTGGCGTCTGTTTTCGATCCGGCCCAGGTGCCGGTGATGCGGTTGAGAGCGTCGTAGGCGGTGATGATGCTCTTGCCCCGGGAGTCGGTGGTCTGGGTGAGCCGGTCCAGTTGGTCGTAAGACAGGCGGGTCAGGCCCTTGTCGGGGTCGTCCGCACTGATCTTGCGGCCGAACAGGTCGTACCCGTACGCCCACTGGGCGCCGTCGGGGCCGGTGACGCGGGTCTGCTGGTCGTCCAGCGTGTACTGGAAGGTGGTGGAGGTGTACGAGCTGGTGCCCGTTGTGCCGCCGAACTGGGGATCGGCGGGGCTGGTGCCTGCGTACTCGCGGGTTTCCACGGTCCGGCCGCGGGCGTCGATGAGTGTGCGGCTGGCCGAGCCGCCCTTGAGGGCGGTGGTGGCGGTGGAGTCACCGGTGTAGCTGGTGGTGGTCGACCACTTCTTCACCCCGTACGTGTAGAGGGTGCTGATGGTCGGGCGTTCCGCGCCGTCATACACCGTTTCGGTCTGTGTGGGAGCCTCGCCGTACTCGGCGCGGGTGTAGGTGCCGTTCGGTACGGAGGTGGTGTCGAAGATGTCCTCGTACTTCTCGTAGGTCAGGCCGCGGGTGTCGTAGCGGGTGTCGGTGAGTATCCGGCCGCCGAGCGGGCTGGTGGTCTGGGTCTGCAGGGGCCGCATCATCGCGTCGTACAGTTCGTAGCTCGTGGTGTACGTCTTGCCGTCCTTCTTCAGGGTGGAGGTGGACACCCAGGACGGTTCGCTGCTGCTGATGTGGTACTTGAAGGTGGTGTTCGCGCTGTAGCCGGCGGCCTTGCTGCGGTTGGGCTGCCAGACTGCGGTGAGGCGGCCAAGAGCGTCGTAGGTGGATTCGGTCTTCTTGGCGTTGGCGTCGTACATGCGCACGGCCTGGCCGTGTCTGGGGTCCAGGTACGTGTCCGTCACGTGGCCCTTGGGGTTGGTGACAGTCGTCTTGGTCAGCGGCCCCGCGGTGGCGGGGGTGTAGCGGGTGTGGGTGGTGTTGCCGTCGACGTCAGTGACGTCGACGGGGCGGCCGAGAGCGTCGTAGGCGGTGGTCGACGTGGTCTGCCAGCCCGAGGCCGCACGCAGCTTGTCCGGTCCCACCGTGCTGTTGTAGCCGGTGGCGCGGCCGGTCCAGGTGGCTGCGCCCTTGGTGGGCTTCTGGGAGGCTGCCCAGGTGGTGGCGTCGGGGGTGTCGTAGACGGTGGCGGTGTCGGACAGGACGTCGCCGCGGGCCTTCGAGTTCGCGGGCAGGTTCAGGCTGGTGTCGATGACGGAGCAGGACCGGCCGACCGTGCGGGTGCGGGAGACGAGGTCGTTGATGCCGGCCGCATCGTTGCGCGCGTACCAGGTGCGGGTGCAGGTCTCGTCGCCGCTCTTGCCGTTCTCGCCTGAGTCGCCGACGGTGACGGGCATGCCGTAGTCGTCGTAGGAGGTGGCGACGGAGCGGGAGCGCCAGGCGTGGGCGGCGGACAGGTACTCGTAGGTGGTGGACTTGGCGGTGCGGACGTAGCGGGCCACGTGGTCGGCGGCGTCGGGCGCGCTCTGGCGGGCGGTCTCCTTCGACCACGGGTCGGTGACCTCGACCGTGATCGGCGTCGCACCGTTGTAGGTGACGTGCTCGCGCCGCATTCCCTGGAACTGGTCGCTGTCGGTGATGCTTGCTACGCCGACGGACGGGGACGCGAGCGGGGTCACGGAGACGGAGCGGGTGGTGCCGTCCTTCTTCTTGTCGCCGTGCATGCCTTGCATGTAGAGGGAGACCGTCTTGGAGCGGGTGGTTTCCTTGGCGCCGGTGTGGACGGTGACCTGACGGTAGCCGCGCCAGTCGGACCAGGTGCGTTCGTCTTTCGAGGTAAACGGGTCGTCGCTGTGGTGCCAGGCGGCGCCGCTGTAGTCGTAGGCGTATTCGACCGCGTCGTTGTTGCCCGCCGGGTCCGAGACGACGACGGCTTCCACCCGGTACTTGTGGAACCAGTCCACCGACGCGTCCTCGGCGCCGTTGATGTTCCAGTACTGCGGGAAGCAGGAGCGGGTGTTGGCGTCCTCGGCAGCGCCCTGTACCTCGCTGCGCGTGCACTCGGGCGAGGACAAGGTCACCGTGGTGATCGAGCCGGTCTCCGAGGTGACCGTGGAAATGCGGGGCCGGGTCAGCGGCAGGATGTCGTCGGTGCCGTCCACGCGGTTCTCGCGCCACTGGTAGGTGAACGAGACCGGGTTGAGCTCGATGGCTGTGCCGCCGGCCTTGCCGGTCCGTTTGATCGACTTCAGGGTGAGGACGTGGTCGGAGGTGTCGCCAATGTCCCCGCCGTCCAGGTACTTCTGCGTGAAGTCCCACGAGTCCACCGGGTCGTAGTCGCCACCGGAGGCGTTGTAGGAGAAGGTGTCGATGCCGGTCAGGCGTTTGCGGGAGAAGAACGAGGGGCCGGTGCCCAGGCAGTCGTCGTCGCCGTCGGTGCAGATGGCGTCGAAGGGAACGTCGGGCCAGTTCTTGGCCGTGTCCTTGGTCAGTGACGAGCAGTCGTCAGCGGTGCACCGCTCGGCGTGGCTGAAGGTGACCTTGGCATCGGCGTCATCGGTGAACAGCGCGCCCTTGCGCAGCCCGTACTTGATCTCCTTCAGGTAGCCGCCGCGGGTGTAGGAAGCGTTGGCGGTGGTGGCCTTGTTCTTCTTGTAGTGGTTGGTTTCCTTGGCGTACCAGTAGGTGGAGGCGTTGCCATGGGTGTCCTCGACATGGTCGAGGTTCCACCGCCACGCCTGGGTCACCGCGCGGTCGCCGAAGGAGTCGCCCTTGCTGTAGCCGGGCTCACCGGAGTCGTCGCCGAAGACCGGCACCGTCCACGTCGAGTTCGTGCGCTGGCTGCCGGCGCCGTCGAGCTTGTTCTTGCCGAAGACGTAGGCGGTGCCGTCGCCGGTGATGACGGTCCAGTACTCGCCGTTGTCGTCACCGTTGTCGGCACCTGTGGAGCGGGTGACCGTGGAGGCGTCGTCGTTGGCCAGCCGCCAGGTGCCGTCCGCGTCCTCGGACTTCTTCACCAGGCGGGTGGCCTTGCCGTTCAATACCAGCTGGGCATTGTCGTACTTCCAGCATCGGTCGTTGGATTTGTCGTGGCCGTCGTCGTCGCAGGAGCCGTAGGACCGCTCGATGTAGGACTCGGTCAGGCTGAAGCCTTCACCGACCGCGCTGCCCTGGTTGTTGGTGGTGGCGGTGCGGCCGTCGACGCTGCCCGAGTCGTACGACAGGTCCAGCTCCGGTGTCGGCCCAGCTGCCGCGGGCGGCATGCTGATGTCGTAGTTCCAGGTGAACGAACCGGAGCTGTCCCCTGCCTCCCAGGACGAGGACTCCGAAAGATCGGTGGCCGAGTAGTCGCCGGCACCGGACGGGGACGCGCCCGCTCCCGGCTCGGTGGCGGTCACCGCGAACACCGCGCTCTGCGTGGAGGCCGCCGCCCGCGCCAGCTGAGTCGAAGGACCGGCGTCGGTCTCGGCCAGCTGAACAGCGGCCGTGAGGGTCTGCCGAGCGCGGTCGTTGTCCGACGTCAACGAAGTGGTGGTACGGCATGCCGCCTTGTCCGGCGTGTCCAGCACACAGCCGGGAAGGCGAACAAGGTGCAGCCGGTCGGCCCAGTCGCCGCCGACCGCGGAGGCGAAGCTGCTGTAGTCGATGCTGAGCTGGGCCTGCCCCGCCTCGTCAGCTTCAGCGGTCAGCAGCACACCCGTGATGCCGGCCTTCTCGGCGGCTTCCTGGCCGAGGACGTGGATACGTGCTTCGGTGCCGGAAGCGGCGCTCTTCTTGCCTCCGGATGGACTGAGAGCGAGGGGGAGGCCGCCGGGCTTGGCCCTGCCGCGCTTGCCGGCGTCGAGTTCGACGATCGCATCGCCTTCTTGCGGCCAGGTCGCTGCCCGCTGCTCGTCCTTCGACCGACGAGCGCGCTCAGCGTCCGCCTTCTCGCTCTGGGAGACCTTCGCTCGGGCCCTTTTGGCACCGGGTCCTTCAGTCTCCTTGACCTTGCTCACTCGCTGACCAGGAAGATCCGGGCGGCCGAGTCCGCTCTCAGCGGCCTGCGCCACGGGAGCCAGCCCGGTGGGGACAGCGAGTGCCAGTGCCAGGACCGCTGCCACGGTCGCACCGCGCCCTCTGCGCCAATCCCGTCTCATTGTCGTGCCTATGCCAAAGGCCATGTTCATCCGTTCCGCCTGCGCTCTCCGGCGTCGTCTGGGTCGGCAAGTGGTCGCGCTGTGGCGCCGGGTGCGGCGCCGACCAGGTCGGCGCCGCACCCGATATATGGTGGTCAGTCGCCGACGCGGTAGTCGATCTGCTCGCTGCTGGCCATCGCACCCGCCCACAACCGGACCTCATTGATGCGCGCCGGCAGGTAGTGCTTCCACGCACCACCGGTGAATCCCTTGCCGACGGCGAAGTCACCACTGCCCAGCGCAATCGTGTACGTCTGGGTCCCGCCATTCTGGACGTGGCTGAGGTAGAGACTGATCGTTCCGTTCAGCGAGTTGTAGATACCAGTCAGGCGCACCGGGCTGTCGACGGCCGCGACATCGTCGGACACCACCGACGAGAAGGTGCCGTCAGCGTTGAGCCGGCCGAAGTGCCACTTGCCGACCGGGACCGTCCGTTCCTCCCGGTCGTCATCGAGGTAGGTCTCCTTGCCGGTCAGTTCGAACCAGAACCCCCACGCGGAGCCGTCAGCCGTGCGCTGGCCAAGGACCTGACCGGTGTAGCCGATGTCCTTGGCCAGCAACTTGGTCCCGTCGAGCTGCACGGAGGTCGACACGGTGAAGGAACTGTGGTCGTACACCAGCGGTCCGGGCGTGGTTGCGGCGTCGTCGACGCCGTCCAAGACAATCGACTCCCCGTCGATTGAGGAGCCGCCGGTGAGGGTCAGGCTCCGGCCGTACCCGGAGGTCGTGTCAGCGACCGTCGTGCCACTGCCGCGTTCGGCAGACCAGTCGGCGACCAGTTCGGCGCCTGCGTAGCCCTCCGAGGTGAGCAGTTGCGCCTCGTCGGCGATCTCCTTGGGAGTCAGGACGCGCTGTCACACGGCGACTTCGTCGATCGAGCCTGGGAAGTAGAAGGCCGGGCCGCTGCTGAGTTGGTGGCGACCGAAGTCCAACGGTGCGGTCGCCGGCCAGGAGCCCTCAACTGTGACAGTGCCCCCTTGCCTGCGGCCATCGACGTAGAAGTTGAGTTCCTTCTTCGCCGGGTCGTAGCTGCCCGCCAGATGTGTCCATACGCCGACCTGCGCCGGATAGACCGCTGACCTGCCGAAGTACCAGTCCTTCTCACCGGCCTTGCGTACACCGAAGTACCAGGTCTTGATACCAGGGTCGTAGTAGAAGATAAAGGGACTGCTCACACCGTCCCGTGACGACAGCACGGCCGCCTTGTTGTCCAGCTTGTCCGGCCGAACCCAAGCGGACAGCGTGTAGGCCGACCGGGTCTCCACTGCCGGTCCACTGGTGGCGGCGTACCCGGTGCTGCCGTTGAGGGACAGCCCCTTGTCCGTGATCGCTGTCTCCAGCGGTTGCCCTTCGGCGTCATGGGTGATCAACCCACGGCGTCCGCGGTCATCACGAGCCGCGCCCCCTCCGAGGGTTGCGTCGTCCCTGCCGTCCGCTGTCGCGGCGTCGACTGCGACGCCGCTCGCCTCGTCGAAGTGCCAACGCCCGATGGGGCCCTCACCGGCCGCCACCAGGAAGTCGACGACGCTCTGCGCGCCCCAGCGGCCGACGTCGTCCTTCGCGCGGACGTACACGCTGTAGGTGCCGGAACGTTCCGGCGTGATGTTCTTCGCGACCGAAGCACCCTTGAGTTCACTCGACCAGGCGTCATCAGAAGACAGCTTGTACTGGTAGGAGACGTTGTTGGCGTCGCCTGTCGCTGCGGTGAAGGACAGAGTTGCCGGCTGGTTGGGACCGCCTCCCGGAGCGCATGCCGTGTCTGTGCACGCGCTGTACGGGGCCGCGACGGCGACCTTGGGCGCCTTGGGCGCGGTGGAGTCGACCTTGAAGTAGCACCAGCCCGAAGTTCCGCTCGACAGGTGGCTCTTACCGGCGTTGTAGAACGAGTGTGTCCAGGCCTGGTATCGGTACAGCTTGCCGTCTGTCAGCGACGACCACGTGAGGGTGACGGACTTGCCGTCCCCTATGTATCCGGACGAGGGTCGGGTCGATCCGTTGCCGGGGGTGGTGTCCGTCCACGTGCCGTCCGCGTTCTTGTGGTCGAGGTCGAAGTAGATCCGCAGCTGGGCCTCCTTCTCACCTCCGGCCTTGGTCTGTGCGTACGCCCGCAGTGTCGGGGTCGGGTCGGAGACGACCGCTGGATCAGATGCCGACCGTTCACACACCGCACCGGAGCCGGTCATCAGCGCGATGCCGGTCGGCTTGTCCGGCAGTCCGACAAAGTCCACTGCGAGTACCGCGTCGTTGCGGAACCGCTTCCACGCCGAGGTGTCGGACTCGTCGTGGGCGCGGATCTCGAGCGTGAACCGCGAGAACTTGCCCGCCGCGAAGTTCTGCACGGTGGGGGTGAGGTTCTCGTTGGTCTCCTCCGGGTTGTCGTTGAACTCGATCGGCGCGTCCGGCGAGTCCGGGTCGCACAGCGAGCCACGGCCGGCGGAAACGTACCGGTCGCCCATCCAGTCCAACTCCTTGGGCCGTGAGGACCAGGTGGTGGAGGAGGAGATGTTGTTCGTGCGGACCAGATCCACCCAGCGAGGACTGCACTGGAACGCCCACGGCTCGGTCACCCGGAACGTGGCGTCCAGGACCTTCTTGCCCTTCAAGCTCGCCGGCGAGAACTCGAAGTACAGCCGCTGCACATACCCTGGCCCGCAGTAGTAGCCGCTCCAGGAGCCGCACTTTCCGGCTCCCTTACCCCGGTTGTCACTGCCGTTGCCCCAACCGTAGGACTCGTAACCGTCGCTGCGCAGCAGCGTCCGCTCGGACTCGCCCCACGTGATAGTGGGATCGATGAACAGCGGAAAGGCCGACTCGTCCGTCTCGGCCAGCATCTGCGCATCCGGCACGACCGTCAGCGCGTCCTCGTGAACCTGGACATCCATCCGGGTGACCGTGTCGCCCTGCCCTGGCTCCAGACCCGTGCCCGAGGCCGCACTCTCTGCCGGGTCCGCGGGCACGGGCTGTTCCGCTTCTGCCCGCAGCAGCTGCGTGTTCGGCTGCGAAGCGCCCTGGCCCGCCGAGTCCCACATCTGTGCCGGTGGCGCCTTGAATACCGCCTGTCCGTCGTCGTCCAGCGCGGCCAGGTTGCCGGCGGCGCCCTCCACCACGTCCAAGCCGTCGGACTCGAGGCCGAAGGTGAGCTTCTTGAGCTCTTCGTTCTCTGCGGCCTCGGGTGTCTTCACGACCAGCACCTGCTGGAAGCTCTCGGCCGTCGCGGTCACCTTCAGATCGACGCCCGGCAGCACCTCGGGGTAGAGCGCGCTGGAGCCGTCCAGCTCAGGCTCGGGAAGAGAACCCGGCCAGTCCAGCTCCAGCCACCGGCCCTGCTCCTCGATCCGCGCCAGCGACGCGTCTCCACCGCCGGAGAAGGACATGTCCGCGGAGGCCGCCTTCGGTCCCACTGAGCCATCGGACCGCGTCTCCAGCGTGGGATCAGGCGCCTGCCAGCCGCCACCGGGCTTCGCCACCCGCACCGGCACCGACGACTCCTCCAGCGTGAACGTCGCCCCGTCCGGGTTGGCGAAAACCGTGGTGCGCTCCCCGCGCTCTGCGGTCACCTCCACCCGCTCGCCGGACTCCTGTGCCGCCCGGAGGGCCTTCTGCCCCTCCGACAACGGCACATCAGCGGCATCGTCCCCGGCCGCAGAGGCGACCGGGCCAGGCACGAGAGCCGCGACCACCGCCGCACACACGACCGCGGTCATGCCCGCGACGGCCCTGCGATCCCGTCTTCTGCCAGGCCTCCCAGCCCGGTCCTTCGGTGTGAGCAGCACTTCTCGCCCACCTCGCAACCGAGTCCACATCTCTGCCACACCCCGCCCACAAGATTCACAAAGTAGCCAGGAGTAACTAACGCTGCAGCAGAGTGTCAGGTCAACAGGTAGTAAACGGACATCAGTGCGCCAAGCTCTGGAAGGCCACGTGAGGAACCCGACGTTTAGCCAGGGTTGTACGCAACAAGATCACACTTACGCATCTGTACCAGCACACCACCATCAACCAGACGATGCGCCTGTGGTCGCATCCAGCCCGAAGCTGAAGGAGACTCCTGCTCCAGCACGCTGAGCCTGAGTTGGTTTTACGCAGCGGGGGATCACCTGCACCGAACGGTCGACCTGCTCGCCATCGACGACCGCAGTTCTGAAGGCACAGGCGGCACCGCAACCGCCGCGGTACGGGCCCGGTCTTCTTCGGCATGCTCTCCCTCGACGGTGCGGGGAGCGTGTAGGGGCCGGGTGCTACTCCCTCGGTTTCTCCCTCGATCCGCTGGCCCTGCCGCCGGATCCGGACGTGTCGGCGACGGCCATTGGTAGCAAGAGCGCGTCCAGCCGGTTCTTCGAAGGGGCTTCTGTGCGCCGTACCGTCGGGCTCACCACTGCTGTGACCGCTCTGCTCCTTCCCGCCTCTGCCCACGCCGTCCCGTCTCCGGCCGCCCCCCGTTACCCTTTTCGTGGCTCCGCAATGGGGCCTCCGGCCTTCGGGTCCGGCATGACTTCCCCCCTTGTTGTTCATGATCCGGGGGGTGGTGTCTCCGGGTCCGGAGGCATCGACGGACCGCTGATGAGGGGCTTGAGCACCGGCTTCACCAGGCCGGAAGAGCTCTCCGTAACGTGGTTGTGGCAGCTCGGTGCCGAGGCAAGGCCGGGCGAAAGCGTGATGGCGGGGCCTGCACGTGATCGACACCGGCGACATCGACGTCTTCCTCGGCCTGGACGTTGGCAAGGGCGAACACCACGCCACCGCCGTCACCCCGGCCGGCAAGAAGGCGTTCGACAGGCGCCTGCCCAACACCGAGCCCAAGCTCCGCGAGCTCTTCGCGAAACTCCAGGCCAAGCACGGAATAGTGCTGATCGTGGGCGACCAGCCGGCCTCGATCGGCGCCCTGCCGCTGGCGGTCGCCCGGGACATGGGCTGCCCGGTGGCCTATCTGCCGGGACTGACGATGCGGCAGATCGCCGGCCTCTACCCCGGCGAGGCCAAGACCGATGCGAAGGACGCGTTCATCATCGCCGACGCGGCCTGCGCGATGCCGCACACGCTGCGGGCGATCGACGGCGAGGACGAGACGATCACCGAGCTGGAGATGATCGTGGGCTTCGACGACGACCTGCCGGCGAGGCCACTCGGGTCGCGAACCGGCTCGACGGCCTGCTCACCCAGATCCACCCGTCCCTGGAGCGGGTGTTGGGGCCGCGGTTGCAGCACCCGGCCGTCCTGACACTGCTGGAACGATTCGGGTCTCCGGCCCAGATGCGCAAGGCGGGGAGGCGACGGCTGGTCACGCGGCTGCGGCCGAACGCGCCGCGGATGGCCGAGCGGCTCATCGATGAAATCTTCGCCGCACTGGACGAGCAGACCGTGACCGTTCCAGGGACCGAGGCGGCCGTGCTGATCGTCCCGAGCTGGCCGGGGCACTCACCGCCGTGCTTGACCACGGAAACTGTTGGCCGGGCGAATCGAGGAACTTCTGGAGGCCCACCCTCTTTCGAAGGTCCTGACGTCGATGCCGGGAGTCGGCGTCAGGACCGGAGCCAGGATCCTGATCGAGGGTGGCGACGGCAGCACCTTCCCGACCGCCGGCCACCTCGCCGCCTACGCCGGTCTCGCCCCGGCGACCCGGAGCTCAGGCTCATCGATCCGCGGCGAACAGCGTCGCGGCGAGGAAACAAGCGGCTCAAACGGGCCTTCTTCCTCTCCGTATTCGCAGCCCTGGCGGATCCGGCATCGCGGGCCTACTACGACAAGAAGATCGCCCAGGGCAAGCACCACACCCAGGCCCTGCTCTGCCTTGCCAGACGCCGGGCCGACGTCCTGTTCGCGATGCTCCGTGACGGAACCTTCTACGAGCCCCAACCGGCTGCGGCCAGGTGAGGAGTTCAGATCGCTCGATCAGTCCTCCGGCCGAAGGCGCTGACGAGCGGCGTCAAGCCGCTGGTCATAGTCAGGCGCGAACAACTCGGGAAGGGTCTTGTCGAGGGTTCCGGCGATTCGATGAATCGGTGCCCAGACCGCCGGATCGTCGACAACGCGGCTGAGGTCCGTCATCTGGAGCTTCTCCAGCCAGTGCGACAGCACCAGTGCCTCGTCACTCGTGAGCTTGATAGTGATCTGGCTATCACTCATGCACACCTCTACGGCTCGGCCCGCCCTTGACCGCACGAACCTACTGGCCTCGGACCTTGACCAAACACATGGGGGCACCCCCGACGCGGGAGCCCTCCGATGCAAGGCAGCGCTGAGGGTGCCGTCGTCACCCTTCCGGCAGTGCACAGGCCGACCTGTCGAGGAGGCAGGCCGGGGTGAGTGACTACTAAAGATCCTGGACGGCGCGCAGGGCGGCGTCCACGCGGGCCATGGCCGCGGTGTCGACGGGGCCGAGGAGCTTGGCGCCGTCGAAGCGGTCGAGGCGCAGCTGGGCGATGTTGACGGCGACGGCGGTGCACGCGATGGGGTCGCCGATGACGACGGACATGGCGGTGTCGGGGTAGCGGCGGCTGTCGTGGAGGACGATCGCGAGGACCGCGCCGTAGGCCTCTTCGAGGCCGGTCAGGCTGATGATCAGGACGTTGCGGCCGTCGGGAAGCGCCCAGATTTCCCCACGGTTCACAGGGCGTCGCCCTCGCCCGTCAGGTCGTCGCCGAGACCGAGCGTGGCGAGCTGCTTCGCGGCATCCAGCGTGGCGGCGCGGCGGGCGGCGCGCACCACGTAGGCGTTCACGGAAAGGCCGGCCTCGGACGCGGCGGCGCGGATCGAGGGGGCAAGGTCGTCCGGGACGCGCAGGGTCATCGTGGTGACAGACATGACAGCAAGAATAGACACCGGATTGTGGTGGCGTAAATGATCGGCGAGCACCGGCAGCGGTGCAGCTGCCGCCACAACCATCCAGACACGTTCTGCAGAGCAGCGTTCCGGTAGCCTCGTCAGCCCCGCACACCGGTGCGGAGCTGGAGGCCTTTCTGGGGAGCGTGGGCTGATGAAGGACGAGGAGGTCGTCGCGCGCTTCGACGGCCGGGGCCGGGTCGAGCTGCTGCTCGGCCGCTTGGAGAATGTCTTTCAGCGCAACACCGATCAGATCGGCTACGCGTTTGGCTATCGGCTGCTGTCCACCGAGATCATCGGCCGCGCCCGCATCCGCTATCTCTACGAACGCGACGACTCTCCGCCCGCGCGCCGCCGGGCCGAGTTGACCATCGCACGCCTACATGCGGGCGGCTCCGTACTGCCGGCGTCGGATCCGCCCCCGCCCCCGCCTCCATCGCCCCCGCCTGCCATGTAGCTTCCCCCACGTGAAACGCCGGAGAGGGAACCGACCCGGCGTGCGGGAATTCAACGGCAGCCCCGATCAGTGAACTGATGCAGGCTTCTATGGGCCTCGCCAGGGCGGATCACTGGCCCCCGGCTCTTCTCGTGGGACGCCGTGGTGGGTCGCTGTTCCGGTGTTCGGGGGCTCGTGGGGGAGCAACCTGCGTGTCCTCAACCCGGAGCACGAGCACTGGCGGCGCGGGCGTGAAGGCCGCCGTCATCTACGCCCGCGAGCACGGCGACCTGAAGGTGCCCTTCACGTTCCGCGTGCCCACCGTCGACGGCCAGGAAGCGACGGGCAAGGGGTGACCGGCTTCGCTCGCCGGGTTCCCGCCGGGGCAGTGGACCGCCGACGCGCGCTGGTTCTACGCCCGCGGCGACATGGACGCCGGCCGCATCGCGTAGCTGGAGAAGCTCGGCATGATCTGGTCGCACTTCGACGTCGTGTGGGAGGAGGACCTGTCCGCCGCGCACGGGTGAGCGGCCGAACACGGGCACCTCCTGGCCCCGCTGGACGCCAACTACCAGGGGCACCCGGTGGGCATCCTTCTGAAAAACGCGCGGGCCGCCGCCCGGAAGATGCAGGAGAACGAGCAGCGGCGTGCCACGGGGCTGCCGCTGGAGTCGTCGGCCGGGGCGCTGTCGGACGAGCGGCGCGAGCAGTTGGAGGAGATCGACGCGTCCTGGTGCCCAGAGTGGCCAGTGTCGTGGCAGCAGTGCTTCCACCTGGTGAGGATAAATCTGGACACTGGTGAGGCGCTGCCCACCGAGACGGACGACGTCGTGCGCCAGTGCGAGGATGTCGGGCGGTGGGTGCAGTCGATGCGGCTCGGCTGGGACCAGCTCACGGCCGTGCAGCAGTGGATGTGCGAGCAGGTTTTCGGGATCGGGCCCGCGACCGAGGACGAGAAGCCGAAGCCGCGCCGTACGCAGGCCGACAAGTGGGCAATGCATACGAGGCCGCCAGGCAGTTCTACGAGCGCGAAGGACACCTCAGATCCCGAGGGAGCACGTCGAACGATGGTCGGCGAGGACCAGGAGGATCGGAAGCACAAGCTGGGGGCCTGGATCGGGAACCAGCGCAGCCGGGCGGCGACTTTGACGCCGGAGCTGATGGAGCTGCTGTCCGGCGATCGGGGTGCGGTGGTCCTGATGGTGGGCGCCGTCGTCACCGCGGCCGATCAGGCCCCCGCTTCACCGGGCGTGGGCCCGCGGCGGCGCCGGCCGACAGGCCGTCATCGTCTTGGTCCACGCCGTCACCGCGCCCGCACCGGCTGGCGCATCATGCGTGCCCCGGCCACCGACGCTCGGGTGCTCGTGCCCGTACGAGATCCGGACTGAGTTGCCAACCGCACCCGGACAGACAAGGGAGGCGCCTCGTGAGCACCGAGCAGCACGACGCCAACGCGTACGGCCAAGAGCTGGCCCGCATCAGCCCTCACCACCACAAGGCCGCGGCAGCGCGGCTCACGGTCTTCCAGGCCCTGGTTGCCGTGGGGATCGGACACGAGCAGGCCGAGGACATCGTGGCGAAACTGGAGGCCGGGGCGGTGGTCGGCGCCCCCCTGGTCTCCGAAAGCAGCGCCCCGCACGGGCCCGAGCTGCGGTTCGAAAACGGCTGGCACGCCGGTGTCCGCGACGTAGCCAGCTACTTGCTGTGCATCGCCGACGCCACCGCCATCACGGGACGGGGGCTCACCGCATCCGGCGCCATGCTGATCGTCCACCTCCAGCAGCCCGCTTCCCCTGCTCTCCAGGAGGATCCGGTGGATGACCCGGGCTGGCTCCATAGCCGGACGCGAAGGACGTCCTGGCGGCCGCAGAACGCTTCCCGTGGGCCCTGGCCGCGCGCAGAACATCAACTGGCTCGTCGATGACTGCAGTTCACAGCCAATACCGGTCGAGCACCCAACACGATCGACGTGTACGGTCGGGCGGTCGAGGACCACCTGCGGTTCTGCGCAGCGGAAGGCACGGACTCGCTGCTGGCCCGCGCGGACACCGTCGCCGCCTGGGTCAGGGACATGCTGGGCCGGTCATCGCGTCGCTCGCACTCCCAGGTCCTCGCTGAGCTCGCGGGAAAATCAGTCCCAGCGTTGCCGTGGTCAAGACCAGCGCCTCGGCACTGACCATCGGCTCGGGCGGGTCGGTGGACCGCGAGGGGCCGATCGTGCAGATCGGCTCCGTGCTCGGGTCGACTCTGGGCCGCCTGACCAGACTGACCGAGGGCCGGATGAAGCTCCTGGTCGCGTGCGGCGCGGCAGGCGGCGTCGCCGCAATCTCCAATGCCCCGCTGCGAGGCGTTATCTTCGCGATGGAACCGATACTGGCCGCTTCAGCATCGAGGCGTTCGGGGCCACCGTTCCTCGCCGGCGTCGTGGCCAGCATCATCGGCCGCGCCGCCTTCGGAGACGTCGCCTTCCCCACTCTGCTGGCCTTCCATGTCCAGCACCTGATCCGGTACGCCCTCTTCGCCGTCCTGGGAGTCCTCGCGGACGGGGGCGGAGTCGGGCATGGGCAACGGCCTCGGCGAGACTGAACCAGGCCACCGCCTCGATCCAGTCGACCGACTGGGCGTGCTGCTCCATGCGTTCACCTGCCCGGTCGTCGAGGTCGTCCATGATCGGGTGGGCAGGTACCCCGAAGCGGACCGGCCTCCACAGAGAGACTCGACCAGTCGCAGGGCCCGGACGCCTCATGTCGGAGTGCGTCCCTCAGAGCGGTCCTCTCGGCGAATCATCGTCCGCCACCGCCACCGCCACCCGTTCCCGGACGTCGTGCACGATTCGGATTCCGGTAACCAGGACGATCGGAGTCGGAGGCGACCGGGCGGTCGGGCAGGCGGAAGGATCGCACCACCGCGATAACGCAGGCGATGACCAGCCCGACGGCCCAGCCGGACAGACTCCTCAGCGCGTCCACCACGCCTGTCGCGCCCTCAACCCCGCGCGGAGGTACCAGCCCTTTCGGGTCGTAGACGAGCGCCAGCGCGTCCCCTGGGCGGGTGGCCTGGGTGCAACCCCGCCAGATCCGGGCTGTGGAAGGCGCTCCGCCACGGCCTTCCACCGAGCAGAAATAGCGGTCCCGGACCCCGAACGCCTTCTCACCCACCTGGACGGATGTCACGACCACGGACCGTTCCTGCCCCCGGGCCGTGAGGACCACGCCGGCGGCGGTCTGAGGCGTGTGCAGTGCGAGGCCCAGGGCCAGGACGGCGACGATCCCCACCATGGCCCGGCCGGCGCGGACCAGGAGCAGGTAGAGGACAAGGCCCAGCACGCACACCAAGCCCACCTCGCCCGCGGCGAAAGCGGACTCGCCGGTCCAGGCTCCGAAAACGCCGGCGCCCACGATCAACCCTGATCCAAGGACTCCAGCGAAGAGGCCCTCACCCATCAACCACTGAGGCGGCAGGCCCGTGAAGTCCGCCGGCCCCCAGACCACGGCGCGCACATGAGCCGCCGCGTGAGAGCCGTGCGCGGACGGGCCCCGGCGCCGTCTGCTCATATGTAGGCTCCCTCACACCCGCAACGGGCATGAGACCCGCTCCACCGATTCATTGCATTATGCAAAATAGAGTACGGTGTCGTCATTCCCACCGAGCGGGGACGGCTCGGTGTCGGCAGCCGGCACGGAGGGCTCCGCACCCGCCTCATTGAAGGCGACCAAGGCGTCGATCAGCACTCTTCTCTGCTCTGGCCTCAGACGTTCGACGATGACGGCGATCTCCGCGCGCTGCCGGGTGGTGACCTCCTCGACCGTGCGACGTCCCTCCGTCGTGAGCCGAAGCAGGGTTCTCCGCCGGTTGTCGGGATTGCCCTGCCGGTCCGCCAGCCCGGCGGCGATGAGCCGGTCGACCATGCGCATGGCCGGTCGAGGGGGCGACATGGAGGAGGTCGGCGAGAGTGACGAGTTTGGTGGCGCCCCGGGTGGAGAGGACGACCAGCATCCGGAACTGCGGCAGCGTGACCCGGTCCTCGACAGCGGACAGGGAACGGGCGAGGCATGGGTCTTTTCTACAGGGAACCTTCATTTAGACTGTGCAAATTTTTGCTTGCCGAAGTGATAGTCAGCAGGTTCTCCACCCCGCCGAGGCGGGGAGTGAACACCGCCCACCCTCGTGGAAGGCGAGCATGACACCCGACGAAACGGAGCCCGCCAGACCCCGCGTTCCCACCGGCTGGCGCAGGCTGGCCGCTCGCGCACCCATCCTCGTTTTCCGGGCCGGCCTGGGACCGCTGCTCGGCAGACCGTTGCTGCCGTTGCACCATGTGGGCCGGATCAGTGGAAATGACCGCCGAGTGGTTCTCGAAGTCGTGGCGTACGAAGCGCCGTATCGCTGCTGGACAGTCTCCTCCGGTTTCGGCCCGCTCCGACTGGCACCGCAACCTGCGTGCCCAGCCGAAGACGGTCGTGGAGTTCGGCAACCGCCACCACGGCGTCACCGCCCGCTTCCTCACTCCCGACGAAGGCGCCGACGTCATGGCGCACTACGGGCGACGCCACCCCCGCACCACCCGCCGCCTGTGGCACCTACCTGGGACTGCCCGCCGACGGCACCGAGTCGGCGTTGCGCGAGGCCGGGCGCGCGATCCCCTTCGTGCGCCTCGAGACAAACACCTGCCCACCGAACGCGCCGCGCCGCGCCAACCATGCCCCCCCCGGAAGTGAGCGACAGTGCCGAATCCCACCCCTGACTCGGTGTGGGGACGATTCCTCACGGACAGCGAGGAAGCCATCGCCCGGTCCGCACCGCGAGAGTCGTCTGCCCGGGACCGGACTGGGCATCCGGAGAGGAACGTCCGTGTGGGCGACGCCTGGTACCGCGAAGACGCACCGGCCGAGCCCCCATGGCGCCACCTTGGCACACGCGGGCGAATACGCCGCCTCGGGCGCGTCCTGGCGGGCGCGGCCGCGCTCGCCGTTCTCTGGGACCCCAAGTCGCCATCGGGCGCTCCCACCCCCGCCCCGGTGGCGTCGTCCAGTCCTAGGAAGAGGCACTCAACGCCGTCGAACTGGTCGGCCGGCTCGGCCTCGAGGACCCGGTACTGCGCGTCGCCGACCTCCTCGCCCGCGGTGGCGCCGCGCCCCTCCTGGCAACCCTCACCGCCTACTTCGACGCCGGCTGCGTCGCCGCAGAGGCCGGGCGCCGCCTGTCGCTCAGCATGTGGGCCTCACATACCGGCTGGAGCGCATCCGCCACCCCACGGGTGCCGACCCCACCGATCCTGCCCACCGCTACATGCTGCAGACCGCCACCATCGGCGCCCGGCTCCTGGACTGGCCCGCACGAGAAGGCTGAGCCCGCTGCATGGCATTCCTCCTTCGTCGTCGGTGACGTGCGTACCAAGGCCCACGACCGCACCCGCATAGGTGCATACGACACGCTTCCCGCGTCCGTATAACGGTCGGGTCTCACCTGTCGGGACATTCCCTGGTCACGAGCAGTGACGTGAGATACATCACTAAGAATTTGGCAAAGACGTGGTAGAACAACGCAACTTCGCAGGTGGCTCGGCCAACCACCGCATCGCGGAGAGCCGACCTGTCGCCGACCCGTTCCCTCCCCCCACCCGGCCCGGTCACGGTCCGAAACCGCACCGTGCACCCCGGGTCCGCTCACCGGACAACGACGTTCGCCCAGAGACCGCTCAACCAGGCGAGACCCCCCAGCCCGCCCGACCAGCGTCACCGAGGTAGCCACCGTGTCACTCGACTCCGTCACCCAGTCCGTCGACGAAGCCGTCAGCGGATTCTTCGAGCCCATAGCCAAGTGGCTGGGAGAAGTCGTCTTCTACACCGTCCCCGTCGGCGGGACCGACCTGCCGCTCATCGTCGCCTGGCTCGTCGTCGCCGGCCTCGTCTTCACCGGCTGGTTCGGCCTCGTCCAACTCCGCAAGTTCAAACTCGCCGTCGACGTGGTGCGCGGCAAGTACGACGAGAAGGGATCGACCGGCGAGGTCAACCACTTCCAGGCGCTGACCGCGGCCGTCTCCGGCACGGTCGGTCTCGGCAACATCGCCGGTGTGGCCGTCGCCGTCTCCATCGGCGGTCCCGGCGCCACCTTCTGGATGATCCTGTGCGGCCTGCTCGGCATGGCCACCAAGTTCGTCGAGGTCACCCTCGGCGTGAAGTACCGCGAGGTGCACCCCGACGGCACCGTCTCCGGCGGCCCCATGCACTACCTTCCCAAGGGCCTGGCCGAGCGCTTCGGCAAGAACGGCAAGACCCTCGGCAAGGTCCTCGCGGTCCTCGCCTCCTTCCTCATCCTGTTCTTCGGCCTCTTCGGCGGCAACCTCTTCCAGGTCAACCAGTCCTACGCCCAGCTGGTCTCGGTCACCGGCGGCGAGGACGGCGCGCTCGGCTCCTCCGCCGGCGCCCTGTTCTTCGGCATCCTGATCGCCGCGCTCGTCGGCATCGTCCTCCTCGGCGGCATCCGCTCCATCGCCAACGTCACCAGCAGGCTGGTGCCCGCCATGGCCGGCATCTACGTCGTCGCCTGCCTGATCGTGATCCTGGTCAACATCACCGCCGTCCCCGACGCCGTCGTATCCATCGTCGAGGGCGCGTTCAACCCCGAAGGGGTCGCCGGCGGTGTCCTCGGCGCACTGATCATCGGCTTCAAGCGGGCAGCCTTCTCCAACGAGGCCGGCCTCGGCTCCGCCCCGATCGCCCACTCCGCGGTCAAGACCAAGCACCCCGCCAGCGAGGGCCTGGTCGCCCTGCTCGAACCGTTCATCGACACCGTCGTCGTCTGCACCATGACCGCCCTGACCATCGTCATCGCCAACCCCGCCAGCTGGGACGAGGCCCGCGCGGGCGAGGACATCGGCGGCGTCACCATCACCTCCGACGCCTTCGAGACGGTCCTGCCCTGGTTCCCGTACATCCTCACCGTCGCCGTGCTGCTGTTCGCCGTCTCCACGGTGCTGACCTGGGGCTACTACGGCCTCAAGTCCTGGACGTACCTCTTCGGCCGCAGCCGGGCCAGCGAAGTGACCTACAAGATCGTCTACACCGTCTTCGCCGTCGCCGGTTCACTGCTCACCCTGCAGACCCTGATCGACATGGCCGACGCCTTCCTCTTCACCCTCGCCGTCATCAACATCATCGGCCTCTACCTCCTCGCCCCCGTCGTCAAGCGCGAACTGGGCTCCTTCCTCGAATTCGTCCGCGCCCGCAAAGCAGACCCGAACGCCGGAGACGGCGACGACGACCAGGAGCCGGTGAAGACCACCGTCTGACCGCTCACACGGCCCGGCTCCTCAGGAACGGGCCCGTGCCCACCCCGCGCCTGGGTGAGCACGGGCCCGTTCGCCGTGCCGGCGCCGACGGGAGGGGCGGACAGCACGCGTTGTCACGCGGGGACAGGCAGCCCGTGTTTGCGCGCGTAGGCCGCACGGCAGCTCTTCGCGCAGAACCCCATGGTCCGACCCTCGTACTCGAGCATGGAGACCCCCGTCCCAGACGCACGCGCATGCCACACATCGGATCGACCGTGACCCCTTCGGCAAGGTCGGCACGGGCAGCATTGGTTCGCGCCCCGGTACTCCGCTGTCCTGTGGCCGACGACCTCATCGGGGGTACCGGGCTTGCCGTCCATCCCGATACTTCCGTCGGCGATACCGACGACATTGATCCACAGGTGCCCCTCCGGACGCTGCGCCCATGCGAACGGTCGCGGCGACGGACCGCGCGACGCACCATGCCGGCAGTGGTCCGCCCACAGTGGCGGCACGCTCCCGGGCCGCCGGGGACCATCGCCGGTGGTCCAGCCGTCAAGTTCGCGGAAGCCGGCGTGCATCATCGCGCGCGCACGGCGGATGGTTTCCTCCGCCACACCCTCTTCCGCACCGACCAGCACCCGGCAGACGTCACCGGCGAGTTCCTCGCGATCGTCAGCGGCCAACGCACCGCGCGGGCACGCGATACCAAGAAGGGCGTCCGCTGCTGCGGCCCACGCCGGGCACCGCCTTACCGGCCCACCCTGGTCGACCCTTACCGCGCCACCTGCGCGAACGCCGGGCAGCCGACCCCGCCGTCCCCGTGAAACAGCTGTTCCGGGAAATCCAGGAACAGGGCTACGCCGGCAGCTTCAACCTCCTCTACCGCTGCATCACCCAGGGTCGTGCAGACGGCGCCCGACCCGTCACCATCCCGCGACGGCTGGCCCGTCTCCTGCTCACCCACCCCGACCGCCTCCGGGACACGGACACGACCCTCCTCGCCCAGCTCACCGCGGCCTGCCCCGAGATGACCCAACTACCGCGCGCTCTACCGCGGAGACCCCGCAGGACGCCAGCCCGCACGTCGCTGGTGCTGAGCGGGAGCTTCTTGGCGGTGAGGGATGCCGCGGCCTGGTCGCGGCGCCGGCTTTCTACCATGGCCCGCATGCCCGACACGAACACCACTGATCGCTGGGAGCGGCGCACCCAGGGGCCACTGCTGGCGCTCGCCGTACTCTTCGCCGTCGCCTATGCCCTGCCGGTGGTCATGCCCGATGCCCCTGAACAGGTGTTGTCCGCCTGCCACGTCGCGAACTGGGTGGTGTGGGCGGCCTTTGCGATCGACTATGCCGTACGTCTGTGGCTGAGCGAGGACCGGCTGCGGTTCGTGCGGAGCCATCCGCTGGCGCTGCTGGCGGTCCTGCTGCCGCTGCTGCGCCCGCTCAGACTGCTCAAGCTGGTGTCGATGCTGCTGCTCGCGGGACAGCGGGCACGGATGGCCTCGCAGGTCAGGGTGACGACGTACGTCACGGGGTCGTGCCTGGGACTGCTGGTGTTCGGGGCGCTGGCGGTGCTGGAGGTGGAGCGCGGCAAACCCGGGGCGTCCATCCAGACGCTGGGGGACGCACTCTGGTGGGCATTCACGACGATGACGACCGTCGGATACGGCGACATGGCGCCGACGACGGGCCTTGGCCGGCTGCTGGCGATCGGGCTGATGCTGTCCGGGATCGCACTGCTCGGTGTGGTCACCGCGAACATCGCGGCCTGGTTCATCTCCCGCTTCGAGAGGGACGATGCGGAGGAACGGCGGCAGACGGCGGCCATCGAGGCGCTGACGGAGGAGGTTCGGGCGCTGCAGGCTCAGGTGGCGACGCTGCGGGCCCCGCAAGGAGCACCGTCCGAGCTGAGCGTTCTCCCGGCTCCGACACCGAAGCGCGACTGAACGCCACGGGCCTCTGTGGGAGGACGGCGTCGCACTGGGCACGTTGGTCGTCCCGGCCATCAGGAAACCGGGCCATGGCGGCGAGCTCAGTACCGCCTCCGCCGCGCCAGGGCCGAAGGGGAACATGTGGACCGGGTAGGGTGACCGCCGTCCCAGGTCCAGTCGGTCCGGCGGCGCGTTCTCATCTGTCGTGACGGGTAGTCGCCCGCGTACAGGAAGGAAGCAGGTGGCAGGACGTCTCGTGGCACTACGGCACGCTCTGTTCACCGCGCACCCTGCCCGCACGGTTGTCATGGCCTTCGCCGCCGTGGTCATGATCGGCGCGGTGCTGCTCGCCCTCCCCCTCGCCTCGGAGGCGGACACGTCGACCGACTTCGTCACCGCCCTCTTCACGTCCACGTCCGCCGTCTGTGTGACGGGATTGGCGGTCGTGGACACAGGGGCGTACTGGAGCGATTTCGGCGAGGGAGCGATCCTGGCTCTGATCCAGGTCGGCGGCTTCGGAATCATGACCATGGCATCCTTGCTCGCCTTGCTGGTGTCCGGAAAGCTGCGGCTCAAGCTGCAGCTCACCGCCCAGGCGGAGACAAAGAGCCTGGGCATCGGGGACGTGCGCCGGGTCCTGCTGGGAGTGGCGGGCACCACCTTCGCCGTCGAGGCCGCTGTAGGGGCCACCCTCTCCCTGCGCCTTCGCTACGGCTACGGCCTCTCCATCGGTGACGCGATGCACCACGGCTACTTCCACGCCGTTTCCGCGTTCAACAACGCAGGCTTCGGACTGCACGGAGACAGCCTCACCCGGTATGCCGGCGACCCGTGGATCACCCTGCCGATCGCGGCGGCCGTGATCCTGGGCGGTATCGGCTTCCCTGTCCTGCTGGAGCTGCTGCGTCACCGCAACCGTCATCGCACCACCGGCCGACGCAACTGGACGCTGCACACCAGACTGACCCTGATCACCACAGCCGTCCTGCTGGCCGCGGGCACCGTGCTGACCTGCCTTCTGGAGTGGACCAACCCCGGGACCCTCGGACCCCACACGGTGCCGGACAAGCTCCTCAACGGCTTCTTCCACTCCGCCATGTCGCGGACCGCCGGTTTCAACGCCGTCGACGTGGGAGCCATGCAGCCGTCGACTCTGCTGATGACGTGTGTCCTGATGTTCATCGGCGGCGGGAGCGCGGGCACCGCGGGTGGGATCAAGGTCACCACCTTCGCCGTGCTCCTCGTCGCCATCGCCGCCGAGGTGCGGGGCGAGCCGCACTCCTCCGTCCTCGGACGCCGACTGGCTCCGCACGTACTGCGTCAGGCACTGACCGTCGCCCTCATGGGGGTGGCTCTGGCCATGACGGCCACACTCGCCCTGCTGAGCATGACGTCGCTGCCGTTCGAGGGCGTGCTCTTCGAGGCCGTCTCCGCCTTCGGCACCGTGGGCCTGTCCACCGGCATCACCGCCGACTTCCCCGAGGCAGGGCAGTTGATCCTCGTCCTTTTGATGTTCGTCGGCCGGCTCGGACCGATCACCCTGGTCTCGGCGCTGGCACTGCGCGAACGCACCCGCCGCTACGAACTGCCCGAGGAGCGACCCGTCATTGGCTAACCCACTGCGCGTACTGCGCCGCCGCAAACGCCCCGGCACCCGGCTCCCCCACAGCCGTGACCAGCGGGTCGCTGTCATCGGCCTGGGCCGCTTCGGCAGCTCTCTCGCCAGCGAGTTGATGCGCAGGGACTGGGACGTCCTCGGTATCGACACGGACGCCCGCCTGGTCCAGAAGCACAGTGACAGCCTGACGCACTCGGCAATCGCGGACTGCACGGATCCGGAAGTCCTGCACCAACTCGGCGTCCACGACTTCACCAGCGCGGTCGTCGGTATCGGGACCGACATGGAGGCCAGCATCCTGGTCGCCTCCAACCTGCTGGACGCCGGGGTACCCAACATCTGGGCCAAGGCCGTCAGCCGCCAGCACGGCCAGATCCTCGAACGCCTCGGCATCCACCATGTGGTCCTCCCCGAGCATGACATGGGCGAACGCGTCGCCCACCTGGTGACCGGCCGCATGCTCGACTTCATCGAGTTCGACGACGACTACGCCCTGGTCAAGACCGTCGCCCCCCAAGTCGCCACCGGGGTGTCGCTCGGACAGAGCCAGGTCCGCAGCACGTACGGCGTCACCGTGGTCGGCATCAAACGCCCGGGAGAGGACTTCACCTATGCCACCGCCGACACCGTCGTCCAGGCAGGGGACGTCATCGTGGTCACGGGAAGGACGCGGGCCGTGGAGACCTTCGCAGACCTCAGCTGAAGGGAAGACGCAAGGTCGCCTACGCCTCGATTTGCGGGTGAGGCTTCTTCTGGACGGGCCGCACCGACAGGCAGGTCCGTCCGTCGGTGGTCCCGCACTCGCCCGGAGGACACCACCCCATCTCATCGGTTCATGGGCAGCATTGCCTCTGACAGGCCCCAGGCGGCGGTGCCGCCTCCCCGCCACTCGACGAGTGGAGTGCGGTCCAGTTCCTCGACCTCCAGCTCGACACCGTGCCGCCGTGCCAACAGGATGACGTCCTGGACGCCGTGTGCCACTCCGACGACCCTGCCCTGAAGCGACATGGCACGACCCTCCATGAAGGTGGGGGCGTGAACGACGATGGGGGCAGCCCTGCCCCGTTCCACACCTGGCGGCTCCGGGCACGACCAAGGACCACTCCCAGTCCGGAGATCACTCGGGGCGCGCTGCGCATGGCCGCGGCGCACGGCCTGATCCCTCGCCTGTCCATGTGCGAGCATCCGAAGGCTCCCCTGTCAGCGCCGGCAGTCGTGAGGCTGGGAGATCACCCGCCGATTCCCCCTTCGTACCTGCCCCTCTGATGCTGCCGGATGCCGTCATGAGAGGTCCATGGATGAAGTAGCGCACATTCAGCATCTGTTCCCTGCCGGAGTCCGGCAACGAACGAGGCACGGTACGGTGCCGTCACTCCCAACCGAGAGGGGACTGCTCGGTGGCGGCAGACGGAGCTAGGGGCTCTGCGCCTGCCGAGTTGAAGGCGGCCAGGGCATCGATCAGCGCCAGTCGCTGTTGCGCGCTCAGACGTTCGACGATGAGGGCGATCTCCGTGCGCCGCCGGGCGGTGACCTCCTCTACCGTGTGGCTCCCTTCCGCCGTGAGCCGCAGCAGAGTCTCCCGCCGGTTGTCCGGGTTGGTCTGGCGGTCCGCCAGCCCGGCGGCGATGAGCCGGTCGACCATGCGCATGGCCGTCGAGGGGGCGACATGGAGGAGGTCGGCGAGAGTGACGAGTTTGGTGGCGCCCCGGGTGGAGAGGACAACGAGCATCCGGAACTGCGGCAGCGTGACCCGGTCCTCGACAGCGGACAGGGACCTGGCGGAGACAGCCACCAGCAGCCGGGAGGCGGTCAGCACCTCCCGCGTGACCGCGTCGACGTCCTCCATGGTCCCCTCGCGGGACTCGCGCTCCACCATGGGTCTTTTCTACCTGGATCTTTCATTTAGACTGTGCAAAATTTTGCCTGCCAAAGTTACACCCAGCGGCCTCTCCGCCCCATCCGTCCAGGGAGGGGACACCGCTCACCCCGCGGAAGGCGAGCATGACACCTGACGAAACGGACCCCGCCAGACCCCGCGTTCCCACCGGCTGGCGTCGGCTGGCCGCTCGCGCACCCATCCTCCTTTTCCGGGTCGGTCTGGGACCGCTGCTCGGCAGACGATTTCTCCTGCTGCACCATGTAGGCCGGGTCAGCGGAAACGACCGCCGAGCGGTTCTCGAAGTCGTGGCCTACGAAGCGCCATACCGCTGCTGGACCGTAGCCTCCGGCTTCGGTCCGCGCTCCCACTGGTACCGCAACCTACGCGCCCAGCCGAAGACGGTCGTGCAGTTCGGCAACCGCCACCACGCCGTCACCGCCCACTTCCTCACTCCCGACGAAGGCGCCGGCATCATGGCGGACTACGGCCGAGAGCACCCTCGCACCGCCCGCCGCCTGTGCGCCTACCTGGGACTGCCCGCCGACGGCACCGAGTCGGCGTTGCGCGTGGCCGGGCGCACAATCCCCTTCGTCCGCCTCGAAGCGGACACCCATCCGCCGAGCGCGCCACGCCGACCGTGACTCGTCGACACCCTGGAAGTGAGTAGTAGTGCCGAATCCCATCCCCGAATCGATATGGACACGGTTCCTCACCGACAACGAAGAAGCCATCGCCCGTTCCGCGCCGAGAGAGCCATCAGCTCGGGAGAGGGCTGAACGGCTGGACGGGAACGACCACGTCGGCGATACATGGTTCCACGAAGATGCACTGCCCGAACCCGCATGGTGCCACCTCGACACCCGCGGACGCATACGCCGCCTCGGGCGCATCCTGGCAGGCGCGGCCGCACTCGCCGTTCTCCTGGCGCTCTTCTCCTGCCTTCCCGAAGAGCCTGTCGGCCTGCCCGTGGAGCCCGATGGCCCCTCGCCGCTCCAGACGTCCAGTGCCATTGTCGATTCGCCGACCCCCCTCGCCCCTTCCGGACAGTTGACGGACGCCACATAGGGTGGCCCGGAGACCGGCACGCTGGTGCCGTCCACCGGAATCCTGGGCCTCCACAGCCCCACGTGCTGGCCGGGCTCTGGGGGATACGCTGTCGACGGGAAGTGCACGGAGAGCACGCGACTGTCTCAGGGGGTGGGTGTGGGAGGCAGGGAGATCACCGGGGAGTACCTGGTCGGCTACGAACAGATCCTGACGGAGGCCGCCTCCACCGGACGTCGACTCACCCGCGACGAACTCGATTCCCGGCGGGCGTTGGGCGAACGGGCGGCGGAGGCCGGGCACGGGCTGCGCGTGCTGGTCAGCGAGCACCTGGCTACCGCACTGGCCGTCTGGCCCCGTTTCTCCACGCCCACAGACCAGGCCCTCGCCGCCGTCCACCAGGCAATCGACGCATTCGCCGAGGGCTACGAACGCGCTCAACGCCTCGCTGTACGGCAGGAAGAGGCCGCGCGCCGCGAGTTCATCGACGACCTGCTCCACGGCCGCAGCGACCTGGGCCGCCTCGCCGAACGCGCCGAGCGTTTCGGACTGCGACTCTCCCACGCCCACGCGGTCGCCGTCGCACAGGGCGCCACCTCCTACGACGAGGGATCCGGCGTCTCGCGCCAGGTGGAACAGGCACTGATGACACGCTTCGGGAACCGCAACGTCCTGCTCACCACCAAGGACGGCCGTCTGCTGTGCATCGCTCCGGGCAACGAGGACGACGTGCTGCCCTACTTCGCCAAGCAGGCCCACGCCGCCACCGACGGCGGCCAGGTCGCGATCGGCCGCTCCCACCCCGGGCCCGGCGGCGTCGTCCAGTCCTACGAAGAAGCTCTCAATGCCCTGGAACTGGCTGGCCGGCTCGGCCTCGACGACCCGGTACTGCGCGCCGTCGACCTCCTCGTCTACCCCGTCCTGACCCGCGACCGCCAGGCCATGGCCGACCTGGTCCAGGACACGCTCGGCCCACTCACCACCGCCCGCGGCGGCGCCGCGCCCCTCCTGGCAACACTGACCGCCTACTTCGACGCCGGCTGCGTCGCCGCGGAGGCAGCGCGCCGCCTGTCGCTGAGCGTGCGGGCACTCACCTATCGGCTGGAGCGCATTCACCACCTCACGGGCGCCGATCCTGCGGATCCTGCGCACCGCTACATGTTGCAGACCGCCACGATCGGCGCCCGGCTCCTGGACTGGCCCGCCGAGGAGGAAGGAGCCCTCCGCTGAAACTGTCCACCGGCGCCGTAGCCTCACGCAAGCGTTGCTCACGCCCGTCTCCCCGGCGAGATCACGTCGGCGAAGGACGTCGTTTCCGCCCCCGGGCGGAAACGACGGTCTCGGACAGCAATTGGCCAGAGCGCAGCCGCAAAGACGGCGGGGTGGCCCGTAGTGTGCGTCGGACTTCCTCGGATGGAGGGCGCGTCTTCATGTTCTCGTAGGGATGACACACCAGCAGGAATAGTGGTTGTGAGGCAAAGGGGCGCATGTGGCTGTGGAGCTGCTTGGCGGACGTTATCGGATCGAGCGCCTGCTGGGCAGGGGTGGCATGGGGGAGGTCTACCGGGCCTTCGACACCCGATGCGACCGGCTCGTGGCTCTCAAGATCCTGTCGGACACGGCAGACGAGAGCTACGCCCGACGGCTGCGGCGCGAGGCCGATCTGGTCAAGCGGCTCGCGCATCCGCACATCGTGGACCTCCTCGACTCGGGTGACAGCGACGGCCGGTTGTATCTGGCGATGCGACTGGTCGACGGGTCCGACCTGAGACGGGTACTCGGTACCGGTCCGCTCGACCCGCACCGGACCGTGCGTGTTCTGACACAGGTGGCCGAAGCGCTCAACACAGCGCACGAAGCGGGAATCGTGCATCGGGACGTCAAGCCGGCCAATATCCTGATCGGTCCCGGCGAGGAGGCCCACCTCACCGACTTCGGCATCGCACGGCCCCTCGACACGGAGGCGACCCGGCTCACCAGAACGGGCAGTTACGTCGGATCCCTCGACTACATCGCCCCGGAGCAGCTGCGCGGACAGCACGTCACCGGGACGGCCGACGTGTACGCGCTGGCGTGTGTGCTGTACGAGTGCCTCACCGGGAAGGTTCCCTTCCCCGCGGATGATCCGGCCGCGAAGCTGGCAGCCCAGCTCAATGACCCGCCGGCCGCGCCCTCCGTGTTCGACCCCCGGATTCCGCCCGCCCTGGACATGGTGGTGGCCACCGGTATGGACAAGGACCCGCGCCGGAGGTTCGCAACCGCGGGCGAGCTGATGAGTGCGGCGGCCGCCGCCTTGGCCGAGGTGTCGGTGGTCGCGCCCGCGAGCTCGACCACCGACGCGACCGCTCCCGGCGGTGACGGCACACCAGGGCAGGAGGCCCTCGTTCGTGCCATCGTCTCCGTCGCGGCCAAGCGCCGACGGGGCCCGGAACAGCAGGGCACCGAGACCACATCCTCGTCCGGGGCAGCCGAGGCAGAGCCCGGAACGGCCGAGCTGTGCCCCTATCCCGGTTTGCGGAGCTTCAGCAGCAGCGAGGCGGCGTGGTTTCACGGCAGGGACGGTGAGATCACCGAGCTGCTTGTCCGGCTGTCACGACAGTCTGCACGTTCCGGGCCACTGATGGTGGTGGGGGCATCGGGAACGGGCAAGTCGTCCCTGCTGCACGCGGGACTGTTCCCCGTCCTGGACGAGGCCGGCGGTGCCTGGTCCAGGGTGGTGCTGACCCCGGGCGAGCACCCGGTGAACACCTTGGCGACGAGGATCGCTGCCGTGACCGGCGCCGACCCGGCCTTTCTCGCGGCCGAGATACGCGAGCGGCCCGACGGCTTCGGACGGTGGTGCCGTTCGGCGGCGGACGGCACCGGTGAGCCGGACAGCAGACGGTTGATGGTCGTGGTCGACCAGTTCGAGCAGGTGTTCACGGACGGCGCCGAGCCCGCCGACAGGGAGGCGTTCGCCACCGCCCTCGTGCACGCCTGGCCCGCGACCGTGGTGCTCGCGCTGCGGGCCGACTACATGCCGGATTCCATCCAACTGGCCCCGCTGATGCCCGCGTTGGAGGCCCCGGTGGTGGTCGGGCCACTGGGACCGGAGTCGCTGCGCGAGGTGATCACCGCACCCGCGGACGGAGCAGGGCTTCGCCTCGAGGACGGCCTGGCCGAGCGGCTCATCCGCGACGCCAGGTCACGCGACGGTTCAGGGATCGGGCCGGGCACGCTGCCGCGGCTGGCTCACGCCCTGCACGAGACGTGGCGCAACCGGTCCGGGCACCTGCTCACGCTGAGCGGATACGAGGCCACGGGCGGCGTCGACCGAGCCGTCGCGATCAGCGCCGACCAGCTGTACGGACGGCTCGACACCGAAGGTGGCACCGCGCTGCGCGCGGCGCTGCTGCGCCTGGTGAACGTTCTGCCCGACGGCGGACTCGCCCGCCGTCGGGCGAACCGAGCCGACCTGGCCGAACAGGCTTTGTCCGCCCTGGTGGACGCCCGTCTGGTCAGCGTCGACGACGACGGCGTCCGCCTGGCCCACGATGCCCTGCTGACCGCATGGCCCCGGCTGCGCGGCTGGGTCGAGGAGGACCAGCAGGACCTGCTGCTGCGCCAGCGCCTCGACGAAACCGCCAGAAACTGGCGGGACAGCGGCCACGACCGCGGCGACCTCTACCGGGGTGGACGCCTGGCCGCCGCCACCGAGTGGGCCGCGCAGCGGCAGGACCTGACGGCACTCGAACGGGAGTTCCTCCACGTCAGCAGTCGCGATCAGGAGCGTGCCACCCGGCGGCTGCGCACCGCGGCCGCCACCCTCGCCACGCTGCTGGTCGTCGCACTCGTCGCGGGCGGGCTGGCGCTGAACGCCCGTCGCGAAGCCGACCACCAGGCCAGCATCGCGCTGTCGCGGCAGCTCGCGGCAGAGTCCCTCGCTCTCGCGGAGTGGGACCCGGCCGGGGCCCGCGAGGCGGCACTCAAGGCGTGGCACGCTGCACCGACCAGCCAGGCGCGCGGCGCACTGCTGTCGGCCGACGCACTGACCGACGTGACGGAGTTCGACTCCGGGCTGAACCCGGCCACCGCCGTGGACGTCAGCGCCGACGGCACTCTTCTCGCCGTCGGCGGCACAGGCCCAAGCGGCAACACCGTCACTGTAAGAAACATGCGCACCGGTCAGAGGGTTCCGCTCGCCGCCGCCGACCTCGGCGAGGACACCGTGCAGGCGGTCCGCTTCTCTCCCGACGGGGCGCTGCTGGCGGTCGCGGTCTTCGGAGACCCCGGCGTACGTGTGTGGGAGACAAACGACGGCCGGTTCCTCACCGCACTGAAGACCGGCTCGCCGGCGGACGGAGAGGTGGTGTTGGGACCACTCGCTTGGCACCCGGACGGCACCACCATCACCGCACAGTCGATAGGAGACGACGGCAGCCGGATGGGCAGCTGGAACCCGCGTACCGGCGCCTTCCAGCACTGGCTGACGTCCCACGAGGGAGAGGCCGCGTCCGACGCCGCCTACAGCGACGGAGGCGACCGGCTCGCCATCGGCCGTACGGACGCCGGTGTCGAGCTGTGGAATCCGACCACGAGCACACTGATCAACCGAAGTGCGGCACACCGCGACAGCCTTCCACCGGACGACACCACGCGTCCGAGCGCGGTCGTGGCGTTCTCCGGCAACGGCTCGTTCCTCGCGTCGGCGAGTCCGGCCGACCCGCTGATCCGACTGCACGACCCGGTCAGCGGGGCGGACGCCGGCACGATCAAGGACCGGACCCGCAGCGCGGCGGACGCCGCAGCCGGGCCGAGAACGCTCACGTTCTCCGGCGACGGCACCCAGTTGCTGACCGCCACGGGAGCGAACGTGGTGGTCTGGGATCCCGTCGACCGCAAGCGGCTCGGCACATTTCCGAAGGGCACGCTGGGAGGTTCCTCCGCGGGCCAGGCAGTCCTGGCACTCGCCGCCTCAAGCGACTCGAGCACCGTGGTCGCCGCGCGCGCCGGGGGCACCGTCACCCGCTGGCACAGAAGCGCCCCTTGGTACGAAGCACCGCGCGGCGCGGTTCTCGACGTCGCCTTCGCCCCGGACGGCGAGCACGCGGCCGCTGTGGACGGTGAGGGCGCACTGCACACGTGGAACTGGAAGAGCGGCCGCACCGACGCCGCGCCCCAGAAGCTGACCGCGGCGGGCCTGTCGGTCACCTACGCCCCGGACGGCACTCGCATAGCCGGTGCCCAGGACGGCACGATCACCGTCGACCGGCCTCACGGCGAACCGACCAGGTTGACGCTTGACGGCGGTCGCTTGACGGGGGGCATCGCCCTTTCGGCCGACGGCGCGCTGCTGGCCGCGGCCGGTAGCGGGCCCACGGGTGCGGACACGAGGACGGACGGCGGCGGAGACACGACAGCCTCGGGACGCGTGTACGTGTGGGCGCTGGCCTCGGGAAAGCGCCTGGCGGAACTCGATCTGGACACCGGTCCTCCCTCGGCCGTCGCCTTCAGCCCAAACGGCACCCGACTCCTCGCGGTGAGCAGCGACACCCCGCTCGACACTCTCGGAGATGACGACGACAAGGGCGGCAAGCCGGTCTCGCTGTCCACGTGGCACACCGCCGACCTCGGCGCGCGCCCCACCGTCACCGGCCTCGATGACGACGTGACCGACGCCGTGTACACGACGGACGGCGAGAGCGTCGTGACCGCGTCGGTGGCCGGAGCCATCGAGATCCGCGACGCGACCACGGGGAAGCTGCGCCGCACGTTCGGTGAACATCCCTCGGCAGTGCGTGCATTGGCGATGTCCCCGGACGGCACCACGCTGGCCACGGCGACAACCGACGACGCAACTGTCTGGCTGTGGGACCTCGCCGACGGCACCTTGAGAGCCAGGCTCACCTCAGGCAGCGGCTTCGAGGTCAACGCCCTCGCGTTCTCCCCCGACGGCACAGCACTCGCCCGGGGCGGCACCGACGCTGCCGTGGCACTGTGGCGCCTGGACGTCGATGACGCAGTCCAACGCCTCTGCGACAGCATCTCGGGCACCCCTGCCGGCGAGCTGGGGTGCGGCTGAGTTGAGCAGTGCCGTATCCCCCGAGGAGCGCGGTGGCGTACTGACGACTGTAGGGGCCCGTGCCCGCTCATGGGCACCGGAACGTTCCGCTGCCTCCCGGCCCCTTCCGACCGCCATTGTCTGTCCTGACGGACGGACCGCCCAATGCACCGGCGAGGCGGGCGAGTGGACGGACACGGAACGGAGTGTCACATGAGTGAATGTGATCACAGATCGTCGCCCGATGGTGACGCCTGGGCGATGGCGTCACCGCCTCTCGGCGCGGGCACCGCCGCACGAGGAGCACGGCGCCCGTGGCAGTGGGCGGTCCTCGGCGTCGTCGCCGCCGCCCTCTGCGCGGGCGCATACGCTCTGTGGGGCACCGGGGCCGAGCGTGACACTCCCGCCGCGGCCGACCTGCTGTACACCCTCACCCCCGGAGCAGCCGAGGCCCAATACGGCATCGAAGTGCCCTCTGCTGACAAGCCAACCGTGCTGAAAGGCTGGGACTTCGGCATCAAGGTCACCGGGCACGGCGAAATAGACCGGTTCGATCAAGACGGCACCCGATACTCCCCCGCGGACAGCCACCGCCTGTACACGCTCGCGCTGACCGGTATCGACGGCGAACAGATCGGCACCCGCAGCCGCGACACCGCGCTGAAGGTACGCATCGGACAGGCCGAACGCCCCCTCCAGGAGGCCGGCTCACTCGCCGAGGGCGAACGGCGGATTCTCCTGGTGTCCGTACCAGAAACTGCCGAGAACGCGGAACTCGTCCTCACCGAGGACGACCTCACCCAGACCGTCTCGATGACCACGGGTGCACCGGATCCCTCGAACCCCGCGGTTCTGGCGCGCGAGGACGTCACCAGCGGGCCCATGCTGCGCACCGGAACGCTCACCTACCGGGTCAGCTCGTCCGCCACCTCGCTCACCCTCACCAAGACAGCCCACTACCGCCTCACCTCGGCACGGCTGTCATACCACCACCTGGTACGCCAGGACGAACACGCCGCGCAGGACAGCGCCTTCCTGTTCCTGACCGGCACCATGAAGCGCACCGGCAAAACGCGCGGTCTGCCACCGGAATGGATCTCCCTCAGACTCCCGGACGGCACCACCCGCACGGCCAAGACCTACTCCGACCACACGAACTACCGATGGCTGGCGATCGAGGTCCCCGCGGATTTCACCCACGGCACACTGGTCTTCAGCGGCGCGGACCGGTTCCCCGGCACCGACAACCCCCACGACGTCACGCTGACCGTGGAAACGGAAAGAGAGGAACGGCTGACCATGGTGCGCGAACCGGCACCGGACGCCGCACACGGCGAACAGGCGTGAGAAACAAGAGGAGACGAGGCCCGCAGGATGCTACGAGTCACAGTGCGCTCACCGGAACTGCACCCGATCGCGCTGACGACGGGTGAGCGACTGGTGTTCGGTCGTGCTCCCCACGGGGGCGACGGCGGCCGCCGGCCCGGCCGCTACGCCGTCGCCCTGCCCGGCTGCGCACCCCATGTGTCCCGGGTACTCGCCGACCTCGTGGTCGAGGACCACGGCGCGCGACTGACCTGGCGTGGCGCCAACGAAGCGATGCTGGCGGGCCTCTTCGAGGCGCCCGGCGGAGCGCGCCGCGTGACACTGGTCCGTGGGATGTCCACCGTTCTGGACGACGGGAAGAACGAGCTGGTCGTCTTCACCGGCCGTCAATTGGGCGGACAGAACGCCGATCTGACCCTCACCTTCATGGTGACTGGCGCCCTGCGGCCCAGCGAACCGACCGAGGTGCGGTTGACCGCCGATCCCGTCACCCCGGGTGTCGCGGTCACCGAGGAAGCACCAGGAGCACTGAGCCGCTACTCCAAGTCCTGGTACGTCGCGCTGGCGCTGACCGAGCCGCTGCTGGTCGGCGACGACGACGAACAGCGCGTGCCGACCTACCAGGAGATCCACCAGCGAGTACGTCACTGGCGCGGCGGCGAGGCCTGGAACCTGGCCGATCCCAGGCGCGTAGACGAGGTGATCAAGAGGATCTCGAAGATCGCCTTCGGCGAGGTGCACGACCCCTACGCGGCAGTGCGCGACGGCAAGCTGTTCAACGCCAGGTTCGCCGTCGCCAGACGAACAGCCCAACGACGACTGGTGACCATCGAGGACCTCGACGAGGTCGAGCGCGCCGCGCAAAACAACTCGCAGGACAGGAGAAATCGGTGACAGGGCGGCCAGGGCCGGGGTCTTCGGGCAGAAGCGGTCCTCGGGAGCCGAAGACGCTGGCACGGCAGTTCAAGGAAGACCTTGGTTGCGCGGGTCTGTTCGCACTGCTCGCCGGCGCGCCGACGGCGCTGGCTCTGATGGACTGGCGTCCGCTACTGGTCTTCCCGGCGCTACTTCTTCTCCAGCCGGCAGTGAGGATGGCGGGCCCTCTTCTACGCGGCCGGCGAAGACTGGGGCAGGCGGCGCTCGTCGTCGCCTGGTCGGTCGGCGTGGTCGTGTCGGCCGTGATCGTCTACTTCGGTGCGGACCTCATGTCCGACACCGATCCAGGCTGCGACCCCTCACAGGCATCAGCCTGCAACCTCGTGGTGGACGGCCGGGTCGTCGGCGAGGCCGACGCCTCCGACGCACAAGGCGTGCGCTTCCAGAACATCATGATCTCGCTGTCTGTCATCCTCCTCGGTGCCGTCCCGCTCTGCATGCTGCTGTGGAACGGCTACCACGTTCTGCGCCGGCGCACCTGAACCGGCCGACTGCCCGCAACGATTCGGAAGGAAACCCGGTGGAGAACACCGAAGTGGCACAGCGCGTGGGAAGGCTAGTCCGTAGACATCCCTCCGACAGCGCCCGGCTCAAGCGACAAGCGACGACCATGGCAGCCATCGGCGTCATGGCATTCACCTGCGGCACACCGGTACTCGGCGCAGTCATCGGCGGCTCCGAGGGCGGACTCGTCACGGTGGTCTTCCTCTTGGCCACGGGCGCAATCAGCCTGGGCCTGTCCATTCGGCACTTCGTGCTGGCGCGTCGCGCTGAAGACGAGTCCTTCGACGTCCATGAGCAGGGACTGGTCCACCGCACCGCGACCACCGTTACCGTGGTCCCCTACGATGCCATCACCAAGGTGGAGGCCATGAGCAACACCTCGGTGCTTCTGCCCAAGGTCTGGGGCACCGATTACATGTGCTTCATCAGCACCCACGACAGCGGCTGCATCGGCATCAACACCTTCACCCACGATGTCCGAGGGCTGGCTCAGACCGTGCACGCCGCTGTGCATCGCGGCCACCGGCCACCGGTGCCGGGACCCTCCTGAACGCCGTCGCCAGATGACGGAGCCGGTCGCCGGCCAGGAGCATTCACTACTCTCGAGCACGAGTTGGCCACAGCGACTCACCCCGCGCATGTCCCCCGTGGAAATCGCGGGCCTCTCGATGAAGAACAACAGGGACTGGGAGATCTCTTGCTGGTCGAACGACGCACGACCGTTCCCCTCGTCGGGGCGCTTCTCGCCGTACTGGCCGCTTGTTCCGGAAGCGCTGAAGACAAGACCGAAGCCTCGCCGGGATCCAAGATGAAGGAGATCAGTACCGCAGCTCAACTCGGCACCCTGTGCTCTGACTTCAAGGTCGGCCACCCTGAGGCTGCAAGGTACTCCGGCAACGGTCCCCACCGAGTGGCCTCCTTCGAGGGCGGGTACGAAACCGACAGCGACGTGGGCCCCGGTTGGACCCTGCAGGACGACGTCGAGTTCGACGGGCTACCAACCACAGCCCCGACCACACCGGTCTCCGAGATCGAGCTGCTCGCCTGCGCCGAGGGCAAACCGGGCGAAGATCTCCAACGCGAGTGCAAGTACCTCGAGTTCGGCCTGCAGAGCACACCGCAGCGGTCCTACCCGCTGTATTCCCAGACGTACACCTACACCGTCTACGAGCTGCGTACCGGGCGAGTCGTGGACACGATGACAAGAGACCCCCGAGGGAGTTGTCCTGCCAGGATCAGCTCCTCCGGAGGCGGTTCAGGAAGTCCGGGCAAGTTGTATGCCCAGATCTCGCGCTGGACGACGGAGAGTGCTCTCAAACCCGTCGTGGAGGGCACAGCCCGCTGAATCCCGGCCCCTCGCCGTCGAGGCTCAGGACAACGTCCCCTCCCCCGCTCGGCAAGGCACCCTGTGCAGCCGACTGGCACAGCCATCCGTACGGGTCATGGTCTCGCCCTGGAACGCCGAGCTGCATGTTGAGCTCGGAAGAACCAGGAGAGGACTGCATGACGATTCGGCGGATGGACAACGTCGGCATCGTGGTCGAGGACATGGATGCCGCCATCGCGTTCTTCGTGGAACTCGGCATGGAGCCGGAAGGTCGGGCGGAGGTCGGGGGAGTCGTTGCTGACCAGTGCACGGGACTTGACGGCGTCCATTGCGGCATCGCGACGCTCCAGACCCCGGACAGGCACAGCCGACTCGAACTGGCGAAGTACTACAGCCCTGCGGCGATCAGTGCCGAGCCGCGCGAACGGCCTCACAACGTTCTGGGTACGCATCGCGTCATGTTCGCCGTCGACGACATCGAGGACAGCTACCGGCTCTGCTACGTCCGCGGGCCTGAGGGCATCATCGTTGGACTGGCCGAGCAGCTCAACTGACGACTCGCAACGGAACCGGGGCACTTATCACTCGTCCGGCCGCCGCACCGCCTTCAACCTCGGGCATGTTTCATCGACGCCCGTTATGAAACGCTCGGCCGTTCACCACTGGGTGATGAGCGGCGTGCCCGGTGCGTGCCGCCGCCACGCCTCGTTGATGCGAGTGAGGCGGGAGGGAGCAGCGATGCCGCGCACGGTTGCGATCCTGCTGTGGGTGAGGTCGAACGTCACGACGCCTACGATCCGGTCACCGAGTACGAATAGGAGGGCGGGAGTGCCATTGACGTGCGCGTGGTGGACGGCGAGCGCGCCGCCGGCGAACCGCCGTTTCGCAGCCGTGGGGGTGAAGCCGGCCCGTGCCACGGCGGCGATGCGCCGCGGAGTGTCGTACCGTAGCAACTTCTTGGTCAGGCCGGCCCCGTCGGAGATCGCGGTCGCGTCGTCGGTGAGTAGGGCCACCAGCCGTTCGGTATGGCCCGAGGATGCGGCGGCGAGGAACTCCTCGACGATGCTGCGGGCGGACGCGGGATCGACGGCTTCGCCGCCGCGCCCGCGCCCGGCGTTGATGCGACGCCGGGCCCGGTGGAGGTGCTGCTGGCTCCCGGACTCCGTGAGGTCCAGGATCCCGGCGATCTCGGCATGGCTGCAGGAGAACGCCTCGCGCAGCACGTAGACCGCTCGTTCGAGGGCCGAGAGACTCTCCATGAGAGTCAGCACGGCCAGGGAAACCGATTCGCGCTGCTCGAACGTGTCGGCCGGCCCGAGTATCGGGTCACCGTCCAGCAGCGGCTCGGGCAACCATGTGCCGACCGCGCGTTCATGGCGGGCCTGTGCCGAACGGAGGCGGTCCAGGCACAGGTTGGTGACGACCTTGGTCAGCCACGCCTCCGGTACCTTGATCAATTGTCGGTCGGCGGCCTGCCAGCGCAGGAACGCATCCTGTACGGCGTCCTCGGCGTCGACTGCGGATCCCAGCAGTCGGTAAGCCAGGGAGGCCAGCCGGTTCCGGCTGGCCTCGAACAGGCTGGTGTCGAAGCGATCAGCGGCCGTGCTGTCCACGTTGACCACCCTAGGCGGTTGCGCGGCCGCTGCCTCGGCGGGCAGCATCCGGAGCAGCGGCCAAGCGGCGCTTGCGGCCGGGGCGGCCGAGGGTCGGGTGCGAAGTTCCCCACAATGCGCCCTTGATGATGCCCGTCTTGATCAGCGCGGCTTTGCGGCCGCTCACGCACTTCGGTTTTGCCTGCCCTTCGCCGTCCACCGTCTGCAGGATCCCGTCCAGTCGCCCGAGACTGATGGCGTTGTAGGTATAGAGCAGCTTGGTCTTCGCGACCTTGCGCCCGGTCAGGCTTCCCACGATCGCGTCGATCGCCTGCCTGCCGGTATAGCCGGCGGATCCGCAGGACATCGGTAGCGGGTGGCCGTTGTCGCCGATGGCGTGGACGCTGTCGCCGATGGCGTGGACGCTGTCGCCGATGGCGTAGACGTTCGGGTGGGAGACCGACCGCATGGTGCGATCGACGACGATCTGACCGTTGCCGGTGACCTCGAGACCGCTGGCGGCGGCGATGGGGCTCGCCTCGAACCCGGCCGTCCATACGGTTGCGTCGGAGGCCAGGGGCGTGCCGTCGGCGCACAGTACACGCGTGGCTTCAACAGCTTCGACGGTGGTGTGCTCCACGACGGTGACGCCGAGTCGGTCGCAGGCCCGCCGCAGGTGGTCGCGGGCTGCACCGGAGAGGCGAGCACCCAGCTCGCCGCGTGCCACCAACGCCACCGACAGCCCGGGCCGGGATTCGGCGATCTCGGTGGCGGTTTCGATGCCGGTCAACCCGTCGCCGACGACCAGTACGCTGCCGGCCTCGCCGCGTTTGTCCAGGCTGTCCAGGCGCTCACGCAGGCGCAGCGCCGAGGGGCGAGCGGCGACGTCGAAGGCGTGTTCCGCGACGCCGGGGACACCGCGGTGGGCGACGTGGCTGCCGAGTGCGTAGACAAGCGTGTCGTAGCCGATCTCACCGCCGCCTGTGGCATCCGCCGCGGTGACGACGTGGCGTTCGGGGTCGACTGCGGTGACACGGGCCAGATGCAGACGGATGCCGGTGCCCGCGAACACGTCCGCGAGCCTGGGAGCCTTGATCTCCTGGCCGACCGCGAGCTGGTGCAGCCGCATGCGCTGGACGAAGTCCGGCTCAGCGTTGACGACAGTGATCTCGGTGTCCAGTGGAGACAGCCGACGGGCCAGGTTCCCGGCCGCGTAGGCTCCGGCATACCCGGCACCGAGGACGACGATGCGGTGCTTCATGTGCTGCTCCTGTCAGTTCGCCTGCTCTCACTGGTTGAGCGGGACAGCACTTCGATTGCTGACAGATTGCAGATGTGATGCGGACCACACATCTGAGGGGTCCCTGCTGGGCTCCGGCCGGGAGAGTCGGTCATCGCGTCTGCGGGTGGTCGGTCGACGACATCAGTAGATGTGCGAGGAGGCCCCGCCAAGCACTGGTGCTGCTGCTCAGCATCCGGGTACGGCAACTGGCCCTCGACGAATTGGCAGCCTGGCCGTGAACGTCCTTTCCCGCGGGCGTCGGTGGCAGACAACCCTGACTTCGACACACCGCCCTCCAGGAATTGCCAGGACAACGGACGGTAGGGCGACCGCCGTCCCAGGTCCGGGCCGATGCTGCGGCGGGCAGCCGTTGACGGGCGCGGAGCACGGCACCCTCTCAACGCGAGGTCCACTCCCGGTCGGCGAGCACGCCATTTCGAGCTCCGGACGATATCTCGCCAAATCGAGCCATCCGGCGTTGCCTTTCATCCTCTCAGCCAGGAGCCCTTCTCCCCGGGTGAGTGCGAGCCCATCACATTTCGGCCCCGATTGACGCAGCACGTTAGTTCGAGCGTTCCCCTGATCATGCATCACCGCGACCTCTCTTCACTCCTGACTCACAGGTGATGCACTGTGCGCACACAAGCGCGAAGACTCGTCACGGCCGTGCTGGCCCTGGCTCTCCTGACCACAGCAGGGGGCACGCCCTCCTGGGCCTCGCCCCGGGACCGGCCCCACACCCCGGCCACCGGGGCCATCTCCCACCAGCCGGCCCGGACAGCCGACGACCTGCCCAAGCCCCCCAAGGCCATGACGCTGGCCGAACGCCGCAGGCAGGTCGCCGAGGACCGGCACGAACGATCGCCGATGCGTGAATACATGAACGCCCCGGAGCGGACACCCAAGGGCGAACGCCACAGCCGGCCGGACACCAACCACGTCGACCGCGGCCCGGCCACCCAGCCGCGGGTGTCACTGCAGCCCCTCGCCACGGCGGCCGAAAACCCCACCTGGGTGTCGTCCTGGGCCACCGCCTATCCGGGGATGCTGTCGATCGGTGGACAGGTAAAACTGCCCAAGCAGGGATCGTCGTACACCGGAATGTGGCTGTACGTCCTGGACGAGGGCGGCTACCCCGTCGTCCAACAGGAGATCAAGAAGTCCACGGACGACCCCAGCGGCGACACGCCGGACACCGGAGCCTGGTGCTACGACTGGTGGGCGAGCAACTCCTACCCCGCCGACCAGTGCTTCTGGTGGGCCGGCAGCGCACTGGGGGGCATCCTCGAGGACGGCAAGAAGTACTACGCCTGGGTCTTCCTCAACAACGCCGACGGGACGTCCAGCCCCGGCGGGACCACCTCCCCGCTGGTTGAGGCCTTCTACACGCCGGTCATCCCCGGGGCCCAGGCGGGGATCTGCACCTGCTACGCGCAGGCACACCGCGCCGACCCGGTCAACACCGCCACCGGCATGTTCTTCGAGCAACTCACCGACGCCTCCCTGGTGGGCCCCGGTGTGCCCGTCACCCTGGAGCGCACCTACCGCTCCGACTCCAGTGCGGTCGGCCTGCTGGGACGTGGCTGGGCCACCCAGTTCGACGCCAAGCTGACCCTCGCGACGGGAAAGGTGACGTATCGGACGGGTGACGGCGCGTCGTTCGTGTTCACGCAAAACGATGACGGCTCGTACTCCGCCCCGGCGGGCTCGACGGCCAAGCTGCTCAAGGGCACGAGCACGTACACGATCACCACGCCGGACCACACCCGGCGGACCTTCGACAGCAGCGGCCGGCTCACCTCCGTCACCGACAAGGCAGGCAAGGGACTGGCCCTGACCTACTCGTCCGGCAAGCTCGCCTCCGTCAAGGACGCCGCCGGACGCACCACCACCTTCACGCCCGGCACCGACGGACTGCTCTCGAAAGTGGGCCTACCCGACGGCACATCGGTGTCGTACGGGTACACCGGCGGGCTGCTGACCTCGGTGACCGACCCGGCAGGCAGGACGTCGTCGTACGCCTACGACGTGAACAAGCGCCTGTCCTCGTACACCGACCCGGCCGGCGGGAAGGTCTCCAACGTCTACGACTCGTCGGGCCGCGTCACGTCCCAGACCGACCAGAACGGCAAGACCACCACCTTCACCTGGGACGGCAGCAGCGAATCGCACACCACGGCACCGGACGGCGGCGTGTGGACCGACGTGTACGCAGGCAACGTCCTGATGGAGACGATCGACCCGTACGGCAAGAGCATCACCTACGACTACGACCGCCATCTGCGTCCCGTCGCCATCACCGACCAGCGCGGCAACACCACGGAGATGACCTACGACAGCGCCGGGCGGATGCTCACCCGCAGCGCTCCCTCCGCCCTCGGCTACACGGAGAGCTGGACCTACGACAGTGCGGGCAACATCACCAGCCACACCGACGGACGCGGCAACAGGACCGCCTACGCCTACAACACGTCCAACCAGCTGACGTCGACCACGGATCCCCTGGGCGGCAAGGCCGGCTACACGTACACCGCGCTCGGCTCACTGGAGACCGTGACGACCCCCCGCGGCAAGGTCACCACCTACGGCTACGACGCGACAGGCAACCGGACGTCGGTCACCACCCCGCTCGGCGAGAAGACCACGTTCACCTACGACGACGCCGGTCGCATCCTGTCCAGGACGGACCCGCGCGGCAACGTCGCGGGATCCGCTCCGGACGCCTACACCACGACGTACGCATATGACGGCCGCGGGCTGCTCACCTCGACCACGGACGCCCTGGGCCGCACGACCGCCTACGAATACAACGGCGCCGAGCAGGTGGTGGCAGCCACCAACCCGGCGGACGAGACGACGACGTTCGCCTACGACGACGCCGGCCACCCAACCCGGACCACCGACCCGGCCGGCAACTCCGTCACCCGGAGCTACGACGCGAGCGGACGCCTGTCCTCCGAGACCGACGCGACCGGCGGCACCACCACCTACACCTACGACAAAGTGGGCCGCCTGCTCAGCAGCGTCTCGCCACGCGGGAACGCCGACAGCGCCGACCCGGCCGGCCACACCACCAACTACGCCTACGACGCGGCCGGCAACACCACCAAGGTCACCGGCCCGACCGGCGCATCCAGCACTACGACCTACGACGCGATGAACCGTCCCCTAGTGGTCACCGACTCGCTGGGTCACACCACCGGCTACACCTACGACGCCAACGACAACATCACCAAGGTCACCGACGCCGCGGGCGAGACGGTCACATCCGTCTACGACAAGAACAACCGGCTCACCAGCAGCACCAACCAGCTCGGCAAGACCACCTCCTACGCCTACGACGCCGACGGCAACCTGCTCAGCCACACCTCCCCGCTCGGCCACAAGGCGAGCTGGACCTACGACGCCGACGGCCGCCAGGCATCCGCGGTCGACCCACGCGGCAACGCCACCGGCGCCGACCCGGCCGAGTACACGACCGTCTACGGGTACGACCCGGCGGGCAACCCCACCACGGTCACCGACCCGCTCAGCGGCGTGACCACCACGGCCTACGACGCGATGAACAACATCATCGGGCAGACGGACGCGGACGACCGGGCCACCAGCTACGGGTACGACGACCTGGACCGGCTGACCGTGGTGACCGCTCCCGGCGGCGCGGTCACCACGTACGGGCACGACACCGTCGGCAACGTCACCACCCGCACCGACGCGAACGGCCACGTCACCACGTACGGCTACGACGCGGCCCACCGCCTCACCTCGGTCACCGATCCGCTGGAGCGGGCAACCGGCTACGGCTACGACGCCGACGGCAACCTCACCCGCAAGACCACACCCCGCGGGTCCACCGACTACGCCCACGACCCGCGCGGCCTCGTCACCGAGATCGACTACTCGGACGCCACACCGGACGTGTCCTTCGGTTACGACGATGCCGGCCGCATGACCGCCCGCGCCAACTCGAAGATCTCCGAAGACTTCTCCTACGACTCCGTCGGAAACCTGACCAAGACCCGCCACTTCGCCTACACCTACGACGCCGCCGGACAGATACTCACCCGCACCCACAGCGGCGGCTCCGTCGCGTACACCTACGACGACGATGGCCGCACCGCCACGATGACGGCCGACGGCCAGACCACCACCTACACCTGGGACCCGGCCGCGCACCTGACCCGGTCCGCGCTGCCCAACACGGAGACGGAGGAACGCGACTACGACCGCGCGGGACGTCTCACCGCCGTCACCTCCGCCAAACAGGGCGTCACGGTCACCAAGACCGCGCTCACCCTCTCCGCAGCCGGTCTGCCCACCCACGTGGACATCGCCAGGGCCGGTGTAGGCGCCGGCGGCTACGACCAGACCTACGACACCGCCGGCCGCCTCACCACCGGGTGCTTCCCCCAACCCGGAACCGCCGGATGCGCCTCCGGCCGCGCGACGTCCTACACCTACGACAAGGTCGGCAACCGCCTCACCTCCACCCTGGGCGACGCGTCGACCAGCTACACCTACGACGCCGCCGACCAGCTCACCTCCACCAACACCGGCTCCACGACCACCTCCTACGGCTACGACACCGAGGGCAACCAGACCAAGAACGGCACCGACACCTACACCTACGACCTGGCCGGACAGATCTCCGCCGGCACGATCGCCGGAGCGAGCTACACCTACGACCACGATGCCAGTGGCAACCAGGTCACCGTCGCCAAGAACGGCACGACGACCAACCGCTACCAGTGGGACCCCAACGCCCCCGTGCCTCTGCTGGCCTCGGAGTCCACCGGCCTGGGCATCGCGCAGACCTACCGCTACGACCCGCTGGGGCAACCGGAGTCGACCGAGACCGGCGCCGGCTCCGTCTACTACTACCACCACGACACCCAGGGCTCCCCTGTCGACGTCACCGACAGCACCGGCACCCTCCACCAGCGGTGGGCCTACGACCCGTACGGCACCCGCACACTGGACACCATCACCGACGGGGCTCCCGCGAGCACCCCTTCCTACACCGGCGCACGCTACGAGACCACCACCGGCAACCTAGACCTGCACGCCCGCCAGTACGACACCACCACCGGCCGCTTCACCCGGCCCGACCCGGCAACTCGCCCCTTGTCGACGCCGTATGTGTCACCGTACGCATACGCGGACAACGTCCCTACCCTCCTGACGGATCCCAGCGGTCTGTCTCCCGACGACCCGAACAACGATCGCGTCGACAGCCTCGGTGAAGCGGCGAGCATCTTCGGCGACGGCTTCGTCGAGGGCCTGAAGTCCCCCTTCGTCTTCCTCGGAGACGCCTACAACGCGCTCACCGGCCAGAACGGCGGTGCCGGCGCGTTCGTCGACAAGTACCTGCCCGTCCGCCCCGCCTACCGACTGTACCGCGCCGACTACATGCTTCGCCAGCAGGGCTGCGACGCCGTCGCGGACCTGTACACCGAAGCGGCCGAAGAACTCACCAAACAAATCCTACTCGTGGGGATCGGCGGGCTGACCGGATGGCGCCGGACGGCCGTCGCCCCCGAGACCGCGACGGTCCTCAATGTGGGGAACCTGCGGTTCGGGCCTGGCGGTGGCGGCGTCACCAGAGGGTACGGAGGCATCCCCTACAAGACCCCGATCACAGAACAGCTCAGAGCACTGGTGAACCCGCAACGCGGCGAAACCAACTGTCGCGCCTGCGCGGTAGCAGTCGACCGCCTACTGGCCGACGGTGCTCCGTCCTCAGCGCCCGGAGGTCTCAGGGAAGGCTCCACAGCACCCATCGAAGCACTGTACGGCGGACGGCAATTCAAGTCCTCCACCGTCTCGGGCATCGTCAATGAGATCAAGAACGCCGGAAACGGCGCCCGAGGTATCGTGATGGGGCAGAAGGGACGGCGAGCCCACGTGTTCAACGTGGTCAACATCAAGGGAGACGTCGTCTTCCTGGACGGTCAATCAGGCCACGCCGATCTCTCGACGTGGCGCAACTTCTCCCTCCTGAGGACAGACTGATGTTGGACATGGAAGAGGCAACCAAGCTGGCCAGGAAGTTCCTGGACCAGGAGGTCAGCCACGAAGGCATGACCTTCGCGCTCGTCGAGGGAGAACGCACCCAGGTGGGCACCGCTTTCTACTTCGACTGCCAATCGGTGGCCTACCTCCGCACCGGGGACCTTCGGGACATGGCCATCGGCACGGGCTACATCCGCGTCGACGGGGAAACCGGGGAGTGCCGCATGCTGGGAGCAACCGAATCCGCCCAGCTCGACCTCTTCTGACCAACTGTGGCCTCACCTCTGGTGTGAGCATGAGGGCCGGGCCGGTGGACGGGGCAACGCCTCGCGCATCCACCGGCTCGGCCATGCCCCATGCCTACGAAGAGCCGACCCGAACCGGGGGCCGGACACATGAGGGCAGTCCATTGCCGCAGCCCATCGTTCCCTGACACCACGAGCAGTGGCCGGGAGGCGGAGTCAAGACCACGACGGGCACCACCACCTGGTGAAGCCGATCAGGGAACCCCCAGTTCACATATGGCCATGGCTCCCCTCCGAGTGGGAGCACTGTCCCCGTGAATCAGCGGCAGGCGAGGCCGGGCAGCGCGTACATCACGCTCCCGGTTCCACCACACCAGCGGCCTGTGCCGATCAGCCGTCCCGCAGGTCTTTGTCCCGGTCGGCGCACTCCGAGTTCACGACCGGTGGACGTATCCGTCGTCCTCGCTCGAGTCCCGCATCCGGGTGTTGCTCGCGGGCTCGGGAATGCCCGTCAGGTCCTCGACATCAAAGACCCTCGCGATGGGCACGTCGGTGCTGCTGTGAGCGATGATCGAGAAGGCGATACAGACGGCGATGAGCGTGTACGCCTGCTCCCCCTGCGGAATCCCGGCCTGCAGCACGAGTAGCCCGTAGACCACGGACGCGAATCCCTTGGGGCCGAACCATGCGGCCACCAGCTTCTCCCGTCGGTCAAAGCGCGTGCCGACGAGAGAGATCATCATCGATGCCGGGCGCACCAGCACGATCGCCAGGAGTACGGCCATGTAGCCGGCCCAGGACAGGTCGGCGAAGAGCTGGGGTGTCAGCAGGGCGCCGAAGACCAGCAGTGCGGCGAACTTGGCCAGTTCCGCGAGTGACTCACCAAGTGGTTCGAACGCTGTCTTCGCCTCGGGCGACACGGCTGTGAAAACCGCGCCTGCGGAGAACGCGGCCAGGTATGGGTTGGCATGGGTCAGGTGGCACGCGGCGTAGAGGATAATCCCGGTGGCCAGTGGCAGCAGTGGCTGCAGCTTGGGCTCTGCTCCCAACAGCCGGAATCGTACGAGTCCGTTGACCAGGAGCGGAAGCACCACGCCGAAGGCGAGACCCAGCCCCAGCTCCAGGGCGATCTTCCCGAAGGACGCCTCCGCGTGGCCGCTGGTCGGTCCGGCGGCGGCAATGAGGACGAGCACCACCGGCAGAGCGAGCCCGTCGTTGACGCCGCTCTCCACGTTCAGCAACTGCCGTAGCTTCGGCGGTACTTCCTTGCGGCCCACGATCGCCGAGGCGAACACCGGGTCCGTGGGGGCGAGGACGGCGCCCACGAGGAAGGAGGTCGTCCAGTCCAAGCCGACCAGGTAGTGGGTGATCAGCGCCATACCGATGAAGGCCAGAGGCATGCCGAGGCCAAGGGCGCGGGCCGGGTTCTTCCAGTTCTCCCTGAGCTTCGGGAAGGACACGTGCATGCCGTCGGTGAACAGCACCGCGAACAGCGCCAGATCGGCGGTGACCGCGACGATGTCGCTGTCCGGTGTGATGTGGATCAGCCCGAGAAACCCGTCACTGACGAGAGCGCCGCCGACGAGGAAGAGGAAGGACGTCGACAGTACGGTCCGGGCCGCGAGTCCGGAGAGCAGAACAGCAATGAGCAGAGCGGCACCGAAAACCGCGACAAGCACCACAGAAACCAACCCCGATCGACGAAGACAGATGTTCCCTGCCGCCGACCAGACTTCCCGGCACTCCGAGACAGACTTTACACGCCCCTTACACCTCCCTGACAGGTGCCTGACGGGCAGCGGCACGCGCCGCACGCTGCCGAGTTCCGGCACGTTGCGCGAGCAGTCGCAGCCCGCGCCCCCAAATATGCGCGGCCGAGCGGCGAGCGCGGACACGCGCGTTCCCTTCCTGGAGCAGAGCCCCGAGCAGGCACGGCCCGTCGCGGCAGGCTGCTACCGAGCGGGCAAGGCAGCCGCTCGGGATGCGCTGGCGGCAGTGGTGACAGTGTGGGCGCCACCGCGGATGGCCCCGCGGTGAGCGGTGCCGAAGTAGCGGGGCAGGATACCCGACTCCACGGCGCGGAGCAGGCCGTTTGAGGCGCCGAGCAGGATGCCGTACGCGATGGCGGTCCAGCCGGGATGGATGAAGCGAGCGGACAGGGCGGCGCACGCCAGGACATTCATGGCAACGAGGAGAGCCATCTGCTGCAAGTTGAGGCCAGCGGTGAGCATGCTGCACGTCGTAGGTGTACGTGGTCATACTGTCCTTCTTCGCCATCGTGGCGCGGTTTCCGACCTTGTCGTAGGTGTACTTCACGAGGGCGGAACCCTCCGGACAGCCGGTGGTTCCTGTGGCCGAGGTGCACCAGGAGGCAAGCCTGCCCGCGTCGTCGTCGTAGCCGTAGTACTGCGGCGGCCTGAAGCCGTCGGCGCGGACCGTGTCGAGCTGCATAGGCTGGCTGGCGGCGTCGCGCTTGAGCGTCCAGGAGGCCAGGGTGCTCTCGCCATCGGCGGTGGTGATCGAGGCCAGGCGGCCGATGCGGTCGTAGGTGCGGGTGTCGGCGTAGCCGTTGCCCGACGGGAGCTTTGTGGTAGTCAGATTGCCAGCCTCGTCGTAACCGTAGGTGATGGTGGCTCCGTTGGCTGTCTGGGGCTTCTGGCGGCCGTCCGCGTCGTAGGTGTAGGTCGTCGTCGCGGCGTCCAGGAAGGTACGGCTGGCGATACGGCCGGCGCTGTCGTAGGCGTACGTGAAGGTGCGTGCCGTGTCGTCCGGTGCGGGCACGGTCAGGATGCGCCCGCCGGCTCGTAGGTGAGCGTGCGCGTGCCGGTTCCATCGGTGATGCCGGTGCGGCGGCCCGTGTCGTCATATGTGTAGGCCGCGTCGGGCGTGTCGTCGCTGTGTGTGAAGCCTGTCATCAGACCGCGGGCGTCCACGGTGGCGGTGGTGGTGATGCCCCGGGCGTTCTTCGTGGTGATGCGGTTGCCGTCGGTGTCGTAGCCGTACGTCACCTTCCGGTCCAGCGGGTCGGTGACCCCGGTGAGACGCTGCGGATCATCGTAGGTGTAGCTGATGGTGTGGCTCTTGGCGTCTGTGCGGGTGAGGAGGTTGCCGACGAGGTCGTAGGTGTACTCGGTTGCGGCGCCGGTCAGGTCGGTGACCTCGGTCAGCCGGTTCTCGGCGTCGTATGCGTAGGTGGTGGCGCGTTCGAGGGGTCGGTGACCTTCGTCTGCCGGTTGTCGGAACGTCAGCAGCAAGCGTCGCACCAGCCCAAGTCATTCGCCAAGGTGACGGGCTTGTAGGCCAGGGCTCCGCCAGCGGGGAAGGTCACGGCCAGCACGCCTGCCGTGACAGATGGACGCCTGCGTGCGCCCGTTCCGCCACAGCCGGTGAGCAGCCGGGAGCGAGCAGCGGGACCGGGCGGGGTGATCCCTTCTGGCCCCGCTGTCGTCGGATCAGCCGAAGCCGAGCACCTCCTGTACGAAGCCGGATCGGGCCGGGTCTGGCTGGGGTGATGGTGTGCTGTCCTGGCGTGCGGCCTTCCAGCGCTCGGTCTCACCCACGCCCGTACCCGCCCTGCTGCATTAGTGGCGCTGTCGCCCGAACGTATGGGTTCACTCGACGGCAACTGCCGCGTACTCCACAACGAGAGGACTTGCGACCAGGCATCGGGAGGTGGTGTCACCGCTGGGAAGAAGTCCTGTGACCCGCGCATACCCAGTCATCACTGTGGATGTGTCGATGCCCGTGTCTTCCTCGTCCAGGGCATGCAGCAATGCCTGAACGCCCCGCCTGTGCAGGTCGGCGGCTGTCGTCTGGTCCTCGGGCAGCGGCTCACGGTGCCGGGTGAGTTCGTGGACGACCTGTCCGGCTCGGGTAACGAAGGACGCGCCCAGACTGGACGCGGAGTTCACCACCTCAAGCTCGGGGCCGTCCACGGGCATCGGCGTCCAGCCCCGCAAATGCCGGGCCGATCCGTGCATCAGCAGTCGGCAGTCCCCGGCTGTCGCGGGGTTCCCGTGCTGTTCCCGCGCCGAGTCCACGAACAGCACCAGGTCCTGGTGGGCGCCGCTGAGCGTCACACACCGTAGCGCGGCTTCGAACTGTACCCATTGGCCGGGCCGCAGCTCTGGTGCGGTGTACCACTCCGCAACGATCTCCAAGTGTCGGTACACCTGCAGCAGGTGCCGCTGCTGCCCGAGCTCGCCGTCCGCAGTTGGCGTGTCTATGTCGATGCCGCCGAGCGGCGTGGTCAGGCGAAGGGCACTCGTGCGCGGCATACGTCGGGGCGCAGCCACGAACTGCCGCAGCTTTCCCTCTGATAGGTAGGCGATCTCACGCAAGGCTCGTCCCCGTCCGTGTGCTGGCTTCGACGGGTCATACTGCCACTGCGCGCCCCTTCGGCACCGGCGGTCAGTAACCAATTAACGCACATTTTAAGCCAGTTGAGAGTGCAATGTACGTACGCACTCAATAATGGGCGAGTACGTCAGGGCCGCGATGACCATGGGGGACTTCATGGAGGACCGGAGCGAGACGGGCTCAGCCCTGGACCGGATCACCGAACGGCTGGAGGGTGTAGGGGAAGAACAGGTTCGTCATGGCGGAAGATTGAATGCCTTCGAGGTCGGTCTGCATGGCGCACGCGCCGACGTAGTCCAATTGCGGCAAGACATCACCGACGTCCAACAGAAGGTAACGGGACTCGAGAGCGCAGTCAGCGACACCCGACAGGTCTTGGACACCTTCATCGAGCAGTACGGCCGCGACCGCGAGGTAGCCCGGGCGCAGGCCGAGCTGGCCCGTCTGACCACCGTTTTTCACGCGGACTTCGCCCAGCGCAAGCAGACCCGCACCCTGGCTCGCGGGCTGGTACACACCCTCACCGCACACGCTGTGCGCAGGAACTTGGTCAACAGAAGCACGGTACGGTCCTGCGTCGAAGAACGGCTGCTCCTCGAACCGACCTACTGGCTCGCCCCGGCGATCATGGCGGTAGCTGCCAACTTCCGTGACGAAACCGCGCCGGGCGAGCGCGCCCAGGCGCACGCCTGCACCCTGGACGCGGCCAAGGCCAACCTATTCTTCGCCTTGACTGCTTCCCGCCTCGGGGTCGAGACCGAGGCAGCTGCGTGGATGGACACCTACCTCCAGTCGCTCAATCCTGAGGAACTCGGCCAGGACTTCTGTGTCGTCCTGGACGCCATCGCAAGCAATGAGCTGGGGGAAGACGCGCTCAGTTACACCCGGCAGGCCATGGCGGGCTGGAACCAGAGCATTCACCACCCATTCGCCGGCGGCACTCAATGGGGAACCCGGCTGCGCAACCTGCGCCGACAGTTGTCCGACAAGGAGTACACGGCACTGCGCGAGACATGCACGGAGCAGTGGAACGACCTCAAGTACGGTTGGGAACTCGCTACCGTGCCCGACAGAACCCTCGCCTACCTCCGCGTCACTTTCCCCGACGGCCCGGATGGAGTCGACCGGCCTGTCAGCGACGGTCGGCACGTCGAAACCGCCCTTGAACGCCTCATCAACCAGCTCGAACCCGACGAAGCGCACCTGCATGAGCAAATGCGCCAGCTCGAACGCATCATCGAACACGGGGGAGACCTGAAAGCAGCCGCACAGGCACACCAGTCGCCGCTGGGCCCGGAAACCGAGCCGGTGCCCTTCATAACGCTCCTCGACCAAGCCGTCTTCGCCCCGGACACCGCCTCGCTGGGCACTCCGGCCCGCCGCATGGCCCTCCGCGCCATCTGGCCGAGCCTGGAGAATGCTGCCGACCGAGTCGTCGCAGAATCACGGAATCACCTCCCCAACAAAATCACTCTTCGCATCGCGGGCTACTCGTGGACTCTGCCAACGCACCCACAGCAGACCGTGAAACCAGGCCCGCTCATTGACGACCTGACTTCGCGCCTAGAGCGAGAGACGCAGGCGCGGTCGGACGCTGTGGTGCGCCGCTGGCCCCGTGTCTGCGTCGCTCTGCTGTTCGGACTCGTCACCGGGACGCTTGTGGTGCCGTTTCTCGACGGCACATCGCAGTATCTGTTCCTCCTTCTCACCCTCATTGCTGTCGTATGGGTTTTATGGGAAGTATGCGGTGTTTCTATACGGAAGAGGCATGTGCGTGAGCAGGGTGACCAAATGCGCCATGCCGCCGTCGCAACGCTTGCAAGGGCACTGCGGCAACGGGAGGACTTCTTCACGAAATGGCACGAGGGTATGGAGGACCGGGAAGCCCTCACCCGCTGGGGCGGACACTCCGAGCAGCGCTGACCGCCAGCGAGGCGACCGGTCAAGCAGGAGGAGCGAGTAGTGGATACTTCATCGCTGATCGGTGGGCGTTACAGGCGAAGGGGTGAGCCCACCAGCGGCGCCATGGGAGATGTGTGGATCGCTGAGGACACGAAGCTGGACCGCATCGTGGCCATGAAGTTCCTCGCTCACCGCCGTCTCATGCAACAGGGTGCCCCCACGGATTTTGCCGAGTCGACCGCGAGAATGTTCCAGAGGGAAGCCCGTGCCATGGCTCGGATAAATAGTTCACGCGTCGCCCATCTCTACGACAGCGACGAACACGAGGGCGACGTCTACATCGTCATGGAGTATGTCGAGGGAGAATCGCTCGCCGAGCACCTCAGGACCGGGCCCAAGCTTCCGCTCGAGCGCACCGTGCGCTGGACACGGCAGATCTGCGAAGGCCTCGGCGCTGCACACGATGTCAAGGTCATCCATCGCGACATCAAACCCGACAACATCATGATCACCCGGAAGGGAGACGTGAAGCTTGTCGACTTCGGGCTGGCCTATTTGGCCGGTATCACCCAGACGCACACCGTTGCTGGCACTCCCCTATACAAGGCACCCGAGCGGTGGCACGGCGATACCGGAAGCGAACGCAGCGACCTGTACTCCGTCGGCTGCGTCCTGTTCGAGATGCTGACGGGGCATCCGCCCTTCGGCAGCCCTCACGACGACCCGATGACCGTGGGCCGGATGCATCAGGACGATACGCCGGCGTTTCCGAGCGACCACCGCCCTGGCATTCCCGCCCAGTTCGACAGCCTCGTCCGGATTCTCTTGGCAAAGGACCCAGCCGACCGCCCCAAGAACGCCCGCACGGCTGAACGCGCAGTAATCGAACTGTCGCATCTTCTGGACGCACCAGACGACACCGTCGAACGCTCCGAAGTACCCGACACGCCCGGCAGTAGCACCAGCCTCTCCCAGCACATCGAGGCACTGGACTTGCGGATCTTCGAACTGGAAATCCTTCACGACCGTGGCGATCAACCTCTGATCGAAGCGCGCACCGAGCACGCCGAACTCATCGGCCAGTCAGGTGACACCCGCGGAGCAGCCGCTCTGTACGACCGACTCGCCCGTGACTGCCAGGAGTTGTTCGGCCCCTACGATGTTCGTACGCTAGACGCTTTCGAAGGCCTCGCCCGGTGGAACGGCGCAGTGCGAGCCAACTGAAGAGCAGGATGTGGATCTTGGCGCCGGGTTCGCCCCTGTCGAGCGAATTCGACCATACGAGCTGCCCCCTTCGCCTGCCCCGAGAGACAGTCAACCAGGCAGCGGACCAGTCGAGGCGCAACATCCCCTGCCCGGGCTCCATGCGCGGCTCGTCGGGGGCAGAGGAACTTCGCCCTGCAATCCGCCACCGACGAGGTGGCCCATGCCATCGGCATGCGCCCACTGAATTGCGTCTGCGTAGCCCGCAGGTCTGCCTGCACACGCGAGAGCGGCAGACAGTCCGAAGCGCTGCCACGACAGCGGATGGACTTCCTGCTGCTGGTGCCGAATTGCTCCCGCATCGTCCTTAGACGCCATTTCAGTTGGCGTGATCTTGCGGCAGTCTGGGGCGATGACTGCTGCGCTTGTCGATCGGATGGCGCCGGATGACCTGTGGACGTTGTTCCAGCGGGTGGTGCCGCCGGCGCCGGTCCGCCCTCAGGGTGGAGGGCACCGGCGGCGAGGAGACCGTGAGGTGCTGGCCGCCATCGTCTTCGTGGCAACCTCAGGCTGTACCTGGAACCAACTGCCGCCGGGCTTCGGGCTGTCGGGTGTGACGGCCTTCCGGCGGTTCACCGAGTGGACCGAAGCCCGGGTGTGGGCCAAGCTTCACCGCCTGGTCCTGGATGAACTCGGCGCCCGAGGTGAGCTGGACTGGTCGCGGTGCGCGATCGACTCTGTCAGCGTCCGGGCCCTCAAAGGGGGCGTCTGACGGGACCGAATCCGACCGACCGCGGCAAGAAGGGATCGAAAATCCACCTCATCGTCGACCGCCAGGGCCTGCCCCTGTCGATCGGCATCTCCGCCGCCACCTCCACGACAGCCAGGCACTCATCCCGCTGGTCCGCGGCATCCCGCCCATCCGCTCGCGTCGCGGCCCTCGACGCCGACGGCCCGCCAAGCTGCACGGTGACAAGGGATACGACTATCGCCATCTGCGGCGATGGCTCGCTTCCCGTGGCATCCGGCACCGCCTTGCCCGCAAGGGCATCGAGTCATCCCGGCGGCTGGGCCAGCATCGCTGGGTGGTGGAGCGGACCGTGTCCTGGCTGTCCGGCTGCCGCCGTCTGCACCGCCGCTACGAGCGCAAGCCGGAACACTTCCTTGCCTTCACAGCCATCGCCGCGACTCTCATATGTCACCGCCGACTGGCCAAGTGAAATGACGTCTTAGGTGCCTGTTTTCGATCCCTCCGCCGACGTCGGCCCAGGTTAGGAGTCTTCGGTTGGTGGGCCTCTTACGCTGGCAGGGGAGATTCCTTGGAGTCGGAGACTTGCCAGGGGCGGACGGCGAACGGCTGGCAAAGCGGGAAGAGTAGGTTGGCTTCTGACAGTTTCCAGGGGCGATCCGGCGGACCGGTGACGGAGGGCAATCATTCAGGAGAGTCAACGTCGTCGACCTGGCACTGACATGTGCGGTCGTCGTCATGCCAACTCGCGGGTGGAGTGTCTTCTTCCGGATACTCACTATCCGCGGCCGCATCACGCCCTGGATGGGACGACCTGGCACGATGGCCTCTGTGGTTGGTGTCACGGCAGCGGAGAGCGGGACGGAGAGGTCTGTGAAAACTGCAGCGGCTTCGGGTTCTCTCCGATCGAAGTTGACGAGGACTGAGGCCAGGATCTGACGGCTTAGGATTCGAACTGGTGTTGCCCCGACGCCTGGTGCAGGAAGTCGCTGACAGGCTTCGTCGCCGGTGGGACGGTGGTGCTCAGGGCCGTATTTCCGGCCAGGTCAGGACCAAGGTGATGGCTGACCTTGAGAACGATCAGTCCTGCTGGGCTTCGCGGGATGCCGGCTGGCCGCTTCGGCGGGTGATTCGCCTGGTCATGATGGTGATCGCGGCCCAGGTGATGAGCGATTCCGAGTGTTGGATGAGCCGTTCGCAGTCGCGCGCGTGGCGGCGGGCGTGCATGATCCAGGCGTGTGAGCGTTCGACGACCGCTACGGGATCTCCTTGTGAACGGCTTCGATGTTGTTGCCGTCCGGATCGCTGACGAACGAACAATAGGCGCGGTACTCGCTCCATGAGCGAGGAGCGTGCCGGGATGTGCCCCCGGCCGCCACCGCAGCCACATGAAAGGCATCCACCGCGTCCCGGCTGCCCGCCGTGAATGCGATGTGCATCCCCCTGGTGGCGGCAGTCACCAATTCTGCACTCTCCAGGGACAGCGACGGCGTGTCCCGCTTCGGATGCCAGTACTCGGCCACGCCGTCGGCCCGATAGCCTGCACTGATTCCAAGCGGCTCCAACGCAGCGGTGTAAAACCGCTCACTCGCCTCGAAGTCTGAAGCAAACACGCCCAGGTGATGGACGAAGGACAACGATACTTCCATGGCGGCCGAGTCTACGGAACCGATCAAGCAGCACGCGGCATTTACCCGGTGATCGTTTCCGGTCACAGCACTAGCGCCCACAGGATCGGCATCCCAGCCGGCGTGCAGACCAGGTACAGACGCAGGCCCCAGAAGAACCGGGAGTGGGAGGCGCAGTAGCCGTATCCGGCCCAGCCAGACATCTCCGACCGCTTCACCGTCGGCCGCGAACGCCCGCACTCCACGGGGGTGGAGTCCACGATCCAGTGGTTGTCGAACCAGAAGTCCGTGTCCACCGCCAGCATCCGTATCGCCTTCTTGACCATCTGCAATGCGGCCCGCAGTCGCTTGTTGTACCCGGACTGCTGCGGTAGGTACGGGAACATCGAAGCAAGGTGTGCATGTGCGTACCGCAGCCAGCGCGCCTCGGAGCTGAAGCCGAGCAGAGCCTGTGCGACTGCCAGACAGATGAGTTCAGAGTCCGTCAGCCGTGGCGGCCTGCCCATCCACCGGTCGGCCCCCTGCTCGTCATCGATTTTCACATACAGTGCGGTCAGCAAGGTGTCCAAGTTCTCGTTCGCCACACAACGACCTTGGACAGCCTCTTCTCGCTCCTGGACGTCAGCCGAGGTTGGATTCTCGGGCGGGGAAGAAGTCGGCGCTTTGGACGTACTCCATAGCCTTGGTGAACTCCGGGTCGCCGAGGCGGCGTTCCATTTCCTGCGGGCTCAGGTCCTCCACACGGGTCTGGATCCAGTACAGGTTGCCCAGCGGATCGCGTACCCGTCCGACCCGGTCTCCGAAGAACAGGTGGGTGACCTCGGTGACCGAGGTGCCGCCAGCCGCAACGGCCTGACGGTGCACGGCGTCGGCATCCTCAACGTAAAGGCGGAGGAAGCCAGGGGTCGGCGGCCACTCCGGCCGCGCGTCGAACATCATCACCACGGAGTCGCCGATCCGTACCTCCGCATGCTCGATGGCCCCGTCCTTGCCCGCAAGGCACGCGAGCTCCTCTGCGCCGAAGGCTCTCTTCATGTAGTCGATGAGCTGCACCGTGTCGCGCGAGATGATCCACGGCGTCACGGTGCTGTAGCCCTGGGGTACCGGCTTGACGGACATCTGACTGCCTCCTGGGGTGCGAGTGCCTCAACGCGATGATGACGCTAACCCCTATCTAGGTCAGTTTCGGACCTAAATGGCATCCGATCAGTGATGCTGCACAGCACCCACGAACACGTCATCGGCGCATGCACCACTCACGCTCCGATGACTCCGTGCCGCGAGCCGTCCCTCCTGACCTCGCCCCCCGCCGCGGGACCGGGAAGCCATCGGTGAGACAGCGGAAGGAACCCGCGGGACGAGCCCGCCAGACATAGGACTTGATCGTCTAGGTGTGCTGTCCCGGGACGTTGGTGACACGCGTGCTGGGTGCTTGAACAGGTGAGGGCCTGCTGGATTCGGTGTGGATTGCGACATCTACCGCCGACCGCCAGGAGGCCGTCCCACCGTAATGCCCCGCTGGCCCCGACCGGCAGGCTGCGTCTGGCTCGGTGTGTTGTGGACGACGGCCGGCCGTTGCGGCGGGCCGCAGAACGCTTCCAGGCCAGCCACACCACCGCCACCCGCTGGGCAGGCCGCTACCGGCAGCTGGGCGCGGCAGGGATGCACGGCCGTTCCAGCCGCCCCCACCACAGCCCGCGCCAGACGTCTGCCCCGGTCGAGCAACAGGTGCTGCGGCTGCGGCGCGAGCACCGGATCGGACCGGTGCGGCTGGCCGCCCGCTGCGGCATCGCCGCTTCCACCGCCCACCGCGTCCTCGTCCGGCATCACCTGCCCGCCCTGTCCACGCTGGACCGTGCCACGGGCGAACCTGTACGCCGCTACGAACGTTCCCGGCCCGGCGAACTGGTCCACATCGACGTCAAGAAGCTCGGCCGCATACCCGACGGCGGCGGCCACAAGGTCCTCGGCCGCGCAGCCGGCCAGGCCAACCAGGACCGCCGCAACGGCACCGGATACGCCTGCCTGCACACCGCCCTGGACGACCATTCCCGCCTGGCCCACACCGAAGACCTGCCCGACGAGAACGCCGGAACCTGCCCGGCCTTCCTGCGTCGGGCAACTGCCTGGTTCGCCGCACGCGGTGTAACCGTCGAACGGGTACTCACCGACAACGCCTGGGCCTACAGCAAGAACACCTGGCGCGACACCTGCCACGACCTGGGCATCAGCCCCCGCTGGACCAGGCCCTGGCGACCCCAGACCAACGGCAAGGCCGAACGCTTCCACCGCACCCTGCTCGACGAATGGGCCTACCAGCAGCCCTACACCTCAGACGCCGAACGACAAGCCGCATTCCCCGACTGGCTGGACTGGTACAACTACCACCGACCCCACACGGAATCAGCGGCCACACCCCAGCCAGCCGCGTCACCAACCTGTCCGAACAGCACACCTAGGGCCTGTCTGAAGTCGTGATCAAGAGGTGAGGTTCCTCTTCCGACCGGTGTTTCGACCGGATGCGCAGGATTCCGTGAACCTTTCCGCCCGGAATGCCGACCCTCTGTGTGACGGACGGTGCAGGGCAGGGAGGTGTGGTGGGCAACGATGGGTTGCTGGTGGTGCGCTGCCAGCTTGGGGAGCGGGAGGCGTTCCGCGAGCTGGTGGCCGTGTGGCACCCCCAGCTGTGGCGCTATGTCCGGGGCATGGTCGGCTCTTCGCACCTCGCGGACGATCTTGCTCAGGAGGCGTGGGTCGCCGTGGTGCGCGGCCTGCCGAGGCTGCGGCAGCCGGAACGGTTCGCCCCCTGGCTGTTCACCATCGCCCGGCGCGCGGTCACTGACCATCTGCGGCAGATGTACAAGGCTCCAAAGACGGCCATGGAGGAAGCCACGGCTGTCGTCGCCGACGACGAGCTCAGCGGTGTGCTCACCACGATGCAGATCGAGGCAGGTCTTGCCGCACTGCCGCCCTTGGAGCGCGAGGTGCTGATCCTCTTCCACCTTCAGGATCTGCCGCTGGCCTCCTGCGCGGAGGTGCTCGGCGTACCGGCCGGCACGGTCAAGAGCAGGCTGCACCGCGCCCGGCGCATGCTGCGCAACCACCTTGCCGAGAAGGGATACGAGGCGTGAGCGAGCAGAACCGCGCAGCGCAGCGGGCCGTGCCCGAGCAACTGGAGCGCGCGCTGGCCACGGAGGTGTCACTGCGGTCCCGGCTGCGCCACCTGGCGGTGGGCCTGGCCGGGGGATGCGGCGCGGCCATGATCGCGGTGTTGTGGGCCACCGAGCCACATGCGCTGCCGCCGCGCACTCAGGCCGTCTTCACCGGACTCATTGCCATCGGGCTGGCCTGGGCCGTCTTCGCCGGCTGGGTGCTGAGCAGACGTCGGCCGCTGTTCGCCCAGGACCGGGTGCTGTCCGCCCGGATCGCACTGGCGGCGACCGTGGTGACCGTCCTGGCCGGGGTGGCGCTGGCCGCCGTCCGAGGCAGCACCGCCGACCTGGTGGCCACCGCCACGGGCGGGGCAGTCTTCACCGCCGTCGCGGTGCTCGCCCTGGTACGGGCGCGGCACCGCCGCCGCGAACTACTGCGACTGCGGGATGCCCTGCGACAAGACGCCCCCTGAACAACCGCATTCGCCCAAACCCAGATCACTAGATCATCAAGGAGACAGACATGGGCAACAAGACCGCTCCGATCGGCCCGCTGGCCCTCGCCCTGCGTCTTCGCGGTGAAAGCAAACGCACCGTCCTGGTCGTCGCGGCCCTGGCCGGTACCGCGCTGCTGATCGGCATCGGCCTGCTCCTGACCTGACTTGCGCCCCAGAGCCGAGGCTCCACCGCCGGAGCCTCGGTGACACACGCCCAAGAATTCAGCAACACCGTCGAGCGCCTGATCAACAAGCTCAAAGCGTGGCGCGGTATCGCGACCCGCTACGACAAGACACCCCAGAGTTACCTCGTCGGCCTCCATCTGCGAGGAGCAGTGATCTGGATGCGCAGCCTCCAGTGATCACGACTTCAGACAGGCCCTAGATCGCCCTCTCTCCCCGCGTGGAACCTGTGACCGACGCCCCTCTTGTCACCTCCCTACAACGCCATGCAGCGGAGGCCTGACGCTCCGCCCTGGCGGTGTCAGGAGGCTCCCGAGTCAGCCTTCGCTTGACAGCGAGCCTTGCACTGCAAGACCACGCCCCTTGCCAGAATGACGGTCAGACGCCGCAGGACGCACCTGACCATGCGTCAGCAAAGTCAGCATGAGGTCAGCAAGTGTCCTGCCATAGCCGCCCACGGATGGGCACACTTCGGAATCGCCCTCCACAGCGATTCAGCCCTGCGATCCGCTGAGGTGCCCTCCCGCCGGCGCTTGCCGTCCTGGAGGGCGACACCAGGAGCGCCTGCCGCTCATCAGCTGCCGCGCGCGGGCATTTCTGCAGGTCAACGGGACCTTCCACGAGGCTTCAGCGGGACTGCAGGTAGCGCGGGTGCAGGCAGCGGAGCGCCGTCGTACCCCTTGACCTCCCCGAAGCGTGTCCCTTCCATCCAGTCCCGGCGGGCCTGTACGATCTCTTCCTGGGAGCGTCCGATCCAGTTCCAGAACATGATCAGCTCCTCCTCGAACGGCTCGCCGCCCAGGAGCATCAGCGCGGCGTCCGAGTCGGCCCGCAGGGGGAGTTCGTCGCGGCCGCAGCCGAGGTAGAGCATCGAGCCCGGCACCAGGGGCACGCCGTCGACGTGGGCCTCGCCGCTCATGGCCAGTACGGCGTACTCGAAGTCCCGTTCGAGCGGCAGGCGTACGTCCGTGCCGCCGGTGAGGGCCAGGTCGGCGCCGACGAGGGGGGTGTACGTGGTGCCGGGCGAGGTGGCGGTGTCGAGGGTGCCGAGGAGCACCGTGGCGGCCAGGCCCGGGGCGGTGACCCGGGGCAGCTCGGCGTGGAACTCGAAGTGCGGGTCGGTGTGGCGGTGGGCGTCCGGGAGGGCCACCCACAGCTGCGCGCCGTGCAGGAGGCGCGCGTGCGGGCGCGGGCTCTCCTCCGAGTGGCTGATCGCGCGGCCCGAGGTCATCAGGCCCAGCTGGCGCGGGCGGATGGTCTGCAGGCTGCCGGTGGAGTCGCGGTGCAGTACCTCGCCCTCGTGCAGCCAGCTCACCGTCTGCAGGCCCATGTGCGGATGCGGCGGCACCTGCATGCCGGGCTCGTCGGCGATGTCGTCGGGGCCGTAGTGGTCGACGAAGCACCAGGCGCCGACCATGCGCCGCCCCAGGTTGGGCAGCAGCCGGCGGACCTCGGTGGACTCGCCGAGCTTGACGTTGCGAGGGCTGAGAAGTTCCCGTACGGGCTCCGTCACCACGAAGCCGCGGCCGCCGCAGAGACTGGGTACGGCCTCGCGATCAAGGTTGCTCATGCCGCCCAACCTAGACCCGGCGGGGCCTTCGCGTCAGACGGACCGCGGGCCGTCACCGTGGCGGGCGACGCGTCCCCGCGCGCATCTGCACGAGTACCTCCACAGGCGCCTCCACAGGCGCCTCCACCAGTAGTGGAATGTTCAACCGTGTGGCGTGGTTACAGGGCGCGAAGGAGGTTTCCAGTGGACATGACGTACTACGACCAGGGAACGCCGGCGGAGCGCTGGGAGCGGGCGCGGATGTTCTTCGACGCGAAGGACTACGCCGCCGCGGCGCGCGTCCTGGACGGACTGGTCGCACAGGTGCCCGAGCAGACCGGCCCCCGGCTGCTGCTGGCGCGCTCCTACTACCACTCCGCCCAGCTGCGGCGGGCGGAGGCCGAGCTGCGGGTCGTCGTCGAGCGCGATCCCGTCGAGCACTACGCCCGGCTGATGCTGGGCCGCACCCTGGAACGGCAGGGCCGGCAGGAGGAGGCCGACGCGCAGTTGCGGATCGCCTCGGCCCTCGCGGGCGACTTCGCCGAGCTCTGAGCGGGACTCGGAGCGTGGCATCCTGGCGCGATGGGAACCGCGATGGGAACTCCGAGTGATCGTGTCCCGCCCTCCGAGCGGGTCGAGGAACTGCTCGCCGTCGGCGGCCCGTTGCCGATCGTCGCGGCCGGGGATCCGGTGCTGCGGCGCGCGGCCGAGCCGTACGACGGGCAGTTGGCGCCCGCGCTCTTCGAGCGGTTCGTCGAGGCACTGCGGCTGACCATGCACGCGGCGCCGGGCGTGGGCCTGGCCGCGCCGCAGGTCGGGGTGGGGCTGCGGGTCGCGGTGATCGAGGACCCGGCGCCGGTGCCGGACGAGGTGCGGGTGGCGCGGGGGCGGGTTCCGCAGCCCTTCCGGGTGCTGGTGAACCCGTCGTACGAACCGGTCGGCGGCGGGCGCGCCGCGTTCTTCGAGGGCTGTCTGAGCGTGCCGGGCTGGCAGGCGGTGGTGGCGCGCCACGCCGAGGTGCGGCTTCGGGCGCGGGACGAGCACGGGCGGGCGGTGGACGAGGTGTTCGCGGGCTGGCCGGCCCGGATCGTGCAGCACGAGACGGACCACCTCGACGGCACGCTGTACCTGGACCGGGCCGAGCCGCGCTCGCTGGCCTCGAACGCGGCGATGGCGGAGCTCTGGTCCCAGCCGACGCCGCAGCGGGCGGCGTCGGCACTGGGATTCGAGCTGCCCGGCCCGACGGCCTGACCGCAAGCCCGCACGGGCTTGCGCCTCCGGCCGCCGGGTCCGGGCCCGCCCGGCCGGACCGTCAGTTGTCCCGGTACGTCTCCAGCAGCCGCAGCCACACCTCGCTGATGGTCGGGTACGCCGGGACCGCGTGCCACAGGCGGCTGATCGGTACCCGACCGGCGACGGCGATCGTCGCGGAGTGGATCATCTCGCCGACGCCCGGGCCGACGAAGGTGACGCCGCGGACGATCTCGTCCTCCAGGTCGACCACCATGCGGGCGCGGCCCTTGTAGCCGTCGCCGTACAGGCTCGACCCCGCCACCGCGATGGGGACGTCGACGGCGCGGACACGGTGTCCCGCCTGCTCGGCCTCGGCCAGGGTCAGGCCGACCGACGCGGCCTCGGGGTCGGTGAACACCACCTGGGGCACGGCGTCGTGGTCGGCGGTCGCGGCGTGCGCGCCCCAGGGGTCGGACTCCAGGATCGGCACCCCGGAGGCGCGGGCGGCGATGGCGGCACCGGCGATGCGGGCCTGGTACTTGCCCTGGTGGGTGAGGAGGGCGCGGTGGTTGACGTCGCCGACGGCGTAGAGCCAGTCGCTGCCCTCCACGCGGAGGCTGTCGTCCACCGGCAGCCAGGAGCCCGGCTTCAGGCCGACGGTGTCCAGGCCGATGTCGCCGGTGCGGGGCGACCGGCCGGTGGCGAAGAGGATCTCGTCGGCCTCCAGGCGGTCGCCGGTGTCGGTGACGGCGAGGACGGTGCCGTTCTCGCGGGTGACGGACTCGACGGAGACGCCGGTGCGGATGTCCACACCGGCCTCGGCGAGCCCCTCGGCGACCAGTTCCCCGGCGAACGGCTCCATGCGGCCGAGCAGGCCTCCGCGCACCAGCATCGTGACCCGGGAGCCGAGGGCCTGCCAGGCGGTGGCCATCTCGACGGCGACGACTCCGCCGCCGACGACGATCAGCCGGCCGGGCGCGCGCTCGGCGCTGGTGGCCTCCCGGCTGGTCCAGGGGCGTACCTCGGCGAGTCCGGGCAGCGGGGGCAGGGCGGCGGCGCTGCCGGTGCAGACGGCGACGGCGTGCCGGGCGGTCAGGGTCCGGCGGGTGCCGTCGGGACCGGCCACCTCCACCGTGCGCGGTCCGGCGAGCCGGCCCTGTCCGCGGTACAGGTCGGCGCCGATGCCCTCGACCCACTGGACCTGGCCGTCGTCCTTCCAGTGCGAGGTGAACTCGTCCCGGCGGGAGAGGACGGGCCGCGGGTCGAGGGGTTCCTGGAGCGACTGGGCGAGGCCGGGCAGGCGGCGGGCGTCCGCTCGGGCGAGGACCGGGCGCAGCAGGGCCTTGCTGGGCATGCACGCCCAGTAGGAGCATTCGCCGCCGACCAGTTCGCTCTCCACGATCGCGGTGGACAGTCCGGCCGCGCGGGTGCGGTCGGCGACGTTCTCGCCGACCGGGCCCGCGCCGATCACGACGACGTCGTACGTGAGGGAATCCGATTGCGTCATGGGGTCAGTCTGGTGGGTGGTGTGCGGCGTGGCCACATGGGTACGTGCGCGGAATACCCACCAGGTCGGCAGTGTTGTGCCGACGGCTTCTCCCCCGAAACCAGGAAGAGGGATCACCTCATGACCAGCACCGTGGAACTCACCAAGGAGAACTTCGACCAGACGGTCACGGACAACGAGTTCGTGTTGATCGACTTCTGGGCGGAGTGGTGCGGTCCGTGCAAGCAGTTCGGGCCGGTCTACGAGAAGGCGGCGGAAGCCAACCCGGACCTGGTGTTCGGCAAGGTGGACACCGAGGCGCAGCCCGAGCTGGCGCAGGCCTTCGGCATCAGTTCGATCCCGACGCTGATGATCGTGCGGGACCAGGTTGCCGTGTTTGCGCAGCCGGGCGCGCTGCCGGAGGCGGCCCTGACCGACGTGATCGGTCAGGCCCGGAAGCTGGACATGGACGAGGTCCGCAAGGCGGTCGCCGAGCAGCAGGCGCAGGCCGGGCAGAACGGCCAGGAAGGCCAGTAGCGGGCGGTTCGGCCGCCGGTCAGCTCGACTCCCGGTGCACCACCGTGGCGCCCAGCACCTTGTGGCGTTCGGGCGGGGCGCCGGGGTCGTGCACGGCCCGGTCGACGAGTGCGGCCAGGTCGCGGCCGGCGGGCAGTTCCAGGTGGACGGTGCTCAGCCGGGGCCGCAGCAGCCGGCCCAGCATCAGGTCGTCGGCGCCGATCACGGCGGCGTGGCCGGGGATGTCGAGGCCCTCGTCCTGGAGGGCCCGCATCAGCAGCATCGCGTACTCGTCGTTGTACGCGAACACCGCGTCGAGCCCGAGGGGGCGCCAGCGCGCCGCGAGGCGGGCGGCGTCCCCTTCGTCGTAGGCGAGGCGCAGCTCGGTGACGGTGGCGTCGGTGCCGGAGACGGCCTCGCGGGCGCCCGCGAGGCGCGGCGCCGAGAAGACGTCCAGGCCGCCTTCCGCGGGCACGACGACGCCGATTCTGCGGCGTCCGCGGTCGTACAGGTGGCGGGTCGCGCCGCGGCCGACGCCCGCCTGGTCGGTGAGCAGCGCGTGCGCTCCGTCGACGGCCTCGGGGCCGAGGGTGACGACCGCCCGTGCGCCGGAGCGTTTGAGGACCTCCACGCCCTGCGGGCCGAGGTCGGAACCGGGTGCGAGGACGGCGACCGGGCGGAGTTCGGCCCAGGCGCGGGCGGCCTCGTCGCCGCGCAGGCCGACGGTGCCGTACTGCACGACGGTGTAGTCGAGGCGGCCGAGCGCCCACTGGAGTTCGCTGAGGAACCGGCTGTAGAGCGGGCCGGCGGGGAAGGACGGCGCCGGCAGCAGCACCATGCGGCTGTGCCCGGCGCGCAGTGAGCGGGCCGCGGCGTGCGGGACGTAGCCCAGTTCCCGGGCGGCCTCGCGGACGCGGCGGCGGGTGGGTTCGCTGATCCGTACGGTGCCGGTGTCGTTGAGGACGTAGGAGACGGTCGCGCGCGACACACCGGCCAGGCGGGCCACATCGGCGCTCGTGGGCACGGAGCGCGGGGCGGCGGGATCGGAGGGCGGTGGATTCGGTGTCTGCACCATGACGTACGGCATCCTGGCAGAAGCCGGACGCGGGGCGGCGGGCGGGGCAAGGTCGTTGGCCGCCGGGCGGGGCAACGTCGTTGCCGCCGGACGCGGTTCAGACCGCGGGGTCGGTGCGGGTCACCCGGGCGACCAGGTCGAGCCAGCCGTCCTGCAGCCGCTTTGGGGGCAGGCCGCGCTGTGCGGTGAGGTGGTGGATCAGCGCGGCGTCGAGATACGCCAGCAGCGTGTGGGACAGCAGCTCGCTGTCGCCGTCCGGCACCGCCTCCCGCAGCAGCAGGGCGAGGTGGCCGAGCAGGAAGCGGCGCGGGGCGGCCGTGTGGCGGCGGTCCGCGCTCGGCTCGGCGGCGAGCAGCAGGTCGAGTTCGTCGACGGAGCGGCGCAGCAGCGCGCAGCCGAAGGCGCGCAGCCGCTCGACCGGCGGCGCGCCGGGGCCCAGGGGCGGCGGACCACTCAGCAGCGCGGCCTGGAACTTGCGCTCGGAGTGGTCCAGGAGCGCCGTGAGCAATCCGGTGCGGTCGCCGAAGCGGCGGAAGACGGTGCCCTTGCCGACGCAGGCCGCGACGGCCACCGCCTCCATGGTCAGGGCAGCCGCGCCGTGCTCGGCGACCAGCCGCCCGGCGGCCTCCAGCAGCCGGGCCCGGTTGCGCGCGGCGTCGGCCCGCAGACAGGGCTCGTCCTCCTCGGCGCCCGTGCCGAGCTGGAGCAGCTCGGTCGGGCCGACGGCGTCCGGGGGCATCGGGAAGGAGGGCGGCAGGGCGGCGGACATGAAGCCAGCGTAAAGCATCGGGAAGAAAACTGGACCGCGGTCCGTTTGGGATGTTAGAAATTAAACGGACCCCGGTCCGGATTGTTACCGCAGTGTTTCGGCACGCCCGCCGACACGTGTTTCAGCAGTGGGAGTACTCATGTCTGTCCGCATCCTTGCGCTCGTCGGCAGCGTTCGCGCCGGTTCGCACAACCGCCAGCTCGCCGAGGCGGCCGTCAGGTTCGCGCCGGAGGGCGCCGAGGTGCAGGTGTTCGAGGGGCTCGCCGAGATCCCGTTCTACAACGAGGACGTCGACGTCGAGGGCAGCGTCCCGGCCGCCGCCGCGAAGCTGCGCGAGGCCGCCCAGGGCGCGCAGGCCTTCCTGCTCTTCTCGCCCGAGTACAACGGCACCATCCCGGCCGTCCTCAAGAACGCCATCGACTGGCTGTCCCGGCCCTTCGGCGCCGGCGCCTTCACCGGCAAGCCCGTCGCCGTGATCGGCACCGCCTTCGGCCAGTACGGCGGCGTGTGGGCGCACGACGAGGCCCGCAAGGCCGTGGGCATCGCCGGCGGCAAGGTGATCGAGGACCTCAAGCTCTCCATCCCCGGTTCGATGACCCGCTTCGCCGAGACCCACCCCGCGGACGACGCCGAGGTCGCCGCCCAGCTGACCGAGGTCGTCGCTCGGCTGCACGGCCACGCGGACGACGTCCTCGCCGCCTGACCGGCGCGAGCGGCACACGACGGGACCGGAGCTCGGCCGAGCTCCGGTCCCGTCGTGTGTCAGGCCACCGCCGCGGCGGCCAGCGCGCGCAGCTCCTCCAGCGCCGCCGCGACCGCCGCTCGACCGTGCCCACCGCCGCGCGTGCAGGTCAGCAGTTTGCGGTGCGGCCGGCCCGCGCAGGGCACGCGGACGATCGGCAGCTCGGGGGTGAGCCGGGCGAGCCGGGGCACCAGCGCGACGCCGAGCCCGTGCGCGACCAGGTGGGCCGTGACGTTCCAGTCCACCGCGAGATGGACCACGTCGGGGGTGAACCCGGCGGCACCGCAGGCCGCCGCCATGTGCGTCCGACAGGGACTCTGCGGCAGCGGCGCGATCCAGGCCTCGTGGGCCACGTCGGCGAGGTCGGCCTCCTCCCGTCCGGCCAGGGGATGGTCCACCGGGACGACCAGGTCGAACGGCTCGTCCAGGAGCGGCCGCTGTTCGAAGCGGGTGTCGGCCGCGGGCGGGCTGGCCGGAGTCGCCTCCACCACCGCCAGATCGCTCTCCCCCTCGAAGAGCAGGTCGAAGCTCTCCGCCACGTCGACCTCCCGGATCCGCACCGACAGCCGGGGGTGCCGCTCGCGCAGCCGCGCCGCCATCGGGGCCAGCAGGACGGCGACGGCCACCGGGAACCCCGTCACCCGCAGCGGTCCGGCCGGGGCACCCTCCCCCGCCCGCAGATCCTGTTCGGCCTCGTCCCAGCGGGCCTCGATCGCGTCGGCGTGTTCCAGCAGGCTCTCCGCGGCGGCGGTGAGCCGCACCCCGCGCCCCTGCGGCTCCAGCAGATCGACGCCCAGGTCCCGGGCGAGCTGCCGGATCTGCTGGGAGGCGGCGGAGGTGGTGAAGTGCAGGGCGCGCGCCGCCGCGGTGACGGTGCCGTAGTGGGAGACGGCCCGGAGCACGTGCAGCCTGCGCAGATCAATCATGAAGTGCACGCTTCACGGTGGAGTCCGTAAAGTCAACCTGGACGTGAACGGATCCGGGGCCGCACCCTGTCAGTGGCGCCACGGTGGGACCGAAAGCCCACACCGGCATCCGACGTACCACTGACGCACGAGGAGTCGCCATGCCCAGCACGACCGGTCTCGTCTGCCCGCACTGCGGGTGGCCCGACGGCGCCGAGCCCTTCCAGGTGCTGTCGGCGCACACCACCGCGGCGGGCGGCACCCTGTGGACCCGGTGCGCCTGCGGTTCGCTCCAGGCCCGCGTCGTCGACGGCCACGGCACCCGCGTGGTCTCGCGCGGCAGGCCCACGCCCGCCGGCTGCTGAGCGCCCGCAGCGACCGGGCGGCTACAGCTACTACCAGGCCAGGGGGCCCGCCGCGTCGAAGTAGCCCCCGGTGGGTCCGTCCGGGCCCAGCCGGGCCATCCGGACGATCACCTCGGCGCCCTGGGCCACGGTCTGCGTACCGGTGTTGCCGTTCAGATCGGTCGCGGTGAAGCCGGGCTCGACCGCGTTGATCCGCATCCCGGGGAACGCCTTCGCGTACTGCACGGTCAGCGTGTTGACCGCGGTCTTGGACGCCGGGTAGGCGAGGCCCGGGTAGCCGTACCCCGGGCTCTGGGGTGAGGTGAGTCCGGTCAGCGAGGCCAGGCCGCTGCTCACGTTGACCACGACGGGCGCGGCGGAGCGGTGCAGCAGCGGCAGGAACGCGTGGGTCACGCGCACCACGCCGAAGACGTTGGTCTCGAAGACGGTGCGCAGCAGGTCCGCGGTCGTGCCGTCGGCCCCGGTCACGGAGTTGTGCTCGCCGCGCTGCTCGATGCCGGCGTTGTTGACCAGTACGTCGAGTCCGCCGTCGGCCGTGACGGTCCGCACGGCGGCGGCGACGGAGGCGTCGTCGGTGACGTCGAGGACGAGGGGCCGTGCGCCCAGTTCCTCGGCGGCGCGGCGGCCGCGCTCGGGGTCGCGGGCGGCGGCGTAGACGGTGTGGCCCGCGGCGACGAGGCGGCGGGCCGTCTCGAAGCCGAGGCCCTTGTTGGCTCCGGTGATCAGTGTGGTCGTCATGGGAAAAGCCTGCGGCGCGCCGGGGCGGGCAGCCAGGCGTCCGGTCTTCCTGGGACCAGGGGTACCAGGAAGACCGGCCGTCCGCGGTGTTCACTGGGGACATGACGGCAACGGAGTTCGGGCGGGCGCTGCGGCTGCGCAGGGACCGGGTCGCCCCCGAGGCGGTGGGGCTGCCCGCGGGCGGGCACCGGCGGGCGGCGGGGCTGCGGCGCGAGGAGCTGGCCCTGCTGGCCGGCATCTCCGTCGACTACGTCACCCGTCTCGAACAGGGCCGGGCGGCCAACCCGTCCGCTCAGGTCGTCGAGGCCCTCGTACGGGCACTGCGGCTGCCGGCCGAGGAGCGCGCGCATCTGTTCCGGCTGGCCGGGCTGGCGCCGCCGGGGCCCGGGACCGTTCCCGGGTACATCCCGCCGAGCGTCCACCGGCTCCTGGACCGGATGGCCGGCACCCCGGTGGCCGTGTACGACGCGATGTGGACGCTGCTGCTGGCCAACCCGCCGTACGCGGCGCTGATGGGCGATCCGTCCGAGTGGCACGGCCCGGAGCGCAACGGCGTGTGGCGCAACTTCGTCGGGCCGGGCAGCCGGGCCCGGTACACGCCCCAGGAACGCCGGGACTTCGAGTCGGCGCTCGTCGCGGACCTGCGGGCCACCGCCGCCCGCTATCCCGCCGACCCGCGGCTCGGCAGGCTGGTCGCGGAGCTGCGCGCCCGCAGCGAGCGGTTCGCCGAGCTGTGGCGGGCGGACGCGGTCGGCCGGCACGAGGCGGCGCGCAAGACCATCGACCATCCGCGGGTGGGGCCGGTCGTGCTGGACTGCGACGTGCTCGATGTGGCGGGCAGCGATCTGCGGATCATGGTCTACACGGCCGAACCGGACACCGCCGACGCGGAGCGGCTCGCCCTGCTCACGGTCCTGGGCACCCAGGAGCTGGTGGAGTAGCCCGCTCCCGGTGGCCCACCGTCAGGCCCGCTTCAGCGGCCCCCGTCAGGCCCGCTCCTGCCGCCGCGTGACCCACAGGCTGGTCGCCGTGGTGACCGCGAGGACCAGCACGATGAACCCGAGCGAGAAGGGGATGCCGATCTCGGGCACGTGGACGCCGGACTCGTGCAAGGCGTGCAGCACCAGCTTGACGCCGATGAAGCCGAGGATGACCGACAGACCGTAGGAGAGGTGCACCAGCTTCTTCAGCAGACCGCCGATGAGGAAGTACAGCTGCCTGAGGCCCATCAGGGCGAACGCGTTGGCCGTGAACACGATGTACGGATCCTGGGTCAGCCCGTAGATGGCGGGGATGGAGTCCAGGGCGAAGAGGATGTCGGTGAACCCGATGGCGAGCATCACGACCAGCATCGGGGTCATGACCCGCCTGCCGTTCTCCTCCACCCACAGCCGGGTGCCGTGGTAGCGGTCGGCGACGCCGAAGCGGCGCTCGATCGACTTCAGCAGCTTGTTCTCCTCGTACTCCTGCTCGTGCTCGTCCTTGCGGGCGTCCTGGATGAGCTTCCAGGCGGTCCAGATCAGGAAGGCGCCGAAGACGTAGAAGACCCAGGAGAAGGCGGAGATGATCGCCGCGCCGGCCGCGATGAAGGCGGCCCGCAGCACCAGCGCCACCAGGACGCCGACCATCAGCACCCGCTGCTGGTACTGCGAGGGCACCGCGAACTTCGCCATGATCAGGACGAAGACGAAGAGGTTGTCCACGCTCAGCGACTTCTCGGTGAGGTACCCGGCGAAGAACTCCCCGCCCGGCCCGCCGCCGCCGAACACGAGCAGTCCCACGCCGAACAGGCAGGCCAGGACCACCCAGACGGCCGTCCAGATCCCGGCCTCCCGGAGGGACACGTCGTGCGGCTTGCACCCGATGAAGAAGTCGGCGGCGACGAGGACGCACAGGCCCGCGACGGTCAGCAGCCAGACGCTGAGGGTGACGTTCACCGGTGCTCCTCGTGCGGTACGGGTCGCGTACGGACGGTCCTTGGTCAGGGTGTTTCCGGGATGCGGCGCAGGCAACCCGGCACGGTGCGCGGCTCCACGCGCCGAATCCGGCGCGCGCCGGCCGATTCCGACGTGACGGGAGCCCCGGATGACCCTTCGGCCCTCGCCTCCCCACCCCGACCGCCGGGGCTCGCGCATCGGCGTGCTGGGTTCCTACGGCGGCTTCAACACCGGCGACGAGGCGATCCTGACCTGCGTGCTGGGCTGTCTGCGCGGCCGGCGGCCGGACGCGCACCTCGTCGTGCTGAGCCGGAACGCGGAGCACACCCGCGCCCATCACCCCGACGCCGACGAGGCGGTGCCCTGGGAGGGGGTGAGCCGCAACCACGTCCTGGACGTGCTGCCCGGCCTGGACCTGCTGGTACTGGGCGGCGGCGGCATCCTCTACGACGGCCAGGCGCGGCGCTATCTGCGGCTGGTGCGGGCCGCGCAGACCCGGCACGTGCCCACGTTCGCCTACGCCGTCGGCGCCGGGCCGCTCACGGACCCCGAGGACCGGGACGCGGTGCGCACGGTGCTGGCGGAGATGGACGACGTCGTCGTACGGGACGAGGAATCGCGGCTGGTGCTGGAGGAGGTCGGCCTGGAGCGGGAGGTCGCGGTGACCGCCGACCCGGCGCTCCTGCTGGCCCCGGAGCCGTTCACCGGGGCGATGATGCGCGACGAGGGCGTCCCGTCCGGCACCCGGCTGGTGGGGATGTCGGTGCGCGAGCCGGGGCGGGCCGCCGAGAAGCTCGACGAGGGCGACTACCACGCGCTGCTCGCCGACGTCGAGGACTTCCTGGTCCGCCGGCTGGACGCGCGCGTGGTGTTCCTGCCGATGGAACGGCACGACGTACGGCACGCGCACGCCGTGCTGTCCCACATGACCGCCCCCGACCAGGGCCGCATCCTGCACGGCGACTACAGCCCGGGGCAGGTCCTCGGCTTCATGCGCCATCTCGACGTGGCCGTGGGCATGCGCCTGCACTTCGTGATCTTCGCCGCGCTCACCGGCGTGCCGGTGCTGCCTCTGCCGTACTCCGGCAAGGTCTTCGACTTCGCGCGCCGGCTGGGCGCCCCGGCGCTGGTGGGGGTGGCGCGGGAGCAGGCCGGGCTGCTGCTGGCGGAGGTGGACCGGCTGTGGGACGAGTACCCGCGGCGCCGGGACGACCTGCGGGACCGGATGGGCGAACTGTCCGCGTCGGCGCGCGAGACCTGCGAGCGGTGCGGGTCCCTGCTCGACGAGATCGGTGCCGCCCACGGGCCGGGCGGCGCCCCCGCGGCGGGTGCGGGGCCCCACCGCGCCGAGCCGCGGCCGCTGAACGCCTGACCGGAGGGTGCGCGATGCCGATCCTGGAGGAGCCCCACGAGTCCCGCACCGTCACCCTGCCGCCCCGCCCGGCCCGGCTCGGGGGCCGCTGCGACGTCCTGGTGGTGGGCGGCGGCCCCGCCGGGTTCGCGGCGGCGGTCGGCGCGGCCGACGCCGGGGCCGACACCGTGCTGGTGGAGCGGTACGGCTTCCTCGGCGGCAACGCGACCGTGGCGCTGGTGATGCCGCTGATGTCGTTCCACAACGAGCACAAGCAGGCCGCTTTCACCGAGGCCGGGGACACCTCGCGGCTGCTGCCCACCGACCACGGCGAGGGCGAGCCGGTGGTCGCGGGCGTCCTGTGGCAGTTGCTCGACCGGCTCACGGGCCGCGGCGGCTGTCTGCCGCCCTCCCCGAAGACCGGGTACACGGTCCCCTTCGATCCGGAGCTGTTCAAGTTCTCCCTGCTGGAGATGGCGGACGAGTCGGGGGTGCGGATGCTGTTCCACTCCTTCGCCTCCGGCGCGCTGCCGCTGGACGACGGCGCGGGCTGGCGGGTGGTGTTCGAGACCAAGTCGGGGCCGGTGGTGATCGACGCCGGGGTGGTCGTGGACGGCACGGGCGACGGCGACGTGGCGACGGCCTGCGGGGCGCCGTACGAGACCGGGCGGCCGGAGGACGGGCTTGTGCAGCCCATGACGCTGATGTTCCGCGTCGCCGACTTCGCCCGGCCGGACTTCGCCGCGTACGTGCGCGAGCACCCCGACCAGTGGCGGGGTGTGCACGGGCTGTGGGACCTGATCGAGGAGGCCAGGAAGAACGGCGAACTGCGGCTGCCGCGCGAGGACGTCCTCTTCTTCGCGACCCCGCACCCGCACGAGGTCTCCGTCAACAGCACCCGGGTGAACCGGGTCCTCGGCACCAGCGTCTGGGACCTCACCCGCGCCGAGTACACGGCCCGGCACCAACTGGCCGAGATCGACCGCTTCCTGCGCACCCGCGTGCCCGGCTTCGAGGAGTCGTACGTGGTCCAGAGCGGCACACACGTCGGCGTCCGGGAGAGCCGGCGGGTGCTCGGCGACCACCTGCTGACCGGTCACGACATCCTGGCGGCGCGCACCTTCCCGGACGTGGTCGCGCACGGCGCCTATCCGATCGACATCCACAACCCGCGCGGCTCCGGCACCGTCCTCAAGCGGGTGCCGCGGGGCAGTTTCTACGACATCCCGCTGCGCTGTCTGCTGCCCCGGGACACCGACCGGCTGCTGGTGGCGGGCCGCTGCATCTCCGGGACGCACGTGGCGCACTCGTCGTACCGGGTGATGCCCATCGCCATGGCGACCGGGCACGCCGCGGGGGTGTGCGCGGCGCTGACCGTACGGCACGGGAGCGGACCGCGGGGGCTGCCCTACCGGCTGGTCCAGCGGGAACTGCTCCGGCAGGGGGCGAGGCTGCGGACGGAGCCGCACTAGGTCAGGTCAGCTCGCCCAGTCGAGGAGGCGCTCCCGGTGCTCGGGGGCGCGCAGGTGGGCGAGCGAGGCCTTCTCCAGCTGGCGGACGCGTTCGCGGGTGAGGCCGACGTGCTGGGCGACCTGTTGCAGGGTGCGGGGGCGGCCGTCGTGCAGCCCGTAGCGCAGGCTGAGGATCAGGGACTCGCGGGGTGCGAGGGTGCCGACGGCCTCCCGCAGCTCCGTCGCGAGCGCCTGGAACTCGGCGACCTCCGGGGCTCGCAGCACCTCGGTGTCGGGGATGAGGTCGCCGACGACGGTGTCGCCGGTCTCGTCCACGGGCGTGTCCAGGCTGACCGCGTCCCGGCCCACCCGGCGCAGCCAGACGACCTTGTCCACGTCGATGCCGCTCTCGGCGGCGACCTCCTCGGTGGTCGGCTCCCGGTCGAGGCCCGCGCGGAGCTTGCGTTCCACCTTGGCGAGCTTCTGGAGCTGCTCCACGACGTGCACCGGCAGCCGTACCGTGCGCGCGTGGGTGGCCAGGCCCCGTTCGATGGCCTGGCGGATCCACCAGGTGGCGTACGTGGAGAACTTGAAGCCCTTGGTGTGGTCGAACTTCTCCACGGCCCGGATCAGTCCGAGGTTGCCCTCCTGGATGACGTCGAGGAGTGGCAGTCCGCGGTGGGCGTGGCGCTTGGCCATCGACACCACGAGCCGCAGATTGGCCCGCACCATGTGGTCCTTGGCCTCCTGGCCGTCGTGGACGGTCTCCTCCAGCGTGCGGCGCCGCCCGGGCGCGGGGGCGGGCTCGCCGGTGTCGGCCGCCTCCAGCTCCTCCCTGGCCCGGACTCCCGCCTCGATACGGGTGGCGAGCCGTACCTCGTCCTCGGCGGTCAGCAGGGGGGTGGCCCCGATCTGGGTCAGGTACTGGCCGAGCAGGTCGGGTTCCTCGTCGGGTTCCGGGATCCGGGTGCGCAGCCGTGCGGTGCGGGTGGTGGCGCGGCGGTCCTCCCGGGTGCGCGCCGTCGGTGTGCGTGCCGTCGGTGTGCGTGCCGTGGGCGCCATGTCGTTTCCTCCGTCCCGTTCCGGATCACGGGCTTCCGGGCCCGCGTCCGCTTCTCAGCCGGCGGACCACCACCAGCAGGTCGGCGGCAGCCAGCAGGGTGAGCGCCGCGCACACCACGGCGACGACCACGAGCATGCCGCGGCCGGGGCTGTCGCCGGGGGCGGTGTCCGCGGCCCACACGCCGAAGAACACGGCCCCCGCGAGGAACAGCGGCAGGAAGACCGCCGACAGCAGCAGTCTCAGCCGCAGGGCGCTCCGTGCGTGGACCGGTTCGCTCATGACGGCCCCGTGTCAGTGGCCGGGTGCGGCTCGGCTGATGTCCGCGAGCGCGGAGCGCGGGTCGTCGGCGGCGGCGAGGTCGCCCAGGGTGACCACGCCGACCGGGACACCGCCGTGCTCGACGACCGGGAGCCGGCGCACGGCGTGGCGGGCCATCAGCTCGGCCGCGCGGTCGGTGGTGTCGTCGGGTTCGAGGGTGACGACCGGCGGGGGCGTGCACACCGCGCCGACCGTGGTGGCGTCGGGGTCCCGTCCGTCGGCGACGCCGCGCAGCACGATGTCGCGGTCGGTGAGGACGCCGAACAGGTCGCAGTCGTAGGTCACCAGGACGTCGCCGACGTCCTCCTCGCGCATCAGCCGGGCCGCCCGGGCCACCGTCGTCATGGGCTCGACGGCCACCGCGGCCGGTGTCATCACGTCTCGGATGCGCCGTGTCATCTCGCGCCTCCCGGGGTCGGTACGTGTCGGTACGGGACTGCCTGCGGGCCGCGTAGCCCGCACCCGGGCCGGTAAACCGTTCCGCGGCAGGGCCCTCCTGGACGAGCTGCCGCTTCATGGCCCGGCGGGTACCCGGCGCGGGCCGGGGCAACCCCGCATCCCGGCCCGGGGCCCGGCGCGAGGTCCGGCGCGAGGTCCGGGGGCGAGCCGTGGCACCTGGCGGGTGCGGTACGACTACGGGTCGCCGGCTCTGCCGCCGTCACGCCCGAAGGGCCCGGCGGATCGCGCCGAGCCAGCCGTCGACCGGCCCGAAGGTGAGCAGCCCGCTGCCCGCGCCCGCGAGTTCACCGGACGCGGGCAGCAGCCTGTCGTGGGTCCGCCGCAGCGCCGGGCGGTCGCCGAGGGCGAGGGCGAGCGCGGCCTCGGCGCAGCACAGCGCCTCGTAGAGGAGGTCGGGCGGCGGTTCGGTCAGCGCCCGCAGGGCGTTTCGGGCCTCGGTGCCGCGGCCCTCGGCCAGCAGGGCGAAGGGCTCGGCCCAGGGCCGGTACGGTCCCCAGTCCGCGCCCGGGTCCACCTCCGCGGGCCGGCCGTGGGCCAGGCGCAGGCCGAGCAGGGCGAGCGGCAGGAGTCCGCGTTGCAGGCCGGGCATCCCCGCGCCGTCGAGCCGGGCGGCGGCCGACCGGTAGGCGGCCTCGGCGCTGTCGTGGGAACCGGCGGACGGGTCGGCGGTGGCGGCCCGGCGCAGGGCCAGGTACCAGGCGGTGAAAACGGGCACGAGGGGCCGTTCGTGCCGTTCGGCGAGGCGGTCCACGGCCGTCGCGTGCTCGTCGGCGGCCGTGAAGTCGGCGCGGGCCGAGCGGGCCTGGAGCCGGATCAGATGGCCGAGCACCTCGTAGTTGACCAGGCCGTGCCGGGTGCCGAGGGCGACGAGTTCGGCGCCGATCGTGTCCCGGCGCGGCGCCAGTCCGGCGCGGGTGCAGGACTGCATGAAGACGCCGTTGAGGGCGAACGCGAGCAGGGCGGGGTCGTCCAGGCGGCGGGCGATGCCCTCGGCCTCGGCGGCGGCCCGCGGCCCGCGCGGGGAGCGCACGCCCCGCGACTCCAGGGCGACCGTGGCCAGCAGACGGCAGCGTGCCGCCTCGGTGGTGGGGTCCTCGGGCAGGGCGCCGAGGGTGCGCTCGGCGGCGTCGACGAGGCGCCGCGCCAGGGCGGGGTCGTCGCTGCGGGTCCAGTTGGCGGGGACGTCGTAGGCGCCGATCACCCGGGCCGTCAGTTCCGCGTCGCCCGTCTCCTCCGCCGCCTGGACCGCCGTCATCCGGTGCTCCCGGGCGGCCTCCAGGCCACCGCCGCCGGTCACCGCGAGGCTGCGCAGCAGACCGACGGTGGATTCCAGGCGGGCCCGGGAACCGGCGGCGACCGTGCGGTCGTACGCCTCGGTCGCCCGGGCCCACAGCCGGGCCGCCGCGTCCGCCGGTTCGCCGGGCGGGTCCAGGTCCGGGTCCTGGGCGAGGATGCCGGCCTCCAGGCGGCGCAGCCGCGGGCCGGGGTCGATGCCGAGCCGCCCGGCCAGCAGGGCGCGGGCCCGGCGCAGCACGGCGAGGGCGTCCGCCTGCCGTCCGGTCCGGTACAGGGCGAGCGCGAGCAGGCGCCAGGACTCCTCGCGCCAGGGGTGCTCGGTGAGGTGCGCGTCCAGGTCGGGGACGGCCTCGGCGGCGCGCCCGAGTTCCACGAGCAGCTCCGCGCGCCGCTCGACGGCGCGCAGCCGCAGCTCGGTGAGCCGGGAGCGTTCGCCGCGGGCCCAGTCCGCCGCGCCGAACTCGGCGTAGGCGGGTCCCCGCCACTCCCCCAGCGCCGCGCGCAGCCGCTCGGGGGCCCGGGCGGCCGGCAGTCGGTCCGCCTCGGCGACGGCGGCCTCGAAGCGCCACGCGTCCACGGTGTCCGGCGCCGCGCGCAGGGCGTAGCCCGGTCCCTCGGTGACCAGCAGCCGGGCGGGGGCGCGCGGCGGGCGGTCGGGTTCCAGGGCGCGGCGCAGGTCGCCGACGAAGGTGCGCACCGCTCCGACGGCCCGCGGCGGCGGGGCGTCCCACAGGTCCTCGACCAGGCGGGCGACGGGGACGACCCGCCGCCGGGCCAGGATCAGCCGGGCGAGCACGGCCCGGTGCCGGGGGCCCTTGAGGGCGAGGTCGTGGGGGCCGCGCCGGGCGGTGACCGCTCCGAGCACACCGAACGTGACCGCTTCCATGTCCGTGTTCCGTCCGCTCCGATCCGCCACCGCGTGTGCGATCACCACGGTACGCGTGCGGGTCGGTCGCCGGTCGGCTGCTGATCGGTTGCTGATTCGCGCGCGGCAGCCTCGAAGACGTCACCAGGACGTGTGACACGAGCAGGAACAGAACAGAGAGGCGCCGACCACCATGAGCACCCCGACCACCCCGACCACCGCCGAGCCGGCCATACCCGGCTTCACCCGCGAACGCGTGACGGTCACCGACGGCGTCGGCCTGCACGTGGCCGTCGGCGGCACGGGCAGCCCGGTCGTGCTGCTGCACGGCTTTCCCCAGACCCACCTGATGTGGCGGCACGTCGCCGCCGACCTGGCGGCCGACCACACGGTCATCTGCCCCGACCTGCGCGGCTACGGCGCCAGCGACAAGCCCGCCGACCCGGACGGCACCGCGTACGCCAAGCGGGCCATGGCCGCCGACGTGGTCGCCCTGGCCCGGGAGCTGGGGCACGAGCGGTTCGCGCTGGCCGGTCACGACCGGGGCGCGCTGGTCGCGGTGCGCGCCGGGCTCGACCACCCCGACGCGGTGACGCACCTGGCCGCGCTGGACGTGCTGCCGACGCTGGACATGTGGGACGTCCTGCACGGCACGACGGCGGCGGTGGGCTTCCACCTGTATCTGATGGCGCAGCCGCCGGGGCTGCCGGAGCAGCTGATCGGCGCCGCGCCGGACGCGTTCTTCGGTCATTTCCTCGACGTGTGGACCCGGGACCCGGACGCCCTGCCCGCCGACGTCCGCGCCGCCTACCTGAAGGCGTCCCGCGAGGCGGTGCCGTCCATCGTGGCCGACTACCGGGCCTCGGCCGGCGTCGACGTGGACCACGACCGGGCGGACCGGGAGAACGGCAACCGGCTGCGGATGCCGGTGACCGTGCTCCAGCAGGACTGGGGCGCCGCCCTCGGCTACGACGCCGCCGCGCTGTGGCGGGCGTGGGCCCCGGACCTGCGGCACGAGACCGTCGGGTGCGGGCACTTCATGGCGGAGGAGGCGCCGGACGAGGTCGCCGGGGCGCTGCGCGAGCTGCTCACCCGGTAGCACCGGCCCCGGAGCGTGTGCACAACGATCGGTTGTACGTGCCGCCCGGGCGGTTGTTTGATCCGCCCGGCCCCGGCTCGCTTGGATGTCGGGCGTGACGGAGTCGGGTGTGGTCGAGTCGGACGTGGTGGGCGACGGGTCGTTGGGGCGCGGGTTCGGATGGCTGTGGGGTGCGTACACGGTCAGCACGTTCGGCACGCGGCTCGCCTTCGACGCCTTTCCGTTGATCGCGGTCATGGTGCTGGACGCCGGTCCGGCACGGGTGGCGGCGCTCTCGGCGGTCGGCCTCGCGGTGGGCGCGGTGGTGGCCGTGCCGCTCGGGCCGTGGGTGGAGTTCCGGCGCAAGCGGCCGGTGATGATCGCGACGGACCTGCTGCGGTGCGCGGTCCTGCTGAGCGTGCCGCTCGCGTACGCCTTCGGACGGCTCGGTTTCGCCCAGTTGCTGGTCGTGTCGGTGATCGTGGCCGCGGCCGACATCATCTTCAGGGCCGCGGCCGGTTCCTGTCTCAAGGCGCTGGTGCGGGGGCCGGACCTGCTCCGGGCCAACGGCCGGTTCGAGGCGACGACCTGGACCGCGGCCATGCTCGGACCGCCGGTCGGCGGGGCCGCGATCGGGCTCTTCGGCCCGGTGGTGACGGTGGCGGCCGACGCGGTCAGCTATCTCCTGTCGGCGCTGGGCATTCGCGCGATCGGGGGCGGGGAGCCGCGCCCGCCGCACGCGGCGGCGAGCCGGCTGCGCGCCGGTGACCTGCTGGACGGCTGGCGGTACGTGCTCTCCTCACCGGCCCTGCGTCCGCTGTTCCTCAACACGGTCCTGGTCAACGGTCTGATCATGGCGACGGCACCGCTGCTGGCCGTGCTCATGCTGGGCGACCTGGGCTTCGCCCCCTGGCAGTACGCGCTCGCCTTCGCCGTGCCGTGCCTCGGCGGGCTGGTCGGCTCGCGCCTGGCCGGCCCGCTCGTGGCCCGCTTCGGGGAGCACCGGGTGCTGGTGACCAGCGGCGTGCTGCGCGTCTGCTGGCCCGTAGGGCTGGCCTTCGTCGGCCCGGGCACCGGGGGGCTGGTGCTGGTGATGGCCGTCGAGTTCGGACTGATCGCGTCCGTGGGCGTGTACAACCCGGTGTACGCCACCCGGCGGCTGGAGTCGACGCCCGCGGACCGGGTGGCGCGCACGCTGTCGGCCTGGACGGTCAGCGGGAAGCTGACGACCGCGGCGCTGACCGCGCTGTGGGGCCTGCTGGCGGGCCTGACCGGGACGCGTACGGCCGTCGCGCTCGCGGGTGTGCTGCTCCTGGCGACCCCGCTGCTGTTGCCGCGACGCCCCCACACGTCCGCTCCCTCCCCCACCCGGCCCACCGCCGACGTCTGAGGCCCCCACGGTCACGCCTCCCGGTGCCGCCCCGGCACCGGCCGGGCAAGCACCGAGGGCCCGGCGAACCGGACGCGACAGCCCGGCCGCCACGCCCCACCCGGCGCAACGCCCGTCACGCCCGTCCCCGAGCCGGCCGGGCGGACGCGGAGGCCCGCCGGACCCGCACCCCGCACGCCCGCACCCAGGCCGGGCAGACAACCGAGCGCCTCGGCCGACCGGGCCGGACGCCCGCCCCTCAGGCCCGCGGCGACGCTTCCGTGCCCAGGTCGGGGAAGCGCCGGCGGGCCTCGGTGAACAGCGCGGGGTAGTCGGTGCCGTGGGTGACCGCGGCGGCGAAGAGGGCGCCGAGTGCGGCGCGCAGGGGGTCGGGATCCGCGGCGGCGCGGAGGGCGGGCAGCGCGAGGGCGCGGCACAGCGGGGCGCCCTGGGCCGCGCCGGGCGGGTCGGGCGCGGTGAGGGCGGTGCGGGCGTCGGTGAAGAAGCGGTCCCAGGCCCGCCGGGGATCGTCGAACGGGGCCGGCAGGGGCTCGCCCCGGTCCAGCGCGGTCAGCGCGGGCGCGATCCAGTCGACGCCGTCCAGTCCGGCGGCGGTGAGGGCCCGGCGGGCGGCCCAGCGGGCGAGGCCGCGCTGGGTGGCCGGGCACGCCGCGTCGACGGCGTCGAGCAGTTCGCGGTCCAGCGGTACGAGCCCGCGCGCGTCGGCACCGGCCTCCCGCACCCGCCGGCTGGGCAGCCGGCCGCCCCAGGACCGTATCTCGGCGCGCTCCCGTTCGGTCCGCGCCCCCGGGACGGGCGGCTCCAGGGCGCGTGCGTAGCGGTGCCGGTGTGCGGCGCTGCGCGAGGTCTGCCGGACGATCCGGTCCGCGGTGGGCGGGGCCGGCCAGAACTGCAGCAGGTACTGGCCGACCGGTCCCGCGTCCCGGGCCGTGCCGGACCCGGCCCCCGCGCCGCCGTCCATGCCGCGCCCGCAGTAGCGCACCCGGTGGTCGGCGGCCGGCAGGGGCCATTCGCACAGTGCGCCGCGGCCGCAGGGCAGGACGGCGGTCGAGGCGGTCAGCGGGCGGAAGGACGCCTCCACCACGTCCTCCCAGCGGTCTTCGAGGGGCGGCGCGGCGCCGTGCACCTCGACGGTGAGGGCGACCTTCCCGCTGCTCAGGCCCGTGCAGAGGAAGAGGCAGCCCGGGACGGCCGCGCCGCACAGACCGTTGGTCTGCCCGGCGCAGGCCTCCGACGACACCGGCGCCAACGGCTCGCGACGGCTGTCCACGTGGAACCGCCCGTGGACGACCGGTAGTTCACCCCTGTACACCGTCCGCATCCGCACGGCCCGTCCCCCCTCGCATCCGGCACTTCGAGGCCACCAGTATGCGGAGGGGGTCTGACAACGGTCCCGGCCGTGGGCCGGTGACGGTCTCGGTACGCCGGTCAGCAGGCCCCGGGCACGTCCCCGGTGACGCCGTTCAGCGGCGAGGGCGCGTCCCCGCGTCCACCCCCGACCCGTCCCTGATCCACCCCTGATCCGTCCCTGAGATGTGTCAGAAATCTTTGACAGGTGGCTCCGGCTCCTGTCAGCGTTTCCTGACAGGTACGACGGAAAGGGGTGCGATGCCCGAGGCCCCACCTCCGGCACCGACCGGTGACGAGTTGCTCAAGGTGCTCTCCGCGCTCGGCAACCCGCACCGCATGCGGATCGTCGCGGCGCTCCTGGAGAGCCGGAACTACGTCAGCGCACTGGCCCGCCTGATCGGCATGGGCCGTCCGCTGCTGCACATGCATCTGCAGCGACTGGAGGCCGCGGGCCTGGTCGCCGGCACGCTCGAGGTCGCGGAGGACGGCAAGACGGTGAAGTACTACGACGTCACCCCGTTCTTCTACGAACTCACCCCGCGGGTCGTCGCGCAGGCGGCCGCGACGATCACCGACACCACCGAGACCGACCGGACCGCCGGCCGGAGTGCGAAAGAGGAAGCGAAGTGAACGAGGACGTGGTGACTCTCGCCGCAGGGGCCGAGGAACTGGGGGTCCTGGTCGGCGCCGTGGGCGCGGCCGGGTTCTTCGGTCTGATGATCGTGATCGTCTGGCAGGTCGCCGCCACCTGGCGGGCCCGGATGCTGGCGGCGCGCGAGGAGCAGTACAAGGAGCTGGCCACTCGGTACGCGCGACTCCTGGAGGACACGGTGGAGTTGCAGCGCCGCACGGTGGAGGAGCAGCGGCAGACCCTCGACGAGCTGACCCAGACCCGGCTCGCGGTCGGCTCGATGGAGAAGATGATGCGCGAGATCGAATAGACACCGCCACCGGACCCCGCCGCTGACGTACGGCCGGGAGCTGCAACTCCCGGCCGTACCACGGCGGAACACACCCGACATCGCCAGATGTCGCACCAAAGACACACATCCGTCCCGTGCACCGCGGCAGGTCGACACACCTGAGCGCCGCGGTGCGGGTCCCGTGCGCCCTCGTGCCGGTCGCCGACCGGCGGGCGCGTTCCCCATGAAGGAGATTACTCATGCGTGCGCTGTTGCGGCGTGTGGCCCGTGCGCCCGGTGGGCGGCGCGGCAAGTGGTACGTCCTGGCGGCCTGGCTGGTCGTGGCCGTCGCGCTCGGTCCGCTGGCGGGCCGGCTGGGCGACGTCGAGGACACGAGTGCCAACGCCTTCCTGCCGCGCGGCGCGGAGTCCGCGCGTGTCAACACGGAGCTGGAGAGGTTCCGTACGGACACGCTGATGCCCGCCGTCGTCGTGCACACCGGTGCGGGGGCGAAGGAGCAGGCGGCCGCCGACCGGCCCGTGCTCGCCCGGTACGCCGCCGCGGGCGAGGAGGTGTCGCCGCCGATCCCGTCCGAGGACGGGAAGGCGCTGATGACGGTGGTTCCGCTGGACAGCGAGGACGACGTCACCGGGACGATCGACGAACTGCGGACGTCCGTGGGCGCGAACGCGCCGCCCGGAGTGGACGTCGCCGTCGGCGGCCCGGCCGGTTCGCTCACCGACCAGGTCGCCGTCTTCGACAGCCTGGACGCCACCCTGATGCTCGCCACCGGCCTGATCGTCGCCCTCCTGCTGCTGATCACGTACCGCAGTCCCGTCCTGTGGCTGCTGCCGCTGCTCTCCGTCGGTTTCGCGGCCGTCCTCACCCAGGTCGGCACCTACCTCCTGGCCCGGTACGCCGGGCTGCCGGTGGACCCGCAGAGTTCGGGCGTGCTGATGGTGCTCGTCTTCGGTGTCGGCACCGACTACGCACTGCTCCTCATCGCCCGTTACCGCGAGGAGTTGCACCGCCGCGCCGACCGGCACGAAGCGATGCGGATCGCGATGGTCCGCTCCGGCCCGGCGGTCCTCGCCTCGGCCGGCACCATCGCGGCGGGCCTGGCCTGTCTGGGATTCGCCGACATCAACTCCTCGCGCTCACTGGGACTGGTGGGCGCCGTGGGCGTGGTCTGCGCCTTCCTCGCGATGGTCACCGTGCTCCCGGCCCTCCTCGTCGTCACCGGCCGCTGGGTGTTCTGGCCCTTCGTGCCGAGGGCCGGTACGCCCGCCCGGGCGTCGCGCACGGTGTGGTCCCGCATCGGGTCCGCGGTCGCCCGGCGTCCCCGCTGGTCGTGGCTGATGTCGGTGGCCGTCACCGGTGTCCTCGCGCTCAGCACGGCCGGCCTCTCCATGGGACTGACCCAGGAGGAGATGTTCCAGGACAAGCCGGAGTCGGTGGTCGCCCAGGAGCGGATCTCGGCCCACTACCCGTCCGGCGCCTCCGATCCGGTGAAGATCGTCACCGCCACGGCGCACGCCGACGCGGTACGGCGGGCCGCGGCGGACGTCGGGGGCGTGGCCCGGGTGGAGGCCGGGGGCGACCGCACGCCCGACGGCGGCCGTACCCAGCTGTCGGTCGTCCTGGAGGACACCCCGGACAGCGAGCGTGCCAAGGACACGGTCGGCGGCCTGCGGGACGCCGTGCACGGGGTGGCCGGCGCGGAGGCGCTCGTGGGCGGCACCACCGCGCAGTACCTGGACACCCAGCGGGCCGCGGGCCGCGACCTGACGACGGTCGTTCCGATCGTGCTCCTGGTGGTCCTGGCCGTGCTGGTGGGGCTGCTGCGCGCCCTGGTGGCCCCGCTGCTGCTCCTGGCCACCGTGGTGCTGTCGTACCTGGCGGCGCTGGGCGCCTCGAACCTGCTCTTCGAGCACGTACTGGGCTTCGCGGGTGTCGACTGGTCGATTCCGCTGATGGGCTTCGTGTTCCTGGTCGCCCTGGGCATCGACTACAACATCTTCCTCATGCACCGGGTGCGCGAGGAGACGGCCCGGCTCGGGCACGCCCGCGGTGTGCTGGAGGGCCTGACCAGTACGGGAGGTGTGATCACCTCCGCCGGTGTCGTGCTCGCCGCGACCTTCGCCGTCTTCGCGGGGCTGCCGCTGGTGACCATGGCGCAGATGGGCGTCCTGGTCGGGATCGGCGTCCTGCTGGACACCTTCCTGGTGCGTACGGTGCTGGTGCCCGCCCTCGCCCTCGACCTGGGCCGCCGGTTCTGGTGGCCGGGCGCGCTGTTCCGGCGCCCGGCACGGCAGGAGGCGCCGTCCGTCAGCCCGGCTGGGAACTGTCCTTCAGCTCCCCCCAGCCGTGCCAGCGCTCCACCTCGATCCAGGCGCTGACCCGGGGACGCTCCCGCCTCGGGTACGGGTTGCCCGTGTAGTGCCGGGAGAGACGGTCGATGCCAACGAGGTCCTCGTCGTCGCGCATCTCGGCGACGCGGCCGATGAGGGTGACGTGGGTGTACCAGTCGTCGCCCGAGAGGACGGTGAGGGTGACGCGCGGGTCGCGGCGCAGGTGTCCCAGGCGCACGCGGCCCGCGTCGAGGTTGATCAGCACCCGGCCGTCGTCGTCCCACGCGTACCAGGTGGGCGTGGAGACGGGGGCACCGTCCTGGCGGAGGGTGGCCATGACGCACGGGTTGGGGCGGCGCAGCAGTTCGACGGCCTCGGGCGGCAGCGGCGGCTTCGACATGCGGACTCCTCGCGGTGTGGCGTGGTCCGGCACCGGGTCCGGTCACCGGTGCCGGGGGGCTCGTGCACCCGGTACCCGGGTGGGCTCAGTCGGACGCCTTCTCCTCGAAACTGGCGAAGTAGGCCGCCGCCATGTCCTCGTCGCCGTGTCCCTGGGCGGCGGCCCGGGCGAAGCGCTGCGCGCCGGCCGCGGCGAGGTCCAGCCGGACGCCGTTCGCCTCGCCGGCCTCGACGATCAGGCGGGCGTCCTTCTCGGCGGTGGCGACGGCGAACTGGGCCGGCGTCAGCGCGCCGTCGCGGATCAGGCCGGCCTTGGCCCGCAGGTAGCCCATGTCGAGCGGACCACCGGCGATGGCGTCGAAGAAGGTGTCCGGGTCGACGCCCAGGGCCTTGGCGAGCGAGAGGGTCTCGCCGCCGGCGTTGGTGACGGCGAGGACCCAGCTGTTGGCCACCAGTTTCAGCCGGGTGGCGCTGCCGGCCGCGCCGTCCTCGCCGGTCCACACGGTGCGCGAGCCGACGGCGTCGAACACGGGGGCCACGGTGTCCCGCGCCTCGCCCGGACCCGCCGCCAGCACCAGCAACTGACCGGCCTCGGCGGGCTGCCGGGTGCCGAGGACGGGGGCGTCGAAGAAGACGAGGCCCTGTTCGTGGGCGTAGGCGGCCAGATCGGCGACCGCGTCGACGCCCGCGGTGGTGGACTGCGCCCACACGGTGCCGGGACGCAGGCCGGGCTCGGCCCGCCGCATGGCGTCGAGCGCGGCCGGGCCGTCGTACAGCATCGTGAGGACGACGTCGGCGCCGCGTACGGCCTCGTCCGGGCTGCCCGCGACGTGCGCGCCGTCGGCGGCCAGCGGCTCGGCCTTGTCCCGGCTGCGGTTCCAGACGCGGACGGCGTGTCCGGCGCGGGCGAGGTTGCGGGCCATCGCGGCACCCATGATGCCGGTGCCCAGGACGCTCACGGTGAGCTGGTCGGTCATGACGCCGCCTTCTGACTCGTACTGTCTCGTGTCGCCGGTGGCCGGGCTCCTGCGAGCCGGTCCCGGGGGCCAGCCTGCCACCGGACGCGGGTCCCCGCGCGTCCGCGCGGGGACCCGTCCCGTACGGTACGGGTCCCCGCGCGTCCGCGCGGGGACCCGTCCCGTACGGTACGGCCGTGAACGCCTTCACCGACGACATCGACAGCAACGGCGGGACCGCCCCGGGCCGTTACGGACCCGCCGCCACCACCGAGGCCGACCCGCGGGAGGTGGGCCGGGTGCGGACCGAGTACTCCCCCGCGCACGACGGCGATCCCGATCCCGGCGAGATCGTCTGGACGTGGGTGCCCTATGAGGAGGCGGACGGCCGCGGCAAGGACCGGCCGGTGCTCGTGGTGGCCCGGGAGGCCGCCGGGACGGTGCTGGCCGTGCAGCTGTCCAGCAGGCGGCACGACGGGGACCGGGAGTGGGTGCCAATCGGCAGCGGGCCCTGGGACCGCACCGGGCGGGACTCCTGGGTCGACGTGGACCGGGTGCTGCGGCTGCACGACGCGGGTATGCGCCGCGAGGCGTGCGCCCTGGACCGGATGCGCTTCGACCTCGTACGGCATCGGCTGCGGGAGCGCTACGGCTGGAGCTGACCGGGACGGTCGGCGCCCTGCGGGAAGGCGCGCTCGAAGGCCGCCCGGACGGTGGCGCCCGGGGTGCGGTCCAGGATGCCGAAAGCCACCCGTTCAAAAGCACCGGCGAATCGCCCGCCGGGCCCGAGCAGTGTCCGGAACGCGCCCGCCACCTGGGCGGGGTCGTTGCGGAACACGCCGCAGCCCCAGGCGCCCAGGACCAGCCGCCGGTACCCGTGGACCGCGGCCGTCTCGAGGACCCGCTCGGCGCGCCCGGTGAGCGCGGCGGGCAGGTCGGCGGCGCGCTCCGGGGCCGTGCGCAGCACCACGCCCGCGTTGGGCGCGGCGGAGGTGAGGAACCCGGCCGTGAACGGCTCGCCCAGCAGGCGGCCCCGGTCGTCCCGGAAGACGGGTACGCCGGGCGAGTGGACGACGCGGTCCGTGTAGAACGGGTCGCGGTGGGCCCGGTGGTGGTCGTAGAACTCGCGCGCCCGCAGCAGGCAGGTGTACAGGGCGGAGGCCCGGCACAGGGCCTCTTCCTGGGCCTGGGCGCCGTTGAGATAACCGCCGCCCGGGTTGCGTGCGGAGGCGAAGTTGAGCACGGCGACGTCGCCGCCGAGCCGCCGGGCGGCCTCCAGGCTGCTCTCGCCGGTGACCTCGAAGACCGTGCGCGCCCCGGCCGGAACGGACACCTCGGCGGGCCCCGGCCCGTACATCCGCGTACCGTCCCGGGCCGCCCCGACCGCGGCCGCGAGGGGCACCTCACGCCCGTCGGACGTGCGGTAGGACCCGGCCGCGACGATCTGCTCCGTCTGCTGTGCGATGCCCCGCAGGCGCGCGCTCACGGCGCCACCCCCGTGGGCGCCGTGACCGCGCGCGGCGCGGTCTCCCCCGTCGTGCTCATGCGGGAATCCTGGGTGATGCTGAGGGTGCGGTGCAACGGAGTTTCCCGGCCGGCGAACGACGTGGGATGCCCTCGGAAACGGGCGGATCGCGGAGATTACCGAGCGGGAACGTCCCGAAATGCGTCCTTGTGCGGAGCGGCACGAGGGTCTTGGGTGGGACGAGTGTGCCGGCCCGGCCCACCGCAGAGGGGCCGGCGGCATGGTGGAATCTCAGGAGGATCCCGACATGTCCGATTCGGTTGGTGGCTGTATCCGGCCACGTACCGCCGTCAGTGAGGCCGAGGTCGAGGCGCTGGTCCGCGGCATCTGCTTCAAGACCGGTCCGCCCAGGCTCCTCGGCGTCGAGGTGGAATGGCTCGTCCACGAGCTGCGCGCGCCGCGGCTCCCCGTGTCACCCGAACGGCTCCGTGCGGTGTACACCGCGCTGCGGGCCGTGCCCCTGAGGTCGGCGCTGACCGTCGAACCCGGCGGCCAGCTGGAGCTGAGTTCGCTCCCCGCCGCCTCGCTGACGGAGTGCGTCCGCTCCGTCTCCGCCGATCTGGAAGCCGTCCGCGCCGTGCTGCGCGAGGACGGCCTGGCCCTGGTCGGCCTCGGCCACGATCCCTGGCACCCGCCGCGCCGCTACCTGCGGCAGCCGCGCTACGACGCCATGGAGTCCTGTCTCGACCGCAC
>NZ_JBIRFY010000021.1:0-116197 GCF_044327745.1 Streptomyces sp. NPDC018026
CCGGAAGCTAAGCCTTACAGCGCCGATGGTACTGCAGGGGGGACCCTGTGGGAGAGTAGGACGCCGCCGAACAATTATTGCTGGGAGACCCCGCATCGGGAACGGTGCGGGGTTTTCTGCGTTTAGGGTCTCTGTATGCGCTACGACCTGGTTATCTTCGACAACGACGGTGTGCTCGTCGACAGTGAGCCGATCTCCAATCGGCTCCTCGCCGGCTATCTCACCGAGCTGGGGCACCCGACGTCCTACGAGGACTCGCTGCGGGACTACATGGGTGGTGCCATGCACCGCGTGCACGACCTCGTGCTGGAGCGGACGGGGCAGCGGCTGCCCTCGGACTTCGACGACGTCTTCCACGGGCGGGTGTTCGCCGCCTTCGAGCAGGAGCTGGAACCCGTTCCCGGCGCCGTCGATGTGCTGGAGAAGCTGGCCGCGGACGGGGTGGCGTACTGCGTGGCCTCCTCCGGGAGCCACGAGCGGATTCGGACGGGGCATCGCAAGACCGGGCTCGACCGGTGGTTCGACGACGAGCGGATCTTCAGTTCCCAGGACGTGGGGCGAGGGAAGCCGGCGCCGGACCTGTTCCTGCACGCGGCCGCGCGGATGGGCGTGGCGCGGGAGCGGTGTGCCGTGGTCGAGGACAGTCCGCTGGGCGTGCGGGCCGCTGTCTCGGCCGGGATGGACGTGTACGGGTTCACCGCGATGACGCCCGCCGAGAGGCTCGACGGAGCCACACGACTCTTCGCCGACATGGGGGAGTTGGCCGACCTGCTGCGCGGTTGAGGCCTGACCCTTGGCATGGGCGGCTCCGGGTCCCGGAAGCTGAGAAGAATTCATCTTTGGTTGGATCTACCCACGGGTAAGCCGGAGCCCTACGCTCGCCGCCATGACTGATGTGCTGCGGCGCGGCAGGGCCTCGCTCGCGTTCGGCTTCTTCGCCCAGGGTGTCGCCTTCGCCCTGTTGGTGACGCGCATCCCGGCCATCCAGGACCGGTACGGCGTCTCCGACGCGCTGCTGCCCGTCTTCCTCGCCGCGGTGCCGATCCTGGCCGGGGTCGGGAGCGTGGTGAGCGAGCGCCTGGTGCGGCGGGTGCGGCCGAGCCGGCTGCTGCGCTGGTCCCAGCCGGTGGTGCTGCTGGCGCTGCTCGGCGTCGGGGCGGGGGACCGGGTGGCGGTGCTGGCCGTCGCCCTGGCCGTCTTCGGGCTGGCCGTGGGGGCGCTGGACGCGTCGATGAACATGCTCGGTGTGAGTCTGCAACGGGCGTATGGGCGCAGCATCATGCTGGGGTTTCACGCCGCGTACAGCCTGGGCGGGATTCTGGGGGCCTCGCTGGCCTGGGCGGGGGCGCACTGGGATCTGGCGCTGTGGGTGTCGTATCTGCCGGTGGTGGTGCTGCTGTTGCCGGCCGCGCTGGTGGGGAGCCGGTGGTACGTCGACGGGGACCGTGAGGGTGCGGAGGGCCCAAGCACAGGTGCGGGCACGAGCACGGGCGGAGTCGGCGCGGGGGTCGGCTTCAAGGTGCTGCTGCCGCTGTGTCTGGTGATGACGTTCGCGTACATCGGGGACTCGACCGTCTCCAACTGGAGCGCGAAGTACCTCCAGGACGTGCTGGGGAGTTCGGAGCAGCTGGCCACCGTGCCGTACAACGTCTACATGGTGACCACGCTGGTGGGGCGGGCCCTCGGGGACTTCGGGGTGCGTCGGTTCGGGGCCGTGGCGGTGGTGCGGGGCGGGGCGGTGGTCGCGGCGGGCGGTTTCGCCGTGGTGGCCTCGGCGCCGGGGGCCTGGGTGGGGATGCTGGGCTTCACCCTGCTGGGTCTCGGGCTGTGTGTGCTGGTGCCGCAGACGTTCGCGGCGGCGGGGCGGTTGGCGGCGGAGAAGGACGGTCGCCCGGGGGCTTCCGACGCGGCGGTGGCGCGGCTCAATGTGTTCAACTATGTCGGTTTCCTGATCGGTTCGCCGTTGGTGGGCGCGCTCGGGGACGCCTGGAGCTATCGCGGGGCGATGCTCGTGCCGATGGTGTTGGTGCTGGTGACGGTCGTGTACGCCCGGTCGTTCGAGGGTCGGCCGGACCGATACGGTGGCGGGCATGAGCGGCCGCGCACAGCTGATGTGGGACGAGGCAGTAACGGGCTATGACTTCGGTCCCGAGCATCCGATGGACCCGGTCCGGCTCGCCCTGACGCGAAGTCTGGTCGGTGCCCTCGGGCTCGACCGGGAGGTGGAGGTCGTCGCGGCGCGGCCGGCCGGGGAGTCGACGCTGCGGCTGGTCCACCGGGAGGACTACATCGACGCGGTGCGGGCGGCGTCGGCGGATCCGCGGTCGGCGGACGGTTCGTACGGGCTCGGGACGGTCGACGACCCGGCCTTCGCGGGGATGCACGAGGTGTCCGCGTTGATCGCCGGGCAGTCGGTGGGGGCTGCGGAGGCGGTGTGGCGCGGGGACGCGCCGCACGCGGTGAACTTCGCGGGCGGGCTGCACCACGCGATGCCGGGGGCGGCGTCCGGGTTCTGCGTGTACAACGACGCGGCGCTGGCCATCGCGCGGCTGCTTGAGCTGGGGGCCGAGCGGGTCGCGTACGTGGACGTCGACGTGCACCACGGGGACGGGGTGCAGGCGGCGTTCTGGGAGGACCCGCGGGTGCTGACGGTGTCGCTGCACGAGCATCCGGCGACGCTGTTCCCGCAGACCGGGTGGCCGGAGGAGACGGGGGCGGACTGTGCCGAGGGGTCGGCCGTGAACGTCGCGCTGCCGGCGGGGACCGGGGACGCGGGGTGGCTGCGGGCGTTCCACGCGGTGGTGCCGGAGGTCCTCGCGGAGTTCCGGCCGCAGGTGCTGGTGACCCAGCACGGTGCCGACACGCACTTCGAGGATCCGCTGGCGCATCTGGCGGTGTCGCTGGACGCGCAGCGGGCGGTGCAGGTGGCGTGTCACGAGCTGGCGCACGAGTACGCCGAGGGGCGGTGGGTGGCTCTCGGCGGGGGTGGTTATGCCGTGGTGGAGGTGGTGCCGCGGTCGTGGGCGCATCTGGTGGGGGTCGCGGCGGGGCGGCCGGTGGAGCCGGAGACGGTGATTCCGGAGGGGTGGCGGCAGGAGGTGTACGCGCGGACGCGGCAGCTGGGGCCGATGCGGATGACCGATGGGCGGTCGCCGGTGTCGTACGCCTCGTGGGAGGCGGGGTACGACCCCGCGGATCGGTTGGACCAGGCGGTGCGGGCGGCGCGGCGGGCGGTGTTTCCGCTGCGCGGGCTGTTGGCGTAGCGGGTTGTTGGCGTAGCGGGTTGGTGCGCGGCCGCGTTACGCCGACCGTGCGTAGATTCTCCCGTTTCCTCTTCTGCTGACGGGAAGACCCGGCAGCATCGGAGGTGTGCTGACCCGTGGAGCTCTTCGGGCTCATCTTCTTGATGTTCGGCTGGCCGGGGTGGTGGCGACCTCTCGGGAGGTGAGTCTGCGGAGTTACCGGCTGTTCGCCGCTCGGGATCCCCGGGTGCTGATCGGGATCGATCCGGAGCGGGACTGGGGGCAGCGGGAGCTGCTCGGGCTGATGGCGCAGAGGTGCGGGGTCTCTGCCGATCCGGGTGATGTCTCGGGCCGGGACGTCATCGACCCGGACCGGACCCTAGCGGCGCTGGACGTCTTCGCGGAGCGGCTCGCGGCGGCCGCCGGACGTCGGGCCCCTGTGCTGCTCGGCACCGGGCATCCCCACCGACTGCTCGGCTTCTACGTCGCCTTGGCCGAGGCGCTGTCGGCGGCGGGATGTACTGTCCTCACCCCGGCGCAGGGTCGCTCTGTCGACATAACGACCCGGTTCGGTCTACGCACGTACAACCTCGACTACGTCCGCGGAGTCGCGTTGGTGCGGGAGCCCGGTGCCGGGCACGCCGGTGGTGAGCCCGGCGCGCACACGCACTCGCCGCTGCCGGTTCGGACCGCGCTGGCCGCCGCGGCCGAGGGTGGCGGACCGCTGCCCGAGCTGGTGATCGGGGACCACGGGTGGGTCTGCGGAGCAGGTCAGCTGGGGTTCGAGGCGATCGGTCCGGCCGATACGGATGATCCCGCGCTCTTCGTGGGGGAGGCCGAGGGGTTGGTGTCCGTCGCCGTTCCACTTGATGACGCTGTGCGGTCCGAGTACTACCGTCCGCTTACCCGCTACGTACTCAATCGGGCGTGTCTGTCACGGTAGGGAAGCGATGGGTGCACCTCTTCCCCATTCGCATCACCCGCCCCTACATTGGGGAGTGAGCACGCAGCGACGAAGAGTCACCGGAAGGGGAAGCCGGTGGCCGTCGAGTGCGGAAGGTTCAGGTGTGTCATGGCTGCAGCTGGCGAGAGGCCTCTGAACGAGGTTCAGTTCCTTACCGTGGCGGAGGTCGCCTCGGTGATGCGCGTGTCCAAGATGACCGTGTACCGGTTGGTGCACAGCGGTCATCTGCCCGCGATCCGGGTGGGACGGTCGTTCCGCGTCCCGGAGCAAGCGGTTCACGAGTACCTCCGCGAGAGCTACGTGGGGGTGGAAACGGCCTGACGGCCCTCGATTACACCCTCAGCGCTCGGACCGGTAGGCTGGCCCCTCGTAGGTCGTGTGGGCCCATGGCGCTCACCAACCGAGTGATTGAGAAGTGAGCGAGGACTGTCGTGGGCTCTGTTATCAAGAAGCGGCGCAAGCGGATGGCCAAGAAGAAGCACCGCAAGCTGCTGAAGCGCACGCGCGTTCAGCGTCGCAACAAGAAGTAAGCGACGCTGCGCCGTCGGCGTGGTCTGTGGCCCCCCACCGCATCCGGTGGGGGGCCGCAGTCGTTCGGCCGTCGGCGTCCGGGCGTGGCGCGGTCCGGCCGTCATTTTTCGTCATGTGCCGCGTCCGGCGGTCATCACGGCGCAACACCCACCGGCTAAGTTGGCCCGCAGGCGGGGAACGCGGCAGGCTACGGTGCAGGCGGAAGGAAGGCGCTGATCTTGGGCAAGGTCGTGCTCGTGACCGGAGTGGCCCGGCAGCTGGGCGGCCGGTTCGTCCGGCGCGTCCAGCGTGATCCCGGTGTGGAGCGGGTGATCGGCGTGGACGCCGTCGCGCCCGAGCACCATCTGGGCGGCGCGGAGTTCGTCCAGGCGGACATCCGGCAGTCGGCCGTCGGACGCGTGCTGGCCCAGACGCGTGCGGACACGGTCGTCCACCTGGACGTGACGGGCACGCCGCTGGGCAGCGGCAGTCGCGCCTCGGTGAAGGAGACCAACGTCATCGGCACGATGCAGCTGCTCGGCGCCTGCCAGAAGTCGCCGACGGTGCGGCGGCTGGTGGTGAAGTCCAGCACGAACGTCTACGGGTCCGCGCCGCGCGACCCGGCCGTCTGCACCGAGACCACCGCGCCCAAGTCCCTGCCCAGCGGCGGCTTCGCCAAGGACGCGGTCGAGGTCGAGGGGTACGTGCGGGGCTTCGCGCGCCGGCGGCCGGATGTGTCGGTGACCGTGCTGCGGTTCGCCAACATCCTCGGCCCGGCCGCGGACACGCCGCTGGCCTCGTACTTCGGACTGCCGGTGCTGCCCACGGTGTTCGGCTACGACCCGAGGCTGCAGTTCGTGCACGAGGACGACGTGATCGAGGTGCTGCGGGTCTGCGCGGACGAGCCGCGGCGGGGGACGCTGAACAGCGGGACCTTCAACATCGCCGGGGACGGTGTGCTGACGCTCTCGCAGTGCTCGCGCCGCCTCGGCCGGCCCACCGTGCCGTTGCTGCTGCCGGCGGTCACCTGGGCGGGTTCGCTCGTGCGTACGCTGGGGATGACGGACTTCTCCCCCGAGCAGATCCGGCTGCTCACCCACGGCCGGGTGGTGGACACCACGCAGATGCGCGAGACGCTGGGATTTGGGCCGAAGTACTCGACGGCCGGGGCGTTCGCGGACTTCGCCCGCGGGCGCGGTGCCGGGCTGCTGCCGCCCGAGGCCCTCGCGGGGGCCGTCGACCGGATCGCGGAGCTGTCCCTGCGGGGCAGCGGTCACCTCCCGACGCAGAGCGCCAACTGAGGAGCGCATCAACGATGGCGGACGCCAAGGTCATTCCGTTCGACGACGACCGGTCGCGGGGGAGCCGCGGCGCGGGGAGCCGGCGCAGGGGCAGCTCGGCCGAGTCGGCGCCGGTGGGCGAGGGGCCGGTGGGCGACGTGCAGCCGCTGCCCGTACGGGGAGCCGCCGCGCAGGGCCCCGGCCCCGGGCCGGACGAGTCGCCCGAGCCGCGGCCGGCGGTCGGTGACGGCGACGGTGACGGCGACGGCAGCGACCGGGACGGTGGCCTGGAACGGCGCGTCGCGGCCGGACTGTCCTTCCTGCGCCGCCGGCTCACCGGCGACTACGACGTCGACGACTTCGGCTACGACGCCGAGCTGACCGACCAGGTGCTGATGTCCCTGCTCCGCCCGGTGTACGAGAAGTACTTCCGGGTCGAAGTGAAGGGCGTGGAGAACATCCCGGCCGAGGGCGGTGCGCTGATCGTCGCCAACCACTCCGGGACGCTGCCGCTGGACGGGCTGATGATGCAGGTCGCCGTGCACGACCACCATCCGGCCGACCGGCACCTGCGGCTGCTGGCGGCGGACCTGGTGTTCGTGCTGCCGGTGGTCAACGAGCTGGCGCGCAAGCTGGGCCACACGCTGGCCTGCGCGGAGGACGCCGAACGGCTGTTGGCGCAGGGCGAGCTGGTCGGGGTGATGCCGGAGGGCTTCAAGGGCATCGGCAAGCCGTTCGGCGAGCGCTACAAGCTCCAGCGGTTCGGGCGGGGCGGCTTCGTCTCCACGGCGCTGCGGCAGGGGGCGCCGATCGTTCCGTGCTCGATCGTCGGGGCGGAGGAGATCTACCCGATGATCGGCAACTCCAAGACGCTGGCGCGGCTGCTGGGCTTCCCGTACTTCCCGCTCACGCCGACCTTCCCGTGGCTGGGGCCGCTGGGCGCGGTGCCGTTGCCGACGAAGTGGACGATCCAGTTCGGTGAGCCGATCCCGACGGACGGCTACGCGCCGGAGGCGGCCGAGGACCCGGTGCTGATGTTCAACCTGACCGACCAGGTGAGGGAGCAGATCCAGCACACGCTCTACAAACTGCTGGTGCAGCGGCGGTCGGTGTTCTTCTGACAGCCAGTACGGCGGTGGGTCCGCCCCACCGCCGTACACGCGGCGCGTCGGCTCAGTCCGCGTCCTCCGCCTCGATGCCCAGGCCGGGCAGGAGGCCCGGGAGGAGGGGCGGGAGGGTGACGTCCGGCTCCGTGGGCGGGGTGTTGCCGCCTGTGGACGGGGAGGCGGTGCCGCTGTCGTCCTTCGGCGGGTCGAGCAGGCCTCCGGTGCCGCCGCCGAGCAGGCCGTCGCTCTCGTCGCCGGACTCGGCGGACTCGCTGGGCCGGCCGGACTGCGAGCGCCCGCGCTCGGACGTGCCCTCGTCGCCGGTGCGGGGCGCCGAGGAGTGACCGGAGCCGGGGGTGTCGGTGGTTGTCGAGCCGGAACCGCCCGGCAGACCGTCGTCCCCGCCGCCCTCGTCCTGGGCCGGCGGCTGCGGCAGCATGGACTGAAGCGGGGCCACGTCGTCGTCTATGGCGTCGAACACCGACGACACCTGCTCACTGACGTCCCCGAGCTGCACGGGCAGCCGTTCGCGCAGCGCTCCCCAGGTCTCCCGGTGGGACCGGGAGAAGGCGGAGAGGGCCTGCATGGGGGCCAGCGAGTCGGGGTCGTGGGCGTAGGCCGCGCTGAGCAGGCGGTGGCCCTCGGAGGCGTCGTGCCGCATGCCGGACAGGGCGCGGCGGACCTCGCCGAGGGACTCGTGGTCGAGGGGGCCGCTGCGGCCGCGCTCCATCAGCCGACGGGCCTCGCTGAGCCGGGTCGAGGCGAGGTCCAGATAGGCCCGGCCCCGCTCGTCGTTGCCGTCGGCGAGGCCGAGGCGGAAGTCCTCTATGCCGCGCTTGAGGCCGTAGAGCGAGTCGCCGGGCAGGGCGTCCGAACTGGCGGCGGCGACTCCGCCGAAGGCACCGGCGGCCACGCTCACGCTCAGCCCGCCCGCGGTGAGGCCCTTGGCCAGCCGCGAACGGGGCCGGAACCTGCTCAGCGGGGCCGCCCGATGGGTGCCGCGCGCCCGGCGCTGCTCCGGTACCGACGTGTCCGTCGCCCCGCCGCTCGCGGTGCCCTCCTGCAGCATGGCCTCGAAGGCGGCCACGAGCTGGGCCCGCTGGACGACCTTGACCTCGGGATCCAGCTCGGGCCGGGGCAGCGTCTCCAGACCATGGGCGAGGGTCACCAGGCGACCCTGCTCGGTCGGTTCCGCGGTGGCCCCGGCGGTCGCCGGCCCTCCGGACTGCTCGGCCGCCGCCCCGGGATCCGACTGCTCCTCCAGGGCCTGGGCGAAGGCGTTCGCCCGCCGGTGTGCCGATACGTTCGCGATCACTGGCGGCACCTCCTCTCGTCATCACGGTCGACTCCCCAGGGGGTCCTGAGGGTTGCACGCCCCGGTCGGAACCATCCGATCGGGTGATCGGAGTCGGCCAGGGAGTGACCACAGGGAGCCTGCATCCCGCACAACGAGCGGCGTGGCACTTGGGTTACGGACGGCGGATGATCGGGCGGCGGACTCAACGGACTTTCACCAGTGGTGACTTGGGGAATACGAAGGGTGAGCGCCTCGGTGGGCGGCTCTCAGCGGGCGTCGTCGGGGAGCAGCCGGGCGAGGGTGCGCACGGCCCGGTACTGGAGCGTCTTGATGGCGCCCTCGTTCTTGCCCATGACCCGGGCGGTCTCGGCGACCGAGAGGCCCTGGAGGAAGCGCAGGGTCACGCACTCCTGCTGCTGCGGGTTGAGCCGCCGTACGGCCTCCAGCAGGGCGGCGTTGGAGAGGGACTCGAGGACGGAGTCCTCGGGGGAGCGCTCGACCTCGTTGGCGTCGAGCATCTCGCCGGTGGTGACCTCGAGGCGGAAGCGGCTGGACTTGAAGTGGTCGGCGACCAGGTTGCGGGCGATCGTCACGAGCCAGGCGCCGAAGTCGCGGCCCTGCCAGGTGAAGGTGCCGATGCGCCTGAGCGCCCGCAGGAAGGTCTCGCTGGTCAGGTCCTCGGCGGTGGCCTTGCCTCCCACGCGGTAGTAGATGTACCGGTACACGGTGTCGCTGTACTGGTCGTAGAGCCGGCCGAAGGCGTCGGCCTCGCCGGCCTGGGCCCGCTCGACCAGCTCCATCATGCGGGCGCTGTCGCTGTCCGCGGCCGGGCGGCGGTGGGTGGTGGCGGCGGCCCCGGACGAGGACGACCGCGCTCGTCTGCCGACGGCGGCGCTTCCTTCGGCCAGTGCGTAGCACGGACCGGCGGGCACGGCGGCCGCGGCGAGGGCGGGGACGGCATACGCGGTGGGGACGAAGCCGCGCAAAAGGTCTTGGGCTGATTTGACCGTTGCGCGCAGCGTAGCCAGGCCCGAGGCGTCAACCCCGACGTGTGGGTACACGGGACTCCCAGAGGCAGAGCTTCCATCACGTGCAGTACGGAACCATTCACCCGTCGTAGCGAAGGTGGGGCACCGGAATGCGTCTGAGGAGAATAACGCTTCGTGCAGGCACTGCTACGCCCAGTTGCTCAAATCATCGATTACGTCGCTTCTGTGCCCGATTGACGCTCGATCAGCTGCGCCAGAATGATCGCTTGGTGACCGGAACGGTTCGGATTCCTGGTGACTACAGAGCGTGTTGTGGCCGATGTGAGTACAGGGGACTGGAGAGCCCCTCCGGGGGGTACGTCATCCCGATTGGGTCAACGGCGGCGGCGGTGCAGTGCGATGGCCGCCGCGGTGCCGCCCGCGACCGCGCCGACGCCCGCGGCCGCGGGGATGCCGACCTTGGCGGCCTTGCGCCCGGTGCGGTAGTCGCGCAGCCGCCACTCCAGCTCGCGGGCGTGCTTGCGCAGCTTGGAGTCCGGGTTGATGGCGTACGGGTGTCCGACCAGCGACAGCATCGGGATGTCGTTGTGGGAGTCGCTGTAGGCGGCGCAGCGGGACAGGTCCAGGGCCTCGGCCGTGGCCAGCGCCCGGACCGCCTCGGCCTTCGCGGGGCCGTGCAGCGGCTCGCCGACCAGCTTGCCCGTGTAGACGCCGCCGATCGACTCGGCCACCGTGCCGAGCGCGCCGGTCAGGCCCAGGCGGCGGGCGATCACCTGGGCGATCTCCACCGGGGCGGCCGTGACCAGCCAGACCTTCTGCCCGGCGTCCAGGTGGGCCTGGGCGAGGGCGCGGGTGCCGGGCCAGATCCGCTCGGCCATGTACTCGTCGTAGATCTCCTCGCCGATCGACTTCAGCTCGGAGACGCGGTGGCCCTTGACGATGGAGAGGGCGGAGTCGCGGGCGTCCTGCATGTGCTCCGGGTCCTCGAACCCGGCCAGCCGGAACCAGGCCTGCTGCCAGGCGAAGCGGGCGAGGTCGCGGGTCTCGAAGAACTTCCGCTTGTACAGGCCCCGGCCGAAGTGGAAGATCGCGGCGCCCTGCATGACGGTGTTGTCGAGGTCGAAGAACGCGGCCGCGCGCTCGTCGCCGTGGACCGGGAACTCCGGTTCGGCGACACCGGAGTCGGGCGCGGTTTCCCGGGGGGTCTCGGCGATCTCGGCGGTCTCTGCGGCTTCCGCGGACTTGCGGGCTGCCTCCGCCGAGGCCTCGCCTGCCAACACGCTCCGTGCCGTGGCGGAGCGCCTACGGGGAGTGAGCCATCGAAGAGCGGCCATGCCAGTGAGCATAGCCAGCTTGTTCGGATGCTTCGGAGCCGACGGGTTCGCGGGCTGTGAACTCCGGGCGGCGGTGCCGTTAAGCGGCCGCGCCCCGAGGGCTCGCCCGCGGTCCCGCCCGCGGTCCGGCCCGGCGTCCCGCTCGCGCGCGCGAGAATGGCCGGCATGAGTCCCCTCTTCCGCCGGAAGCCCACGCAGCCCCCTGAGCACTCCGAGAACCATCTCGTCACCCTCATCCGCAAACCCGGCTGTCATCTGTGTGATGACGCACAGCTCGTCGTCGAGAAGGTCTGCGCCGAACTCGGCGTCCCCTGGGAGGGGAAGGACATCACCGAGGACCGCGGGCTCCACGACCAGTACTGGGAACAGATTCCGGTCGTGCTGGTCGACGGCCGGCAGCACACCTTCTGGCGTGTGAACGAGGAACGGCTGCGCAAGGTACTGACCGATCAGTACAAGTAGTCCGTATGGTCGCTTAGGATCGATGGCGACCAGGTCTCGGGGGCGTTGATCGTGAGGAGCGTGTACGGCTTTGCCTCCGATGAGTGAGGAACGCGAGTACGTATGTGCCGGTTCCCGTTCCGTGCGCCGGGGGCGCGTGACCCCGGTCACGTTGGCCGGGCAAATCGGACACCATCTTTGTGCACGCGTTCACAAAGACATAGCCTGCATTCGACGGGGCGGTCATGTAGGGACGTATGACCGCCTACAGCCCCGCTCTACCCGCAGGAGCACCGTGGCAACTGGCCGAGCACACCGACCGGCGACCCGCAGCCGAGGGATTCCCGAGGCCACCGTCGCCAGGCTTCCGCTGTACCTCCGCGCACTGACCGCGCTGTCCGAGCGCTCGGTGCCCACGGTCTCCTCCGAGGAGCTGGCGGCCGCCGCGGGGGTCAACTCCGCGAAGCTGCGCAAGGACTTCTCCTACCTCGGCTCCTACGGGACGCGTGGTGTCGGTTACGACGTCGAGTATCTCGTCTACCAGATCTCGCGCGAACTCGGCCTCACCCAGGACTGGCCGGTTGTGATCGTCGGTATCGGCAACCTGGGTGCCGCGCTCGCCAACTACGGCGGTTTCGCCTCCCGCGGGTTCCGCGTCGCCGCGCTCATCGACGCCGATCCGGGAATGGCCGGAAAGCCCGTCGCCGGGATCCCGGTGCAGCACACCGACGAGCTGGAGAAGATCATCCAGGACGACGGTGTCTCGATCGGTGTGATCGCGACCCCCGCCGGCGCCGCCCAGCAGGTCTGCGACCGCCTCGTGGCCGCCGGCGTCACCTCCATCCTGAACTTCGCGCCGACCGTGCTGAACGTCCCCGAGGGCGTCGACGTGCGCAAGGTCGACCTCTCCATCGAGCTGCAGATCCTCGCCTTCCACGAGCAGCGCAAAGCGGGCGAGGAGGCCGCGGCCGACGGCGCCGCACCGCCCGTCGCCGCCCGCAAGCAGCAGCACTCCACCGGCTCCGCCGACCAGGGACCCGACGGGGACGTACCCGCCGTGATGCCGGCATGAGCCTCCTCGTCGTCGGGCTGAGTCACCGCAGCGCCCCCGTCAGCGTGCTCGAACGGGCCTCGCTGAACGCGGACGCGCAGCTCAAGCTGCTCCAGGACACGGTCGCCGCCGAACCGGCCGCCGAGGCCGCGGTGCTGGCCACCTGCAACCGCATCGAGCTGTACGCCGACGTGGACAAGTTCCACGCCGGTGTCGCCGAGCTGTCCACGCTGCTCGCCCAGCACAGCGGCGTCGGCCTGGAGGAGCTGACCCCCTACCTCTACGTGCACTACGAGGACCGGGCCGTCCACCATCTGTTCTCGGTGGCCTGCGGGCTGGACTCGATGGTGGTCGGCGAGGGGCAGATCCTCGGCCAGATAAAGGACTCCCTGGCCCGCGCCCAGGACCTGCACAGCGCCGGACGGCTGCTGAACGACCTGTTCCAGCAGGCGCTGCGGGTCGGCAAGCGCGCCCACTCCGAGACCGGCATCGACCGGGCCGGGCAGTCCCTGGTCACCTTCGGTCTGGAGCAGCTGTCCGCCGGGGCCGACGTCGAGCAGTGGGCCCGGGGCAAGAAGGCGCTGGTCATCGGCGCCGGTTCGATGTCCTCGCTGGCCGCCGCCACGCTGGCGCGGGCCGGTGTCGCCGAGATCGTGGTCGCCAACCGCACCTTCGAGCGCGCCGAGCACCTCGCACAGATCCTTTCCGAGGGCGACGGCACGGACGTGCTGGCCCGCGCGGTACCGATGGACGCGGTGCCGGGCGAGCTGACACGTGCCGACCTGGCCGTCTCCTGCACCGGTGCGACCGGTCTCGTCCTCACGGCCGACTCCGTGGCGGCGACGGTGCGGGGCCGTACCGGCGCGCCCGCCGCCGAGGACACCGCCGTCCAGGACACCGCCGTACGGGAGAGCGCGGTACGGGAAGCCGGTGAAACGCCACTGCCGGGTGCCGGGAGCGCCGCCGACGAGAACTGCCCCCTGGACCTCTCCTCCGTGTCCTCCGTCCCCTCCGGCTTCTCCGTCATGGGCGAGGCCGCCGTGGCCGGGCTGGACGCGGCGACGCTGGAGCAGCACGGCGCGTGGGCCGCGGGCGGTACGGCGCCGGACCGGCCGCGCGAGACGGGCCGGAGCGGTCCGGAGGCGGAGGCCGAGCTGATCGGCGCGCTCGCCGCGACGGCGACCCGCGTCGGCCGCATCCCCGAGCGCCGCCGCCCGGAGCCGGTCGCCGAGGTGCCGCGCCCCGAGCCCGTGCTCTTCCTGCTCGACCTCGCGATGCCGCGGGACGTCGACGCCGCCGTGCACCGGCTGGCCGGGGTCCGCCTGGTGGACATCGAGTCGCTCGCCGACGCCTCCGCCGACGCACCGATGGCCGCCGACGTCGACATGGTCCGCCGGATCGTCGCCGACGAGGTCGCCGCCTTCGGCGCCGCCCAGCGCGCCGCGCACATCACGCCCACCGTGGTCGCGCTGCGCAGCATGGCCGCGGACGTCGTGGCCGGCGAGATCGCCCGCCTGGAAGGGCGGCTGCCGGGGCTCGACGACAAGCACCGGGCCGAGATCACCCAGACCGTCAAGCGTGTGGTCGACAAGCTGCTGCACGCGCCGACGGTGCGGGTCAAGCAGCTCGCCGCCGAACCCGGCGGTGCCGGGTACGCGGACGCGCTGCGCACCCTGTTCGACCTCGACCAGGAGACGGTGGCCTCCGTCTCCCGCGCCGAGAACAGCACTGAGAAGAACCGAGGGCCGGCATGACTGAGAAGGCACTGAGGCTGGGGACCAGGCGGAGCAAGCTCGCCATGGCCCAGTCCGGGCAGGTGGCGGACGCCGTGAGCCAGGTGACCGGTCGGCCCGTTGAGCTGGTCGAGATCACCACGTACGGCGACACGTCGCGGGAGCACCTGGCGCAGATCGGCGGCACGGGGGTGTTCGTCGCCGCGCTGCGCGACGCGCTGCTCCGGGGCGAGGTGGACTTCGCGGTTCACTCGCTCAAGGACCTCCCCACCGCGCGGCACGAGGGCCTGGTCGTGGCCGCGATCCCGGAGCGCGAGGACCCGCGGGACGTGGTCGTCGCCCGGGACGCCCGCAAGCTGACCGACCTCCCGCGCGGGGCGCGCATCGGCACGGGCGCGCCGCGCCGCATGGCACAGCTGAACGCGTACGCCCGCGGCCACGGGATGGAGATCGAGACCGTCCCGATCCGGGGCAACGTCGACACCCGCATCGGATACGTCCGCAGCGGTGAGCTGGACGCCGTCGTGCTGGCCGCCGCCGGGCTGAACCGGGTGGGGCGCATCGACGAGGTGACCGACTTCCTGTCGGTCGACACGGTTTTGCCGGCCCCCGGCCAGGGGGCACTGGCGATCGAGTGCGCGGCGGACAACGCCTCGCTGATCGCCGCGCTCGCCGAGCTCGACGACCCGTTCACGCGGGCCGCCGTAACGGCCGAGCGGTCACTGCTCGCCGCCCTGGAGGCCGGCTGCAGCGCACCTGTGGGCGCGCTGGCCGACCTTCTGGCCGACGGGCAGACTGTCAAGGAAATGCGCCTGCGCGGCGTCGTCGGCACGACCGACGGCTCGACGCTGGTGCAGCTGTCCACCACCGGTCCCGTGCCCGAGACGCACGAGGCGGCGCTGGCGCTCGGCGGCGAACTCGCCACCGAGATGCTCGCCCAGGGCGCGGCCGGTCTGATGGGGGAGCGAGCACAGTGAGCCCCACCACCCTTCCCGCCGGTCCTGAACACGGGCACGTCACCTTCCTCGGTGCCGGACCCGGAGATCCGGGACTGCTGACTCTGCGCGCCGTCGAGGCGCTGGCGCACGCGGACGTCCTCGTCGCCGAGCACGAGGTGCTCGACGTCGTACGCACGCACGCGAGGCAGGGCGTGTCCGAAGTGCACACGGATGCCGATCCGTCGGATCCGGGCACAGGCGCGCCCCAGCTGACGGTAGTTGACGGTGCGTCAACGACCCTCGGCGCCCCCGCTGTGCGGGATGCCGCACATCTTGTCATGGAGGCCGCGCGGGGCGGCAGGCGGGTCGTGCGTGCGGTGACCGGGGATCCCGGGCTCGACGCGTACGCCGCCGAGGAGATGCTGGCGTGCGCCGCGGCCGGGGTGCCCTTCGAGGTCGTCCCGGGCATCGCGAACGCCGTCGGCGTGCCCGCGTACGCCGGTGTGCCGCTGCGGGACGCCCAGGGCGCGGACGTGCGCTTCGTGGACGCCCGTACGGCGTCGGACCGCTGCTGGACCGAGGTGGGGGCCTCCGACGGCACGGTGGTCGTGTCGACGACGCTCGACTCGGTCGCGGCGGCGGCCGGCGAGCTGGTCTCGGCGGGCCGCAAGCCGGACACCCCGCTGACGGTGACGATCGCCGGTACGACCACGCGGCAGCGCACCTGGTCGGCGACGCTGGGCACGGTCGCGCAGACGCTGAAGCAGGCGAAGGTGCTGCCGTCCCCGGACGGCGGCCGCCCGGTGATAGCCGTGGTCGGCGAGCGCAGCTCCGCCGCCCGGCGCGACCAGCTGTCGTGGTTCGAGTCCAAGCCGCTGTTCGGCTGGAAGGTCCTCGTCCCGCGCACGAAGGAGCAGGCGGCTTCGCTCTCCGACCAGCTGCGGTCCTACGGGGCCGTCCCGAGCGAGGTTCCGACCATCGCGGTGGAGCCGCCGCGCACCCCGCAGCAGATGGAGCGGGCGGTCAAGGGCCTGGTGACGGGCCGCTACGAGTGGATCGCGTTCACGTCGGTCAACGCGGTGAAGGCGGTCCGCGAGAAGTTCGAGGAGTACGGCCTGGACGCCCGCGCCTTCGCCGGGATCAAGGTCGCGGCGGTCGGCGAGCAGACGGCCAACGCCCTCATCGCCTTCGGCGTCAAGCCGGACCTGGTCCCGAGCGGCGAGCAGTCGGCCGCCGGTCTCCTGGAGGACTGGCCGCCCTACGACCCGGTCTTCGACCCGATCGACCGTGTCTTCCTGCCCCGGGCCGACATCGCCACCGAGACCCTCGTCGCCGGTCTGATCGAGCTGGGCTGGGAGGTCGACGACGTCACCGCGTACCGCACGGTGCGCGCCTCGCCGCCCCCGGCCACGACCCGGGAGGCCATCAAGGGCGGTGGCTTCGACGCGGTGCTCTTCACGTCGTCCTCCACGGTCCGCAACCTGGTCGGCATCGCGGGCAAGCCGCACAACGTCACGGTGATCGCCTGCATCGGCCCGGCGACGGCCAAGACGGCCGAGGAGCACGGGCTGCGCGTCGACGTGATGGCTCCCGAGCCGTCCGTCCACAAGCTGGCGGAGGCCCTGGCCGACTTCGGCCTGCGCCGCCGGGCGGCGGCCCTGGAGGCGGGGGATCCGGTGACGCGGCCGAGCGAGCGGCGGCCGGGGTCGCGCAGACGGCGGTCCTCGACCTGAGGTGTGTGCGGGGCGTCCCTGGATTCAGGGGCGCCCCGTTGTCGTGCGGGGCGGGTCCTGGTGGGCCAGTCCGGCAGTTGCGCGGCTCCGCCCGGGGCGCCGCTCACCGGCAGAGGGCCCAGAGGTCCTCCGCGAAGGCCGGGAAGGCGGCGCGGGCCTCCTTGACGATGTCCGCGGCCGGGCGGCGTGGGGTGGTGGCGTGCCGTTCGGCGAGTGCGGTGAGTTCCGGGTCGGGGCGCTCCGTGCGCTCGTCGTCCGCCTCAGCGGGGCCCATTCCGTCGGCGAGCAGCCACAGGAAGTCGGACAGGTTCCCGGCGACCACGTCGCACTCGCCCTCCGACCCCACGTACACCACGGGCTGCTCGGTGAGCGGGCGGCCGGGGCGGCCGTGCCACAGGGCCGCGAGGCCGCCGGCGCCGTCCTGGCCGAAGACGCGGTAGGCGGAGCCGTCGGCCTCGGGGTTTCCCGTCCACTGGCGCAGCCAGTGCGTGGTCTCCTCGGCGGAGTCGAAAGCCGCGTAGGGCTCGAAGTCGATTCCGTCGCCGTCGGCGTAGTCGAACTCGATACGGGCCACGTCGGCCAGGGCCGGGGGAAGGCGGCGGTCGTCGGCGGGTGTCTCGCTCATGGGCGCACAGTAGACGTCTGCGCAGACACCGACCGGTGCAGCCCGTTCAGGTTCAGCGCCGGGGCGGGCGGCAGGGGGCCCGGGCGGGACGGAGGGTGGGCCTGGAAGGACTGGAAGAGGTAGGTGAGGAGGCGGCGGGCGGCGGGGAGGGCGACCTCGGGGGGCTGGGTGGCCAGGCCGGTCACCGCGAGGAGGAGCAGGGGGATGTCGGACGGGGCGAAGTCCTCGCGGAGCTGGCCCGCGTCGCGGGCGCGTTGGATCAGGGTGCTCAGGCCGTCCGCGGCGCAGGTGCGTTCGCGTTCGTGGTCGTGGTCGTGGTCGCGGTCCAGCGCGTCGGGGAAGTCCGGCATGAACACCGTGTCGAAGCCGCGGTCGGTCACCAGCGTGGTGCACACCTTCTCGAGGAGCGTGTAGAGCCCGTGCCCCGGGTCGGGGTCGGACAGCGCCGTGTCGAAGAAGGCCGCGCACTCGGAGAGCTGGTCGTCGAAGGCGGCGGTGAGGAGCTCGGCGCGGGTCGGGAAGCGGCGGTAGAGGGTGGCCACGCCGACACCCGCCCGGCGGGCGACCGCGCTCATCGGGGCGTCCGTGCCCTGCGCCGCGAAGACCTCGCGTGCCGCCTCCAGCACGCGTTCGCGGTTGCGGCGGGCGTCGGTGCGCAGGTCGTCCGGCCCATGGCGCGCGGGGGTGCGCTCTGGGGGTTTGTGAGAGGTATAGGTCGGCATGTCTTCTCATTTCCGGGCAAGTGGATGGTGTCGTCCACTTACGAGGTTAGCGTGGGCGGTGCAAGTCCGTCGGCCGTGGTCATCGGCCCTCAGTCCGGAGGAGAAACATGCAGGACCTCTCTCGCCTGTCCGGCACCACGGCCCTGGTCACCGGGGCGTCGGGAGGCATTGGCGCCGAGTTCGCGCACCGGCTCGCCCGGCGCGGTGCGGACCTCGTCCTGGTGGCGCGGTCGGGCGACAAACTGGAGGCACTCGCCTCGTCCCTGCGCTCCGCGCACGGCGTGCGGGTCCTGACGCAGACGCTGGACCTGTCCGAGCCCGGTGCGGCGGGCGCGATGTACGAGCGGAGCGTCGAGCAGGGCGTGGAGATCGGTTTCCTCGTCAACAACGCGGGCGGCGGGGCCGGGGATGGTCGCGCGGGGCACGGGGACGGTGGTGAACGTGTCGAGCGTCTCCGCGTACCTGCCGACGCCGTATCTGGCGGCCTACTCCTCGTCCAAGGCGCTGGTGCGGTCGTTCACGCTGGCGGTCGCCGACGAGACCGCCGGCACGGGTGTCCGGGTGCTGGCGCTGGTCCCGGGAGTGACCGCCTCCGGGCAGAAGACCGAGGACGTACTGCCCGAGATGGCGAGGCTCGGCAGCATACGCACGCCCGAACAGGTCGTCACCACTGCCTTCCGGGCGTTGCGCTCGGGCAGGACCTCGGTCGTCGACGGACGTCGCTACGCCGCGTTCGCCCGGGTGAACCAGCTCCTGCCGGAGCGGGCGGTCCTCGCGCTGGCACGGCGGTTGACGAAGGGCATCGCCGCGTTCTGAGGGGCCGTACCGCGCACTTGTCCAGGTCGGCCGTACGGCGGGCCGGCCCGGGCCATCGGGGCCGGGCCGGGCCGACTTCCCGTCGGCAAAGGCATGGGTGGGGCGGGCGTAGCGTAGGTGGTATGACGACGTACGGATCCTTTCCCGGCACCCGGCCCCGGCGACTGCGGACCACCCCCGTGATGCGTCGGATGGTCGCAGAGACCCGGCTGCACCCCGCCGACCTCATCCTCCCCGCGTTCGTCCGCGAGGGCGTCGGTGAGCCGGTACCGATCGGGGCGATGCCCGGCGTCGTGCAGCACACGCGGGACACGCTGAAGAAGGCGGCCGCGGAGGCGGTCGAGGCCGGGGTCTCCGGGATCATGCTCTTCGGGGTGCCGGAGGACGGGAAGAAGGACGCCGCGGGGACGGCGGGCACCGACCCCGACGGGATCCTGCAGGTCGCGCTGCGGGACGTGCGGGCCGAGGTCGGGGACGAACTGCTGGTGATGTCCGACCTGTGCCTCGACGAGTTCACCGATCACGGACACTGCGGGGTCCTCGACGACCAGGGGCGCGTCGACAACGACGCCACGCTCGAACGGTACGCCGAGATGGCGCAGGTCCAGGCCGACGCGGGCGCCCATGTCGTCGGGCCCAGCGGGATGATGGACGGGCAGATCGGCGTCATCCGTGATGCCCTCGACCAGATCGGGCGGGAGGACGTCGCGATCCTCGCGTACACCGCCAAGTACGCCTCCGCCTTCTACGGGCCCTTCCGCGAGGCCGTCGGGTCCTCGCTCAAGGGCGACCGCAAGACCTACCAGCAGGACTCCGCCAACGCGCGGGAGTCGCTGCGGGAGTTGGCGCTGGACCTGGAGGAGGGCGCCGACATGGTGATGGTCAAGCCGGCCGGGCCCTACCTCGACATCCTCGCCAAGGTCGCCGAGGCCTCGGACGTGCCCGTCGCCGCCTACCAGATCTCCGGCGAGTACTCGATGATCGAGGCCGCCGCCGAGAAGGGGTGGATCGACCGCGACCGGGCCATCCTGGAGTCCCTCACCGGGATCAAGCGGGCGGGCGCGCGCAACATCCTGACGTACTGGGCGACCGAGGTCGCTCGCACCCTGCGCTGAGCGACCGGTGCCGGCCCTTCACGCAAGGGGTGCGGGGCGTGCGGGGGTGCGGACCTCTTCAGTACTCGAGCGCGTTCGAGGCGTCGGTCTGCCAGTAGGTGACCGTCAGCGCGGTGTCGACGTACACGCCGCCGGAGGGCAGCTTGACCGTGGCGATGGAGCCGTCCTCGAACGGGATGGTGAGGGTGTTCGTGTCGTAGCCGTTCTCGCCGCTGCCGTCGCCGGACGACAGGCGCACGCCCGCGTAGCCCGACTCGCCCGGGGCCAGCGTCGTCAGCGACTGCGGCTTGCTGGACTCCGCGACCGGCGGCACGGACTGGGCCTCGCCGAACCGCGCCGCCGGGTACGGCGGCAGCGCGCACGTCTTCGAGCCGGTGTTGGTGGCCGTCAGCAGCAGGTGATTGATCGGGCGGGGGGCGTCCGCCGCGGTGATCCTCACGTCGGACGCGGAGCACTCGCCGGGGACGTCCGAATCGGAGTCCTTGTCGGCGCCGGCGCCGGCGCCGGTGCCGGAACCGGAGGCCGAGCCGGAGCCGGAGCCGGAGTCCGATGACTTGTCGTTTCCGGCGGATGCGTTCGAGCCGGTGGATCCGTTGGAGCCCGTCGATCCCTCGGCACCCTTCGCACTGCCCGCCGGCTGGACGCTGTTCCCGTCCGCCGACGCGGAGGCGGTGGAGTCGGGTGCCGGGGAGCCCGTGAGTTCGTCGCCTTCGCAGGCCGTCAGGGAGAGCGCGGCCAGCGCGACCGTGGTGGCGGCGAACAGGCGGGTACGGGTGATGCGGCGTGCGGACATGGAAGTTCTCCTTCACAAGTGGGGAGTTGAGGCGAGCCGGTCGACCGTTCTCCGGGGCCGGCTGCTTTGATGACCACAGCTTGCGGCCGGGTTCGTCCCAGCCGCCAGCGGCGGGCGATCATGCGGGACAATGGGACGCCAGGAACGCCTTGACCTGCGGGAATGTCGTCCCTCTGGGATGCGGTACGGGGATGCGAGGAGAGGGAGGAACGGTGGCGGGGGACGACTTCGCGGGACTGCTTCGGGAGCTGAAGGAGCGGTCCGGACTCAGTTACGGGGCACTCGGCAAGCGGCTGCACATGAGCGGCTCGACCCTGCACCGGTACGTCAGCGGGGAGGTGGTGCCGGTCGAGTTCGCGCCCGTCGAACGCCTCGCCCGGGTGTGCCGGGCGACGCCCGAGGAACTGCTCGAACTCCACCGCCGCTGGATCCGCGCGGACGCGTTGCGCGGCGTGAAGAAGGAGGAGACCGAGGGCGACGCGGGCGCCGAGGGCCCGGTCGGGCGCAGTGCCCCGCCCGCCGCCCCGGACGCCGCACTCGCTCCGGACCCCGCACCGGCCCCGGGCCCCGCACCGGCCCCGGGCCCCGCACCGGCCCCGGGCCCCGCACCGGCCCCGGGCCCCGCACCGGCCCCGGACCCCGCACCGGCCCCGGACGCCGCACCGGCACCCGGCGCCCCGCGGGCCCTCGCCCTCGATGTGCCGCCCGGCCCGGCCCGCCGTCGGATCCCGCGCGCCGCGCTCTACGCCGCGTCCGGCGTCGTCGCCGTCAGTGCCGCCGTGGCGCTCGTGGCGAATCTCGTCTCCGGACCCGGCGAGGACGGCGGGCGCGGTCCGGCCGGGGCCCTCGCGCAGACCTCCGCGCCGGTGTCCGGGACCGCGACCGGTCCGGGCTCCCCGAGCGCGAGCTCCTCCACCGCCTCCCCGTCCGCCTCCGCGTCCCGGTCCGAGCCCGCCGACGCGTCGCCGTCGCGTGCGGCCACCGCCACGCCGAGCCGCGAGGCACCCCCCGCCGGGCCCCTGCTCACCGTCTCCACCACCCCGTACTACTGGGACGTGCCCTGCGAGCACTCCTTCCTCATCGACCGCAGCCCGAAGAACGTGTCCAAGCCCCCGCCCCAGCAGGACGCCGTCGGCTGGGCCACTCCCCTCAACGCGGTGTCCGCGAACCGGCAGACGGCCGTCCTCACGGTGCAGGGCACCGGTCCGGAGACGGTGGTCCTCAAGGACCTGCACGTGCGGGTGGTGAGCAGCGGTCCGGCGCTGGACTGGAACCAGTACGCGATGGGCGTCGGCTGCGGCGGCCAGGTGAACACCAAGGCGTTCGACGTCTCGCTGGACCTCGGCACCCCGACGGCCGCGCCGATCGGCGGCCAGCGGGACTTCCCGTACAGCGTCAGCGAATCCGACCCCGAGGTCTTCTACGTCAACGCGCACACCAGCGAGCACGACGTCAGCTGGTACCTGGAGCTGGAGTGGTCCAGCGGCGGCCGGCACGGCACGACACGCGTCGACGACCACGGCAAGCCGTTCCGCACCAGCGCCTCCCGGGACGACTCCTACTACGCGTACCCCCTCGGCAGCGACCACTGGGAGCCGGTCGAGGGCGGCTGACGCGGCGGCCGCGGCGGGGCAGCGGCAAGTCCGCCCGGGGGATAGGTTGTTGACCATCTAACCGGTTCGCTTCGTCAGGCGACATCCGAAAGGTGGGACGCCCATGCCCGGTGACGCCCTCAGTCAGGACCCCGCGGAGCTGCGGAGGAGGATCGACAGCAGCAAGGCGCACCCGGCCCGGGTCTACGACGTCTTCCTCGGCGGCAAGGACCACTACCCCGCCGACCTCGACGCCGCGGCCGCCGGGCTCGCCGCCAACCCGCGCGGCTACCTCGACGTACGGCACAACCGCGACTTCCTGCGGCGCGCGGTGACCGGGCTCGCCCGCGAGGACGGCATCCGGCAGTTCCTCGACATCGGCACCGGGCTGCCCACCGCCGAGAACGTGCACCAGATCGCCCAGCGCATCGCCCCCGAGTCGAGGGTCGTCTACGTCGACAACGACCCGGTCGTGCTGGCCCACGCCCGCGCCCTGCTCACCAGCGGTCCCGAGGGGCGTACGGACTACATCGACGCGGACCTGAAGAGCCCGGCGCGGATCCTCGAACAGGCCGCCGCCACCCTCGACTTCGACCGGCCGGTGGCGCTCTGCCTCGTCGCCATCCTGCACTTCGTCGAGGACGAGGAGGCGTACCCGATCGTCCGCGAGCTGATGGACGCGCTGCCCGCCGGCAGCCGGCTCGTCCTCAGCCACCTCACGGAGGACCTCAACCCGGAGAACATCCGCGCGGTCCAGCGGACGTACACGGAGCGGGGTTTCACCTTCGTGCTGCGCTCCCGCAAGGACGTCGAGCGCCTCTTCACCGAGGCCGGTCTCGAGCCGGCCGAGCCGGGGGTCGTGCCGGTGCACCACTGGCGGCCCGACCACGCGGCACCGGTGCCGGAGCAGCCGGAGGAGTCGTACCTGGCCGAGCTGGACGACATCGAGAAGGTCCGCTACCGGGACATCAACGACGTCACGGACGCGGACATCAACGTGTACGGCGGGCTGGGCACCAAGGGCTGACGGTCCGGCGGACGCGCGTCGCACGGGTGTCCGGATCGCGGAAAGGCGCCTGTAGACGGCACCTACTTCTTTACGCTGCGCGCATGACCGTGACTGAGAACGCGCCCGCCGCTCCCGCTCCGCTGCCGCCGCTCGCCGCGCGGGCCCGGTCGATCGGCGGTTCGCCCGTACGGGACATCCTCGCCGTCACCGCCCGCCCCGAGGTGATCAACTTCGCGGGCGGGCTGCCGGCCCCCGAACTCTTCGACGCGGAGGGCATCGCCGCCGCGTACCGGGACGTCCTGGCCGAGACGCCCGCGCGGGCCCTGCAGTACTCCACGACCGAGGGCGAACCCGCCCTGCGGGCCGCGCTCGCCGCCCGCACCTCGGCCCGCGGTCTGGCCACCGGCGCCGACGACATCCTCGTCACCACCGGCTCGCAGCAGGCCCTCTCGCTGCTCGCCACCGCCCTGCTCGAACCCGGCGACACCGTCCTCGTCGAACGCCCCTGCTACCTGGCCGCGCTCCAGGCCTTCGGCTTCGCGGGCGCCCGGGTGGTGGCCGTGCCCGGGGACGAGCACGGAATCGACCCCGGGGCACTGGAGGAGCTGGTGGTGCGCGAGCGCCCCAAGCTGCTCTACACGGTCCCCACCTTCTCCAACCCCACCGGCCGCACCGTGCCCGCCGCCCGCCGCGCCGCCGTCGCCGAGGTCGCCGGGCGGTGCGGCCTGTGGATCGTGGAGGACGACCCGTACGGCGAACTGCGCTTCGAGGGCGAGCGGGTGCCGTGGATCGCCTCCTACGAGGGCGCCCGGGACCGGACCGTGCTGCTGGGCTCCTTCTCCAAGGTCATGGCGCCCGGCCTGCGCCTGGGCTGGCTGCGGGCGCCCGCCGAGCTGCGCCGGGCCTGCGCGGTCGCCAAGCAGGCCGCCGACCTGCACACCCCGACCCTCAACCAGCTCGCCGCCGCCCGCTACCTGGCCGACCGGGACCTGGACGCCCACGTCGCCCGCGTCGCCGCCGTCTACGGCGAGCGTCGGGACGCCATGCTCGCGGGCCTCGCGGACGCCCTCCCGGCCGGGTCGGTGTGGACCCGGCCCGAGGGCGGCATGTTCCTGTGGGCGCGGCTGCCGGACGGGTACGACACCACCGGCCTGCTCCCCGAGGTGGTCCGGCACGACGTGGCGTACGTCCCCGGCGCCCCCTTCCACGCCGGCGAGCCCGACCGCGCCACGCTGCGGCTCTGCTTCGTCACCCAGACACCGGACGAGATCGCGGAGGGGCTGCGGCGGCTGGGGCAGGGGCTGCGGGCCGCGCGTTAGACCGGCACCGGCCGGGTCATTCCTGCCCGGTCACTCCGGCCGGGTCGTTCCTGCCGGGTCATTCCCTGGCCGTCGCGACCGTCACCGCCCGGACCCGCAGGGCCACCCGGCCGGGCAGGGCGGTCGCGACCAGGGTGAGGAGTCCGGCCCCGGCGACCACCGCCACGTACCCGAGCGGGAGGACGGCCGGTGCCGCCCGGCCGGTCATGCCGATGCCGAACGCGGTCAGGACGGACAAGGCGATGGCGCTGCCGAGCGTGGTGGCGAGCAGGAGCAGCGACAGGGCCTCGGTGCGCAGCATGCGCAGCACCTGGCGGCGGGTGGCGCCCGCCAGGCGCAGCAGCGCGAACTCGCGGACGCGCTCGGACACCGACATGGCGAGCGTGTTGACGACCGCGATCGCGGTGAAGGCGAGGACGAGGCCCATGGCGAGGAGGTTCACCTCGGCGTTGGCCTGTTGGCGCTCGGCCTGGAGGGAGTCCGCGGCGGCCGGGGTGAGCACGGTGAGCCCCGGGTACTCCCGCAGCGCGGCGGCCAGGTCGACGCGGGTCCGGTCCGTGCCGACGAGGAGGGTGGCGGCCAGTGGATTGTCGACGTGGGCCGCGACCAGTGCGTGCGCGAAGGTGAGGTCGCCGAAGCCCAGGCCCCTGGCGTAGACGGCGGCGACCGTGACCTCGACGGGCGTGCCGTCGCCGAGCGTGAGCTTCAGGGCGTCGCCGGGGACCAGGCCGAGCTGGTCCGCGGCCAGTTCGCTGACGGCGACGGTGCGCTCGGTGAGGCCGTCGAGCGAACCGGCGACCACGTCCGGGTCCCAGGTGCGGGTGAGACCGGCGGGCGTGACGCCCTGCGCCGCGTACTTGTCGAGGCCGACCCGGATGGTGGTGCGGACCACCTCGGTCACCACGTCCTCGCCCGAGCGCAGCCGGTGTGCCGCCTCGGCCGGGACGCCGGGCCCCGGTGAGGCGACGACCCAGTCGGCGCGCACCCCCTCCCGGGCCTGGGCGCGGGCCGCGTCGCCGAGGGTGGGCTGCGCGAAGAGCACGGTGCAGGCCATGCCGACCAGCAGTGTCAGCGGGGTGACGACGGAGGCCGCGCGGGCGGCGCCCGCGCGCAGGTTGGCGGTGGCGAGCCGGCCCCCGTGGCCGGTCAGCCGCAGCGGTCCCGCCAGCAGCAGGGCCGCCGCCCTGACCAGGAGCGGCCCGAGCAGGGCGACGGCGCTCGACAGGACGACGACCGCGAGGAACGTGACCGGCGTCGAGGCGGGTTCGGTGTGCAGCATGCCGAGCACCACCACCAGCACGATGCCACCGGCCAGCAGCACCAGCCCGGCGAGCAGGCGGCCCCACGGGATCCGGGGGTTTTCGGCGCGGGCCTCGGCGAGCGCCTCCGCGGGGCGGATCCGGGTGACCCGGCGGGAGGCGATCCGCGCCGCGGCCCAGGCACCGAGGAGGGTCGCGGCGACGGCGGCGAGTGGCGGGACGAAGCCGGTGATGTGCTGGAGCGTGGCGGGTACGGCCCCCAGCGCCACGAACCTGTCGAACAGCAGCCCGCCCAGCGGTAGCCCCAGCAGGGCCCCGGCGGTGCCCGCGGCGGCGCCGACGATCAGCGCCTCCCGGCCGAGCAGGCGGCGGACCTGCCCGGTGGTGGCGGCGACGGCACGCAGCAGGGCGAGTTCGCGGTGGCGCTGCTGGACCGAGAGCGCGAAAGTCCCGACGACCACGAGGACCGCCACGAGCAGCGAGGTGCCGCCCATCGCGCCGCCCATGCTGACCAGCTTGGTGCGGGCCGCGGCGGCGTCCAGGAACTCCACCGCTCCGCGGGCGTCACCGGTGGTGACCCGGACACCGGTACTGGCGCCCTTACTGCCGCCGGTGCCGGTGCCGCCGCCGGTGTCGCGCAGCGCCTCGGCGAGGTCGTGCCGCAGCCGCTCCGGGTCGGTGCCCCGCTCGGGGACCACTCCGAAGGCGGCGACCTGCCCGGGGTGGGCGGCGAGCCGGCGGGCCTCGGCGGCGGAGAAGAAGAGGGAGGTCTGGTGGCGCACGTCCGGACCCGGAGCGGCGATGCCGGAGACCCGGTAGGAGCGCGGGGCCCGCGTCGACTGGACGGTGAGACGGTCCCCGGGGGCGAGCCGGGCGCGTTCGGCGAGGTGTCGGTCGACGACCACGTCGGTGGCGGCCTCGGGCGCGGTGCCGGAGGTGAGCCGGTACGGCGTCAGCGCGGCCGACTCCCAGGCGTGCCCGTAGGCGGCCCGGCCGTCGGCGCCGGTGTCGCCGCCGCCGGTGCCGGTCAACGGCGTGGCCGGGAAGGTCAGTTCGGGGATCACCCGGGCGACGCCGGGCGTGCCCGCGAGGGTTTCCGCGAGGGAGGCCGCGAGCCAGGCCCGCTCGGCGATGGGTTTGGCCTTGTGCTTGACCTTGGTCTTGCCCTTCTTGTGCTTGACGGTCCTCTGGTGGACGTTCTGGTCGGCGGAGACCACCACCGGGGCCGCGGCGTACCGCTCGGTGCGAACGGTGCCGCGCAGTCCGGTCTCCAGCAGCGTGCCGCAGGCGGTGATCAGGGCGGCCGCGCACATCAGGGCGAGAAAGGCGCCGAGGAAGCCGGCCTTGCGGGCGCGGACGGTCTTCAGGGCGTAGCGCAGCATCATGAGGGGTCGGCCTCTCTTCCGTCGGCGCCCGGCTCCGGGACGGGGAAGGCGAGGAACCGGGTGAGCAGCGCGCGGGCGCCGGGCGGGGTCTCGTCCGCGGGCCGCTTGTAGCGGTTGAGCAGGGCGATGTACTCCTCGAAGAACGCGTGGAGTTCGGGGAGCGTGAGCCGGATCGTGCCGCGCGAGTAGGGGTAGGCGTCGGCCCACGCGTCGTCGGCCGCGGTCCGTTGCAGCCGCTCGAAGAGTTCCAGGTCGGCGGCGTACGCGTGCCGGTTCAGCTCGTCCATGACGTGCCGCGTCTCGGGACTTTGGCGGCTGCGGGGCGGGAAGCGGCGGTCGCGGGGCACCGCACGCCACCAGCGCTCCCGGCCGCCGCCGCGCTCCGTCTCCTCCACGAAGCCGTACCTGGCCAGCTCACGCAGGTGGTAGCTGGTCGCCCCGGTGTTCAGGCCGAGCGAGCGGGCCAGGGTCGCCGACGTGGCCGGTCCGTGCAGGCTCAGGTGGTGCAGCACCCGCTGTCGGCGCGGGTGTGCGAGCGCCTTGAGCGCGGCGGGGTCGAGTGCTTCGGGGTCGAGTGCTCCGGGTTCCTGGGGCATGCGTACACAGTCGTCTGTGCACAGGTGCCTGTGCACTGGGGTGGTCCGGTGTCCTCACCGGGGGTTGTCCCCACCCCGGCGCGGAAACGCCCTGCCGTCCCGGGCGGGCGCCCGTACGGTGTGGCCATGCCCGACAGCGCACGGACGACGACACCGGTCCCCCTCGACGCCTACTTCGAGCGCATCGGCTGGGAGGGCGGGCGGCGGCCCGACGCGGCCACCCTCCGCGGCGTGCAACTCGCCCACCTGCGAGCCATCCCCTTCGAGAACCTCGACGCCCTCGGCGGCCGAGCCCCTTCGCTCGACCTCGCCGACCTCACGGCCAAGCTGGTCCACGGCCGTCGGCGCGGCGGCTACTGCTACGAGCACAACACCCTCTACGCGGCGGTCCTTGAGGCGCTCGGCGTGCGGGTGACCCGCCTGACCGCACGGGTCGTCGTCGGCGCCGACCGCTTCGAGGACCGGCCGCGCACCCACATGGCCCTCCTCGCCGAACTGCCCGGCGACCCGCGGCCGTACCTGGCCGACGTCGGCTTCGGCGCCATCGGCTCCCTGCTGGAACCGGTGCCGCTGACCGCGGACACCGAGTTCCACGACGCCGGACGCCGGCACCGGCTGGTGCACACGCCGCACCCAGGGCCCCTGGAGACGTGGGTGCTCCAGGCCCACCTGGCGGGCGGCTGGGAGGCGCAGTACGCCTTCACCCTGGAGCCGTTCGAGCCGTCCGACTACGAGGTGATCAACTGGCACATCGCCACCAACCCGCGCTCCCCCTTCGCCCGGCGCCTCTACGTCCAGCGCCTCACCCCGGACGCCCACCTGCTCCTCGACGGCGACCGCGTCACCGTGACGCGCAGCGGCGACGGCACGGTCACCGAGCACACGCTGTCCGACGAGGCGCAGGTCCGCCGGGTCCTGGCCGAGGAGTTCGGCATCGACGCCCCGGACGGCCTGACGCTGCTGAGGGCCTGACGACGCTGAGGGACTGACCGCTGACGGGGCGCGGCCCGGAGGAGTTCAGAGCCGCTCGGGCGTCCGGATGCCCAGCAGGGCCATGCCCCGGTGCAGGGTGCGGGCCGTGACGTCGCACAGGAAGAGGCGGTTCTCCACCTGCTCCGGCGTCTCGGCCTTCAGCACCGGGCACTTGTCGTAGAACGTCGTGTACAGCGACGCCAGCTGGTACAGGTACGCGGCGAGCTTGTGCGGGGCGTACTCCGCGGCCGCCTCGAAGACCGTGTCCCCGAACGCGTCCAGGTGCAGGCCCAGCGCGCGCTCCGCCTCGTGCAGCGCCAGCTCCGGGTGGGCGGCGGGGCGGACCTCGCCGGCCTTGCGCAGGATGGACTGGATCCGGGCGTAGGCGTACTGGAGGTAGACGCTGGTGTCGCCGTTGAGCGAGACCATCTGGTCCAGGTCGAACTTGTAGTCGCGGTTCGGCGACGTCGACAGGTCGGCGTACTTCACGGCGCCGATGCCGACCTGCGCGGCCCGCTCCTGGATCTCGTCCTCGGTGAGGTCCCGCGCCTTCTCCCGCACGACCTCGGCCGCCCGCTGCACCGCCTCGTCCAGCAGGTCCTCCAGGCGCACGGTCTCGCCCGCACGGGTCTTGAAGGGCTTGCCGTCGGCGCCGAGCACCGTGCCGTAGCCCATGTTGTGCGCGGTGACGTCGTCGCCGAGCCAGCCGGCCCGGCGGGCCGTCTCGAAGACCATCTTGAAGTGCAGCGACTGGCGTACGTCGACGACGTACAGCAGCGTGGTGGCGTGCAGGTCCTGGACGCGGTTGCGGATCGCGGTCAGGTCGGAGGCCGCGTAGCCGAAGCCGCCGTCGGCCTTCTGCACGATCAGCGGCACCGGCTGGTCGTCCTTGCCGCGGATCTCGTCGAAGAACACCACGAGCGCGCCCTCGGAGCGCACCGCGACACCCGTCTCCTCCAGGATGCGGGCGGTCTCGGGCATGCCGTCGTTGTACGCGGACTCGCCGACGATCTCCTCGTCGCGGATCTCCATGTCGAGCTTCTCGAAGACGGAGTAGAAGTAGACCTTCGACTCGTCCACGAACTGCTGCCACAGCTCCAGCGTCTCCTTGTCGCCGGACTGCAGGGCGACGACCCGCTTGCGGGCCCGCTCCTTGAACTCCTCGTCCGCGTCGAAGACCGCCCGCGACGCCTTGTACACCCGGTTCAGGTTCGACATGGCCTGCTCGCCGTCGACGTCCTCGGCCGGGGCCAGCTCGCCGGGGTGCTCGAACAGGTACTGGATGAGCATGCCGAACTGGGTGCCCCAGTCGCCGATGTGGTGCCGGCCGATCGTCTGCTCGCCGGTGAAGTCGAGCATGCCGCGCAGGGCGTCGCCGATGACCGCGGAACGCAGGTGGCCGACGTGCATCTCCTTCGCCACGTTGGGCTGGGCGTAGTCGACGACGGTGGTGCCCGCGTCCTGCTTCAGCGGCACGCCGAGGCGCTCGCCGTCCGCGAGCCGCGCGGCGAGGTTCGCGGTGATCGCCCGGTCGGCGACGGTGATGTTGAGGAAGCCGGGGCCGGAGACCTCGACGTCCTTGATCAGCTCGTCACCGGTGGTGATGTGGGCGACGACCTCGGTCGCCAGCTCCCGCGGGTTGGACTTCGCCTTCTTGGCCAGCGCGAGGATGCCGTTGGCCTGGTAGTCCGCCCGGTCGCTGCGTCGCAGCAGCGGGTCCGCGCCGGCGGCCTCCGGCCGGGTGGCCGAGAGGGCGGACGCGAGCTGCTGCTGGACGGAGGCGGTGAGGGACGTGACCGAGGCCATGGAGTGGCTGCCGTTCTGCTCGGGTTCGTGGAAGGAGTACAGAAACCGAGTATCCCACGCGGTGAAAAGCGGTTTTCGCGGATGCGGTCCTGGCTGGGAGAATGGAGCGGTCAGCCGTGCGACCGTACCGGCTGTCTCCGGAGCGGTTCCGGGGAAGTTTCAGGAAAGAGGACGTGCCGATCGTGGCTCAGAGCACAGAGACCACCGACTGGGTCTCCCGTTTCGCGGACGAGGTCATCGCCGAGTCGGAGCGTCGTGCCCCGGGCGCGAAAACATCAGCCGCCACCGCTCCGGGCGGTGTCGTCGTCGCCTCCGGACTCTCCCCCTCCGGCCCCATCCACCTGGGCAACCTTCGCGAGGTCATGACCCCGCACCTGGTCGCCGACGAGGTGCGCCGCCGGGGGTACGAGGTGCGGCACCTGATCTCCTGGGACGACTACGACCGCTACCGCAAGGTCCCGGCCGGTGTCCCCGGCGTGGACGAGACCTGGGCCGAGCACATCGGCAAGCCCCTGACCTCCGTCCCGGCCCCCAAGGGCTCCCCGCACCCGAACTGGGCGGAGCACTTCAAGGCCGCGATGACCGCCTCGCTCGCCGAGATGGGCGTCGAGTTCGACGGGATCAGCCAGACCGCGCAGTACACCTCCGGCGTCTACCGCGAGCAGATCCTGCACGCCATGAAGCACCGGCGGGACATCGACGCGATCCTCGACCAGTACCGGACGAAGAAGGCGCCCGCGAAGAAGTCGCAGAAGCCCGTCGACGAGGCCGAGCTGGAGGCCGCCGAGGGCTCCGGCGCCGCCGCCGAGGACGACGGCAGCTCCGGCTCCGCCGGGTACTTCCCGTACAAGCCGTACTGCGGCAACTGCGAGAAGGACCTGACCACGGTCACCGCCTACGACGACGACTCGACCGAGCTGACCTACGCCTGCACCGCCTGCGGCTTCTCCGAGACCGTGCGGCTGAGCGAGTTCAACCGCGGCAAGCTGGTCTGGAAGGTCGACTGGCCGATGCGCTGGGCCTACGAGGGGGTCGTCTTCGAGCCCAGCGGCGTCGACCACTCGTCCCCCGGATCCTCCTTCCAGGTCGGCGGGCAGATCGTCGGGATCTTCGGCGGCAAGCAGCCGATCGGCCCGATGTACGCCTTCGTCGGCATCAGCGGCATGGCCAAGATGTCCTCGTCGAAGGGCGGCGTGCCCACCCCGGCCGACGCGCTCCGGATCATGGAGCCGCAGCTGCTGCGCTGGCTGTACGCCCGCCGCCGCCCCAACCAGTCCTTCAAGATCGCCTTCGACCAGGAGATCCAGCGGCTCTACGACGAGTGGGACCGCCTCGACGCCAAGGTCGCCGACGGCAGCGCCCTGCCCGCCGACGTGGCCGCCCACACGCGCGCCGTCGGCACCGCCGCCGGTGAGCTGCCGAAGACCCCCAGGCCGCTGCCCTACCGCACCCTCGCCTCCGTGGCCGACATCACCGCCGGGCACGAGGACCAGGCACTGCGCATCCTCGGCGAGCTGGACCCGGCCGACCCGATCGCGTCGCTGGACCAGGCCCGGCCGCGCTACGACAAGGCCGAGGCGTGGATCAACACCCACGTCCCCGCCGACCAGCGCACCATCGTGCGCCAGGAGCCCGACGCCGAGCTGCTGAAGTCCCTCGACGAGCCGAGCCGGCAGTCCCTGCGGCTGCTGCTCGACGGGCTGGCCGACCACTGGTCCCTGGACGGGCTCACCCACCACGTCTACGGCGTCCCCAAGGTCCAGGCGGGCTTCCCGGCCGACGCCACGCCCAAGGAGCTGCCGCCGGAGATCAAGACCGCCCAGCGGACCTTCTTCGCGCTGCTCTACCACCTGCTCGTCGGCCGCGACACCGGCCCGCGCCTGCCCACGCTGCTGCTCGCGGTGGGACAGGACCGGGTGCGGACCCTGCTCGGGGAGTAGCGGCAACAAGCGGTACGCGAAGGGGGCGCCCGGCGAACACCGGGCGCCCCCTTCGCGTACCGCTTAGGCGATGTGCTCTTCCTGGAGCTCACGCATGTGGCGCTCGGTGAACGCCTTCACCATGCGATCGGCCTCACGCGGAGCCAGCGGCACCCCGAAGGTCGCCTCCGCGTCGCCCCGGAACTGGGCGACCGTGGGGTAGCTGCCGTCGATCGACTTCCGGAAGACCGTGTAGTAGTCCTCCTCCGTCGCCGGCGGCTCGGTCGCGCCGGCGCCCTCACCCAGCTCGCGGGTGCGGCCCGGCACGACCGGTATCGGGAAGCTGCCCGTCTCCTCCGGCGAGGGCTCCTGGAGCGGGGGCTCCTCCTCGTACTGGTCGCGGTACTGGTCGGCCTGCTGCTGCTCCTCGTACCACTGGGCGTACTGCTCGGCCGGGTCGTACGTGGGGTCGTAACCGCCCTGGTAGGCGACCTGGCGGGTGTTGAACCAGGGGCTCTGCTCGGGGCCGCCGTCTACCCCGGCGGCGTTCGGCGGCCGGTCCTCGGGCCGGGGCGCGTCCGCCTCGGGGCCCTTGACCAGCTCGGCACGCGGCTCGGCCGCGGGCGCCGCCTCGGGGGCCGGCTCCTGGGGCCGCGGGGCGGGCGGGAGCAGGGCGGGCTCGATGCCCGCGGCCGCCAGCCCGGCGGGGCCGGTCTGCGCCAGCGGGACGCCGTAGCGGGCCAGCCGCAGCGGCATCAGGGACTCCACGGGCGCCTTGCGGCGCCAGGCGCGGCCGAAACGGGACCGCAGCCGGGCCCGGTAGACCAGCCGCTCCTGCTCCAGCTTGATGACCTGCTCGTAGGAGCGCAGCTCCCACAGCTTCATGCGCCGCCACAGCAGGAACGTCGGCACCGGCGAGAGCAGCCAGCGGGTGAGGCGGACGCCCTCCATGTGCTTGTCGGCGGTGATGTCGGCGATCCGGCCGATCGCGTGCCGGGCGGCCTCCACCGACACCACGAACAGGATCGGGATCACGCCGTGCATGCCCACGCCCAGCGGATCGGGCCAGGCCGCGGCGCCGTTGAACGCGATCGTCGCCGCCGTCAGCAGCCACGCCGTCTGCCGCAGCAGCGGGAAGGGGATGCGGATCCAGGTCAGCAGCAGGTCCAGGGCGAGCAGCACGCAGATGCCCGCGTCGATGCCGATCGGGAAGACGTAGCTGAAGTTCCCGAAGCCCTTCTTCAGGGCCAGTTCGCGCACCGCCGCGTACGAACCCGCGAAGCCGATCCCGGCGATGATGACGGCACCGAAGACGACCAGGCCGATGAGGACGCGGTGCGTCCGGGTCAGCTGAAGTGGCGCGGCCACCCGTACTCCCCTCCCATTGCGTGTTGTTGCGCGCAACAGAGTGGCACATGTGTGCGGGGAACGGGTGGCCGGTAGGCCCAAGAGGCCCGTCAGCTCGACTTCGAAGGGGACTTCGAGGACGTCTCGGACGCCGGCTTCGAGGAGGACCCGGAGCCCTGCGGGGTGCCGCTCGGCTTGCCGCCGGCGGAGGTGTCGTTGGCCTTGGTCACCGCGGCCACCGCCTCCTTGGCCGCCTTCTGCGCGTCCTTCACCAGGTCGTCGGCGTCCGGGGTCTTCTCGCCCGCCAGGCCCGCGCCGTTGAGGTCGAGGGTGACGACGACGTTCTCGACCCGTGCCACGACCGTCTGCTGCTTGAAGGTGCCCTCCTTCTTCTTCAGGTCGTAGCTCACCACGGAGGCCTCGTCGCCCGTGCCGCTCACCGGCGCCGTCTTGAGGCTCTTGGCGCCCTCCGTGGCCTGCGCGTCCTTGAGCTGCTTCAGGTAGTAGTCGTGCGCCAGCTTCTCGCCCTCGCCGCGCGTCACGTCCGACTCGAAGCGCAGCATCGACACGCTCAGCCAGCGGAACTGAGAACCCTTCACGCCGTTGTCGTCGAGGCTGTCCCAGGAGCAACTGGCCCGCATCGCCGTGTCGTTGGACGAGCCCTCCTTGCCGGAGTCGCCCTTGGGCACCAGGTCGTCCAGCGTCTTCTTCGTCACCACCGAGCACGGCTCCGGAAGCTTCCCGTACGCGGCCGGCTTCACCGTCGGGGACGGGCTCGCGGACGCGGACGCGGCGGACTCCTCCGCGGCCTTGTCCTTGCCGTCGTCGGAGCCGGAGTCCGAGGAGCAGCCGGCCGCCACCAGCATCACGGGTACGGCGGCCGCGCCGACAAGGACGCGGGTGAGTCGCTTCGCTCGCTTCGCTTGCGGGTCTCGCTGGTCACGCTGGGCTCGTAGCTGCATGGTTCCTTCACTCATGGCACTAGTGGTTCCTGCGTTCGGAACGGGTCCGAGGGGCCACCGTACGCGGTGAGGAAATCGTGCGGCCGCGCTTCGGCGGCAGTGCGCGCGGGCGCGGGGAAGCCCCCGGCGGGACTCAGCCGCCCAGTGAATCCGCCAGCTGGGAGGCCAGTTTCCGCGCCATGTCCTGCATTTCCTCGCTGTCCGGGACGACTCCGAGCGTCGCCGACTGCTCGGCGTACTCGATGGTCACCATGACGTTCGACGTGCGGAACGCCACAGTCACGGTGCGCCGCTTCGCCGTCGAGCCGGAGCTGCTGAGCGCGTCGTCCACGAACGCCTCGTCGCCCAGGTCGTCCAGGAGCCGGGGCTGGACCTCGGCGGGGGACGCGGTCGACGAGGACGAGGCCGACTCCGAGGCGGGGGACGAGGGGGCGGATGCCGAGGACGAGGGCGTGCCGCCCGCACCGCCGGCCGGGTCTCCGGACTCCCCGGGCTCCCCGGAGGAGGAAGGGCTGCCGGAGGGGGAGTCCGAGGTGGCGGACCCGGACTCCGAAATGACCGGCTCGGGCAGGTCGGCCGACTCCACCTGCTGCGCGAAGAGCTGCTCGGCCTCGCCCGCGTCGCTCACGGAGCCGTCGTACGACACCACCCGCTCGAAGTCCACGAAGAGATGGTCCGTGGCCTCGGCCGACTCCACCTTCCAGCGGCAGCCGACCTTGCGGTCCGTGTCGTACGCGAGCGTCGGCTCGCCCGCGTACGCCCGCTCGCGCTGCTCCTCGTCGGCGATCTCCTCGATGCCGGGCAGCAGGGTGTCCAGTGCCTTGTGGCCGACCGCGCCGCACGGCTCCGGCAGGGTGCGGTACTTGCCGGGCTCGGCCGCCTCGGTCGCGACCCCGGGCTGACCCGGGTTCGAGTCGTCCGCGGTGGCGCCGCCGCCCGAGCCGCCGGTGCAGCCGGCCAGCAACGCCGCCAGGAGGGCGGCGACGCCCGGTACGTAGGCCTTCCGCTGCACGGTGCGGCTCCTCTCGCCGGTGTGGCTGTGGTCGGTACTCCAGTGTCCCCGCTGGTTATTCGCTTGCCGCGCGGGGGCGTCCCCTGGAGACAATGTGTATCGCACGCGCCGCCGTGAACGCCGGTCAGTCGTCCCTTTGGCTGCCCTTGGCGCCGGTTTTGCGCTTCGAGACTTCTGTTTGTTTCCGGGGGAATGAGGGCGATATGTCGTACGTGGAGATGCCGGGCGCGAAGGTGCCGATCCGGATGTGGACCGACCCGGCGACGGTCGAGGAGGGCGCGCTCCAGCAGCTGCGCAACGTCGCGACCCTGCCGTGGATCAAGGGCCTCGCGGTCATGCCGGACGTGCACTACGGCAAGGGGGCGACGGTCGGCTCCGTGATCGCGATGCGCGGTGCGGTGTGCCCGGCCGCGGTGGGTGTCGACATCGGCTGCGGCATGTCGGCGGTGAGGACCTCCCTGACGGCGAACGACCTGCCGGGCGACCTGTCCCGGCTGCGCTCGAAGATCGAGGAGGCGATTCCGGTGGGGCGGGGGATGCACGACAGTCCCCTTGAGCCGGGACGCTTCCACGGGCTGGCGACCGGCGGGTGGGACGACTTCTGGGGGCGGTTCGACGGAGTCGCCGAAGCGGTCAAGTTCCGTCACGAACGGGCCGGGAAGCAGATGGGTACGCTCGGCGGGGGAAATCATTTTGTCGAAGTGTGCACGGATACGACCGGTTCCGTCTGGCTGATGCTGCACTCCGGTTCCCGCAACATCGGCAAGGAGCTGGCCGAGCACCACATCGGCGTCGCCCAGAAGCTCCCGCACAACCAGGGTCTGGTCGACCGCGACCTCGCGGTGTTCGTCGCCGACACCCCGCAGATGGCGGCGTACCGCAACGACCTGTTCTGGGCGCAGGAGTACGCCAAGTACAACCGCACACTCATGATGGCGCTCCTCAAGGACGTGGTCCGCAAGGAGTTCAAGAAGGCCAAGCCGGTCTTCGAGCAGGAGATCAGCGCCCACCACAACTACGTGGCCGAGGAGCGGTACGACGGGATGGACCTGTTGGTGACCCGCAAGGGCGCCATCCGCGCGGGTTCCGGGGACTTCGGGATCATCCCCGGTTCCATGGGCACGGGTTCGTACATCGTGAAGGGCCTCGGCAACGCCAAGTCCTTCAACTCCGCCTCCCACGGCGCCGGCCGGCGGATGAGCCGGAACGCCGCCAAGCGCCGCTTCTCCACCAAGGACCTGGAGGAGCAGACGCGGGGCGTGGAGTGCCGCAAGGACTCCGGCGTCGTGGACGAGATCCCGGGCGCGTACAAGCCGATCGACCAGGTCATCGACCAGCAGCGCGACCTGGTGGAGGTCGTGGCGAAGCTGAAGCAGGTCGTCTGCGTGAAGGGCTGACGCCCGGACGCGCCAGGTGCACCGGGGGCGGGTCTACGCCTCCCGGTGCACCTTCGTGTTCGAGGCCTGGGCGCGGGGGCGGACGACCAGGAGGTCGATGTTGACGTGGGCGGGGCGGGTGACCGCCCAGGTGATGGTGTCGGCGACGTCGTCGGCGGTCAGGGGGGCGGCGACGCCCTGGTAGACCTTGGCCGCCTTGTCCCGGTCGCCGCCGAAGCGGGTCAGGGCGAACTCGTCGGTCTTGACCATGCCGGGCGCGACCTCGACGACGCGGACCGGGCGGCCGACGATCTCCAGGCGCAGGGTCTCGGCGAGGACGTGCTCGCCGTGCTTGGCGGCGACGTAGCCCGCGCCGCCCTCGTAGGTGGACAGGCCCGCGGTGGAGGAGACGACCACGACCGTGCCGTCGCCGCTCGCCTCCAGCTTGGGGAGCAGGGCCTGGGTGAGGTTGAGGGTGCCGATGACGTTCGTCTCGTACATCCGGCGCCAGTCGTCCGGGTCGCCGGTGGCCACCGGGTCGGCGCCCAGTGCGCCGCCCGCGTTGTTGACGAGGACCCCGACCGTCCTGAACGCGGTCGCGAACTCGTCGACCGCCTCGCGGTCGGTGACGTCCAGGGGGTAGGCCGTCGCCTGGTGCCCGGCCGCCTGGATCTCCTCGGCCAGCGCCTCGATGCGGTCCTTGCGGCGGGCGGTGAGGACCACGCGGTACCCGGCCGCGGCGAGCTGCCGGGCCGTGGCGGCGCCGATGCCGCTGCTCGCGCCGGTGACGACGGCGATGCGGGAGGCGGCGGACGGGGCGGCTGCTGCGGTGGCCATGGTGCTGCTCCTCGGTCGGTGGTGCGGGTCGCCGACCAGGGTAGTCAGCCGCCGTTGCGCGGGGCCCACATGATCAGGGCCATCCCGGCCAGGCAGACCAGCGCCCCCGCGATGTCCCAGCGGTCCGGGCGGTAGCCGTCGGCGACCACGCCCCACAGGATCGAGCCGGCCACGAAGATCCCGCCGTACGCGGCGAGGATGCGGCCGAAGTGCGCGTCGGGCTGGAAGGTGGCGACGAAGCCGTAGGCGCCGAGGGCGAGGACCCCGCCCGCCGCCCACAGCCAGCCGCGCTGCTCGCGCACGCCCTGCCACACCAGCCAGGCACCGCCGATCTCGAACAGGGCGGCGACGACGAAGAGGGCGGCGGAGCGGAGGACCAGCATGCGGGCAGCTTCGCACGGACCTGCGGAATATCGGGTCGGGGGCCACCGTTGGACGGGTATAGTTGAACCGTCAACAAAGCGGAGGTTGAGCGACCATGCAGTTCGGCATCTTCACCGTCGGCGACGTCACGCCCGACCCGACCACGGGCCGTACGCCGACCGAGCGTGAGCGCATCAAGGCGATGGTCGCCATCGCGCTCAAGGCGGAGGAGGTCGGGCTCGACGTCTTCGCGACCGGCGAGCACCACAACCCGCCCTTCGTGCCCTCGTCGCCGACGACCATGCTCGGCTACGTCGCGGCCCGCACCGAGCGGCTGGTGCTGTCCACCTCCACCACCCTGATCACCACGAACGACCCGGTGAAGATCGCCGAGGACTTCGCGATGCTCCAGCACCTGGCCGACGGCCGGGTGGACCTGATGATGGGGCGCGGCAACACCGGGCCGGTCTACCCCTGGTTCGGCAAGGACATCCGCGAGGGCATCAACCTCGCCGTCGAGAACTACAACCTGCTGCACCGCCTGTGGCGCGAGGACGTGGTGAACTGGGAGGGCAAGTTCCGCACCCCCCTCCAGGGCTTCACCTCCACCCCGCGTCCGCTGGACGGCCTCGCGCCCTTCGTGTGGCACGGCTCCATCCGCTCCCCGGAGATCGCCGAGCAGGCCGCGTTCTACGGCGACGGCTTCTTCCACAACAACATCTTCTGGCCCGCCGACCACACCAAGCGCATGATCGAGCTGTACCGGGCCCGCTACGCCCACTACGGGCACGGCACGCCCGAGCAGGCGATCGTCGGCCTCGGCGGCCAGGTGTTCATGCGGAAGAACAGCCAGGACGCGGTCCGCGAGTTCCGGCCGTACTTCAATGAGGCGCCGGTGTACGGGCACGGGCCGTCGCTGGAGGACTTCACCGCGCAGACGCCGCTCACCGTCGGCTCGCCGCAGCAGGTGATCGAGAAGACGCTCGCCTTCCGCGACTACGCCGGTGACTACCAGCGCCAGCTGTTCCTGATGGACCACGCCGGGCTGCCCCTGAAGACCGTCCTGGAGCAGCTCGACCTGCTCGGCGAGGAGGTCGTGCCGGTGCTGCGCGAGGAGTTCGCCAAGAACCGCCCGGCGAACGTGCCGGACGCGCCCACCCACGCGTCCCTGCTGGCCGCCCGGAAGGACGCCCCGGCCGAGGAAGGAGTACGCGCATGAAGCTCGTCGTCGTCTCCGCGGGGCTGAGCGTGCCGTCGTCCACCCGGCTGCTCGCCGACCGGCTGGCCGCGGTCGCCGCCCCGGCGGCCACCGCGCCCGAGCCCGGCCCGGCCGCCGTCCGGGTGATCGAGCTGCGCGACCTCGCCGTGGAGATCGCCCACACCTTCACCAACGGCTTCCCGGCACCGGCGCTCGCGGACGCGTTCGCCGAGGTCGCGGCGGCCGACGGACTGATCGTCGTCACGCCGGTGTTCTCGGCGTCGTACAGCGGGCTGTTCAAGTCGTTCTTCGACGCGCTGAGCGTCACCGACGAGGACGCCCTCACCGGGAAGCCGGTCCTGATCGCCGCGACCGGCGGCACCGCCCGGCACTCCCTGGTGCTGGAGCACGCGCTGCGGCCGCTCTTCGCCTATCTGAAGGCGGTGATCGTCCCCACCGGCGTCTACGCCGCCTCCGAGGACTGGGGCGCGGAGGGGCTGGACGCCCGGATCCGGCGGGCCGCGACCGAGCTGGCGGCGCTGATGTCGGGCCTGTCGGGGTCCTCGCGGGCATCCGGGCCGTCGGCGGGGCGCCCGCTGCCGAAGCGGGACTCCTTCGAGGAGGTCACGCCCTTCGCGGAGCGGCTCGCCGCGCTGAGCGTCCCGGGCCCGAGCCCGGCGTCGTAGGGCGGCCGCCGGCGGGGGCCGGGCACCGGTCGTATCACCGCATCGTGTGACGCCGACGGGGTTCCCGCCCGGCCCGGTCGGCGGTTCACTACGGTGTGGCCAGGATGAGCAGACCCCAGCCGGGACAGTCGCCCGACCGGTTGCCCGAGAGGCCGTTGCCCCGGTGGTTTCCGGCGGCCCTCCCGGTGTCCGTCCTGGTGGCCGTCCTGTGGGGACCGGTGTACGCCGCGGTGCTGTGCGGCGTGGCAGCCGTGGCCGTCGCGTACGCCACGACCCTGAAGCCCGCACGGTGGCACCTGGCCGGCGGGTCCGCGCTGTGCACGGTGGGTGTGCTGGTGCAGTCGTACGCCTACTACCTGATCCTGCGGGACGGTTCGCTCGGCCCGCACGGGAGCACGGCCGTCCTCTACCTCCTCGGCCTCCAGTTCTTCCTGCACGGCAGGAAGGTACGGCGCGCCTCGCAACTCGTCCTGTCAGCGCTGCGGCGGCACCGCGAGGAGAACGGGCTGCTCCAGGCCGCCGAGCCGCTCGGCGAGCGGCGGCCGGGTGCGCGCCGGGTCCCCTTCGCGCTGACGGGCCTCTTCGGCGCGGTCGTCTCCGGGCTCGGCTCGCTGTTCTTCTGCTTCACCCTCCTGGCCCTGCGGGATCTGCTGACGACCGGCGACAACCCGTGGTGGGCGCCCCTGGTCGTCGCCGCACTGTTCGTGCAGACGGTCCTCTTCATCGGGCTGGGCAACACGATCCTGCGCACCGGAGTGCAGTACTACGACACGGTCATCTCCTCCCCGGACGATCTGGCGGGGCGCCGGTACGTCCTCTACCTGCGCTCCTTCCGCGACGACCAACGGATGGCGCGCCCGCACCGCATCCCCCTGGCGCCCGCCTGGCTGGCCGCCGCCGTGAGCGTCGGCCAGGGCGAAGAGGAGCGCATCGCCGACGCCCTCTCCTGGGCCGGCCCCCTCGTGGGCGTGGGGGCGCCCGGGGAACGCGTGCCCCGGGCCGGTGCCCGGCGGATGTACCTTCCGCGGGACGACTGGCAGACACCCGTCAGCACCATGATGCGCGGCGCCCGGCTCGTCGTGATCGTGCTGGGGAAGGGGGCGGGAACACTCTGGGAGATCCGCGAGGCGATCCGGATCCTGCCCCCGGAGCGGCTGCTGCTGCTCGTGCCGATGAAGGAGAAGGCGTACGACGAGTTCCGGGCGCTCGCGGGCGACCTGACCCCCGGCGTGCTGCCCGCGTACCGGCGCAGCCGCGCTTTGTCGTCCCGGGTCCGGGGCATCATCCACTTCGAGCCGGACCGGACGGCGCGGTTCGTCGCGCTGCGCCGGCCCGCACCGCTCGAAGACCAGCTCGTGGGCTCTTTGGACCGTGCCATGTGGCCCGCCATGGTGCGCCTGACCGAACTCGAACTCGGACTCGAAGGCCGGGCGGACGGGAGGCACGGCGAGACATGAGTGACATGGGGGACGAGCTGTGGAACACGGAGGTCGGCCCGGCCGCGTACTCGGTGGCCGAGGACCGCTACCGGCAGGCGGTGCTCGACCAGTACAAGCTCTGCGTGGAGATGGCCGACCGGGTCAGTGCCCGGCGGAATCTGACCAACACGTTCTTCCTGTCCCTCAACAGCGCGGTGGTCGCCGTGGTGGCCGCGGTGTCGGGCGGCGCACTGGCCGACGCGTCCGTCCCGCTGCTGCTGGCCGGACTGGTCATCCTGCTGGTCCAGTGCGCCGCCTGGTACGTCATGGTGCGGTCGTACCGGCAGCTCAACCGCGCCAAGTACGCGGTGATCGGCGCCTTCGAGGAGAGGCTGCCGGCGTTCGCGTACAGCAGGGGGGAGTGGGGCGCGCTGGGCGAGGGCCGGGAGTGGCGCCGGTATCTGCCCCTGACCTACGTCGAGCAGTGGGTCCCGGTCGTCTTCGCCGGCTCCTACGTGATGGGCTTCTGCGCCTTCGTCGCCCGGTGAGCCGCGGGCCGCGATAGGATCCGGGGCCTGCCACCAGGCCGGCGACCGAGGGGGAGAGCGTGACGGCCCTCGCGGTGACCGGGCACATGGACCTGACGGAGGAGAGCGTCCCCGCGGTCCGTGCCGCCCTGGACGAACTGCTGGCCCGGTACCGGGACCTGGGCCCAAGAAGGACGCTGGTCGGGATCTCCTGCATCGCCAAGGGGGCCGACTCGCTGTTCGCCGAAGCCGTACTGGCCGTCGGCGGCCGCCTGGTCGTGGTCGTCCCCTCGCGGGACTACCGCCGCAGTACGGTCGATCCCGACGACGCCCCTGTCTTCGACCGCCTCGCCGCAGCGGCCGACGAGGTCGTCGTACTGCCCCGCGAGCGGGCCGACCGGCAGGCGTACGAGGCCGCCAACGCCCTGCTCCTCGAACGTGCCGACCGGCTGGTGGCCGTGTGGAACGGCGAACCGCCCAGCGGCCGGGGCGGCGGAACCGCCGACCTGGTGCTCGCGGCCCGGGAGGCGGGGATCCCCGTCGACGTCGTGTGGCCCGCCGGGGCGGCGCGCCGGGCGGACTCCCGGTAGGCAGGGCCGCCGACCGGGGCGGACCGGCGCCGGAACCCGAAACCGGGACCGGGACCGGAAGCGGGACCGGAAGCGGTTCGGAAGCGGTGCGCCGCTGGTCCCGGAAGCGGGCTCGCTGATGCCGTAAGGGCATGTCGACGTCACCGGCGGCCGTACGCCCCACCGCTGTCGCCGGCGCCGGCACCGGTGTCCTGACTCCCGGTGCCGGCGCCGACGTCGGCGCTGGTGCCGGTGCCGGCTGCGGTGCCGGGGAGTCGCGTGGTGCGCAGATAGGTGCCGAGCACCGACAGGTCGGTCCGCTCCAGGTCGGCCGGGCGGATCACGACGCGCAGCTCCGGGGCGGTCGCCGGATCACGGCGGCAGTGGTCGGCGAAGCTCTGCACGATCAGGAGCAGCAGCCGGGTGCGGTCCAGCTCCACGATCCGGGCCAGCCCGGAGCCGATCAGGGGGATCGCGAGCGGCCGGTACATCCCGTACCGGGCGACGGCCGGCCACAGGGTGTCCAGGCTCGCCCGCAGGTCGGCGGGGCCGGAACGGGCCACGAGGTCGTTGCCGAGCCGGGAGTAGGCCACCGCGAAGACCCGGCGGCCGTCCACCGTCAGCGGGACGGTGGTGCCCAGCGGGTAGCGCACCCGCCGGCCGCGCGGCTTGTCCTGGACCCGCTCGGTGCGCAGCGGTCTGAACGCCCGCAGTCCGGCCTGGATCCGGTCGTCCAGCAGCTTGCGCTCCCCGCCGAACAGCCGCTCCACCAGCTGGCCCTGGACGCTGTCCCGGCTGATCACCAGGTCCTGCTCGGTGGCGGTGTCGAAGGTGTCGGTGAACCCGACGACCAGATTGGCGTCGTCCTGGTCGAACAGGTCGCCCCGCACCACCACGAGGTCACCGGCGCCGGGGAACGGCTGCCGCAGCAGCTCCCGTCCGTGCCGTTCGCGCAGCCGGGCCCGCAGGGTGCCGAGCAGCTCGGCGACGTCCTCGTCCTCCGGCCGCTCCCGGGCCATCCGTTCCGCGACCGGCAGCGCGAGGTCGTGGCGGCCCAGGTCCATCCGGCTGCGGATCAGCTGACGGCGGGCGGTCTCGTACAGCGCGGTCAGCCGGCGCACCAGCGGCCGGGCGAAGTCCTCGTCGCCCGCCTCGGCCAGGGGACGGCCGCGCACCAGGGCCAGCGCCGCGGCCAGCCGGTCGGCGGCCGACGCGGGCGCCGCGAGCAGCGCGGAGTCGACCAGCTCGGTGAACTCCGCGCAGTCCAGTTCGCCGGGCGCGAGCACCAGCCGGTACGCCGTCTCGGGCGCCGGGCCGGTCAGCAGCTGCTCGGTGCGCAGCACCCGGGCGCCGTCACCGCGCTGCGCGGGATCGAGGGCGCGGCGCAGTTCGAGGACGCGCTTTTGCACCTCGTTGCGGTGGCGCTGCGCCGCGTGCGGATGCTCGCCGTCCAGTGCCCACACGTCCCGGTGCAGCCGGCGCACCGGGACGGGCTCGCCGTCCGCCGCCACCAGCCGGACCAGCAGCCGTGTCGTCAGCGGGGTCAACCGGGCCGGTACGCCGTCGATTTCGAGCCTGGCCGGACCCAGGACGCTCACACGGATGCGCGCCATACAAGTGGTCTCCACTCGCTTCACACTCTCCCGACCGGTGGTCGCGGGAGAGGTGTCGGCAGCGTATCAATTGTCCGTTTGGGGGAGTTGTGGTTTCGGACGGTTCGTGCGGGCCGGCCCCCGGGACGCGTACCGCGGTGACGGGACGTGCCCCGGGGGCCGGTTGCGCCGGTCCCCCGAGCGGCGCCGGATCCGCCGGACTGCTGCGCCGGCGGTGGCGGGAGGCCTACGGCCGGCGGCGGTAGGCGGACAGGCGGCGGAAGGGGTGGGTCCGGCGCCAGTCGGAGCCGGTGTCGTTGACCGCGCAGCCCGCCAGTTTCAGCCGCTCCACGACCTTGCCGAGCGCCGTCTCGGAGCCGTCGAAGCGGACCACGTTGCGGCCCGCGATGTCGGCGATCGGCCGCACCCCGCCGACCTCGACGATCAGCGTGCGCTCCGGGTAGGCCATCAGCACCATGCCCAGCTCGATCAGGACGTTGGGGCGCGGCTGGCACACCGGCCGGGTCTCGTGGTCCGGTTCGTCGTGACCGCGCAGGTCCGGGTGGAGGGTGACGATGTCGTCCGGGGTGAGCAGGACCAGCGCCGCCTGGGCCTGGGCGGGGGCTCCCGCGACCACGTCGCCGAGGAAGGGGGAGGCCTGGCCGGTCGCCCGGACCAGGTCCTCCCACTCCTTGGGCCGCAGGTCGAGCCGGCGCAGCAGCTCGTACATCTCGCGCCGCACCTGGTCGTCGCGGCCGTGCACGACGAAGACGCTGCGGGCCCGCTCGGCGTCCTGGCCCGCCGCGGCGGCCGGGCGCCGCCATCCGTCGGCGTACGGCTGTGCGGGCGGGGTGGACGGCGCGGGCGGCGCGGCGTGCACGGGGGAGTTGTCGCCGAAGGTCTGGGTGGTGTCGGTGTTGCCGGCGCTCTGGTTGCCCCCGAAGTTGTTGGTGCTGCCCTGGCCGAAGCTGTTGCCGTGGAACTGCTGGCCGCTCATGCCTGCCGTGCCTCCCTGGTGACGCCGGAGTTGTTGCCGAAGGTCTGGGTGGTGTTGGTGTTGCCGACGCTCTGGTTGCCGCCGAAGTTGTTGGTGCTGTTGGCGCCGAAGTTCTGCTGGAGGATGTTGGTCTGGTTCGCCTCGTGCTCCCGGGTGTCGACGTCGTGGTCGCGCAGGAAGTCGCCGACGATCTGCAGCAGATGACGCTCGATGATCTGGATGTACTTGATCGCGTCCGACTCCTGGAAGAAGTGGTGGAAGTCGTGGTCGGGCGCCAGCTCGCGGACGCTGGTGAGGGCGCCGCAGTCCACCGCGGTCAGGGCGTAGCGGCCGAGCCGGAACTCGCTGGTGTCGGCGGGCTGGCCCACCAGCTTGCGCACGGTGTCGGTGCCGAAGCGGCTGGGCAGCCGTTCGCGCAGCGGGTTGGTGATCAGCCGCAGCAGCTCGCCGGGCGCGCTGCGGGTCACGTCCCAGGCGATGCGGCACATGAGCCTGCCGTCGATCGCGGCCGGCAGCCGGTCGGCGAGGTGGAAGCTCTCCGGCAGGGGGCCGAGCACGTAGGTGTAGAACTCGGTGTGCAGGGTGCTGCCCTTGATGTCGAAGCCGATGAACACCGAGGTGACCAGCTCCTGTTGCCAGGCCCCGATGCGGACGCACAGGTACTCGCGGCGGGCGTCGTAGTCCTCCCGCCAGTGTGCGGCGGTGTGGTCGGGGTGGCCGGGGTCGGGCGTGTCCAGGAGTACGGCGACGGGGTCGCTGCCCTCGGCGGTCCGCACCGCCTTGGTGAACCGGCGCCGGTCGACCGAGAGCAGTTCGACGCGGTCGCTCGGGGCGGGCTTGTCGCGCAGTTCCGCCAGCAGTTCCTCGCAGACCCGGGTGGTGATGTCCTCGACCGTGAAGGGGACGATCGGCTTGCGTTCGGTCCGCCCGCCCCCGGCCCCGTCCGTGCCGCCCGTGCCGTTCGTGCCGTCCTGCGGTCCGTGCTGGGCGGGGACGTGCCCGTTGAGCAGGTTCTGGCCGAGCGCGCCGGCCCGGGACTTCGGGACGCCGAGCAGCAGTTCCGCGTTGGCCCACCGTTTGACGGAGTGGCCCGCGCCGATGAAGGGCTTGTAGCCGCCGTAGTACACGGTGTCCGAGGCCTGCTCCCGGTTGATCTTGCCGACGAGTTCCGGGGTGAGGCGCGAGGTGATCGGGTGGGAGCCGTCGAATCCGGTGCGGTCGTCCGCCGGGGGTGCGAGGTGCGCGGCGAGGGTCTGCAGGATGGCGAGCCTGCGCAGGAACATCGTGGCCCAGGCGAGCCAGAACGCGAACAGGGCGGCCGTCCAGCCGCCCAGTACGCCCGCGGCCATGAGCAGCGCGATGACGACCGCACCCGCGGCGAGGGCGATCAGCTGGTTGCGGCGCAGGTTGTGGGCGGCCAGGGCGTGGGCCAGGACGGGCGCGGCGTCGTAGCCGTAGGAGGGGGCCACGACCCGGTAGCGGTGGGTCAGCAGCTCCCGGATGACGGCCTTGCGGTAGAGGGGGTCGAGGTAGGTGCCCGCGCACAGCAGACGGGTGGCGTTGCTGGTCGTGTCCGGGGGCGGCGGGGCGGCGTGGGTGGTCATGGCTGCTCAGTTCCCTTCCCGCATGTCGGCCGAGGTGATGACGCCGCCGCTGACGGTGTAGGTGCCCTCGTACGTCGTCTGCGTGCCGTCGGTCTGCCAGGCCACGACCGTGACCGAGACGTCGTCGCCGGACGTGCCGGTCACGGTGACGTCGTCCCGCTGCGTCGTCCCGAAGCCGGCCACGAAGGAGTCGTAGTCCTGGTCGAGGTTCTGGCCGCCCAGCTGCCACGCGGTCGCGAAGTCGCGGTTGTTGATGGCGTCGAAGTACGCCGTCACGGTCGCCTCCGGCCCGCTCCCGTCGGCGGTGGTGGTGTCCTCGGTGCCGGTGTCCTCGGTGGCCGTGTCGTCGGTCGTGGTGTCGTCCGCGGGGGTCTCGTCCGCGGTGCCGTCGTCGTACGCGCCGTCCCCGTAAGTGCCGTCCTCGTACGTGTCGTTGCCGTACATGCCGTCGGGGTCGGTGCCGTCGCCCGAGGTGCCGTCGTCGGTCGAGTCGTCGTCGGTCGAGCCGGACCCCCAGTCCGGCAGCGCTGCGCTGCCGTAGAGCCCGTCGGTGGCCGGCGCTCCGTCGTCCGGGCCGGTCGCGGCGAGCACGACGGCCAGCACGACTATGAGGACGAAGGGGACCGCGATCACGGTCAGGGCCTGGTTGCGTACGGGGCCGGGCGTGAGTGCGAGCCCCGGTGCGGGGTAGGAACCCCTGGCGCCGGACGGGACGCGTGTACTGCTCATCTGTCACCTCATTGCCGCCGGTATCCGGCCGGGCGGATACGGCACGCGCCCCGAGTGGGCCGATGTGCCTCGTGCATCGACCGATCCGACCAGTGGCGGCGCTTCCGGAACCAGATTTCCGGGGTTCCGATGCGCTTCCGATCGGCTTCCGGTATGGCCGGCCCGTTGATCGGCCCGCTGATGGTCCCGCTGACCGTCCGGGGCGGCTCACCGGCACCCAAGCCCTGGTGAACGCTTCCGGAAACCGGCAATGCGGGTAGGTGGCACCGTCACGCATCATGGGGCGCACGGGGAGCACTGCGCGGAGGGGGCCGGACGATGAGGACGAAGACGACGCACAGTCCGTTCGTCCGCCCCCTCCACCGGCTCCGCCCCCGTCCCGACGAACCCGGCCGCGCCCCGCGCGCCGCCGGTGCCGCGGCACACGGCCGCCGCGCCGTCTGAGACCCGCTTTCCGCCTCTGCCGGGGCCCGGCGAGGGCACGGTCCGTCCGAAGGTCCGCCCTCCCCGGAACCACGCCTGTCCGCACGGGCGTCACCACACCAACATCGGCGGCGGCCGGCCGCGCTCGTCCGGCCGCCGCGACAGCCGCCTCATGCCGTAAGGACGTATGCCATGGAAGTCATCGGTGTCCTCGCCCTCGTCTGTCTGCTCCTCGTCGCCGTCCTGCTGTTCGGTGTCTCGCGGCTCTTCCGCAAGGTGGAGCAGGGCAAGGCGCTGATCGTCTCGAAGATGCGCAAGGTGGACGTGACCTTCACCGGTCAGGTGGTGCTGCCGGTGCTGCACCGGGCCGAGGTGATGGACATCTCGGTCAAGACGATCGAGATCACCCGGGCCGGCAAGGAGGGGCTGATCTGCCGGGACAACATCCGGGCGGACATCCGCATCACGTTCTTCGTCAAGGTCAACAAGACCGTCGAGGACGTCGTCAAGGTCGCCCAGGCGGTCGGCACGGCCCGCGCCAGCGACCGGGACACGCTGCAGGAGCTGTTCCACGCGAAGTTCTCCGAGGCGCTGAAGACCGTCGGCAAGCAGCTGGACTTCACCGACCTCTACACCAAGCGCGAGGAGCTGCGGTACCGGATCATCGAGGTCATCGGCGTCGACCTCAGCGGGTACCACCTCGAGGACGCGGCCATCGACTACCTGGAGCAGACGCCGCTGACCCAGCTGGACCCGGCCAACGTCCTGGACGCCCAGGGCATCCGGAAGATCACCGAGCTGACGGCCGTCGAGCACGTGCGCACCAACGAGGCGCGGCGCACGGAGGAGAAGGAGATCACCCGGCAGAACGTCGACGCGCGCGAGGCCGTACTGGAGCTGGAGCGCCGGCAGGCGGACGCCGAGATCAAGCAGAAGCGCGAGATCGACACCAGCCGGGCCCGCGAGGAGGCCGAGACGGCACGGGTCGTGGAGGAGGAGCGGCTGCGTGCGCAGGCGGCGTTCCTGCGCACGGAGGAGCAGCTCGGCGTGCAGCGCGAGAACCAGGCCCGTGAGGTCGCGGTCGCCGCGAAGAACCGCGAGCGGGTCATCGCCGTGGAGAACGAGCGCATTGAGAAGGACCGCATGCTGGAGGCCATCGGCCGCGAGCGGGAGACCGAGCTGACCCGGATCGCCGCCGAGAAGGAAGTGGAGGCCGAGCGGCGGGACATCGCCGAGGTGATCCGCGAGCGCGTCGCCGTGGACCGCACGGTCGCCGAGCAGGAGGAGTCCATCAAGAAGCTGCGCGCCGTGGAGGAGGCGGAGCGGGACCGGCAGACCGTGATCATCGCCGCCGAGGCGCAGGCGCAGGAGCGGCTGGTCAAGGACATCAAGGCCGCCGAGGCCGCGGAGGCGGCGGCCGCCCACCGGGCCGCCGAGGAACTCACCATGGCCGAGGCCCGGTTGAAGAGCGCCGACCTGGACGCGCAGGCCAAGCTGCGGATGGCCGAGGGCATCCAGGCCGAGGCGGCCGCGGCGGGCCTCGCGGCGGTCCAGGTCCGCGACAAGGAGGCCGACGTCATCGAGAAGGCCGGCCGCGCCGAGGCGGAGGCGACCGGGGCCCGGATGCGCGCCGAGGCCGAGGGCGCGCGGGCCAAGGCCCTCGCCGAGGCGGAGGCCATCGGCAGCAAGCTGAAGGCGGAGGCCGCCGGGCTCACCGAGAAGGCCGCGGCGATGGCCGCCCTGGACGACGCCTCGCGCGGTCACGAGGAGTACCGGCTGCGCCTGGAGGCGGAGAAGGACATCCGGCTGGCCGGTCTGGACGTGCAGCGGCAGGTCGCCGAGGCGCAGGCCACGGTGCTCGCCACCGGTCTGGAGAACGCCGACATCGACATCGTCGGCGGCGACACGGTCTTCTTCGACCGCCTGATGTCCTCGGTCGCACTCGGCAAGGGCGTCGACGGGTTCGTCAAGCACTCCGAGACCGCGCAGGCCCTGGCGGGGCCCTGGCTGGACGGCTCGTCGAGCTTCACCGACGACCTGACCCGCGTGCTCGGCTCGTTCTCCACGGCCGACGTGCAGAACCTGACGGTCTCCGCGCTGCTGATGAAGCTGATGAAGGCGGGCGGCACGGACGCCGGGCAGGTGCAGCGCCTGCTGGACCGGGCGGGCGAACTGGGCCTCGCCGACACCCCGCTCACCGCCCTGAACGGCACGGCCAGGGTCTGACCGGCCATCACCGACCGGGTGCCGGGACCGCCGTACGGGGGTCGACGGTTCCGGCACCCCGCTTGCAGGAAGGGACCCACCGCTCATGGCCACCGCTCCGGAGAAGGCTACGACCGGCACGCACGACACCGGCGACACCGCCGACGCCGGCGCGTACGAGGTGCTGCGCGACCGTCTCGCCGCGCAGAGCACCGACCTCGCCCGCCGCGCCGAACTCCTCAACTCCCGCCGGGTGGCGGAGTTCGGCTCGGCCCGGCTCGAACTGGCCTCCACCGAGCGGCTGCGCACCGAGCACCCGGGGGTGCCGTGCGACGTCGCCGCCGTCGGCGACGCCCTGCTCCTCGGCTCCACCGGCCGCCCGGGCCTGGGCACCCGGACGGCGGCCGTGGCGGACGTCTTCACCCTGTACGACCGCGACCTGAACCCGCTGCCCGAGCCGGCCGTACCCGGCCTGCTCGACGACCCCGCCTTCGTACGGGAGTTCGCGGACCTGCACCGCTACTACCGGCAGGCGAGGCTGCTGCGGCTGCGCACCGTCGGCGGCAGGCTGCTGGCCGTCTTCCGCACCGGCGAGAAGGCCGACGACATCCGCGTCCTGCGCTGGGAACTCACCGAGGACGGGCGGGCGGCCTTCCTGGACGCGCGGGGCGAACGCGACGACGTGTTCCCCCCGTCCCACGACTTCGAGTGGAGGGCCGCGACCCGCGAGGACCACGTCCTGGGCCGCCACCCGCACGTCTCGGTGCGCGGCGAGTTCCACGTCAGCGCGGTCGGCGGCGCCCTCACCGTCAAGCTGGCGGACGACACCGAGACCGCCGAGGGCGTCTACTCCGAGCCCGTCGACGAACCCCTCCAGTCCCTGGCCGACGCCGACATCGCGCACGCCCGGGTGGGTGCCCTGATCCTGCTGCGGGTCCGGCCCTACAAGGAGGACACCGACCGGCACCTGGTGTTCAACACCCTCACCAAGTCGGTGGTCCGCCTGGACGGCATCGGCCTGGCCTGCCGCCGCCTGCCCGACGACCAGGGCATCGTCTTCCCCGGCGGCTACTGCCTGGCCACCGGCGTCCACAAGACGTACGAACTCGACGCGACCGGGCTGGAGTTCGAACGCGAGGTGCGCTCGCCGAACGGCGAGGACGTGCTGTACGCCTTCCACGCGCGCGGCGCGAGCCGGGGCCTACTGCTGTCGTACAACACCATCCGCAAGGAGGTCGCGAACCCGCTGCCCTGCCGGGGCTGGGCGCTGGCGGAGGACGGCACCTTCACCGTGCTGCGCGCGGACGGCGACGAACCCGCCCAGGTGCACCCCGTGCAGCTGTGGCACTCGCCGTACGTCTCCGACACGCACGCCGCCGCCGCGCCCGCCGGGAACGGACCGCTGGCCCGCGTCGGCAACGCCGACCTGGTGCGCGGCATCTCCGCCTGCCTGTCCGTCGCCGGGGCCGTCGGCGAGGGCATCACCACCGCCGAGGGCTACCGGGCGCTCGCCGCCTCCTGCGTACGCGCGGCCGACGGCCACCACTGGCTGGGCGAGGCGGACCTGGGCGGCCTGGCCGACGCGCTGGCCGCCGTACGCGAGACCGCCGAGCAGGTGCTGGCCGAGTTCGAGACCGTACGGGACCTGACCCGGCGGGCCGCCGCCGCCCGTGACGAGGCCGCCGAGCGGATCGCGTCGGTGGTGCGGCGGCTGCGCGGGGAGGCGCCCAAGGAGGCCGCCGCCTGGGTACAGGGCCTGACCGAACTGCGGCACGCGCACGGGCACCTGCTGACCGTCAAGGAGCTGCGGTACGCCGACGCCCCGGGCATCGACGCCCTCGCCGAGGAGGCCGAGGCGTCCCTGGCCGAGCTGGGCCGGCGGGCCGTGGCCTTCCTCGCCCGCGAGGACGCCTTCGACGCCCAGCGCGCGGACGTCGAGACGCTCGTCGCCGACGCGGAGGCCATCGCCACCGTCGCCGAGGCCGGACCCGTCGCGGCCCGGCTGGACGAACTCGCCGACGGGCTGCGCACGGTCACCGACGTCGTCGCCGAACTCGACATGGGCGACGCCACGGTCCGCACCGCCCTGCTGGAACGCGTCGCCGCCGTCCTGGGCGGCGTCAACCGCGCCCGCGCCACCCTCGACGCCCGCCGCCGCGCCCTCCTCGACCGGGAGGGCCGCGCCGAGTTCACCGCCGAGACGGCCCTGCTGGGCCAGGCCGTCACCGCCGCGCTCGCCGCCGCCGACACCCCCGAGCGCTGCGACGACCAGTTGGCGCGGCTGCTTGCCCGCCTGGAGGACCTGGAGTCCCGCTTCGCGGAGTTCGACGGCTTCCTCACCGAACTCGCCGACAAGCGCACCGAGATCTACGACGCGCTCGCCGCCCGCAAGCAGTCCCTCTCCGACACCCGCGCCCGCCGCGCCGAGCAGCTCGCCGCCTCCGCCGCCCGGATCATGGAGACGATCACCCGGCGCTGCGCCACGCTCGCCGACGCCGACGCGGTCAGCACGTACTTCGCCTCCGACCCCATGCCGGCCAAGGTCCGCCGCACCGCCGAGGAACTGCGCGCCCTCGGCGACACCGTCCGCGCGGAGGAACTGGACGGGCGCCTCAAGTCGGCCCGCCAGGAGGCCTCCCGCGCCCTGCGCGACCGCACCGACCTGTACGCCGACGACGGCCGCACCCTGCGCCTGGGCGCCCACCGCTTCGCCGTCAACACCCAGCCCCTCGACCTCACCCTCGTCCCCGACGGCGACGGACTCGCCTTCGCCCTCACCGGCACGGACTACCGCTCACCGGTGACCGACCCGGACTTCGCGGCCACCCGCGCCCACTGGGACCGCACCCTCCCCTCGGAGTCCCCCGGCGTCTACCGCGCCGAACACCTCGCCGCCCGCCTGCTCCGGGAGCACGGCGCGAGCGCCCTCGCCGCCGCCGACGACCTGCCCGCCCTCGTCCGCGAGGCCGCGCAGGAGGCGTACGACGAGGGCTACGAGCGGGGCGTGCACGACCACGACGCGACGGCCGTCCTGACCGCGCTGCTGCCCCTGTACGAGACGGCCGGGACCCTCGTCCACGAACCGGCCGCCCGCGCCGCCGCCCAGCTCTTCTGGGCCCACGGCACCACGCCGGAGACGCGCGAGTCCTGGACCCGGCGCGCCCGCTCCCTGGCCCGCGCCCGCGACACCTTCGGCCTCTCCGCCGCGATCACGGCCCTGGAGGAGGAACTGGCGGGGGCGGTCGGCACATGGCCGGGGGCGGGGGCTTCGGGCGCGGAGCCCGCAGAGCCGTCGGGCTCCGGTGGCGAGCTCGCCCGGGCGGCCGCCGCGTACCTCTTCCACGAACTGACCGCCGGTCCCGAGGGCTTCGTCCTCGGCGCCGGTACCCGCACGCTGCTGGAGAAGTTCCGCCGCACGGTGGGCACCCCGGCCTACGACGAGGACCTGGCATCGCTGGACGACCTGGCCGCCCGCGGACAGCTCGCCGAGGCGTGGATCTCCTCGTACGCCGCCGCCGGCGGCACCGGGCTCACCCCCGGCGACCTGGCCGAGGCGGTCGCCGCCGAACTCTGCGGCGACCTGCCCCGCTACGACGGCGACGTCGCGCCGACGGCCACCGCGGAGGGCCTGCTGGGCACCCACCCGCGCATCACCGGAGGCAGGCTGCCGCTGCGCCTCGACGAGTTCCTCGCCCGTACCGCCCGCTTCGCCGCGCACGACGTCCCCGCGTTCCGCGCCTACCAGCGGCGCCGTACCGCCCTCGTGGGCGCCGAGCGGGGCCGTCTGCGCCTGGACGACCACCGGCCGCGCGTCATGTCCGCCTTCGTCCGCAACCGGCTCGTGGACGAGGTCTACCTGCCGCTCGTCGGCGACAGCCTGGCCAAACAGCTCGGCGTCACCGGCGACGGCAAGCGCACCGACACGGGCGGCCTCCTGCTGCTGCTCTCCCCGCCGGGATACGGCAAGACGACCCTGGTCGAGTACGTCGCCGAGCGCCTCGGCCTGATGCTGGTGAAGGTAGGCGGCCCCGCGCTCGGCCACGGCGTCACCTCGCTCGACCCGGCCGACGCCCCGAACGCCACCGCACGCCAGGAGGTGGAGAAGATCAACTTCGCGCTGGCGTCCGCGAACAACACGCTGCTCTACCTGGACGACATCCAGCACACCTCCCCGGAGCTGCTGCAGAAGTTCATCCCGCTGTGCGACGCCACCCGCCGCGTGGACGGCGTGTGGGACGGCGCGCCCCGCACCTACGACCTGCGCGGCAAGCGCTTCGCCGTCTGCATGGCCGGAAACCCCTACACCGAGTCCGGCGCCCGCTTCCAGGTCCCCGACATGCTCGCCAACCGGGCCGACGTCTGGAACCTCGGCGACGTCCTCACCGGCAAGGAGGAGGCCTTCGCGCTCAGCTTCCTGGAGAACGCGCTCACCGCCAACCCGGTCCTGGCCCCGCTCGCCGGCCGCGACCGCGCCGACCTGGAGCTGCTCGTCCGCCTCGCCACCGGCGACCCCACGGCCCGCGCCGACCGCCTCGACCACGCCTACCCGCCGGCCGAACTGGAGCGGATCCTGTCCGTCCTGCGCCATCTGGTGGCCGCCCGCGAGACGGTGCTGGCCGTCAACGCCGCCTACATCGCCTCCGCGGCCCGGTCGGACGAGACCCGTACCGAACCCGCCTTCCGCCTCCAGGGCTCCTACCGCAACATGAACAAGATCGCCCAGCGCATCCGCCCCGTCATGAACGACGCCGAACGCGCCGCCGTCCTCGACGACCACTACACCGCCGAGGCGCAGACCCTGACCCACGGGGCCGAGGCCAACCTCCTCAAGCTCGCCGAACTGCGCGGCACGCTCACCTCCGAGCAGGCCGACCGTTGGGCCGAGGTGCGCACCGCCCACGTCCGCGCCCGCACCCTCGGCGGTCCGGACGACGACCCGCTCGTCCGTGCCGTCGCCGCCCTGGGGCTGCTCGCGGACCGCGTCGCCGCCGTCGAGTCCGCCATCACCCGCGCCGCCGACCCCCGGCACCTCCTGGCCAACCCGGACGCGCGGCACGCCGCCGGCGGAAGGGAGCGGTGACCGCGCGGCCGGTCACAGTGCCGGTCGGAGTCCCGCCACGTCCGTCACGTCGAAGGCATCCAGCAGGCCGGCCGTGTCCGGCGGTCCCGCGTCGAGCCGCTGCTCGGACCAGATGGTCTTGTCGTGCCGGCTGTGCCGGACGCCCCAGTGGGTGCTGAGCCGCATCACGATGAACAGGCCCCGGCCGCCCTCGTCGTTCTCCCGGGCCCTGCGCAGATGGGGGCTGGTGCTGTTGGCGTCCGTGACCTCGGTCAGCAGTCGGCCGCGGTCGTGGATGAGCCGCAGCCGCACCGGGCCCTTGCCGTAGCGGATGGCGTTGGTGACGAGTTCGCTGACGACGAGTTCGGTGGTGTAGACCGCCTCGTCGAGGCCCCAGGAGGCGAGCTGCCGGTCGACGAGCCGCCGGGCGGTGCCCACCACGGAGGCGTCGGCGGGCAGCGTCCAGTCCGCGACGTGCTCCGGCGGCAGGGCGCGGGTGCGCGCGAGCAGGAGGACGGCGTCGTCGTGGCGGGAGGGCGCCATGTGGTAGACGGCGGTGTCGCACAGCTCCTGCAGCGGCCGGGTCGTGGAGGCGAGGATGTGTTCGAGACGGCGCCGGGCGGCGTCCCCCTGCTCGCCGTTGCCCCGGGTGAGGCCGTTGGTGTGCAGGGCCAGCAGGGTGCCCGGCGCCAGTTCGAGCACGGCCGGGGTGAAGACGTGTCCGCCGCCGGTCCCGAGCGGCGGCCCCTGCGGGACGTCCACGGCGCGGGGGACTCCGTCCGGGTCGATGACGACGGGGGAGGGGTGCCCCGCGCGGACCATGGTGCAGTGCCGGGAGACGGGGTTGTAGACGGTGACCGCGCAGGTCGCCACCGGGGCGTTGCCACCCCGACCGGAGGCGTCCGCCAGCTGGGAGGCGACCTCGTCCAGGTGGGTCAGCAGCTCGTCCGTCTCCAGGTCCCGCAGGGCGAGGGTGCGCACGGCCAGGCGCAGCTGCCCCATCGTGGCCGCCGCCTCGATGCCGTGGCCGGTGACGTCGCCGACGACGAGGGCCACGCGCGTGCCGGAGAGGGGGACGACGTCGAACCAGTCGCCGCCGGCGCTCTCGGGCAGGTACACGTGGGCGGTCTCCACCGCCGAGAGGAGCGGGATCGCGCCGGGCTGCAGCCGCCGCTGGAGGGCGGCCGCCACGGTGTGTTCGCGCCGGTAGCTGTGCGCGTTGTCCAGGTGCACGGACGCGGTGAACGCGGCCTGCCGGGCCACGTCCAGATCGGCCTCCTCGAAGGGGTCGGTCCGGTGCCGGTACAGGGTCAGCAGCCCGAGCACGGTGTCCCGGGCCAGCAGCGGGGCGACGATCATGGAGTGCACGCCGGTCCGGACCAGCGGCTCGAAGCCCTCCGGGGCGGTGGCCAGCCAGGGGTCGTCGGACGAGACGCGGACCAGCCGGGCCCGCATGTCGTTGAGGACCTGCGTGTACGGGGTGGGGAAGGGGAGCGGACGGCTGTCGCCCTCCTTGCGGCTCACCTCGGCGGTCGGCGGGGCGAAGGCCACCCGGCGCAGTGGAACCTCCGTCGGCGGGGGACCGGCCGCCCGTTCGGCCGCGACGACGCCGTCGTCCAGCAGGTCGACGGTGGCAGCGTCGGCGAAGGCGGGCACCAGGGCTCCGACCAGCTCGTCGCCGGTGGTCCGTACGTCCAGGGTGGAGCCGACGGTCGCGTGCACCTCGCTCAGCACGGCCAGCCGGTCCGCCGCGGCCTGCCGCTCGGTCACGTCCTCGACCACGCCCACCAGGCCGGGCTTGCCGTCGCCGAGGTCGTGCAGCGGGAAGAGGGACACCTCGACGGCGAGGGTGCGGTGCGGGCCGGACGGCGCCCTGCCCCGGACCAGGCGCCCCCGCAACGGCTCGCCGGTCGCCAGGACCTCGTCGATCAGAACCTGGAGTTCGCCCGCTTCGAACCCGGGGGCGAAGTCGGCGATGCCCTGTCCGACGACGTCCTCCTCGGACAGTCCCCGCACTCCCCGGCCGGACGGGTTGTAGCGGGTGATCTTCTGCTCCGAGTCGAAGACGAACAGACCCTGGGGCGAGTTGGCGAACAGCGCGTTGAGCACCGCGGCGTCGCCGATGGGATCGCCAGTCACCGCATGCTCTCCCTTCGCGGCCTTCCCCCCTCGCCTTCCTCACCTTCCTCACCTTCTCGCATCGGCCCCGTCCGGCAACTCGGCCGGAGGATGTGCTTGGCTCGACGCGACCGGCAGCGGGAACCGGAGGAAGCTCGAACCGGGGGAAGCGGGAGCCGGGGTATGCGGGAACCGGGGAAGGGAGACGGACTGCCGTGCATGTGCTGATCCTCGGCGGCACCACGGAGGCCCGCCGCCTGGCCGAACTGCTGGCACCTGGGCAGCCGGCGACAGGGCAGCCGGCGGCCGGGCACCCTGCGGGGCCACGCGTCACGACCTCCCTGGCAGGACGGGTCTCCGCGCCCAGGATGCCACCGGGCGAGGTACGCGTCGGTGGCTTCGGCGGCGCCGAAGGACTGGCCGCCTGGCTCCACGAGCACGCCGTCGACCTGCTGGTCGACGCCACCCACCCCTTCGCCGGCACCATCACCCGCAACGCGGCACACGCCGCCGCCACCGCCCGGGTCCCGCTGCTCGCGCTGCGCCGCCCCGGCTGGCGGCCGGTCGAGGGGGACGTCTGGCACGAGGCAGGCTCCCTGGCGGAGGCCGCCGCGCTGCTGCCCGCGCTCGGCCGGCGGGTCTTCCTGACCACCGGCCGCACGGACCTGGCCGTCTTCGCCCCGCTGGCCGACCCGTGGTTCCTCGTCCGGTCCGTCGACGCGCCCGAGGGGCCCCTCCCGCCCCGCACGGAGGTCCTGCTGGACCGCGGCCCCTTCACCCTCGACGGGGAGCGCGAGCTGCTGCGCCGGCACCGGATCGACGTCCTGGTCACCAAGGACAGCGGGGGAGCGGCCACCGCGCCGAAACTGACGGCCGCCCGCGAGGCCGGGCTGCCCGTGCTCGTGGTGCGCAGGCCCCCGGTGCCCGAGGGGGTGCCGGTCGTGGCCGAACCCGGGCAGGCGGCACGGTGGGTCGCTGCGGCCCGCGCGAGGTGCACGACGAGGCCGTAGGTCAGGTGCGGGCCGCCGTCCCGACGCTCACTCCTCCTCGCGGGCCATCGCGTTGATCGCGGCGGCGGCGAGCGCACTGCCCCCGCGACGCCCCCGTACGACGAGGTGCTCCACCCCGGACGGGTGGGCGGCCAGCGCCTCCTTGGACTCGGCGGCACCGACGAAGCCGACGGGTACGCCGATGACCGCGGCCGGGCGCGGAGCCCCCGCGTCGATCATCTCCAGCAGCCGGAAGAGCGCGGTGGGCGCGTTGCCGACGGCGACCACGGCGCCGTCCAGCCGGTCGCGCCACAGCTCCAGCGCGGCGGCGCTGCGCGTGGTGCCGAGCCGGGCCGCCAGCTCGGGGACGGCGGGGTCGGACAGGGTGCACACGACGTCGTTGTCCGCGGGCAGCCGGGCCCGCGTCACACCGCTCGCCACCATCCGCACGTCGCACAGCACGGGCGCACCGGCCCGCAGGGCCTCGCGGGCGCGGGAGACGACGCCGGGGGACCAGGACAGGTCGCGGACCAGGTCGACCATGCCGCAGGCGTGGATCATCCGGACCGCGACCCGGCCGACGTCGGCGGGCAGCCCGGACAGGTCGGCCTCCGCGCGGATGGTGGCGAAGGACTGGCGGTAGATGGCCGCGCCGTCCTTCTCGTACTCGTACGCGTGCTCGTACGCGGACTCGTACTCGTTCTTGGAGTCGTACGGGGTCACGGTGCTCTTCTCGCTGTTCTCGGTCGGCGGACGGCCACGGCGGGGAGCATACCGATCACCCGAACGGGCGCCGGGAGAGGTCAGCGGGGGCGGGGAGCGACCAGGCCCGACTCGTAGGCGAGGACGACGAGTTGCGCCCGGTCGCGGACGTGCAGCTTGGCCATGGCGCGGTTGACGTGGGTCTTCGCGGTCAGCGGGCTGATCACCAGGCGGGCCGCGATCTCGTCGTTGGACAGCCCCTGCGCGACCAGCGCGACGGCCTCGCGCTCGCGTCCGGTCAGCTCCGCCAGCCGGATACCGGTGTCCCGGTGGAGCGGACGGCTGACGTAGTGGTCGATCAGCCTGCGGGTGATCGACGGAGCCAGCAGCGCCTCACCGCGGGCCGCGACCCGCACGGCGTGCACGAGGTCGTCCGGGAGGATGTCCTTGACGAGGAAACCGGCGGCGCCGGCGCGCAGCGCCTCGAAGACGTACTCGTCCATGCCGTAGTTGGTCAGGACGACGACGTGCACGCCCGCCAGCGCCGGGTCGGCGGCGATGCGCCGGGTGGTCCCGATGCCGTCCAGGACCGGCATCTGCACGTCGACGAGCGCGATGTCGGGCCGCAGTTCCATGGCGAGGGCCAGGCCCTCCATGCCGTCTCCGGCCTCGGCCACCACCTCGATGTCGTCCTCGAGGTCGAGCAGGGCGCGGAAGCCGCTGCGTACGAGCGGCTGGTCGTCGACGAGCAGGACGCGGATCACGGGGTGCGCTCCAGGTGCTCCAGCGGGAGTTCGGCCTGGACGGTGAAGCCGCGCCCGCGGCGCGGTCCGGCGCGCAGCCGGCCGCCGAGGGCGTCGACGCGTTCCCGCATCCCGAGCAGCCCCAGGCCGGGGCCCGCGACGGTGTCCGGCGGCGCGGTGTCCAGGGCCGTGTCCAGGCCGGTGTCCGAGGCGGCCGTCCCGTCGTCGTCGACCCGGATCGCGAGGACGCCGGGGCGGTAGTCGATGCGGACCGACGCGGTGCCGGCGCGGGCGTGCCGGGCGACGTTGGTCAGCGACTCCTGCACGATCCGGTAGGCGGTCCGGCCCACCGCGGCCGGCACGTCGGGCCGCTCTCCGTCGGCCGGCCCGTCGACCACCAGCTCCGCCACCAGGCCGCTCTTTCCGGCCCGTGCCACCAGCTCCGGTATGTGGTCGAGTCCGCGCGGCGGGGTGGTGTCGTCGTCGCGCAGGGCCCGCAGGGTGGCGCGCAGTTCCCGGGTCGCCTCCCGGCCGGCCGCCTGGATCGCCAGGAGCGCCTCCGGCACCGGCTCGCCCCGCCGACGGGCGACGTGGACGGCGACCTCGGACTGCACCTTGACGATCGAGATCTGGTGCGTGAGGGAGTCGTGCAACTCCCGGGCGATGTGCAGCCGTTCCTCGTCGGCGCGGCGCCGTGCGGTCTCCTCCCGGCTGCGTTCGGCCTCGTCCGCGCGCCGCTCGGCCTGCCGCAGCGCCTCTCCGGCGGCGGCCGCCGCGATCAGCCACGCGATCTCCAGGGCGCCCCGGGCCCGCGCGTACGCCTCCCCCGGGTCGTGCAGCGAGACCAGGGCGGCGAGCGGCAGGGCGGCCACCATGGCCACGGAGGCGATCACCGTGACGGTGCGGTGTCCGGCCCGGACGGCCGCGTACACCGCGAACAGGAACGCGACGGCCGGCACGTCCACCCCGGCCGCCTGGTGGCCCACGGCGCACAGCGCGGTCACCGCCAGGACGAGCACGGGGGCCCGGCGGCGGGCGGCCAGCGCCAGGCCGCCCGCGGCGAGCAGCGCGAGGCCCAGCAGCGGACCGGGTGCCGTACCGAAGTTCCCTCCGGACCGGCCGGCGAGCAGCAGCGCCACCGCCACGCCGACGGCGATCGTCCAGTCCACGACCGGGGCCGGGACCGGTATCGGGATGGAGGCCGGGATGCGGGCCGGGACCAGGGCCGGGACACCGAACCGTCGTTTGCCCATGCCCGCACCCTAGCCACCCGCCGGGCGGGGCGAGTCCCGCCCGCGCACGAGCCGGCACTACCGCGACCGCGGTACGCGGGCCGCCGGCTGCCGCGTCCGCGGTAGGCCCGTACGGCGTCGGCGGCAGCCCGAAGTGCCTGCCGCGGCGGGACGACCGGGACGGTCCCGGTAGGCACCCTCACTGGCAGCGGAAGCGTGCCCCGCGCACCGGTACCGGGCGTGCGGCGCACGAGGAGACGCGAAACGGGAGAGAGGGAGACGGACATGCTCACACCCACGGCCTGGACACTCGCCGTCGACGCCTACGACATGAGCGCCGGGCGGCTGGGGGCCTCGGCGGCCGCGGTGCTCGCCCTGTGCGGCGTGGCCGCGGGATGGCTGGCGCTGGCCCGCCCCACCGGCCGTCTCGGCACCGGCACCGGCCGGCTGGGAGCGGTGACGGCGCTGACGGCCGGGCTGGTCGCGCTGGCCCTCGGCGGGCTGGTGGCGGTCACCGCGGACGGCGGCCTAGGCACGGGCAACGGCCTCGGCGGGGCCTACGTGGCCCTGCTCGTGGGCCTGGTCGCCGCCGCCCTCGGAGGCCGCGCACTGGCTCGTACCCGGGTCGGATAGGTACCCCTTGGGGGTACGGGGGCAGCCCGAGTGGGCGGCGGGGCACGGTTTGCGGTGCGCCGCACGGTGAAACCCGGCAGGCACCACCGGACGTACGCGTGAACGGAAGGGAAGCGGCCACCATGCCCACCACCGTCAACGACCTGCTCCGTACCTACCCGGCCGACCTGGGCGGCGTGGACCGGGAGGCCATGGCCAGGTGCATCGAGGAGTGCCTCAGGTGCGCCCAGGCGTGCACCGCGTGCGCCGACGCCTGTCTGTCGGAGCCCACGGTCGCCGATCTGACCAAGTGCATCCGTACCGACATGGACTGCGCCGACGTCTGCACCGCCACGGCCGCGGTCCTGTCCCGGCACACGGGATACGACGCCAACGTCACCCGGGCCGTGCTCCAGGCCTGCGCGACCGTCTGCGCGGCGTGCGGCGACGAGTGTGCCCGGCACGCCGACATGCACGAGCACTGCCGGGTCTGCGCCGAGGCGTGCCGCAGCTGTGAGCAGGCGTGCGGGGAACTGCTCGCCGGCCTGGGCTGAGGCGGGCGAGCAGTTCCCCGGGACCGGTCCGGCCGGTCAGTGGTAGGCGTGGACGACGGCGTGGCCCTTGCCGCGGCCGATCATCCACTTGTTGACCGGCGTGGTGATCACGAAGGCCACGGCGAAGCCGCCGAGCAGGGCGTACCAGAACAGTCCGTCCGACAGGTGCGCGTCCATGGCGCCGGGGACCAGGGCGATGATTCCGTTGTCGACCAGCTCCATCACCGCGATGGAGACGGTGTCGGCGGCCAGCGCCACCTTGATCGCGGCCTTCATGGACACCCCGGCGCGCACGACCGCGAAGAGGGTGAAGGAGTAGCCGAAGACGAAGGCCAGGGCGATGGCCAGCACCATGGTCGGCACGTTTCCCCACATCAGCGCGGTGCCGATGACCATGCCGAGGATCTCGCCGATGGCGCACCCGGTGAGGCAGTGCAGCGTCGCCTGCATGGCGGTCGCCCAGGTGGTGCCGTGCCCGTGCCCGTGGAGGTCGCCGTGGTCGCCGTGGTGGCCGTGCCCGTCGTCCGCAGGAGCGGGGGAGTGGTGCGTGCTGTGGTCCATGTTGTGGTCCATGACGGCAACGATATACCCCCAGGGGGTATGCGTCCAGGGGTGTGGAAGCGGAGGACCGCGGACGATCGGTCACCAGGCCTCCGAGTCCTCGGCCCCGTCCGTCGCGGGCGCCGTCCGGACCGTCGCCCGCACCCGGGCCGCGAGCAGCGGGAACACGAGTACGGAGACCATCGCGGCACCGACCAGCGAAGCCGCCCGGTCCGTCGCGATCAGCTTCTGGTCGACGCCGATGGTCGTGATGGCGACGACCAGCGGCAGGCACGTCGAGGTGAACAGCGCCAGCGCCGCCCGGTCCCCGCGGTCGAGATCCCTGGGCGCCAGGAGGTACACCGGGCCACCGTGCACCAGCAGGAAGAGCAGCAGGAACCCCGGCACCAGCAGCAGTGCGCCCGGGTCGTGCAGCAGTGCGTCCAGATCGAACTCGATGCCGGTGACCACGTAGAAGAGGGGTACGAGGAAGCCGAAGCCCATGGCCTCCACCTTGCCGAGGACCTCCCCGCTGCTCGCGGGCGCGGCCCGGAGCAGTACGAGCCGGGTCAGGACGCCGGCCGCGAACGCGCCCAGCAGGACGTCGAGCCCGAAGACCTCGGCGAGGCCCAGCATGCAGGCGAGCAGCAGCATCACGAACCGGACCGCGAACTGGCCGCTGCTGTGCAGGGTCAGCTCGGTCAGCCGGGCGAACCAGGGCGGTCTCGGACGCAGCGCCCAGAACACGGCGGCGGCCGTGATCGCCCCGAACGCGGCCAGCAGCGCCGCCGACTCGGCCGGCCGCCGTCCGCTGAGCAGCAGCGCCACGGCGATCACCGGCCCGAACTCGCCGACCGCGCCGAACGCCGAGATCACCGTCCCGAACCGGCCGCGCAGCTCGCCGCTGTCCCGCAGCATCGGCAGTACGGTGCCGAGCGTGGTGCTGGTGAGCGCGGTGCCGATGACGAACGCCTCGAAGACGTCCCCGCCGCTGACCAGCAGGGCCAGCGCGATCCCGGCGACGAGGGCGATCGGCCAGGACCACAGGGAACGGCGCAGGGTGTCGCCCCGGACGGCGGCGAAGTCGATCTCGTAGCCGGCCAGGAAGATGAGCATGGACAGACCGAGGTCGGCCAGCGTGTCGACGACGTCGTCGGGACGGGCCCAGCCGAGTACGTCCGGCCCCATCACGATGCCGAGCGCGATCTCGAAGATGACCAGGGGGACTCGGACCCGCCGCCCCGTGGCGTGGACGAGGAGCGGCGCCAGGACCGCGGCGGCCAGGATGAGGACGAGGGTCCCGGGGTGACTCACGAGGCGCCGCCGGGCCGCCCGGCCACGGACCGCCGCACGTGTCGGAGCCCGGCGTTCCGTGCCATCGGCCCTCCCTCGCGAACGGCGTCCCGGAGGCCGACGGCGACGGCACCCGGCCTCCGCCGCCAATGTCACCCGCGGAGCGGGCCGGGACTACCCGGCGTACTCCGGACGGAGGAGCGGCATATCTCCGTTGCCGCCCGGCATCCGGTGACCTACGGTCCGATCATGCTGCCTGCGGTGAACACGGACGAGGAGTGGGACGCGGTCGTCCCCGACGAGACGGTGATGCGCCCGGGCGCAGCGGACCTCTGTGCACGCCTGGGTCTGGGCGGGGCACCGCTGACCCGTTTCACGGACGGGTCGCAGCCGGTCTACGCGGTGGGAGACGAGCACGTGCTCAAGCTGTTCCCGTCGGCGGCCGCGCGAGACGGTGTCGCGGAGGGCCGCGTCCTCACCCACCTTCAGGGACGGCTGCCGACCCCGACACCCCGGGTCCGTGACTTCGGCCCCTGCGAGAACGGCTGGCAGTACGTCCTGATGTCCCGCCTCCACGGCGAGAACCTGGCCCGCGCCTGGGACCGCGTGCCGCGCGACCACCGCGAACGGCTCGTCACCGAGGTCGGGGAAACCCTCGCGGTACTGCACTCCCTGGACCCCGGTCCCCTCGGGGACGTGCTCGGCCCCGGAGACTGGGGCGCCTTCCTGGACCGTCAGCGAGCCGGCGCCGTGGCACGGCAGCGTGCCCACGGACTGCCGGCCGGCCGGCTGGAGCAGATCCCCGACTTCCTGGCCTCGGTCCCGCTGCCGCGCGACCCGGACCGCTGCCTGCTGCACACCGAGGTGATGCGGCAGCACCTCGTGGTCGACCCCGACGGGTGGCGGCTGACCGGGCTCTTCGACTTCGAACCCGCCATGATCGGTGACCGCGCCTACGACTTCGTGGGCGTCGGCCTGTTCGTCACCGGCGGCGACCCGGACCTGCTGGCCCTGCTGTCCAAGGCGTACGGCCACACCTTCGACCCGTCGGTACTGCTCGCGTACACGCTGCTGCACGTGTACAGCGACCTCCCCTGGTACCTGCGCGAACTGCCCGTACCCGCCGCGGAAACACTCCCGTCGCTCGCGGAGGCGTGGTTCGGCACGACGAGGTGACGCACGCCAGGTGCTTCCAGGTACGGCCCGGCCGTCAGGCCGACTTCAGGGCTGCGACGCCTGCCACGACGTAGAACACGATGAACAAGGCCGGGATCCACAACTCCACCAGCGTGAGCGGGACATACCGCGTGAGCGTCCTTCCGTCGCCCAGCTCCGCCCACTCGGCGTCGTACGAGCGGGCGGGCAGCCGCTGCTCAAGGGCGCAGATGACCTTGTATTTCGCCCGGTTGAGCCGCCGGTAGGAGGCGATGAGCAGGAACCAGGCTCCGCATTGGCCCACCGCGACGAGTCCGGCCACCATCAGCCCCCAGGCCGGCGTGCCCCGCAGTACGGTGCCGCCGGCCGCGCCGGCGGCGGTGAGCAGGGCGGCGTTGACCGTCAGGAAGAAGGTGTTGGTCAGGCTCCTGCGGGCGCTGATCCGGTCGGCCATCTCCACACAGAGCCTGTACTGCTCCATGACTGCCGCCTGGTACTTCTCCCTGTCCGCGGTGTAATGCCGGTCGTTCAGGCGGCTGTTCCACAATCGGCCGCCCAACTCGGTGAGGGTGTCGGAGTCCGTCTCGTCAGCACTCACGCGGGTACTTCCTCGGCGTCCCCGGCCTCCGGTGGCGGCAGTTCTCCCTCGACCTCGCGCACCTTGATGTCGATCCTCCCCGGCTTGTTGCGGGAACGGGCGACCTCCGTGACGGCGACCCACACCCGCCTGCCCTCTTCGACCCGGTTGGCCTCCAGTTCCTCCCGCAGCGACTGCGACATCCTGCGCGCGTGCAAGAGGGCGAGCGTGGGCAGTTCCGGGTATCCGTCCAGCTTCACCAGCACGAATCCCGCGTTCGGGACGCTTACGGTGGCACCTTGTCGCTCCCCGACCTGGGGGTACGCGTCCAGCGACGGGGCCGGCGGCGGAGCGGTGGGAGCCGGCACCCCGGTCGGCTGGTCGGCGAGCGCGATCTCGATGCGCTGGCGCGCCCGGTCGATCCATCTGATGACGACGGGTACCTCGTCCTGCTCCTTCAGCCCCGCCGCCTCATGATCCCGCACCCGGGAGCGGCCACCCCCGGGCAACTCGACCCAGACACCCGCCTTGTTCACGTCGTACACCCGTGCGGTGAATGCCGAACCCCCCCGATAGGTCTGTTCCCACTCCTCCCACGGATCTTCGCCTTCCTGCTGCGTGAAGATGAGGGTGTTCTCCCGATTGACGAAATAGCCGGAGAATTCCTTGCCGACGAAAAACCTCTGGGACATGTGGTCCGGGACGGTCGTTTGGTAGCTCACGTCTTGCTTGTGCATCTCGGCGATGCGGCGCGGATTGCCGAGGTCGCGCACCCGGATGTAGTCCTCGCTGACCTCCTCGACTCTGGCCTTGGCGCGCAACCGGTCCTCAGGGATGTAGGGGCGCAGATCCATCTCGGGCTCACGCCGTTGCTGACGCATCGCTTCGATCTCCGCGTGCAGACTGCTGCGCAGCTTGGGCAGGCCCCTGGTGCTCCACTCGTACCGCACCACGCGGAAGTGCCCCCGGGCGTTGGTGGGCACCACGGCGTCCTCGTGTGCGATCACCACGAGCCGTTTCCTCAGGCACAGCGCCCAGGCCAGCTCCATGGCGACGGACGTCGAGGGAACGGACAGATCGACGACCACGAACCCGGCCCGGTCGATCCCGGACCAGGCGACGTCCATCGCGCTCTCGGTGGTGCCCGGAGCCTTGTCGGCCCGCTCGGGACGCAGTTCCCAGTTCCTGATCCAGTCCTCGAAGTGACCCTCGTACAGATCGTCGAAGTTCTCCACACGGCCGTCCGGCAGTTCCTTTTCGTCATAGGGCATGGCGAAAAAGACCATGTCCTCTTCGACCGACCCTCGACGTCGCAGATCCAGTGTCATTCTTCCTCCGCTGACGGCGCTCCGGTTCGAACAGAGCGCTGCATTGTCCCCGGCGTCCGCTGCCGACGGGTGATTGATCTTGAGTGTCGGGGATGGCGAGATTTGTTCGCCACCTGGCGGGACAGGCCATAATCAATGAATCAATCCGAATGCCCGGGAGGTGGTCCGAGTTGGCGGGCAGGCCGGGGCGTCGGGAACAGCCGCTTGATCCACGAAAGGGTCCGCTCGAACACTTCGCGCAGGGGCTGCGGGTCCTGCGCCAGGGGGCCGGGCTCACCTACACGGAGATGGCTGAGGCGGCCCGGTACTCCAGCAGCACCCTGTCCCAGGCCGCCGCCGGGCAGCGGCTCCCCACCCGAGAGGTACTTCGCGCCTACGTGCGCGCCTGCGGTGGGGACCCGCAGCGATGGGAAGAGCGCTGGGAGTCCGTACGACGTGAGGTCCACGGGGCCGAGAAGCGGGAGACGGGCTCCCGTGCCATCCAGCGCGGCCCCGACCGGGCGGAGGCCACGAGCTTCGTGGGCCGCGAGTCCGAACTGGCCGCCGGCAGTGGGCTGCTGCGGCGGTGTCGGCTGGTCACGCTGGTCGGGACGGGCGGGGTGGGGAAGACCCGGCTGGCCCGGCGCATCCTCCGTGAGGTGGCCGAGCGGTTCGAGGACGGTACGTACTGTGCCGAGCTGGCCGACCTGGGCAGCGGCGACGCGATCGTCGAGGCGGTCACCTCAGCCGTCGGCGTACAGGTCGCGGCGGGGCAGGACCCCTTGCACGCCCTTGCCGGGGCGCTGCGCGGACGCAGGGTCCTCCTCCTGCTCGACAACTGCGAGCACGTGCTGGACGGTTGCGCCCACGCCGTCCGCGACCTGCTCACGCTCCTGCCGGACCTCCGCGTGCTCGCCACCAGCCGGCAGCCACTCGATGTCGGCGCCGAGCACGTGCTGCGGGTGCGGCCACTGGACCTGCCGGCCGTGGAGCTTGGCCATCCGCTCCACGGTCCCGCCGGGAACGCGGACCCCATGGCCTCCCCGGCCGTGACCCTCTTCGCCGACCGGGCCGAGGCGGCCTCGCCCGGCTTCCGGGTCACCGAGGAGAACCGGCACACCGTCGCTCGCGTGTGCCGTCGGCTGGACGGCCTTCCCTTCGCCCTGGAGATCGCCGCGCGACGCCTGCGTACGGTGACCCCGGAGGAACTTCTGGAACGACTCGACCACCGGTTCCGCCTGCTCGGCCCGGGCGGCCGCGACCGCACGGTTCACCCCCGCCACCAGGCACTGCGTGCGCTCTTCGACTGGAGCTACGAGCTGTGCACGGAGGCCGAGCGAAGGGCCTGGCAGCAGCTGTCGCTGTGTTCCGGCGGGGCGCTGCTGGCGGACGCCGAACAACTCTGCGGGAGCACCGGCGAACATGACGTTCCCGTCCCCGTCCCCGTTCCCGTCCCCGTCCACGACGCAGCCGACGACGCCTTCGAAGCCGTGGCCGGTCTCGTGGACAAGTCACTGCTCACCAGCGAGGGAACCGGCGGCCGGACCCGCCTGCACATGCTCGAAACCGTTCGCGCCTACGGGCAGGAACGCCTCGCGGAAAGCGGCCGGGCACAGCACGCCCTACGACGCCACCGCGCGTGGTATCTCGGCCTGGCCGCACAGGCGGGAAACGCCTACGGCTCCCGCGAAGAGGCCGGCTGGCTGCGTCGCCTGCGCGCCGAGCACCCCAACCTGCGGCAGATCGTCACCGCACCGCCCCCGGTCGACGAGCCCGCGGAGACCGTGCTGCACGCCTCCCTCGGCTTCTGGCTGCACTGTCTGACGTCGGCCAACGTGGGAGAGGGCGCACGTTGGATGCGGAGCACCCTCGAACGGAACCCTCGGCCTCCGTCTCCCGAGGCCACCGGCATCTGGTGCCAAGCAGTCTGGGTGGCCGGCTTCCTGCTGCTCCTGCACGGGGATCACGGCAGGGCCGGGGAGATGATCGGCCGGGGCGAACGAGCCCTCGCCGGCATGCCCGCCGCGGCCGGCTCCACCTCCGGTTCCACGTCCGGCTTCGCCGTCCTCGCCACGCACCGGGTGAGCAGGGCCGAACTCTCCGCCGCATTCCTTCAGTTACGCGGTCTGAGGGCACTGATCTTGGGCGACACGGAGGCCTCGGCGGCATACGCGAGGTCCTCCCTGGCCGTCGGACAGTGGTCCGACTCCCTGTTGACGCACGCACAGTGCATCGCGCAACTCGGCTTCACCGCCGTCATCCAGGGCGACCGCGCCCGCTCCACCGCCTTGCTCGAACAGGCCCTCGCGATGTCCGAGGCCCGAGGGGACACCTGGCACCGGTGCTACCTGCTGTGGGCCCTCGCCGTGGATCACGGCGAGGCCGAGCGACCGGAGATCGCCCTGCGACTCCTCCAACGTGCGCTCCAGCACACCGGCGAGATCGACGAGCACCTGGGCGAGGCGGTCCTCGGCGAGACCCTGGCCTGGGTGTCCTCCTCCTACGGCGACGTACGCTCGGCGGCAGTCGTACTGGGAGCCGTGGACCGGGTGTGGCACCCGTCCGGCGCTCCCCGACTCTTCGGCTTCGCGCTTCTGACCTCCCACCGCGAACGCTGCATCCGCAACGCCCGTACGTCCCTCGGTGACATCGAGTACGCACGTGCGTACCAGGAGGGCCAGAGCCTCGGTCTGCGCCACGCGCTGGAGAGGGCGTTTCGCGACAACGGGCAGGCAGAGGCGGAGGGCGCCCGAATCGGTCCCTCGCCGGGGTAGGGCACGGCACCGGTGGTGACCGGCGAACCCCGGCGTGCCGGGCCGGGCTCCACTGCTGTCGGATCCGGTGCTGTCGGATCCGGCGCGAAGGGTCAGTGGCTGCCGGTGAGTTCGCCGGTGAGCTTGCCGTGGAGGTCGGCGCTCGGGGTGTTCAGGCCGGTGATCTCGACGGTCTTGCCGCGCTGCTCGTACTTCGTCTCGATCGCGTCCAGGGCGGCCACGGAGGAGGCGTCCCAGATGTGGGCGGCGGAGAGGTCGATGACGACGCGGTCCGGGTCGCCCGCGTAGTCGAACTGGCCGACGAGGTCGTTGGAGGAGGCGAAGAACAGCTCTCCGGTGACCCGGTAGACGACCGTGCTGCCGTCGGGGTCCGTGACGGCGGTGACCTGGGCGAGGTGGGCGACGCGCCTGGCGAAGACGACCATGGCGGTGATGGTGCCGACGACGACGCCGATGGCGAGGTTGTCGGTGGCGACCACGACGATCACGGTGATGACCATGACGACGATCTCCCCGGCGGGCATCCGCTTCAGGGTCTTGGGCGCGACGGAGTGCCAGTCGAAGGTGCCGAAGGCGACCATGACCATGACGGCGACCAGAGCGGCCATCGGGATGTCGGAGACGACCGGGCCGAAGACGATGCACAGCACCATCAGGAACGAACCGGCGAGGAAGGTGGAGACGCGGGTACGGGCGCCGGACACCTTCACGTTGATCATGGTCTGGCCGATCATGGCGCAGCCGCCCATGCCGCCGAAGAAGCCGGTGACGATGTTGGCGACGCCCTGGCCGATGGACTCGCGGGTCTTGGAGGAGTGGGTGTCGGTGATGTCGTCGACGAGCCTGGCGGTCATCAGCGATTCCATCAGGCCGACCAGCGCCATCGCGAGGGCGTAGGGCGCGACGGTGGTCAGGGTGTCCAGGGTGAAGGGCACGTCGGGCAGGCCCGGCACCGGCAGCGAGGACGGCAGCTCGCCCTTGTCGCCGACGGTGGGCACCGCGATCCCGGCGGCGACGGTGATCACGGTGAGGATGACGATGGACACCAGCGGGGCCGGGACCACCCTGGTGACCTTCGGGAAGAACACCATCAGCGCCAGGCCGCCGATGATCAGCGGGTAGACCGGCCAGGGCACGTCGTGCATCTCCGGCACCTGCGCCATGAAGATCATGACGGCGAGGGCGTTCACGAAGCCGGTCATCACCGAGCGGGGCACGAACCGCATGAGCTTGGCCACGCCCACCGCGCCCAGGACGATCTGGAAGACGCCGGCCAGGATGACGGTCGCGACCAGGTAGCCCAGGCCGTGTTCCCGGTTCATCGGCGCGATGACGAGCGCGACCGCGCCGGTGGCGGCGGAGATCATCGCGCGACGGCCGCCGACGACGGAGATCGTCACGGCCATGGTGAAGGAGGCGAACAGGCCGATCGCCGGGTCGACACCGGCGATGATCGAGAAGGAGATGGCCTCCGGGATCAGCGCCAGGGCGACGACGAGACCGGCCAGGACCTCGGTGCGCCAGACCTTCGGATCGTTCAGCCAGTCCGGCTTGAGGGCGCGCAGCCGCGCGCCGGGAGTCGTGGGAGTCACAGCAGCGGAAGACAAGGAGATGCGTACCTGTCGTGCTCGGGCACACCCACGGGCAGGCCGGGCGTGCGCAAGGGCGCGCAGGGGGCCGGGCCGGCACCCCGCGGGCGACCCGCGGAGCGGGCCGGAAGTCTAGGGGGCGAGGGACGCGGGGCAGGGCCGACACAAACCGGCCGGGCTGCTCACGTCCAGAGGCGAAGGGTCACGGCGGGCACACGGCGGCGATCGGCTTCAGGGGCTCGCGCACGCTCTCTCCCGCGGGAATCGGATCTTCGCCGGGGGCGCCATCGGCCCCGGAACGGCAGAGCAGGGCAACCGGGGCCGCCCGCACCGTCTCCAACTCTACCCTAACGTTAGAGTAGAGACCGGCGGGCGGACGGACCGACGGACCGACGCGAAGAGCCAGGAGAACGGCGTGAACGGCATGAACGGCCTGGACAAAGTGGCCCACAGGCACATGCAGATCGGTGAGGTCGCCGCGCGGACGGAGCTGTCCCTGCGCACCATCCGACACTACGAGGAGACCGGCCTGGTCATCCCCTCCGCCCGGTCCCAGGGCGGCTTCCGCCTCTACACCGAGACCGACGTCGCCAGGCTCATGGTCATCCGCCGGATGAAGCCGCTCGGCTTCACCCTCGAGCAGATGCGCGACCTGCTCGACGCCACCGACCGCCTGGACGGCGACGCCGCCCTCGACACGGCCGAGCGCGAAGCCCTGCTGGAACGCGTCCGCACGTACCAGCAGGCAGCCGCCGAACAGGTCGAGAAACTCCGAACCCAACTGTCCCGCGCCGAGGACTTCGCCACCACCCTGACCGCCCGCCTGAACCGAACGGCCTGACCGGCGGCCCTCGTCGCCGAGACGGCCTCCAGTCAGATCTTCTCGACTCGCACGGAGTGTCCGGCGAGGAGCTGACTCATGTCGTCGGTGTCGGAGGTGAAGACGGTTGCCTCAGCTCCCTGCGCGGCCTCCTGCCCGGCCACAGCCGCCAGAATCGCGTCGATGGCGTACTTGTGCCCATGCAGGCCGGCTGTTCTTAGCATGTCGCGCGCCATGGCGATTACCCGGTCGTCCGTGTGTACGACGCGAATCCGGGACAGCGTCCAGTTCCACAGCGACTGCCTCGACGCCTCGCGCGGGTCCCACGCCTCCAAAGTCGTGAGCGCCGAGGTGACGATCGGGATGTCGAGCCGCGGAGCTGTCTTGATCAGCGCAGCCATCTCCCGATCGCCCTGAACGGCCTTGGAGAGAGCCTCGGAGTCGAACACGAAGACGCGCTGTCGCGGCCGATGCAGCCTCGCCCGGGCGGTGCGGCTCACGCGGCCTCGTCCGAATGCGGGCGCTGCTCGTCGTGCCAACCGTCGATGGCGGCGATGCGGTCCAGCGCTGCCTGCTGCTCGTCGTCCGTCACGGCGCCGTGCTCTTCCTCGAGGCGCCCGGCCAGCTCCCGCAGTCGGTCCATGGCGTCCTGATGAGCGGCGGCGGCCGCGATGTATCCCGACACTCCGCGTGTGTCGACGCGCTCCTTGATCGATTCCACCAGCTCTTCCGGCACGGTGATGGTGATCTTCCGGGTTGCCATACTTCAAGTATGCCACGTTCGCCCGACCCCGGGTGCGGCAGCGTGCGTCATGCATTTCGAGGACGGACCGACTGCTGGACGAGCCGACGCCCCTGGGAGAGCCGTACTCGCGCCACCTTGGCGGCAAGGTGCGAGAGCTCCGCTTCGAGTTGGACGGCGAGGCGGTGCGCGCCCCGTACTGGCTCGCGCCCGGACAGCGGACCGCACTGCTGACGGTCTCCCGGAAGACGAGAATGCGCGAGGCAGCAGAAGTTGAGCGCGCGCACCGAGTCCAAAAGGTCTGCGAGACCGAGCACGGCCACGCCCGGCACAGCTACGAGCGTCGCAAGGAGAGCTGATGAACCACAGCACATGGAGGACGCAATGGGCTCGCGGGCTCGCGGGCGAGGCGGTGGAGTACGACCAGGAGTAGGTCGACGCCCGCCTGGCCGGCGACCTCGGGCATGCGGTGTACGACCGGCGGAGCGGGCCGGGATGACCCAGCCCCAGGTCTCCCGGACGGATGGGGCGACACTGACGGGAGTTTTCCCGAGGTGGGGCTGTGACCTGTGGAAAAGCTCCTCCATGGTTCGCCTGGGTTCGCAGTTGTTCCCGACCTCATGTGTGCTGAATCTGTTCCGGCCGGCGGTGGGTACAGGGGGAGTCCTGAACTGGGACAGACATTCCACTCTCATGCCAAAGGGTGTGAGCGGGCAGGTGGGAAGCCGTAGCCTGGGATCAGCAGCGGAACACAGCCTGATCGAGCGGAGGGATGCCGATGACCACAGCCCCGAGTGGTGTGCCGCACTCGTCGCCGTCTTCGGCGTCGCATCCGCTGCGGACCATCCGTGACATCCGGGACTCCTTGCCGGAGGACCAGCGGCGGCACTTCGACGCGGAGCTCGCCGATACGGAGCTCGAGGCGCTGCCGGAGATGCTGCACCGTTGGGTGAGGCTCAGCAACGACGGATTCGAGCAGTTCCTGCTTTCCCGGCCCTTCGAGGGTCTGGAGTTCGGAGCCCGTTCCTACGACGAGCAAGCGGATGCCGAGTGATCCACCTGCTCGACACCAACGTCGTCGCCGAACTCACGACCCGGGCCAAGCCCGAACCCCGCGTCGTGGCCTGGTTTCACTCCACGGCTCGTCCCAACCGCTTCCTGAGCGTGATCACCGTGGCCGAGATCGAAGCCGGGGTCGCCGTTGCTTCCGATCCCGTACGGCAGGCCCGCTACGCCCGTGCACTCGACGCTGTACGGCACGAATACGGTGACCGCATCGCACCGATCGGAGAGCGGGAAGCGGCCGCCTACCTCACCATCCACAAGACGCTCAAGGCCTCCGGCACCAGCATTGACCCGCCGGACGCGCTGATCGCCGCCACCGCCCTGGCCAACGGCTGGACGGTGGCCACCCGCAACATCAAGCACATGGCCAGGACCGGGGCTCTGGTGATCAACCCGTGGGAGCAGCGAGCGCGCTAGCGGATCCCCGATCCGGATCCCGCGTCTCGCCAGTCCCCTCGACGCCGGTCATCGAGCCTGAGGAGGGCTCAGGAGGCAATTGGGGCGAGAGCACCAGTCAGGGTGGGCCGCAAGGGCGAGGCATGGTTGTTCGGTCAGCTCGGGAGTTCGGTTCCTGCATTGATTCCGTCGTCGAAGACGACCGTCAATGGCTCGGTGTCGTTGCGGCTGGTGGTGGTCAGGTCGTGGGCCAGCCGGCTGTATACGGCGCCAGACAGGGCCCAGGTGCCGTCGTCCTCGCCGTACTTCGCGTTCTTGGTCTGGGTTTCGCGCATCGCGATCAGCACGCCGATGACGGAACGGCCGGAGAGGACGATGCGGAGGCGGTCCTGTCCTTCCTCGCAGGGAGAGGCCGGAGCGCGGAAGTGGGAGATGTCGGCCGCGTGTTCCTGGATGAAGTCCCACAGATCGCGGTGGCAGACCAGGTGGACGGTGCCCACGGTGGCGGCGCTGCCCAGCACGTTGTCATGTCGCGCGAGTGAGTCGCCGACGCTGTTGCTGTCGCGTTCCGAGGCCGAGGAGGTCGGTTCGGGAGCCGCGTCCGTGGGGTCGCCGCCGGCTTCTGCAAGCGTGGCAGCGACTTCCTCGGCGGCCGTCTTCCGTTGCTCGGCGTCCTCGGGCGCGCACGCTTCGGCAGCAGCCGGGTCGGATGCTGTCACGACAGTGCGAATGGCATCGGTGGCCCCGTCCGGCCCGGTGTCAGCATCGCCGGCTTCGTGCGGGGACTGTGACGGTGCCTGGCCGTCGCTGGAGGCTGGCACTGGTGCGGCGATGGAGGAGTCAGTCAGGTGGGCGAACAGCTCGCTGACGGCAGTGCGCAGGGTGTCGACGGTTTCCGCGAGGTCGGAGATGTCCTGCCGCAGGCTGGGCAGTGACTTGTTGATCTCCGAGAGCGAAGCGGCGGCATTGTTGACGCGATTGCGTGTCTCCCGGTTGTCAGCGTGCAGATCGGAGACCTGGGTGGCCACCGCATCGGTGATCTCCCGGCGCGAGGCGTCGACTCGCTCCCCCAAGGCGGTGGTCTGTGCCTCCAGGGCACGGCGAGTGTCCAAAAGCGCGGTCATCAAGTCGTTGCGACGAGTCACAAGTCCCCCTCTGAGAGTGTGATCAGTCAGACTCATTGCGTAGTCTCGCCAGGTGGGAGGGGGTTGACGCGCAGCATGGAACGGCCTGGCTCAAAGGCTGTCTCCAAGGGCTGAAACAAGGCGCAGCCGTCGGCACACATTCGGGGTCTGCCAGACGGCCGCAACAACGCACCCCATGCGACAGTGTGTCTGCCTGGCACTTCTGCTGCTGGATACCGTGACGGCGAACTCCTCTACTAATCGTGCTGCGATTGGTCAGGTGACGGATTTCGTTGCATCACGCGGCCAAAACCGTGTGTCCGTATACGTCGAGTCACGCGTCCCGTTGTGCGCCTATGAGTGTGTCGAGTCGTTGCGCAGCGTTCTCGCGCCGCCTCGGCGATACGGCGAGCACCGCCACACTGCCCGGCAAGTCCGCCGCCCGTCGTCTTCCCGCTCGGCGAGGATCAGCCCGAGCGACCTCAGAGGTTGGCTGCACTCGGGACAGGATGAGGCCTCTCCGCCTATTACGTGCCTTGCCGCGCTCGCCACGGTTCGACATGGTGACATCTAGCTCTCTGGGTATATCCACCCTGGACGCCTGCACTGACTGCACCCCAGAAGGGCTCTGCGTCCCGGAAATGCCCGCCGCCTGTATGCCACTCAGGGCCCGGGTAGGCGTCGCGAAGAGCGCAAAGGGCTGCTGAGGCGAGGCCGCAGCGCTTGAACCCTTCATAGGCGTAAGGGGATTCCACCCAGCCCATGTCGCAAGCCTTGCAGACCACGTACTCGACCTCGAAGGCCAGTTCGGTACCGAAGTAGGCTGCGCGTATCCGCCAGCCTTGCCGTTCGTAGTGTCCAGCCGGTCTGTCGACCCAGGGTCTGGGTGGCGGTGCTATGGATGACTTGTAGTCGTACGACTCGGGGTTAACCCATCGGCGGAGGCGGTCGCGCCACGATGGCTTCTCGGGCCAATCTCGTACCCAGTGCACGAAGCCGGCGAGCCGGGCCAGGTCGCGGATCGCCGTCTCGTCTGCTCCCACGGAGCCCCCTCTTATGCGCAAAGAGCTGCGATCAGCTCGACACTGCCCCACCCGCGAAGCCGACTGCAAGGTCTCCCAGTACGTCACAAATGGTGCTGGACCACTGCTTCATGCTGCTCAACTTCGATGCACCAGCCATACGGTTCTCCTCGTCGTTCGCCTTCGAGTCTTGGTCGTCGTCGTTCAACTTCGATGCCAGGACCTTGCAGATGACGGCTGCGGAGAGGGACAGCGCGAGACTCGGCAGTGCCGAGCTGAGCGCAGCTCCGTTGGCATCCTAACCATGCTCGGCAGTCAGTGAGGTGTGAATGAGGCGCAACGAGCAGGGGTATGCCAGGGGCCCCTATCGGCTGATCGGGATCTCGTAGACGATCTCGCAGTGAGCCGCGGGGACCACGATGTCCGCTGTTTCCACGGGCCGACCGTCGTCGCTGTAGTACGTCCGCCGGATGTGGGTGACGAGTCCGGCTTTCTGGATGCCGAGTAGCGACGCCTCCTCGGCGGTCGCCTGCCTGGGCTCCGGCTGCTCCACGGCATGGCTGACGGTGATCCCGATGGCGGCCATCCGGTTCACGACGCCTGCACCGGCGTGCGGTCCTCCTTCGGGGAGGACGACGAGAGTGCCGGCGGTGAGGTCGTACGGCTCCCAACTGGTCGAGAGCTGCACGGGCCTGCCGTCGGCCAGGAACTCGTACGCGGTTCGGACACACAACTCGCCCTCGGCGATGCCGAGCCGGGCGGCGATCTCCGCCGGGGCCGGCACCTTGGCGTCGGTCCTGCTCTCCCAGTCGCCCTGCCTGCCGACGGCCTTCATGTCCGCCCGGAACGGCGACCCTTCGGGTTGCTCGCGCGCTGATGAGCGCACGACGCGCACGCGTTGCCGGGGCTGGGCGACGTAGGTGCCCGAACCGGCTCGGCCCTCCAGCACGCCTTGGGAGATCAGCAGCTCTTGCGCCCTGCGGACGACGTTCTCGCCTACGCCGCACTCCTGGCCGATCTGCGCGCGGGAGGGAAGCCGGTCCCCCGGTTCCCACACGTGCTCCGCGATCCGCTGCCGTAGCTCGTCGGCGATGCGGAGATAGGGCGGCTGCTCAGGCATATGGAAAATCTAGTCCACTAGCTCTAATCTAGTTAACTAGCTTCACTCAAAGTGATCGCCGAGTGACGGAGGCTTTCCTGTGCCCGCTTCGCGAGTGAGCGCGGAGGCCATCGCCGCTCGGTTATCGGCGGTCGGGCTCACCACACGCGTGGAAGAGCACGACCGGTGCACGTCGGTCGAGGCGGAGGTGCCGGAATCGCTCTCCGCGGAGTCATGGCGGGAGGTCCTGGAAGGGGGCCCTGGACCGTCATTGGTCTGGGGCTGGCCTTCTGGCGGGCCAGCAGCAGTTCGATGACGCCACTTGATCGCAAACTTCCTTGCGGACAGACTGCCCTCCATGGGATCAGTAGGCATGGCCACCGACGCGCAGATCAAGATGCTGCGATGAGCGCCGACCTGCCCTTCTTCCGGTATCACCCGGATCCCCTGGCAAGCGGGTCCATCCGCGCGTCCGCCGAGTCGTGTGCCTGCTGCGGCCGCAGCACGGGCTGGATCTACACGGCAACCTTCTACTCCGCGCAAGAGGTCAGCGGACGCTTCTGCCCCTGGTGCATCGCAGACGGGAGCGCGGCCGAACGCTTCGCGGGTGAATTCACCGAATCCTACGGTCTCGACGGCGTGAGCGACGACGTACTGCGCGAGGTCACCCGCCGCACACCGGGCTTCCACGCTTGGCAGGATCCGCACTGGCTCGTCCACTGTCACGACGCGGGTGCCTTCGTGGGCGAAGTCGGGTACACCGAGTTGGCGGAGCACCCCGAAGCCCTCGACCAGCTGCGAGCCGACCTGCGCATCGACGGCCACCACGACGAAAGCCGGCTTGAGCGCCTCTTGACCCGCCTGGGCGGGGGGATGACCGCCATGCTCTTCCGGTGCACCGTCTGCGGCGCCCACCTCGCCTACACCGACGCATCCTGAAGATCGTCTGCCGTACCCGTGCCGGCTGGACCAGTGGCTGCACGAGCTCGAGGCGTGCGGCACCCTGGTCTGCGGCGGCTTGCGTCATGCATTTCGAGGTATATACCGTTGATTGCATGACGGAGCGATGGCAGGTCGAGATCGAGCCCGAAGTGCGGGATTGGCTGGAGCTGCTTCCGTTCCGCCTGTACCGGCGGGTCGAGGACAAGACGGACCGACTGCTGGACGAGCCGACGACCCTCGGAGAGCCGTACTCGCGCCACCTGGGCGGCAAGGTGCGAGAGCTCCGCTTCGAGTTGGACGGCGAGGCGGTACGCATCCCGTACTGGCTCGCGCCCCGACAACGGATCGTGCTGCTGACGGTCTTCCGGAAGACGAGAATGCGCGAGGCAGCAGAAGTTGAGCGCGCGCACCAGGCTCAGAAGGTCTGCGAGGCCGAACACGGCCACGCCCAGCACATCTACGAGCGGCGCAAGGAGAGCTGATGAACCACAGCACATGGAGGACGCGTCGGACGCGTCGACTCGAGGGCGAGGCGGTGGAGTACGACCAAGAGTACGTCGACGCCCGCTTGGCCGGCGACCTCGGGCAGGCGGTGTACGACCGGCGGATCGAGCTGGGGCTGTCCCAGACGGAGCTGGCAGAGCGGGCCGGGATGACCCAGCCCCAGGTCTCCCGGATGGAGGGGGGCGACACTGTGCCGACGCTCCCGCTGCTGCGGCGCCTGGCCAAGGCCTTGGACGGCACACTGAACCTGACCATTGACGAAGGCGACTCGCACGTCACCTTCACCCCGCACGCCGCCTGAACCGACGAAGGGCACCTACGAATGACTGTAGGTGCCCTTTCCGGTGCCCCCGGCAGGATTCGAACCTGCGACACCCGCTTTAGGAGCGAGGTTGGGCGACTGTCGCTGTGGCCTGCATGTATCCGCAGTGCGGCAAGATCCGGCGTGTTCCCCGCCGTTTCCGCTGACTCCTCGTGGTTCCCCGCACGTTCTGGCAGGAGAGTGGCACGGTCCTGCGGTAGTGGTGAGGCAGCCGACCCTTGTCGCACCCCGGGTCGCGGCCTTTACCGTGCGGACGACCTCACCACTCGGCAGAGTACACCTTCTGATCCGTAGCTCTAAGTGGATCGGTCCGCGACGGTCTTACCGGCCTCGCGATGGCTGCAGGAGTACACAGACGGTCGGGGCGGATTGGTGGGGTTGCTGAACTTCACTGCTGTACCCCCGACCGCTGACGCTTCGAAACATAGCCATTGACATCCCCTCGCGGTGTTACTCGGGAAGCCGTCGTATGCCGTCGGCGCCTAGTATCCGCGAGGCGAGTTTGAGGTATGCCAGGTAGGCTGAGTATGTTGCAGTTTGGCAGTCAGAAAGCTGCTCCAGGCCCGACGGCGTACGACTCAAATCCTGTCGAAGTTCGCTGAGGCATTCAAGCACAGTGCTTTCATAGCGACCCAACGCCTCTTCGATGTGCACAGCCGCCCTAGTAATGCTGTCAGGGCCTTCGACGGATACTTGAGCATATCGATGCTCAAGATCGACCCAGCCGCTTTGCACGGACGTGTAGTTCGTTTGAGCGGTGGCTAGATGTTGCGTGCGTTCGTCTTCGGGTCGACCGCTCTCACTTGCCAACTCAAGAGCAATCTTGGCATCTTTCAGCTGCAAATACTCTCGGTGAACTCCTTCGGCGTACCCAGTGTAGGCCGCCTTCCTCGGTTCCCTGATGAAGCGCGCATACTCAGCGCTCAGCCCGGAACGCGCCTGAGAGCGGGCCAATAGAGCTGCAATGATGCCAGCGCCCCCAGTACCTAACGCCCCGACAGTTGCTCCTAGTACGGCAGCGAGTCCTGCGTCCATGACCATCAGCCTGCCCGGTGAACGAAGCTGTTGTTGGGTATTTGATCAAACCAGCGCTACCGAACTGCCTCACCCACCACTCACCCCAGCTCCCATCCCGTCCGCCGTCGACCCACACACCGTGGAGCGGGCGTGGTTCAGGGCGTCCAGGTGGAGCGCGCCACTGTACGAACGACCTGGACGCCCTGGGCCGCGTCTGCTCGGCTTTGCCTGGGTCGACGGTGGACGGCACGAGTCGGTGATCCGGCTGCATCTCCTGCCTACCTTCGGTGAGCGACCGCTGTCGTCGATCACGACGGCACAGGTCCGGGCCTGGCGCACGAAGTGTTTGGAGCGGACCGGTGAGCCGACCGTGGTCAAGGCCTACCAGATCTTGCGCGCGGTCCTGAACACGGCTGTTGACGATGAACTGATCCGTCGCAACCCGTGCCGGATCAAGGGAGCCGACCGCTACGACGTGCCGGAACGGCCCGTTCTCGCCGTATCCGAGGTGTACGCCGTGGCCGACTCGATCGCACCGCGCTACCGGCTGCTTGTCCTCCTTGCTGCCTTCGCCGGACTTCGGTTCGGAGAGCTGGCCTCGCTCCGCCGGCGGGACGTCGACACCGATAGCGCCGCGCTCATGGTCCAGCGCTCGCAAGCCGAGATGCAGACTGGTGCGCTTTTCGACAAGGCGCCCAAGTCCAACGCCGGCGTTCGCCCCGTGGCCTTCCCTACCGAACTCCTGCCGGACGTGAAGCGCCACCTCGACAACTACGCCGGGGCCGGCCGTGACGGGCATGTCTTCCTCGGCCCCCAGGGCGGCCGACTCCGCCGGAGCAACTTCCGCGACGACTGGATCAACGCGCGGAAGAAGGCGGGCGTCACCGCAGACGTGCACTTCCACGATCTTCGGCACACCGGGAACACCCTCGCCGCGTCCGGTGCGAGCCTGCGTGAGCTGATGACCAGGATGGGCCACAACACGCCCCGTGCGGCCCTGATCTATCAGCACATGGTCAACGGCCGTGACCGTGAGATCGCCGATCGGCTTGGTTCGATGATCCGCAAGGAACGGGGTGAGGGGGACTCCTAGCGGACCTTGTGGCATGTGCGTGGCACGGCCGCGATCACGGCAAAGGGCCAGTTCGAGGGGATCAAGCCCCTGAACTGGCCCTTAGTGCTGTGCCCCCGGCAGGATTCGAACCTGCGACACCCGCTTTAGGAGAGCGGTGCTCTATCCCCTGAGCTACGGAGGCAAAGGTGACTGGCGACAGTGTAGCGGGTGGGCCCTGGCGGTCGCCGGGGTGCGGTGGGTGAGGGGCGGGGGCGTCGAACACGGAGGGGCGTGGCCTTGTCGGGAGCCCGCTCCACCCGATCCACCAGCGCATCCTCGTAGCGCGGCTGACCCGGTCGGGCCACGTCGGTGCGCCGCGCCGACCAAGTCGTCCGGGACATCGTGGACCCGCACGCCGGGCGGTGAGGGGCGGTAGCGGTGCGGCGACAGCTCCCGTGGGTGGCCGGAGAGTGGTCGACCGTCTTTCGCTTCAGCCGCTCTGCTCCCCGATAACGGCGCGATAGGTCCCGCATATCCGTCGCCAGCACAGTGGAGCCCGATCTCGTTTCGAGGTGTCGAATCAACCCTGAGCCCCAGAGGTGAACGCGATGAGTACGGACCCCAAGTCGGTTGTGCACGGGATCCTGGCCGAGGATCTGGAAGTGGACCCCGCGGAGATCACGGACGGTGCCTCACTGCGGAACCTGGACCTGGACTCGCTGGCCGTGGCCGAGCTGATCGTGCGGATCAAGGAGGAGACCGGCGTGGACCTCGGCGGTGAGGAGACGCGGATCGCGGATCTCACCGTCGGGGAAGTGGTCCTGCTGGCCGGCTCGGGTCTGGAAGCGGCGTGACCGAGGGGCCCGCCGCCATCACCGGTGTCGGGCTGGTGACGCCGGCCGGTACCGACGCCGACTCGACCTGGGAGGCGATGTGCGCCGCCCGGTCCCTGGAGGGCGGTGACCCCGAGCCGCTGGCCGGTACCGGGGCGTGGCACAGCCTGCGGGTGCCCGAGCTGCGGCCGGGGCAGCTGACCGGGCGCGGGACCGCCCGTACCGATCCGTTCATCCGGTTCGCGCTGGTGGCGGTGGCGGAGGCGCTGGCGCAGTCGGGGCTCGACCCGGACGGCTGGGACGGCAGCCGGGTCGGGGTCGTCGTGGGCAGCGCCTTCGGGGGTGTGACCACGCACGACGAGCAGCACCGGCGGCTGGAGCGGCAGGGGGCGGCCATGGTGTCGCCGTACCTGCACCCCCGGGCGCTGATCAACATGGCGGCCGGGACCATCGGCGCCCGGTACGGGATCACCGGGCCCGGTCACACCGTGGCCGCCGCCTGCGCCTCGGGGGCCTCGGCGCTCGGGCTCGGCAAGACGCTGCTGGACGCCGGTGTCTGCGACACGGTCGTCGTCTGCGGCACGGACGCGGCCGTCACCCCCCTCGTCGTCTCCGGGTTCGCCCGGATGGGCGCGCTGTCCGAGCAGAAGGCGACCGACGCGTCGCGGCCGTTCGGCGCCGAGCGCGACGGATTCGTGATCTCCGAGGGTGCCGCCGCCGTCGTCATGGAGAAGCCGGCCAAGGCGCGGGCGCGGGGCGCGGAGGTGCTGGGGCGGCTGCTCGGCCATGCCGACACCTCCGACGCCCATCACCCGACGGCCCCCCGTCCGGACGGTGCGGGCGCCGCGGCCGCCGTCGAGCAGGCGCTGGCGGCGGCGCGCATGTCGGTGCGGGACGTGACCACCGTCAACGCGCACGGCACCTCGACCCCGCAGAACGACCTGACGGAGGCGCGGCTCATCGCCCGCCTCTTCCCGCACGGCCCGTCCGTCACCGCGAACAAGGGCCTGCTGGGCCACACGCTCGGCGCGGCGGGCGCCATCGAGGCCGTACTGACCCTGCGCAGCCTGCGCACCGGCGTGCTGCCGCCGATCGCGCACACCGAGCGGGCCGACCCCGGCCTGCCCGAGCTCGACCTGGTTCTCGGCGGGGTGCGTCGGCACGACGGGAACGTCGCCGTGAGCACCTCCTTCGGGTTCGGCGGCAGCAACTGCGCGCTGGTGCTGGACGCCGGCTGAACGACGCCACGGCGTCCACGGCGTCCACGGATCCGAGCTTCCCTTCCTGGAGAGTCCATGACGCAACGCGAAGAAGAGTTGGCCCGTGTCCTCTCCGGGCCCGAGTTCGCCACCATCCGACCGGACGACCTGAGCGTCCTCGACTACAGCCTGCTGACGCTGCGCCGGGCGCGGCTCCTCAACGGCGCCGGTTTCGCGGCGAACTCGCTCTGGCTGGGCCGGGGCGACGGCGCCCGCTTCCCGGAGTTCCTGCGCACCATGGGCTGGATCGGCGCGTACGACCTGTCCCTGCTCAACGTCCTTGTCTCGCACCAGATCGCGGGCGACGCGCTGCTCAGCCACGGCGGTCCGGAGCAACTGGACGCCTGGGCGGGGGAGATCGACGCGATGGAGCGGATGTACTGCTTCGCCGGTTCCGAACTGCTCGCCGGTTCGGACCTGAAGCGGGTGCGGACCACCGCGGTCTACGACCCGCACGACCGGAGCCTGGTGCTGAACACGCCCCGGCCCGCCGACAGCAAGGTGTGGACCGGCAACAGCCTGCACACCGGCGACGTGGCCATGGTGCTGGCCCGGCTGGAGGTCGGCGGGCGCGACGAGGGCCACCACTGGCTGCGGGTACCGCTGCGCGAGGACGGGGCCGTACTGCCCGGCGTGCGCATCGGCCGGGCCGAGCCGAAGGGCGGCGTCACTGCCAACCAGACCGGCGTACTGACCTTCACGGACCACCGGCTGCCGCTGTCCGCGCTGATGAACCGCTGGGCGTCGATCGACGAGGAGGGCACCTACCGGTCCCCGCTGCCGCGCCACCGGCGGTTCGAGGAGTGCCTGGCCACCTTCACCCACGAGCGGCTCTTCCCGTCGGTGGGAGCGGCGTACGCGCAACTGCTCGCCTGCGCGATCACCACGCGGTTCGCGGCCGTCAAGGAGACCTTCGGCAGGCCGCTGCTCGGCCACGAGCACTACCGCATGCGGCTGTCGGCGGCCGTGGGGCGCTCGCTGGCCGCCCGGCACGCCATGGCGGCGCTGTCCGAGGTGGCGGTGGCCCGCAGCGCCGAGGGAGCACCGGCCCGGGACCAGGTGCTGCACGCCCTGATCTCCTGCGGCAAGTCCGGCTGCACCGGCGACGCCCGGCACACGCTGGCCGAGACCCGGGAGCTGTGCGGCGGGCTCGGCTACCACGACGCCAACCAGATCGCGCCGCTGCTGCACGACTACGAGATCGCCGTCACCTTCGGCGGTGACAACACCGTCCTCGGCTACCAGGCGACCCGGTTCGCCCTGCGCCACCGCGAGGACTTCGACCGGGTGCTGGACGAGGCGGTCGCCGGGGCCGAACGGCTGGACGCCGTCCGGGTGCTGCGGGCCGTGTGCGCCGTCCTGCTCGACCGGGTGAAGCGGGACGGCGCCGGTGAGGCCAGTGCGCAGTGGAGCCGCGCCGTCCACCAGACGCTGGCGATCGGCCACTGGGCCCGGCAGGCATCGACCCCGCTGTCCGAGCGGCTGCTCGCGCAGTACGCGGCGGTCTGCGTCCTGGAACACGCGCTGGCCGCCCTGCGGGCCGGGATCCTCGGCCAGGACGCCCTCCTGGGGTTCGAGGCGGCCCGGCACGAGGCGGCGGGCGCCGCCCTCGACGCCGACGCGCTGCTACGCGAACTGGCCGTGCCCGAGGGCCTGATCAGCGCCCCGATCGCCCACCCGGACTTCGCGGACCGGCACGCCGCCGCGGCCCACGCCGGCACCGTCCCGGCCCCCGGCGCCGTGCAGGCCGGAGTACGCCCGTGAGCGCGGCGGGGGACGGCCGGGCCGGGTCCGTCGTCACCGGGCTGGGCACCTGTCTGCCGGAGACCGTGGTCGACAACGACGAGGTGTCGCGGCACCTGGACACCGACCACGCCTGGATCCACAGCCGTACCGGCATCGAGCGCCGGCACCGGGTGTCCCCCGGGACCACCACGGGGGACCTCGCCGTCACCGCCGGGGCCGCCGCGCTGAAGTCCGCCGGACGCGACGACTGCGACCTCGTCCTCCTCGCCACCACCACACCGGACCGGCGCTGCCCCGCCACCGCGCCCCGGGTGGCGTCCCGGCTCGGGCTGCGGGCCGCCGCCGCGTTCGACCTGTCCGCCGTGTGCTCCGGCTTCGTGTACGGGCTGTCCGTGGCCGACGCGATGATCACCGCGGGCACCTGCGACCGGGCCCTGGTCATCGGCGCGGACGTCTACTCCTCGATCGTCGACCCCGACGACCGCGGCACCGCCGTCGTGTTCGGCGACGGCGCGGGCGCCGTGCTCCTGGAGCGCGGCAGCACCGGCGACCCGGGCGCCGTGCTGCACACCGAACTCGGCAGCGACGGCACCGGCGACGAGCTGATCACCATCCCGCCGGACGGCGCGTACCTCACCATGCGCGGCAGCGACGTCTACGCCCGTGCCGTGACCACCATGACGGAGTCGGCGCGCTCCGCCGCCGCCCACGCGGGCTGGGACCTGGCGGACGTGGACGCCTTCGTCGGGCACCAGGCGAACCTCCGCATCCTCACCTCGGTGGCGAAGCGGCTGCGCCTGCCCCGGGAACGGGTGGTGTCGAACATCGCGGACGTGGCCAACACCGCCGCCGCCTCCATCCCCCTCGCGCTCGCCGACGCGGCCGCGCGGGGACGTATCGGCTCCGGGGACCGGCTGCTCCTGACCGCCTTCGGCGGCGGGCTGACCTGGGGCTCCGCCGCCGTCGTCTGGTCGGGCGCGGAACCCGTCCAGGACCGGCGGAGCTGACCGGACCGAGCGACGAACCGGCCGCACGAGAGGAAGGGACAACGTGGTGCCGAAGCTGCGGATCGCGGTCGTCGGCGGGGGCATCGGCGGACTCGCCGCCGCCCTCGCCCTGACCCGGAAGGGCCACGAGGTACGCGTCTACGAGCAGGCGCCGGTACTCAGGGAAGCGGGCGTGGGCATGCACCTGGGCCCCAACGGCAGCCGCCTCCTGGAACGCTGGGGCCTCGGCGAGCGGCTGCGCGCCCTCGGCGTACGGCCCGCGGGCATGGAGGTGCGGGACTGGTCGCACGGGGGCACCCTGGTGCGGCAGCCGATGGGCGAGGAGTGGCTCGCCGAGTTCGGGGCGCCCTACTACACGATCCACCGGGCCGACCTGCACACCATGCTCGCCGAGTCGCTGCCCGGCGGCACGGTGCGGGCCGGGCGCCGGCTCGAACGGTTCACCGAGACCGAGGGCGGGGTCCGGCTGGAGTTCGCCGACGGCTCCACCGCCGGCGCGGACGTCCTGATCGGCGCGGACGGGGCGCACTCCGTGGTGCGCCGCACGCTCGCCGGGCCCGACACCGCCGTCTTCTCCGGCCAGAGCGCCTTCCGCGGCGTCGTCGCCCGCGACCAGGTCCCCGGCCTGCCCGGTGACACGCTCCTGGTGTGGGCGGGACCGGACGCCCGCATGCTGGTCTACCCGGTGCGCGGCGGGCGGTTCCTCACCTTCGTCGCCGTCGTGCCCGACCCGCGGTGGCGCCTGGAGTCCTGGAGCGCCCCCGGCGACCTGGACGACCTGGCCGCCCGCTTCGACGGCTGGAACACCGACGTCAAGTCCCTGGTGGCCGCGGTGCGCGAGTCCCGGCGCTGGGCGCTGTACGACCGTGAGCCGCTGGCCCGCTGGAGCGAGGGCGCCGTCACCCTGCTCGGCGACGCGGCCCACCCGATGCTGCCCCACCACGGCCAGGGCGTCAGCCAGGCCGTCGAGGACGCGGCGGTCCTCGCCCACTGCCTGGACGCCCCGACGGGCACCGGCCCCGCAGCCCCCTCCGCTCCCGCCACCCGGCGGGCGATCGCCGCCGCGCTGGACGCCTACGAAGGCGTCCGCAGGCCGCACACCACCCAGGTCCAGCTCGGTTCGCGGGGCGGCGGCTCCCAGCGGCTGCGGCCCGACGAGGACGGGGCCGAGTCCACGGGCACGATGTCGTCCCTCGTCGAGGACGTGTCCTGGATCCAGCGCCACGACGCCGAGGCCCACCTCCCACCGCTGCCGCCGCTTCCGGCGACGACCTGAACGCACACCCGACCCTGCCCGCGCGAGAGAACCAAGGAGAACCCATGTCGAACCACCTCGACCGGCGGCGCCTGATGACCACCGCCCTCGGCGGCGCCGCGGCCGTCGGTCTCGGTGCAGGCGGCGGCCTGCTCGGCGCCGCTCCGGCCGGTGCCGCCGAGCGCCCCGTCACCCCGCACCGCGGCCACGACGACTTCCCCGACGTACCCGGCATGCTCGGCGACCGCCGCGCCAACGAACTCTGGTACATGTTCGACGAGACCACGCTCTACAACGTGGGCCCGGAGCTGGAGCAGGCGTTCACCGACATCGAGACCGCGCTCGGCGACGGCTGGGAGCGGGCCATCTTCGACGCCTGGATGGCCATGGCCGCCACCAGCGACTACCCGAACAACTTCATCGAGTACGTCACCCCCGTCAAGGGTCCGCTCCGGGTGCTCTCCAAGGCCCAGCTCGGCGTCTTCGACACCTACTACCGGCCGAACGGCCACGGCATCGTCGGCGCCTTCGCGGACTTCGCCCAGGGCGTGCTCAACGACCCCCGCCGCGAGCGCCCGGTGCACACCATGAACGGCAACCCGCCGCCCGGCTACCACATCTGGTTCATCTTCATGCGGGCGATGATGCTGCTGGACATCAGCCGGCACCGCTGGGAGCGGATGGCCCCGGTCAACGCCATGGCATGGGCGATCCAGACCATCGCCAAGCCCTCCCAGTTCGAGGTCAAGGAGCCGCTGCCGCGCCGGGTCGTGGCCCGGGAGGCCGCCAAGTGGCTGCCGCGCAGCGTGCACCGGCTCGACCGCGACTTCCTGTCCTACCCGCTGCCCGAAGGCATGAGCTGACGGACCCGGCGCCGCGGCGAGGACAACGCGAAGGACAGGAGGAGACATCATGCGTACCGGAATCTGGCTGGTGGGTGCCCGCGGCTCGGTGGCCACCACGACCGTCGTCGGTGCCGCCGCGCTGCGCGCCGGGCTGGTGCCGGCCACCGGCTGTGTGAGCACGCTGGAAGCCTTCGACGGCGTGCCGCTGCCAGGCTTCGACGAACTGGTCTTCGGCGGCCACGACGTCGTCGGCACCGGCCTGGTCAAACGGGCCGAGCAGCTCGCCGAGGCGGGCGTCGTGCCCCGCGGCCTGCCGGGTGTGCTGACCGCGGAACTCGACGCGGCCGACGCCGAGATCAGGCCCGCGCCGCCGGGCACGGAGGAGGGCGGCGCGGGCACCCCGGACCAGGCGTCGGCCGCCGAGGCGATCGTCGCCGACCTCACCGGATTCCGCGAGCGCCTCGGCCTGGACCGGGTCGTCGTCGTGAACGTCTCCTCCACCCAGCCGCCCGCCGTGCCGCAGCCGGCGCACGCCTCGGCGGCCGCGCTGCGCGAGGCGCTGGCGCGGGGCGAACGGCCGCTGCCCGTCAGCTCCCTGTACGCCTACGCCGCGCTGCGGGCCGGGTGCGCCTTCGTCGACTTCACCCCGTCGACGGGGGCGCGCCTGCCCGCACTGGACGAACTCGCCCGGGAACAGGGCCTGCCCTACGCCGGCAGCGACGGCAAGACCGGCGAGACCCTGGTCAAGTCGGTACTCGCGCCGATGTTCGCCCGCCGGGCGCTGCGGGTGCGCTCCTGGTCCGGCACCAATCTGCTGGGCGGCGGCGACGGGGCCACCCTCGCCGACCCGGAGCGGGTGGTCAGCAAGAACGCCTCCAAGGGGCTGGTGCTGGAGGCGGAACTGGGCCACGGCGTCGAGGGCGGCGTGCACATCCACCACGTTCCCGACCTCGGAGAGTGGAAGACCGCCTGGGACCACGTGACGTTCGAGGGTTTCCTCGGGGCCCGGATGACCCTGCAGTTCACCTGGCAGGGCTGCGACTCCTCGCTGGCCGCGCCGCTCGTGCTGGACCTGGCCCGGTTCATGGCCCTCGCGCACCGCGGGGGCGTCGCCGGGCCGGTGCCGGAGCTGGGCTTCTTCTTCAAGGACCCGGTGGGCTCCGCCGAGCACGACCTGGCCGCGCAGTACGCGAGCCTGGTCGGCTGGGCGCGCTCGGTGGGGGCGCCCGCGTGAGTGCGCTGCCGCGGGCGCACGACCTGGCCCGCCTGGTCCGGGCCCCGGCCGCGCTGTCGGTGCCCGGGGACGTCCTGGCCGGCGCGGCGGCCGCCCGGCGGCCGCTCGGCCCCGAGCTGCTCGGCATGACGGCGTCCTCGGTCTGCCTGTACTGGGCGGGGATGGCGCTCAACGACTACGCGGACCGCGACCTGGACGCCGTGGAGCGGCCCGAACGCCCGGTGCCCTCCGGGGCGGTGAGCCCGGCCGCGGCCCGCGCGGTCGGCTGCGGGCTCACCGCGGCCGGGCTCGGCCTCGCGGCGCTGGCCCGCGGCCGCCGGGGCCTGGCCACGGCGCTGCCCCTGGCCGGTGTCGTCTGGGCGTACGACCTCGTGCTCAAGCCCACTCCGGCCGGTGCCGCCGCGATGGCCGCGGCCCGCGCGCTGAACGTCCTGGGCGGCGCGGGACCCGGCGGACTGCGCCGGGCGCTGCCCGCGGCGGCCACCGTCGCCCTGCACACCGGCATGGTCACCCGGCTGAGCCGGTACGAGGTGAGCGGGGCGCCCCGCGCGGTGCCCCGGCAGTCGCTCGCCGTCGGCGGGGCGGTCGGGGCGGCCGTACTGCTGCGCGGCCGCGGCCGGCCGGCCCGGGACCGGGTCCTGGCCGCGGGCCTGACGGCCGTGTACGCGTACGGGGGTGCGGCGGCGCAGCTCGCGGCCGCCCGGAGTCCGGCCGCGCCGCAGGTACGGCGGGCGGTGGCGGCCGGCATCCACGCGCTGATCCCGCTCCAGGCGGCGCTGACCGCGACCGCCGGACGCGGCGCCGCCGGCGCCGCGCTGGCCTGCGCCCTCCCGTGGGCCCGACGACTCGGCAGAAAGGTGTCCCCCACATGAGCGCCGGCACGAGATTCGGGTACGGCACGAACGGCTTCGGCGACCACCCGCTGGAGGACGCCCTGGCCGTCCTCGCGGATCTGGGCTATGAGGGCGTCGGACTCACCCTGGACCCGCGGCACCTCGACCCGTTCGCCGACGACCTGCCGCACCGGCTGGGGCGGCTCGCGGCGCGGCTGGACCGGCTCGGGCTGGCCGTCGTCGTAGAGACCGGCGGGCGGTACGTGCTCGACCCCTGGCGCAAGCACCAGCCGGTGCTGATGTCCGCCGAGGGCGCCGAACGCCGGGTCGACCTGCTGCTGCGGGCCGTGCGGATCGCCGCCGACCTCGGCGCGCAGGCCGTGTCCTTCTGGAGCGGCGCGGCCCCCGCCGACACGCCCCGGCAGGTGGTCTGGGACCGGCTGCTGACCGGCTGCGGCACGGTCGTCGAGGCCGCCGCGCGGGCCGGGGTCGTACTGGGCTTCGAACCGGAGCCCGGCATGTTCGTGGACACCCTGGACGCCTACGACGAACTGTGCCGCAGGCTCGGCGGCCCGCACCCCCTCGGGCTGACCCTGGACGTCGGGCACTGCCGCTGCCTGGAGCCGCAGCCGGTGGCCGACTGCGTACGGCGGGTCGCCGGCCGGCTGGTCAACGTGCAGATCGAGGACATGCGCCGGGGCACCCACGAGCACCTGGAGTTCGGCAGTGGGGAGATCGACTTCCCGCCCGTGCTGTCCGCGCTGGCCGCCACCGGCTACCGCGGCCTGGTCTCGGTGGAGCTGCCGCGCCACAGCCACGCCGCCCCCGAAGTGGCCCGCCGGTCCCTGGACTTCCTGCGCGCGGCCGAGACCGACGCCCGCGCCGCGACCCGGGGAGCGGCCGCGTGATCCCCGGCGGCGACGGGACCCCGTTCCTGCCGGGCGCCCTCTCCGGCGCCCTGGACCGCGCGCTCGCCCCGGACGCCGCCGCCTGGCTGGAGCAGGCGTGCGCGGCGGTGCGGCGCGAGGCGGGCGAGGTCGACGGGAAGTTCGCGGCCGCCGCCCGTCGGTGCGGTCGGGGCGCGCTCGACGTCGGCGCGGAGGCGGGCACGGGCATGGGTACCGGCACGGGCGCGGGCGTGGGTACGGGTACGGGTACGGGCACGGGGCTGGGCACGGGGTGGAGCGTCGACGACGCCGTACGCGTGCTGCTGCTCGCCGCGCTTCCGGTGCGCGGTGCCGCGCTGGCGGACGTCGTCTCCCGGCTGTACCGGATCGGGGGCGGGCCCGAACGGCGGGCCGTCCTGCGGTCGCTGGCGGTGCTGGAGGCCGTGGGCGACCTCGGTGACCTGGGGCTGCCGCTGGTCGAGGACGCGCTGCGGTGCAACGACCCGAGGCTGATCGCCGCCGCCGTCGGCCCGTACGGCGCCCGCGGGCTCGGTGCGCACGCCTTCCGGCAGGCCGTCCTCAAGTGCGTGTTCGTCGGTGTCCCGCTGGACCTGGTGACCGCGCTGGACGAGCGCGCCGACGCGGAACTGGACCGGATGATGGCCGACTTCGCCGCCGAGCGGCGCGCCGCGGGACGGGCGGTCCCGCCCGACGTCGCCGCCTACCTGCACACCCACCGCGTATCCACGGAGGCCACGGCGTGACGCGCATCTTCGACCCGCACATCCACATGACGTCCCGCACCACCGACGACTACGAGGCGATGGCCGCCGCCGGGGTCCGGGCGCTGGTCGAACCCGCCTTCTGGCTGGGCCAGCCGCGCACCGGCGTCAGTTCGTTCACCGACTACTTCGACGCGCTGCTCGGCTGGGAGCCCTACCGGGCCGAGCAGTTCGGCATCCGCCACCACTGCGCGCTCGCCCTGAACCCCAAGGAGGCCAACGACCCCCGGCTGGCCGGGGTGCTCGACGTCCTGCCCGACTACCTGGTCCGGGACCGGGTGGTGGCGGTCGGCGAGGTCGGCTACGACGCGATGACGCCGCAGGAGGACAAGGCGTTCACCGCGCAGCTGGAACTCGCCGTGCGGCACGCCCTGCCCGTCCTGGTGCACACCCCGCACCGCGACAAGGCCAACGGCACCCGCCGCACCCTGGAGGTGGTCCGCGAGTCCGGCATCGACCCGGGCCTGGTCGTCGTCGACCACCTCAACGAGGTGACCGTGCGCGACGTCGCGGACAGCGGCTGCTGGATGGGCTTCTCGATCTACCCCGACACCAAGATGAGCGAGGACCGCATGGTCGCGCTGCTGCGCGAGTACGGCACCGCGCGGATCCTCGTCAACTCCGCCGCCGACTGGGGCCGCAGCGACCCGCTGAAGACCCGCAGCACCGCCGACGCCATGCGCGCCGCCGGCTTCGGCGAGGACGACGTCGACCAGGTGCTGTGGCGCAATCCGGTCGCCTTCTTCGGGCAGAGCGGGCGCCTCGAACTCGACGGCCCCGACGGCCGCGAGGGCGCCGAATCCCCCGGCGCCCGCGAGGAGTTCGAGGGCAGCTCGATCCGCCGCGGGGAGAGGTGACGGGCCGTGCGCCTGCGGCACCGCGACGGCACCACCGTCCACCTCGCCTACTGCACCAACGTCCACGCGGCCGAGGACCTCGACGGCGTCCTCGCCCAGCTGGCCCGCTACGGGGAGCCGGTGCGCGAACGGCTCGGCGCCGACCGGATCGGCCTCGGACTGTGGCTGGCGGCACCGGTCGTGACGGCCCTGGCCGCCGACCGGTCCGCGCTCGGCCTGCTCCGCAGGGAACTGGACCTGCGCGGCATCGAGGTCGTCACCCTCAACGCCTTCCCCTACGCGGGCTTCCACGCCCCGACCGTCAAGAAGGCCGTCTACCGGCCCGACTGGACCGAGCGGCCCCGCCTCGACCACACCCTGGCCTGCGCCCGCGTGCTGGCCGAACTGCTGCCGCCCGACGCCGCCCGCGGGTCGGTCTCCACGCTGCCGCTGGCCTGGCGCACCCCCTGGACCCCGCGCCGGGACGACCTCGCCCGGCGCCACCTCGACCTGCTCTCCCAGGGGCTGGCGGCGCTCGCCGCGGACACCGGGCGCAGCGTGCGCGTCGGGTTCGAACCCGAGCCCGGGTGCCTGATCGAGACGACCGGCCAGGCGGCGGCACGGCTCGCCGACGCGGACCGTGAACGGCTCGGCGTCTGCGTCGACACCTGCCACCTCGCCGTCGCCTTCGAGGAGCCGGGACCCGCGCTGACCCGGCTGGCCGCCACGCTGCCCGTCGTCAAGACCCAGGCGTCCTGCGCGGTGCACGCCGACCGGCCGGCCGATCCGGCGGCCCGCGCCGCGCTGGCCGCCTTCGCCGAGCGGCGGTTCCTGCACCAGACGCGGCAGGCCGCGCCGGGCGGGCCGCTGGCCGCCGACGACCTGCCCGAGGCGCTCCAGGGCGCGCTGTCCGGCGACGCGGCCTGGCGGGTCCACTACCACGTGCCCGTCCAGCGCGACCTGCCGCCGCCCCTGCGCAGTACCCGCCCCGAACTGGTGGCCGCGCTGACCACGCTGCTCGGCGGGCCGGCCGCGCTCACCGACCACGTGGAGGTCGAGACCTACACCTGGCCGGTGCTGCCCGGCGCACCCGACGGCGGCGGCCTGGTCGACGGCATCGCCGGTGAACTCGCCTGGACCCGCTCCACCCTGACCGCCCTCGGCCTGACGGAGGAGAGCACCCCGTGAAGCGCCTGCTCGTGCTGGACGTCGTGGGGCTCACCCCGCGCCTGCTGGCCCACATGCCCCGCCTGTCGGCGCTCCGCGACGCCGGGACCGGCGCCCGCCTGGACACCGTGCTGCCCGCCGTCACCTGCTCGGTGCAGTCCACGCTGCTGACCGGCCGGCCGCCCGCGGAGCACGGCGTCGTCGGCAACGGCTGGTACTTCCGCGACCTGGGCGAGGTGCTGCTGTGGCGGCAGCACAACCGGCTCGTCGGCGGCGAGAAGGTGTGGCAGGCGGCCCGCACGCAGCGCCCCGGCTACACCGTCGCCAACGTCTGCTGGTGGTACGCCATGGGCGCCGACGTCGACTGGACGGTGACACCCCGGCCGGTCTACTACGCCGACGGCCGCAAGGAGCCCGACTGCTACACCCACCCCGTCTCCCTCCACGACGAGCTGACCGGCCGCCTCGGGCCCTTCCCGCTCTTCCACTACTGGGGGCCCACCGCGGACCTCGCCTCCTCCCGCTGGATCGTCGACGCGGCCCGCCATCTGCACCGCACCCACCGGCCCGACCTGAACCTCGTCTACGTCCCGCACCTCGACTACGACCTCCAGCGCTTCGGCCCCGGCAGCCGCCGGGCCCGCCGGGCCGCCGCCGAACTGGACCGCACCCTGGCGCCGCTGCTCGACGAGGCCCGCCGCGACGGCGTCACCGTCGTGGTGCTGAGCGAGTACGGCATCACCCCGGTCAGCAGGCCCGTCGACATCAACCGGGCGCTGCGCCGGGCCGGGCTGCTGGCCGTGCACACCCAGGACGGCATGGAGTACCTGGACCCCTGGACGTCGAGGGCCTTCGCCGTCGCCGACCACCAGGTCGCCCACGTCTACGTGCGCGACGCCGCCGACCTGCCGCGTGTGGAGGAGCTGCTGCACGGCCTGGACGGTGTCGCCGAGGTGCTCGGCGAGGCCGGGAAGAAGGAACACGGCCTCGACCACGAGCGGGCCGGTGAACTCGTCGCCGTCGCCCGGCCCGAGGCCTGGTTCACCTACTACTACTGGCTGGACGACGCCCGCGCCCCGGACTTCGCCCGCACCGTCGAGATCCACCGCAAGCCCGGCTACGACCCGGCCGAGCTGGGCTTCGACCACCACGCCCCGGTGGCGGCCCGGCTCCGCGCGGCGGCGGCGCTGGCCCGCAAGAAGCTCGGTCTGCGCTACACCATGAACGTCGTCCCCCTGGACGGCTCCCGGGTCCGCGGCAGCCACGGACGCCTGCCCGGCCGCCCCGAGGACGCGCCGGTGCTCCTGGTCTCCGACCCGGACGCGCCGCTGGGGGAGTCCGTCGCCGCGACGGAGGTCAAGGACCTGCTGCTCTCCCTGGCCGGGATCTCTCCGGGACCTGCCCCCATGCTCACTCGATACGCGGCCGATAACGACGGCCCATAGCGTCCCGAGTACACACAAAACGACGGTGGACGGAGGCTCTGACCATGGCTGCGAATGCCGCGGGACCGGCGTCGCGCTACGACGTGACGCTGGATCAGTCGGACGCGGAACTCGTCGAGGAGATCGCCTGGAAACTCGCCACGCAGGCGACCGGGCGGCCCGACGACGCCGAGTGGGTCGAGGCGGCCAGGAACGCCTGGCACGCCTGGCCGGCGACCCTGCGCCGGGACCTCGCCGGATTCCGCCGGGACTCGGGACCGGACGGCGCGATGGTACTGCGCGGCCTGCCCGTCGACTCCATGGGGCTGCCGCCGACCCCGCGGGTCAACGGCTCCGTGCAGCGCGAGGCCTCGCTGGGCGCCGCCGTGCTGCTGATGACCGCCTGCGGGCTGGGCGACCCCGGCGCGTTCCGGCCGGAGAAGAACGGCGCCCTCGTGCAGGACGTCGTCCCCGTGCCGGGCATGGAGGAGTTCCAGGGCAACGCCGGTTCGACCCTGCTGACGTTCCACAACGAGAACGCCTTCCACGAGCACCGCCCCGACTTCGTGATGCTGCTGTGCCTGCGCGCCGACCCCACCGGCCGGGCGGGCCTGCGCACCGCGTGCGTGCGGCGGGTGCTGCCGCTGCTGTCCGAGCGCACCGTGGACGCACTGTGGGCACCGGAGTTCCGCACCGCGCCGCCGCCCTCCTTCCAGCTGAGCGGCCCCCAGGAGGCACCCGGACCGGTACTCCTCGGCGACCCCTCGGACCCCGACCTCCGGGTGGACCTGGCGGCCACCGAGCCGGTGACCGAGCGGGCCGCCGAGGCCCTGCGCGAACTCCAGGCCCGCTTCGACGCCACCGCCGTCACCCACCGCCTCCTGCCCGGGGAGCTGGCGATCGTCGACAACCGCGTCACCGTGCACGGCCGCACCGAGTTCACCCCCCGCTACGACGGCACCGACCGCTGGCTGCAGCGCACCTTCGTGCTCAGCGACCTGCGCCGCTCGCGCGCGCTGCGGCCGGCCGACGGCTACGTGCTCGGAGCGGCCCCGCAGCCCGCCTGACCGGCCAAGCCCCCGCAGTGAGACAGGAGTAGGAGTGCGATGACGAGCACGCAGACCAGGGAGCGACCGCCCGCCCGGGAGACCGGCGCGAAGAGCGCGCCGGAGCCCGGACCGCCCGCCCCGCCGGTCCGCAAGGTCGGGCTGCGCTCCCTGTTCCCGTATCTCCAGGGCTACTGGCCGACGCTGGGGATCGTCGCGGTGCTCTCCCTGGTCGTCACCCTGCTGACGCTCAGCCAGCCGGTGCTGACCCGGGACGTCCTGGCCGACATCGAGGCGGACAGGCCGGTCGGACGGCTGGTGGCCCTGCTCATCGGCGTCCTCGTGGTGGTGGCCGTACTCGGCGGGGTCCGCGACTACCTGCTCCAGCGGGCCGCCGAAGGGCTCGTGCTGACCGCCCGCCGCCGACTGGTGGCCCGGCTGCTGCGGCTGCCCATCACCGAGTACGACCAGCGCCGTACCGGCGACATGCTCTCCCGGGTCGGCGCCGACACCACCATGCTGCGCGCGGTGGTCACCTCCGGCCTCTTCGACACCGTGACCAACGTCGTCATGGTCGGCGGCTCCGCGCTCATGATGTGCCTGATCGACCCCACCCTGTTCGCGGCCACCGCCCTCGGTCTCGGACTCGGCGTCCTCGCGGTCGTCGGGCTCTCCCGGCGGGTGCGGGGCGCCTCCCGCGACGCCCAGGACCGGATCGGCGAGATGACGTCCGCCGTCGAGCGCGCCATCTCCGCGGTGCGCACCATCCGCGCCAGCGGCGCCGAGGAACGCGAGGGCAAGGCCGTCGACGGGTACGCGCAGCAGGCCTACCACGCCGGGATGCGCATCGCCCGGCTCCAGGCGATGATCAACCCGATCACCTCGACCACCATCCAGGTGGCGTTCCTCGTCGTCCTCGGCCTCGGCGGCGCCCGGGTGGCCAGCGGCGCCATCCAGGTCGGCGACATGGTCGCCTTCGTGCTCTTCCTGTTCATGCTGTGGTTCCCGCTCGGCCGTGCGCTGACCGCCTACTCCCGGCTCCAGTCCGGGCTCGGCGCCCTCCAGCGCATCGAGGAGATGGTGGACCTGCCGCAGGAGACCGACGCCGGAACGGGACCGCTCACGGTGCGCGAGCGCACCCGGCCCGGGACCGAGCCCGCCGACGCCGAACGACGGCCGCCCGCGATCGAGTTCGAGAACGTCAGCTTCGGCTACGCCGACGGTGAGACGGTCCTGCGGGACGTGTCCCTCACCGTCCCCCGCGGCACCCGCACCGCGCTGGTCGGCCCCTCCGGAGCGGGCAAGTCCACGCTGCTGTCGCTGGTGGAACGGTTCTACGACGTCACCTCCGGCACCGTCCGGGTCGGCGGCGCCGACGTACGCGACCTGCCGCGCCGCGAGCTGCGCGGACGCCTCGGCTACGTCGAGCAGTCGGCGCCGGTCCTCGCCGGGACCGTCCGCGACAACCTCTCCCTCGCCGCGCCCGACGCCACCGACGACGACATGCGGGAGGTGCTGCGTTCGGTCAACCTGATGGGCGTGATCGAGCGGGCGCCGCAGGGCCTGGACACCGAGGTCGGCGAGGGCGGCGTCCTGCTGTCCGGCGGCGAACGGCAGCGCCTGGCGCTGGCCCGCACCTTCCTGGCCGCGCCGCCGATCATGCTGCTCGACGAGGCGACCAGCAACCTGGACGCCCGCAACGAGGCCCTGATGCGGGAGGCCATCGGCACCGTCACCTCGGACCGGACGCTGCTCGTGGTCGCCCACCGGCTGTCCACCGTCGTGGACAGCGACCAGATCGTCGTCCTGGAGCACGGCCGGGTCGTCGCCGCGGGCCGGCACGAGGAGCTGACCGGCACCAGCCCCCTCTACCGGGAGCTGGCCAGCCACCAACTGCTCATCCAGTAGACCGCCTTCCCCCCCCACACGAAGGGGCCCCATACGAAGGGGCCTCCCGGCGCACTTCGCCGGGAGGCCCCTTCGTGCGCTCCGGGCCGGTCAGCCGGCCGTCGCCAGGGTCTGCCGGACCCGGTGCCGGGTCAGCTCCCAGGCGGCGTCGAGACCCACCGCCCGGGCCCGCGAGGCGTCGTCGGTGAACCGGCGGTGGGCGCGGCGCTCGCGGTACAGCAGCAGCGTCAGGTTGACCAGGAACGGCATCATCCCGTCCCGCTCGTCGGCGCGTTCGGCCACCTCCACCTCGACCCGGGCCCGGGCCCCGGGGACGTCGCCGAGCAGCATCCAGAGCTGGGCCAGGTCGAGTCCGGGCAGGTACAGGGCGCTGCTCGCCCAGTCGATCAGGACCTGCCGGCCCCGGCTGCGGACCACGTTGGCCAGCACCAGGTCGCCGTGACCGAACTCGCGCGGCGGGCCGGACAGTTCGAGGAGCCTGAGCAGGTCCGCCCAGTGCGCGTCGTCGAAGACGCCCTGGGCGTGCACCCCCTCCAGCATCCCCCGGTAGTCCACCGCCCACCCGTCGGCCGCCGCGGGCCGCCAGTGCCGCAGCCGCTCCACGGCCTCCAGCACCCCGGCCAGGTCCTCCCGGGACACCGGAGTGACCGGGAACCGGTCCGGCGCGAGCACCTCCCCGGTGAGCCGCTCCATGACCAGCACGGCCCGCTCCCGGTCGGAGGCGAACCGGCGCGGCACCAACACCGGCGGGGGCACCGCGTCGAACAGGTCGTAGGTGTCGATCTCGCGCAGGCACTGGCGCCGCCAGTCGGGCGTGCGCACCTTGGCCAGCGCCTCGACGCCGTCCAGCGAGCCGCCCACCACCAGCGAGGTGCGGCTGCGGTAGACGACCTCCCCGGGGGTGAAGCCGGGGCACACCTCACGGGCCAGCGCGATCAGCGGGCCGTCGGCGGGCGTCGGCGCACCGGTCTGGACATCGGGCTCGGTCTTCAACGGGTTCTCCTTCACCGGCGCAGGAATTCGACGAGGCTCTTGTTCACCGCGTCCGGCGACTCCAGGTAGCCGTAGTGCCCGCAGTCGGGCACCAGCTCGTACTCGGCGCCGGGGATCGCGTCGGCCACCTCCCGGCCCAGGTGGGGCGGGGCGATCAGGTCGTCCTGGAAGGCGACGACGCGGGTGGCGGCCCGGATGCCGCGGTAGGCCTCCCGCCGGTCGCCGTCCACCCGCACCCCGAGCTGGGCCCGGTGGCCCGCACCGGAGCGCCGGGTCAGTTCCAGCACGTCCAGCCAGTCGCGGGCCTGCGCGTCGTTGTCGAGGGTGCGCGGCGAGAGGTTCTGCATGGCCTGGACGACCGCCTCGTAGGCGGCGGGCAGCCGGATCTCCTGGTCGTACAGCTCCATCTCCGCTCGGCACAGCGCCTCGCGCAGCGCGTCCGGGCGGGCCCGGGTCGCCATCAGGACCATGCGGTCCACCAGGTCGGGCCGGGACAGGGCCAGCTCCTGGGCGATGTGCGCGCCCATCGAGATGCCGGCCACCCGGCAGGGCCCCAGCCGCAGTTCCTCCACCAGGGCCGCCGTGTCGGCGACCAGGTCGTCGATGCCGAAGCCCCCGGGGCACTCCTCGCTCGGCGCGATGCCCCGGTTGTCGAAGCTGATCACCCGGAATCCGGCGGCGACCAGCGCGGGCACCTGGTGCAGGTGCCAGGCCCGGCCGCTGCCGCCCGAGCCCATGACGAGCAGCACGGCGGGCGCGGCCTGCGCACCCGCCGGGGGCGCGTCGTCGTAGTAGTTGATCCTGATGCCGTTGACGGTGCGGACGGGCATGGCGTCAGGCCACCTCGGTCGAATCGGGCGACGCGGCCGAATCGGGCGACGGGGGCGCCGCGGGCGACGGGACCGGCTCGGGCGAGGGGTTCATGGCGGTGACTCCTTCGGTCTCGGGGACTGCTGCGGAAGCCGCGGGGCCCGTCGCCGGGTCCAGGCGGTCGGCCAGCGCGCGGCCGATGACGGCGAGGGCGGCGTCGGACTGCACGAGCCCGAGGTGGTCGGCGTCGACACCGACCCGTTCGATCCGGCCGCTCACGTGCGGGCGCCACGACTCGGCGCCGCGGCGGGCCAGCTTGTCGCCGTCCGCCCGCTCGGCCGCCAGCACCAGCACGTCGCCGTCGTAGGTGCCGGGGGTGTGGCCGCGCATCAGGGCCGCGTTGTTCATGAACACCTTCAGGACGGCGGCCAGTTCGGCCTCGTCCAGGCGGCCCATCGGGTCCCCGGCGGCGTTCAGGAACGCGCGGTAGCGGGCCGTGGGGAAGCGGCCGCCGGTGAGTTCCTCCTCGGCGACGTCGAACCCGGCGTCGCGCAGGTTGTGCGCGAACACCTCGGCCAGCGGGGCCTCCGGGCCCGCACTCGCCTGCCGCGGATAGGCGTCCAGGAAGGCCAGCAGCTCCACCTCCTGCCCGCGGGCGCGCAGCTCGCGGGCCATGGCGAAGGCCACGTTGCCGCCGAGCGACCAGCCCAGCAGCCGGTACGGGCCCTCGGGCTGCGTCTCCTGCACCAGGTCCGCGTACTCGGCGGCCATCTCCTGAAGCGTCGCGGGCAGCGGCCCGTCGCCGTCGAGTCCGGCGGCCTGGACGCCGTACACCGGGATGCCCGGTGGCAGGTGGCGCACCAGGCCGGAGTAGCACCAGCTCATGCCGGAACCGGGGTGGACGCAGAACACCGGCCGGGCGGCACCGGCGGCGCGCAGCGGGAGCAGCCGCTCCATCGGCTCCCGGCCGCCGCGCGCCGCGAGCCGCACCGCCAGGTCGGCGACCGTGGGAGCGGCGAACAGGTCGCGCACGCCCAGTTCCTCGCCCAGCTCGGCACGGACCCGCTCCACCAGCCGGATCGCCAGCAGCGAGTGGCCGCCCAGGTCGAAGAAGCCGTCGTCGAGACCGACCAGCTCCAGACCGAGGACCTCGGCGAAGAGCCGGCACAGGGCCTCCTCGCGCGGGGTACGCGGCGAGCGGCCCTCGACGGTGCGGTACTCGGGCGCGGGCAGCGCGCGGTGGTCCAGCTTGCCGTTGGTGGTGAGCGGCAGCGCGTCCAGGACCACGAGGGCGGCGGGCACCATGTACTCGGGCAGCGAGCCGCGCAGCGCCTGCCGCAACGCGCCGGGGTCCACCACCGCTCCGGCGTCCGGCACGACGTAGCCGACCAGGCGGCGGTCGCCGGGCGCATCCTCGCGGACCAGCACGGCCGCCTGCGCCACGCCGGGCAGGCCCGCCGTCACCGCCTCGATCTCGGCCGGTTCGACCCGCATGCCGCGCAGCTTGACCTGGGTGTCGGTGCGGCCCAGGTACTCCAGGTCGCCGTCCGCGCGGTGGCGGACCAGGTCGCCGGTGCGGTACATCACGCCGCCCGCGGGGCCGAACGGGCACGCCACGAAGCGGCCCGCGGTCAGCGACGGGCGGCCCAGGTAGCCGCGGGCGAGTCCGGGCCCGCGCACGTACAGCTCCCCGGGCACGCCCGGCGGCACCGGCTGGAGGGCGTCGTCCAGGACGTACCCGGCGGTGTCGGCGATCGGCGCGCCGATCGGCGGGACGGCCGCGCCCGCCAGCGGGGCGCTCATGGTGGCGCAGACCGTGGTCTCGGTCGGCCCGTAGGAATTGCGCATCAGGCGTCCCGCGGACCAGCGGGCGACCAGTTCGGGCGGGCAGGTCTCGGCGGCGACGACCAGCGTCGTGGCGGCGGGCAGCGCGCCCTCGGGGATCAGCTGGAGCACCGCGGGGGTGATCGCCGCGTGGGTGACCCGGTGGCGGACCGCCAGCGCGGCCAGGGCGGGCCCCGGCACGGTGCCGGGCTCCACGACGACGAGGGTCGCACCGGTCAGCAGCCCCATCGCCAGCTCCCAGAACCCGCCGTCGAAGGCGGGGGAGAGGTGGTGCAGGACTCGGCTGCCGGGTAGGACGTCCAGCTGCGAGGTGAAGATGTCCAGCAGCGCGGGCAGGCCCGAGTGCGTCACGGTGACGCCCTTGGGGCGGCCGGTGGTGCCGGAGGTGTAGATGACGTACGCGGGATGCCCCGGCAGCAGCGGCGCGAGCCGGTCGGCGTCGGTGAGGTCGGCGCTGCTGAGGTCGGCTCCGGCGCGGGCGGTGCCCTCCGGGGCACCGGCGTGCACGCCGTCCGAGTCTTCTGCGTCCGCCTCGTCCAGCAGCAGCCTGGGCACGTCCGTGTCCGGGAGACCTGCCGCCACCGCGGCCGTGGTCAGCAGCGCGACCGGCGCCGCGTCGTCGAGGGTGCCCGCGATCCGCTCCGCCGGGTGGGCCGGGTCCAGCGGCAGGTAGGCGGCGCCCGCCTTGGCCACCGCGAGGACGGCGACGGGCAGTTCGGCCGAGCGGGGCAGCGCCAGCGCCACCAGCCGCTCGGGACCCGCCCCCCGCGCCACCAGCAGCCGGGCCAGCCGGTTGGCGCGCGCGTTCAGCTCCGCGTAGCTCAGCGACGTGTCGCCGACGACCACCGCCTCGGCGTCGGGGCGCTCCCGCACGTGCCGCTCGAACAGCTCGGGCAGGGTGGCCGGGGCGAGCCCCTTAGCCGTCGCGTTCCACTCCTCGACGACCCGGTGCCGCTCCCGCGGTCCGAGCACGTCGATGCGGTTCAGCCGCCGGTCGGGGTGGTCGGCCGCGTCGGCGAGCACCCGCACCAGCCGGTCCACCAGGCCCTGCGCGGTGCCCCGGTCGAAGAGGTCGGTGCGGAAGTCGAGGACGCCCGCCACCCCGTCGGGGGTGTGGTCGGCGGCCCGGCGCTCGGTCACCGAGAACCCGAGGTCGACCTTGGCCGCCGTCGCCGCCGCACCGCCCGTGCCGCTCACCGTCAGCCCGCCCGGCAGCGCCGGAGCGCCCTGCCCGTCCGCCCGCCGCGGGGCGGTGCTGCGCAGCGACAGCACCACCTGGAAGAGGGGGTGGTGGGTGAGGGAGCGGGTGGGGTTGAGGGCTTCTACGAGGCGTTCGAAGGGGAGGTCTTGGTGGGTGTAGGCGGTGAGGTCGGTGTCGCGGACTCGGGTGAGGAGTTCGCGGAAGGTGGGGTTGCCGCTGGTGTCGGTGCGTAGGACGAGGGTGTTGACGAAGAAGCCGATGAGGTGGTCGGTGGCGTCGTCGGTGCGTCCGGCGACGGGGGTGCCGATGGGGATGTCCTCACCGGCGCCGTGCCGGGTGAGCAGGGTCGCGAGGGCGGCCTGGAGCACCATGTACAGGGTCGTGTCCGTGGCCCGGGCGAGTTCGGCCAGGCGGGTGTGGAGGTCGGCGGGGAGGGTGAATTCGACGCGGTCGCCGGTGTGGTCGGCGGTGGCGGGCCGGGGCCGGTCGGTGGGGAGGTCGAGCCGTTCGGGCAGGTCGGCGAGCTGCTGCTTCCAGTAGTCGAGTTGCTTGCCGGCGAGGGTGTCGGGGTCGGTGTCGTCGCCGAGGATCTCCTGTTGCCACAGGGCGTAGTCGGCGTACTGGACGGGGAGGGGTTGCCAGGTGGGTGCGTCGCCGGCGCAGCGGGCGGTGTAGGCGGTGGTGAGGTCCTGGGCGAGAGGGGCGCGGGACCAGGCGTCGCTGGCAATGTGGTGCACGAGCAGCAGCAGCACGTGCTCCCGCTCCGACAGCCGCAGCAGCCGCGCCCGTACCGGGATCTCCGCGCCCAGGTCGAAGGGGTGCCGGGCGGCCCGGGCGAGGTCGGCCTCGTAGTCGGCCTCCGTGGACTCGGCCGTCTCGAAGACCGGCCGGACCCCGTCGGCGGGGTGCACCACCTGGCGGGCCCCCAGCCCGTCCTCGGTGAACGTCGTCCGCAGGCTCTCGTGCCGCCCGACCACGTCCAGCAGCGCCGCGCGCAGCGCGTCCGGGCGCAGCGGTCCGCTCAGCCGGAGCACGGTCGGGATGTTGTAGGTGGGACTCGGCCCTTCGAGCAGGTGGAGGAACCACAGGCGCTGTTGCGCGTAGGAGAGCGGGAGCCGTTCGGGACGGAGCCGTGCGGTGAGCGCGGCCCGCGCCCGGCCCGCCCCGGCGAGCACCACGGCGAGCGCGGCCGGGGTCGGCGCCTCGAAGAACTGCCGGATGGACAGCTCGGCCCCCAGCGTGGTGCGGACCCGGCTGACGAGCCGGGTGGCGAGCAGGGAGTGCCCGCCGAGGTCGAAGAAGTCGTCGTCGACGGTGACGCCCGGCAGCGACAGGACCTCCGCGTACAGGTCGCAGAGGATCTCCTCGGCGGGGGTGCGCGGCGCCCGGCCCGCGGTCCGGCCGGTGTACGTCGGGGCGGGCAGCGCCGCCCGGTCCAGCTTGCCGTTCGGGCTGAGCGGCAGGGCGTCCAGGGCGACGAAGGCCGAGGGCATCATGAAGTCCGGCAGGGACAGGGCCAGCCGGGCGCGGGCGGCGGCCTCGTCCCAGTGGCCGGGGTCCGGGACGACGTAGGCCACCAGGCGCTGGTCGCCCGGCTGGTCCTCGCGCAGGACGACCGCGGCCTGGCGCACCCCCGGCCCGCCCGCGACGGCGGCCTCGATCTCGCCCAGCTCGATGCGGTACCCGCGCAGCTTGACCTGCCGGTCCGCGCGCCCGGCGAAGACCAGCTCCCCCGCTGCGTTCCAGTGCGCGACGTCGCCCGTGCGGTACATGCGGCTGCCCGGCGCGCCGAACGGGTCGGCCGTGAACCGCACGGCGGTCAGCCCGCCGCGGCCCAGGTAGCCGCGGGCCAGCTGCCCGCCCGCCAGGTACACCTCGCCGTCCAGACCCGGTGCGACCGGGCGCAGCGCGGAGTCCAGGACGTACACCCGCACCCCCTCGTGCGGGGTGCCGATCGGCACCGGGCCCGGCTCCACCAAGCGGTCCGGGGCGATCCAGTGCTCCAGGCAGTGGCCGGTGGCCTCGGTGGGCCCGTAGACGTTCACCACCGTCACGTCCGGCGCGGTCTCGCGCCAGGGGGCCAGGATCTCCCCGCGCAGCTCCTCGCCGCCCAGGGTCAGGGTGCCCGAGGGCGCGACCTCCGGCGGCATGGTGGCCAGCAGCGCCAGGTGGGACGGGGTGCCCTTCATGAAGGTGGCACGGTGGAAGCCGGGTTCGGACCCGGCGGTCTCGGCGAGGGCGCGCAGATCCGTCAGCCGGACGCAGCCGCCGCTGATCAGCGGGGCGTGCAGCGAGCCGACGCTCTGGTCGAAGGACGCGGACGCCTGCATCACGGACAGCCCCGAGATGTCCGGTGCCTGGGAGGACCGGCAGTGCCGTACGAACGCCGACAGGGCCCGGTGCTCGACGACGACGCCCTTGGGGCGGCCCGTCGTGCCCGAGGTGTAGATGACGTACGCCGGATGGCCCGGCAGCAGCGGCGCCGCGCGGTCGGCGTCGGTGAGGACGGTCCCGGAGTGCCTGCTCAGCGACGTTCCGGTGCCGGGGTCGTCCATGACGAACGTCAGCGGCCCGCAGCACTCCTCGCCGATCCGGTCGTTCACGTCGGAGGTGGTGAGGACCAGCGCGGGGTCCGCGTCCTGGATCATGTGGCGGATGCGGTCCGGCGGGTACTCCGGGTCGACCGGCACGTAGGCGCCGCCCGCCTTGAGCACCGCCAGCATGCCGACCACCAGTTCGGTGCGGCGCCCCACCGCGACCGCCACGTGCCGTTCCGGGCCGACGCCCAGCTCGACCAGGCGCCGGGCCAGCCGGTTGGCGGCGGCGTCGAGTTCGGCGTAGGTCAGCCGCCCGTCGGGGGCGATCAGCGCCGTCTTGCCGGGGGTGCGGGCCACCTGCTCCTCGAACAGGTCGGTGAACCGCTCGGCGGGCCGTACGTCGTCCGAGCCGCTCCACTTCTCCAGGACGGTGGCCCGTACCTCCGGGTCGAGCAGCGCGACCGCGCCCACCCGGGTGTCCGGGGCGTCCAGGACGGTGCGCAGCGCCCGGCGGAACGCGGCGATCACCGCCTCGACCCGCGCCGGGTCGAAGACCTGCGGCAGATAGCCCAGCGAGAACCGCAGGGTCTCGCGGGGCAGGGCCAGCAGACCCAGCGGGTAGTGCATCTGGTCCTTGGAACGGACCCCGAGGACGGTCGGGAGGTCCGCGTCCGGCGCGGCACCCGGGGGGCGGCCGCGGCTGGAGTTGAGCGGATAGTTCTCGAACACCATGGCGGTGTCGAAGAGTTCGCCGGAGCCCGCCCAGCGCTGGATCTCCGCGAGGCCCACCCACTGGTGGTCGATGAGCCGCGCCTGCTCGCCCTGGAGCCGGCGCAGGAACCCGGTCAGCGTCTCGGCGGGCCGCAGCCGCACCCGCAGCGGCAGGGTGTTCATGAACAGGCCGACCATGGTGTCGACGCCGGGCAGCTCCGGCGGGCGGCCGCTGACGGTCACGCCGAACACCACGTCGTCCCGGCCGGTGAGGTGGGACAGGACCAGTCCCCAGCAGCCCTGGATCACGGTGTTCACCGTCAGCCCGTTGGACCGGGCGAACCGGGTCAGCGCGGCGCTCGCCGCCTCGTCCTCGGCGAAGTCGATCCGCTCGGGCGCCGCGGTGAGCGCGCCCCGGCCGGGGGCGACGATGCTCGGGGTGTCGAGCCCGGCGAACGCCTCCGTCCACGCCTGCCTGGCGGCGTCCCGGTCCCGGCCGCCGAGCCAGCCCAGGTAGTCCCGGTAGGGGCGCACCCGGGGCAGCGCCGTGCCGTCGCCGTGGACCGTGTACAGGGTCATCAGCTCGCGCAGCAGGATCGGCATGGACCAGCCGTCCGCGAGGATGTGGTGGAGCGTCAGCAGCAGCCGGTGGCGGGCCGGGCCGAGCCGGACCAGGGTGAAGCGGATCAGCGGCGGCCGGGACAGGTCGAAGCGCGTCCAGTGGTCCCGCTCGGCGACCCGCTCCGCCGCCGCCTCCCGCTCCTGTTCGGCGAGGCCCGCCAGGTCCTCCTCGCCCCAGGGCAGTACGACCCGGCGGGGGATGAGCTGCACCGGGCGCTTGAGCCCCTCGTGCCGGAACGCGGCCCGCAGGTTGGCGTGCCGCTCCAGCAGCGCCTGCCCGGCCCGGCGCAGCCGCTCCGGGTCCGTGCCGCCCTCCAGGTCGATGAAGACCTGGACGTTGTAGGCGTCCAGTTCCTCGTCGTCGAAGAGGTTGTGGAACAGCATCCCCTCCTGGAGCGGGGACAGCGGCAGGATGTCTTCCAAGCCGGACTTGGCCATCAGAGGGAACCCCATTCGCTCTCGAGTCGGGAGATGTCGTCCTCGCTGAGCGAGGTGAGGGAGACGTCCGAGGGGGTCAGACCGCTCGCCCCGGGCCGGCCGGCGTGCTCGACCAGCGCCTTCAGGGCCCTGAACCAGCCCTCGCCCAGGCGCCGCACCTCGGCCTCGGACAGCACGGCGTCCGCGTACGTCCACACGCTGTGCAGCCTGGGCCCCTCGGCGGTGTCGTGGGCGCCCGCGACCAGTTCCACCGGGTGCGCCAGCGGGGTGTCGGGGTGCTGGCCCGCCACCCCCCGCCCGAGCACGCTCCACGGCTCGGGCCCGGCGCCGCCGCCCGGTGCGCCGCCGCCCCGGCCGCCGGTGTGGCGGCCCAGGTAGTTGAAGCCGTACGCCGGTGCGGGCAGGGCGGCGAAACGGTCCCGGGTGCGCGGGTTGAGGTGACGGAGCAGGCCGTGTCCCACGCCGTCGCGCGGGACGGCGCGCAGTTGCTCCTTGACCCGCTTCAGGGCCCGCCCGGCCGCGGCCCCGCCGTCCCACACCTCGGCCCAGTCCGGGTCGTCGACCTCGGGGTGCAGCGGCACCGGGTGCATCGAGGTGAACCATCCGGTGGTGCGGGTGAGGTCGGCGCCCGGCACCAGGTGCTCGTGGCGGCCGTGGCTCTCCAGGTCCACCGTGACGGGCGCCGTACCCCGGGCGCCCCGGTCGCGCCGCCAGTCGGCGACGGCCAGCCCGAACGCGGTGAGCAGCAGGTCGTTGATCTCCGCCCGGAACACCCCGGGCACCCAGGTGAGCAGGGCGTCGGTGGTGTCCGGGTCGAGGTCGAGGACGACCTGCCCGGAGCGGGCGTGGGTGTCGCGCGCCGGATCCAGTACCGGGTCCGCCGGTTCGGCCGCCGGGCGGGCCGCTTCCAGCCAGTGGTCCGTCTCGGCCTCGGTGGCGGGGGAGCCGGCCAGGTCCCGCAGCGCCGAGGCCCACCGGCGCCAGCCGGTGCCCGCCGGGCTGAGCGGGCGGCCCTCGTAGGCGGCGGCCAGGTCCGGCACGAGCAGCCGCCAGCTGACCGCGTCCACGGCCAGGTGGTGGGCGACCAGGACCAGCAGCCCCGGCCGGTCCGGACCCCGGTCGACGTGGCAGGCCCGCAGCATCCGCCCGTCCGCCGGGGACAGCCGGTCGCGCTCGGCGGCGGCCGCCTCGGCCACCACCGCGTGCAGCCCGGCGTCGTCGACGTCCCCGGCCGCGCGGCGCGTGAGGAGACCGGCGGCGTCCGTGCCGCCGGGCTCGGGCTCGGGCACGGACATGGACCAGTCGGCGGCGACCCGCAGCCGCAGCGAGTCGTGCCGGTCAAGCAGCGCCCCGAGGGCGGCCACCAGCCGCTCCGCGTCCAGGTCCGCGGGCACGGACACCGCCACCGACTGGTTGAACGGCGCGACCGGCCCGCCCAGCGCGGCGAACCACCCCATGATCGGCGTCGCGGGAACCGGCCCGCTCGCCGCTTCCTTCTCGTCCGGCCCGTCCCGCCCTTCCGGGCCGGCTCCCGCCGACGCCCCCGCCGCGCCGTCGGCGGCCTGCGCCTCGGCGAGATCGAGCGCCTCGGCGACACGGGCGACGCTCTGGTGCTCGAAGACGTCCCGCACGGAGAGCGCGAGGCCCTTCGCACGGGCCCGGCTGACCAGCTGGATGGACAGGATGCTGTCGCCGCCCAGGTCGAAGAAGCCGTCGTCGACACCGACCGACTCCAGGCCCAGCGCCTCGGCGAACAGCGCGCACAGCAGATCCTCGCGCGCCGTGGCCGGGGCCCGGCCCGTGCCGGCGGCCGCGTAGTCCGGCGCGGGCAGCCGCCCCCGGTCCAGCTTGCCGTTCCCGGTCAGCGGCAGCTCCGCCAGCCGCACGAACGCCGACGGCACCATGTAGTCGGGCAGCGTCTCGCGCAGCCGCTCCCGCAACTCCTCGTCCGACGGCACCGGCACCGGCCCGGCCCCGGTCACCAGGTACGCCACCAGCCGCCGGTCGCCCGGCCGGTCCTCGCGCACCACCGCCACCGCCTCCGGCACCCCCGGGTGCCGCGACAGGGCCGACTCGACCTCGCCCAGCTCCACCCGGAAACCGCGGATCTTCACCTGGTCGTCGACCCGGCTGATGAACTCCAGGTCGCCCCGCCGGTTCCAGCGCACGATGTCGCCGGTGCGGTACATCCGCTCGCCCGGCCCCTCGAAGGGGTTGGCGACGAACCGGGACGCGCTCTGCCCGGGCCGGTTCAGATAGCCGCGCGCCAACTGCACCCCGGACACGTACAACTCGCCCGGCACCCCGGCCGGCACGGGCTGCAGATACGGGTCGAGGACCAGCATGCGCGTGTTGGGGAACGGGCGGCCGATGGTCAGCACGCCGTCCGCGAGATCGTCCGGCGCCTCGACCCGCCAGGTCGTGCAGCCCACGATCGTCTCGGTCGGACCGTACTCGTTGAGGACCCGCGCCCCCGGATGCGCCGCGAGCAGCGTCCGCACCGCGCGGCCGGTCAGCGACTCGCCGCCCAGGACCAGCTCCCCGTCCGGCACGCACACCCCGGGCAGCCCGGTGATCAGCGGCAGATGGCTCGGCGTCGCCTTCAGGAACGTCGTCTGCGGCAGGTCGGGCACCTCGCCGTCCAGCGCGCGCTCGTGCAGCTCCTCCAGGTCCGCGAGGTGCACGCGGCCGCCGTTCAGCAGCGGCGCGAACAGGCCCGTCACCGTCAGGTCGAAGGAGAGCGGCGAGTGCAGCAGCGCGTTGCCCGCCACTCCCGGGTACAGCTCCGCCGACACCGCCAGGTAGTTCAGCACCGGCTGGTGCTCGACGAGCACGCCCTTGGGACGGCCCGTGGAGCCCGACGTGTAGATGATGTACGCCGCGTTCCACGGCGACAGCGGCTGCGTGCGGTCCTCGTCCGTCAGGTCGTGCGCGGGCTGCGCGGCCAGCCGGGCGGTGACGTCCGGGTCGTCGAGCAGCAGCCGGGGCAGCTCCGCCGGGAACACCCCGGCCGGGACCGCCGACGTCGTCAGCGCGCACACCGGCGCCGCGTCCTCGGCCATAGTGGCGATCCGCTCGCGCGGAGCGCCCGGGTCGACCGGCAGGTACGCGGCCCCCGTCTTCAGCACCGCGAGCACCGCCACGCCGGTCTCCACCGACGGCGGCAACGAGATCGCCACCACCTGCTCCGGTCCCGCCCCGGACTCCGCGAGGAGGTGGGCGAGCCGGTTGGCGCGGGAGTTCAGCTCGGCGTACGTGAGCGTCGTCCCGCCGGCCGAGAACGCCGGGCGGCGCGGAGTCCTGGCGACCTGCTCCTCGAACAGCTCCGGCAGGGTCCCTTCGCGCTGCGGGCGCGCGGTGTCGTTCCACTCCCGCAGCACCTGCCGCCGCTCGGCCGGGTCCAGCAGGCCGATCCCGCCGATCGGCCGGTCCGGGTCGGCGGTGACCGAGCCCAGCACCCCGAGCAGCCGCGAGATCACCGACTCCGCCGTCTCCCGGTCGAACAGCTCCGTGCGGTACTCCAGCGAACCGCGCATGCCCGCAGGGCCGCCCGACGGGTCGTGCCGCTCCCCGAAGGTCAGCGCCAGGTCGAACTTGGCCACCCCGGTACCGGCCGCCATCCGGGTCGCGTTCAGGAGCGCGCCCGCCTCCGCGGACGCGTCCGGGGTGGTCGGGGCGTCGGGGGTGTCCGGGGTGTCCGGGCCGGTGCGGTCGCCCGCACCGGCCGTGTTGTTGAAGGTGATCATCACCTGGTACAGCGGGTGGTGGGCCAGACTGCGCGCCGGGTTCAGCGCCTCCACCAGCCGCTCGAACGGCACGTCCTGGTGCGCGTACGCGGCCAGGTCGCGCTCGCGCACCCGGCCCAGCAGCTCACGGAAGGTCGGGTTGCCGCCGGTGTCGGTGCGCAGCACCAGCGTGTTCACGAAGAACCCGACGAGATCCTCGGTGGCGGCGTCGTTGCGCCCCGCGACCGCCGTGCCGACGGGAATGTCCTCGCCCGCCCCCAGCCGCGTCAGCAGCGTCGCGAACGCCGCCTGGACCACCATGAACAGGCTGGAGTGCGTGGACCGCGCCAGCTCCGTCAGCCGCGCGTGCAGCGCCGTCGGCACCGTGAACGCGATGCGGTCGCCGGTGTATCCGGCGGTCGCCGGGCGGGGCCGGTCGGTGGGCAGCTCCAACTGCTCGGGCAGCCCCGCCAGGGCGTCCTTCCAGTACGCCAGCTGCCGCGCCGCCACGCTGTCGGGGTCGGACTCGTCGCCGAGGACCTCCCGCTGCCACAGCGCGTAGTCGGCGTACTGCACCGGCAGCGGCTCCCAGTCCGGTGCCGCGCCCGCGCAGCGCGCCGCGTACGCGGCCGTGAGGTCACGGGCCAGCGGCGCCATCGACCAGCCGTCGCCCGCGATGTGGTGGATGAGCAGCAGCAGGACGTGATCGGTGTCCGAGACGCGGAACAGCCGGGCCAGGAACGGGATGTCGGCCGTCAGGTCGAAGGCGTGCCGGGCCGCCTCGCCGACCCGCTCCGCCACCTCCCCGGCGGCCACCTCGACCACGTCCAGGCGGCGGGCGGCCCGGTCGGCGGGCAGCACGACCTGCCACGAACCCCCGTCGTCCGCCGCGAACACGGTCCGCAGGCTCTCGTGCCGGACCAGCACGTCACCGATCGCCCGCTCCAGCGCCGCCCGGTCCACCGGACCGGACAGCCGGAGCGCCGTCGGCATGTTGTACGTCGCCGACGGCCCCTCGAACTGGTGCAGGAACCACAGGCGCTGCTGCGCCGGCGACAACGGGACCCGCCCCGGACGCGGCCGGGCCGCCAGCGGCGCCCGCGCGCCCGCCGCCCGGTCCAGCGCGCCGGAGAGCCCGGCGATCGTCGGCGTCTCGAAGAACTGGCGCACGGACAGCTCGACGCCCAGCGCCGTCCTGATGCGGCTGACCAGCCGGGTCGCGAGCAGCGAGTGCCCGCCCAGGTCGAAGAAGCCGTCGTCGATGCCGACCCGGGCGACGCCCAGCACCTCGGCGAACAGCGCGCACAGGATCTCCTCGCGCGGATCCCGCGGCCCCCGGCCCGCCGGCTCGCCGTCGTACTCCGGAGCGGGCAGCGCCTTGCGGTCCAGCTTCCGGTTCGGCGTCAGCGGCAGCGCGTCGAGCACCACGAACGCCGTCGGCACCATGAACTCCGGCAGCCGTCCGCGCAGCCGCTCCCGCAGCTCCGGGGCGCTCGGCGCCGGTCCCTTCGGGACGACGTACCCGACCAGTCGCCGGTCGCCCGGCCGGTCCTCGCGCACCGTCACCGCGGCCTCGGCGACCGCCGGGTGCCGGGACAGCTCCGCCTCGATCTCGCCGAGTTCGATACGGAAGCCCCGCAGCTTGACCTGCTGGTCAACACGGCTCAGATAGCGCAGCGCACCGTCCCGGCGGCGGCACACCAGGTCGCCCGTGCGGTACATCCGGGTACCGGCCGGGCCGTACGGGTCGGCGGTGAACCGCTCCGAGGTCAGCGAGGGACGCAGGTGATAGCCCTGCGCGAGCTGCTCCCCGGCCAGGTACAACTCGCCGGGCACGCCGACCGGGACCGGCCGCAGCGCCGAGTCCAGCACGTACGCCGAGGTGTTGGCGAGCGGCCGGCCGATGACCGGCCCGGACTCGGTGACGTCGGCGGCCGTCGCCCAGATCGTCGCCTCCGTCGGACCGTACAGGTTCGTCACGCCGCGGGCGCGGTCCGTCAGCGCCCGCGCCAGCTCGGACGGCAACGCCTCCCCGCCCACCAGCACCCGCACCCCGGCCAGCTCGTCCCCGGCCACGGCCGCGACCCCCTGCCACAGGCTCGGCGTCGCCTGGACCATGGTGATCCCCGACGCCGACACCCGGTGCAGCAGCGCGTGCGGGTCGCGGGCGGTCTCCTCGTCGGCGAGCACCAGCGCCGCGCCGTGCAGCAGCGGGAGGAAGATCTCCAGGCCCGCGATGTCGAAGCCCACCGTGGTCACGGCGAGCAGCCGGTCACCGGCCCCCGGCGTGAACCGCCGGCCCATGTCGGCCAGGAAGTTGTCCAGCGCCCCGCGCGGCACCACCACGCCCTTGGGCCGCCCCGTGGAACCCGAGGTGTAGATCGTGTACGCCGGATGCGCCCCGTGGACCGGACCCCGCACCTCGTCCGCCCCGAGGTCCCCGTCCCCGTACCCCGACAGCCCGGCCTCCGCCACCGGTTCGCTCACCGTCAGCGCGGGTCCCGCGTCGGCGAGCATGTACTCCACCCGCTCGGCCGGGTAGTGCGGGTCGATCGGCAGGTACGCGGCCCCCGACTTGAGGACCGCCAGCAGCGTCACGACCAGCTCCGCCGAGCGGGGCAGCGCCACGGCGACGAACCGGCCCGGCACGGCTCCGCTCGCGACGAGGTGCCGGGCGAGCCGGTTGGCGCGCGCGTTCAGCTCCGCGTAGGTCAGCCGCACCTCGCCGAACTCCACGGCCGTCGCGTCCGGCGACCGCCGTGCCTGCCGCTCGAAGAGCCCGGTCACCGGTGCGGCGGGCGGCTCGGCCGCCGTGTCGTTCCACTCCTGGAGGACTAGCCGCCGCTCGGCCGCGTCCATGATCTCCAACTGCCCCACGGGCCGCCCCGGATGCGCCACCGCCGCCGCCAGCAGCCGCACCAGCCGGTCGGCGAGGTCCCGCACCGTGGCACGGTCGAAGAGCGCCGTGCTGTACGTGACGCCGCCGCTCATGCCCTCGCAGGAGTGGTCGGCGCCGAAGTGCTCGGCCAGCGCGAACGACAGGTCGAAGCGCGCCGAGACCGACTCCGACGCCACCACCTCGGCCGCCAGCCCGGCGAACCGGTCCGTCTTCGTGCCCTGTGTGTTGTGCAGGGTGAGCATCGTCTGGAAGAGGGGGTGGTGGGTGAGGGAGCGGGTGGGGTTGAGGGCTTCTACGAGGCGTTCGAAGGGGAGGTCCTGGTGGGTGTAGGCGGTGAGGTCGGTGTCGCGGACTCGGGTGAGGAGTTCGCGGAAGGTGGGGTTGCCGCTGGTGTCGGTGCGTAGGACGAGGGTGTTGACGAAGAAGCCGATGAGGTGGTCGGTGGCGTCGTCGGTGCGTCCGGCGACGGGGGTGCCGATGGGGATGTCCTCACCGGCGCCGTGCCGGGTGAGCAGGGTCGCGAGGGCGGCCTGGAGCACCATGAACGCCGTGGTGTTGGTCTCCCGGGCGAGTTCGGTCACGCGGGTGTGGAGGTCGGCGGGGACCGTGAAGGTGACGCGGTCGCCGGTGTGGTCGGCGGTGGCGGGCCGGGGGCGGTCGGTGGGGAGGTCGAGCTGTTCGGGCAGGTGGGCGAGCTGCTGTTTCCAGTAGCCGAGTTGCTTGCCGGCGAGGGTGTCGGGGTCGGTGTCGTCGCCGAGGATCTCCTGTTGCCACAGGGCGTAGTCGGCGTACTGGACGGGGAGGGGTTGCCAGGTGGGTGCGTCGCCGGCGCAGCGGGCGGTGTAGGCGGTGGTGAGGTCCTGGGCGAGAGGGGCGCGGGACCAGGCGTCGCTGGCGATGTGGTGCACGAGCAGCAGCAGCACGTGCTCCTGCTCCGAGACCCGGAACAGTCGCGCCCGTACGGGGACCTCCGCGCCCAGGTCGAAGGCGTGCGCCGCCGCTTCGGCCACCCGTTCCGCCACGTCCTCCGCGGCCACGTCGACGACCGTGAACGGCGTCGCGACGGCCTCCACGGGCAACACGACCTGCTGGGCGCCCTGATCGTCCTCGGTGTAGGTGGTGCGCAGGCTTTCGTGGCGGGCGAGGAGGTCGTTGAACGCGGCGTGCAAGGCGTCGGGGTCGAGGGTGCCGGTGAGGCGGAGGGTGGTGGGGATGTTGTAGGTGGCCGAGGGTCCTTCGAGTTGGTGGAGGAACCAGAGGCGTTGCTGGGCGTAGGAGAGCGGGATGCGCTCGGGACGCGGCCTCGCGGTGAGCGCGGTGCGCAGGGTGCCGGACGTGTCCAGGGCACGGGAGAGGCCCGCGACGGTCGGCGTCTCGAAGAGCTGCCGGATCGGTAGCTCCCGGCCGAGGGTGGTGCGGATGCGGGAGACGAGGCGGGTGGCGAGGAGGGAGTGTCCGCCGAGGTCGAAGAAGCTGTCGTCGATGCCCACGGTGTTCACCGAGAGGATCTCCGAGTACAGGGTGCAGAGGATTTCTTCGCGGGGGGTGCGGGGTGCGCGTCCGGTGGTGGATGCGGTGTGTGCGGGGGCGGGGAGGGCGGTGCGGTCGAGTTT
>NZ_JBIRFY010000022.1:0-111559 GCF_044327745.1 Streptomyces sp. NPDC018026
TCCTCATGGCCCACCTCCGCCGCAGCTACCCGTGACGGTGCGTCACCGGCGCACGGAGGCACAACCCCGCTTCACGAAAATCTTGCCAGGGCCACGTTCACGTGCACGGCCACACCGCGGAAGCTGCGTGGGCCATTGCCTGCCCTCGCCAAGCAGGGCAAGGAACGGGCTGGCTCGATTCCGTATCAGCGAGGCAAGATCGGTCGTGTGATACGCGATCCTCGTGACGATGCCGAGTTGCTAGCCCTGGTTCGCCGGTATGTCACGCCCGAGCGGCGTTATCTGAAGCTCGGTGGCAGCTTGCTGCGCATGCAGAGTCCCGAGTACGACCGATTCATGCGAGATCTCGGTGAGGACGCGGGACTCATCGCCCCGGATGAGATCGCCACGCTCCTTGAGGGCGGTTGGAGAGAACGGAGAACTGCTGCTTGGTTCATAGCTGTCTCCCGTCGGACCGAGTTCCGTGAGCGCCTCGGGGAACTCCTGCTGGCCAGCGAGGTCTGCTGTGTTGGGCTGGCCTACAGCGTGGCCCTGGCCAGCTTCGGAACGGCGCGCGACGCCGATCTGCTCGCCGCCTACCTGGACCGCTACCTCCCTCGCCCTGACCTCGCGTACGACCAGACCGTCGTCATGGGCGCTCTCGAGTTCATCGACCTGAACCTTGGAGGTGGTCAAGCCGACCGCTTCAGGGAACCAGGGGGCCTGTGGCAGCAGTGGCTTCAGGATGCACCTCACATGCAGGGCGACTCGGACCCCACCCCCTTCTTCTTGAGCCTCATTCGTCGGCTTTGCGCGTTCGTCGACGAGTGCGCAGAAGCACGATGACCGCCCCCGTCTTGTGGTGGTCTCTTTGGACCACGGCCGCCGCCCGGGGGAGCGGTCAGATCTGTGTGCGGGCCGCGATGTAGTCGAGCCAGTCGCGTCTGGCCTATCCGGTCCAACGGGTGGCGTTGCTGATGCTGGTGCCTGTGAAGTCGGCCAGGACGGACGCCGGCAGGTCGGTGGCCAGCGCGAGACGAGCGTTGTTGCGGCCGGTGCGAGGCGCGATGCCATGTCGGCGGAGCTTCAGATTGAGGTAGGTGGCTCCGAGAGGGCATGCGGGCTCCTGGCCGGGGAACAGTTGGGCAGTTCCAGGGCCCGGCGCAGTCGCGGTCGGGGAGTGGTGCGCGGGCCAAGAGGTGTCCGCCCTGCGGGGCATGGCCTCCAATCGTTCGTCGCGCGACGGCAGCACCGCGTCGGCGTGTTGGGGAGATCGTCGAGCTGTTGGTGGGTGATCTCCTCATCGGAGGTGACTAGCTGGGACAGGAGGGCGGGCACTCCGGCACGGTGAGCCAATGCGCCACTCTGCGGGGGAGTCCTGCGGCGGCGAGAGCCGAGTGGAAGTTCTGCCGCTGTGCGGGGACCCGACAGGCTGTGGACTTCGAGACGCCGAACAGCGGAGCGAGCTGTCGCAACGTCAGATTGGTGCGCCAGTAGGCCGTGACCAGCAACACCCGGTCCTCCAGCGGCAAGCTCCTTGGCCGGCCTCGATGGACCACATCTGCTCCATTGCGCCGCAGCGTCGTCAGCAGTTGGCCAGGGCACGCGGGCTTAGCTCCGCGAAGGGAGTTGTCCAGGACGGCTCCGATGCCGTGATCACACTCGCCACATCATGACCATCACTCAGGCCGGTTCAATGCCGAGACAACCCCCACAACTACGCTGATCGGGGCAGTCGACAGTGCGCAAGACCCGGGGGAAACCGTGAACCGACCGCTGCTGTTCCTCGACGTGGACGGGCCGCTCAACCCCTACGCGGCCAAGCCGGAGAGGCGTCCCGACGGCTACACCACACTCAGAGTCCTCCGGAACGACGTCTCCAACTCGGTTTCGAGTTGTGCTGGGCCACCACATGGATGGACGACGCCAACCGTTGGATCGCCCCGGTCCTCGGCCTTCCGGAACTTCCCTTCGTGGACTACGCAGGCGACCGTCCCTTCGCCTGGGTGGACGACGAGCAGAGCGAACTGGATCAGACCTACGTGACCGCCCACCACCAAGGGCCCGGGCTGCTCCACCACGTCAACCCGCGGATCGGCCTCCGGGAGAACGACTTCCACACACTCGCCGACTTCGCCCGCTCCCTGGACACCTCACGAACCACCGGCTGAAAACCTCGCCAGCTCTCCAGACGGCTCCGCACTCGGAGCCAAGATCTTTGCGGAACAGCCCTTAGTACCGCCTCACACGAAACGGGAGGGCTCAGGTCTTGGATCGGCCGAAGTATCCCAGCGGCACCTGCGCACAGCCCCCATCCCGAAACACGAACACGGTCGGCTCCGTGTCGTGCTCGTGACGCAGATAGCCCCCGTATCCCTGGACTGCGATGTGTGGTGCGACCAGAGCCAGCAGGGCGTCCAGCATCAGCAGATTGTCATCGACCCAGTAGTTGCGCGCGAAGAGTTCCCACACGGGGTGGCCTCGTTCGTCCTCCATCGACTCCGAACGACGCAGGGTTGCCGAGTCTCCTCCTGGTAGTCGGCTGCCGGGAGACGTGAGGAGCAGCGGCCAGGGATGCTCCTCCTCGTCCAGGCCCTCTGGACAGTCGGAGGTCATGCCCAGGTGCCAGCGACAGGCGGCCAGGACGGACTCTGGTACGTCGCAACGCAGGAAGCAGGACAGGACGATCTCGTAGCGCTCACTCATGGCCCGCATTATGAGTACCCGCACTGACATCGCCAGCTCCGTAGGAGGGATCGGGTCAATTGGGTGTCGGCGCCCCAACTGCGCTGCCGCTGCGAGTGCTTGCAGCGGCAGACCGCCGATCTGCCAGGCCCGGGTGTTGGTGGACTCCGGGGAAGTGATGTCACATCCATCATGACAGGTCAGAGGGTGTTTTCGTAGGAGGAACGGCACATGCGGTTTGCCTTGTTCGCCCCTCTCCGGGGCGCCCAGAATTTCCGTTATGAATCACTCGGGGAAAGTGGATCAGGACGACATCGTGCGAGCGCGGAACGTGCTGCTCGCGTCGGGACGCCGCACGCCGGGCGAGGAAGTTGACGCCTACCGGGTGCTCTCCCAGGTCAGCCCCGCCGCGTACCTTCCTCTCTTGGCCAGGGCGCTGCAACGCCTGAGCTACGACGCCAGCGTCGGCGAGTGGCATCCCTTCTCGCTCGCGCTGTGCGAGGAGGCGGTGGCCGCGGCGCGGTCCATCGACCCGGCTGAGACTGCCCGGGCCAACGTTCTGTACCAGGCCCTCGACTCGTGCCAGCGACAGCTGTACATGGCGGGCCGACGCGCAGAGGGACTTGCCATGCGCGCAGAGATGCTCGCCATTGGCCGGGCACAGGCCGAAGCGAGCGGAAACTCCGCGGTCCAAGGACTGGAAGACTGGGCTGCCGGTCTCTCCGAGGAAGGCCGGTACGCCGAGGCTGCCGATGCCATGACCGAGTTGGTCAATGCGATCCTGCCCCACGGGTCCCGCAGTGGGGCTCTCGCTTGGTCACTCCTTGAGTGGATCGCCGCTCTCCATGATGCCGGCCGGTTCGACGAAGCACTCGCAGCGTTCGAGACACTCGTTGGCATGGAAGCGGCCGAAGCCGCGAACGACAGCGGCCCGATGGCCTGCCATCTCTACTCACTCATCGGGTATGCACACATGCTCGACGCCAACGGCCGAGGCGAGCAGGCTGCCCACGTGCGGCAGGACGCACTCGCATTGCTGACAGAGTTGGCGGACACCGGTGAACGCAAATCCTGGAGTGGCTACCAAGCGTCGTTCTGGGCGGTGCTGCTGACCATGTCCGGCGCCGACAGCGATCGGCCTCCGTCCGATGGGCCTCGTCCGCCTTCGGGGGTTGGGGTCATGCGGTGGTCGTCCGACACCACGCAGCGCTACTTCGACAGCCGTCATGCCCTACGTGAAGAAGTCGATGCCCTTGCTCCGCGAGCCACGGAGGATCCTGACCGGCATCTGGCCGAACTGGTCCGCCTGCATCGGGTTCTCACTGTCCGTTCCGCCGTTTACTGGGAGCACCGGACCCATCTGTTCGTGGAGCGGGTGGGCTCCCTGTTCCACGACGGAGTGTGCCTGGCCCGTCGGCTGGCTCAGCACGACCCGGTGCAGGGACCGCGGACACTGGCGAGACTCCTGATCGACCGGTCGACCTTCCACACCGCCGCCGGCGAGTTCAGGCCCGCCCTGGACGACTTCCGCCAAGCCCTGAGCTACCTGGGGGAGGCCAATTGACCCGAGCCGTCCAACATCCGCTCCCAGGACTCCTGCACACAAGCAACTCGCGCCAGGCTGAGAGAGATCAGCCATTCCGCAACTTCCAACAGCCCGGGTTACCAGTGGCCTCGGCGGGCACGCTTCGGGCTCGCTCGAGTCGTGGACGGCAGCAGCTCGCCGGGCGACCCGTCCGGGGTGATGCGTACGCTGTCCTCCGAGCGGAGCAGGTCATCGAAGGAGGGGGCGGGGTGATCCGCTGCGTGATGACGTCGAGTTCCCGCCCGGTGTCCCGGTCGTGGAAGACGTGTTGTCAGGCATACGTGCCTCCGGTTCGATGCCTTTCGTCCGCTCCGGTCGTTGGGCGCGGCACGGGAGCCAGGACGGCGCATGCCTCGCTGACCGGAGCAGCCGCGTCCGACGAGCCGATCACGGTCCTTCGTCGCTACAGCCGCCATAAGAAGCGACGTCTAAACCAAATGAAACCGACAGTCGGGAATCAAACGCTCACATGGTCGCGGCCGGCGACCACCAGGTATCCATCGCTCTCGGGGTCGAAGGTGGTGGACTGCACCGTGAGCCCGATGCTCCGCAACTGCGCCACGAGGTCCTCGTACCGGTAGGGCCAGATGGACAACCGCTCCGAGCAGGCTCGCACTGCCCCATCCGGCTCGACCTGGGCGACCACGATCTCGAGGAAGTGTTCCTGCTCCCAACGCGGTTCGATCTGCCAGTAGTAGCTGACGACCGCATCGCGGTCGTTGCGGCGGATGAGCCGATCACGGACGTCTACCCGTGAGCCGGCGGAGCGCACGAGCTCCCAGTTGCGTGAGTGGAGCACTAGGCGTCCGCCCGGATTCAGCAGCCGCGACATCGCTTCCAGTGCGGTCAGGCGCCCGGCTGCGCCCTCGGCGTGTCCGAGCGAGTTGCCGACGCAGAACACCAGATCGAACGTGGAGTCCTGCAGGTGGTCGGGCAGCTCGTCCCAACTCGCGCGGAGGGCTCGAAGCGGGACACGCTGCTCGTCGGCGGCCTTCTCGGTCCGGCGAACCATCCCGTCACTGGCGTCTGCGGCGACCACGTCAAGGCCAAGACTCGCGAGACCGACGGCGAGCTGTCCGGTTCCACACGCGCAGTCGAGGACGCGTGCGTTGGGCGGCAGAGAGCCCACGACATCGCTGTAGTACACCGCGGCCGCCTTGGCGGGGGTCAACCTGTCGTCCCCGATCAGCCACTCGTACACGTCGGAAAGCGCCCCATAACCAGCCATCGCGACAACCTCCATCACTCGACGACGCGCAGGCTGGACCGCCCTGCGATTTCGGACCTTGCGCCTCGCACTGTGCCGGGCCGTGTCAGCGAGGCATTGAGCAGGACCCAACCACTTCCGGCCGCCGAGACTCCACCGGATTTCGTGAGAAACCGCGACACGCCGCACCGACGCAGGTCCCCACTTCGCCGGTGGGGCGGTTGTGCAAGTCGAGGCAATCGTCAGTCAGTGTTGCGCGACCGCGGAGCGGTGCGTGGGCGATGCGCCCGGACGTCCACGGGGCGTCCATCTGGATCGCGAGCTGTCATCGTCCACTGTGTGGGGAGTGTCGCGATCGGTCCGACCGGCCACCCGGCATCCAGGATTCGGTCGCGAACCTCGCACAGCTGCGCGTAGGTGCCCACGCGAAGCCCCCATCCCGCATTGCCGAGGGGATCGAGGTCAGTCGTGGGGGCGGCGGCGGTTTCGACGATCATCAGATGGTCGTCCCCGCCGACGTCGATGACTGCGATCCGAGGATCGGAACCTGTCGCGGCGCGCTCGAACGCGAGCGCCGCTCCGAGGAATTCCGTGTAGTACCCCACGAGCCGGTCGAGGTCGGCCGTGCACAGCGTCAGATGATTGATTCCGAAGAGATCGGGCATGGCGCGCCCACTGTAGTCCGGTGTCGGGGGAGTGCGCCGGGCCCGACCGCCGGTCGCAGGCGTGCTGGTTCTCGGACTCGGGGCTCCGCGCGGGCTGCGGGGCGGAGCCCGCGGCCCGCGGCGCGGAGGCACCGGCGAGCATGGCGAACACCAGGACCGCGCCCAGCGCACAGACCCCGGCCACTCACCACAAGGCGATGTGCCACGCGCTGGTGAACTGGTCGGCGAGGACGGCGTGTTCGGGCCCGTCCGGCAGGTCTCCGGACGAGATCTCCTTGGCCAGGCGGGCCGAGCCGACCCGGCTCCGGACCAGGCTGACCAGAAGCGATCCGACGCGTTCACCTAGGGAAATCGGGCTCCACGGTAGCCTGGCCGGCGTGGCAGAACAGGTGCGCGACACAGGTGACAGCCGACTGACCGAGCGTGGCCGAGCGACTCGACAGCGCATCCTCAGGGCAGCCGACGACATGATGCGTGTCCGGGGTGTCGCCCTCACGACCCTTGACGACGTCAGAGCAGCCAGCGGAACGAGCAAGTCCCAGCTGTATCGCCACTACCCCGACAAGGACGCCCTGGTGCGGGACGTTGTGGCCCTGCGGGCCGCCGAAATGCTCGAACGCCAGCAACAGCAACTGCGCCGGCTCAACTCCTTCCGAGGGCTGGAACGCTGGCGCGATGCGCTGATCGAACGAAATGCGCTGCACAACGGCGCCTACGGCTGTCCGCTCGGTTCCCTGGCCGGTGAGCTGGCCGACCAGGACGAGGAGGCGCGCCAGGCGATCGCCCGCCACTTCGCCACCTGGGAGGGGCTGCTCGCGGCGGGGCTCGCGAGAATGAGGGAGTCGGGGATCCTTGTGCACAACGCCGACACGGGAAAGCTTGCCACCGGCCTGATGGCAGCCGTGCAGGGGGGCTACCTCCTGGCCCAGACCGCGCGGGACGTCGCGCCCATGAAGATCGCCATCGACATGGCGATCGCCCACGTCAAGAGATACGCCGCAGCCGCCGGGGAGCAGACCGGCGGCGAGTGAGCGGGACGACCGCGGACCCCCTGGGCGGATCGGGCGCCGGGCGAGCGTCTCCGGTGGTCGGAGTGCACCGGGACCTATGCACCGCACGAGGCCCGGAGTGCCGGGGAACGCGCGTCGTAGAGGTGCTGTAGAGCCCTGGTAGACCGGACCGTGGCACAGTCGATCGCAGAGCATGAAGAGGCATTCACTGTTCAGCGCAGGAGGGTTCTCATGGTCACGGATTTCGAGGGCAAGAAGATTGTCGTGGTCGGTGGCGCCAGTGGAATGGGGCTCAAGACCGCCGAGAACGTCATGGCGGCGGGCGGCAGCGCCGTACTCGTCGGCCGCGCGGGTGACAAGCTCGACGACGCCGTGGCGGCCCTCTCGCGATCCGGCGCCGCGTGGTCGGTCGCCGCCGACCTGGCGGACCGGGACGACGTCGTCGAAGCGCAGAAGCAGCTGGCGGAGGACCACCCGGACGCCACCCTCCTCGTCAATGCCGCGGGGTTCTTCACCCCGAAGCCCTTCCTCGACCACGAGGTGGGGGACTACGAGGCCTACCACGACCTGAACCGGGCCATGTTCTTCCTGACCCAGACCGTGGTGCGGGGCATGATCGCCGGCGGACAGGGCGGCGCCATCGTGAACGTGGGCAGCATGTGGGCGCACCAGGCCATCGGCGCGACCCCCTCGTCGGCCTATTCCATGGCCAAGGCAGGACTGCACGCCCTCACCCACAACCTGGCCTACGAACTGGCGGGCGAGGGCATCCGGGTCAATGCCGTCGCTCCCGCGGTCACCCGCACCCCGCTGTTCGACAAGGTCTTCCCGGCGGACCAGCTGGACGGGGCCATGGAGCAGCTCGGCGGACTGCACCCGCTCGGCCGGGTAGGGACCCCGCAGGACCTCGCGTCAGCGATCGTCTTCCTGCTGTCGCCCGCATCGGCCTGGACGACCGGCGCCATCCTCAACGTCGACGGCGGCGTCATGGCCGGCCGCAACTGACCCCCGGACCGGAGCTCCCGCATCTGCCCTCATAAGAAGGAGCACAGCATGGCAGGCAGCCTCACAGACGTCACCGACACGACGTTCGCGCAGGAGGTGATCGGGAACGACAAGCCCGTGCTCGTCGACTTCTGGGCCGAGTGGTGCGGCCCCTGCCGTCTCGTCGCGCCCGTCCTGGAACAGCTGGCGGCCGAGTACCGGGACAGGATCGAGGTGGTCCAGCTGGACGTCGACGCGAATCCCCGCACGGCTGCGGAGTACGGCGTCAGGTCGATCCCCACCCTGCATGTGTTCCGGGGCGGCAAGGTGGTCGAGACCGTGGTCGGCGCCATGCCGAAGACAGCCCTGGAACAGAAGCTGGCGGCGTTCCTGCAGTAGTCGGTCGGACCGACCGGGTGCCCCGCAGGCGACCGGAGGAGCGAGACCATGATGAGCGGCGGACAGCGCGGCCGGACGGACGAAGAGAACGTCGAGGTCGCGGACAACGCGGACAACCGCTACTACGAGCTGCGCCACGACGGTCACACGGTGGGCATGCTGGTCTACGAGACGGTCGGCTCACGACGAGTGCTGACCCACACGACGATCAAGGAAGACCACCGGGGTCGAGGCCTGTCCCGTCTCCTGGTGCGCTTCGTCCTCGACGACCTCGCCGCCAAGGGCGCGACGATCACCAACTACTGTCCGGTGGTCGACCGGTTCATCGAGCAGAATCCCGTATACGAGAAACTGATCGACCCCGGTCATCCCGGCAGCTGGGGACGGGCTCGGGGCTGAGCGCGCGCGAGCGTTCCCCGGAGCCGTCCACCCCGCCGCGGCCCGAAGGCATCGGCGTTCACATCACTCCGTCCATGGCCTGGAGACCGTGATGACCGCTTCTGAAGATTTCCCCTCCTTCGAGGAGTCCTCGGCCTCCAATCCGCTCCGGTCGCAGGAGGGCTACGACGAGGACGAGCTCGGCGAGGACGTTCTCGACCGCGGCTACTCACCGGCGGAATCACCCTTCGCGGTCAACGAATGGGGACTCACCGCGAGAGAGGGAGCTTCCCACGAGGACCTCACGCACCGGCTGCGGCGGGAGCTCCCGGAGAACGACCCGTCCGACGACGACGGCGACGGGCTCGGCGACACGGTCGGTACGGACGGAGAACTCATCGACGACCAGGTCGGCGACAAGCGCGCGGGGCGCCTCCTGAGCTGGGACACCGGCATCGTGACCACCGGCTACGACGGCGACGACTACTGGGCGCGGGACGTCGGCATCGACGGCGGGGCGTCCTCCGCGGAGGAGGCGGCCGTCCACATCGTGCCGGACGCCGACGACGACTTCTGAAGGTCCGCGTCCACCGCCGCCGCGTCGCGCCCGGTCGCGGGGCGGCGCCTGCCCGGCAGCCCGGGTAGCGTGGAAGTGGGGCAGAACCGTGCAAAACCGCACGGGCGGGCCGCCGCGGCAGGGCTGGACAGGGTGTACCGGGCCTCGCGGGCGGTGGGAGGTAAGAAGCCACCGCCCGCCGACGCCCATCACACACGGCCGTCACGACGGCATCGACAACCGACAGCGAAGGACGGCGACCATGGCCATCGTCTCGCGAGGTTTCCACGGCCGAAGGCCGCTCGACAGTGCCGGACTGCCGCCCGGTCAGTACGAGACCACCAGTTTCCCGGTGCTGTCCGCCGGGCCCACCCCTCGTGTGCCCCGAGAGACCTGGGAACTGTCCGTCACCACCGAGACGGGGCAGCGGCACACCTGGGACTGGGACGGCCTGATGGCCCTGCCCGCGGAGTCCCCGACGGTCGACCTGCACTGCGTGACCAAATGGTCGAAGTTCGGCACCGAATGGCGGGGCGTCTCCCTGGACGTCCTGCTGGCGGACGTGGAGACGGCGGCGGAACATGTCCTTGTCGGCTCCTACGGCGGCTACACCACCAACGTTCCGCTCGCCGATCTGCTCGACGGCAAGGCATGGATCGCCTACGGCTACGACGGAGGCGACCTGACACCCGAGCACGGAGGGCCGGCCCGGCTCCTCGTCCCGCACCTGTACCTGTGGAAGTCCGCGAAGTGGGTGCGAGACATCCACCTGAGAGAGAGCGACGTTCCCGGCTTCTGGGAAGGCGCCGGCTACCACAACTACGGAGACCCATGGCGAGAACAGCGGTACCAGGGAGACTAGGAGAGCGGCTTCGGTGGCGGGTCGCCGAGGTGACCGGCCGCCGGACGGAATCCGCCACAGCCGTGACACTGGAGCTGGACGTGCCCGACTGGCCCGGGCACACGGCCGGCCAGCACATGGACGTGAGGCTGACCGCGGAGGACGGGTACAGCACCCAGCGCAGCTACTCCATCGCCTCCGCGCCCGGGGAAGGGCGCCTCGAACTCACGGTGCAGCGCCTGGCCGACGGCGAGGTGTCGCCCTATCTGGTCGACGAACTCGCCCCCGGCGACCAGCTCGAACTGCGCGGCCCGGTCGGTGGCTGGTTCGTCTGGAGCCACCGGCAGACCGAGCCGGTGCTGCTCGTGGCGGGCGGTTCCGGCCTGGTGCCGCTGATGAGCATGGTCCGCGCTCGCGAGGCGGCCGGCAGCAGGGTGCCGTTCCGCCTCCTGTACTCCGTGCGGACCCCGGAGGACCTGTTGTACCGCTCCGAGCTGCGCATGGGGTCGCCGGGGCTGGACACCACCTATCTCTACACCCGGGAGACACCCGAGGGCGCGCCGCGGCCTCCCGGTCGCATCACGCCCGACGATCTCGCACGACAGGGCTGGCCCCCCGACTTCGAGCCGACCTGCTATGTGTGCGGGCCGACGGGATTCGTCGAAAAGGCGGCCGCCTACCTGGTGTTGCTCGGACACGCGCCGGAGCGTGTCCGCACCGAACGTTTCGGCGACAGTGGAGGTTGAGATGGCGCCGACGAGGACGGATGAACCTGACGCGGACGGCGTCCCCGACGGACACATCGACGGAAACGCGCTGGCGGGCCCCCTCTCCGAGGTGTTCGCCGTCGACGTCACCGCCGCGACGAGCCGGTGCGCGTACTGCGGTTGTACGGGTCCGCTCGCCCGTCTCCACGTGTACGACAAGGCCCCGGGCCTCGTCGCGCGCTGTCAGCAGTGCGGCGCAGTCGTGCTGCGCATGGTGCGTGCCAGGGGTGCCGCATGCCTCGACATGACCGGCGTCGCCCTGCTGTCGATCCCTCTGGGTGAGGCGGGAGTCCAAGGGGCCTGACGGTGGCGGCGCACAGGTGTCCCCGACCGTCGGGAGGCCCGCCCGCCCGTCCCTCCGCCCGCACGCGCACGTACAGCCCGGCGAAGTGCTACTCGCCTTCGTCGGGCTGCTCCACGACGCGAAAGCGCGCCGTGCCGACACGGATCACACCGTCGGTCAGCGGGGTGCACCGGACACCGCCCTTTCCCCGGAGCGCCCGCTGCGCGCCGGGCCCGATGACGGCGTCCATCCACGCGCAGGGCCGTGCGGCTCGGTTGACCGCCAGCGCCACGGGGCCGCCGCCGCCGTCGAGTTCGACGGTCCGGCCGATGCAGGAGTCGATGTCGATGCCACGGAGCAGGACGTTTCGGCGGGTCTGCCGGAGATCGGCGCCGACGGGCAGACCTTCCACGGCCATCATGGTGACCGCCGCGTCCCGGTGCGCCGGCCGGGCGAAGTAGCGGTCGCCGACGATCCCCAGCCGGCTGCGCACCTCGACCTGCTCGACCAGGCCACCGTCCGGGTCAGCCGCGGCGCCGTCGGCCGGGCGTCCGGCGTATCGGTGCACCGGCGAGACGAGCAGCTGAACGACCTCCACCTCGCTGGGGAGGCTGTCGGGGATACTCATGGCGAGACGGACTCCGTTCCTGTGCCGGTGGGGCAACGGCGGTCGGCTGCGGCGCGGCCGCACGAGCGGGACGATGACGCCTGCCCGCCCGGCCGGTCCGGCTCCGCCTCGTCCATTCCACCCCATATTCCGTAGCGCCGCTGCGTACGGAGGTCCCAGTCGCCGCCCGCGGCGGTGCCGTGTGCGAAACGGGGGCGGCCTCGACGGAGACCCGGCCGTCCCGGCCGTCCCGGCCGTTGCGGGAGGAGACACCGGCGTCGGACAGGTGGTCGAGCGCACTGGTCATCTCTCCTGGCCTTCCGGTGGCGAGGCGAACCGCTGAGGGCCGCCGGGATGTGATCGGCTGCGCACCGCCGGACCCTTCGGACCGCGGACTCCGGCCCCCTCGGTCCGCCCGATCGTAGTCCGGCGGCCCGCGCGGTGGCAGGCCGCGCGACCGGGTGTCGACGCGCGGTAGAGGCGCAGTGGACGGAACGACCTCGGAGACGGGCGGACGGGTTCTGACCGCCGTGTCAGGCGTCGTCGTCCCGGCCGGACAGCACGAGCGACAGGCTGTCCGCCGCGCCGTCGGCGAGACGGATCGGAATGTCCCAGTCCCGCTGGTGGACATGGCAGGCCGGGAACGGGATCTCCGGGTCGTCGTCGCAGGACGCGGCCGTGGCGGACACGTGCAGCACGCCTTCCTGGACCGTCGGGTCCAGTTCGAGCAGGCGGGCCGGGCCGGTTTCCGCGCGCTCCCCGGCGCGCAGCAGTTCGGGCGGGGAGGCGGAGACCAGGAGCCGGGTCGCGGGCCCGTATCGCGTGTCCAGCTTCTGTCCGGCGGGCGCTCGGAAGACGACCTCCAGTCGTACGATGCCCGGTGCCACCTCGGTCACGTCCCGACGGGTGCGGTGGTCGGCGACCGCCGGACGCGCGGCCTCCCGCGGCAGACGCAACCGGGTCAGCCGGTGCCCGGCCGACTCGACGACCACGATGTGGTCCCCGGCGACCACGGCGTCACTGGGCTCGCGCAGGTCGGTGGCGAGCGTGCTGACCTCGCCGGTCGCCGTGTCGTAGCGGCGCAGGGCGTGGTTGTAGGTGTCGGCGACCGCCACGGAGCCGTCGGGCAGGGCCGTCACGCCCAGCGGATGCTGCAGCAGCGCCTGCCCGGCCGGACCGTCCCGGTGCCCGAAGTCGAACAGTCCGGTCCCGACGGCCGTTCGGACCGTGCCGTCGAGGTCGACCCAGCGCAGGGCGGAGGTCTCGGAGTCGGCGACCCAGAGCCGCTCCCCGGACGCCGCCAGCCCGGACGGCTGCGCGAACCAGGCCTCGGCGCCGGGCCCGTCGACGAGACCTTCGTTGGTCGTCCCCGCCGTGACGGCGACGCTGTCGTCCCGCGGGTCGTAGGCCCACAGCTGGTGCACGCCGGCCATGGCGATCCACACCCGGTCGTTCCACAGGGCGACGTCCCAGGGCGAGGAGAGAGCGACGGAACGGGCCGGCCCCGACGTGGGCTCTCCACGCCTCCACTGCCGGCCCGTGCCGGCCAGGGTGGAGACGACGCCCGTGACGGGGTCGTAGCGGCGCAGTGCGTGGTTGACGGTGTCGGCGACGACCACCGAGCCGTCGTCGAGCAGAGCCAGGCCCTGCGGTTCGTTGAACGACGCGCCGTCGGCGGCACCGTCCGCGAAGCCCCGCTCGCCGCTCCCGGCCCGCCGCACGACACTCTCACCGTCCGGTGCCAGCTCCACCAGTTGGTGCCGGGTGCTGTCACTGACCAGGAACGTCCCGGAGGGCAGCAGCAGCGCCTTGCCGGGGAAGCGCAGGATCGTCGGCTCCGGTTCGGGCGCCACGTACGGGCCGTCGCCGCGCCGCAGGGTGCCCTTGGCCAGGTGCTCGGTCTCCAGCTCCTCGACCAGCCGCTCGATGGCGGGCGCGTGGCCCTCGCCCGCGTACTGGGCGACGACGTAGCCGTCGGGATCGATCACGACGAAGGTGGGCCAGGCGCGTACCGCGTACTGCTTCCAAGTCGCCAACTCAGGGTCGTCCAGCACGGGGTGCTCGACCGCGTAGCGTTCGACGGAGTCCAGAACGGCCCGGTGATCGGCCTCGTGCGCGAACTTCGGTGAATGCACGCCGACGATCACCACGGTGTCCCGGTGCCGCTCCTCCAGCCCGCGCATTTCGTCGAGGGCGTGCAGGCAGTTGATGCAGCAGGAGGTCCAGAAGTCGACGATCACGATCCGCCCGCGCAGGGCCGCCAGCGTCGGCTCCCGGTCACCGGTGTTGATCCAGCCGCCCCTGCCCTCCAGCTCAGGGGCGCGAACCCGGATGCGCTTCGCCATGCCTCAAGCCAACCACACGGTCGGCGTGCCCCGCCTGCGGCGCGGCGGGAGCCACAGAGTGCCCGTCATACGTGACCTGGCCCACCGCTGCCAAAGGCTCCGCTCGAACCCGGCAGCCAGCGGAGGCGCGTCTGGTCCGCGCTCCGACGGCTGGGGGAGTGATGGAGCTGGTACGGCCTCAGGCGCGGGGTCCCGTCCGCCGCCGGCGGGATCTCGTCGGGTTCACGCCTCTCGAACTCCTCGTGGACGGCCCCGGTCGCCGGAAGCATGCCGTGCTCTTCGGCGAGGGGACGCCGGGGCTCCCGATCCATGACCCGCACGCCCAGGCACACGGCCCAGACCAACGCGCCCGCGATCACCAGCCCTCCTGCGAAGGCGACCGTCGGGAGCGTGTGTGAGGACGCGGCGAGCGGTTCGTACGCTTCGGTGTTCATGGAGTGTTGCTGTCCTCTCGTCCGGTACGGAACGCCAGTGATGCGCCGCTTCGTCGTTGAAGTGGGCGACGCCCGGGCCGGGTCCGGCGCTCGCCCCGTGGTCACTCACTGATAGCGGCCGTCGAAGCGGGCCCCGCTCCGCAGGTCCGCGAAGCGCAGGCCGACGACGCGCCCCTCCTCCACCGACCATCGGAGGTCGTAGGAGGCCCGGTAGTCGGGCGGCCAGAAGGAGCAGAAGTGTCCGTCCTCGTCGACGGACCACGTACCCGTCGTCTCGCGCCCCCGCTCGGTGTAGCGGGTGGCACCGTCCGGTTCGAAGGACTGCGTGGCGCCGTCCTCGTAGACGATGGTGCCCGCCGTGACGGCGGCGGCGATCCGGTCGGCCGGTACTTCGGCGCCGTCCTCGGCCGACGGGCCGTCGAGGTTCTCGGTCATGGTGCGCTCCTCCTGGCGGCAGCCCGCTCTCAGGCTCCGGTGTCGCTCTTGCCGTGGGCGTCGAAGAGACTCAAGTACTGTCCGTAGCCTTCCTGTTCCAGTTCCGCGGCCGGGACGAAGCGCAGGGACGCGGAGTTGACGCAGTACCGCAGCCCGCCGCGGTCGTCGGGCCCGTCGGGGAACAGGTGCCCGAGATGGCTGTCGCCGCGGGCCGACCGGACCTCCACGCGAAGCATGCCGTGGCTCGTGTCGGGCCTCTCGACGACGTGGCCGGTCTCCAGCGGCTTGGTGAAGCTGGGCCAACCGGTCCTGCTGTCGTACTTGTCCACCGAGGCGAACAAGGGCTCGCCCGAGACGACGTCCACGTAGATCCCCGGTGCCTTGTTGTCCCAGTAGGCGTTGGCGAACGAGGGCTCGGTCTCGTCCTGCTGGGTCACGCGGTACTGCTGGTCTGTGAGTTGCGAGATGCGTTCCGGGCTCCTGCGGTACTCAGGCATGTCCACCTCCGGACGGCGCGATGCGTCGGTTCCTCACAGGTACTGCGTCGCGGACGCCGGAGTTCTTACCGGGCACCGGGCACCGGGCTCCGGGCTCGGGGCTGGCCTCCTCGGCCGCGACACCGACCGAAGTCCCGCAGCCGTCCGTCGGCCAGGACGCCGGTGAGTCCGCCGCCGTCCGCCCTGGACAGCTTGGTGCCCCCGCCGTGCGACACGTCCGGGTGGCCACCGCTGGTCCGGCCCGGCCGGGTCCCGGGTGCCCGCCGTCGCGACTGAGCCCCGGAGTCCGCAGCGGTGCACGAGACCCGCCGGTTCCCTCGGCGCCCACCACGTGCAGCCGGCATCTACCAGCGCTCTACCGCCGCTCTACCGGCCTTCCGGCGCGGCGGCTCCGCACGGGAGGCTGGCCGCTGCACCGGAGCCGCCGCTCCACCGGAGCCCGAGGAGGACACACGTGGTACTCGGCCTGCCCGGCACGATACGGGCCTGTCTCTTCGACCTCGACGGTGTCGTCACCGACACGGCCTCGGTCCACGCCGCCGCGTGGAAAGAGGCGTTCGACGTGCTGCTTCGACGACACGAGGGCGACGAATTCCGTCCCTTCACTCTGGAAACCGACTACCGGCGATTCGTCGACGGGCGCCCGTGGGCCGACGGCGTGCGGACCTTCCTCGCCTCGCGCCGCGTCGAGCTGCCCGAGGGCCGTCCCGGCGACCCGCCCGGCCTGGACACGGTGCACGGACTCGGACTCTGGAAGAGCGGGCTGTTCGAGGAGCGGGTCCGAACGCAGGGGGTCAAGGTCTGCCGGGACACCATGGACTACCTGATGGCACTCCGCGAGCGGGGCGTACCCTCCGCGATCGTCACGTCCAGTACCAACTGCCGCGAGATCCTCCGGGAAGCGGATGCGGAGACGCTCTTCGACGCGTGGATCGACGGACTGGTGGCCGAGAGGCGGGGACTACGGGGCAAGCCCCACCCCGACACCTTCCTCGCGGCCGCCCGCGATCTCGGCCAGAGTCCCGCCGAGTGCGCGGTCTTCGAGGACGCGCTGGCGGGCATGGACGCCGGCCGGTCGGGCCACTTCGGCTGGGTGGTCGGCGTCGACCGGGTGAGCCGGGCGGACGAGCTGTACGCCCACGGTGCCGACACGGTCGTCGCGGACCTTGCCCGCCTCGTCGGCACCCCGGGCAGGGGGGTGCGACCGTGATCGACCAGCCGTCCTACGCCGTCGAGCCGTGGACCCTGCGGGAGACCTCGCTCGATCTGAACACGCTCTCTCAGAGCGAGTCCGTCATGGCCCTGTCGAACGGCCACATCGGATGGCGCGGCAATCTCGACGAGGGCGAACCGCACGGCCTGCCCGGCTCCTACCTCAACGGATTCCACGAACTGCACCCCCTGCCCTACGCCGAAGTGGGCTACGGCTACCCCGAGTCGGGTCAGACGGTCGTCAACGTCGCCAACGGCAAGGTCATTCGGCTGCTCGTGGACGACGAACCCTTCGACCTGCGCTACGGCGAGGTGCACCGCCACGAGCGGGTGCTCGACCTGCGCGCCGGCGTGCTGCACCGTACCTGCGAGTGGACGTCGCCCTCCGGCCGCGGCGTGCGGGTGCGGTCGTCCCGCATGGTGTCCCTGGCGCAACGGGCCGTCGCCGCCGTGGTCTACGAGGTGGAGCCGCTGGAGTGCGAAGTCCGCGTGGTACTGCAGTCCGAGCTCGTCGCGAACGAGGAGTTGCCACACGCCGAGGGCGACCCGCGGGTCGCCAGGACGCTGCGGTCGCCGCTGGTGTCCGTGGAACACGCCGCGGAGCACAACAGGCTGCGACTGGTGCACCGGACCCGGGGCAGCGGGCTCAGGGTGGCGGCGGCGGCCGACCATGGCGTGACGGGCCCGAACGGCACTCGGCTGAGCAGCGAGAGCAGCGAAGACGTCGGACGGCTGACGGTGACCTCCGTGCTCAAGCCGGGACAGCGGCTCAGACTGGAGAAACTCGTCGCCTACGGCTGGTCGGCCACCCGATCGCTGCCGGGCCTGCGCGATCAGGTCGACGCCGCCCTGGCCGGCGCCCGCAGCGACGGATGGCAGGGGCTCGCCGCCGAACAGCGCACCTACCTCGACGGCTTCTGGGCCCGCGCCGACGTCGAGGTCGACGGGGACGAAAGGATCCAGCAGGCCGTGCGCTTCGCCCTGTTCCACGTACTCATGGCCGGAGCCCGCGCCGAGGTACGGGCCCTGCCCGCGAAGGGACTCACCGGCTCCGGGTACGACGGCCACGCCTTCTGGGACACGGAAAGCTTCGTGCTTCCCCTGCTCACCTACAGCGAACCCTCGGCCGTGCGCGCGGCCCTGGAATGGCGCCGCTCGACCCTGCCGGCCGCACGCGCGAGGGCCGCCCAGCTCGGACTGCGGGGCGCCGCGTTCCCCTGGCGCACGATAGACGGCGCCGAGTGCTCGGCCTACTGGCCGGCGGGCAGCGCCGCCTTTCACGTCAACGCCGACATCGCGGACGCCGTCGTCCGCTACGTGGCCGCAACCGGCGACGACGACTTCGAGCGGGACTGCGGACTGGAACTGCTCGTGGAGACCGCCCGCCTGTGGAGGTCCCTGGGGCACCACGACCATCGCGGACGGTTTCACATCGACGGCGTCACCGGGCCGGACGAGTACACCGCGATCAAGAACGACAACGTGTACACGAACCTCATGGCGGCCGCGAACCTGCGCGCCGCCGCGGACGCCGCGGCCCGTTCCCCCGACCGTGCCGCCGAGCTGGGCTGGGACGAAGAGGAGGCAGCCGGCTGGCGGGACGCCGCCGACGCCGTGCACCTGCCCTACAACCCGCGGTTGGGCGTCCACGAGCAACACGAGGGCTTCACCCGGCTCGACCACTGGGACTTCGACGGCACAAGCCCCGATCAGTACCCCCTGTTGCTCCATTTCCCCTACTTCGACCTCTACCGCAAGCAGGTGATCAAGCAGGCGGACCTCGTCCTGGCCATGTACACGCGCGGAGAGTTCTTCGACGCGGCGCACAAGGCCCGCAACTTCGCCTACTACGAACCCCTCACCGTGCGCGACTCCTCTCTCTCGGCCTCCTGCCAGGCCGTCGTGGCGGCGGAGGTCGGCCACCTGGGCCTGGCCTACGAGTACCTCGTGGAGGCGGCTCTGATGGACCTGGAGGACCTCGAACGCAACACCAGGGACGGCCTCCACCTGGCCTCCCTGGCGGGAACCTGGACCGCGCTCGTCGCCGGATTCGGCGGCATGCGCCCGCGCGGCGACTCCCTGGCCTTCGCGCCGAGACTGCCGGAGCGCTTCAGCCGCCTGGCGTTCCGGTTGCGGATCCGGGGCCGCAGGCTCCTGGTCGAGATCGAGCACGCCCTGGTCACGTACACCCTTCTGGACGGCGCGCCGCTGAAGCTGTGGCACCACGGCGTCGCGGTCACCGTGGCCAAGGACGCCCCGCGCGGCCTTCCCGTCACCGAGCAACCCCACCTGCCCCCACCCGGTCAGGCGCCGGGACGGGAGCCCTTCTGCCGCGGCCGGGCCACGGGCACGGGCACGGGACGCGACACCGGGCTTCCGGTGCCATGAGCCGACCCGTGCGAGCGGTTCGATCGACGAGACGTAGACGGCACGAGGGCCCACTCCGACGCCGGCCCGGGCGCCATCCTCGTGTCGGCCAGAGGCGGGGGAGGGGAGAGCGGCAGCAGCCTGTCCCTTGCCTCATTGGCAATGGACTATGTAGTCCAGTATCGATCCTGCTAATCTCTGCCGGAGTAACCTGGCCAACGTGGCAGGACGGGTGCGGGACAACGGCGACTCTCGGCTCACCGAGCGAGGGCGAGCGACTCGAGAGCGCATCCTGACAGCTGCTGCCGACATGATGTATGTCAAAGGCGTGGCGCTCACAACGCTCGACGACGTCAGGGCGGCCAGCGGAACGAGCAAGTCCCAGCTGTACCGCCACTATCCTGACAAGGACGCCTTGATGCGGGACGTCGTCGCGTTGCGGGCCGCGGAAGTGCTCGAGCGCCAGTACCAACACCTGCAGCGTCTCAGCTCCTTCCGTGGACTGGAACGCTGGCGCGATGCACTGATCGAGCGCAACGCGCTGCACAACGGGGCATACGGCTGCCCGCTCGGTTCTCTGGCGAGCGAACTGGCCGACCAGGACGAGGAGGCGCGCAGGGCGATGGCCCGGCACTTCGCGGCCTGGGAAGACCTCCTCGAAGCCGGGCTCGCCCGTATGAGGGACTCGGGGGTCCTCCGCGCGGACGTCGACGTCAGCGGGCTCGCCACCGGTCTGATGGCGGCACTGCAGGGCGGCTACCTCCTCGCGCAGACGGCGCGGGACGTCGAGCCGATGCGTATCGCCCTCGACATGGCGATCGCCCACGTCAAGGCGCACGCGGTGCCCGCCGGGGAAGCGTCTGCGGAGGCCGGCTCCGACGTGGGCTGACCGGCGTCGGCGGGTGCCGGGCACTGCCGTTCGTGCGCGCGGCGTCCCTTCGCTTCGGTTCGGATGAGTTCAAGTTCTCACAAAGGTGAAGGACGACCGTCTCGAAAGGGACTATTTAGTCCAGAAATTCGGGGCGTGCTGCGGTACGTTTGAGGAAGGTGGTCCCTCTCGCGGACAGCCAGGCAACTCACCTTCACAAGGCCTCAGGGCGGTACGAGCCATGCACACAGGCATCCAGTTCTCGGTCCTCGGCCCGGTCCGACTGCACAAGCACGGTGTCGAGGAGGTGGCCGGACAGCCGAGGCAGTGCGCGGTCCTTGCCTCACTCCTGCTCAGAGCCGGCAGGCCGGTCAGCCTCTCCACGCTGGTGGAGGACGTGTGGGGCGACGAAGCTCCGCCCTCCGCCGTCGGCTCGGTGCGTACCTACGTCTACCGGCTCAGGCAGGCCCTCGGTGAGCACGGCGACAGCTTCGTCAGGCTCGTCGACGGCGGCTATCTGCTCCACATCAGACCGGACGGCCTGGACCTGAACCGCTTCAGGCAGACGACGGCCCGGGCGCGCGAAGCGCGCAGCGGTGGGGACCTCGCACTGGCGGCGGAGCTGCTGTCCGAGAGCCTCGGAATGTGGAAGGGCGTCGCTCTGGCCGGCGTTCCCGGACCGTTCGCCGGCATGCAGCGAAGCGTGCTGGGCGAACTGCGACTCGCCTGCGCCGAGGAGCAGCTGGCCTGCGAAGTGGAGCGGGGGCGCTATGCCGAGGCGGCCGCCGAGCTGTCGGCCCTGCTCGTCGAGCACCCGCTGCGCGAGCGCGTCTGCGGTCTCCTCATGACCGCCCTGTACGGAGCGGGACGGCAGTCCGAGGCACTGACGATCTACCACACGACCAGCCACCTGCTGCGTCAGCGCCTTGGAGTCAACCCCTCACCGGAGCTGCAGCAGGTTCACGAGCGCATTCTCTCCGGGCGGTTCCAGCTCCCGCCGAGCGCCGACCGCCCGGTCCGTGAGCGGCACTCCGGGTCGCCCCAGGCACCTGCGCAGCTGCCGGCCGGCCTCCCCGGCCTGGTCGGGCGTGAGAAGGAGCAGGAACAGCTGGAGCGACTGGCGAACGAAGCGGCGGCCTCGTCCTCGGTGGCCATCTGTGTGGTCGGCGGGATGGCAGGGGTCGGCAAGACGGCCTTCGCCACAGCCACCGCACACCGCCTGGCCGACCGCTTCCCCGACGGACAGCTCTTCGCCGACCTGCACGGCGTCGACGCGGACGCCGAACCCCGTGACCCCGCGGAAGTGCTCGCGGGCTTCCTGCACGCCCTGGGGGTGCGGCCGGAAGCCGTGCCCGGGACCGCGCAGGCCCGCGGGCTGATGTTCCGCGGTCTGCTGGCCAAGCGCCGCATGCTCGTCGTGCTCGACAACGCCGACAGCACGAATCAGCTCAAGGACCTCCTTCCGGGGAGCCCCGGTTCCATGGCCCTCGTCACCAGCCGCATGCAGCTGCACACGCTGGTGGCCGCCTACCAGGCGCTCCCACTGACCCTGCTGCCACTGAGCCAGGCCGACGCGCGCAGCTTCCTGGCCCGTCGTCTCGGTGCGGCGAGGACCGCGGCCGAGCCGGAGGCCGTCGACCGTATGATCCAGTTCGCCGGGCGCCTCCCTCTCGCGCTGGCCAACGTGGCGGCCCGCGCGGCCTACCGCCCCCAGATGCATTTGGCGAGCCTGGCCGACGAATACGCTCCCTGCGGGCACGGCGTCCTGGACGCCTTCGCCGGTGACGAGGACCCGGTACTCGACGTCCGCGCCTCGATTGCCCGGTCCTACGGTCTGCTGGATCCGGAGGCAGCGTCCCTCTTCCGTGCCCTGAGCGGTGTGCCCGGAGCCATGTTCGCCGCGTCCGACGCCGCGCGCCTGACCGACCAGCCCGAACACCGGGTCCGCCAGACGCTGCCCCGGCTGGTCCACGCCCACCTCATCGCCGAGGTCGGGCCGGGCAGGTACAGCTGGAACCCACTCGTCGCCGCGTTCGCCGCCGAGCGGCTTGCGGCACCCGAGCGGGCGCCCGGGGGCTGACACCCATCGGCTCGTGCGTCCGCGGCGTCAGTCCGGCCTGCTCGGGTGCGAGTCGCCGGGCCCGGGCGTCGGCTCGGAGGCGTCCGCCAGCCGGCGCCGGGCGGTCTCCAGGGCCTGCCGCACGTCGCGGGTGCCGGTCGACACGCACAGCGTGTACGCGAGGTCGCGGGTCCGAGGGCCCGGTTCGCCCGTCGCGTCGGCCGGTTCGCTCACCGCGGCCGCCTCGTACTCCGCTAAGAGCCTGCGCAGTACCGCGGGATGTGGCATCAGCATCGGCGTTCCTGCTCCTCGGATCGTTGGGAATTCCACTTCGTTGGCGCTGCGGGCCCGAATGTTCTTACCTGCCTCGCCCAGCCGTGGGGGAAATGCGGCGTTGTCTCCCAGGGGCGGAGTGGCGACTCGGTGTAGACGGTCTGTAGATGGGGGTGTGGTTGGCTTGTTCACACGAGATGACCTGGGGATTTGAGAACTATGCACCCTGCGGATGCCGTACAGACGTGTCACTCGGGTTCAAGCAGCGCCGCCGGAGACGATCAGGAGGTTCCGGCAGAAAGGAATTTCAGGAGGCCGCGGTCTTTGGACCCGGAATCCGCCGCATGGGTCGATGCGCTCACCGACAGGAGTGGAGCGGAATACGAACCGACCTGTGCGCGTCTGCACGCGCTGCTGGTCCGGATCGCGATGGCTGACGCTTTCCGCCGGGGATTCCGTTATCGGATCACGGGACCCGAGCTGAATGACCTCGCCCACCAAGCGGCTGCTGACGCCTTGATGAGGATCACGCGCAAAATCCACGAATTCCGTGGTGACGCGAGATTCACCACCTGGGCCTTCCGGTTCGTGGTGCTCGAGGTTTCCAGCAAGCTCAGCCGCCATTTCTGGCGTGGGTCGACCGCCCGTCTGGAACCGGAGGAGTGGGCGCAGGTACCAGACCGCTCCGGGGCCGACCCGGTCAGCTGCTGCCAGGCACAGGAACTGGTCGAGGCCGTGCAGGATGCCGTCGACACGGCGCTGAGCATCCGGCAGCGCCAGGTCTTCACCGAGGTCGTCCTCAAGGGGACCTCCCTGGAGACGTTGGCCGACGAACTGGAAACGAACCGGAACGCTCTCTACAAGACCATGTTCGACGCACGCAAGAAGCTGCGCGCCAGACTGGTCGCGAAGGGCCATCTCGGCACCGCGGGTTGAACGGCGTTGGGATGCAGCGCCCGTCCGAGCCGGTGACCGACAAGCACTCGACAGATCATGAGGAGACAGTGATGCCGTTGCTCAGCCCCGGAGACCCGTTCCCGGCCCTCACCCTGAACCTGACGGGCGGTGAGTCGGTCACCCTGCCGGACGCGTTCGGAGACCACTTCGGCGTCGTGCTGTTCTATCGCGGATCCTGGTGCCCGTACTGCAACGCGCAGTTGCGCGCCTTCCAGCGGGCCGGTCAGCGTCTGGCGGAGGCAGGCGTCGAGGTCGTCGCACTTTCCGTCGACGACGAGGCGACGACAGCGGAACTGATCACGAAGCTGGGCCTCACCTTTCCGGTCGGCCACAGCGCCGACGCCGCGGCGGTCTCGGCCGCGACCGGCGCCTTCGTGAACACCGAACCCGCCTACCTGCAGTCGACCGGGTTCGTACTCGACCCGTCCGGAAACGTGGCCGTCAGCGTCTATTCCAGCGGAGCCATCGGACGGCTCGTGCCGGACGACGTCATCGGCCTGGTCCGCTATTTGGGCGAAAACACCGAGTAAAAATAGGCAGGGAGTGCGACATGGCAGCGGAACTTGAAAAGGCAGTACTGGCCGGCGGCTGCTTCTGGGGAGTGCAGGAACTGTTCCGAACGCTCCCGGGCGTTGTGGCCACGCGGGTCGGTTACACCGGAGGCGAGGTCGTGAACCCGACCTACCGGAACCACGGGAGCCACGCCGAAGGAATCGAGATCACCTACGACCCGTCCACAACGACCTACCGCGTGCTTCTGGAGTTCTTCTTCCAGATCCACGACCCCACCACGCTGAACCGACAGGGGAACGACATCGGCCTCAGCTACCGGTCCGCCATCTTCTACCTCGACGACGAGCAGCGCCGGGTCGCGGAGGCGACGATCGCCGACGTCGAGGCATCCGGGCTGTGGCCCGGCAAGGTGGTCACCGAAGTGGTGCCCGCGGGAGCCTTCTGGATCGCGGAGCCCGAGCATCAGGACTACCTTCAGCACTACCCGAACGGCTACACGTGCCACTTCGTTCGGGACGGCTGGAAGCTGCCCCAGGCGTCGGCCTGACGGGTCGCAGGACGCCGCCCGACCCGGCGGCCCGAAGGTTTGGACGAGCAGACATGCCTGGTCCGTCAGATCGACAGCATCGGGTACGAGTCGACGATGCCCGCATCGAGACCGAACGGCTCGTACTGCGGCGATGGTCGACCGACGACGCCGCGGCCGCCGTCGCCGTGTACGGCGAGGAAGAGGTCGCCCGGTGGCTGGCCCCAGCCATGGCGCCGGTGCCCGACCGGGATGCCATGGAGCGAGTGCTCGGCCAGTGGATCGAGGAATGCCGGCGCCTCGAACCCCCTTCGGGGCGTTGGGCCATCGAGCTTTCGGAGACCGGCGAGCTCGTCGGCGGGGCCGCGATCCTGCCGCTGCCACCCGACGGTGTCGACCTGGAGATCGGCTGGCAGCTCGCGAGACGCTTCTGGGGACGTGGCCTGGCGACCGAAGCGGGCCACGGTGCGGCCCACTACGCCTTCACCGCGGGGGTGGACGAGGTCTTCGCCGTGGTGCGCCCCCGCAACACGCGTGGAATCGCGACGGCTCGGCGCGTGGGCATGGAATGGGTGGGTGAGACGGACAAGTACTACGGACTCACCCTGCAGGTCTACCGGCTGCGAGAGGGGGACCTGGACGTCCCGCGCCTGCCCGGGCGCCGCTCATCCGCAGAGGGCGCGTGACCTGATCAGGCCGGTGGCCGGGGCAGCTTCCAGCCTTCCCGGACGTACTGACTCATGTGGGCATCCGGATGACGCCGGAGGTAGTTCTGGTGCTCCGGCTCCGCCTCCCAGAACGTGCCGGACGGAACGACCTCCGTCACCAGCTTCCCCGGCCACAGTCCGGAGGCGTCGGCATCCTTGATCACCGTCCTCGCGACGCCTCGCTGCTCCTCGTCGAGGTAGAAGATCGCGGACCTGAAGGTCGAGCCGACGTCGTCGCCCTGCCAGTGCAGCGTGGTGGGATCGTGGATCTGGAAGAAGAAGCCCAGGATGCGGCGGTAATCCGTCCTGGCCGGGTCGTAGGTGACCTCGACGGCCTCCGCGTGGTTGCCGTGGTTGCGGTAGGTCGGTTCCACCACCTCACCGCCGGTGTAGCCGACACGAGTACCCACGACACCGGAGAAGCAGCGGAACAGTTCCTGCATGCCCCAGAAGCATCCGCCCGCTAACACAGCACGCCCACTCGCCGGTGCCACCACGACGTGTTCTCCTCATGTAAGGCCGGTTTCGGCTGCGGCCGGCCGGCACGGACCCGACAGCCGCTCCATCGTTGGCTGCCTCGGCCGCGGACTTCTTACCAAGTGCCCGGACCCGTGCACCTCCGGGGCCGAGGTCTGTCCCACTCCCTGGTAAGACGCCGTGGTCCGGTGCCGCTACTACTCATGAACCGAGAATGCCGCCCAGGCATGAACTGATCGTAGTGAGGTGTGGGATGAAAGCGATCGTGGTGACGGATCAGGCTGCGGGAACGGCCGGGATGACCTTGGCCGACCGGCCGAAGCCGGAGGCGGCGGGAAACGACGTGCTCCTCGAGGTCTACGCGTCGGGATACACCCCCGGCGAGCTGACGTGGCCCGGTACCTGGACCGATCGGCTGGGCCGGGACCGCACTCCGTCGATCCCCGGCCACGAGGTGGCCGGCGTCGTCAGCGCGCTCGGCTACGGCACGAGGGGGCTGACGGTGGGGCAGCGGGTGTTCGGCCTCACGGACTGGACACGCGACGGCACCCTGGCCGAGTACGCGGCCGTCGAGGCCCGCAACCTCGCGCCGCTGCCGGGCGACGTCGACTTCACGGTGGGTGCGAGCCTGCCGATCTCCGGCCTGACCGCGTGGCAGGGGCTGTTCGTGCACGGCCGTTTCCAGGTCGGGCAGACCGTCCTGGTACACGGCGCGGCCGGTGGTGTCGGATCGATGGTCACGCAGCTCGCCCGCGAGGCCGGCGCCCACGTCATCGGCACAGGGCGTGTCGCCGACCGCCAGAAGGCCGTGGACTTCGGCGCCCACGAGTTTCTCGACCTGGACAACGAGACGCTTGAAGACGTCGGCGGAGTGGATCTGGTGTTCGACGTGATCGGCGGGGACGTCGGGAAGAGGTCGGCGGGTCTGGTTCGGGCGGGAGGGATGCTGGTGAGCATCGCCGGTCCGCCCGAGGCGCAGCCGAAGGACGGTCTGGCGGTCGACTTCGTCGTCGAGGCCGACCGCGCACAGTTGGCCGAGGTCGTCCGGCGGGTCCGGGAGGGCCGGCTGCGGACGAACATCGGCCGGGTCGCGGACCTCGACGACGCGGTTGCCGCCTTCAACCCGGCGGAGCGGGCCAAGGGGAAGTCCGTCATCCGCGTTCGCCGGTAGGAAGGCGGCGCCGGACACACGGCGTCGACCGGGGGAGGGACCGTCTGTTTCATGTGAAACGGTATCGGTCGACTCGGTGGCGGTACGATGCCGCCATGGCCGCTGACCCGTCATCCCGAGACACCGTGTCGCGCGCGAGCGACCGCCCCGGAGACGCCTCGCCGTTCGCCCTGGGGCTGTTGCTGCGCCGCGCCCACTGGCGGGCGGCGGGGGTGATGTCGGAGGCGCTGCGGCCGCTCGGGATCGAGTTGCGGCACTTCGCGGTGCTGATCGTGCTCGTGGACCGCGGCCCCACCGTGCAGCGCGACCTCGCGGCGGAGACGGGGACGGACAAGGCGGGGATCATGCGGGTCGTCGACGACCTGGAACGCAAAAAACTCGCCGTGCGCAAGCCCGTCCCCGGGGACCGCCGGGCACGGGCCGTGGAGATCACCCCGGAGGGGCTGGAGCTCTTCGACGCGGCCCACGTCGCGGCCGAGCCGCTGGCCGAAGGGCTGGTCGCCGACCTGGGCCCCGACGGCGCCGGGGAGCTGATGCGTCTGCTGACCCGTCTCGCGCACCCGGGCGGCCGCGAGGCGTAGGGCGCGGCCCGGGTGCACCGCTCCGGCCGGCGGGCGGGTCAGTGGTGTGTCACCTGTGTCACCTGTGTCACCTGCCGTCGTCCGCGGCGAGGCGTTCGGCGAGTGTCTTCGCCTTGGTGACCGCATCGCTGTGGGCGCGCTCGCGCGAGGTCTCGAAGAGCGGGGTCAGCTCGGCCATGGCCGGATTGCGTGGCGCCATGGTGAGTTCCGGAACGATGAAATCCAGGTCGAGCCCGAGGGTGCTGCGCAGGACGGCCTCCAGGTAGTTCTGCACGTACTCGAAGCCCTCGCGCGGGGTGCCCGGCGCGTAGGAGCCGCCGCGGCTGGCGACCACCACGGTGGGGGTGCCCTGCGCGGAGGGCGTCTCGCCGGCCGTGCGGCCCGGCAGGAGCACGCTGTCCAGCCACGCCTTGAGCGTGGACGGGACCGTGTAGTTGTACATGGGGGCCCCGATCAGGATGACGTCCGCCCGCTCCAGCTCCTCGATGAGCTCGAGACGTGCGGCGAACGCGGCGGACTGGCGCGCGGTGTGCTCGGACGGGTCGGCGTACCCGGCGGACCAGGCGTCCGCGGTGATGTGCGGGACCGGGTCGGCGGCGAGGTCGCGGTAGATCACCGTGCCCTCCGGGTGCTGCTCCTCCCAGGTTCGGCGGAACACGGCCGTGACGGTCCGGGACGCGGACGTCTCGGTCGGGAACACGGACGAGTCGATGTGCAGAAGCGTGGCCATGGGGGTTCTCCAGACAGCGGTATGGCGCCCGGAAGCGGCCGGGCGCTGGTCGGGCTGGGCAACTAGTTATACACGAGATGGTCGCGAATGATACTGTCGCAATCGCAACCATGATCATGAGTGACTAGGGAGATGTGTCTTCATGGATGTCTACGAGGCGGTCAAAAGCCGGCGGTCGGTCCGCCGCTTCTCCGGCCGGCCCGTCCCGCGGGAAGTGCTGGAGCGGGTGCTGTCCGCCGCCGCCTGGGCGCCCTCCGGATCGAACCTCCAGCCCTGGCATGCCTTCGTGCTCAGCGGCGGTCCGCTGGCCGCGCTGAAGAAGAGCGCGGGGGCTCGTCTGGACGCCGGTGACCCGTTCGACGAGCCGGAGTACGCGCAGTACCCGCAGCGGCTGAAGTCGCCGTACCGCGAGCGGCGGTCCGCCTTCGGTGAGCAGCGCTACGGCGCTCTCGGTGTCGCGCGCCAGGACACGGAGGCGCGTCAGCGGGCCGCGTCCGGCAACTGGGAGTGCTTCGGCGCGCCCACCGCCCTGTTCTGCTACATCGACCGTGACCTGGGGCGTCCCCAATGGTCCGATGTTGGCATGTTCCTGCAAAGCGTGATGCTGCTGCTGCGCGAGGAGGGCCTGCACAGCTGCACACAGATGGCGTGGGCGAAATTCCACCGGACCGTCGCGGAGACCGTGGCGCCGCCGCACGACCTGATGCTCTTCTGCGGCATGTCGATCGGCTACGAGGACCCCGCGGCGAACCCGTCGCGCACCGGCCGCGCCGCCCTGGAGGAGACGGTCACCTTCGTCGACGGTCCTTGAGACTCCTTGCCCGGAATCATGCCGACGAGCCCTCGACGAGTAGCCTCACCGAGGGCTCGGACCGTCACGGCCGCGGCTCCTGCGCGGCACGGCTCCGGCAGTGCTCGCGGATCAGCTCCACCACCGTGTCCGCGGTGCGGGCCAGATGGGTGCGGCCGTCGGGCAGCAGAGCGCTCCGGCTGATGTAGCTGCGCGGTCCCACGTGGGTGGCCGGGTCGAACCGGTGCACCGTGATCTTTCCCTCGCGGGCGGCCCGGTTCCAGCCGCTGCCCCGGAAGAGCGGCCAGCGCTGCGGAAACATCCAGGTGCCCACCCGCTCGATCCGGTCACCGGAACCGGTGAGCCGGTGCACGTGTTCGGCGCGGGTGAGGTCGTTGGCACCGTTGTGGAAGCCGCCGAACATGATGAGCAACTGGGGGCAGCCGAGCCGCTTGTGCAGTTCGTCGAGGGCGCCGGTGGCCACCTGCGCACCGCCGCTGTAGCTCAGCAGGACGACCGGGACGCCAGAGCCGGGACGGTAGCCGGCCAGGAGCAGCTGGGTGGCGATCTGCGAACCGACGGCCCGGTTGTACAGCGGCCGGTAGCGGCGGTCGGCGGCGACGAAGATCTGCATCACGTTGTGCAGGAAGAGCAGCAGCCCGACGCGGCGCCGCAGCCACGACCACACCGGCCGGTCGGCGAGCGGGTCGGCCAGCGGGGAGTACGGCTGCACCTGACCCAGCACCCTCAACTCCGGCGCACCGGCCAGCACGGCCCTGACCAACTGGCCGCCGTCCCTGCTGTCCAGGACACGGCGCTTGCCGATCCCGTCCAGGTAGACCAGGTAGGCGGCCGGAGGACGGTCCGGGTCGGCGCCCCGCGCGTACGGGACCCCCGCGGGCAGTTCGGTGGTCGGGGCCCGCCAGCCGGCGCCGTAGGCCAGCACCTCGTAGCGTGCCAGCAGGCCCTCGGCCAGCAGGGCCGGTCCGAGGGCGACGGCCCAGAGCAGGAAGTCGTTCACGACGTCACCGCCCTCTCGGTGGCGCTGATCCGCACCACCGCCCGCCGGACGCCCTCGACCGTGACACCGAGCACGACACCGGCCACGGCCACGCAGCCGGCCGCAGTCCACCAGCCGAGACCGGTCTCCGCGGCCAGCGGGCCGGCCAGACCCGCTCCGACCCCCACGAAGAGCAGCAGGTGGAGCAGGGGGCCGAGCAGCGGGAACGCCAGCAGGGCCGAGAGCACGAGGGGCGCGACGAGGCCGGGTGTCCACTCCAGCCCGTCACCGGGCGGCGACGAGCCCAGCACAAGCTCGGCCAAGGTCCAGGCGGTCAGCGGCCAGAGCGCGAACACGGCGCCCTCGACGACCGCGCCGGCCAGGACCAGCCGGACGATCCGGCTGCGCGGCCCCCCTGGCCGCCCCACCGCGACGGGCGTGACGCGTCCGAGCGCCTCGGACAGCCCGGCCAGTATCAGCAGGGCCACGACGGCGGGTGTCATCGTCAGCCTCGCTGCGGATCGGCGGGAGACGTGAGCGCGGCACCGGCCGGGCGCAGGTACCGCTCGAGCTCGTCGGCGGCACGCCGGTAGCCGCCCGCCTCACGCTGGGCGGCCCGCAGCCCGGACGCGGCGGCCCGGTAACGGGAGTCATCGAGGAGGCGCCGCGCGACGCCGCGCACGGCGTCCTCGGTGACGTTCTCGGTACGGATCGACAGCCCGGCCCCCAGTTCCACGACGCGCCGGGCGACCATGGGCTGGTCGGCGCCCTGCGGGACGATCAGGAGCGGGACGCCCGCGAACATGGCCTCGTTGACGCTGTTCATGCCGCCGTGGGTGATGAACAGCGCCGCGTGGTCCAGCACCTCCAGCTGCGGCACTGAACGCCGGGCGAGCACGTTGTCCGGGAGGACGCCCAGAGCAGCGGGATCGGTCTGCCCGGTGGAGACCACCACGCTCCCCGCCAGCGGGGACAGCGCCGTGGCGAACGTACGCAGCAGCCGCGGATCGGCGGTGAAGACCGTGCCCAGCGAGGCGTACAGCGCCGGGTCCTTGAGCCGGTCCCAGGGGAACGACGGGTCGTCCGGCCGGGCACCGACGCTCGGCCCCACGAACCGGTAGGACCGGTCGAACTCCTCCACGGCGGGCTGGAACGCACGAGAGGTGTATACGAGGTTCAGCGGCTGCCGGATGTCCGCCAGGTCGAGCAGCGGCACGCCCGTCGCGGCGAAGCGGCGGCGCAGCGCCAGCCGGGCCCTCGCATAGCCCGCCAGGTTCCGCGGGCGGGCCGCGGCTTCGGCCAGCAGCTCCCGCGAGGCGCGGGTCGGGCTGGCCACACGACGGTTGTAGGCGAACGTGGTGAACGACGAGGCCGCCGGGACGCCGAGCACACGCGCGGCGAGCGCGCCCCACAGGCAGGCGCTGTCGTGGACGATCAGGTCGGGCCGGTCGTCGCGCAGATCGGCGAGGACGGCGGGCAGCAGGTCCAGGGCGGTGCGCGCGAGCGCCTCCATCAGCGTGATGGGCGACGGCGGGCCGGGAAGCGGCTGGTCCCCTCCCGGGTAGGGACGCACGGTCGCGCCGGTCGCAGCGATCTCCTCCCGGAAGGCGGGGGAGGTGTGGTACGTGACGGTGTGGCCGCGACGGACCAGTTCGGCCGCGACCGGCAGCGTCGGGTTGATGTGCCCGTGCATGCCGATGTTGAGGAACGCGATGGTACTCACAGACCGGCCCTCGCAGCGGTGAGACGCGGTGCCCACCGTGTCGTCGCCGCCGTGGCGGTGGCCGCTTCGATGAGCCTCCTGCTGTGGCGGAAGTCCCAGGTCGCGGGCCAGACGTCCGTCCCTGTGGGCAGGACGACCGTCGGGAGCCGGCGGGATACCTCGGCCAGGTCCCGTTCGATCTGACGGTGCATGAGCAGCAGACCGGCCCGCGACGCGATGGCAGCGGCCCGGCGGGGCGGCAGGGTCGCGGGCGGCGGTGAACTCTCCGGGCCGGTCGGCACCACGACCACGCCGGCCGCTCCGGCCCGCAGGGCGGCCGGCACCGGGACGTAGGCGATCACGCCGCCGTCCACGAGCGTGCGGCCCTCGCGGTCGACCGGGGGCAGGAGGCCCGGGACGGCCGCGCTCGCGAGGTCACCGCGGTCGAGCAGCGCCGGAGCGCCGGTCACCAGGCCCGTGGCGACCGCGGTGAACGGCACCGCCAGCTCCTCGATCCGCCTCGGCAGCCCGGCCCGGGCGATCAGGCGGCGCAGCTGGGTCCACACGTGCTCCAGCCACGGCGCGGCCCGGTCGGGGTGTGCCGCCGCGATGGCACCGTTCAGCGCGAGCACGCCACCCGCACCCACCACCACGGCCACGGGCCGGGGGAGGGCCGCCAGGCCGACCGGTCCCGAGCTTGTCGGTTCGCCCTCGCCGGAGTCGGTGCACGGTGACGGGGCCGACGGGTCCCGGCGCCGGGTCAGCATCATGGTCCACCTCTCTCACCCACGGCAGGGCGTGGCAGCGCTTCGCTGAGAAAGGGACCGGACAGCACGCCGATCTGTGACAGCGGGTTCGTCACCGGCCCCCCGACGGCCCGGTACCGGCGGGGGCGGAACCGCCACCGCCCGGCGCCCGGAGGCCGTGGACGGTCATGCGCGACGGGCGCCAGTGCTACGGCGAGCTGACCGGGTGCGGGCTGCGGAGCACCAGCAGGGTGATCTCGCTGGGGGCGAAGACGCGGAAGGGCGGGCCCCAGAAGCCGGTGCCGCGGCTGGTGTAGAGGAGGGTGCGGGTGCCGTGGCGGCTGAGCCCGGCGAGGGCGGGCTGGTCGATGCGGACCAGGTGGTGGAAGGGCCAGATCTGGCCGCCATGGGTGTGGCCGGAGAGCTGGAGGTCGATACCGGCGGCTGCCGCCCGGTCGACGAACTTGGGCTGGTGTGCCAGGAGCAGGACGGGCAGGTCGGGGTCGGCGCCGTCGAGGGCTCCGGCGAGGTGGGCGCGGTGGCCCGCCAGGCCGGAGGACTCGGCGGTGACGTCGTCCACACCGGCGACCACGAGGGTGTCGCCGCCGCGTTCGAGCAGCACGTGGCGGTTGCGCAGGGGCTCCCATCCCAGCTCGTCCATCAGGTCCACCCAGCCCTGGGCCTCGCTGTAGTACTCGTGGTTGCCGGTGACGTAGACACGGGCCCGGGTGGCCCGCACGGTCGCGAGTGGGGCGGCCTGGGCGCGGCGGCGTTCGGCCGTGCCGTCCGCGATGTCCCCGGTGTGGCACACCAGGTCGGCTTCGAGGGTGTTCACGGTCTCGCACACCCGGGCCGACCAGCGGGCGCGGTCGAGGGGGCCGTAGTGGGTGTCGGTGACGAGGACGACGCGGAGGCCGTCCAGCCCGGCCCCCAGTCGCGGGAGGCGTACGTCGAGTCGGCGCACGCGTGGCACCCGGCGCGCCTCGGCGTACCCCCAGCCGAGCAGTACGGCCGTTACGCCGAGGACGGCCCACGTGACGATCCGGGCCCGGCCCTGACCGTCCTCGACGTCGGCCACGGTCAGGGCGAGCCGCAACAGAACGCCGAGCAGAACGGACCAGGTGAACAGCACCCAACCGGTGCCCAGCAGGGTGTCACCGACGATCGCCGCGCGGTCCTGCTGGCGCCTGCCATGGCCGCGCGCCATGGCGAGCGGCATGCACATCAGGGCGAGGACGAACAGGGCGGTGCAGATCAGTGTGAAGGGCAGCGGCCAGTGCTGGCCGGTGTACAGCAGCACCCAGCAGGGCACGGCCCACAGCAGCACGGGGGCGATCAGGGGGACGTAGCGCATCAGGCGGTGCAGTCGGCTCTGCCGCGGAGCCTGCGCATCACCCTCGGCGGGCCGGGTGTTGCTGGTGTCGGTCACGCTTCCCCTCCCTGACCGGACTGCCGTCTCGCGCACTGTATCCGGCCCACTGCGGGCCGACCCAACAGCCGGGTTCGCGCGGCAGCCCTGCGGGAGGCTGCTCACCGGAGTGAAGCGAGGTTCCTCACAGTCTTCGAGTCGGACTCGTGCCAGTTGTAAGGTGATAGCGCCCTTGACCTGCAAAAAGCAGGCAGGGAGCCGTCTTCCAGGAGTCCGACATGCTGCGCACCATGTTCAAGTCCAAGATCTAGCTGCCATGACGGGTGACTTCGACAGGTCTTTGGCGACCCTCCGCGTGACCTGCTGCGTCATGATCACCCGCGTCTGTGGGCGGGCTGCCCGGGTCTAGAGGGCAGCCGATCGCCGCGCCACCTGGGGGCCTGTGCTGGTAGGCGATGATGCGCTAAGCGCGCCCTGGTTGAGATGGCCGATGGAAGGGCGGGCGCCCGACCCGTACGTAGGACAGGCACTCCCGTATCCGCCATGCCGCCGCCTCTCAGCAGCGATACTGGATGCATGGACACGACGCTCACCGCCGCCCGTGCCGAGGCGCTGCGGGACCGCTACCGCAGCCAGCTTCCCGAGCGCTTGCAGGAACTGACCGGCCCCGTCGAGGGCGACGTGGATCTGCCGCTCCACATCGTCTGGTCCGGGCGGACGAGCTACAGCCTGGACCGTCCGAAGTCCCGCATGACGCTCTACCGGACCGTCCTCGCCGAAGGACTGCGCGAGGACCTGGTGACCCTCCTGCACCACCGGCTGCTCGCCGAGCAGTGGCCCGTACTGCGGCGCTTGATCAGTCCCTACATCCGCGAGGTCTGGGAGGACGCCTTCCCCGAGCTGCTCCGCACTGCTCCGGCCGACACGACCGCCGCGTGAAGCTCACTCCGCTCCACGAGCGTCTCCTCGCCGACATTCTCGACCTCGGCTCCCCCTACCCTCTGGTCCTCACCGGCGGATACGCCGTGCAGGCCCACGGCTTGGTCGAACGCTTCAGCCGTGACCTCGACGTCGCCACCGAGAACCCCGCTCCGATGCAGGAGATCGTCGCCTCCCTCACAGCCGGCCTCAGCGCACGCGGATGGCGGACCACGCATGTCCAGACCGATCCGCTCAGCGGCCGGTTCCTCGTCACCGATCCGGACACCGCCGAGGAGTGCGAGGTCGATGTCCTCAAGGAGGCGTTCTGGGCTCCGCCTGCCCAGACTCCCTACGGCCCCGTTCTTTCCCTCGACGACGTGATCGGCACCAAGGTCCGTGCCCTCGCTGACCGGGGCACCGTCCGCGACCTCATCGACGTCCAGGCTGCCTCCCGCCACCGCTCCACCGCCGACCTCGAGTCCCTGGGCCGCCGTCGCGCCCACGACGAGTTCAGCCTCGAAGAACTCCGGGACCGGCTCATCGGCGCGGACTGGTACGAGGACGAGGACTACACCGCCTACGGGCTCACCTCCCGGCAGATCGAGGAACTCAAGGCGTGGGCGCTGGAGTGGGCGGAGGACCTGGGTGCGCGGATCCATGACGAGAACGCCTGAGAGGCGGTCATCGTTTCCATCCCCTCTACCGCCGTTGCAACGAGAGAACGCGGTGTAGCCAGCAGGTTCCAACCCGGAGCCGTCAATGGTGGGTGGCTGCCCTGCACGGCGGATGTGCAGGGCAGCCGAGCGATTCCTCGCAGTGGACTCACGGCGAAACCGTGCTGCGGTAACGGTCAAGCACTGCATCCCGCTCCCACTCCCACGTTCAGTCCGGGTCCGACGGTGGAACTCGGCAACGGCCAGCTCGAAGACTTGCACGAAAGGCTTCCGGCTGGATCCATTGATATCCAGTGCTGACAGCATCGGCTCGGGACCGGTGCTGTCCCTGCTGGCAGACGTCTGCCAGCAGAAGCGACAACTTCCAGCGCTGTCTTCCGGCGACCGCCGATGTCGGCGCAGAGGCCAAAGTTCGGGCAATTGCCTCCCGCTTTCAATCCTGCATGGCGAGTGAGCAATGCGTTCAGTAGTCAAGGAGAGTGATTCCGCCACATGGAATAGTTCCGGCCGATCGCATCGCCGCGACCACGGAATGATGCATTCCGTGGTGGCTCAGTAGCCGACTCTCCTAGCGTGATCGCATGAGCGAAGATCGTGCTTTCTCGGTGCGGACTCTTCAGGACTTAGTGTCGGAGGAGGCGTGGACAGGACTGATCCGCTACCCGTGCTGGACCTACACGTCGTCGGAAATCCTCTTGAGGCAGGGGACACGAGGGACTCATGTGCTCGCCCTGATCAGTGGAATGGTGAAAGTGGTCCGCACGGACCGCGACGGGCGGCAGCGACTGCTGGCGTTCCGTGGCCCCGGGGAGATCTTGGGGGAGATGGCGCTCCAGCATGGCGGAGAGAGGCTGGCCGATGTGCGAACGATGAGCGAATGCAAAGCATCTGTGGTCCCCGCCGAGGACTTCCACCGTTTTGTGCGTGAATATCAGCTTGCGTATCCGCTCGCGACGCTCGCTTCCAGTCGGCTGCGCGAGCAGACCGAAGTCTACGACGGGGCCGTGCACGAACGTCTTGCCGTGGCGCTGCTCCGTCTGGTCAAGGCTTCCGGTGGTGTGCGTTCCTTCGCCCTGACCAGGGAGGAGTTGGCCCAGCACATCGGAGTGAGCCGCGACACCGTCAGCAAGGCCCTGAGGCATCTCGGTCCGGACCAGGTGCAGTTCGCGAGGAACCGCATCCATGTCACCGGTGTGAAGGCCCTGCGGCGGACCCTCGGTCTGCCCCCTGACGAGTGACGGTGGCGTGCCCCACGTCACATGTTGTACGCGTTCCTGGGGCGGAGCCTTCGCGCGTCCGCTGTGAAGCTTCGACTGGCTGGCACGTCGAACGCCCATGCCACCGTCCGGCCTCTGACGGCCGGACGGGACTTCACGGAGGAGTGACACATGCGCGAGTTCTTCAGCGAATCGACCCAGGGCAGCGCTGGGCCTCACACCCGCAGCCGTGCGCTGCCCGCCTATCGGGGGATCCTGGCCGTGGACGCCAAGGGATTCACGGGGCATCCGGCCATCGAGCACGAGGCCATCAGCCGTGCCATTCCCGAACTCCTCAGGACCGCCTTGACCACGGTGGGACTTGAGGAGCTCTGGGACGACCGCAAGTTCCCCGCCTCGACCGGCGACGGCTACGTCTTCGGATTCGACCCCGCCCTGATGCCCTTCGTGATCCACCCCCTACTGCTCACCCTCCAGGACCTCCTCACCGACCACAACGTCCTGTCCTACGGCGCCGTACCCATCAGGCTCCGAGCCAGTCTGCACATCGGCCCCCTGCCGGACACCGGCGACGAGTTCAGCGGGAACGGAACGGCGCGAAATGACACGCACCGGCTCCTCGACTGCCGTCCCGTCAAGGCCGTGCTCGCCTCGCACAAGGAGAACATCACCCACCTCGCGGCCATCCTCTCCCAGCGCTGCTACGAGGACGCCGTCGCCAGCGGGTACACCGGGCGCCATCCCGACCACTTCGTGGAGGTGGCCGCGACAGTCGACGGTAAGCCATTCGCCCAACAGGCGTGGATCTACGTACCCCAGCCGTCCGGACCGCTGTACGAGGAGGCGGCCCTGGCCGACCCGGCCGCCGAGAGCCCTCTGCGGGAGGATGCCCGTCCGCCGGAGACCGCCGGCACGCAGGGTCCTCCTGTGAGCAACAGCGCTCCCCACGGCAACATCAACACGGGTACGGTGCACGGCGGGCAGAGCGTGTCGAACCACAACGTCGCCGGTGACCACGTCGAAGGAAGCAAGGCCCATCGCGTCCGAGGTTTCCAGGGCGACCAGGTCCATGGCGACAAGTACCAGGGACGACCGTGACGTCGGACGAGGGGGCGGCGCGTGCCGAACTGCCCGGGGCGCGCGAGGTCCCGCCCGAGGGCAAGTCACCGTGTGCGGAACCGGAGCACGACGTCTACGAGTTGTTCGACGCCATCGGCGGAGCCACCGGTACCCGAGGTCCGTTCGTGTACGCCCCGAACGCAAACCTCAACGCGGGATCCGTCCACGGTGGTCAACGTGTGTACAACAAGCGGACGGACGACCGGCGGACAGCTCGGGCGGCGAGGGTGCGCGAGGGACCGATTCCCGAGACCGAGATGCGAGCCGCCGCATTCGGGTTCGCGGAACCAGAATGGTTCGGGAGCGCCTTGAGCGAGCTGGATAGGGGGCTGCTCTTCCTGGCCGGCCGACCGGGATCCGGCCGCCGCACCGCGGCGCTCAACCTGCTGCGTGCGTGCTGTGGGGAAGGGGCCCCGCTGCGGGCCCTGGACAGCGTCACGGAACTGGACCGTTGGCGGCCCACAGAGGCCTCGGCGCGCGGCTACCTCGTGGACGGACTGTTCCCGTCCCGGCCGTTCGGGCCCGGCGTGCTGGGTCATGTGCGTTCCCTGCTGAAGAACACCGGTGCGCGCATGGTGATCGTCCTTCCTGACGACACGGCCCTGCTGCGCCGCCTCGAACAGGACTTGCACGTCACTCCCATCACCTGCCAACCGCCCCCGGCCGCTTTGGTGTTCGGCAGCCGCTTCGAAGCCGTGGTGCCGGACCAGCGAGAGCGGGAGCGGCTGCTGGCCGCACTGGATCGCCACGAACTGCGAGAACTCCTGGCTCCCGAGCTGGTGCCGGTCGAGGTAGTCGAGCTGGTCACGGCCATTGTGTCGGCCGACGGTGACGCGACGGCTCTCGACGACCTCGGGGAGCGGCTCAGCCATCGGGTCGAGCAGGAAGTACCGGAATTCATCCGTGAGTTGCGCAACGACCCGGACGCCCTGTCTCTGCTGCTGGCCATCTGTGTCTACGAAGGACTGGACCACCGGATCGTCAGGGAGGAAGCCGGCCGACTGATGGCGCTGTCCGAGGGGCGTCTGACGGCCGCGCTGCCGGCCACCGAATCGTCGGGGGCCGAGAATGCCGAGCGGCCCAACCCGGACTTCGTCTTCCGGCGTTCTCTGACGGAGCTACTGCATGCCGTCCGTGCCACCCGGCAGACCCGTGAGATCCGCACGGGGGAAGACTACGCGCACAGCGTAGAACCGGTTGTCTTCGTCAGACACCGACAGGCCGAGGCCGTGCTCAGACACGTATGGCGTGAGTACGGGACGCTGTCGGACCTGCTCGTCAGATGGCTGAGCGAGGTGCATCGCGACAGCGAACTGACCGAGCCGGTGGGTCGGGTCATGGGGAGGGCAGCCAGCTGGGGAGGCGGACGTCGGGCGCTGCGTCACGTCCAGACCCTCGCCGAGTCCGAGCGCACCACCAGCCGCCTCATCGCGGCACACGCCCTCGGCATCGCGGCCGAGGACCCTGTGCTGGTTGCAGAGGTGCGCTATCGACTTCAGCGCTGGAGTCTGGCGGTCAGCCCGCAGTTGAGGACCACGGTGGCCTACGCATGCGGTGCGGAGTTCGGGCTGTCACGTCCCGATGCCGCCCTCCGACTGCTCAGCACCCTCCTATGGGGCGTACGGACCCATGACCGGGAGGACGAGGGACAGGCCCGGGTCCGCCTGGCAGTGCGGGTGGCGGTCCTGCGCCTGTTCCGGGCGGGCAACGAGAAGAACGTGTTCGACCGTCTTATGCAATGGCTGGGCGAAGAACAGGCCGACACGGAACAAATTCTCTCCTTATTCGGCCAGTTGGTGCAGGACCCACAATGGTTCCAGCACCACCTTGCCGAAGGGACCCGCCAAGGGCGGCTGATCGCGGAAGTGATCGGACGGGCACTGAACACCGACAGCTCCTTCGACCTGACCTGCGCCGCCTTGCTGCGATGGGCCGACTGGGGACGCTGGGACGAGTCGCTGTTCCGCGCGGTGGAGAATCTGTTCACCGCTTTGGCCCGATCCATGCAATACGGCGAACTGCGGCTCTTCGTCGAGATGGACCATGGAGACACCGTTGGCTGGGCCGGGCGGGATATCGCACGGACCGCGCTCGACAGGTGGCGCAGAGGCGAACAAGGGGAGGCGGCATGAGTGACAAAAAGGGGAGGGAAGGCATGAGTGACGAATCGGCCGAGCGCCTCTATCTCCGGACGGTCAGACCGCCCTGGCGGGAAATCCTCAGCCACCGCTGGTCCGCCGCGACGGACTGGTCGCTCGTACTCAGGGACTCCGCCGGTGACCATTACGTCCTCGGCCGCTGTGGAGACCCCGAAACCTCCGGCGCACATGTGCCGACGCCCGACGAGGCCGCGGCGCCCACTCTGGGCGGCAGCTATACCGATGTCTTCCGCGTGGACGTGACCGAGCACGTGGACACCCAGGCCGTGGGCCTGCCCACGGTGTACGGCACGGAATCGGTGGACCTGTGGGTGTCGTGGTGGGTGCACGATCCGGTGCGCGTCGTACGCACGAAGACCCTGCACGGCTGGCATGTGATCCGCACCCATCTCACGCGAGCCCTGCGCCGGCTGGCCGACACACAGACGAGCGCGGGCGACGGGCTCGGGGCTCCGGAGATCATGCAGCATCTCGGTGTGCCGCAGCGCGTGGAGGAAACGGGCCTGAGCTATCGGGTGTTCGACGTCCGGCTTCGGGAGACCGGTGAGGAACTCCTCCTCGGTCGGCCGGACGACGAGGGAGTCTCCTACTCCTGGACGACCAGCCGGCGTGGCGAGTACGAGTTCTGCCTCCAGGCACTCCACTCCGGCCCGGTCTCGCTGGCAGCGCTCTGGCTGCTCAGGCATCCCGATCAGGTCAGGCAGGTGCTGGACTGGTCGGTCGAGCACCAGGACCTCCTGAGCGCGCCGCGCTCCGACTGGCAGGAGGAACTGGCCTCTTTACTCGGCACGCTCTCCGAGCAGGAAAGGAAGGAGATCTCCTACCTTCTGCGTGACCGCATCTCCGCGCTGGGACGTCAGGTTCCCGGTGTGGCCGTCTGATCGAAGAAGCCGCATTCGACGGTCGAATACGCAAACGGGCACGCTGCTTTCACGGCAGCGTGCCCTTCCCATTGTGTCCGCGCTCCGCGCCCTGCTGCGCACCACGCTTCGCATGATCCCGAGCATGTGACCACAGCCACTGCCCGTACGCATTTTGAAAGCAGACGGCCATGGCCGGGTGCGGGAGTCTCAGGGGGCCAGGAATTGACGCAACGAGAACCCCTCGGGCGTCCCGATCGCTCAGAAAGGACGACATGCGAGCAGAGGAATTCCTGAACGAGAACCGTGTGATCCCGTTTGACCGCCGGCGACCGGTACCCCTGACAGAAGGCGACCGCCACGAGGAGCGGGATGCCGCCGAGCACGGGGAAGCCGCTCCCACCACGGTGTTGAACGCCGAGCGAGGGATCATCAACACCGGCACCGTCCATGGCGGCCAACACGTCACCACCATCAAGTTTTCCGGCCGTGCCCGCAGCGGAGCCGACGGTGACGTCTGAGGCTCTTCGGCCCGACGAGCTCGACTCCCTCGTCGTAGCAGCCCTGGCCGCCAGACGGGACATGGTGGTCGTCGCGCCGAACGGTACGGTCAACACCGGCCTGGTGGCGGGGGATCAGCGGCAGATCGTGTCCGCCTCGTCGGACGGTGGTCCTCTCGCGGGACCGATGCGACAGGGGCCCGTGCGGGCGAACGGCCTGAGGGCGGCGAGGCGCCGTTTCGTGCCGCCACCCGGCTTCGAGGACGGCCTCACGGCACTCGACTCCGGTGTCTCCGTGCTCGTCGGAGCACCGGGGACCGGCCGAGAGACACATGCCCTTAATCTGCTGGCCCACGGCAGGGAGATGCGGCCCTGGTCCAGATGGATGGGGCCATCGATCTTACCCGGTGGATGCCGCGCCCTAGAGGAGTGCACGGCTACCTGGTGATGGAACCCGCCGATCCCTTCGCGCTCCGCCCTTGGGACCTCTCCAGGCTGGAAGCACCATTGGCGGAGGCCGGTGCGCGTCTCCTTATCGTGCTGGCGGATGCCCCCGGTCTGCCCACCGCCCTGGAGGACCACCTGGGCACGCCGGTCCTGCACCACCTACCGCCGGATCCCCGGAAGGTCTTCGCGGCCCATCTCACGGACCTCTGCCCCGACGAGCACAGGCGCTCACGCTTGCTGCGATCCCTGGGACCGGACTTCTTCGGCGAGTTGCTGCCAATGGAGCTGCCGCCCCGGCATGCGGCACAGGCCGCGGACGTCGTGGCCCGACTGGGTAGCGGTGGCGCCTCCTGCGCCGAGGTGCTGCAGGCCCTGGCCCGGGTGGAGGCCCCGGAACTGGTGGGCCGGGCGCGGGAAAGCCCCGTACTCCTTGCCCACCTGCTCTCCCTCACCGTCTACGGCGGACTCGACCACGGCGTTGTCATGGAGCGGGCGGAGGACCTGCTGGCGTCGGCGGGCGTCGGACCGGAGAGGGAGCCCGCAGCGCGGAGCCCGTTCTGTCAGCAGGCCGTGACGGCCGGTCGGCGGCCCATGACCGAGACTCTGCGTGCCCTGGCGGCGCGACGTACGCGACAGCCAGGGACCGACACGACGGACGCCACGGACACCCTGTCATTCTTCTGGCCGGCCGTGGGCGACGCGGTGTGGGAGGTCCTTTGCCGTGAGCACACGGACCTGCTGCCCCTGCTGCACCCGTGGCTCGCAGGCACCGGATACGCACCGGACCAGATCGAACGGGCCGGTCGGGCAGCCGCCGCGATGGCCGTGGCATCCGGCGGGCGGACCCTGGAGTTCCTGCGATCTCTGGCGCTGGCCCAGTGTCCTCCAGCCGTCGAGGTGGCCGCCCGCTGCCTGGGCACGGCCGTCCGCGACGCGGCAGCGGCGGCGAAGGCGGACGACCTACTCGAACAGTGGAGCGCCGCACCGGAAGCGGCCCTGCGGAAAGTGGTCGCGTATGCCTGCCACCCGGACCGCGGCCGGTTCACGGACGGGCAGGCCCTTCGATTGCTGCACAAGCTCATGGAGACGCTGAGCGACGACGCGGACGACGTTGCCGTTGCCACCGCCGTCGCCGAGGCGCTGGTGCAACGCTTCTCGGTAGGCGACTCCCGGACCAGGAGAACCGTCCTGGGCAGGTTTCGGGACTGGGCCGGCTCCGACGGTGTCCCGGCCCGGTCGGTGGCCCTCATTTTCCCCGCCATGGCGGGGAAGGACCTCGCATGGTGCCGCGGCCAGATCCTCGACGGCGCCGAGACGGCCTCCGGCATGGTCCAACTGATCGGCCACGCCCTCGACGAGTCGACCGCCTACCCGTCCATGCGCGACGTCCTCCTGGCCTGGTGCCGCGAAGCCGATGGTGCGTCGCGGCCCGATCCGGCTCTGGAGGAACTGCTCACGCGCCTGGTGGCAGCCCGGCAGCCCGGCTTCCTCCGATGGCTCCTGGCCGTCGAACGCGGCCCGGACGCCATGCCTGGCAAGGAACTGGCGGCGCGCCTGCTGACCGTGTGGCGCAGTAGGACCCCGGCCACCCCAACGGACTGACCAGGAGGAATTGTGTCGCTTCCCCCTCACCCCGGCGTCTTCACCACTGTCGAACGTCAGTGGGCAGGCCGGTATCCGGTGCCCGAGCTGCGGCTCTTTACGGGATCAGAAGGAGCGGGCGTTCCCATCGCCCTGGAGCAGGCCCGGGAGATGCTGTACGACCGCTGCGTGGAACCCACTGTGCGTACCGCCCTGTGGCACCAGATCGCGGAACGCCTGCGTATGGATGCCGACCGCTCCGACTGGCCGTCGGCAGTGGTGTGGCTGGGTTTGCCAGGTCTCCGCCGCACCGCGTTCAGGATCACCTCGTACTTCCGCGCGGAACGAGAAGACGTCGAGGCTGAACTCGTCACGTGCTATCTCGAAGCCCTGACGGAGGTCAGGGCACATACCCCGGACCCCGGAGACCGGGTGTTTCGCTCGGCCTGCTCGCGCGCCTGGACCGTGTTCCGCCGAGCCCGCCTGGAGACGGCTGTGGACGACGTGGAAGGTCTCGGAGGCATTCCCCTCGACAGGGACACGGACGATCCCTGGCAGGTGGATTACGACCCACCCGCGGGCCGGACCGCGCTCTCGGCCAGGCGGCGGATCACCGTCCCCGCCCACCGTGTGGAAGGCGTGCGGATCGGCGCACTCGCACAGGCCTGGGGCCTGGCCGGCACGGCTGCCGGCACCGCGCACTCGGGCCGGGGCAGGCAGGTTGCGACGATCTCCCTGCGGCGGAGCGGGAGGAAAGGGTGAACGACCACGTGGAGACACCTCTTACCTTCCGCGAGATCTTCAACCTGCCGGTCAGCGTGGACCTCAGGACAGCGGCCAGGGCATTCGGCATGTGCCTGAGCACCGCCTATAGGCTCGTCGCCCGCGACGCCTTCCCCTGTGACACGGTCCGGGTCGGCCGGCGCCACCGGGTGCTCACCGTGGATCTGCTGCGCGCCTTGGGCATTGAGGAGCGCCCCGTCTTCGCCGACGAGATCGCCGACGGCATAGCGCTCACCCTCTTCGACTGATCTGCTCCCCCATCCGTCGGCCGCCTGTCACCGACGCATCACCCCAGTGAATCTCTCTGAAGGAGGCGCCATGCCTACCTGCCTCGCCATCGGGGCATCGACCATCCCCGCCGACCCGTCCGGCCGATCCGTACCGGACGGGCGAAAACGGGCCACGGTCTTCTACGAAGACGTCGTGCGCCCCACGTGTGAACAACTCGGTCTCACCCTCCTCCGAGCGGACGCACTCACCGATGCCGGGTTGCCCGCGGACCAGTTGCTGCGCCTGCTCGCCGAAGTGGACGTCGTCGTGGCGGACCGCAGCGGACACGACGAGGAACTGTCTTTCGGGCTGGGCATGCGACACGCACTCGGTCGGTGCACCGTCCACGTCACCCAGGGATCCGTCACTCCTTCCAGAGCGGGCAGGACTCCTTCCATCGAGCTTGCGTCCCACCCGGACGGCGCGCTCACAGCCCGGCAGCAGCTCACGATGCTACTGATCGGTGCCTTACGCGAGGCGGCTGCTGCGGTTGACCCTTCCCGGCCGATGGCGCCAACTCGCGCGGAACCGGGATGCGGGCACGACGACGAGCCCGGCCTGTTCGACCTGGCCGTCGAAGCCGAGGCCCAACTGGAGGCCATTTCGGCGGACATCGCCGACGTGGAGTCCGCCTTGTCGGATCTTGGAGCGATGATGGAGCTGATCGCGGAGGACATGGCCCGCGTCAGCCATCCCGGGGCTTCGATGAGCTCGAAGCTGGCCGTGATCAATCGGCTGGCCAAGGCCATCGACGGGCCGGTCGGCGACCTTGAAGCAGCGGCCGAACGCTTCGCGGAGCGCATGGGTGCCGGCGTTGGGGCGTTCGGCGCGTTCCTGGACTGGGCAGCTGACACGCCGCGTGGCGAGTGGCCGGACGGCACGCTGGAGATTCTCAACCAGGTGGCGACAGCTTCCCCGAACATGCAGACCGTGACGATCGGCTTCCAGGAGGTGATGGCACTGATCAACCTGTTCGGTGCTTCCAGCCGACACCTGCGTGGACCGGCCCGGCGGATCGGTCGGTCTCTTCAGACCATGTTCCGGAGTGTGACCGTGCTGGAGGAGTGGCAAGGCAGGGCCGAGGCGATTAAGCGGGCTTGACCCCTCGTCTTCCGCAGTGCCTGAGGGCCGCCTCGGAGTCCTCCGGGGTGGTCCTCCCGGTAGTCGGCCAGGGACTTCAATGAGGAGTCACTCACCGTTCGAGGGCATGGCCGACCCGCCTATAGCCCAGTTCGAGCGCCCTGGCCTGTTGTTAGAAGAAGACCAGCTTCTTCGGTGACCGCCGACGGAGACCGAAGTGGCGTCGGAGTGGACCTGGAAGATGATCGCGACGGCCACGGAGTTGCTGACGAGGGAACGCAGTGGGTCGCGAGCGAGGCGGGCTGTGCCTGTGCCGCCGCAGTGCGTGCGGATCCTCTGACGCAAGGCAGCTTGGCATTCCGGTGCCCAGCCGGTCGAGGCGTTCCTTCACACGCTCGACATCGACTGGACGGAAGCACGCCGAAATTTCCTTCAAGACGTTTCCATCATCCTGGCGCGGCTCGAAAGTTAGCAAGGGGTCAGTGTGAGTCCTTCAACAGTTGGCGACAGCTGACCAGACACGCCAATCGATGTACTCTCCGGACGACGCCCTTGACCTGCAGAAGTAGGCAGGGAGCAGATGAATCGGGAGTTTCTTCGTGTTTCGTACAGTGTTCAAGTCCAAGATCCACCGCGCCACCGTCACCCAGGCCGACCTGCACTACGTCGGCTCGGTGACCATCGACGCCGATCTGCTGGACGCCGCCGACCTGCTGCCCGGTGAGCTCGTGCACATCGTGGACATCACCAACGGGGCCCGGCTCGAGACGTACGTCATCGAGGGGGAGCGCGGGTCCGGGGTGATCGGGATCAACGGGGCCGCGGCCCACCTCGTGCACCCCGGTGACCTGGTGATCTTCATCAGCTATGCCCAGGTCGACGACGCCGAGGCGCGGTCGCTGCGGCCCCGGGTCGTGCACGTGGACGGGGACAACCGTATCGTCGGCCTGGGTGCCGACGCGTCGGAGCCGGTACCGGGCTCGGACCAGGAGCGCAGCCCTCGGGCCGTGTCGGCCTGACGTACCGGTGTACTGACCTGCTGACCCCCGCGGGGACGAGGAGCGTGTGGACGTGAGTGACATCGAGATCCGTGACGACCGGGCGGCAGGACGGCTGGAGGCGGTCGCGGCCGGAGAGGTCGTCGGGCACGTCGAGTACTTCGTCCTGGAGGCTCCCGCGAGGGCCCTCGTCCCCGTCCACACGATCGTCGAACCGGCCCACGAGGGCCGGGGCATCGCCGGGTCCCTGGCACGGGAGCTGTACGGGATCGCGCGGCGGGAGGGCGTCGTCGTCGCCCCGCTGTGCCCGTACGTCGTGAAGTGGGCCGAGCGGCATCCGGACGAGGCGCCCGCCGCCGACCCGGAGCTGCTGCGGGCGGCGAAGGAGTGGCTCGTGGCGCATCCCGGGCTGTTCTGATCCCGGACGCGGTGATGAGGTGATGATGAGCGGAGGGGGCGGCGTGCTGGCGCTCTTGCATACCTCGGCCGTTCACGTTCCGGTTTTCGACGCGCTGCGTGACGCGGCGCATCCGGGCCTTGAACTGCGGCATCACGTCGACGCCGGGCTGCTGGAGCGGGCTCGGCGCGAAGGGGCCGAAGCGGTGGCCGACGCCGTCGCGGCCGTGCTGAGGCGGGCAGTGGCGGAAGGGGCGCGCGCCGTACTGTGCACCTGCTCGACCATCGGGGGTGTCGCCGAGGCGGCAGCCGCCGGGGCCGGTGTGCCGGTACTGCGCGTCGACCGGCCCATGGCCGCCGCCGCGGTGGCCGCCGGTCCGCGGGTCCTCGTCCTCGCCGCCCTGGAGAGCACGCTCGCTCCGACGGCGGCACTGATCGCGGAGGAGGCGCGCCGCGCGGACCGGCCCGTGGAGGTGCGGACCCGGCTGGTGGAGGGCGCCTGGTCGCGGTTCGAGGCCGGTGACGGCGAAGGCTACCTGCGCCGGGTTACCGAGGCGGCCGACTCCGTGACCGGCGCCGACGTGATCGTCCTGGCCCAGGCGTCCATGGCGCCCGCCAGGGAGTCGACGCAGGTCCGCGTGCCCGTACTGGCCAGCCCCGCGCCGGGACTGGCGGCCGGGGCGGCGGCGGCCCGCCTGGGCCACTCGGGCCCGGCGGTTCATACGGCTGAGTGAGTGGGGAGGCGGCCGTCGGGTAGGCGGGGGACAAGTCCACAGAGCCGACGTCGACCGACTGGCCGGAGGACAGCGCCATGACGAACCCGTATCCGGATCCCGTCCCGCCCGGGCCCACTCCAGGACCCACCCCCGGTCCGGACCCGGAGCCCCCGCATCCGCACCCGGACCCGGCCTCACCACCGGCTCCCGGTCCGGAGCCGGCCCCTCCGCCGCCGCCCCCGGGCCCCGGTCCGCAACCCACGCCCCAGCCTCCGGGCCCCGGCCCGCAGCCAACCCCTCCGCCCCCCGGCCCCGGCCCGCAGCCGCCGCCCGACCCGCCCGGTCCTCCCGGGCCCTCGCCGTCCCCGATCCCGCCGGGGCCCGAGCCCGTGCCCAGCCCCGAGCCGGGGCCGCCCCTCACCTGAGCGAGGGGCGGCACACACCGGGGGAGGGCACAGGGGGAAAGGGGTTACGCGGTGACCTCCGACCGGTCACCGCCCCACAGCGTGTGGAAGGCGCCGTCCCGGTCCGTCCTGCGGTACGTGTGCGCCCCGAAGAAGTCCCGCTGTCCCTGGGTCAGCGCGGCGGGGAGCCGCTCGGCGCGCAGGGCGTCGTAGTAGGCGAGGGCGGCGGCGAAGCCCGGCGCGGGCACGCCCTGCCGGGTCGCCGCGACCAGGACCTCGCGCCAGTCGTCCTGCGCGGCGGCGATCTCCTGGGCGAACGTCTCGTCCGACAGCAGGCTCGGCAGGTCCGGCCGGGCGTCGTACGCGGCCCGGATGCGGTCCAGGAAGGCCGCCCGGATGATGCAGCCGCCGCGCCAGATCGCGGAGACCGCACCGAGATCGATGTCCCAGCCGTACTCCTCGCTGCCCGCCGCGATCTCGTGGAAGCCCTGCGTGTACGACACGATCTTCGACGCGTACAGCGCCTGCTCTACGCGGTCGGCGAAGGCGGCCGCCTCCGACTCGCCGAGCGGGGACGCCTTCGGGCCGGCCAGGCCGCGCGAGGCGTCACGCAGCGCCGCGTGACCGGACAGGGAGCGGGCGAAGACCGCCTCCGCGATCCCGGACACCGGCACGCCAAGGTCCAGGGCGATCTGCACCGTCCAGCGGCCCGTGCCCTTCTGCTCCGCCTGGTCGACCACCACGTCCACGAACGGCTTGCCCGTCGCCGCGTCCACGTGCGACAGCACCTCCGCCGTGATCTCGATCAGGTACGAGTCCAGGCGGCCGGTGTTCCAGGTCCGGAAGATCTCCGCGATCTGCGCGGGGGAGTACCCGGCGACGTCGCGCAGCAACTGGTACGCCTCGCCGATCAACTGCATGTCGGCGTACTCGATGCCGTTGTGCACCATCTTGACGAAGTGCCCGGCGCCGTCGGGACCGACGTGCGTCACACAGGGCGCCTCGTCCGCGGCCTTCGCCGAGATCTTCTCCAGCATCGGGCCCAGAGACTTGTACGACTCCTTCGAGCCGCCCGGCATGATGCTGGGCCCGTGCAGTGCGCCCTCCTCGCCGCCCGAGATGCCGGTGCCCACGAAATGGATGCCCTGCTCGCGCAGTTCGCGCTCCCGGCGCCGGGTGTCCGCGAAGTGCGCGTTGCCGCCGTCGATGATCATGTCCCCGGGCTCCAGGAGCGGGGCGAACTCCCGGATCACCGCGTCGGTCGGGTCACCGGCCTTCACCATGATCACCAGGCGTCGCGGGCGCTCCAGCGCGGCCACGAACTCCTTGGCGGTCTCGGTCGCCACGAAATCGCCCTCGCTCCCGAACTCCTCCACCAGCGCGTGTGTGCGCGAGGCGGTCCGGTTGTGCACCGCGACCGTGTAGCCGTTGCGGGCGAAGTTGCGGGCGAGGTTGCGGCCCATGACCGCGAGGCCCGTGACGCCGATCTGCGCTGTAGTGCTCATTGGGTTGGCTCCTAGTGACCTTGGTGTCCGTGGTGCCCTGTGTAGGTGGTGCCGGTGCCCGCCAGTATCGCCGGTTTCGCCGCTCGACCATGCTGACGTGCCGGGACGCACGTCGCACTTTCTGCTTCCCGCTCTCCCCCGGAACCTCAGTACGGGCGGAAGGGGCCGGGTGCCTCAGCGGGGCGACCTCTCATCCGGCCAACGGCCGCGCCTTCCCGGCCACTCGGGGTGACCAACCGGCCGGTTGCCGTCTTGTCATGGCCTGTTCGCGGCGCTTACTTTTGCCACTCCTGACGCAATGTCGAGGGGGACCTCCATGGCCGTACGCGGCCGGCACCGCCGGTATCAGCCGAACAGGATCAACCGAGCCTCCCTGACCGTCACCGCGGGGGGTGCGGGACTGGCCCTCCCGCTCGTCGGCACCGGCACGGCCCACGCGGCCGACGTGGAGACCTGGGACAAGGTCGCCGCCTGCGAGTCCACCGACGACTGGGACATCAACACCGGCAACGGCTATTACGGCGGGCTGCAGTTCACCCAGTCCACCTGGGAGGCCTTCGGCGGCACGCGGTACGCCCAGCGGGCCGACCTGGCCACCAGGGAACAGCAGATCGCCGTCGCCGAGAAGGTGCTGGACACGCAGGGCCCCGGCGCCTGGCCGGAGTGCTCGGAGCGGGCCGGACTGACCCGTGGCGGCGACCCGCCCGACATCCGGCCGGCCGGGTCCGCGGTGCCGGCGCAGAAGACGTCGGACTCGGTGAAGGACGTCCAGCCGCAGACCACCCCGCAGTCCCGGGCGGGCAGGGCCAGGATGTACACGGTGGTCACCGGCGACACCCTCTCCGGCATCGCCGACACCCATGAGGTCCGCGGCGGCTGGCAACGGCTGTACCAGGCCAACCGCGGCGCGATCGGCTCCGACCCCGACCTGATCCTGCCCGGCCAGCGCCTGTCGCTGCGCGGCCAGGGGACCGCCAAGGCGTCCGGCACCGAAGCGGGAAGACGGCAGGACAAGCAGCAGTCACGGCAGGACGAGCAGCAGCAGAAACAGCAGCAGAAACAGCAGAAGCAGCAGGACAAGCAGCAGCGGAAACAGCAGAAGCAAGAGCAGAAGCAGAAGCAAGAGCCGAAGGAACAGAAGCGGCAGGAGCAGAAGCAACAGGAGCAGCGGAAGGCGCCGAAGGAGTCGTCCTCCGACAGCGGCAAGGCCAAGGCGGCCGGCAAGGCCACCGCCCAGCGAGCCGTCGTGGCCCCTGTCGACGCCGCCACCGGTACGCCGTACCACCAGGCGGGCTCCTCCTGGTCCAAGGGCTACCACACCGGGGTCGACTTCCCGGTCCCCACCGGCACCTCCGTCAAGTCGGTCGCGGACGGGCGGGTGGTCAGCGCGGGGTGGGGCGGTTCGTACGGCTACCAGGTGGTGGTCCGGCACGGAGACGGCCGCTACTCCCAGTACGCGCACCTCTCGGCGATCTCCGTGAAGAGCGGACAGTCGGTGGGCGCCGGTCAGCGCCTCGGCCGCTCCGGCTCCACGGGCAACGTCACGGGCCCGCATCTGCACTTCGAGGTGCGGACGGGGCCCGGCTTCGGTTCGGACGTCGACCCGGTGGCGTACCTGCGGGCCGGCGGGGTCAGGATCTGATCCGGACCCGTCGGGGGCCGAGCACGCGCGGCGGGACGAACGGGCCGCCGTAGAAGGGGCCGTAGAAGAGCGTCGTGTCGTCGCTCTCCTGCGGTGTCCGGGCTTCGTACGGCTCCTCGGCGGGGGCGGCGTCCGGGACCGGCGGTGCCGCGGGTGACGGCACGAAGACCTTGTCGGACAGCCGGGCCACCTGCGGTACCGGTGCCGCCGCACTCGTCGGCGCCATCGGCTCCCGGACCGGAATACCCTCGACCGGGCCAGCCGCCCGCACCGGCCCGGTTGCCGGCACCGGCTCGGCCGCCCGCACCGGCCCGGTTGTCGCCGTGTCGAGCGCCGCCGCCCCGGCCTCCACAGGGGCCACCGGCTCCCCGGCCAGGGCCGTGGACTCGTCGGCCAGGGCCGGGGACTCGTCGGTACCGGCGCCCTCCCGCGCGATGCGCTCCGTCGTCAGCATGATCAGCCCACCGGCGGCCACCACACCGCAGCTCAGGGCCAGCACCGTGCCGGTCGTGCCGTAGCGGAACGTCTCGCCGAACATCGTGATGCCGACGATGGCGGCCACCACCGGGTTCACGACCGTCAGCATGGCCAGTGGGGCGGCGAGACCGGCGCCCCGGTAGGAGGCCTGGGACAGCACCATGCCGGCCGTGGCGAGTATGCCGATCACGGCCAGCGACGGCAGATCACCGGCCGACACGCCGCCGTTCCAGTCGACCGCGACCGTCTTGGTGAAGACCGAGGACATGCCGAACGCTATGCCGGACGCGGTCGCCAGCAGGATGCTGCGGACCGCCGGGTGCCGGTGCGCGGCCCGGCCGGCAATGGTCAGCGCGACGATCGCGCCGCCGGTGACCAGTGCCGCCCCGACCCGCTGCGCCGTGTCCAGCGACTGCGCGTCGGAGGCACCGACCAGGGACAGCAGACCGGCGAGTCCCACCGTGGCCATCAGCGCGCCCCGCCAGGCCGTCGCACCGGCCCTGCGGCCCACGAAGAGCGCCGCCATGGGCAGCGCGAAGACGATGGTGAGCGCTCCCAGCGGCTGCACCAGACTCAGCGGACCGAGCGCCAGGGCGACCACGTGCAGCAGACCGCCCAGGCCGTTGAGCGAGACCGCCGCCCACCAGGCGGGCCGGCGCAGCGGAGCGTACTGAGCACCCGGGGACGACGCCGCGACGCGCTCCTGCACGATCGCGCCGCCCGCGTAGGCCACGGCGGAGACGAGCGACAGCAGCACGGACAACGCGAGGGCGCTCATCGGCTGCTCCTCTGCGTGAGGCGGGGGCGCTGGGCCCGGCGCGGCGATCGGTCGTCATCCATGGACAACACGATGCCGTCTCAGGATCTTCCCGTCGTCGTCCCTGAGCATTCTTTGGGTCCTACTACCGATGGAGTACGACGGCGCCGCCGTCCTCCCCAGGGTGGGCGACTTCCGACCCCGACCCCTGGCCCAGTCCCCTAAGGGCCCTGATACTACTGCTCTCCGTGGACCTCGACGCCGCCCTCTCCGCCCTCCGCCCGCTCGGCGGCTTCTCGGTCCTGCGCGTCTCGCGGACCGCGCCGGCACGGCGGCCCGCCGCCCTCGCGCCCCTCGCACACGTCTACGCACCCGAGTACGGAGACGGGGTGGCGGATGTTCAGGTTCCGCTCGAGCTTTCCGACCCGCTGGACCGTCGTGTCCGCAGGGTCGCCACCGTGCTCGGCGCTCCCGAGGCCCGGGTCGCCGCCTCCGTGGCCCAGCAGGGACTCGCGGCCCGCCTGTGGTCGGTGACCCTGGCCTGCGCCGTCCTGTACGGACAGGTCCCGGACCTCGACCCCCGCCTGCTGCACTGGGACCCCGAGGCCACCGCACCCGACGACCTGTGGCTCACCGAGGTGCGCGCCCGGCCGGGGGACGGCGACACCGTCGGGGACGTTGTCCTCACCACCCACCTGGCCCCCCTCGCCGAGGCCGTGCACACCCGCTACGGCGTGGCGACCGGACTGCTGCGCGGCAACGCGGCCTCCGCCCTGGCCGGCGCCGGCCGGGAACTGGACCGCTGGGCCCGCCGACACGGCCGTACGGACACCGCCGCCCGGGCCCGGTCGCTCACCGCCGGCCTGCTGGCCCACCCCCTGCTCGCCGGCACCGGGACGCTCACCGGCACGTCCTTCCGGCGCCGCAGCTGCTGCCTGTACTACCGGGTGCCGGGCGGGGGCGTCTGCGGCGACTGCTGCTTCCCGAGCCCGCCGGGCCCCGCCCGTTCCCCGCGCACGCCCGAGCCCGCCCGTTCCCCGCGCCCGCCCGAGTCCGGCAGCCTCCCGCGCCCGCCGGCGCCCTGAGGGCCACCGCCCCCTCCGCGTCCTCCGCGCTCTTCCCCAGGCGCCCGCTCTGGGTGACCATGAGGGAACCAGCCGCCGAGACGGGAGGTTCCGGGTGCGCGTGGGACTGCTGACCCGAGAGTTCCCGCCGGACGTCTACGGCGGCGCCGGAGTCCACGTCGAGTTCCTCGCCCGGGAGCTCGCCCGCCTCGTCGACCTGGACGTGCACAGCTGGGGCGAGGGCCGCAGCGACGGCGTGCTGCGCCACCGCCCCTGGTCCGCGCTCGACGGCGCCAACGACGCGCTGCGCACCTTCTCCGTGGACCTCGCCATGACCGCCGCCCTCGAAGGGCGCGAACTGGTGCACTCCCACACCTGGTACGCCAACCTCGGCGGCCACCTCGCCAAGCTCCTGCACGGCGTCCCGCACGTGGTGACCGCCCACTCCCTGGAGCCCCTGCGCCCCTGGAAGGCCGAGCAGCTGGGCGGGGGCTACGTCCTGTCCGGCTGGGCCGAACGCACCGCGTTCGAGGCGGCTGACGCGGTGATCGCCGTCTCCGGCGCCATGCGCGAGGACATCCTCGGCTGCTACCCGGACCTCGACGCCTCCCGGGTCCATGTCGTGCACAACGGCATCGACACCCGGCTCTACCGGCCCGACCACGGCACCGACGTGCTGGACCGGGTCGGCCTGGACCGCTCCCGCCCGTACGTCCTGTTCGTCGGCCGCATCACCCGTCAGAAGGGCGTGCCCCATCTGCTGCGCGCGGCCCGGGACATCGACCCCGCCGCGCAGGTCGTGCTGTGCGCGGGTGCCCCGGACACCCCCGAGACCGACCAGGAGTTCCGGGATCTCTTCGCCGGGCTGAGCCGCGCCCGCGAGGGCGTGCACTGGATTCCGGGCATGCTGCCGCGCACGGAAGTGATCCAGCTCCTGACGCACGCCGCCGTCTTCGTCTGCCCCTCCGTGTACGAGCCCCTCGGCATCGTCAACCTGGAGGCGATGGCCTGCGGCACCCCGGTGGTGGCCTCCCGGGTGGGCGGCATCCCCGAGGTCGTGGCCGACGGCGTGACGGGGGTACTGGTCCCGAGGGAGGACGGTGCGGACGACGCCTTCGAGGCGGGTCTCGCCCGCGCCCTGGACTCCGTCCTCGGCGATGCGGCGGCCGCCCGGCGGATGGGCGGGGCGGGCCGGGAGCGCGCGGTGCGGGAGTTCGGCTGGGACGCGGTCGCGCGCCGCACGGTCCGGCTCTACGAGGAGATCCTCAAGCGGGCTTGAGCCGCCCCGCCCGGGGCGGCCGAGGGTGAACGAGGGTGAGGGGAGCGGCCATGCGTCGTGGAGGTCCTTCGGTGCTCGGCATCGTGCTGGCGGGCGGAGAGGGAAAACGCCTGATGCCCCTGACCGCGGACCGCGCCAAACCCGCGGTCACCTTCGGCGGCACCTACCGCCTGGTCGACTTCGTGCTGTCCAACCTGGTCAACGGCGACATCCTGCGGATCTGTGTGCTCACGCAGTACAAGTCGCACTCCCTGGACCGGCACATCACCACCACCTGGCGGATGTCCAGCCTGCTCGGCAACTACGTGACACCGGTCCCCGCCCAGCAGCGCCTCGGCCCGCGCTGGTTCCTCGGCAGCGCCGACGCGATCCTGCAGTCCCTCAACCTGGTGCACGACGAACAGCCCGAGTACGTGGCGGTGTTCGGCGCCGACCACGTGTACCGGATGGACCCGCGCCAGATGCTCGCCCAGCACATCGAGTCCGGGGCGGGTGTCACGGTCGCGGGGATACGGGTGCCGCGCGCCGAGTCGCCGTCCTTCGGCGTGATCACGCCGGGCTCGGACGGGCAGACCGTCACCGGTTTCCTGGAGAAGCCCGCCGACCCGCCCGGCCTGGCCGACGACCCCGGGTGCGTCTTCGCCTCGATGGGCAACTACGTCTTCACCACCAAGGCCCTCGTGGAGGCCCTGCACCGGGACGCCGAGGACGAGAACTCCGTGCACGACATGGGTGGTTCGATCCTGCCCCGGCTCACCGACCGGGGCGAGGCCGCGCTGTACGACTTCAGCGCCAACCACGTCCCCGGGGAGACCGCCCGGGACCAGGGGTACTGGCGGGACGTGGGCACGCTGGACGCCTACTACGACGCCCACATGGACCTGATCGCCGAGCGGCCCGCCTTCAACCTCTACAACCGGGACTGGCCGGTCTACACCCACTCCACCCAGCTCTCCCCGGCCCGCTTCAACGCCGGGGGCATCGCCAGCGAGTCGATCGTCAGCGCCGGTTGCCTGATCCGGGGCCAGGTCACCCGGTCCGTGCTCTCCCCGGGCGTGCTGGTCGATCCGGGTGCCGTCGTGCAGGGCTCGGTGCTGCACGACAACGTGCACATCGGCCGCGGTGCGGTGGTGCGCGGGGCGGTCCTCGACAAGAACGTGGAGGTGCCGCCGGGCGCGACGATCGGCGTCAACCCGCAGCGGGACGGCGAGTTGTACACCGTCTCCAAGGGCGGCGTGATCGCGCTGGGCAAGGGGCAGCGGGTGCCGTGACGGACACCCGCCCGGACGGGCGAGGGGACGGGCGACGGCTCCGGGCGCGTGTGATACGCGCGTTGAGCCCGGGGCCGTTGTCATGTCCCTGGACGTCAAGCGGAATCCGTGTTGTCATGCCTCTGCACCGCTGCCGTTACATCGATGTATGACATCGATGTCCTGAGCCATCAGCCACCACCCGTTCTCGAGGAGAGGGTCCGTGCGCACCAAACGACTCAGAGACAAACTCGCCCTGTTGCTGGCCGCCGCCCTCGGCGTCGCGGGACTCGCCGCCGTGCCGGCCGCCAACGCGGCCGACCCGGCGGGCACCGGCGACACCGCGGAGATCCACGGTCTGAAGGGCGAGTACTACACCCAGTCCGCCCCCGGCGCCTTCGACTTCCACGAGCTCAAGGCCACCGGATTCGACCCGCAGGTCGACTTCAACACCCTTGAGCCGCGACTCGCCTTCGCCACCGGGCAGTCGGACGACGTGAGCGTCCGCTGGACCGGCAAGCTCGTCCCGGAGGAGACCGGCGCCCACACCTTCTCGATCATCGGCGACAACGGCTTCCGCCTCTGGATCGGCGGGCAGCTCGCCATCGACCACTGGGTCGACGACTGGGACCGCGAACAGACCGCCCAGCCGATCGAGCTGACGGCCGGCCAGTCCTACGACATCAAGCTGGAGTACTTCGAGCACTACGGCGGCTCCAACCTCCACCTGCGCTGGACCGAGCCCGGCGGCAGCAAGGAGGCGATCCCGCAGTCGGCGTTCCGCCTGCCCGACGGCTTCGACTACAACGGTGCGACGGCGACCACCGTCCAGTCCACCGGCCGCACCCTCAAGCTGGACTTCGCGAGCCCGCTGACCGCGCCCCCGGCCGGTCTGACCGACCACCTCGAAGCCGTGATCGGCGGCGCCACGTGGCCGCTCGGCGAGACCAAGCTCGACCCCGCCGACCCCAGCGCCCTGCTCGTCGCCCTCGACCAGCCCGTCGTCGGCAACAAGAACGGCGACGCCCCCGGCACCGCCGACGTCCGCTACGACGGCGAAGGCGGCCTCACCGACACCGAAGGCAACGTTGTCAACGCCTTCTGGAGCAGCGGCGGCAACGAGTCCACCTACGAGCTGCGCACCGACTGGGCCGACGAGGTCGGGCCGGACAACGCCCTCCCGGAGTACCCGCGCCCGCAACTGACCCGCGACGACTGGCAGAACCTCAACGGCCGCTGGCAGTTCGCCGCCGCGGAGGCGGGCGAGCAGCCGCCGGTCGGCAAGAACCTGAAGGAGCGCATCCTCGTCCCGTACCCGGTGGAGTCGCAGCTCTCCGGCATCCAGCGGCACGAGGACCGCATGTGGTACCGCCGCACCTTCACCGTGCCCCGCGACTGGCACATCGGCTCCGCCCAGCGGCTGAAGCTGAACTTCGGCGCCGTCGACTGGCAGTCCGAGGTGTACGTCAACGGCACCAAGGTCGCCGACCACAAGGGCGGTTACGACAAGTTCGGCGCCGACGTCACCGACGCCCTCAAGCCCGGCCGCACCCAGGAGCTGATCGTCGGCGTCTACGACCCGACCGACGCGGCGAACGGCGAGAACCCGCCGCTCGGCAAGCAGCGCCTGGACCCGAGCGGCATCTGGTACACGCCCAGCTCCGGCATCTGGCAGACCGTCTGGATGGAGCCGGTCGCCCGGGACCACGTGGACTCCCTCAAGCTCACCCCGCACGTCGACGGCGCGGCGAGCACCCTGACCGTCGAGCCCAAGGGCGTGCGCGACGGCGTACGCGTCAGGGCCACGGCGTACGCCGGGCACCGCGAGGTCGCCACGGTGAGCGGCCGCACCGGCGAGCCGCTGACCCTGAAGATTCGCGACCCGCGCCAGTGGTCGCCCGACGACCCGTTCCTGTACGACCTGAAGGTCACCGTCGGGCGCGACCACGTCGAGAGCTACTTCGGGATGCGCTCCATCGCCGTCGAGAAGGTGAACGGCGTCCCGCGCACCCTGCTCAACGGGAAGCCCACCTTCCTGATGGCCACCCTCGACCAGGGCTTCTGGCCGGACGGACTGCACACCGCGCCCACCGACGAGGCCCTCGCGTACGACCTCAGGCTGCACAAGCAGCTCGGCTTCAACTCGGTGCGCAAGCACATCAAGGTCGAGCCCGACCGCTGGTTCTACTGGGCGGACAAGCTGGGCCTGATGGTGTGGCAGGACATGCCCGCGATGACCGCCGGGAAGAACCCGTCGACCGCCGCCCGCGCCGAGTACGAGCGGGAGATGAAGGAGATGATCGACGAGCACGTCAGCCACCCGTCGATCATCATGTGGGTCACCTTCAACGAGGGCTGGGGCCAGTACGACATCGGCCGCGTCGCAGAGCAGGCAAAGGCCTGGGACCCGACCCGGCTCGTCAACAACCAGTCGGGCCTGAACCTCGGGGCCGACGGCGGCGCCGGCGACATCATGGACGAGCACGGCTACCCGAGCCCCGCGCTGCCGCCCTCCCCGGACGGCGAACGCGCCCTGGTCACCGGCGAGTACGGCGGCCTCGGCCTGGCGGTGCCCGGACACGCCTGGTCCGTGCAGCAGTCGTACGTCGACGTCGACCCGCAGACGTACACGGACGACTACCTCACCAAGCTCGACGAGGTGCGCGCCCTGGTCTGCCGGGGCAGCAACGGCGCCGTGTACACCCAGATCTCGGACGTCGAAGGCGAGCTGAACGGCCTGACGACGTACGACCGCAAGGTGCTCAAGCCGGACGTCGAGCGGGTGAAGGCCGCCCATGAGGCACTCATCCACGACGCGTCCCGGCCCACCCCTGCGGGCTGCACCGACTGATCACCCGCACCCGAAGCGGAACCGCACGACACAGCAGACCTTCCGGAGGTCACCGCACATGAGAGGCACCCGGCGTCTGCGGCTGTGCGTGGCCGGGGTGGTGGCAGCGTCCGCGCTGCTCACCGCCCCGGCGGCGCAGGCCGTCCCGACGACCGCCCCGCACCTGACCGACCTCGTGAACCCCTTCATAGGGACCGAGAACGAGGGCAACACCTACCCCGGCGCCGCCGTGCCCTTCGGCATGGTGCAGTTCTCGCCGGACACCGGCCACAACACCGGCTACGACCACTCCGACACCCACATCCGCGGCTTCTCCCTGGTCCACCTCTCCGGCGTCGGCTGCGGGCTCGGCGGCGACCTGCCGGTGCTGCCGACCACCGGGGACGTCACCGAGACGGACTACGCGAAGTACGCCGCCTCCTTCAGCCACGACGACGAGGAGGCGAGCCCCGGCTACTACCGCGTCGGCCTCGACTCCGGCGTCGACGCGGAGCTGACCGCCACCGAACGCACCGGCGTGCAGCGCTACACCTTCCCGGCCACCGACAAGGCCAACGTCCTGCTCAACGCCGGCCAGTCGCTGCACAGGAACATCAGCACCAAGGTCGAGGTGCTCGACAGCCGCACCGTGCGCACCGCGATCACCGGCAGCGGCTTCTGCCAGGACACGAAGCCGTACACCGTCTACACGATCACCCGCTTCGACCGTCCCTTCGCCTCCTACGGCACCTGGGACGACGGCACCGTGACCGCGGGCGCGAAGAGCGGCGGGGACGGCGCCTACGTCCGCTTCGACACCACGAAGGACCGCACCGTCGAGGCCACCACCGCGCTGTCCTACGTGGACGCGCGCGGCGCCGCGCTCAACCTGCGCGCCGAGGGCGGGCACTCCTTCGACTCCGTGCGCCGCGCTGCCGACCGCACCTGGGAGAAGCGGCTGGCGGACGTCCGGGTCCGTGGGGGCGACGACACCCTGCGCCGCACCTTCTACTCGTCCCTGTACCGGTCCTTCCTGGCCCCCAACGTCGGCAGCGACGTCGACGGCCGCTACACCGGCTGGGACCAGCAGATCCACCGCGCCAAGGGCTTCACGTACTACCAGAACTGGTCCCTGTGGGACACCTACCGCACCCAGTCCCAGCTCCTCGCCCTGCTCGCACCCCGCGAGGCTCGCGACATGGCCATCTCCGTCATCAAGATCGACGAGGAGAGCGGCTGGCTGCCCAAGTGGGGCTACGGCACCGTCGAGACCAACATCATGACGGGCGACCCGGTGACCCCCTTCCTCACCAACGCCTACCAGCAGGGCCTGCTGCACGGCTGGGAGGAGAAGGCCTACCGGGCGCTGAGGAAGAACGCGGACGGGGTCCCGCCCGCCGACTCGCCGGCCGTCGGCCGGGAGGCCAACCGCGAGTACCTCGCCGAGGGTTTCGCGCCGTACGTCAAGGGCCGCCCGCACGCCAAGCCGGGCGACTCCGACTACGACCACGGCGCGTCCGCGACCCTGGAGTACGCCCTGTCCGACGCCATGCTCTCCCGCATGGCCCGCGACCTCGGCCACGACGCGGACGCGCAGCGGTACGCCGAGCGCGCCCAGAGCTACCGCAACGTCTTCGACCCCTCGACCGGCTTCTTCCGCGCCCGCGACGCCGAGGGCGCCTTCACCGGGCCGGCCGACCCGGCGCAGAGCGAGGGCTTCCACGAGGGCACGTCCTGGCAGTACCAGTGGCTGGTGCCGCAGGACCTGCCCGGCATGATCGACCTCATCGGCGGGACCGAGGCGGCGAACGCGCGGCTCGACTCCTTCTTCGCCTACGACCAGCTCCTCGCCGACCCGGCGAAGACGGCCCGCGAGGTGTGGGTCAACGGGCCGTACGACTACTACAACGCCGACAAGTACAACCCGCAGAACGAACCCGACCTCATCGCCCCGTACACCTACCTGTCGACCGGGCAGCCCTGGAAGACGACCGACGTGGTGCACGCGGCGCTCACCCTGTTCACGGACACGCCGACCGGTATGACCGGCAACGACGACCTCGGGACCATGTCCGCGTGGAACGTGCTGTCCTCGATCGGGATCTTCCCGATCCAGCCCGGCTACGACACCTGGGGCCTGTCCACCCCGGTCTTCGACCGCGTCGACCTCACCCTCGACCGCCGCTACTACCCGCGCGGCGCCCTGACGATCACCGCGCCCGGTACCTCGGACACCGACCGGTACGTCCAGTCGGCCCGCACCGACGGCTCGGCCTACGCCCGGACGTGGCTGACGACGGACGCCCTGCGCTCCGTGCGGTCGCTCGCGTTCACGGTCGGCCCGCAGCCGTCCGGGTGGGGTACCGGGGCGGAGGCGGTGCCGCCGCCGCTGACCTGAGCCGACGCGAGCTCAGGCGCCCCATGAGCCACAGCAGTCCCGCCCCTGCCGAAAGGGGCGGGACTTTAATCTCTTGTTAACTGTGCGTAGCTTGATCGTACTTGACCGTAATCGTCGGAGAGCGATTGACTGCTTGTCCACCCGTTGTCCATCCACCGCCCATGCGTCGTCCTTGCGAGGCAAGCCCTTGACTCCCGATCCGCTCGCTCCCCTCGACCTCGCGTTCTGGAACATCGAGTCCGCCGAGCACCCCATGCACCTGGGCGCGCTCGGCGTCTTCGAGGCCGACTCGCCCACCGCGGGCGCGCTCGCGGCGGACCTGCTCGCGGCCCGCGCCCCCGCGGTGCCCGGACTGCGGATGAGGATCCGGGACACCTGGCAGCCGCCGCTGGCCCTGCGCCGGCCGTTCGCGTTCGGCGGCGCGACCCGCGAGCCCGACCCCCGCTTCGACCCGCTCGACCACGTGCGGCTGCACGCCCCGGCCACGGACTTCCACGCCCGGGCCGGACGCCTGATGGAACGCCCCCTGGAGCGCGGACGGCCCCCGTGGGAGGCGCACGTGCTGCCGGGCGCCGACGGCGGCTCCTTCGCCGTGCTGTTCAAGTTCCACCACGCCCTGGCCGACGGTCTGCGCGCCCTGACCCTGGCCGCGGGCGTCCTCGACCCGATGGACCTGCCGGCGCCCCGGCCCCGCCCCGAGCAGCCGCCGCGCGGACTCCTGCCGGACGTGCGCGCCCTGCCCGACCGGCTGCGCGGCGCCCTGTCCGACGCCGGGCGCGCCCTGGACATCGGCGCCGCGGCGGCGCTGTCCACCCTCGACGTGCGTTCCTCGCCCGCGCTCACCGCCGCGTCCTCCGGGACCCGCCGGACCGCGGGGGTGTCCGTCGACCTCGACGACGTGCACCACGTCCGCAAGACCACCGGCGGCACCGTCAACGACGTACTGATCGCGGTCGTCGCGGGCGCCCTGCGCCGCTGGCTGGACGAGCGCGGCGACGGCAGCGAGGGCGTCGCGCCGCGCGCCCTCATCCCCGTCTCCAAACGCCGCCCGCGCAGCGCCCACCCACAGGGCAACCGGCTCTCCGGGTACCTGATACGGCTTCCGGTCGGCGATCCCGACCCGCTCTCCCGCCTCGGCACGGTCCGCGCCGCCATGGACCGCAACAAGGACGCCGGGCCCGGACGCGGCGCCGGAGCCGTCGCCCTGCTCGCCGACCACGTCCCGGCGCTCGGCCACCGGCTGGGCGGGCCACTGGTCTCCGGGGCCGCCCGGCTCTGGTTCGACCTCCTGGTCACCAGCGTGCCCCTGCCCAGCCTCGGGCTGCGGCTGGGCGGGCACCCGCTCACCGAGGTCTATCCGCTGGCCCCGCTGGCCCGCGGCCACTCCCTGGCGGTGGCCGTCTCGACGTACCGCGGACGGGTCCACTACGGCCTGCTCGCGGACGCGAAGGCGGTACCCGACCTCGACCGGTTCGCAATGGCGGTGGCCGAGGAGGTGGAGACGTTGCTCACGGCGTGCCGTCCCTGACCCCGACGGGTTTGGATCCAGGCCGCGCGCTGAATAAAATCCGCTGTTCGACAGCGGTCGCCCCCGGAGCGCCGCAACGGTGACCAGGGAACGGCAGCGGCGATGACGGTGACACAGGACGGTGCGGCGACCACGGACGAGGTGGCGGCGCCCGCGGACGCCCCCGGCATCGACCCGGAACGGCTCGCGGTCTGCCTCGGCGTGCTGAAGGAACTCGACGAGCTGGACGTCGACCACCCCGACGCGATCGCGGTCCGCCGGGCCACCTCGCACATCTACCGCACGGTCAAGCAGCGCCGCCGCCAGGAGCGCCGCGCCGCCAAGACCGCGCACGACAAGGCGGTCACCGAGGCCACCGCCACCGGGTCGGCCGAGCGCATCGACGACGAGACCGAGGGCCTGCTGCCCTCCTCGCGCACCGAGCAGGGCACGATCGCCGGAATACTCCAGCGGCCCCGCTCCTGCTACGTCTGCAAGCAGCGCTACACCGAGGTCGACTACTTCTACCACCAGCTCTGCCAGGACTGCGCCGCCGAGAACCGGACCCGCCGCGACGCCCGCGCCGACCTCACCGGCAAGCGCGCGCTGCTCACCGGCGGCCGCGCCAAGATCGGCATGTACATCGCGCTCAGGCTGCTGCGCGACGGCGCGCACACCACGATCACCACCCGCTTCCCCAAGGACGCCATCCGCCGCTTCAAGGCGATGGACGACTCCGCGGACTGGCTGCACCGCCTGGAGGTCGTCGGCATCGACCTGCGCGACCCCGCCCAGGCCGTGGCCCTCGCCGAGCGGATCACGGAGCAGGGCCCGCTCGACATCCTGATCAACAACGCCACCCAGACCGTGCGCCGCCTGCCCTCCGCGTACGCCGCGCTGGTCGAGGGCGAGAGCGCCCCGCTGCCCGCCGGTGAACTGCCCGCGCACCAGGTCATCGGGGCCTTCAACTCCGGTGCGGTGGACGGTCTGGCCGCGCTTCCGCTGGGCACCTCCGGGCTCGACGCGCAGCAGGTGGCCGACCTCGCCCTGGTCGGCGGCAACGCCAGTGTGGTCCGGCACCGCGAGGGCACCGCCATCGACGCGGGCGGCCTGGTGCCCGACGTCGTCGACTCCAACACCTGGGTCCAGACCATCGAGCAGATCTCCCCGGTGGAACTGCTGGAGACCCAGCTGTGCAACTACACCTCGCCGTTCATCCTCATCAGCGCGCTGCGCGCGTCGATGGCCGAGGCCGCGCGCCAGGCGCCCGCGGGCCGGGCCTACGTCGTCAACGTCTCGGCGATGGAGGGCGTGTTCGCCCGCGGCTACAAGGGTGCCGGTCACCCCAACACCAACGCGGCCAAGGCCGCCATGAACATGGTGACCCGGACCAGCGCCCAGGAGATGTTCGACACCGACCGGATCCTGATGACCTCCGTCGACACCGGCTGGATCACCGACGAGCGCCCGCACTACGACAAGCTGCGCCTGGCCGACGAGGGCTTCCACGCCCCGCTCGACCTGATCGACGGCGCCGCCCGCGTCTACGACCCCATCGTGCGCGGCGAGGCGGGCGAGGATCTGTACGGCGTCTTCCTCAAGGACTACGCGCCCGGCAAGTGGTGACCGGGCCGCACCGGACGGTGCCTCAGTCGACCGCGCCCAGCCGCGAGTTCCGTGCCGCCGTCAGCTCCAGCACCGTGCGCCAGTCCTCCAGGACCCCGGCGTCGAAGACGGCGGTGCGCGCCTCCTCGTCGGCCTGACGCAGGCTGACCAGGTCGTCGTCGTGGTCCCAGGCCTCCGGGTGGGCCCGGCGGCGCACCAGGCGGGCGACGCGGGCGCCGAGCAGCGGCCGTACCGCGTCGGCCGTCCTGGCGGCCGGGCTGCCGGGCCACAGCAGCCGTCCCACCGGCGACACCAGCCCCGCGACCTGGAGCTCCTTGTCCGCCGGGCGGCGCCGACGCAGCAGCGCGGCCGTGCGCAGCGCGTGCGCGTGCGGATCCCCGGGCCCGCCGTCGGCCCCGCCGGCGGGCCGTTCGCCCCGGCAGGCGTACAGCAGGTCCATCAGCTCCTCGACACTGCGCAGTTCCATGCCTCGGTCCTCCCACGAGACAGCCGTTGCCGACGAGCAGCAGACCATGGCGAGCTTGCGCCGCAGCCAACGGCAACTTAACTGCCCGACCCGGCGCCGCCGACATTCGAAGGCGCGGACGCCGATGTAGGCCGAACGGGTGAGTTGCGCACCGTGCGGAAGCGGTTAAATCGGTGCAGACTCGGGTCAACTGCGCGCGGAGCGAAGGGCAATGGTTCTCCCATCTTTTGAGCCCCATAGAGCGCACCCCCGCTCATTTGGTTAATCTGGTCCGGACGGACGGCAGTACAGGGCACTACCCACACCCAGGTCCGTCATCGGGACAAGCCGTTCACAACGGCCTGCTCCCGCACGAGTTGCCGGCGCCACCGCGTCCTGACTGCATTCGACCCACACCCGAGCGGGCGCCGGGTGCCGGACAGGAGACTGGCGTCGGCAGGCCCCCAGGGTGACCCGACACATAAGGAGTGCGCGGTGACACCGGAAACGACGACGACCCCAGAGCAACGCACCGAGGAAGCAACCGGGCGGGCCGGCCGCCGGCCCGGCGAGATCGGCAGCCTCGACGTGTGGGCGCGCTCCGCCCCCATCCGCCTCGCGGGCTACGAGGAGGACCTCGCCGAGCCGCACATCCTGCCGAGCGTGGACTGACCCGCCCGCCACCCGCCGAGGCCGACGCACGCATGGGCGTGCCACACTCACGCCCATGCTGATCAGGGAAGCCACGGCCGGCGACTGGCCGCACGTCTGGCCCTTCTGGCACCGCATCGTCGCCGCCGGCGAGACCTACGCCTGGGACCCGGAAACCTCCGAGGAGGACGCCCGGGCCCTGTGGACGAGCCCCGCCAAACGCGTCTACGTCGCCGAGGACGACACCGGTGCCGTCGTCGCCTCCGCCTATCTCACCCCCAACTACGGCGGCCCCGCCGACCGCATCGCCAACGCCGGGTTCATGGTCGACCCCGACCGGGCCGGACGCGGCACCGGCCGGGCTCTCGCCGAGTACGTCCTGGACGCCGCCAGGGCCGACGGGTACCGGGGCATGGTCTTCAACGCCGTCGTCGAGACCAACCCCGCCGTCCGGCTGTGGACCTCCCTCGGCTTCACGATCCTCGGCACGGTGCCGGACGCCTTCGACCACCCGCGGCACGGGCGGGTCGGCCTGCACATCATGCACTGCGCCCTGTAGGACCCGCTCGGTTCGGCGGCGCCGTCCGCCGGGACGGCAGCTCCTCGATCCGCGGGCTCCCGGGCGCGCACGCCGAACGCGCGCCCGGCCGTCAGGCCCGCGGCCGGGCCGTTCCCGTGCTGTCCCGCTCGATCAGCCGCGGCACCGGTACCCGCACCGTCCGGGCCGGACCGCCGTCGAGGAGGGCGGTCAGCTCCGTGGCCGCCGTACGGCCGAACTCCACGCTGTCCCGGGACAGGGCGGACAGCCAGGGCTTGACCATGCGGCACAGTGCCGAGTCCTCCCAGGCCACCACGGACACGTCCGCCGGTACCGAGAAGCCGAGTTCGGCCGCGGCGGCGACCCCGGCGACGGCCATCACGTCGTTGTCGTAGATCAGGGCGGTCGGGGGAGTGGGCGCCTCCAGGACGCGGCGGGTGACGGCCGCGCCCTCGGCGTCGGAGTAGTCGGTGGTCACCGACTCGACCTCGCCCAGACCGCGCCGCCCGGCCTCCGCGCGCAGGGCGCGGATACGGCGTTCGGTGTGGGCGAGGTCCGGCAGTCCGGCGATGTGCACGATCCGCCGGTGCCCGAGCGCGTACAGCCCGTCCACCAGCGCGGCCATCGCACCCGCGTCGTCCGCCCACACCGTCGACAGCCCTGGGTGGCGCTCGTCCGGGGCGCCGCCGATCACCACGGCGGGCAGGCCGAGTTCGTCGAGCAGGTCCGGGCGTGGATCGTCGGTGCGCGGATCCACCACGAGGACCCCGTCCACCCGGTGTTCGGCCCACCAGCGCCGGTAGACCGCGCACTCGTCCGCGACGTCCTGCGCCACCTGGAACAGCAGCCCCAGATGCCGCTCCGCCAGCACCTCCTGGATGCCCGAGACCAGTTGCAGGAAGAAGGAGTCCACGCCGAGGGTGTGCGCGGGCCGCGCCAGCACGAAGCCGACCGTCGCGGCGCCCTCCCCGGACAGCGCGCGGGCCGCCGTACTGGGCCGCCAGCCGAGCTGCTCGGCCACCCGGCGCACCCGGTCCCGGGTGATCTCGGAGACCCCCGGCCGGTCGTTCAGCGCGAACGACACCGCGCTCTCGGAGACCCCGGCCCGGCGCGCGATGTCCTTCATCGTCGGCCGGCGCGCGGCGGGCCGCTTGGCGGGCATGCGCGCTCCTTTCCTCGGTGCGAGCGGTTGCGAGCGGTTGCGAGCGTCTCAGCTAAAGCGCTTGAGTGCGAAGATCCTAAAGCGCATTAGTAGTTCCTGGCAAGTTCCTGCTCATACCGCTCTGACCTGGGCTAATGCTATGCCTTCGGCTTTAGTTGGGGTGAATCCATTGACTTTCCGCGGAATCGCCGTGCATGGTCGCTGGCATCCCACCGCCGACGTCCTTCAGGGAGACGTGTCACCGTGCCCACCTCGCGCAGAACATTCGCCGTCGCCGCCGTCGCCGCTCTCGTCCTGCCGCTCAGCGCCTGCGGTTCCGGAGGCGACGGCGGTTCTTCGACCGACGCCTCGGGCAAGGTCGAGGGCGACATCACCTTCCAGACCTGGAACCTGCGGGCCAACTTCAAGGACTACTTCGAGGGTCTGATCGCCGACTTCGAGAAGAAGTACCCCGACACCCACGTCAAGTGGGTGGACCAGCCCGGCGAGGGCTACGCCGACAAGATCAGCGCCGACGCCGCCGGCGGCACCCTGCCCGACGTCGTCAACGTCTCCCCGGACCTGGTCGCGCCGCTCGCCAAGGCGGGCCTCGCCCTCGACCTGGACAAGGCCGCCGGTCAGTACGAGAAGGAGTACCTGGAAGGCGCCTGGGCCAGCCACCGGATACCGGGCATGGACGGCACGTACGCCTTCCCCTGGTACCTCAACACCGGCCCGCTCTTCTACAACAAGTCCCTCTTCGAGAAGGCCGGACTCGACCCCGAGCAGCCGCCGAAGACGTACGACGACGTCTTCGACGCCGCGCTGAAGATCGCCGACAAGACCGACGGCGAGGTCGCCACGCTCGCCAACGTGCCCACCATCGAGGACTTCGGCCGCTACGGCGTCCCGCTCATGAACAAGGAGGGCACCGCCTTCGCGTTCAACGACGCCAAGGGCGTCCAACTCCTCACCCGCTACAAGGAGCTGTACGACGCCAAGGCCCTCGACCCGCAGGCGCTGACCGCCACCCCCGAGTCCTCCGGGAAGAAGTTCCTCACCGGCGCCGTCGCCATGAACCCGGGCAGCGCGCTCGACCTCGCCAACTTCAAGAAGCAGGCGCCGAACCTGTACGAGAACATCGGCATCACCGACCAGATCACCAGCACCGGCCACGTCAACATGTACGTGATGGGCCTGATGGTCAACGCGCAGAGCCAGCGCAAGCCCGCCGCGGTCGCCTTCGCGCACTACGTCACCGACGCGGCGCACCAGATGTCGTTCGCCAAGCAGGTCGCCATCTTCCCGAGCACCGCCGGTTCGCTGGACGACCCGTACTTCACCAAGGAGGACGGCACCGACGAGACCCGCGTCCGGGTCGCCGCCGCCAAGTCGCTGAAGACGGCCGTCAACTACACGCCCGTGCTGTTCAGCGAGCAGATGAAGACCGAGCTGCGCAACGAGGTCGCCAAGGCGCTCCAGGGCAAGCAGAGCCCGAAGGAAGCCCTCGACAACGCTGTCAAGGCGTGCGACCGGCTCCTCCAGCAGCAGGGCTGAGACATCATGGCGAGTCCCACCCTCACCACCGGCACACCGGACGCCCGCAAGGGCGGCGGCGCCCGGCGCGTGCGACGGCAACTGCCGGCCAGCCCCTGGCTGTTCGCCGCACCCGGTCTGCTGATCACCGGCGCGTTCATCCTGTACCCGTTCGTCTCCACGCTCATCAACTCCTTCACCGACCGCCGCACGCTGGTCCCGGGCGAGTTCGTGGGACTCGCCAACTTCCGCGAGCTGCTCCACGACGACATGTTCTGGATCGGCCTGCGCAACAGCTCCCTCTACGTCCTCGGGGTCGTCCCCGCGCTGGTCCTGCTGCCGCTGCTGCTCGCACTGCTGGTGCAGAAGAACATCCCCGGCATCACCTTCTTCCGCTCGGCCTTCTACACCCCGGTCGTCGCCTCGATCGTCGTCGTCGGGCTGATCTGGGTCTGGCTCCTCGACGAGCGCGGCCTGGTCAACTCCCTGCTGGAGACGCTCGGTGCCAGTCCGGTCGGCTTCCTCAGCGACCAGTGGCTGATCCTGCTCAGCGCGATGGGCGTCACGGTCTGGAAGGGCCTCGGCTACTACATGATCATTTACTTGGCGGCGCTCGCCAACGTGCCCCGCGAACTGCACGAGGCCGCCGCCGTGGACGGCGCGGGCGCGGTCCGCCGCTTCCTCACCGTCACGGTGCCCGCGGTCCGCTCCACCATGGTCCTGGTCGCGGCGCTCTCCTCGGTCGCCGCCTTCAAGGTCTTCTCCGAGGTGTACCTGATGGCGGGCCCCAGCGGCGGACCGGCCGGCGAGGACACCACCCTCGTGATGCTGGTCCAGCGCACCGGCACCGGCCTCACCGGCCGGGTCGGCTACGCCTCCGCCATCTCCGTCGTCGTCTTCGTCGTCACCGTCGTCCTGATGCTGCTCGTCCTGCGCGCCGACCGGAAGGAGGACGCGTGAGCACCGCCGAGAAGACCCGGCCCGCCGAGCGGACCCGGGCCGCCGACCCGGAACGCAAACGCGAACCGCGCATCACCGACGAGCACGGCCGCCGGGTACGCGGCTGGGAACTGGCCCTGCGCTATCTGCTGCTGCTCGGCGTCCTCGCCCTGACCATCGGGCCGTTCCTGTGGCAGCTGTCGACCTCGCTCAAGGGCCCCACCGAGGACATCTTCAGCTCCCCGCCGAAGTTCCTGCCCGCCGACCCCACCCTGCACAACTACGAGCGGGTCGCCGACACCATCCCGGTGTGGGACTACGCCCTGAACTCGCTGAAGGTCGCCGCCGCCAACGTCGTCACCAACTGCGTCGGCGCCGCCCTCGCCGGCTACGCCCTGGCCCGCCTGCGCTACCGCGGCCGGCGCGTCGCCACCCTGGTGTTCATCCTGGCCATGCTCGTGCCGGTGGAGGGCATCATCATCGCCCAGTTCACCACCATGCGGGAGCTGGGTCTCAACAACACCCTGGTCGGCGTGGTGCTGCCGGGCTGCGTCAGCGCCCTGAACGTGCTGCTGATGCGCAACGCCTTCCTCAACCTCCCCTACGAGATCGAGGAGGCCGCCTTCGTCGACGGCGCCAACGTCTGGCAGCGCTTCTACCGGATCGCGCTGCCCGCCGTGAAGGGCACCCTCGCCGTCGTCGCGATCTTCGCCTTCATGGGCGCCTGGGACGACTTCCTGTGGCCCCTGATCGTGCTCAGCGACCCGTCCAAGTTCACCCTGACCATCGGCCTGAACTACCTGCACGGCACCTTCGCCAACGACGAACGCCTCGTCGCCGCCGGCACGATCATCGCCGTGGCGCCCCTCATCGTCCTCTTCGCCTGCCTCCAGCGGTACTTCTTCCGCGGCGTGGGCGAGGGCGCCGTCAAGGGCTGAACCACCCGCTTCCCCCTCTCAAGGACACCGCATGCCTTCTGCCGTGCGCTTCGGCGTCAACTACACCCCGAGCGTGGGGTGGTTCCACCACTGGCTCGACTTCGACCTCGACTCCGTACGCGCCGACCTGGACTCCATCGCCGCACTGGACGTGGACCACGTCCGCGTCTTCCCGCTGTGGCCGTACTTCCAGCCCAACCGCGCCCTGATCCGCGAGCGCGCGGTCGAGCACCTGGTGGCACTGGTCGACGCGGCCGGTGAACGCGGCCTCGACGTCAACGTGGACGGCCTCCAGGGCCATCTGAGCAGCTTCGACTACGTGCCGGCCTGGACCCGCACCTGGCACCGGCGCAACCTGTTCACCGACCCCGACGTCGTCCAGGGCCAGGCCGTCTACCTGCGCACCCTCGCCGCCGCGCTCACCGGACGGAGCAACTTCCTCGGCATGACCCTCGGCAACGAGGTCAACCAGTTCTCCGCCGGACCCCACCCCGACCCGGACCGCGCCACCAGCGCCCAGATCGACGCCTGGCTCCAGCGGATGCTGGCCGCCTGCGAGGAGGGCGCCCCGGGCCGCATGCACCTGCACGCCGAGTACGACGCCACCTGGTACCAGGACGACCAGCCCTTCACCCCGGCCCAGGCCGCCCGGCAGGGCGCCGTCACGGCGGTGCACTCCTGGGTCTTCAACGGCACCGCCCAGCGCCACGGCCGCACCTCCGTGCCCAGCGAGCACCACGCCGCCTACCTCGTCGAGCTGAGCAAGGCCTGGGCCGACGACCCGCACCGCCCGGTGTGGCTCCAGGAGGTCGGCGCGCCCGCACCCCTGGTCCCCGCCGAGCACGCCGCCGCCTTCACCGAGGCGACCGTCGAGAACGCCCTGGACTGCCCGGACCTGTGGGGCGTCACCTGGTGGTGCTCCCACGACGTGTCCCGGGCGCTGGCCGACTTCCCGGAGCTGGAGTACGGGCTCGGGCTCCTCACCAACGACCGGCGCCCCAAGGACACGGCACGGGTCCTGGCGCAGGCGGCGCGCGCGGCCCGGGACGGAGCCCGTCCCGCCCCCGCCCCGCGCACCACGGCCCTCGCCGTTCCGGCCGACCCGGCCGCGCGCTCGGCGTGCGCCCCCGGCGGTGCCGTCTTCGACGCCTTCTTCCGGCTGGTCGCCGACGGCGCGCGTCCCACCACCGTCCTCGACACGCACACCGCCGACACCGGACACCTCGCCGCGCGGGGCATCACCGAGGTCGTCACTCCCGGCGAGGTACTCGCCGCCCCCGCCCCGGACGATTCGGACCGCGCCCGGCGGGGGAGCTGTACCTGACGTCGGCCCCGTCGTCGCGACCCACCCCTGGCAACCACCCGCCCCCGACCCCGGAGCACCCTCATGCATGACGACCGCAACCTGGTCGAAGCCCGCCTCAAGCGCGTCCTCGACGAGCGCATCCGCCCCGCCCTCTACCCCCAGTCCGTGCCGCTGGACGTGGCGGTCTGGAACGCGCCCGGCGAACCCGTGCCCGTGGAGGAGGGACTCGCGGCCGAACCCGAACCCATCGAGGTCGGCGCCCGCTGGGGCGCGCCCTGGGGCACCAGCTGGTTCCGCGTCACCGGCACCGTGCCCAAGGAGTGGGCCGGGAAGACCGTCGAGGCGATCCTCGACCTCGGCTTCGACGAGAACATGCCCGGCTTCCAGTGCGAGGGGCTGGTCTACCGCCCCGACGGCACCCCGGTGAAGGGCCTCAACCCGCGCAACCAGTGGGTGCGGATCGGCGCCCCCGTCGAGGGCGGCGAGGAGGTCCGCCTGCACGTCGAGGCCGCCTCCAACCCCGTCGTCCTCGACTACCACCCCTTCGTGCCCACCCGGCTCGGCGACAAGGACACGGCGGGCAGCGAACCGCAGTACACCCTCGCCCGCATGGACCTCGCCGTCCTCGACGAGACGGTGTGGAACCTGATCCTCGACCTGGAGGTGCTCGGCGAGCTGATGGCCGAACTGCCGGTGGACTCGCCGCGCCGCTGGGAGATCCTGCGCGCCGTCGACCGGGCGCTGGACGCCATCGACCTCCAGGACGTGGGCGGCACGGCGCAAGCGGCGCGCACGCGCCTCACCGAGGTGCTGTCGGCCCCCGCCGTCCCCTCCGCGCACCGCATCAGCGCCGTCGGACACGCGCACATCGACTCGGCGTGGCTGTGGCCGCTGCGCGAGACCGTGCGCAAGGTGGCCCGCACCACCTCCAACATGACCGCCCTCCTGGAGGACGAGCCGGACTTCGTCTTCGCCATGTCCCAGGCCCAGCAGTGGGCGTGGGTGCGCGACCACCGGCCCGAGGTGTGGGCACGGGTCAAGAAGGCGGTCGCGGACGGCCGGTTCGTGCCGGCCGGCGGCATGTGGGTGGAGTCGGACACCAACATGCCCGGCTCGGAGGCCATGGCCCGGCAGTTCGTGCACGGAAAGCGGTTCTTCCTCGACGAGTTCGGCGTCGAGAACGACGAGGCGTGGCTGCCCGACACCTTCGGCTTCGCGGCCGGGCTCCCGCAGATCATCAAGGCGGCCGGCGCCAAGTACCTGCTGACGCAGAAGATCTCCTGGTCGCAGACGAACAAGTTCCCGCACCACACCTTCCGCTGGGAGGGCATCGACGGCACCCGGATCTTCACCCACTTCCCGCCCGTCGACACCTACAACTGCTCGATGAAGGGCAGCGAGATCGCCCACGCGGCGAAGAACTTCAAGGACAAGGGCGTCGCCCGGCACTCCCTGGCCCCCACCGGCTGGGGCGACGGAGGCGGCGGCACCACCCGCGAGATGGTCGCCAAGGCGGCCCGGCTGCGCGACCTCGAAGGCTCGGCGACCGTCGAGTGGGAGACCCCGCACGCCTTCTTCGAGAAGGCCGAGGCCGAGAACCCCGCCCCGCCGGTCTGGGTCGGCGAGCTGTACCTCGAGCTGCACCGCGCCACCCTCACCAGCCAGGCCAAGACCAAGCAGGGCAACCGTCGCAGCGAACACCTGCTGCGCGAGGCCGAGCTGTGGGCGGCCACGGCCGCCGTGCGCGCCGGGTTCCCCTACCCCTACGACGACCTGGACCGGATCTGGAAGACGGTCCTGCTGCACCAGTTCCACGACATCCTGCCCGGCTCCTCCATCGCCTGGGTGCACCGCGAGGCCCGCGCCACCTACGACCGGGTCGCCGCCGAACTGAACGGCATCGTCGACGCCGCCCAGCGTGCTCTGGCCGGCGAGGGCGACACCCCGCTGGTCTTCAACTCCGCACCGCACGCACGGGCCGGGGTCCCGGCGGGCGCCGCCACGTCCCCCGCGGCCGAGGGGCGCACCGACGTCACCTCCCGCTCCGGCGGCGGTCACGTCCTGGACAACGGGTTGCTGCGCGTCGAGATCGACGAGCGGGGCCTGGTGGTGTCGGCGTACGACCTCGCCGCCGACCGCGAGACGATCGCGCCGGGCGGGGCGGGCAACCTGCTCCAGCTCCACCCCGACTTCCCGAACATGTGGGACGCCTGGGACGTCGACGAGTTCTACCGCAACACGGTCACCGATCTCACCGACGCCGACGAGGTCGCCCCCGGCGGCGACGGCGCCTCGGTGCGGATCGTGCGCTCCTTCGGCTCCTCCCGCGTCACCCAGGTGCTGACCCTGGCACCGGGGGAGCGGCGGCTCGAGGTGGACACCGAGGTGGACTGGCACGAGACGGAGAAGTTCCTCAAGCTCGCCTTCCCGCTCGACGTGCACGCCGAACGGTACGCGTCGGAGACCCAGTTCGGGCACTTCCACCGGCCCACCCACACCAACACCAGCTGGGAGGCGGCCAAGTTCGAGGCCTGCAACCACCGCTTCGTGCACCTGGAGGAGCCCGGCTGGGGCGTCGCACTCGTCAACGACTCGACGTACGGCCACGACGTCACCCGCACCGTCCGCACCGACGCCGACGCGGGTACGACCACCACGGTCCGGCTCTCCCTGCTGCGCGCCCCGCGCTTCCCCGACCCCGAGACCGACCAGGGCGTGCACCGCTTCCGGCACGCGCTGGTGCCGGGCGCGGGCATCGGGGACGCGGTGCGCGAGGGCTGGCGGATCAACCTGCCCGAGCGGCACCTCACGGGCGGCGCCGCGGAGGTCGCGCCGCTCGTCACGGTGGACCGGGACGCGGTCGTCGTCACCGCCGTCAAGCTCGCCGACGACGGCAGCGGCGACGTCGTGGTCCGCTTCCACGAGGCCCACGGCGGCCGGGCCCGCGCCACGCTGACGGCCGGGTTCGCGGTCGCGGACGTGCAGGTGACCGACCTGATGGAGCGCCCGCTGGCGGACGCGGAGGCCCCCCGGGCGGACGGCGACCGGATCGCCGTACGCCTGCGTCCGTTCGAGCTGGTGACCCTGCGGCTGAAGCGCTCCTAGCGCCTCCGACCGACCCGGCTCACCCGGAAGAGGTGAGCCGGGTCGGCGGCAGGTACTCCCGCACATACGTCCGCTCCCAGCACGCGCCCGTCTCCCGCAGCTCGCGCCAGGTCGTGTACCGGTAGCGGAACAGCCGGGCGCGCACGAAGCGCGGCGGTGCGTCCGGCGGGAAGGGGGAGCGGCGCAGCAGCCGCAGCGTGGTGCGGTCGTTCTCCAGCAGCCGTTCCACCAGGGTGCCGAACCACGATCCGGCGTAGGAGGGCGACAGCGCGGCGAACCACATCAGCCAGTCCAGCCGCAGGTGGTACGGCGCGAACTGGCGCGGCCAGCGGTGGGGATCACCGGGTTTGCCCTTGAACTCGTACTCCCGCCAGTCCCCGTCCTCGCGGGCCACCTCGTCGGCGGTGCCCTCGATCACCACCTCGTAGCGGACCCGGCTGACCGAGCCGAAGGCACCGTAGGTGTTGACCAGGTGGAGGGAGTCGAAGGAGCGGTTCATCACCTGGCGGCGGGAGATCATGTTGCGCACCGGCCGGTGGCTCAGGAACACCAGCAGCGCCGCCACCGCCAGGACCACCACCTCGTACCAGAGCGGCGCGGCGGCCACGGACGGGGCGTCGGCCGGGAAGCGGACCACCGACAGGGCCAGCACGATGGTGACCCAGTTGAGCCAGGAGAAGTTGCCCGAGAGCACCAGCCACAGCTGGGTTGCGATCATCAGCGCCGCGGCGGCCGTCGACACCGGGTGCGGGGCGAACAGTAGGAAGGGCACCAGCAACTGCGTGACGTGGTTCGCGGCGACCTCGACGCGGTGCAGGGGGCGGGGGAGGCGGTGGAAGAACCAGCTCAGCGGGCCCGGCATCGGCTGGGTCTCGTGGTGGTGGTCCAGGCAGGTCAGCTTCCGCCAGCACTCGTCGCCGCGCATCTTGATCAGCCCCGCCCCGAACTCCACCCGGAACAGCAGCCAGCGCAGCAGGAACAGCACCACGACCGGCGGCGCCACCTCCTCGTTGCCCAGGAGCACGGCGACGAAGCCGGTCTCCAGCAGCAGCGACTCCCAGCCGAAGGAGTACCAGGTCTGTCCGACGTTGACGATCGACAGGTACAGCGCCCACGGCACCAGCCACAGCAGCATCGCGCCCCACAGCGGCAGCAGCGCGTCCAGCCCGGCCGCCAGCGCCGCCGACACCGCGCAGCCCGCCCAGGCACAGCCCGCGAAGAGCCGGTCCGAGTAGCGCCACTGGAACAGGCTCGGCGCCCGCCGGAACGGCACCCGCTCGACGAAGCGGGGCACCGGTGTCAGACCGCGCTCGCCGAGCAGCGCCCGGAACTGCAGGGCGGCCGTCAGGAACGCGACCAGGTAGACGACGGCCAGCGCCCGCTGGAAGACCAGCCGGGCCAGCCAGTAGTCGGGTGCGGTGAACCACTCCACGGCCGGGCTCCTCTCGTACCCGCTCCGTGTACCCCCGCCCGGCCGCCACCCCCCTCCGGACCTCTTCGTCCCCTGTCCGGCGACCAGGAGTCGAAGATTCCGACAAATCCTGGCAAGGTGGGGTCCATGTCTGATCGGGGAGCGAGCGCCCCGTCACTCCCGGACGACTGGCCCGCCCACCCGGACCCGATCCTGGCGCTCAACCGCATGGGCAGCTTCGACTGGGACCTGGACGCCGGGCTGTTCCACATGGACGCCCAGGCCCACGAGGTGTTCGACCTGCGCCCGGAGGAGTACGACGGGCGCCCCGAGTCGCTGTCGCTGCGCGTGCCCACGGCGGAGAGCCGCCGCATGGACGCCATCGTCGCCCAGGCCATGAAGGACGGCAGCGAGAACTACGGCACCTACTTCCGCCTGCGCCGGCGTGACGGCACCCTGCGCTGGACCCGTACCCAGGGCTACATCCGCCGCGACGAGACCGGCCGCCCGCGCCGGATCATCGGCATCGTCCGCGACGCCACCCAGGAGATGGCCGAGACCGCGGCCAGCCGCGACCAGGCCGTGCAGGACGAGGCCCGCCGCCGGCTCACCAACGTCGTCCAGCTCGCCACGGCCGCCCTCGCGCACGCCCGCACCGTGGACGACGTCATCGAGGTCCTGCGCGACACCCACGGACTCACCCGGCTGGGCGCCACCAGCCTGGTGATGGGCCTGGTCGAGGCCGGTCGTATCCGGCTGGTCGCCGACGGCCCCGAGAACAGCTTCATCCCCGGGACCCGGGTCACCCGGATCGACGAGCCGTACCCGATGAGCGAGGCCGTACGGACCCTCAGCCCCCGCTTCATCGAGTCGCCCGAGGAGTTCGCCGAGCGCTACCCGGGGCTGTGGAAGGACATCACCCACCTCGACATCACCGCCGCCGCCTATCTGCCGCTGATCGCCCAGGCCCGGCCCATCGGCGCCATCGGGCTGCTCTACAGCGACCGGCGCGGCTTCTCCCCGGAGGACCGCAACGTCCTGGTCGCGCTCGGCAGCGGCATCGCGCAGAGCCTCCAGCGGGCCATGCTCTACGAGCAGGAGATGGACCTCGCCGAGGGCCTCCAGCAGGCCATGCTGCCGCGCACCATCCCCAGCGTCCCCGGCTGCGACGTCGCCGTCCGCTACCGGGCGGCCTCCATCGGCGGCGCGCTCGGCCGGGACATCGGCGGCGACTGGTACGACCTGATCCCGCTGCCCGGCGGCCGCGTCGGCGCCGTGATCGGCGACGTCCAGGGCCACGACACGCACGCCGCCGCCGTCATGGGCCAGCTGCGGATCGTGCTGCGCGCCTACGCCGCGGAGGGCCACCCACCGGCCACGGTCATGGCGCGGGCCTCCGTCTTCCTGCACGAGCTGGACACCGACCGCTTCGCGACCTGCCTGTACGCGGAGGCGGACCTGGGCACCGGAGTGGTCCAGGTGGTCCGCGCCGGACACATCGACCCGCTGCTGCGCTTCGGCGACGGCAGCTGCCGCCTCGTGCGCGTCGAGGGCGGGCTGCCGCTCGGCCTGTCCGCCGAGTTCGGGCGCCTCGCCTACCCGGTCGCCACCCTGGAGCTGGACCCGGGCAACACCCTGCTGCTGTGCACCGACGGCCTGGTCGAGCAGCCCGGCGCCGACCTCGACGAGGGCATGGACGTCCTCACCGCGCTGATCACCTCCGGGCCGCAGGACGTGCGGGACCTGGCCGACCGGCTGATCGACGTGGTCGACGAGCGGCGCGGCGACGACGACGTGGCGCTGCTGGTGCTGCGCCGGCACGGCCTGGGCGCCCCGCGGACCTTCGGCCGGGTCCAGCAGCACGTCTCCCCGGGCGACCCGGAGGGCCTCACCGAGGCCCGGCACATGATCCGGGCCGCCGTCCGGTCCTGGGGAGCCAAGGCGCAGAGCGACGAGATCGAGCTGGTCGCCGACGAGCTGACGACCAACGCCCTCATGCACACCGAGGGCTCCGCCGTCGTCACCCTGCGGCTGCTCACCGGAACCGACCGGCGGCTGCGGGTCGAGGTCGAGGACTCCTCCAGCGCCCTGCCGCGCCGCCGGGACGCCGGGGACGACGGGGTGTCCGGACGGGGGCTGCTCCTGGTCGACACGCTCGCCGACGAGTGGGGCGTGGAGGCGCGCGGCGGCGGCAAGGTCGTCTGGGCGGAGTTCGTGGTGGCGCACGGGGCGGGCTGAACCCACTGGCGCCGCCGGCGGCCGGTGGCACTCTGGACGTATGCCAGAACTGCCCGAGGTCGAGGCGCTCCGCGACTTCCTGACCGAGCACCTCACCGGCCGCGAGATCGTCCGGGTGCTGCCCGTGGCGATCAGCGTCCTGAAGACGTACGACCCCCCGCTCACGGCGCTGGAGGGGCACCGGGTGGCGGCCGTGCACCGGCACGGCAAGTTCCTCGACGTGGAGACCGCCGGCGGCCCGCACCTGGTGACCCATCTGGCCCGGGCCGGCTGGCTGCACTGGAAGGACAGCCTGCCCAGCGGTATGCCCAGGCCGGGCAAGGGCCCGCTCGCGCTGCGGGTGGCCCTGGAGACCGGCGCGGGCTTCGACCTGACCGAGGCGGGCACGCAGAAGCGGCTCGCGGTGTACGTTGTGGCCGATCCGCGGCAGGTGCCGGGCGTGGCCCGGCTCGGCCCCGACCCGCTCGCCGACGACTTCGACGAGGCACGCTTCGCCGCCCTGCTGGACGGCGAGCGGCGGCAGCTCAAGGGCGCCCTGCGCGACCAGAGCCTGATCGCGGGCGTGGGCAACGCGTACAGCGACGAGATCCTGCACGCCGCGAAGATGTCCCCGTTCAAGCTGGCCGCCTCCCTGACCGGCGAGGAGACCGCCCGGCTGTACGCGGCCCTGCGCGGCACGCTCACCGAGGCCGTGGAACGCTCCCGGGGCATCGCCGCCGGACGCCTGAAGGCCGAGAAGAAGAGCGGGCTGCGGGTCCACGGCCGCACCGGAGAGCCCTGTCCGGTGTGCGGGGACACCATCCGTGAGGTCTCCTTCAGCGACTCCTCGCTCCAGTACTGCCCGACCTGCCAGACCGGCGGCAAACCGCTGGCGGACCGCAGGATGTCCCGGCTGCTGAAGTAGTCATCCGGCCGGCAGCGTCACCAGGTGCTCGCCGTCCGCCGTCCGCACCTCGTAGCGGTCGATCTGGCCCGGATGCAGGGCGGCGCCGCCGCGCATGGTGTGCGGCCGGGTGCCGTGCCCGGGGACCATCCAGCTGGTGATCGTCTGTTCGGACCCGTCGCGGCCCACGGCGACCAGCCGGCAGGACCGCGGGCCGCCCCCGTCCCTGACCTCCAACCGCACGTCCGTGCCCCAGGTCTCGTCCTCGGTCGTGATCCGCGCCCACACCCCGGACCGGGCATCGGTCGCGGTGACCGGCCCCGCCGGGTCGCCCTGGCTCGCGTACAGCACGGCGCCGGGCCCGGCCACGGCGCACACGACGGCGGCGGCCACGGCGTACAGCACCCGCCGCCGGCCGGCCCGCCGGCGCGTGGTCACCTCGGACAGCAGCCGGTCGAGCAGCCGGGGTCCCGGCCTGGTCAGGGGGTGGACGATACGGGGTGTCGCCTGCCGGAACAGCATCAACTGGCGGGTGGCGGGACCGAATTCGGTCACCTGGGCCGCGCACCGGGGGCATTCCATGAGGTGGTCCTCGAAGCGGAAGGCTTCCGCTTCGTCCAGCACGCCGAGCGCGTAGGCGCCGACGTCACGATGCCTTTCCAGGGACCTCATGCCGAATCCTCGTACCGTTGGGTGCGGGTGGGGTTACTCCTTGCTCCCACCCGTACGCACCCGACAGCCGAATCACTCAAGCCACCCCGGAATCGCAACCAAGGTGTTCGGAGCGGCCAGGGGCGCGGATTGGTCCGTCCCGCCGGAAAGTTCGCGGGAAGTTCGCGGGACCGGCCGGGGAGGCTAGAACAGGTGGATGGCGAGGTGTCCCAGCGGCAGCCCGAGCTGCCAGGCGGGCGTCCACACCTTCGGTCCCTCGTCCTCTCCGGTCACCGGCGCACCCCCGGGCACCGCGTTCAGGTCCGGGGCGAGCAGTTCGGTGTCCTGGAGCCAGCGCCAGGCCGCCCGGGCCAGCTCCAGGTCCGGCGAGTGGCGTCCGGCGGCGAGGGCGTCGGCCGTGACCTCGGCCAGCCGCCCGTGCACCCACTCGTGCCAGGGCTGGTCGTACGCCGTCAGGGACAGCCAGGTCTCCAGGTGGGTGACGACCCGGATGCCGCTCAGTTCGTTCTCCGTGTCGGACAGGAAGACGGTGAGTGCGAGCGCGTCGCGTCCGGCGCGGAACTCGAAGGACGTCGGCGGCATCAGGTCGCCGGTCCGCAGCAGCTCGTCGGCGATGTACTCGGCGTACAACCACGCCATGGGAACGCTCAGTTCGCCCCCGCCGGTGCCGTCCGTGCTCTCTTGACCTCTGTGCAGCATCCCTTCCTGCCTTCCTCCGGTGCGTGCGCGTCGCCCGACCCGGGTCATGGACCCCCGTACGGAACACGGATGAGGACAGCCGACTGCTCAACCGGGGTCCCGGGCAAGGCGCTTTACGGAGGCTTGACCAAAAGGTCGGTTTCACCGCAGGTCGGCGGCGTATCCCGGTAGCACCCTGCGCATGGCGCGCAGCGCGTAGTACGCGCGGGACTTCACGGTACCGGGTGGGATGCCGAGGGCGGCCGCGGCTTCCGCCACACTCGCCCCCTGGAAATACACCAGCACCAGGACTTCACGGTGCTCCGGAGTGAGAGTCTTCACAGCCTCGCGCACATCGAGGGCGGCGGCGGCCCGTTCGGCGTGATCCGCGCAGACGCGCGCGTTCTCCAGCACGGCGTCGCCGACCTCCGGGGGGCGGGCCTGGCGGGCGCGGCGCGCGTCGATCGCGAGCCGCCGGGCCACGGTGAGCAGCCACGGCCGTACGGAGTCGAAGTCGTCGGCGCGCAGGGCCTCGGGATGCTGCCAGGCGCGGACCAGGGTCTCCTGCACCAGGTCCTCGGCGCGCTGCCGGTCGCCGTCGCTGAGCCGCAGCAGCAGCGCGAAGAGCGGCCGGCCGTGCTCGCGTTGAAGTGCGGCGAGCTCGTGCTCGGCGGTCGTCCCGTTCGCTGTGTCCGTGAGGGTGATTCCGGCCGTCATGGCCGTATGGCACCGCAGGGGACCGTGCGGGGACAGGGCGTACGCACGGGCGTGCGGCGGACGGTCGATCGCGTCGACGAACGGTTCGACGAACGGTCGGCGTGCGGTCGGCGCGTGGTGGGCGTGTGGTGGGCGTGTGGTCCGGACACCCGGTTCGCGCACGCCGGACGGGCTAATGGGCGTGTCGGAGCCGCCCGTGACGGGACGTGACTCTTTACCTGTTCATACGTAAATGTGACTTTTCATCGGTGTGTGCGACCCAGCGGAGTGAACGGATGATCACACGCAGTCGGCAGGTGGCCCTGGCCCTGACCGCCCTCCTCACCGCGGGCGCGGCCTGCCAGGCCCGCGACCACGAACCGCCGAAGCCGCCGGCCCCGGCCCCGTCCGCCGCGGACACCGGTGCCTTCACCCTGGTCGCCTCCGGAGACGTGCTCCCGCACGACTCGATCATCGAACGGGCCCGCTTCGACGCCGGTGGCACCGGCTACGACTTCCGCCCCATGCTCGCCGGCGCCCGGCCCGTCGTCGCGCCGGCCGACCTCGCGCTGTGCCACATGGAGACCGTCTACGGCGCGAACGGCGACTACAGCGGCTACCCGCTCTTCAAGTCCCCGCCCGAGGTGGCCAAGGCGCTGGCCGCCACCGGCTACGACGGCTGCTCCACCGCCTCCAACCACAGCGTCGACGACGGCGCGGACGGCATCTGCCGCACCCTGGACGCCCTCGACCGGGCGGGCGTACGGCACGCCGGTACGGCGCGCACCGAGGCCGAGGCGGACATCGCGACGGTGCTGCGCGCGGGCCGGGCCCAGGTGGCCCACCTCGCCTACACCCTCCACACCAACGGCCACCCGCTGCCCGCGGACCAGCCCTGGGCGGTCGGTCTGATCGACGAGGCGCGCATCGTCGAGGACGCGCGGGCCGCCCGGAAGGCCGGCGCCGACGTCGTCGTCGTGTCGATGCACTGGGGCACCGAATGGCAGGACGAGCCCGACCAGGACCAGTTGGCCCTCGCCCGGAGCCTGACCGCGGCCCGCACCGGCGACCGCCCCGACATCGACCTGATCCTCGGCACCCACGCCCATGTCCCGCAGGCCTACGAGAAGGTCAACGGCACCTGGGTGGTGTACGGCATGGGGGACCAGATCGCGGGCGAGATGGTCAACGACGAGGGCGTCCGCGATCCGCGCGGCAACCAGTCGGCGGTCGGCCGCTTCACCTTCGCGCCGCCCGACCGGGACGGCGAACGCTGGAAGGTGACGAAGGCCGAGTTCGTCCCGCAGTTGTTCGACGTCGACGCCGGCCGGGTGGTGAACCTCAACCGGGCGCTGGAGAAGGGCGCCGAGCTGCGCGGCGTGCGCGACCGCATCCGCGACGTGGTGCTCAGCCGGGGCGCCGCCGAGGACGGGCTCGTGATGGGGAAGTAGGTCAGGCGTCCGCCACGCGGTCCAGCGCCGTCAGCATGGCGCCGAGCACCCGCAGGCAGGTGGTGACGTCGGCGTCCGTGAGGTCCGAGCCGACCTCGCGCAGCAGTCGGTGCTCCCGGTCGAGGACCGCGTCGATCGTGTCCCGGCCCCTGGCGGTCAGCCGGATCAGCGAGGACCGGCGGTGCGCCGGGTTGGGGGTGCTCTCCACCAGGTCCTGGGCCGCGGCGTCGTTGACCATCCGCTGGACGAACTGACGGCTGATCGCCTGGGCCCGGCCCATCTGCGGCACGGTCATCGGCCCGCCGCGCCGCAGCATCGTCAGCACGGCGCGGACGCCCACGGACAGGCCGTCGGCGGCCAGGCCCTGCTCGACGTCGCGCTGCGCGCGCCGGTAGAGCGGGCCGACCAGGTCGTACACCTCGGTGAGCCGCCGGGCGAGGGCGTCCGGGGGGAGGGGTGCGTCGATGTCGTTCACCCCGCCATCATGACACCTTGGTTGCCAAAGCCGGGAGTGACATGACACCCTGGTTGTCATGAATACCGCTTCGGATCTCCGCTTCTTCACCTCCTCGGACGGGGACCTCGCGTACCGCGACACCGGATCCGGGGACCTCGTGGTGCTCATCCACTCGGGGTTCGTCGACCACCGTCTGTACGACGCCCAGATCCCGGCCCTGGCCGCCGACCACCGCGTGATCGCTCCCGACGTGCGCGGCCACGGCTTCTCGGCCAACGCCACGGAGCGCTTCCGCTGGGCGGACGACCTGGCCGGGCTGCTGCGCCACCTGGACGCCGGTCCCGCGGTGCTCGTCGGTCTGTCCATGGGCGGCGGGATCGCCACCGACACCGCCCTCGAACACCCGGAGCTGGTCCGGGCGGTGGTCGCCTGCGGCGCCGCGACCAGCGACTTCGAGTACACCGATCCCTGGTACCGGGGGATTCAGGCGGAATACGCCCGCACCCTGGCGGCGGGCGACCTCGACGGCTGGCTCGCCGCGTTCCTGCGCGTGGTCCATGGGCCGGCCCGGACGGCGGACGACATCGACCCCGGCGTCATGCGCCGGCTGGGCGAGATGGCCCTCCACACGATGTCCAAGCACAGTCCCGGCGAACCCGACCTGCACACGCCGATGACCGACACGTGGGCTCGGGTGCCGGAAATCGACGTGCCGGTCCTCGCCGTCAACGGCACGCTCGAACCGGACGACCTCACCGGCGCGGCCGAGCGGCTGGTCCGCACCGTCCGTGACGGCCGGTCCGTGACCGTCGACGGCGCGGGCCACTACACGAACCTGGAGCGGCCGGAGGAGTTCAACAAGATCCTGCTGGACTTCCTGCGCACCCTCTAACGCCGCGCCAGTTCCGACTTCCGGTACGAGTACGCGAAGTAGATCACCAGGCCGACCAGGAACCACACGGCGAACCGCACCCAGGTCTGCCACTGCAGGAACGTGATCAGCCAGATCGAGAAGACGATGCCCAGCGCCGGCACGAACGGCATCCACGGGGTACGGAAGGTGCGCGGCAGCTCCGGCTGCCGGTAGCGCAGCACGATCACCGCCGCGCACACCACCACGAACGCCAGCAGGATGCCGATGTTGGTCAGCTCCGCCGCCTCGCCGATCGGCAGGAACCCGGCGATCACGGCGGACGCGACCCCGACGATCCAGGTGACCCGGGTCGGCACGTGCCGCGTCGGGTGCGTCTTGGCGAACCACTTGGGCAGCAGCCCGTCGCGCGACATGGAGAACCACACCCGGGTCACGCCCAGCATGAAGGTGAACATCACCGTGAGGATGCCGATGATGGCGCCCACCGCGATGATGTCGGCCAGCGAGCTGAGCCCCACCGACTTGAACGCCGTCGAGAAGCCGCTCTCGGGGTCGATGTCCTTGTAGTTCTGCATGCCCGTCAGCACCAGACAGGCCGCCACGTACAGCACCATCGAGATGATCAGCGAGTAGATGATCGCCTTCGGCATGTGCCGCTGGGCGTCCTTCGACTCCTCGGCCGCCGTCGACATGGCGTCGTAGCCGAAGACCGCGAAGAACACCGTCGCCGCACCGGTGAACGCCCCGCCGACACCGAACGGGAAGAACGGGTGGTAGTTCGAGCTGTTGATGTGGAAGACGCCGACCCCGATCACCAGCAGCACCACCAGTACCTTCAGCACCACCACGACCATCTCGAAGCGGGCGGCGTTCCTGATGCCCAGCGTCAGCAGGTACGCGATCAGCAGGCACAGCACGGCCGCGAACAGGTCGACCTTGTGCCCGTCCCCGGTGCCCGGCGCCCCCAGCATCCAGTTCGGCAGGTCGGCACCCATCTCGCCGACCAGGAAACTGAAGTAGCCCGAGATGCCGATCGCGACCACCGCGACGATCGCCGTGTACTCCAGGAGCAGGTCCCACCCGATGAACCAGCCCACCAGCTCGCCCAGGACCGCGTAGCCGTAGGTGTAGGCGGAGCCCGCCTTCGGGATCAGCCCGGCGAACTCGGCGTAGGACAGGGCGGCCGCGGCGCTCGCCACACCGGCGATGAGGAAGGAGATCAGGACCGCGGGACCCGCCGTGCCGTTGGCGACCGTGCCGGCCAGCGTGAAGATGCCGGCCCCGATGATGCCGCCGACACCGATCGCGGTGAGCTGCCACAGCCCCAGCGAGCGCACCAGGCCCCCGCCGCTCTCCGTCTCCTCGATGTGTTCGATGGGTTTGCGGCGGAGAACACCCTCACCCATGCGGAACCGGGCCATGCGCCTCACCTCTTCGTGAACGGCAAACGGCTGACGGTGGATCATGATGACGCACACACGTCCGTGACGGAAGTCACGACGCACAAAGGTCCCAAGACGCACACACCGACGCGACCGGCGCTACGACACCGACGCGACCGGGCGCCACGACACCACCGTCACCGGCGCTATGGCACCACCGTCACCGGCCAGCGCCCCGCCTTCACCAGCCGCACCGCGACCGAGCCGACGAACCGGTGACCGGCCTGCTCGGAGGCGCCGACCACCACCGCGTCCGCCTTCAGCTCGTCGGCCGTCTGCTTCAGACCGCTGTACGGGTCGCCGCGGAAGGTGTGGAACTCCCAGCGGATGTCGAATATCCCCTTCGCCCGCTCGGTCGCCTCCCGGATCTGGGCCACCAGTTCCTCCGCGATCTCGTCGGTCGTCTCCGCCACCGACGCCCCGAGCGCCGCGCCACCCGCCAGCACCGGCTGCACGTACACCACGGCGAGCAGGGCGCCCTGCCGCCGGGCCATCCCACCGGCGTAGGCCGCGGCCCGCAGTGAGGAGTCGGAGCCGTCCACACCGACGACGATGACCTTGGGTCCGTCCGTGCCGCGTTCGAACTGATGGGAGTGCTGTTCCGTCACGCGGCGAGGTTATCGGAGTCCCCGGCGATCTTGAGCCGGGCGGGTGGTTTCATGCCGCCGCCCCGGTGTTGCACAGGTGCGGCGTGCCGTGACCGGGCGACTGATGAGTCATGAAGAAGGACCAGTTGCTCACCCGTCGCACCCTGCTCACCGGCGTCGCGGCCCTGGGCGCGGCCGGCGCCGGCGGCGCACTCGCGGCGGGCCTGGGACACGGACCGTCCCGGCCGCCCGCCCCCGTACCCGCCCCGGGACCTCCGCAGCGCAGCCCGCTCAAACCCTCCGCCTACCGGCTCGAGCCCCTGACCGGATACGGCGCACCGCGTGCCGCGTCCGGCCGGCCCCCGGTGCGCAGCGAGCCGATCCTGCGCATGACGGGCCGGGGCCGCACCATGCTGCTCACCTTCGACGACGGACCCCACCCCGAGTACACCCCGCCGATCCTGGACACCCTGGCGAAGTACGAGGTGCGGGCGACGTTCTTCGTGTGCGGGGAGATGGCGGACTACAACCGGGACCTGCTGACCCGGATGGCGGACGAGGGACACGTGGTGGGCAACCACACCTGGTCCCACCCGCTGCTGACCAAACTCACCCGGCGCCGCATCCGTTCCGAGATGGAGCGCACCAGCGAGGTCGTAGAGCAGGCCTACGGCGAGGCGCCCCGCTGGTTCCGGGCCCCGTACGGCGCGTGGAACCGGGCCGTCTTCCAGCTCGGCGCGGAACTCGGCATGGAGCCGCTCGCCTGGACCGTGGACACCCTGGACTGGACGACGCCCGGCACCGGCACCATCGTCGACCGGGTCGAGGAAGGCGCGGCCCCCGGTGTCGTGGTGCTCTCGCACGACGCCGGGGGCGACCGTTCGCAGAGTGTCCGCGCCCTGCGGCGCTATCTGCCCGAACTGCTCGACTCCGGCTACCACCTCACCGTCCCCCGGCGGCGCCTGATCTGACCGCCGCCGGGCCCGCCCGGCCGGGGCACGCTCAGCGGACCCCGACCAGGCGGGCGAAGGCGACGACGTTCCCGTCGTAGCCGTTCTGCTTGGTGAAACCGCCGCCGCAGGTGATGACCCGCAATTCGGGACTGCCCTTCGAGCCGTAGACCCGGTCGCCGGGGAAATTGTTCTTCTCGAACACTTCGATGCCGTAGATCTCGAAAACCGCCGTCTTTCCGTCCTGGCGGTGCACTTCCACCTTGTTTCCCTTTTTCAGGGCCCCGAGTCCGTAGAAGACGGCGGGGCCCTGCTGGTTGTCGACATGGCCGACCACGACCGCTGTGCCCTTTTCCCCCGGGGAGACCGCGCCGGTGAACCAGCCGGCCAGGTTCGGGTCCTCGGGCGGCGGCGCGTCGACCCAGCCGTCCGCGTCGAGACCGACCCCCATGACCGGCGCGTCGACCTGGATGGCCGGGATGGAGACCTGGTCGGGCACCGAGTACGCCAGCGGGGTCACTCCGGCCGCGGCACCGTCGCCGGCCGCCGAGCGGGTGTCCGACGCGGCGGCCGACGCGGGCTGCGGGGGGCCCACGTCGAATTCCCCGGAGCCGTTGCGGATGAGCGCGAGACCGGTCAGCAGAACAAGCGCTATCACGCCCCAGGGAGCGCGCTTCCTGCGCCGCTCCTCCTCTTCGGCCAACTCGGAGTCGTACATTCGCCATCCCCTCTCGACCCGGCCGTCGCCGGATCATCCGCGCATACGAGCACGCTAAGCGCCGTGCGGGACACCGGCGACGGGGCGGCGGCGAACGGGTGGTGCGCGCCTCCTTCCGTGCGCCATCCGGGAGACGACCGGCAAGATTTTCTGACGGGGCGTGACCTGCGGCGATATCCACTCGCGCGGTTTCGGTCCGGCAAGCCGCTCACCAGGACGGACCATTCCCGAAATGCGACTGCGGGCACGGCAACTGAGGGTCTTTCTGGGAGGCGCTTTCTCGCCGATCGACCGGGGACGGGACCCGGGGCGTCTTCCGCGGAGGATCACATGCGCAACACTCGTGCCCTCGCGGCAGCCGGCGCCGCCGTCGCTGTCCTCGGACTGGCCGCCCCCGCGGCCACCGCGGGCGGTGACCACAACCAGCCGAGCAACATCGTCGCGCTGCCCAGCGTGATCGCCCGCGGCGGCCAGATGACCGTCACGGTCGACGGCTGCCCCCAGGGCGGCACCATGACCTCGGACGCGTTCCGGACCACCCACCTGACCCCGGTCAGGGGAGCCAACGAGACGTCCAAGGGCACCGCCACCATCAAGCAGGACGCCAGACCGGGCTCGTACGACATCACCGTCAACTGCTCGGGCCGCCGGCTGACCCGGCCGGCCGCCTTCACCGTCATCGGCGGGGTCCGCGGCGGCCTCGGCGGCAGCAGCTCCAGCGGGGCGACCCCGACCGACATCGCGATCGGCGGCGGGCTCGTCGCCGCGGCCGTCGCCGGTGGCGGACTGTTCTGGATGCGTCGCCGGTCCGAGCGGCGGATCTGAACGCACGGCGGAGGACGGCAGCGGCACTTCGCCCCGGATCCGGTGGGATCCGGGGCGAAGTGCCGCGCGCGGTGCGGACGGGTCAGGCCCGGTCCTCGCCGGAACGGCGGCGCGAGAGGTGGTAAGCGGTGCCCACCGCGCCCGCGATGAGCGCCGCGCCGAGCCCGATCTGCTTCAGGTCGAACCCCGCGACGCTGCCGCCCTGCCCGGCGTGCACGCCCTTGTCGTGCCAGGGCTCGTCGGTCGGGCGGTGCGAGCCGCCGCCCGCGATCGTCAGGTCCACCGTGCCGGTCTTGTCCCGGCAGGCGAACGTCACCCGGTACACCGCCCCGCGCCGGGCGTCCCGGTCGACCCGCGCCGTGGCGGACGACTCGTCCCGGGGGATGGTGACCGTGTCGAACACCGGCGAGGTCACCGTGACCCGCCCCCGGCAGCCCGCCTCGGTACGGCCCACCCCCAGCGTGACCTGGCCGCCGGGTGCCACGGTGGCGGGGCTGACGGTGAAGCCGAACGTGTTCGAGCCCACGGCCCCGGCCGGTACGCAGGCGGAGAGGGCGGCGGCGCCCAGCAGTGCGACCGAGGCGACGGGTATCGCGCGCATGGTGAATCCTCCGGGTCCCCGAGGAGCAGCGGCGGACCTGTTCCGCTCGCGCCAGGAATGCACCTCGATGTCCGAAACGCTAGGAAGCCGTGCACGTCGCCGCGATCGCAGTCGCGCGAATGGGGCAAGAGTGTGGGCCGCTCAGGGGACGGTGACGGCGTGTCGGCCGTCGCCGTCCCCGGTGTCGTGTCAGTCCCCCGCGCCGGGGAACAGGCTCAGGAACGGGTCGGTCGACGCCGCGACGCCCCGGCTGAAGGGGGCGTCGAAGTCCCAGATCAGGAAGAGCAGGAAGGCGATCAGTGCGGAGAACAGCCCCGCGAGGACCAGTTCGCGGGTGGTGCGCCGGATCTGCAGGGCGAAGACCATCCCGATGGTGATGACGGCGCCGGCGATCAGCCCGAACCACACCACCCCCGGCATGGTCGCCCCGGTCGACTGCGCCCGGGCGTTGCGCGCCTGGTCCGCGATGGCCACCTGGTCCACCAGGGGCTGGTACGCCTGCGCCTCGAAGTCCGACCTCGGTTCGTAGTCCGTGACGTCCGCGCGTACCCGGTCGAGCAGCTCGGTGCCGCGCTCGGTCACCTCGCCGTGGTCGGCCATGGCCTTCCACTCGGTGGTGACGACGTGTCCGACATAGGCGTTGACATCCGCCCGGATGCGGTCACGGACGTCGTCCGGGTAGACCCGGGCCCGTTCCGAGACCTCGTGCAGCGCGACGGCCTCCGTCTGCACGTCGGCCTCGGCGGCGCTGCGTGCCTCCCAGACCCCGGCGATGGCCAGGCCCAGGACGATGGCGTACACCACGCCGATCCACATCGTCATGTACTCGATGACGTCCGGGGTCTCGGTGATGTCCTCGTCGTCGGACGCGGCGCGGTGCCGCAGGAGGGTGATGATGACCACCACGACGCAGGCGGCCAGCATCGCGAGGGTGAGAACAAGCCATTCCGGCAAGAGAGGCCTCCAGGATCAGCGCGCACGGAGCGCGGCGACGGCGACCACCGCGGGCACCGTGATGAGCAGGACGAAGACGAGCGGTGACGTGGTCCCGCGCGAGGAACGCTGCGGCGCCCGGGCGGCACGGTGGCGCGGATAGTGCACCGGGCTGAGCGACGGACGGGGCGTGGGCGTGACCGAGGGCGCGGGGGCGGGCGCCGCGGGGCGGACCGGCGGCGGAGTGGGAACGGGCGTCGGCGTCGGGCTCGGCTCCGGGGCGGGCCGCGGCGGCGCCGGTCGCGGGGCGGGAGGCGGCGGCGGTTCTGGCTCCGGCGCCGGTGGCTTCGGCGGGGGCGGTTTCGGGGCGGGCGGCGGAGTGGGCTCGGGCGGCGGAGGCGTCGGTTCGGGGTCCGGCGGGGGAGTCGGCGTCGGTGTCGGTGTCGGCTTGGGGCAGGGCGGAAAGGTGGGCCAGGAGGCGCTCCCGGCGACCGCCACCGCGTCGGTGCCGTCCGGTCCGGTCGACGCGTACGCACACGCGTCGGCCCGGGCCGCGCCGACCGGTATGCCGACGAGGGTGAACGTCAACGTCACCAGGGCCAACACCCGTCCGGCAGCAGCGGATCGGGTCGGTTCGGGTCCATGCACGACGCAGATCATGAAGCCTGGCGCACCGCCCCACGCCCGAGTGCCCGGCGATTGCCTCGAAGGAGGGACATGGCCCCACCAGGGGTTTGACGACGGCGGACCTGCCCCCGCCGAGGCCCGCAAACCTGTACGAGGCACCGCGCGCCGGTGGCGGACGGGAAGAAAACCCGCGACGGGTTGAACACAACGGGCTTCCCCGCGCGTACCCAGTGTCGTGCGGCGGCCCAGCAGGGCGCCCCAACACCTTCGTGACGATCGGGGATTGACGATGAAGACCTCCTGGCGGAGCGCCTCACTCGTGGCGGGCGCCGCGGCGCTGCTGGCGCTGACGACGGCGTGCGGCCAGGACGGCGGCGGCGCCAACGGCAGCCAGAACGTGGGCGCGACGGCCGCGCCCGGCGACGTCGGCGACCTCGGCACCGGCGCCGGCGACGGACTCGGTACCGGCGCGGGCGCCGGGCAGACCTCGGCGAGCGCTCCGGAGCCGGCGGGCAAGCTGTCCGTCTCCGCGAACGCCGAGATCGGCGATCTGGTGACCGACGGAGCGGGCCGCACCCTGTACCGCTTCGACGCCGACACCGCCCAGCCGCCCAAGACCACCTGCGAGAACGACTGCGCCACCAAGTGGCCGCCGGTCGCCGCGGACGACGCCCTCGCCGGCGAGGGCATCGACAAGGACCTGCTCGGCGAGGTCGCCCGCCCCGACGGCACCAAGCAGCTGACGATCGGCGGCTGGCCCGCGTACCGCTACGCCAAGGACACCGCCGCCGGGGACGTCAAGGGCCAGGGCGTCGGCAAGAAGTGGTACGCGCTGGCCGCCGACGGCAAGAAGGCCAAGGCCGAGCCGGCCGCCGGGCTGTCCACCCGCGAGGACCCGAAGCTCGGCGAGATCGTCGTCGACAAGAACGGCATGACCGTCTACCGCTTCATGAAGGACGAGGCCTGGCCGAAGCCGGTGTCGGCCTGCACCGGTGCCTGCCTGGAGAAGTGGCCGGTCGTGGCGCCCGTCGAGGCGAACGACACCGAGGGCGTCGAGAAGAAGGGCCTGATGAGCTTCACCCGGCCCGACGGCGCCGCCCAGCAGACGATCGACTGCTGGCCCATCTACACCTTCGCCGGCGACAAGAAGGCCGGGGACACCAACGGTCAGGGCGTCGGCGGCACCTGGTACGCCGTCAAGCCCGACGGAAAGCCGGTCGGCGCGCCGAAGAAGTAGCGACCTCCCGCCCGCCGCCCTTCGGCGTCCGGCCATCGGACCGTCCTCTCCGTGCCCAGCGGAGGGGACGGTCCCGTTCGTGTGCTTTGGCATGCCTTCGCCCACGGCACGTGCCCGGGGCAGTGACCGGGAACGGACGGTCAATTTCCGTTTGGGCTCGCCCCTTTGGCGGGCGATCAGTAGCCTCAGCTCGAACACCGGATCGCCTATGCCTTGGAGAGCTAGATGGAGCGTCCCGCCTGGGCCCCTCGCAGCATCGACATCTCGGTGCCCAGCGTGTCCCGGATCTACGACTTCTACCTGGGCGGTTCGCACAACTTCGAGGTGGACCGCGAAGCGGCCCGCAAGGCCATGGAGTTCATGCCGGGGCTCCCCAAGATCATGCAGGCGAACCGGGCGTTCATGCGCCGGGCCGTGCGCTTCGCGGCCGGCGAGGGCATCGACCAGTTCCTCGACATCGGCTCCGGCATCCCGACCTTCGGGAACGTCCACGAGGTGGCCGGACGCAGCCGCCCCGGCGCCCGCGTGGTGTACGTGGACCACGACCCGGTGGCGGTCGCGCACAGCGAGGCCGTCCTGGCGGGCCACGACGACGCGGACGTCGTGGCGGGCGACCTGCTCAAGCCGCGGGAGATCCTGGCCAGCGCCCAGGTGGAGCGGCTGATCGACCTGAATCGGCCGGTCGCCCTGCTGCTGGTTGCCATACTGCACTTCGTGGAAGACGAGGACGACCCGTACGCCGCGGTGGCCGAGCTGAGCGACGCGCTCGCGCCCGGCAGCCTGCTCGTCCTCACACACGCCTCGTACGAGAACATCCCGCTGCCCGCCGAGCGTGCCGGGGGCGCGGTGGACGTGTACAAGGACATCCGCAATCCGCTGATCATGCGTTCGCGCGAGGAAATCGCGCGGTTCTTCAAGGGGTACGACATGGTGGAACCCGGACTGGTTCCGATGCCGCGCTGGCGGCCGGAGGGGGAGCCGGAGGAAGAGGACCCGTACGCGTTCTCCGGGTTCGCCGGCGTGGGGCGTACGGCGTGAGCGCCGAGCCGGACGGGCCGGAGGACAGGCTGCGTCGGTTCGCGACGATCTGGAGCCGGGCGGTCTTCCCGGTGACCTCGACGTCGTCCACCCGGCCCGAGTTCGAGGCGGAACTGCTGCCGCTGGCCCGCCGGCTGAGCGACGTGCTGCGCTCCCGCGGCTTCGACGCGGAGGAGGCCACGGCGGTCGGCGCCGCCCTCGTCGACTCGCACTGCACCGACCCGGAGGCGCTCTCCCGGACGCTGGACTGCGTCGACGCCTACCTGGTGCTGTACTGCGGCGAGGACGGCGACCCGGAGGATCTGCGGGCCCGTTCGGCGCGGCTCCAGCACGCCATGGCGGCCGGGTTCGCCGGGGCGCTGCGCGCCAGGACCCTCGCCGAGCAGGAGGCCATCGCGCAGGCAGCCCTGAAGGCGCAGGGCGTGGTGGCCGAGGCCCTGCACGCCAGCGAGGCCCGCTTCCGCGCGGTCTTCGAGGGTGCCGCCATAGGCATCGGCATCGCCGACCTGGACGGCAACGTCCTCCAGGTCAACGAGGCGTTGATGCGCATGTTCGGCATCGCCGACCCCACGCTGGGCGGCCGCCGGGCCACCGACTGGACACACCCCGACGACGCGCCGCAGACCTGGCGGCTCTACGACGAGCTGGTGCGCGGCGATCGCGAGCACTACCACGTGGAGAAGGCCTTCTACCGGCCCGACGGCACCGTCCTGTGGACCAACCTCACCGTCTCCCTGCTGCGCGACGCCGACGGCATCCCCCAGTACCAGCTCGCGCTGATGGAGGACACCACCGAGCGGCGGCTGCTCAACCTGCGGCTGCGCTACGAGGCCACCCACGACGCGCTCACCGGCCTGCCCAACCGCAGCTTCTTCTTCGAACGCCTGGAGAAGGCCCTGAACGCCGGTCAGGGCCAGCGCTTCGGCCTGTGCTACCTCGACCTCGACGGCTTCAAGACCGTCAACGACAGCCTCGGCCACGCGGCCGGCGACCGGCTGCTCGTGGAGGTCGCCGACCGGCTCCAGGGCTGCGCCACCGCGCCCGGCGAGATGGTGGCCCGGCTGGGCGGCGACGAGTTCGTGGCGCTGACCACCGGACCGGACACCCGGCACGAGGTCGACGAGCTGGCCGGCCGCATCATGAACGCGCTGCTCGCCCCGGTCAGCGTCGACGGCCGCGAACTGACCGTGCGCGGCAGTATCGGCATCGTCGAGGGCCCGGCGGGGGAGCGCAGCCCGGCCGAGGTGCTGCGCAGCGCCGACATCACCATGTACCGGGCCAAGTCGGCGGGCGGCAACCGCTTCGAGCTGGCCGACCCGGAGGCCGACGCCCGCGTCATCACCCGGCACGGGCTGACCACGGCGCTGCCCGCGGCCCTGGAGCGCGGCGAGTTCTTCATCGAGTACCAGCCGCTGGTCCACCTCGGCGACGGGAGTGTGCGCGGCGCCGAGGCGCTGGTGCGCTGGCTGCACCCGCAGCACGGGGTGCTCGGCCCCGACCGGTTCATCCCGCTCGCCGAGCACACGGGGCTGATCGTGCCGCTGGGCCGCTGGGTCCTGGAGCAGTCCGTGCGGCAGGCCCGCGTCTGGCGGGAACGGTACGGCGAGAGCGGCGCCGCGGGCCCGCTGCGCATCAACGTCAACCTCTCGCCCTGCCAGCTCACCCATCCCGGCCTGGTCCAGGACACCGTGGAGATCCTGGAGCGGACCGGCGTCGCGCCCGACGCGCTGTGCCTGGAAGTGACCGAGTCGGCGCTGATCGGCGCGGACGACGACCTGCTGAAGCCGCTGCGCCGGCTGGCCGAGATGGGCGTCGACATCGCCCTGGACGACTTCGGCACCGGCTACTCCAACCTCGCGAACCTGCGCCGGCTGCCGGTGAGCGTCCTCAAGCTGGACCGCTCGTTCACGCAGAGCATGCAGCAGTTCCCGGCGGACCCCGTCGACCTGAAGATCGTCGAGGGCATCGTCGCCCTGGCCCACAGCCTGGACCTCGCGGTCACCGTGGAGGGCGTGGAGACCGGCGCCCAGGCCGAGCAGCTGCGCATACTGGGCTGCGACACGGCCCAGGGCTGGTACTACGCCCGCCCGGGCCCGCCGGAGCGGCTGCACGAACTCGCCCTGGTCGACGCGACGGGCTGAGCGGGACGCCCGGCTCACGACCTGTGACGGCGGCTCGAACGGCGGGGTTGTGCGGGCCCACCGCCCGGCTCAAGCCCCGTTACGGGCAGCTTCGGCGACTTCCGTGGCGGCGGGCGGTGCGTTCGGGGCGGTGGGCTGGGCGCGGCCGCGGGTGGCGCTCGCCGTCGCGGCGGAGTACCGGGATTCGGCGGGGCACCGCCCGGGTCACGTGCCGCCCGGTTCCCGGGCGGCTGTGGCGACTTCCGTGGCCGCGCGGACGAGGGCCGCGGTCGCCGTCGAGCGGGACTGGCGGGGCCAGGCGAGGGCCAGGACGACCGGCGGCGCGTCCGGGACCGGGCGGTAGACGACGCCCGGCCTCGGGTAGCGGGCGGTCACCGAGGCGGGCAGCAGGGTGACGACCTTGCCGAGGGAGACGGCCGCGAGCACCTGGGCCAGGTCGTCGTGGCCGCGCCGGGCCTCGTCGATGTGCCGCTCCACGCTGCCCGCGTCGAGGCCCAGGTCGGCCAGCTCCAGCCGGTCGCGGGCGGCGAGCGGGTGGTCCGCGGCGAGGACGGCGACGCGCGGTTCGGCGGCCAGCGTCTCGGTGTCGAGTCCGGTGCCGTCGAACGGCGCGTGGACCAGGGCGGCGTCCGCCTCACCGGCGCGCAGCAGCCCCGGCTGCTCCTGCCACCCGCACAGCCGGACGGTGACCGGCACGGACCCCGGCTCGCGGGCGTAGCGCGCCAGGATCGGCTCCAGCAGCCCCGCGTCCCCGTCGGCCTTCACGGCCAGCACCAGCTTCGGCCCCTCGGCCGCCCGTGCGGCCCGCCGCCCGGCGGCGTCCAGGGCGTCCAGCGCGACGCGCGCCTCGGCGAGCAGCACGTCCCCGGCCGGGGTCCGGGTCACACTGTGGGTGGTCCGCTCGAACAGGCTGACGCCCAGCTCCTTCTCCAGGCGGCGGATCGCCCTGGACAGGGGCGGCGGAGAGATGCCCAGCCGCTCGGCGGCGCGCGCGAAGTTGAGCTCCTCGGCGACCGCCAAGAAGTAGCGCAGCGGACGTGACTCCATGCTCCCCTCCTCCGATGCCGCCCGGTATTGCCTTCAGGGTAACAAGCGGGATCCGATCGGTCCTTCAGTTCCGCGAGCCCGGCGAACAGGATGGAAGAGCGCCCCGGAGCGAAGGGAACCGGCTTCCCGCCCCGGCGCGCATCCACTCTCTTCTCCCTCCCCGAACCGGAGTTGTGCTCGTGATCGTCATCACCACCCCGACCGGCGGCATCGGCCGACAGGTCCTCGACAACGTCCTGGACGGCCTCGACGCCCGCGACGACGGGACCGCCCTGCGCGTCGTCGCCCGCGATCCCGGCCGGCTCACCGCACGCGCCCGCGAACGGGCCGAGGTGCTCCAGGGCTCGCACGCCGACCCCGAGGTCCTGGGCGCGGCCTGCGAGGGCGCCGACCAGGTGTTCTGGCTGGTGCCGCCCGCGCCCGGCGCCGACAGCGTCGAGGGCCACTTCCGCGACTTCACACTGCCGCTGTGCGACGCGATCGCGCGGCAGGGCGTCGCACGGGTCGTCGCCGTCTCCAGCCTGGGCCGCGGCGTGGCCAAGGACGCCGGACCGGTCTCCGCCTCGCTCGCCATGGACGACCGGATCGCGGCCACCGGCGTGCACTACCGGGCGCTGTGCCCGCCCTTCCTGATGGAGAACCTGCTCGGGCAGGCGGCCGCCCTGCGCGACACCGGCGAGTTCCGCATGGCGTACGCCACCGACCGCGTCCTGCGGACCTGCGCGACCGCCGACATCGCCGCCACCGCCGCCCGGCTGCTCCTCGACGACTCCTGGACCGGCCGCGCCGACGTCCCGCTCGTCGGCCCCGACGACCTCACCCCGGAGGGCATGGCCACGGTGCTGTCCGACGTACTGGGCCGTCCGGTACGGGTACGGGAGACCACCCCGGAGGCGTACAAGGCGTCCGCCCTGCGGTTCGGGGCGAGCGAGAGCGGGGCCCAGGGTCTGGCCGACATGGCCTCGGCGATGGACGCCCAGGGCTTCTACGGCGCGGCCGAGCCCAGCACCCCGGACACCGCGCCCACGAGCTTCCGCCGCTGGTGCGAGGAGGTCCTCAGGCCGGCCACGCTCTCCTGAAACCGAGCCCCCGGGCCGGAGGCCGTCACCGCTCCAGGAGCATCCGCTGCAGCTCCCGCGCCGCCCGCGGTGGAGCCACGTCGCTGCGGTGGGCCAGCGCGATCGTCCGGTACAGGCCGGGCCGGGCCAGCGGGGTCACCCGCAGTCCGCGTCCGGAGCGGGCGGCCACCATCCGCGGGACGACCGCCATGCCGAGCCCGGCCCGCACGAAGCCCAGTACCGCGTCCATCTCTCCGCCCTCCACGGCGAAGTCCGGTTCGAACCCGGCCGAGCGGCACGCGGCCACGGTCAGCTCCCGCAGGTCGTAGCCGTGCCGGAACATCACCAGACGCTCGCCCTCCAGGTCGGTGATGCGCACGGCACGCCGCCCGCCGCCCGGCCGCGGCGACTCCGGCGACGACACCACCACCAGGTCCTCCCGCAGCAGCTCCACCGTGGTCAGCGCCGGTGACGCGGTGGGCAGCGGCAGCACGACCAGGGCGAGGTCCAGCGCGCCGCGCGCCAGCTCGCGCACCAGATCGTGCGAGCCGCCCTCCTCGATCAGCAGCTGGATGCCGGGATAGCGGTCGTGGAAGGCGCGCAGCACGTCCGGGAGCAGGCCGGTGCACAGGCTCGGGGTGGCGCCCAGCCGGACCCGGCCCCGGCGCAGCTGCGCCAGCTCCAGCACCTCGTGCCGGGCGGTGTCCGCGTCCGCCAGGATGCGCCGGGCCAGCGGCAGCAGCGCCTCCCCGGCGTCGGTGAGGGTGATGTTCCCGCGCGCCCGCAGGAAGAGGTCGGCGCCCAGCTCCCGCTCCAGCGCCTTGATCTGCTGCGACAGCGAGGGCTGCGCCACGTGGACCACCTCGGCGGCCCGGGTGAAGTGCCGGGTCTCGGCGACCGCCACGAAGTACTGGAGCTGTTGCAACTGCATACCGCGAGCATACGTGGTCGATAGGCAGTCCCTATGGAATCCAGGCGTTCCATGTCTTGGACCGATGAGGCGCCGCCCCCGTAACGTCCTGTGACATGGCTCTGGCAACGCGGACGGACCGACGGCCGTCCATGGCGCGCACCGTGTGGGACTCGACCGTCGGCAAGAAGACAGTGATGGCGGTCAGCGGTCTCGTCATGCTGCTCTACCTGGTCGCCCACATGATCGGGAACCTGAAGATCTACTTCGGGGTCGAGGAGTTCAACCACTACGCCCACTGGCTGCGCACGGTCGGCGAGCCGTTCATGCACTACGAGTGGACGCTCTGGCTGATCCGCGTCGTGCTGGTGGTCGCCGTCGTCGCCCACGCCGTCTCCGCGTACCAGCTCAGCCGCCGCGACATCAAGGCGCGGCCCAGCAAGTACGTGCACAAGAAGCCCCGTTCCAGCTACGCGACGCGCACCATGCGCTGGGGCGGGATCATCCTCGCCCTGTTCATCGTCTGGCACCTCCTCGACCTGACCACCGGCACCGTGCACTCCGGCGGCTTCGAGACGGGCAAGCCCTACCAGAACGTCGTGGACACCTTCTCCACCTGGTACGGCAACGTGATCTACATCGTCGCGATGCTCGCCCTCGGCCTGCACATCCAGCACGGCTTCTGGAGCGCCGCCCAGACACTCGGCGCCGGAAGCCGCACCCGCGACCGTGCCCTGAAGACGACCGCGAACGTCCTCGCGCTGGTGCTCACGATCGGCTTCATCGCCGTACCCGTGGGCGTCATGACCGGAGTGGTGAGCTGACATGACAACCTACGCCGACTACACGACCGGAGAGCCGGTCGCCGACACCAAGGCCCCCGCCGGACCCGTCAACGAGCGCTGGGACACCCGCCGTTTCGAGGCGAAGCTGGTCAACCCCGCCAACCGGCGCGGCAAGACCGTCATCGTCGTCGGCACCGGCCTCGCGGGCGGCTCCGCCGGCGCGACGCTGGCCGAACAGGGCTACCACGTCGTCCAGTTCTGCTACCAGGACTCCCCGCGCCGCGCCCACTCCATCGCCGCGCAGGGCGGCATCAACGCCGCGAAGAACTACCGCAACGACGGCGACTCGATCCACCGACTGTTCTACGACACCGTCAAGGGCGGCGACTTCCGCTCCCGCGAGTCCAACGTGCACCGGCTGGCGCAGATCTCGGTCGAGATCATCGACCAGTGCGTGGCGCAGGGCGTCCCCTTCGCCCGTGAGTACGGCGGACTGCTCGACACCCGCTCCTTCGGCGGTGTGCAGGTCTCCCGCACCTTCTACGCCCGCGGCCAGACGGGCCAGCAACTGCTGCTCGGCGCCTACCAGGCGCTCAGCAGGCAGATCGCGGCCGGAAACATCGAGATGCACGCCCGCACCGAGATGCTGGACCTGATCGTGGTGGACGGCCGGGCCCGCGGGATCGTCGCCCGGGACCTGATCACCGGGAAGATCGACACCTACTTCGCGGACGCCGTCGTCCTGGCCAGCGGCGGCTACGGCAACGTCTTCTACCTCTCCACCAACGCCATGAACTCCAACGCGACCGCCGTCTGGCGGGCGCACCGGCGGGGCGCCTACTTCGCCAACCCCTGCTTCACGCAGATCCACCCCACCTGCATCCCGCGCACCGGCGACCACCAGTCCAAGCTGACGCTGATGAGCGAGTCGCTGCGCAACGACGGCCGGATCTGGGTGCCGAAGGCCAAGGGCGACGACCGCCCCGCCAACAAGATCCCCGAGGACGAGCGCGACTACTACCTGGAGCGCATCTACCCGTCCTTCGGCAACCTCGTCCCCCGCGACATCGCCTCCCGCGCGGCGAAGAACGTGTGCGACGAGGGCAGGGGCGTGGGCCCCGGCGGCCAGGGCGTCTACCTGGACTTCGCCGACGCGATCAAGCGCATGGGCCGCAAGGCGGTCGAGGCCAAGTACGGCAACCTCTTCGACATGTACCAGCGGATCACCGACGAGGACCCGTACCGGGTGCCGATGCGGATCTACCCCGCCGTGCACTACACCATGGGCGGCCTGTGGGTCGACTACGACCTCCAGACCACCGTCCCCGGCCTGTTCGCGGTCGGGGAGGCCAACTTCTCCGACCACGGCGCCAACCGGCTCGGCGCCTCCGCGCTGATGCAGGGCCTGGCCGACGGCTACTTCGTACTGCCGGCCACCATCAACGACTACCTCGCCCGCAACCCCCACGAGGAGGACGTCGACGACGGCCACCCGGTGGTGCGGGAGGTGCTGGCCGAGACCGAGGACCGGCTGAACCTGCTGCTGTCCGTGGACGGCGACCGCACCCCGGACTCCTTCCACCGGGAACTGGGCGAGCTGATGTGGGAGTTCTGCGGCATGGCCCGCACCGACTCCGGCCTGCGCAAGGCCCTGGAGCGCATCCCGCAGATCCGCGAGGAGTTCTGGCGGCGCATCAAGGTCCCCGGCACCGGCGAGGAGTTCAACCAGTCGCTGGAGAAGGCCAACCGCATCGTCGACTACCTCGAACTCGCCGAGTTGATGTGCCTCGACGCGCTGCACCGCGCCGAGTCCTGCGGCGGCCACTTCCGCGAGGAGTCCCAGACGCCCGACGGCGAGGCGGCCCGCCGGGACGACGAGTTCGGCTACGCCGCCGCCTGGGAGTTCACCGGCACCGGCGACGCCCCCACCCTGCACAAGGAAGACCTGGTCTTCGAGTACGTCCACCCCACCCAGCGGAGCTACGCATGAAGCTCACCCTGCGCGTCTGGCGGCAGAAGAACGCCGACGCCGACGGCGCCATGTCCACGTACCAGGTGGACGGCATCTCCAGCGACATGTCCTTCCTGGAGATGCTCGACACCCTCAACGAGGAGCTCATCCTCAAGGGCGAGGACCCGGTCGCCTTCGACCACGACTGCCGTGAGGGCATCTGCGGTGCCTGCTCGCTGGTCATCAACGGCGACGCCCACGGCCCCGAACGCACCACCACCTGCCAGCTGCACATGCGGTCCTTCCAGGACGGCGACACCATCGACATCGAGCCGTGGCGGGCCTCCGCCTTCCCGGTCGTCAAGGACCTCGTCGTCGACCGCTCGGCCTTCGACCGGATCATCCAGGCCGGCGGCTACATCACCGCGCCCACCGGTGCGGCGCCCGAGGCCCATGCCACGCCGGTGCCGAAGCCGGACGCCGACCTCGCCTTCGAGCACGCGGAGTGCATCGGCTGCGGCGCCTGCGTGGCGGCCTGCCCGAACGGAGCGGCGATGCTGTTCACGTCCGCGAAGGTGAACCACCTGGGCGTCCTGCCGCAGGGCGCGCCCGAGCGCGAGACGCGGGTCCTCGACATGGTGGCCCAGATGGACGACGAGGGCTTCGGCGGCTGCACGCTCACCGGCGAGTGCGCGACGGCCTGCCCCAAGGGCATCCCGCTGGTCTCCATCACCAGCATGAACAAGGAATGGCTGCGGGCCACGCGCAAGGTGGCCAAGAAGTAGCACCCACGACGTTCGCCGACAGGTGCGGACGGACGGGGCCGGGAGAGGTGCTCCTCCCGGCCCCGTTTCGCTCGGTCGCGCCCGGCGCCCGGGAAGCGCGAGCGGGAGCCCGGCATTCAGGAAGCGCACATCCGCGCTCCCGGCAGTCGTCATGTGCAGTACAGCCGGCGTCGGAAGAACTGGGGCGGAGCCGTCCCCACGACCACCTCTCTCACGACCAGGAGAGCACCCATGACCGGCGTACTGACCGCTGACCGTCCCCCGAAGCCCGCCGCTCCCCGCCGCTACACCGTCAGCCTCGCCCGCGACGAGGACGACGTACGGGCCGCCCAGCGGCTGCGGCACGACGTGTTCGCCCGGGAGATGGGCGCGCTGCTGGCGAGCCCGCAGCCCGGGTACGACGTCGACCCCTTCGACGCCTACTGCGACCACCTGCTCGTGCGCGAGGAGACGACCGGGCAGGTCGTCGGGACCTACCGGCTGCTGCCGCCGGAGCGCGCCGCGGTCGCCGGACGGCTGTACGCGGAGGGCGAGTTCGACCTCACTTCCCTGGACGCGATCCGGCCCTCCCTGGTCGAGGTCGGCCGGTCCTGTGTGCACCCCGACCACCGCGACGGCGCCGTCATCGGACTCGTCTGGGCCGGCATAGCCCGCTACATGACCGACCGCGGCCACGCCTGGCTGGCGGGTTGCTGCTCGCTCCCGCTCGCCGACGGCGGGGCGCTGGCCGCCGGAGCCTGGGACCGGGTGCGGACCAAGCACCTGGCGCCCGAGGAGTACCGGGTACGGCCGCTGCTGCCGTGGGTTCCGCGCCCGGCGGCGCCCGCCGCCCGCACCGAGCTGCCGGCGCTGCTGCGCGGCTACCTCCGGCTGGGCGCCTGGGTCTGCGGGGAGCCCGCGCACGACGCGGACTTCGGCGTCGCGGACCTGTACGTGCTGCTGCCGATGAACCGGGTCGACCCGCGCTACCTGCGGCACTTCCTCTCGCTGGCCCCGGCCTGATGAGCGGCTGGCTGCCCGTGGCGCCCTGCACGCCCGCCGCGTGCGTGGAACGGACCCGGGCCGCGGCGGCCGTACCGCGGGCCGTGCTGCGCCTGACCGCGGTCGCCGTGCTGCTCCTCGCCGGGATCGCCGTCGTGCTGGCCCCCTCCGGCCTGCGGCGCAGGCTGCCCGCGGTCCTGGTGCGGCGCTGGTGCCGGTGGGTGGTGCGGGCCGCGGGCGTCCGGGTCCGCGTCACGGGAGCCGCCGTCCCCCGGGGCGGGCTGCTCCTCGTCGCCAACCACGTCTCCTGGCTCGACATCCCGCTGCTGGCCGCCGTACGCCCCGCGAGGATGCTGGCCAAGAGCGAGATCCGGCGCTGGCCCGTGGCGGGCGGGCCGACGGCGCGCGCCGGGGTGCTGTTCATCGAACGGGACCGGCCGCGGGCCCTGCCGGGCACCGTCGACGCGATCGCGCGGGCCCTGCGCGCGGGCGCCGCCGTGGCCGCCTTCCCCGAGGGCAGCACGTGGTGCGGTCGGGCCCACGGACCCTTCCGCCGGGCGGTGTTCCAGGCCGCCCTGGACGCCGGGGTGCCGGTCCAGCCGGTCCGGATCCGCTACCGGGCCGGGGAACGGGCGGTGAGCACGACGCCCGCGTTCGTCGGCGTGGACACGCTGCTCGCCTCCCTGTGGCGGGTGGCGTCATCGCGCGGACTGACCGCCGAGGTGGAGGTGCGGCCGGTCGTACCACCCGGCCGCCACCGTGACCGCCGTGCCCTGGCCCGGGCCGTCGAGTACGCGGTCCACGGTGACCAGGGGAAAGCACCTTCGAAAAGTATGTGTGCTTTGTGAGGTTTGTGCCGTTTCCGTACCGCTGGATGCGGACAACCGGAAAGCAGGCACTCGAAAGGAGGGTGATGGCAGATGATCACCCGTGAAGAGATCGCCAACGTCCTGGACCAACCGGTCTACGACGGTGACGGCAACAAGATCGGCGACGCGAAGCATGTCTTCTTCGACGACATGACCGGGCGCCCCGAGTGGGTGAGCGTCAAGACGGGCATGTTCGGCTCCACCGAGTCCTTCGTGCCCATCCGGGACGCCGCACTGGTGCAGGACCACCTCGAGGTTCCCTACGGCAAGGACCAGGTCAAGGGCGCGCCCTCTGTCGACGTCGACGCGGGCGGCCATCTGTCGGAGACCGAGGAGCACCGGCTCTACGACTACTACGGCATCAACTGGGACAGCGTGCTGTCCGAGGCCGAGCGCACCGACGACGGCCGCTCCGCCGCGGGACCGGGCGCGGCCGGAGCCGCGGGCGCCGCCGGAGCGGCGGGCGCGGCGGGAATGGCCGGCCGGACCGGCCAGGCCGGCGGGAAGGACATGCGCTCCGCGGCCGGCACCGGCGGCACCGCCGGGACCGCGGGCGGCATGACCGGCCGCAAGGGCGCCATGGAACGCGAGGGCATGCGCGGCGATCAGGCCATGACCCGCTCCGAGGAGCAGATGCACATCGGCGTCGAACGCCACGAGTCGGGCCGGGCCAGGCTGCACAAGTACGTGGTCACGGAAGAGGTCCAGCAGACCGTTCCGGTCACCCACGAGGAAGTGCGCGTGGTGCGCGAGCCCATCACGGACGCCAACCGTGACGAGGCCATGGCCGGGCCGGAGATCAGCGAGGCCGAGCACGAGGTCACGCTGCACGCGGAACGCCCCGTCGTGAAGACGGAGACGGTGCCGGTGGAGCGCGTCCGGATGACCACGGAGGAGCTCACGGAGAACGAGACGGTGCGCGGCCAGGTCCGCAAGGAGCGCATCGAGGCCGAGACCGAGTCCTTCACGGAGGACGAGGCGGGCCGGGGCGGCAAGCGGCGGGGCCGCGAGTGACCGTCCCCCGTCGTCAGCGCGGGACCGTGCGCCGGTGAACGGACTTCACCGGCGCTTCCCGCCGTCCAGGGCCCGCGCCAGATAGGGCGCGGTGGCACTCTCCCGGGCGCGCGCCACCTCGGCCGGCGACCCCGCGGCGACGATCCGGCCGCCCGCGTCCCCGCCGCCCGGCCCGAGGTCGATCACGTGGTCGGCCCCCGCCACCACAATCATGTCGTGCTCGACCACGACCACCGTGTGCCCGGCGTCCACCAGACCGTGCAACTGGCGCATCAGCACCTCGACGTCGGCCGGGTGCAGACCGGTCGTGGGCTCGTCGAGCAGATACAGGGTGTGGCCGCGACGGCCCCGCTGCAGCTCGCCGGCCAGCTTGATGCGCTGCGCCTCGCCCCCGGACAGTTCGGTCGCGGGCTGGCCGAGCCGCAGGTAGCCCAGACCGACGTCCAGCAGGGCGGCCAGGGCGCGGGCCACCACCGGCGTGTCCGCGAAGAACTCCGCCGCGCCCTCCACCGTCAGGTCCAGTACCTCCGCGATGTTCCGTCCCCGGTAGGTCACTTCGAGCGTCCGAGGGTTGTAGCGCGCCCCGCCGCAGTCCGGGCACGGGGCGTACGTACTCGGCAGGAACAGCAGCTCGACGCTGACGAAACCCTCGCCCTGGCAGGTCTCGCAGCGCCCTCCCGGCACGTTGAAGGAGAACCGGCCCACGCCGTAACCGCGCTCCCGCGCCCGGTCGGTGCCGGCGAAGACCTTGCGCACCACGTCGAACAGGCCCGTGTAGGTGGCGAGGTTGGAGCGCGGGGTGCGGCCGATCGGCCGCTGGTCGACCGAGACCAGCCGGTCCACCCCCGGCAGGTCCTCGGTGACCTCGCCGACCAGCGTCGACTTCCCCGAGCCCGACACGCCGGTCACCGCGGTCAGCACCCCGAGCGGGAACCGCGCGGTCACCTCGCGCAGGTTGTGCCGGGTCACCGGACCGACCGTCACGGTGCCGCGCGGGGTGCGCGGGGTGCGGGCGGGCGCGGGGGAGCGGTCGAAGAGGTGACGGGCGGTGGCGGACTCCGCGACGCGGGCCAGCCCGTCGACCGGGCCGCTGTACAGCACCCGCCCGCCGTGCTCCCCGGCCAGCGGACCGACGTCCACGATCCAGTCGGCGCCGCGCATCACAGCGAGGTGGTGCTCCACCACGAACACCGAGTTGCCGGCCGCCTTCAGCCGTTCGAGCACCGTCAGGAGCGCCTCCGTGTCCGCCGGGTGCAGTCCCGCCGAGGGCTCGTCGAGGACGTACACGACGCCGAACAGCCCGGAGCGCAGCTGGGTCGCGAGGCGCAGCCGCTGCAACTCGCCCGCCGACAGGGTGGGGGTGGGCCGGTCCAGGCTGAGATAGCCGAGTCCCAGCTCCACGACGGGCGCGATCCGGGAGGTGAGGTCCTCGGTCAGCACCTTGGCCGTCTCGCCCTCGGTCGGCAGCAGGCCGGGCAGCTCGGCGAGCGGCAGCGCCGCCAGCTCGGCGACGCCGCGGCCGCCGACGGTCACCGCGAGCGCCTCGGCCCGCAGCCTGCCGCCGCCGCACACCGGGCAGGGCTCGCTCGTCAGGAAGCGCTCCGCCTTCGCCCGCAGCGTGGCGCTCTTCGAGTCCGCGAACGTCTTCAGCACATAGCGCCGGGCACTCGTGTACGTGCCCTGGTACGGCCGCTGGATGCGGCCCGCGTCCCGCACCGGGTGGACCGTGACCACCGGCTGCTCGTCGGTGAACAGGATCCACTCCCGCGCTTTCGCGGGCAGCTCGCGCCAGGGCCGGTCCACGTCGTACCCGAGCGCGTCGAGCACGTCCCGCAGGTTCTTGCCCTGCCACGCGCCCGGCCACGCGGCGATCGCCCCGTCCCGGACGGACAGCGACGGGTCCGGGACCAGCAGTTCCTCGGTCGTGCGGTGCACCCGGCCGAGCCCGTGACACTCCGGGCAGGCCCCGGCCGCCGTGTTCGGCGAGAACGCGTCGGAGTCCAGCCGCTCGGCGCCCGCCGGGTACGTGCCGGCCCGGGAGAAGAGCATCCGCAGGGAGTTGGAGAGGTTGGTGACCGTCCCGACCGAGGAGCGGGACGTCGGCGTCGCCCGCCGCTGCTGGAGCGACACTGCGGGCGGCAGCCCGGTGATCCCGCCGACCTTGGGCGCGCCGACCTGGTGGATCAGCCGCCGGGCGTAGGGCGCGACCGACTCGAAGTAGCGCCGCTGCGCCTCCGCGTAGACCGTCCCGAAGGCCAGCGACGACTTCCCCGATCCGGAGACGCCCGTGAACACCGCCAGCACGTCCCGGGGGACGTCCACGTCGACGCCCTTGAGATTGTGCTCGCGGGCGTCGCGCACCCGGACGTACGGGTCGTGGGGGCTGTGCATCGCGGGGGCTCCGTACGGTGGGTGGGACAAACCCCGCGATTCTACGCCGGGGCGCCGAGCGGCCCCGTACCGGTGACCCGGGCGAGCCGCCGGTAGGAGTCGAGCAGCGCGGCACGGTCGGACGTGCTGGTGGTGACCAGCACCTCCTGTGCGCCCGTCTCCTTCACCAGCGTCTCCAGTTCGTCGGCGACCTGCTCCTCGGTGCCGGTGATGTGGCCGGCGAGACCGGCCTCGTACAGGTCGCGCTCCTTGCCGGTCATGGTCCGGGCCTCGACCTCCTCGGCCGTCGGCAGCGGCGGGAAGGAGCCCCGCGTGCGGGCCTCGGCCATGGACCACGCCTCCGGGACCAGGAGCCGCCGGGCCGCCTCGGGCGTGGCGGCCACCGCGACGGTGCCGGAGACGACGACGTACGGCTCCGGGCTCCACTCGGAGGGGCGGAACGCGGCGCGGTAGCGGTCGATGCCGCGCCGCATCCGGTCCCGGTCGCGCAGGTCCCCGATGACCATCGGCAGGCCCGCACGGGCGGCGACGGCCGCGCCCTCGCCCATGGCCAGCACGAACGGCGGTACGGTCAGCCCCTCCGCGGGGCGCGCGTGCACGCCCGTGGGCGAGGTGCCCCGGAACCAGCCGAGCAGCTCGGCCAGTTGCGCGTCGAAGTCCTCGGCGTCGTCCTTCTCCCGGCCCAGCGCCCTGCGCACGCCGTCGGTGAAGCCCACCGAGCGGCCGAGCCCCATGTCGATCCGGCCGGGGAAGAGCGACTCCAGCACGCCGAACTGCTCGGCGACCACCAGCGGCCGGTGGTTGGGCAGCATCACGCCCCCGGTGCCTACCCGGATACGGCCCGTGGCCCCGGCCACCGCGGCCGCGAGGACGGTCGGCGCCGAGCCGGCCACTCCGGGCACGCCGTGGTGCTCGGCCACCCAGAACCGGTGGTAGCCGAGCCGCTCGGCCTCCCGGGCCAGCCGCACGGTGTCGCGCAGTGCCTCCCCGGCACTGCGGCCCGCCCGGATGCGGGAGCGGTCGAGGACGGAGAAGCGGATGGTGTCGAGTACAGAGGTCACATGGACTTCAACGCCCGCACACCGCACAGATTCCCGGCGGCGCGCCCTAGGCTGGGCGGGTGAGCGACAGCAGTGGGCCCCCGGTGGCCGTGTTCGACCTGGACAACACCCTCGCCGACACCGCGCACCGGCAGCGGTTCCTGGAGCGCAGGCCTCGTGACTGGGACGCCTTCTTCGCCGCCGCGCCGCACGATCCGCCGCTCGCGGAGGGCATCGCGCTGGTGCGGGAGAGCGCGAAGGAGTGCGAGATCGTCTACCTCACCGGACGGCCCGAGCGCTGCCGGCGCGACACGCTCGACTGGCTGGCCGCGCACGGCCTGCCGGACGGTGCCGTGCACATGCGCGGCAACACCGACCGCAGGCCCGCCCGGCGCACCAAGCTGGAGATCCTGCGGCGGCTCGCGCGGACCCGTGAGGTCCGGGTCCTGGTGGACGACGACGAGTTGGTCTGCGACGACGCCGAACGGGCCGGAATCCCCGTGCTCCGGGCACGCTGGGCGGCCCGGTCGGCCGAGCTGCGCGTGGCGCAGGAGCGCGAGGGCCGCACCTGAGGGACGTGGTCGCCGCGGGGGGCTCCGGGGGCGTCAGTCGGACTCCTCCAGGCGGAAGCCGAGCTTGAGCCCGACCTGCCAGTGCGCGACCTGCCCGTCCTCGATCTGGCCGCGCACCTGCGTCACCTCGAACCAGTCCAGCTTGCGCAGGGTCTGCGAGGCGCGCGTGACGGCGTTGCGGACGGCCTGGTCGACGCCGTCGGGCGAGGTGCCGACGACCTCGGTGACCCGGTAGGTGTGGTTCGACATGCGGTGCTCCCTTCCACGGGGCAGCGGTGTGCCCTGCGTCACTCCACCGTGCCCCAAGACGGGACGGAGCGCGAGGCATCGGCCTTCGGGGTGGAAACCCTCCGGTACCTCCCCTTGACCTTTGTAATGGTCCATACCAAAATCCCAGACACCCGTTCGAGCCTCGGGCTCGTCCCCCACGTCGGGTCTCCCTTCGCGTGTGCAGGACCCTCCTGCCCGCGCCCTCTGTTCGTCAGTCAGAAGGACCCCTCGTGAGACGTCGCCTCCTCGCCCTTGTCTGTGTGTCCGCCACCGTGCTCAGCGGCTGCGGCCTGATCTCGCAGGACGGCGGGAGCGAGCGGCACACTGTCACCGTGTGGCTGATGAAGGACAGTGCCTCGCAGGACTTCCTGAAGCGGTTCACCGAGGGCTTCGAGGCCGACCACCCCGACCTCGACCTGGACGTCCGCATCCAGGAGTGGACCGGGATCGGCGACAAGGTGCAGGCCGCGCTGAAGGCCGACGGCACGGACGGCCCCGACGTCATCGAGGTCGGCAACACCCAGGTCCCGCAGTACGCGGAGGGCGGCAGGCTGCAGGACCTGACCCTGGAGTCGATGCGCGACTGGGGCATCCGCGACTGGCTGCCGGGTCTCGCCGAACCGGGGCAGTGGATGTCCCAGCAGTTCGGCATCCCCTGGTACGCCGCCAACCGCGTCGTCATCTACCGCAAGGACCTCTTCGAGCAGGCCGGCGTGGGCGAGCCGCCCCGCACCCGCGAGGAGTGGCTCACCGCCACGGAGAAGCTCGACAAGAACGGCGGCCAGGGCATCTACCTGGCCGGCCAGGACTGGTACACGCTCTCCGGGTTCATCTGGGACGAGGGCGGCGAACTCGCCACCCAGGAGGGCGACGGCGGCGTCTGGACGGGTTCCCTGGACTCCGCGGCGGCCCTGCGCGGCATGGACTTCTACCGCGAACTGCAGGCCCTGGGCGACGGCCCGGTCGACGCCGACGAGGAGCATCCGCCGCAGGCCGGGGTCTTCGCGAAGGGGCAGGTCGCCCAGATCATCGCGGTGCCGGGCCAGGCCCAGTCCATCCTGCGCGAGAACCCCGAACTCAAGGGCAGGATCGGCTTCTTCCCCGTGCCCGGCAAGAGCGCCGACAAGCCCGGCGCCGTCTTCACCGGCGGCTCCGACCTCGTCGTCCCGAAGAACACCGACCAGGAGGACGGTGCCCGTGCCGTGGTCGAGGCGCTCGTGAGCACCAAGTGGAACACCGACCTGGCCCGCACCATGAACTACGTGCCCAACAAGAAGTCGCTCGCCAAGGACGTCTCCGGCGAGGAGGGGATCGAGGCCATGGCGGCCGGCGCCGCACAGGGCCGGGCGACCCCCGGTACGCCCCGGTGGGGCGCGGTGGAGGCGGACAACCCGATCAAGGAGTACATGACGAACGTGCTCAAGGGGGCGAAGGCGAAGTCGGAGGCCCAGAAGGCCTCCGACCGCATCACCGAACTGCTGGACGTCAACACGCGCTGACCGACGGGTGCCGGGGCGCGGGCCGGCGCCCCGGACTCAGCGCGCCACGCTCAGCGACAGGGCGAAACGCTCCTCGCCGTCCGTCCACCAGTGGGCCAGGTCGAGACCGGCCGCCGCCAGCTCGGCCCGCACCCCCTCCCGCCGGAACTTCGCGGACACCTCGGTGCGCAACTCCTCCCCGTCCGCGAAGTCCACGGCCAGGTCGAGCGCCTGGATCTTCACGGTCTGCGCGGTGCGCGAGCGCAGCCGCATCTCGATCCACTCCTGCTCGGCGTTCCACAGCGCCACGTGATCGAAGGCCGCGGGCGCGAAGTCGGCCTCCAGCTCGCGGTTCACCACGGACAGCACGTTCTTGTTGAACTCGGCCGTCACCCCGGCCGCGTCGTCGTACGCGCGGACCAGCACCCCTTCGTCCTTGACCAGGTCCGTGCCCAGCAACAGGGTGTCGCCCGGGGCGAGCAGGGAGCGCACGGAGGCCAGGAACCCGGCGCGTTCCCCGGGCAGCAGATTGCCGATGGTGCCGCCGAGGAAGGCCACCAGCCGGGGGCCCGGTGTGTCGGGCAGCGTCAGCCCGGCCGTGAAGTCGGCGATCAGCGCGTGCACCTGGAGGCCGGGGCGCTCGGCGACGAGCGCCTGTCCGGCCTGGGTGAGGGCGCTCTCGCTCACGTCGACCGGCACGTAGCCGCGCAGCCCGTTTTGCCCGGTGAGCGCGTCGAGCAGCACGCGCGTCTTCTCCGAGGAGCCGGAGCCCAGCTCCACCAGGGTGCGGGCACCGGTCGCCGCCGCGATCTCCCCGGCCCGGTCGACGAGGATCTCCCGCTCGGCCCGGGTCGGGTAGTACTCGGGCAGCGCGGTGATCGCCTCGAACAGTTCGCTGCCCCGCGCGTCGTAGAACCACTTCGGCGGCAGCCACTTGGGCGTGCCCGTCAGGCCCGCCAGGACGTCGGCGCGCAGGGCGGCGTCCGTGGCGTCCTCGGGCAGCGTCCGGGTCAGACGGAACTGGCTCACGTGCGGGGCTCCTTCGCAGAGACGAAAGCGTCGGTCGGGCCGAGGGCGGGGGCGGTGGTCCCGCCCGGGTCCTTGAGCGGGGTGAGCCGCACGTCCGTGCGGCTCGCCGTGAGCAGAGTGCGGTCGGGGACCTCCTGCCAGTGCGGGTCGTCGTCG
>NZ_JBIRFY010000023.1:0-71732 GCF_044327745.1 Streptomyces sp. NPDC018026
GTCCCCCCCGGGGGGGGGCGGGGGGGGGCGGGCCGGGCGGCGGGGGGGGGGGGCCCCGGGGGGGGGGGGGGCCCCCCCCCCCCCCCCCCCCCCGGGGGGGGGGCCCCCCCGGGGGGGGGGGCCCCCCCCGGGGGGGGGGGGGCGGGGGGGGCCCCCCCCCCCCGCTCCTCCCGTGTGCGCCGGGCGTGCTCGGGCGGGGCGAAGGCCCCCGGACCCGGAGTGCGGCGCCCGTCGCCCTCTGCGACGATCACCGCATGGTCACCGGTCCCAGGGCGCTCCTCGCACAGTGGACGACCGTCACGCCCGTGATCGCGGTCGTACTGCTGGCCCTCACCTGGGGCCGCTCGCTGCCCGGCGCGGTGGTCGCGCTGCTCACGATCGTCCTGGCGGCCTCCGTCCTGGCCGCCGTGCACCATGCCGAGGTGGTCGCCCACCGGGTGGGCGAGCCCTTCGGCTCCCTGGTCCTGGCCATCGCGGTCACGGTCATCGAGGTCGCGCTCATCGTGACCCTGATGGTGGACGGCGGCGACAAGAGCGCGACCCTGGCCCGGGACACGGTCTTCGCGGCCGTCATGATCACCTGCAACGGCGTGGTCGGACTCAGCCTCCTGGTCGCCTCCCTGCGGCACGGGACCGCGGTGTTCAACCCGGAGGGCACCGGTGCCGCCCTGGCGACGGTGGCGACCCTGGCCACCCTCAGCCTGGTGCTGCCGACCTTCACCACCAGCGCGCCCGGCCCGGAGTTCTCCACCGTGCAGCTGACCTTCGCCGCACTGTCCTCGCTCGTCCTCTACGGCCTGTTCATCGCGACCCTGACCGTGCGGCACCGCGACTACTTCCTGCCGATCACCCGGCAGGGCGAAGTGATCACCTTCGAGGAGCACGCCCACGCACCGTCCTCCCGCACGGCCCTGATCAGCCTGGGGATGCTGGGCCTGGCGCTGGTCGGGGTCGTCGGCCTCGCGAAGGGCGTGTCGCCGACCATCGAGGACGGGGTGGCGGCCGCCGGACTCCACCACGCCGTCGTCGGCGTCATCATCGCGCTGCTGGTCCTGCTCCCCGAGACCATTGCCGCGGTGCGTTCCGCGCGCCGCGACCGGGTCCAGACCAGCCTGAACCTGGCGCTCGGGTCCGCCATGGCCAGCATCGGACTGACCATCCCCGCGGTGGCCCTGGCCTCCGTGTGGCTCACCGGACCGCTGGTCCTCGGCCTCAGCTCCATCCACATGGTGCTGCTCGCCCTGACCGTGGTGGTGGCCTCCCTGACGGTCGTGCCGGGCCGGGCCACGCCCCTGCAGGGAGGCGTCCACCTGGTGCTGTTCGCGGCGTACCTGGAACTGGCCGTCAACCCGTAGGCCGAACGGGGCACCGGCGCACCGTGATAGACCGGGGGCCGAGCAGCGGTCGCGCAGGGACCGCCGCACCCCCACGGACCGGAGGAACCGTGCCCCGCAGCCTGGCCAACGCCCCGATCATGATCCTCAACGGCCCCAACCTGAACCTGCTGGGCCAGCGCCAGCCGGAGATCTACGGCTCCGACACCCTCGCCGACGTCGAGGCACTGTGCGTGAAGGCGGCGGCCGCGCACGGCGGCACGGTGGACTTCCGGCAGTCCAACCACGAGGGCGAACTGGTCGACTGGATCCACGAGGCCCGGTTGAACCACTGCGGGATCGTGATCAACCCCGCCGCGTACTCGCACACGTCCGTCGCCATCCTGGATGCGCTCAACACCTGCGACGGGCTGCCGGTGGTGGAGGTCCACATCTCCAACATCCACCAGCGTGAGCCGTTCCGGCACCACTCCTACGTCTCGCAGCGCGCCGACGGTGTCGTCGCGGGGTGCGGTGTGCAGGGGTACGTCTTCGGTGTGGAGCGGATCGCGGCCCTGGCCGGGGCGGGCTCGGCCAGGGCCTGAGGCGCCGGGGCCGCCGGCCGAGGGCGGGGATCGGGGCCGGCGGCCCGTGCCGCCCAGGAGCCGTCGTTCCTGTGCGGGGCTGCCACCAGTCGACCGCGCCGCACCGCTGCCCGGGGAGCGGGTGCGTCCCGCGGGTGTGTGCGAACGCTTCACACGGGGCGCGTACGTCGGGCGGGAGGGCGCGGGCGCGCACCTGACCCGCCCGCCGGTCACCAGCCCCGCGCCCGCCACTCCGGCAGGTGCGGCCGCTCCGCGCCGAGCGTCGTGTCGTTGCCGTGTCCGGGATAGACCCACGCCTCGTCCGGGAGCGGGTCGAAGACCTTGGTCTCCACGTCGTGAATGAGGCTGGCGAAGGCCTCCGGGTCCTTGAAGGTGTTCCCCACGCCGCCCGGGAACAGGCAGTCCCCGGTGAACACGTGGGGATGCCCGTGCGGGTCGTCGTAGACCAGGACGATGGAGCCCGGTGTGTGGCCGACGAGGTGGCGTGCGGTGAGCTCCACCTGCCCCACCCGGATCGTGTCGCCGTCGTCGACCAGGACGTCGGTCGGCACCGGGATGCCCTCGGCGTCGTGCCGGCCCGCGTGGGTGCGGGCGCCGGTGGCCGCGACGACCTGGGCGAGTGCCTGCCAGTGGTCGCCGTGGCGGTGGGTGGTGACGACCGACCCGATGCCGTCGTCACCGATCGTGCCGAGCAGGGTGTGCGCGTCGTTGGCGGCGTCGATCAGCAGTTGCTCGTCGGTGGCCCGGCAGCGCAGCAGATAGGCGTTGTTGTTCATCGGGCCGACCGCGACCTTGGTGATCATCAGGTCCTTGAGCTCGTGCACGTCGGCGGGTCCGCCGACCGTCACCTCTCCGCTGTACGTCATGACGGCCAGCCTAGCGCCGGGAGGCGGCCCGCAGGCTGCCTCCCGCCCGACCACCGGGACCTACAGCGGAGGCAGCGCCGGCAGGGTGCCGCCCTCCACCGTGAGCGCGGAGCCCGCACGGCGGCCGGCGAGCCAGCCGAGCAGATCGGCCGGGGGGCCGGTGACGGTCACCTCGGCGGCGTCCGCCTCCCGTCCCGTGGTCCACGCGCGCGTGCCGTCGGTGAGCCGGGTCGGCGGCACCTCGGGGTGACCGGTGAACCGGGCGGCGAGGAAGTCGGTCTCCCGCTCGGTGAACTCCGCCGGAAGGTCCTCCAGCTCGTAGCCGATGCCCAGGTCCACGTGGTGCAGCTCCACCTCGGCCCACCGCCGGAACGGCACCCGGGAGGCCGAGTCCGTGACCCCGTTGCGCAGCTCCACCGTGCGCGACCAGTCCGCGGGGGCGGCACCGGCGTCCTGGAACCGGGCGGCGCTCTCGCGCACGTCCGCGAGCTGGGCGCCGAGGAGGCGCGGGGCGTCCCGCTCGATGTCGGCGTCCCGGGCCTCGCCGGAGACGTACATGGGGCGTCCTTCGAGGACGTTCACGAGGGCGTCGGCGTTGCGGGCGAGGTGGGCGAGGACGTGACCGCGGCTCCAGCCGGGCAGCCGTGACGACTCCGTCACGGACGCGTTGTCCAGTTTCCCGACCGCGGTCAGCAGCCGCTCGGTAGCGTCACGTACAGACGCCAGGTCATGAGCGTGATCAATCATGCTGCTGACCCTAGACCGCACCACACCTTCGGGTGAAGGTTGTGGCCGACCCCCGTAAATCGAATGCACGTGCTATAAGCTCGACTGCGGCGTCGGGCATGCTGGGAAGTCGGGGTTTGTTGACAACCGGTGAATCCGACCGGCGTTGTCAGTGGCTCCCCCTAGTCTGAGAAAGACGGGGGCCCCGCCCCTGTCACTTCTCTCAAGAAAGGTGCGGACCGGCGTGGCCGACCGTCTCATCGTCCGTGGCGCGCGCGAGCACAACCTGAAGAACGTCTCGCTCGACCTGCCTCGTGACTCGCTCATCGTCTTCACGGGCCTGTCCGGGTCGGGCAAGTCCTCCCTGGCCTTCGACACCATCTTCGCCGAGGGCCAGCGGCGCTACGTGGAGTCGCTCTCCTCCTACGCCCGGCAGTTCCTCGGCCAGATGGACAAGCCGGACGTCGACTTCATCGAGGGCCTCTCCCCGGCGGTCTCCATCGACCAGAAGTCGACCTCGCGCAACCCGCGCTCCACGGTCGGCACCATCACCGAGGTCTACGACTACCTGCGCCTGCTCTTCGCCCGCATCGGCAAGCCGCACTGCCCCGAGTGCCACCGGCCCATCTCGCGCCAGTCGCCGCAGGCCATCGTCGACAAGGTCCTGGAGCTGCCGGAGGGCAGCCGCTTCCAGGTGCTGTCGCCGCTGGTGCGCGAGCGCAAGGGCGAGTTCGTCGACCTCTTCGCCGACCTCCAGACCAAGGGCTACTCCCGCGCGCGGGTGGACGGCGAGACCGTCCAGCTGTCCAATCCGCCCACGCTGAAGAAGCAGGAGAAGCACACCATCGAGGTGGTCGTCGACCGCCTCACGGTGAAGGACTCCGCCAAGCGGCGCCTGACCGACTCCGTGGAGACCGCGCTCGGCCTGTCCGGCGGCATGGTCGTGCTCGACTTCGTCGACCTCCCCGAGGACGACCCCGAGCGCGAGCGCATGTACTCGGAGCACCTGTACTGCCCCTACGACGACCTGTCCTTCGAGGAGCTGGAGCCCCGCTCCTTCTCCTTCAACTCGCCCTTCGGCGCCTGCCCCGACTGCTCCGGCATCGGCACCCGCATGGAGGTCGACCCGGAGCTGATCGTCCCCGACGAGGACAAGTCCCTCGACGAGGGCGCCATCCACCCCTGGTCGCACGGGCACACCAAGGACTACTTCGGCCGCCTGATCGGCGCCCTCGCGGACGCGCTCGGCTTCCGTACGGACATCCCCTTCGCGGGCCTGCCGCTGCGCGCCCGCAAGGCCCTGCTGTACGGCCACAAGACCCAGGTCGAGGTCCGCTACCGCAACCGGTACGGCCGCGAGCGCCGGTACACCACGGCCTTCGAGGGCGCGATCCCCTTCGTCAAGCGCCGGCACAGCGAGGCGGAGAGCGACGCCAGCCGCGAGCGCTTCGAGGGCTACATGCGCGAGGTGCCCTGCCCCACCTGTGAGGGCACCCGCCTCAAGCCCCTCGTCCTCGCGGTCACCGTCATGGGCAAGTCGATCGCCGAGGTCTCGGCGATGTCCATCAGCGACTGCGCGGACTTCCTGGGCGAGCTGACCCTGAACGCCCGGGACAAGAAGATCGCCGAGCGCGTGCTGAAGGAGGTCAACGAGCGGCTGCGCTTCCTGGTCGACGTAGGCCTGGACTACCTCTCGCTGAACCGCGCGGCGGGCACCCTCTCCGGCGGCGAGGCCCAGCGCATCCGGCTGGCCACCCAGATCGGTTCCGGACTCGTCGGCGTGCTGTACGTCCTCGACGAGCCGTCCATCGGCCTGCACCAGCGCGACAACCACCGGCTGATCGAGACCCTCGTCCGGCTCCGGGACATGGGCAACACCCTGATCGTCGTCGAGCACGACGAGGACACCATCAAGGTCGCCGACTGGATCGTCGACATCGGCCCCGGCGCGGGCGAGCACGGCGGCAAGGTGGTGCACAGCGGATCCGTCAAGGAGCTGCTCGACAACGCCGAGTCGCAGACCGGCCTGTACCTGTCCGGGCGCAAGGCCATCCCGCTGCCCGACATCAGGCGCCCGCAGGACCCCTCCCGGCAGCTCACCGTGCACGGCGCCCGGGAGAACAACCTCCAGGACATCGACGTGTCCTTCCCGCTGGGCGTCTTCACGGCCGTCACGGGCGTCTCCGGCTCGGGCAAGTCGACCCTGGTCAACGACATCCTGTACACCCACCTGGCCCGCGAGCTGAACGGCGCGCGCAATGTCCCGGGCAGGCACACGCGCGTGGACGGCGACGACCTCGTCGACAAGGTCGTCCACGTCGACCAGTCGCCCATCGGCCGCACCCCGCGATCGAACCCGGCGACGTACACCGGCGTCTTCGACCACGTCCGCAAGCTGTTCGCCGAGACGACGGAGGCGAAGGTCCGGGGCTACCTGCCCGGCCGGTTCTCCTTCAACGTCAAGGGCGGCCGCTGCGAGAACTGCGCGGGCGACGGCACCATCAAGATTGAGATGAACTTCCTCCCGGACGTCTACGTCCCGTGCGAGGTCTGCCACGGTGCCCGGTACAACCGGGAGACCCTGGAGGTCCACTACAAGGGCAAGTCCATCGCCGACGTGCTGAACATGCCGATCGAGGAGGCGACCGACTTCTTCGAGGCGGTCCCCGCCATCTCCCGGCACATGAAGACCCTCAAGGACGTCGGCCTCGGCTACGTCCGGCTCGGCCAGTCCGCGACCACCCTGTCCGGCGGCGAGGCGCAGCGCGTCAAGCTCGCCAGCGAGCTGCAGCGCCGCTCCACCGGGCGCACGGTCTACGTGCTGGACGAGCCGACCACCGGTCTGCACTTCGAGGACATCAGCAAGCTGCTGACCGTCCTCGGCGGCCTGGTCGACAAGGGCAACACGGTCATCGTCATCGAGCACAACCTCGACGTGATCAAGACCGCCGACTGGGTCGTCGACATGGGCCCCGAGGGCGGCGCCGGTGGCGGCCTGGTGGTCGCCGAGGGCACCCCCGAGCAGGTCGCGGGCGTCCCCGCCAGCCACACCGGCAAGTTCCTGCGGGACGTCCTGGGCGCCGACCGGGTCAGCGACGCCGCCCCCGTGACCAGGCCGCGCAAGGCCGCGAAGACGGTGGCGACCAAGGCCACCGCCAAGAAGACCGCCACGAAGACGGTCACGAGCACGGCGGCCAAGAAGGCGACGGCCACCAAGACGGCCAAGACAGCGGCCAAGACAGTGGCCAAGAAGGCCGCCAAGCCCGCCGCGAAGAAGACCACGCGGACGAGCAAGGCCTGAGTCCGACGGCGCAGGGCCCCACGGGATCGTCCCGTGGGGCCCTGCGCCGTCCGCGCGGCCGGACACTCAGGCGCCGGCGGGCTCCACGAACTGCATGTCGAGCTGGATCTTCACGACCTCTCCGAGCAGCCCCGGCGCGAAGTCCAGGCCGTACTCGCCGCGCCGGATCTCACCCGTGGCCTCGAACCCGGCGTGCCGGCCGGCGCCCTCCATCGGGACGTCCACCAGCCCGCCGAACTCCACGGCCAGCGTCACCGGACGCGTCACGTCGCCGATCGTCAGCTCGCCCTCCATGGTCCAGTCCTCGCCCGCCCCCGACACCCGGGTCGAGCGGAAGGCCATCGTCGGCCGCTTCGCCACGTCGAGCAGGTCGGAGGCGCGTACGTGCGCGTCGCGATCGGCGTTCCCGGTGTCGATGGAGGCCAGGTCGACCGTCGCGGACACCCGGATCTCCTCGGCGGTCCGACCGACGTGCAGCTCGGTGTCGAACCCCGTGAAACGGCCCCGGACCTTGGCGATGCCGAGGTGGCGGATGGTGAAGTTCACGGAGGAGTGGAACGGGTCGAGCACCCACGCACCGGGCGCGATGGGCAGGGCGGCGGAAGGGGTACGGATGTCGTTCGTCATGCCGTCCACCCTGCGGGCGGAGCGCCCGCGGTGGGAGACCGGCCCGAGCGTGGTAGTGGCAGGGCCACCCTTTCGTCCGCGCGCGTTGGTACGTTCGAAGACGTGAGTGACAACGAGCTGGGCACGTTCCTGCGCCGGATGCGGGAGTCCGTCACCCCGGCAGAGGTGGGACTCCCCGCCGGCACCCGCCGCCGTACCCCGGGTCTGCGCCGCGCCGAACTGGCCACGCTCGCCGGCGTCAGCGTCGAGTACCTCACCCGGCTGGAACAGGGGCGCGACCGCAACCCGTCCGTCCAGGTGCTCGGCGCCCTCGCCGACGCGCTGAAGCTGTCCCTGCGGGAGCGGATGCTGCTGCGCCGCCTGACCAAGGAGGTCGAGGGCGGCGATCCGCTGCTGTGCGCCGAGGCCCCGTCGCGGACCAGCGGCGTGCGCCCCACGGTGCGGGCCGTGCTGGACCGGATGGAGCCCGCTCCCGCCCTGGTGCTCGACTGGGTCGGTGACGTCCTCGCCCACACCGACGGTTACGCCCGGCTGGCGGGACCGATCGGACTGCTGGACACCGAGCGGCCCAACCTGCTGCGGTATCTGTTCACCGACGCGCGTGCGCGCGACGCGTACCCCGACTGGGACCGGGTGGCCGACGACCTGGTCGCCCAGCTCCGGCAGGAGGCTCCGCTGCGGGACCCGTACGTGAGCGACCTGGCCGAGGAGCTGACGCTGACGGCGGGGGCGGCCTTCAGCGACCGGTTCTCCGACCTCGGCGCGGCGGCCCGGCGGGCCGGAGCCCAGCTCATGGAACACCCCGAGGCCGGACCGTTGCGGCTGCTGCACGAGACGCTCTCGCTGCCCGAGGACGGCCGGCGGATCGTCGTGCTCCTGCCTGCGGACGACGCCACGGCAGCCGCCCTCGACCGGCTGAACGGCCGCCGCCCCGGCGCCCTGCGGGCCGTCCGCCCGGCGGTCTGACAGCGGCCGGTTTCCGTCAGACGGCGACCTCGTGGGCGTACGGCGGTTCCGCGCCCGCACGCGAACAGGTGACCGCGGCGGCGCGGGCGGCGAAGCCCAGCAGCCCGGCCCAGCCGTCCGGACCCAGGGCGGCCAGGTCCGCGTCGCCGAGAGCGTCCCGCGCCGCGAGGCCGTGCAGGAGCGCCGCGTTCACCGTGTCGCCCGCGCCGATCGTGTCCACCACCTCGACGCGCTCACCCGGCACGGTGTACTCGCCCCCGTCCCGGGTGAAGGCCGTCAGACCGGCGCCGCCCCGGGTCACCACCACCGCGGCCGGTCCCGCCGCGAGCCACTCCCGGGGCGTGCCGCCGAGCCACTCGGCGTCCTCGGCGGACAGTTTCAGCAGGGACACCGACGGCAGCCAGCTCTTGAACCGCGCCCGGTAGGCGTCCGGGTCCGGGATCAGCCCGGCCCGGATGTTCGGGTCCAGCGCGGTGAACACACCCCGCGCGGCCGTCTCGCGCAACAGTTCCTCGTACGCGCTCGCGCCCGGCTCCAGCACCAGCGAACAGGTCCCGAAGGAGACGGCCCGGGTGCCGGACGGCAGCGCGGCGGGCAGCGCGAACATCCGGTCGGCCGTTCCGTCCACGTAGAAGGAGTACGCGGCCGAGCCGTCCGCGTCGAGCGACGCCACGGCGAGGGTCGTCGGCTCGGCCCCGCGCTGCACCGGGGAGGCGTCGACACCGGTCTCCCGTAGCCGGTCGAGCAGCGCCTCGCCGAAGCCGTCGTACGACACCCGGGAGCAGAACGCGGCGGGGGAGCCGAGGCGGCCCAGCGCGACGGCCGTGTTGTACGGACCGCCGCCGAGCGCGGGCCGCAGCGCGGCGAGGGCGCCCGTGCCCTGCGGTACCAGGTCGATCAGTGCCTCACCGGCGACGACGATCACGGGAGGGTCCTTTCGTGGGCCTTGGCGTGGGCTTCCCCGGACGGTCCGCAGACGTGCCCGGACTTCTCCGAGAGCGGTCCGGGCCGCTCGGCGCAGCCGCACGAGCCGCGGTGGACGAACGTGCAGGGCAGTCGCAGGGTCCGCGCGGGCCGGTCCGGCGCGGCGAGGCGGTCGAGGAGCAGGCGGACGGCCTGCGCCCCGATGTCCCTGCTGGGCTGGGCGACGGCGGTGAGCCGGGGGGAGAAGAGGTCCGCCCAGGCGAAGTCGTCGAAGCAGCACAGGGCGAGGTCACCGGGTACCGACAGGCCCCGGCCCCGCAGGGCGCGCAGGGCGCCGATGGTCATCGCGTTGTTGGCGGTGACCAGCGCGGTGGGCGGCACCGCCAGGGACAGCAGGTCCGCCGTGGCCCGTTCGCCGCCCGCGGCCTCGGAGTCGCCGTGGACCAGCAGCCGCTCGTCGAAGGGCAGCCCGGCGGCGGCGAGGCCATGCCGGTACCCGGTGATCCGCTCGCGGGTCGTGCTGAGCCCCGGCCGGCCCGCGACCAGCCCGATCCGGCGGTGGCCCAGCCCGGCGAGATGGTCCATCAGGCCGGTCGTCGGCTCGGCGCCCTCGGCGCCGACCTGGTCGAAGCGCGGGGCGTCCTCGCCCTCCGGCACGTCCACGATCCGGTCGAGGAACACGGCCGGCACCCGGTGGCGGGTGAGGTAGGCGACGAGTTCCCGGGGCTCGGCGGACGGCGCGACGATCATGCCGTCCACGCGTCGCTCGTGCAGCAGCTGGACGACTGTGCGTTCGTGCGCGGGGTCGTCGTGCGGATCGGCGATGAGCAGGCTGTAACCGTGTTCCAGGGCACTGGCCTCGACGCCCTGGAGGATCTCCGTGAAGTACGGGTTGCTGATGGCCGACACCGCGAGCCCGATGGAGCGGGTACGGGAGGTCACCAGGGAGCGGGCGAGGGTGTTCGGGGTGTAGCCCAGTTCCTCGACGGCGTCCAGCACCGCCCGGCGGGTGTGCGGCAGCACCGGACGGGTGTCGTTGAGCACGTGCGAGACGGTCGCCACCGAGACCCCGGCACTCCGCGCCACATCGGCCATGGTCGCCACCGGCGTACCCCCTTCGCTTGCGGTCGCGCTGTGGCCGGACCGTACCCCATGCCGCCGGGTCGCGTAAACGCTTGCGCAAGCGTTTACGCGGCCTTCGGCGAAGGCCTCGGCGAAGGTCTGGGCGGAGACCTTCGGCCCGGGGGCGAAGGCCTCGCCGGATACCCCCGCCCCGGGCCACCCGGCCCTCGGAGCTGCCCGGGCCGCCGGATATCGTCGCCCTGCACCCGCACACCCCCGGCCCTGCCCGCCCCGACCAGTGGAGATCCCATGCCCGGCCGTCCCGCCCCGAGCCGCCGTACCGTCCTGCGTTCGGCGGCCGCCGCGCCCGTCGCCGGGCTCGGCCTGGCCGCCTGCTCCCCGGGCGACGACGGTGCCGCGCCGGCCAGGCCGACCGCGCCCGTGGACCTCGGCGCGGACACAGACGTCGCCAAGGGCGCGACGAAGCTCTTCCCGGACGGGAACGTGGTGGTCAGCCGGGCCGCGGACGGCTCCCTGAAGGCGTTCAGCACGGTGTGCACGCACGCGGGGTGCCCGATCAAGAAGCTGGCGGGGACCAAGCTCGTCTGCGACTGCCACGGCAGCGAGTTCGACGCCCGTACCGGCGAGGTGCTGCACGCCCCGGCGACCGTGCCGCTCGTCGAACTGCCCGTCGAGGTGAAGCAGGGCAGGATCGTCGCGAGCCCGGGGACCTGACCGGCCGGCGGGCCGCTACTCCCAGTCCCAGCCGATCCCCAGCATCCCCGACCTGACCCGCGGCTCCACGAGGTGCACCGAGTGGTGCTGCCCGCTGAGCACCAGCTCCTGCCGGCCGCCGCGCGGGGCCGCCGGAGAGTGCTGCGTGAAGCGGTGGCAGCGCACCGGAAGTGCCGCGGCGTCGAACCGCACCTGGAGCGCGTACTGCCCGCCCGCCGTATCGAACCCGCGGACGTACTCGCGCGACACACCGGCCGTGGCGTCCTCGACGCCGTAGCGGAAGAGATGGGTGTCGCCCGCCCCCAGCCGCGTGTCGAAGAGCAGCTCGGTGACGAGCACACCGGTCTCCTGGTGGGTGCGGACACGGCCGGTGCGGCAGTTCTCCAGCGCGTGGACGGTCATCCGCGCGGGAACGCATCCCGGATCGCCGTAGTGGACCGCGACGAAGCGGTCCACGCCGTCGCGGTGGGCGCGGACGATGAGGTGCGACTCGCGTCCCGCCAGCTCACGGCGGGGGCCGATCCGGATCCGTTCGTGGTGCCCCAGGGTGTGCACCCCGCCGTCCGGCGACGGGTGTTCCAGTTCGGTCAGCAGCTGGTCCAGGACGCCCGACGCCGCCAGGTGGGCACGGTAGGAGCGGCCCGCGGGCCGTCGCTCCGCGGGCTCCGCGTCGGCCTCGGCGAGCAGGCGTATCAGCGACTCCTCGGGCAGCTGGAGTATCTCTTCCAGGGCCCGCACCGCCCGCAGGGACTCCGGACGCTGCGGACGGCGGGCACCCTGCTGCCAGTAGCTCAGACTCGTGACGCCCACCTTCACCCCGTGGCGCGACAGATGGTGCTGCACGCGCTGCAGCGGCAGTCCGCGGGCGGCGATCGCCGCCCGCAACGCGACGTGGAAGGGACCACCGCGCAGGGCCGAGTCGAGTTGCGCGGTGGCGACGTCCGCGTGCTGTGTGGCGTGCGGCATGCAGGGGCCCTTCTGTGAAGTTCACGGCGGCTGGTCAGGCCGTCGACACGGATCGCCCGGGGCCGCCCGCCCCCCGTCGCGGCGCAGAGGTCTTCACATCCGTACGCCGCGCTTCAGGGCCCCGAGTCCCCCCGCATTGAAGCGTGTTGACCTAGTCCCGACAACACCTGGCGCCCGACCGCCACCCGCTCCTGGCCGAGAACGCACGGGCCCGCGGTCCAAGGGGCCACTCACCGTGACCGACCGGCCCCGCACCGTCTTCCCCGGCCTCTCCCGCCGGCTGTCCACAGGGGCCCGGCCCGTCGTCCACGAGGGCCCGGCCCGTCGTCCACAGGCCCGCCGGAGTGTCGGCCCGCGCCAGTAGGGTGTGAGTCATGGCCGACCCCTCCAGCTACCGCCCCAGGCCGGGAGAGATCCCGGACTCCCCGGGGGTGTACAGGTTCCGTGACGAGCACCGCCGGGTGATCTACGTCGGAAAGGCGAAGAGCCTGCGCCAGCGCCTGGCGAACTACTTCCAGGACCTGGCGCACCTGCACCCGCGCACCCGCACCATGGTCACCACGGCCGCGTCCGTGGAATGGACGGTGGTGTCCACCGAGGTCGAGGCGCTCCAGCTGGAGTACTCCTGGATCAAGGAGTACGACCCCCGGTTCAACGTCAAGTACCGCGACGACAAGAGCTACCCGTACCTCGCGGTGACGATGAACGAGGAGTTCCCGCGCGTCCAGGTGATGCGCGGCCAGAAGAAGAAGGGCGTGCGCTACTTCGGGCCGTACGGGCACGCCTGGGCGATCCGCGACACGGTCGACCTCCTGCTGCGCGTCTTCCCGGTGCGCACCTGCTCCGCGGGCGTCTTCAAGAACGCCGCCCGCACCGGCCGCCCCTGTCTGCTCGGCTACATCGGCAAGTGCTCGGCGCCCTGCGTCGGCCGCATCACCCCCGACGACCACCGGGACCTGGCCGACGAGTTCTGCGACTTCATGGCCGGTCGCACCGGCACCTACCTGCGCCGCCTGGAGCGGCAGATGGCCGAGGCGGCCGAGGAGATGGAGTACGAGCGGGCGGCGCGCCTGCGGGACGACATCGGAGCCCTCAAGAAGGCCATGGAGAAGAGCGCGGTCGTCCTCGCCGACGCCACCGACGCCGACCTGATCGCGGTCGCCGAGGACGAGCTGGAAGCGGCCGTCCAGATCTTCCACGTGCGCGGCGGACGCGTGCGCGGTCAGCGCGGCTGGGTCACCGACAAGGTGGAGGAGATCACCACCGGCGCCCTCGTCGAGCACGCCCTCCAGCAGCTGTACGGCGAGGAGAGCGGGGACGCCGTCCCCAAGGAGGTCCTGGTCCCCGCCCTGCCCGACCCGGTCGAGCCCGTCCAGCAGTGGCTGACCGAGCGCCGCGGGTCTGGGGTGTCGCTGCGCATCCCGCAGCGCGGCGACAAGAAGGCGCTGATGGAGACCGTCCAGCGCAATGCCCAGCAGGCCCTCGTCCTGCACAAGACCAAGCGCGCCTCCGACCTGACGACGCGCTCGCGCGCGCTGGAGGAGATCGCCGAGGCCCTCGACCTGGACAGCGCACCGCTCAGGATCGAGTGCTACGACATCTCGCACCTCCAGGGGGACGACGTCGTGGCCTCCATGGTCGTCTTCGAGGACGGACTGGCCCGGAAGAGCGAATACCGGCGGTTCCAGATCAAGGGCTTCGAGGGACAGGACGACGTCCGTTCCATGCACGAGGTCATCACCCGCCGCTTCCGCCGCTATCTCGCCGAGAAGGAGAAGACCGGCGAGTGGGCGGACGGCGAGGGACTGTCCGGCGACGCCCGGCACCCGAACGGCGACGCCGCCCCGGACGACGGCGCGGCACGCGCGGACGGGCGGGGGCTCACGGACGGGCAGCAGCTCACGGACGGCCCCGCGCTCAAGGACGACGACGGCCGGCCCAAGCGCTTCGCCTACCCGCCGCAGCTCATCGTCGTCGACGGAGGCCAGCCGCAGGTCGCGGCCGCCCAGCGGGCGCTGGACGAGCTGGGCATCGACGACATCGCCGTGTGCGGTCTCGCCAAGCGCCTGGAGGAGGTCTGGCTGCCCCGCGAGGACGACCCGGTCGTCCTGCCCCGTACCAGCGAGGGCCTCTACCTGCTGCAGCGGGTCCGCGACGAGGCCCACCGCTTCGCGATCACCTACCAGCGCGCCAAGCGCGCCAAGCGCTTCCGCTCCAGTCCGCTGGACGACGTGCCCGGCCTGGGGGAGACCCGGAAACAGGCGCTGATCAAACACTTCGGTTCGGTGAAGAAGCTGCGGTCGGCGACCATCGACCAGATCTGCGAGGTGCCTGGCATAGGCCGCAAGACGGCCGAGACCGTCGCCGTGGCCCTCGCCGGGGCCACCCCGGCCGCGCCCGCCGTGAACACGGCGACCGGAGAGATCATGGATGACGACGACGGGGCACCCGAGACGACGGCGGATGCCCCGGGGGAGCCCGTGTCCGCGGGCACCCCGGACGAACGACGGGGGCAGGAGAGATGACCGAGCACGAAGCACGGCCCGCAGCGGAACGAGAACAGGCACGGCCCGCAGCCGGGCGAGAACAGGCGCAGCCCGCGACGGGACGGGAAAAGGCCCAGGGCACAGCCGAACGGGAACAGACCCGCGACGACGGAGCACAGGTGAGTACGGGCAAGGAAACGGCCGGGGCGCACGAGGCGGCCATCCCCGAGCTGGTGATCATCTCCGGCATGTCCGGGGCCGGCCGCTCGACGGCCGCCAAGTGTCTGGAGGACCTGGGCTGGTTCGTCGTCGACAACCTGCCGCCCGCACTGATCCCCACCATGGTCGAGCTCGGCGCCCGCTCCCAGGGCAACGTGGCCCGCATCGCGGTGGTCGTCGACGTCCGCGGCCGGCGCTTCTTCGACAATCTGCGCGAGTCCCTCGCGGACCTCGACGCCCGCGGCGTCACCCGCCGGATCGTCTTCCTCGAGTCCTCCGACGACGCCCTGGTGCGCCGCTTCGAGTCGGTGCGCCGCCCGCACCCCCTCCAGGGCGACGGCCGCATCGTCGACGGCATCGCCGCCGAGCGCGCGCTCCTGCGCGAGCTGCGCGGCGACGCCGACCTGGTGATCGACACCTCCAGCCTCAACGTGCACGAGCTGCGCGCCAAGATGGACGCCCAGTTCGCCGGCGAGGAGGAGCCCGAGCTGCGGGCCACGGTGATGTCCTTCGGCTTCAAGTACGGCCTCCCGGTCGACGCCGACCTCGTCGTCGACATGCGCTTCCTGCCCAACCCGCACTGGGTCCCGGAGCTGCGCCCCTTCACCGGCCTCAACGAGGAGGTGTCGAGCTACGTCCTCAACCAGCCCGGGGCCAAGGAGTTCCTCGACCGCTATGCCGAGCTGCTCCAGCTGATCGCCGCGGGCTACCGTCGGGAGGGCAAGCGCTATGTGACCGTCGCCGTCGGCTGCACGGGCGGCAAGCACCGGTCCGTGGCCATGTCGGAGAAGCTCGCCGCCCGGCTCGCCGCCGAGGGCGTGGAGACGGTGGTCGTCCACCGGGACATGGGACGGGAATGACAGGGGAATGACAGGACGTACTCCGCGGCTGAGCAGGCTGCGCCGGGTGGTGCCCGAGGGGCGCGGCGGCAGACCCGCCGACGCCCGCGCCGCCCGGCCCGAACAGGCGCGCGGCGGCAAGCCGCGCCGCCGGGGCGCGCAGCCCAAGGTCGTCGCCCTCGGCGGCGGCATGGGTCTGTCCGCCTCGCTCGCCGCGCTGCGCCGGATCACCGGCGACCTCACCGCCGTCGTCACCGTCGCCGACGACGGCGGCTCCAGCGGGCGCCTGCGCGACGAGCTGGGCGTCCTGCCGCCCGGTGACCTGCGCAAGGCGCTGGCAGCGCTGTGCGGCGACGACGACTGGGGCCAGACCTGGGCCCGCGTCATCCAGCACCGCTTCCAGTCCCAGGGCGACCTGCACGAACACGCGGTCGGCAATCTGCTGATCGTCGCCCTGTGGGAGCAGCTCGGCGACCACGTCCAGGCGCTGGACCTGGTGGGCAAGCTGCTCGGCGCGCACGGGCGGGTACTGCCCATGTCCGCCGTCCCGCTGGAGCTCCAGGCCCTGGTCAGGGGCCACGCCCCGGAGCGGCCCGACGAGGTGGACACCGTACGGGGGCAGGCGACCGTGGCGCTCACGCCCGGCGAGGTGCAGTCCGTGCACCTGGTGCCCAGCGACCCGCCCGCCGTCCCCGAGGCGGTCGACGCCGTCCTGGACGCCGACTGGGTGGTGCTGGGCCCCGGCTCCTGGTTCTCCTCGGTCATCCCGCACCTGCTCGTGCCGGATCTGCTGGACGCGCTGGTCGAGACGAAGGCGCGCCGAGTGCTCTCGCTGAACCTCGCCCCCCAGCCCGGAGAAACTGAGGGCTTCTCCCCGCAGCGTCATTTGGAGGTTTTGGGACGACACGCCCCTAAACTCGCCCTGGACGTGGTGCTGGCCGACGAGGCCGCCGTGCCCGACCGTGACTCGCTCACCGACGCCGCGAAACGGTTCGGTGCCGCGGTCGAGCTGGCTCCGGTCGCCCGGACCGACGGGACCCCGAGGCACGACCCGGAGCTGCTGGCCGCCGCGTACGACCGTATTTTTCGGATGCATGGAAGGATCGGCCCATGGCGATGACGGCAGCGGTGAAGAGCGAGATCTCCCAGCTCCCCGTCACCCGGACCTGCTGCAGAAAGGCGGAGGTCTCCGCCGTCCTGCGGTTCGCCGGCGGCCTCCACCTGGTGAGCGGACGCATCGTGATCGAGGCGGAGCTGGACACCGGGAACGCGGCCCGTCGGCTCAAGCGGGACATCCTGGAGATCTTCGGGCACAGCTCGGAGCTGATCGTGATGGCGCCGGGCGGGCTGCGCCGCGGTTCGCGTTTCGTGGTCCGGGTGGTCGCGGGCGGTGACCAGCTGGCCCGGCAGACCGGACTGGTGGACGGCCGGGGCCGCCCGATCCGCGGCCTGCCGCCGCAGGTGGTCTCGGGGGCCACCTGCGACGCCGAGGCCGCCTGGCGCGGGGCCTTCCTGGCGCACGGCTCGCTCACCGAGCCCGGCCGCTCCTCCTCCCTGGAGGTGACCTGCCCGGGACCCGAGGCGGCGCTCGCCCTGGTCGGCGCCGCCCGCCGGCTGTCGATCCCCGCCAAGGCCCGCGAGGTGCGCGGCGTGGACCGGGTCGTGGTCCGCGACGGCGACGCGATCGGCGCGCTGCTCACCCGGCTCGGCGCCCACGACTCGGTACTGGCCTGGGAGGAGCGCAGGCTGCGGCGCGAGGTCCGGGCCACCGCCAACCGGCTCGCCAACTTCGACGACGCCAACCTGCGCCGCTCCGCCCGCGCGGCCGTCGCCGCCGGTGCCCGGGTGCAGCGGGCGCTGGAGATCCTCGCCGACGACGTGCCCGAGCACCTCGCCGCGGCGGGCCGGCTGCGCATGGAGCACAAGCAGGCCTCCCTGGAGGAGCTGGGCGCCCTCGCCGACCCGCCGCTGACCAAGGACGCGGTCGCGGGCCGCATCCGCCGCCTGCTGGCCATGGCCGACAAGCGGGCCTCGGACCTGGGCATCGCCGGTACGGACGCCAACCTCGGCGAGGAGGAGATGGCCGACAACCTCGTCGGCTGACCGGACGCCCCCGTGCCTCCGGGCCACACGCGAACGAGGACAACGAGCTGGTGCCGGCGCCCACTTGGGTGACCGGTACCGGCTTTCGCGTGTCCTTGCCGCACTCTTGACTCGATCATGAGCTGTCATGAGCCTGGCATCTGTTCGCCGCTGTGGCGGACGCAGGCCTGTCGGACAGGCCTCATCTAGGGGGGTTCATGAGACGAAGAGCGAGATCGATCCTCGCTGTCGGCGCGCTCCTGATCGGCGGAGCGAGCTTCGCGCCCATCGCCCAGGCACAGCCCGCGGACCCGGGGACCCCGGACGCGATCGAAGTGAAGGTCTTCCGCGCCGACGTAACCAAGGAGCAGGTGCCCCTGCTGCTGGCGACCGGCCAGGACGGTCACGAACTCGGCGAGCAGGTACCCGACCGGGGTACGGCCGCCGTCGAGCTGTACCTCACCGAGAAGCAGGCCGGCACGCTGCAGAAGCAGGGTGTCGACCTCACCGAGCACACCCTGTCCACCCAGGCCGAGAAGCGGGTCGAGAGCGCCGCCGACGGCGTCTTCCGCCCGTACAGCGGCAGCGGCGGCCTGCGCGAGGAGATCCTGCGCACCGCCCAGGAGAACCCCGGCCTCACCAAGGTCGTCTCCATCGGCAAGACGGTCAACGGCCAGGACATCCTGGCGCTCAAGCTCACCAAGCACGCGAAGAAGTCGAAGGACGGCTCCAAACCGGCCGTCCTCTACATGTCCAACCAGCACGCGCGCGAGTGGATCACCCCGGAGATGACCCGGCGGCTGATGCACCACTACCTGGACAACTACAAGAAGGACCGGCGGATCAGGGAGATCGTCGACTCCACCGAGCTGTGGTTCGTCCTGTCGGCCAACCCCGACGGCTACGACTACACCTTCGAGAGCACCGACAACCGCCTCTGGCGCAAGAACCTGCGCGACGTCAACGGCGACGGCACCATCAGCACCGGCGACGGCGTCGACCTCAACCGCAACTTCGCCTACAAGTGGGGCTACGACGACGAGGGCTCGTCGCCCAACCCCACCAGCGAGACCTACCGCGGCGCGAGCCCCGGCTCCGAGCCCGAGACCAAGGCGCTGGACGCCTTCCAGAAGCGCATCGGCTTCACGTACGGCATCAACTACCACTCCGCCGCCGAACTCCTCCTCTACGGAGTCGGCTGGCAGGTCGCCACCAACACGCCGGACGACGTCCTCTACAAGGCGCTGGCCGGCACCCCCGACAACTCGGCGATCCCCGGCTACCACCCGCAGGTCTCCTCGGAGCTGTACACCACCAACGGCGAGGCCGACGGGCACGCGGCCAACGTCAACGGCATGGCGATGTTCACCCCGGAGATGTCGACCTGCAAGACGGCCTCCGACGTGGACCCCGACGACCAGTGGAACGCGCGCGACTGCCAGTCCGGCTTCAACTTCCCCGACGACGAGAAGCTGATCCAGCAGGAGTTCGCCAAGAACATCCCCTTCGCGCTCTCCGTCGCCGAGACCGCCGCCCACCCCGACCGGCCGTCCTCCTCGGTCGGCCTGGACGCCGCCGACTTCACCCCCGCCCCCTTCACCACCTCCTACGCGCGCGGCGCCGACCAGGAGGTCTCCGTCGTCGTCCGCAAGTCCGTGCGCGACAAGGAGCTGAAGTACCGCGTCAACGGCGGACGCACGCACGACACGGCACTGCGGCCCTGGCGGGGCGGCGAGACGTACGGCGGCGAGGACAACCTCTACTTCGACGAGTACCGGGCCAAGGTGCGGGGCGCCGACCCCGGCGACCGCGTCGAGGTCTGGTTCACCGGAGAAAAGCCGCGAGGCACCCACGACCGGCACGGCAAGCGCACCGAGAGCGCGCACTTCACGTACACGGTCGCCGAGCGGCCCCGCGCCGACGTCCTCGTCGTCGCCGAGGAGGGCGCGAAGGCCACGCAGACCCAGACCTACGTGGACGCGCTCAAGGCCAACGGCCAACGCGCCGCCGTCTGGGACGTCGCCACCCAGGGCGCCCCCGACGCGCTCGGCGTCCTCGGCCACTTCGGCACCGTCGTCCACTACACGGGCGCCGCGGTGCCCGGCAACGCCACCCAGCTCCAGCTGCGCGCCTTCCTCAACGAGGGCGGCAAGCTGATCGAGGCCGGGGAGCAGGCGGGCGGCGACGTCGACCTCGGCGGCGGCACCCTCTCCGACGACTTCAGCCAGTACTACCTCGGCGCCTACACCCGCACCGCCACCTCCGACGCCACCGGGTTCACCGGCTCCGGCAAGCTCGACAAGGCCGACGGCACCCTCGGCGACGCCCCCGGCAACCCGCTGGACGCCGCCGGCGCGTACAGCGTGACCTCCGACGAGCTGGACCCCGGCACCTACCCGCAGTTCGCGAGCGCGGGCGCCGGGAAGTTCGCCGGGACGGTCAACCCGTACGGGCCGTACGCCGGGGAGTGGATGGCCGCCGCCGTCCACACCGACGACGCCTACAAGCGCCTCACCCGCACCGTCGACCTCACCCAAGTCACCGCCTCCGAGCGCCCCGTGCTCCGCACCCAGCTGCTGTGGGACACCGAGCGCGGCTACGACCACGCCCTGGTCGAGGCGCACACCACCGGCGCCGACGACTGGACCACGCTGCCCGAGGCGAACGGCGCCACCGGCACCGCCGTACCCGCGGAGTGCGCGGCCGGGTTCTACCTGGCCGGGCACCCCTGGCTGGCGCACTACCTGACGCTGTCCGACGAGGGCTGCACCGCGACCGGCACCACCGGCCAGTGGAACAGCCTCACCGGCTCCTCCGGCGGCTGGAAGCAGGTCGAGTTCGACCTGAGCGCCTACGCCGGGAAGTCCGTGGAGCTGTCGATCGCCTACGTCACCGACCCTGGCAGCGGCGGCCGCGGCGTCCTCGCCGACGAGGCCTCCCTGGTCGTCGGCGGCACGGCGACGCAGACCGAGGGCTTCGAGACCTCGCTGGGCGCCTGGCAGGTCTCCGGACCCCCGGCGGGCAGCCCCGCCGTCCTGAAGGACTGGACCCGCACCGGGACCCTGTTCCAGACCTTCGGCGCGGTCACCACGGACGACACCGTGCTGCTCGGCTTCGGCCTGGAGCACCTCGCCGAACCGGCCGCCCGCGCGGCACTGGTCCGGCAGGCGCTGCGTGCCCTGGACGAGTGAATCCCGGTGTACGGGGGACTGACCCGGTGTAGCGAAATCGGGTGATCGGTCCCCGTCGCCCGGGGCGGTCCGTACCCCTACTGGCGGGTACGGACCGCCCTGCCGGGTATGGGGCGTCTCGATGTCACCCCCGACGCCGTAGGGAGGTAGGGTCGGAGGTGGTCGGGGACATCCCAAATACAGCTCGCCGGCACATCGGGCCGGCGTACCAACGAGGAGATCGGTTCGTGACGATCCGCGTAGGCATCAACGGCTTTGGCCGCATCGGTCGTAACTACTTCCGCGCGCTGCTGGAGCAGGGTGCGGACATCGAGATCGTGGCTGTCAACGACCTGGGTGACACCGCGACCACCGCCCACCTGCTGAAGTACGACACCATCCTCGGCCGCCTCAAGGCGGAGGTCTCGCACACCGAGGACACCATCACCGTCGACGGCAAGACCATCAAGGTCCTGTCCGAGCGCAACCCGGCCGACATCCCGTGGGGCGAGCTGGGCGTCGACATCGTGATCGAGTCGACCGGCATCTTCACGAAGAAGGCGGACGCGGAGAAGCACATCGCCGGTGGCGCGAAGAAGGTCCTCATCTCGGCTCCGGCCAAGGACGAGGACATCACCATCGTGATGGGCGTCAACCAGGACAAGTACGACCCGGCGAACCACCACGTCATCTCCAACGCCTCCTGCACCACCAACTGTGTGGCGCCGATGGCCAAGGTCCTCGACGAGAACTTCGGCATCGTCAAGGGCCTGATGACGACGGTCCACGCGTACACGAACGACCAGCGCATCCTGGACTTCCCGCACAAGGACCTGCGCCGCGCCCGTGCCGCCGCGGAGAACATCATCCCGACCACCACCGGTGCCGCCAAGGCCACCGCGCTGGTCCTGCCGCAGCTCAAGGGCAAGCTCGACGGCATCGCGATGCGCGTCCCGGTCCCGACCGGCTCGGCCACCGACCTGGTCGTGGAGCTCCAGCGCGAGGTCACCAAGGACGAGGTCAACGCCGCGTTCAAGAAGGCCGCCGACGACGGCGACCTCAAGGGCTTCCTGTTCTACACCGAGGACGCGATCGTCTCCTCGGACATCGTCGGCGACCCGGCCTCCTGCACCTTCGACTCCTCCCTGACCATGGTCCAGGAGGGCAAGTCGGTGAAGATCCTCGGCTGGTACGACAACGAGTGGGGCTACTCGAACCGCCTCGTCGACCTCACGGTCTTCGTCGGCAACCAGCTCTGATCGACTTCAGCAAGGCACCTCGATGCGGTAGCAGGGCTCGGACAGCGCAAGGCCGCGCTGCCCGGGCCCTGCGTCGCGTCCGCCGCCACCAGCCCTCGTAGGATCACGAGCGATCCGAGAACCCAGGAGCCCTCTTGAAGACGATCGACGAACTGCTCTCCGAAGGCGTCGCGGGCAAGCGCGTCTTCGTCCGCGCCGACCTGAACGTCCCGCTGGACGGCACCACCATCACCGACGACGGCCGCATCCGCGCGGTAGTGCCCACCGTCAAGGCGCTGGCCGACGCGGGCGCCCGCGTGATCGTCGCCTCGCACCTGGGCCGCCCCAAGGGCGCCCCGGACCCCGCCTTCTCGCTCGCCCCGGCCGCCGCCCGCCTCGGTGAACTGCTCGGCACCGACGTCGCCTTCGCCTCGGACACGGTCGGCACCTCCGCCGAGGCCGCCGTCTCCGGCCTCGCCGACGGCGGTGTCGCCGTCATCGAGAACCTGCGCTTCAACGCCGGTGAGACCAGCAAGGACGACGCCGAGCGCGCCGCCTTCGCCGACAAGCTGGCCGGCCTCGCCGACGTCTACGTCGGTGACGGCTTCGGCGCGGTGCACCGCAAGCACGCGTCGGTCTTCGACCTGCCGAAGCGGCTGCCGCACTACGCCGGGTACCTCATCGCCACCGAGGTCGGCGTGCTCAGGAAGCTCACCGACGACGTGAAGCGCCCCTACGTCGTCGCCCTCGGCGGCGCCAAGGTCTCCGACAAGCTCGCCGTCATCGACGAACTGCTCGGCAAGGCCGACCGGATCCTCATCGGCGGCGGCATGGCGTACACCTTCCTCAAGGCCAAGGGGTACGAGGTCGGCATCTCGCTGCTCCAGGAGGACCAGATCCCGGCGGTCCAGGAGTACATCGAGCGCGCCGAGAAGAACGGCGTCGAGCTGGTCCTGCCCGTCGACGTCGTCGTCGGGCCCGAGTTCCCGGACCTGAAGACCAAGGCTCCGGCCAACGCCACCACCGTCGCCGCGGACGCCGTCCCGGCGGACCGGATGGGCCTGGACATCGGCCCCGAGTCCGGCAATCTGTACGCGTCCAAGCTCGCCGACGCCGGCACCGTCTTCTGGAACGGTCCCATGGGCGTCTTCGAGCACCCCGACTACGCCGAGGGCACCAAAGCGGTCGCCCAGGCCCTCGTCGACGCCCCGGGCTTCACCGTGGTCGGCGGCGGCGACTCCGCCGCGGCCGTGCGCACGCTCGGCTTCGACGAGAACGCATTCGGCCACATCTCGACCGGCGGCGGCGCCTCCCTCGAATACCTCGAGGGCAAGACGCTCCCCGGCCTCGCCGCACTGGAGGACTGACCCCGATGACCACCCGCACGCCGCTGATGGCGGGCAACTGGAAGATGAACCTCAACCACCTGGAGGCCATCGCCCACGTCCAGAAGCTCGCCTTCGCCCTCGCGGACAAGGACTACGACGCCGTCGAGGTCGCCGTCCTCGCCCCCTTCACCGACCTGCGCTCCGTGCAGACCCTGGTCGACGGGGACAAGCTCAAGATCAAGTACGGTGCCCAGGACATCTCCGCGCACGACGGCGGCGCCTACACCGGCGAGATCTCGGGCCCGATGCTGGCCAAGCTGAAGTGCGCGTACGTGGCCGTCGGCCACTCCGAGCGCCGGCAGTACCACGCCGAGACCGACGAGATCGTGAACGCCAAGGTCAAGGCCGCCTACAAGCACGGTCTGACCCCGATCCTGTGCGTCGGCGAGGAGCTGGACGTCCGCGAGGCGGGCAGCCACGTCGAGCACACCCTCACCCAGGTCGAGGGCGGCCTGAAGGACCTCCCGGCCGAGCAGGCCGAGACCGTCGTGATCGCCTACGAGCCCGTGTGGGCCATCGGCACCGGCAAGGTCTGCGGCGCCGACGACGCGCAGGAGGTCTGCGCGGCGATCCGCGGCAAGCTCGCCGAGCTGTACTCCCAGGAGCTGGCCGACAAGGTCCGCATCCAGTACGGCGGCTCCGTCAAGTCCGGCAACGTCGCCGAGATCATGGCGAAGCCCGACATCGACGGCGCCCTGGTCGGCGGCGCCTCGCTGGACTCGGACGAGTTCGTCAAGATCGTCCGCTTCCGCGACCAGTAGCCCGTGGCCGGTCGAGAGGCAGATCGACCAGTGAGTATGCGCTAGCGGCGATACGTCGTACCCTTGCGGGGGCATGGTGGCCCGCTGCCACCGTGCCCCCGTCGTTCATCCGAATCCGAGGAAGTTGGTCCAGCCGTGGTTTTGGGGTTCTCGATCGCCCTGATCGTCTTCAGCCTGCTGCTGATGCTGCTGGTGCTGATGCACAAGGGGAAGGGCGGCGGCCTCTCCGACATGTTCGGTGGCGGCATGCAGTCCTCCGTCGGCGGCTCCTCGGTCGCCGAGCGCAACCTCGACCGGATCACCGTCGTGGTCGGTCTGGCCTGGTTCGCCTGCATCATGGTGCTCGGCCTGCTCATGAAGGCCAACAACTGACGGGTCCCTTCGCCCCGTCACACACTTGTGCACGTAAAGCCCCATGTCCGGTACGCGCCTCGGCGCGCCGCCTATCATGGGGCTTGCGTCTGTGCAGTGGAGCTTGTAACTCCAAATACTGGACGCGCGTTGGGCCTTACGTAGACTGAGGCGCTCGCAGCGAAGCGAAACGCCGACTCGCTTTGCGGCACCATCACGCAGGGAGTTACGACCGTGGCAAGTGGCAACGCGATCCGGGGAAGCCGGGTCGGGGCGGGGCCGATGGGCGAGGCCGAGCGTGGCGAGTCCGCGCCGCGCCTGCGCATCTCCTTCTGGTGCTCCAACGGACACGAGACACAGCCGAGCTTCGCGAGCGACGCCCAGGTCCCGGAGACCTGGGACTGCCCGCGCTGCGGCTTCCCCGCCGGACAGGACCGGGACAATCCTCCGGACCCGCCGCGCACCGAGCCCTACAAGACCCACCTCGCGTATGTGCGCGAACGCCGCAGCGACGCGGACGGCGAGGCGATCCTCGCCGAGGCACTCGCCAAACTGCGCGGCGAGATCTAGTTCCGTACACCGCCGGTTTCCGTCTCCGCCGGTCGCCTTCACTCCTGATCACTTAGGTTGGAACAGCTGGACAGCCGGGACAGCTGGAACACCCAAGGAAGAAGGCTGACGTCCGACATGAACGCAGACGGCCGTACCAGGCTCCACCAGACGCCCGAATGGGCCGCGCTGGTCAAGCACCGCGAGCAGCTCGGCGAGGTGCGGCTGCGCGAGCTGTTCGCCGCCGACCCGGGGCGCGGCGCCGGCTGGACGCTGCGCGTGGGCGACCTGCACGTCGACTACTCGAAGAACCTCGTCACCGACGAGACGCTGGCCCTGCTCCAGGAGCTGGCCGCCGCGACCGGCGTGGCCGGGCTGCGCGACGCGATGTTCCGCGGTGAGCGCATCAACATCACCGAGGACCGGGCGGTGCTGCACACCGCGCTGCGCGCCCCCAGGGACGCGGTGATCGAGGTCGACGGCGAGAACGTCGTCCCCAAGGTGCACGCCGTGCTCGACAAGATGGCCGGCTTCGCCGACCGGGTCCGCTCCGGCGAATGGACCGGCCACACCGGCAGGCGCATCCGCAATGTCGTCAACATCGGCATCGGCGGCTCCGACCTCGGTCCGGCGATGGCCTACGAGGCGCTGCGGGCCTTCACCGACCGCTCGCTCGACCTCCGCTTCGTGTCCAACGTGGACGGCGCCGACCTGCACGAGGCGGTCCGGGACCTGGACCCGGCCGAGACGCTGTTCATCATCGCCTCCAAGACCTTCACCACCATCGAGACGATCACCAACGCCACCTCGGCCCGCTCCTGGCTGCTGAACGGCCTCGGGGGTGACGAGAAGGCGGTCGCGAAGCACTTCGTGGCCCTGTCGACGAACGCCGAGAAGGTCTCCGGCTTCGGCATCGACACGGCCAACATGTTCGAGTTCTGGGACTGGGTCGGCGGCCGCTACTCCTTCGACTCGGCCATCGGCCTCTCCCTGATGATCGCCATCGGCCCGGACCGCTTCCGCGAGATGCTCGACGGCTTCCACCTGGTCGACGAGCACTTCCGGACCGCCCCCGCCGAGTCCAACGTGCCGCTGATGATGGGACTGTTGGGCGTCTGGTACGGCAGCTTCCTGGGCGCGCAGTCGCACGCGGTGCTGCCGTACTCGCACTACCTGTCGAAGTTCACCGCGTACCTCCAGCAGCTCGACATGGAGTCCAACGGCAAGTCCGTCGACCGGGACGGGAACCCGGTGGAGTGGCAGACCGGGCCGGTGGTGTGGGGCACACCGGGCACCAACGGGCAGCACGCCTACTACCAGCTGATCCACCAGGGCACCAAGCTGATCCCGGCGGACTTCATCGGCTTCGCCCGGCCCGTGGGCGAACTGAGCGAGGAGCTGAAGGCGCAGCACGACCTGCTGATGGCCAACTTCTTCGCGCAGACCCAGGCCCTCGCCTTCGGCAAGACCCCGGACGAGGTACGCGCCGAGGGGGTGCCGGAGGAACTGGTCCCGCACAAGACCTTCCGCGGCGACCATCCGACGACGACGATCCTCGCCCGCGAGCTGACCCCGTCGGTGCTGGGGCAGCTCGTCGCGCTGTACGAGCACAAGGTGTTCGTGCAGGGCGCGGTCTGGAACATCGACTCCTTCGACCAGTGGGGCGTCGAACTCGGCAAGGTGCTCGCCAAGCGGGTCGAGCCCGCGCTGACCGAGGGCGCGAACGTGTCCGGCCTCGACCCGTCCACGGTCGCGCTGGTGGCCGCCTACCGGGAGTTGCGCGGGCGGGTGTGAACGTGCCGAAGGGGCGGCGAGGGTTTTCGCCCCCGCCGCCCCTTCCCGTTCCCATCCCTGGGGGCTGCCGCCCCCAGACCCCCGCTTTCGGCCTGGACGGCCTCGTCCTCAAACGCCGGACGGGCTGGATTATGCCGACGCCGGTGGATAGAGCGACCTCGGCAGCTGGGACGCCGCCGCCGAGTCCAGGAGCCACAGGGTGCGGGCGCGGCCCCGGGCGCCCGCTGCCGGGGCCTGGATCTCGCCCGCGCCCGACAGGGCCATCGCCACCGCGTTCGCCTTGTCCTCGCCCGCCGCCAGCAGCCACACCTCACGGGCGGCGCGGATCGCGGGCAGGGTCAGGGAGATGCGGATGGGCGGCGGCTTGGGGGAGCCGTGGACGCCGATCACCGTGCGCTCCGTCTCCCGGACCCCCGGGTGCTCCGGAAAGAGCGACGCCACATGGGTGTCCGGGCCGACCCCGAGGAGCAGGACGTCGAAGGACGGGACCGCGGCGTGGTTCTCGGGGACGGAGGCCGTGGCCAGTTCCTGGGCGTAGGCAGCCGCTGCCGCCTCCACGTCGGAGCCGTACGGGCCGTCGGAGGCCGCCATCGCGTGCACCCGCTTCGGGTCCAGCGGCACCGCGTCGAGGAGCGCCTGGTGCGCCTGGGTGACGTTGCGCTCCGGGTCGCCCTCCGGCAGGAACCGCTCGTCGCCCCACCACAGGTCGAGGCGGCCCCAGTCGATCGCGTCCCGGGCCGGGGAGCCGGCCAGCGCCGCGAGCAGGCCGTTGCCGTTGCGGCCGCCGGTGAGGACCACGGACGCGCTGCCCCGGGAGGCCTGCGCGTCCACGATCTTCGTGATCAGGCGGGCCGCCGCGGCCTCGGCCATCAGCTCCTTGTCGCGGTGCACGACCAGCTGCGGGGTGTCGCTCATTTCGCCGCCGCCTTCCTCACCGGTGTCTTCTCCTGCGCCGCGTCCTTCGCGGGAGCCTTCGCGACCGCCCCGACGGGAGCGGCGACCGCGAGGGCGCCCTCGTCGGCCCGGTCTCCTTTGGCCGGCGCGTTCAGCCGGTCCACGCCGTACCGCAGCGCCGAGGCGTACGTGTCGTCCGGGTCCAGGCGGCGCAGCTCCTCCGCGATCAGCTCGGCCGTCTCACGGCGCTTGAGGGCGACCGCGCGGGCCGGCTGACCCTGGATGGAGAGGTTCGCCAGCGAGCCGTCGGCCCGGTCCAGGACGACCGGACCGCAGTCGGTGTCCATGCGGACCGCGGTCAGACCCGGGCCGCTCGACACCGTGCGCCGCACCGGCACGTCCAGCCGGTCGGCGAGCCACATCGCGAGCAGCTCACAGCTGGGGTTGAACTCCTCGCCCTCCACCTCGACCGACTGCACCTCGCAGTCGACCTGGTCCAGAGCCGCCGCCAGCATCGAGCGCCAGGGCGTGATGCGGGTCCACGACAGGTCGGTGTCGCCCGGCGCGTAGGCGTCGGCGCGGGTCACCAGCTCCCGTATCGGCTCCTCGCAGGCGTAGGTGTCGGTGACCCGGCGCTGCGCGAGGGCGCCCAACGGGTCCTTCGCCGGGTCCAGCGGCGCGTTCACCGGCCACCAGACCACGACCGGCGCGTCCGGTAGCAGCAGCGGCAGGACCACCGACTGGGCGTGGTCGACGACGTCGCCGTACAGCCGCAGCACGATCGTCTCGCCGGTGCCCGCGTCGACGCCGAGGCGCACCTCGGCGTCGAGCCGGGACCGGGTGCGGTCCCGGGGCGAGCGCGAGACCCGCTTGATGACGACGAGGGTGCGCGAGGGGTGCTCGTGGGCGGCGTCGCTCGCGGCCTTCAGCGCGTCGTACGCGTTCTCCTCGTCGGTGACGATGACCAGGGTGAGCACCATGCCGATGGCCGGGGTGCCGATCGCCCGGCGACCCAGCACCAGCGCCTTGTTGATCTTGCTGGCGGTGGTGTCCGTGAGGTCTGTCTTCATGGCCGGCGCCAGCTCCGTCCGTCTCGTTCCAGCATGTCGTCCGCCTCGACGGGCCCCCAGGTGCCGGCCGGGTACTGGGCCGGGGTGCCGTGCGCGTCCCAGTACTCCTCGATCGGGTCGAGGATCTTCCAGGACAGCTCGACCTCCTCGGTACGCGGGAAGAGGTTGGCGTCGCCCAGGAGGACGTCCAGGATCAGGCGCTCGTACGCCTCCGGGCTGGACTCGGTGAAGGACTCGCCGTAGGCGAAGTCCATCGACACGTCCCGGATCTCCATCGACGTGCCCGGCACCTTGGAACCGAAGCGGACGGTGACGCCCTCGTCGGGCTGCACGCGGATGACGATCGCGTTCGAGCCGAGTTCCTCGGTGGCCGTCGTGTCGAAGGGGGAGTGCGGCGCCCGCTGGAAGACGACCGCGATCTCGGTGACGCGGCGGCCCAGGCGCTTGCCGGTGCGCAGGTAGAACGGGACGCCCGCCCAGCGGCGGTTGTCGATGCCCACCTTGATCGCGGCGTAGGTGTCGGTCTTCGACTTGGGGTCGATGCCGTCCTCTTCGAGGTAGCCGACGGCCTTGGCGCCGCCCTGCCACCCGGCCGCGTACTGGCCGCGCACGGTGTCCCGGCCCAGGTCCTTCGGGAGCCGGACCGCGCCGAGCACCTTGGTCTTCTCCGCCGCCAGCGCGTCCGCGTCGAAGGAGGCGGGCTCCTCCATCGCGGTCAGCGCGAGCAGCTGGAGGAGGTGGTTCTGGATGACGTCGCGGGCGGCGCCGATGCCGTCGTAGTAGCCGGCCCGGCCGCCGATGCCGATGTCCTCGGCCATGGTGATCTGGATGTGGTCGACGTAGGACCGGTTCCAGATCGGCTCGAACATCGTGTTGGCGAAGCGCAGCGCCAGGATGTTCTGGACGGTCTCCTTGCCCAGGTAGTGGTCGATGCGGAAGACCTGGTCGGAGCCGAAGACCTCGTGGACGATCGCGTTGAGCTCCTCGGCCGACTTCAGGTTGTGGCCGAAGGGCTTCTCGATCACCGCGCGGCGCCAGGAGCCGCTCGACTGGTCGGCGAGACCGTGCTTCTTCAGCTGCTGGATGACCACCGGGAAGGACTTCGGCGGCACCGACAGGTAGAAGGCGAAGTTGCCGCCCGTGCCCTGTGCCTTGTCCAGCTCCTCGATGGTGCCGCGCAGCCGCTCGAAGGCGTCGTCGTCGTCGAAGGTGCCCTGGACGAAGCGCATCCCCTGGATGAGCTGCTGCCAGACCTCCTCGCGGAACGGGGTCCGGGAGTGCTCCTTGACGGCGTCGTGCACGACCTGGGCGAAGTCCTCGTGCTCCCAGTCGCGGCGGGCGAACCCGACGAGCGAGAAGCCCGGCGGCAGCAGACCCCGGTTGGCGAGGTCGTACACGGCGGGCATGAGCTTCTTGCGGGACAGATCGCCGGTGACGCCGAAGATGACCAGACCCGACGGCCCCGCGATGCGCGGGAGCCGTCGGTCTGCGGGGTCACGCAGCGGATTGCTGCTCGACAATTCTCAGCCCTTCGAGGGAGCGAGGCGCTTGAGCTCCGCCTCCGTGGACTTCAGCAGGTCGTTCCAGGCCGCCGCGAACTTCTCGACGCCCTCGTCCTCCAGCAGTTGGACCACCTCGTCGTAGGAGATCCCGAGCTTCTCGACCGCGTCGAGGTCGGCACGGGCCCGCTCGTACGACCCGGCGACGGCGTCGCCGGTGATCTCGCCGTGGTCCTCGGTGGCCACCAGGGTGGCCTCCGGCATGGTGTTGACCGTGTTCGGCGCGACCAGGTCGGTGACGTACATGGTGTCGCTGTACGCCTTGTCCTTCACGCCGGTCGACGCCCACAGCGGACGCTGCTTGTTGGCGCCGGCCTTCTCCAGGGCGGCCCAGCGGTCGGTGCCGAAGACCTCCTCGTACGCCTGGTAGGCCAGGCGCGCGTTGGCGACGGCGGCCTTGCCGCGCTGCGCCTTGGCCTCGTCGGTGCCCAGCGCGTCGATCCGCTTGTCGATCTCGGTGTCCACGCGGGACACGAAGAAGGACGCCACGGAGTGGATCTGGGAGAGGTCCAGGCCGCGCTCCTTGGCCTTCTCCAGGCCGGTCAGGAAGGCGTCCATGACCTTGCGGTAGCGCTCCAGGGAGAAGATCAGCGTGACGTTGACGCTGATGCCCAGGCCGATGGTCTCGGCGATGGCCGGCAGGCCCGCCTCGGTCGCCGGGATCTTGATGAAGGTGTTCGGCCGGTCCACCAGCCACGCCAGCTGCTTGGCCTCGGCCACCGTGGCGCGGGTGTCGTGCGCCAGGCGCGGGTCCACCTCGATGGAGACCCGGCCGTCCTTGCCGCCGGTGTTGTCGTAGACCGGGCGCAGGATGTCGGCGGCGTCGCGGACGTCCGCCGTGGTGATCATGCGGATGGCCTCTTCGACCGTGACCCCGCGGACGGCGAGGTCGGCGAGCTGCTGGTCGTAGCCGTCGCCCTGCGAGATCGCCTTCTGGAAGATCGACGGGTTGGTGGTGACGCCCACGACGTGCTGCTGGTCCATCAGCTCGGCGAGGTTGCCGGACGTGATCCGCTTGCGCGACAGGTCGTCCAGCCAGATCGCGACGCCTTCATCGGAGAGGCGCTTGAGTGCGTCTGTCATGGAAAATGCATCTCCTACGTGTCGTATACGAGCGTCAGCGCTGGGCCGCGGCGAGAGATTCCCGCGCGGCGGAGGCCACGTTCTCGGCGGTGAAGCCGAACTCCTTGAAGAGCACCTTGGCGTCCGCCGAAGCACCGAAGTGCTCCAGGGAGACGATGCGGCCGGCGTCTCCCACGTACTTGTGCCAGGTCAGGCCGATCCCGGCCTCGACCGCGACCCGGGCCTTCACGGACGGGGGCAGGACGCTGTCCCGGTACCCCTGGTCCTGCTGCTCGAACCACTCCACGGACGGCATGGACACCACACGGGTCGGCACACCGTCGGCCTGGAGCTGCTCGCGCGCCCCGACGGCCACGTGCACCTCGGAACCGGTGGCGATGAGCACGACCTGCGGCTCGCCGCCCTCGGCGTCGAACAGGACGTAGCCGCCCTTGGCCGCGTCGTCGTTGGGCTCGTACGTCGGCACGCCCTGGCGGGTCAGCGCCAGACCGTGCGGCTGGCCCTTGCCGAACTCCTTCGTCCAGCGGCGCAGGATCTCCCGCCAGGCGATCGCCGTCTCGTTGGCGTCGGCCGGCCGGACCACGTTCAGACCCGGGATGGCGCGCAGCGAGGCCAGGTGCTCGACCGGCTGGTGGGTCGGGCCGTCCTCGCCCAGACCGATGGAGTCGTGCGTCCACACGTACGTCACCGGCAGGTGCATCAGGGCCGACAGCCGCACCGCGTTGCGCATGTAGTCCGAGAAGACCAGGAACGTTCCGCCGTAGATGCGGGTGTTGCCGTGCAGCGCGATGCCGTTCATCTCCGCGGCCATCGCGTGCTCGCGGATGCCGAAGTGGATGGTGCGGCCGTACGGGTCGGCCTCCGGCAGCGGGTTGCCCGCGGGGAGGAAGGACGACGTCTTGTCGATCGTCGTGTTGTTCGAACCCGCGAGGTCGGCCGAGCCGCCCCACAGCTCCGGGACGACCGCGCCGAGCGCCTGGAGCACCTTGCCGGACGCGGCGCGGGTCGCCAGGCCCTTGCCCGCCTCGAAGACCGGGATCTTCTCCTCCCAGCCGGTGGGCATCTCACCCTTGGCGACGCGGTCGTACTCGGCGGCGCGCTCCGGGTTGTTGTCCCGCCACTGCTGGAAGGACTTCTCCCACACCGCGCGGGCCGCCTGGCCCTTCTCCAGCGCCTTGCGGGTGTGCCCGATGACCTCGTCGGAGACCTCGAAGGACTTCTCCGGGTCGAAGCCCAGGACCCGCTTGGTCGCCGCGACCTCGTCGTCGCCGAGCGCCGAGCCGTGCGCGGCCTCGGTGTTCTGCGCGTTCGGGGCGGGCCAGGCGATGATCGAGCGCATCGCGATGAACGACGGCCGGTCGGTGACCTTCTTCGCCGCCTCGATCGCGTCGTAGATCGCGTTCGGGTCCAGGTCGCCGTCCGGCTTCGGGGCGACACGCTGGACGTGCCAGCCGTACGCCTCGTACCGCTTGCAGGTGTCCTCGGAGACGGCGGTCTCGGTGTCGCCCTCGATGGAGATGTGGTTGTCGTCCCACAGCAGCACCAGGTTGCCGAGCTTCTGGTGACCCGCCGTCGAGGACGCCTCGGCGGAGATGCCCTCCTGGAGGCAGCCGTCACCGGCGATGCAGTAGACGAAGTGGTCGAAGGGGGACTCGCCCTCGGCGGCCTCCGGGTCGAACAGGCCGCGCTCGTAGCGGGCGGCCATCGCCATGCCCACCGCGTTGGCGACACCCTGGCCCAGCGGGCCGGTCGTGGTCTCCACGCCCGTGGTGTGGCCGTACTCCGGGTGGCCGGGGGTCTTCGAGCCCCAGGTGCGGAAGGACTCCAGGTCCGCCAGCTGAAGGCCGAAGCCGGCCAGGTACAGCTGGGTGTAGAGGGTCAGGGACGAGTGCCCCGCGGACAGCACGAAACGGTCGCGTCCGACCCAGTTCGCGTCGGCGGGGTCGTGCCGCATCACCTTCTGGAAGAGGGTGTAGGCGGCGGGCGCCAGGCTCATCGCCGTACCCGGATGGCCGTTGCCAACCTTCTGTACGGCATCGGCGGCCAGGACGCGGGCGGTGTCCACGGCCCGCTGGTCCAGTTCGGTCCACTCGAGGTCTGTGGTGGTCGGCTTGGTGCTCACCCTGAGTCAGGGCTCCTCTCCACATGTCGGTTGCCGGTGCACGAGTGCACCGGCTGCCGGCGCGTCCGTGAGTCGGCCGGCCATGGCCGAGCCTACCCCCGTAAGTACGTGCGTTTTTCCGATGGAAACCAGACTGCCGGGACTCTTCTCGATCCGCCTGTCGACTGGGCGAAACCGCATTCGGCAAGTGAATACGGAGCCGCTCATCTGACTGCTCAATCGACTCCCCGAACGCACGTCGGAGCGGCCTCGCCAACACGAGCCCACCCCCGCGAGGGCCGAGGTATGGGCAACGTCTAAAGTGGCGTGGTACGCGCGAGCCTTTACCGCCACTTCACACGGTCGGGCTTGCTGGGAGTCTCTGTCAGGGGTGTGCGTGACGGCCGTTGAATCCCGTCCTGCGGGGGTAATCGGGACGAGCCAGAGCCCGAGTCACCGGCCGTTCGGGGCCCGTGTCAAGGCGTTCGTGGCGCTGACCAAGCCGCGGATCATCGAGCTTCTGCTGATCACCACCGTTCCGGTGATGTTCCTCGCCGAACAGGGTGTTCCGAATCTGAAGCTGGTGCTGCTGACCTGCGTCGGCGGTTATCTGTCGGCCGGCGGCGCCAACGCGCTGAACATGTACATCGACCGCGACATCGACGCGCTGATGGACCGGACCTCGCAGCGCCCGCTGGTGACCGGCATGGTCAGCCCGGTGGAATGCCTCGTCTTCGGCATCACCCTGGCGGTCGTCTCGACGCTGCTGTTCGGCTTCACGGTCAACTGGCTGTCGGCCTGGCTCTCACTCGGCGCACTCCTCTTCTACGTGGTCGTCTACACGATGATCCTCAAGCGCCGCACCTCGCAGAACATCGTCTGGGGCGGCATCGCGGGCTGTCTGCCGGTGCTCATCGGCTGGTCGGCCGTGACCAACTCGATGTCCTGGGCGCCGGTCATCCTCTTCGGGGTGATGTTCTTCTGGACGCCGCCGCACTACTGGCCGCTGTCCATGAAGGTCAAGGAGGACTACGCGCGCGTGGGCGTGCCGATGCTCCCGGTGATCGCCTCCAACAAGGTCGTCGCCCGGCAGATCGTCATCTACAGCTGGGTGATGGTCGTGGTGTCGCTGCTGCTGCAGCCGCTCGGCTACACCGGCTGGTTCTACACGGCGGTGGCCCTGGCCGCGGGCGGCATGTGGCTGTGGGAGGCGCACGGACTGCAGAACCGCGCCAAGGCCGAGGTGACGGGCGGCAAGCTCAAGGAGATGCGGCTGTTCCACTGGTCCATCACCTACGTGTCGGTGCTGTTCCTGGCGATCGCGGTGGACCCCTTCCTGCGCTGAGCGCCTCTCGTGGAGCCGTCCGACGGGCGGGGCGCGTGGTCAAGGCCACGCACCCCGCCCGTCGCCGTTCGATCTACCCGTCGGTAGCATCCTGGTCATGGCAGACACGCAGCAGGTGGACACGGAGCAGTCCGGCGCGAAGGGCGGCTGGGCCGACCGGTGGGCCGCGTACGAGGTGACCCGGACGGCCGGGCGGATCGGCTCCTTCGCCAAGGCCCACGGCGGCGCCGAGGCCCAGGTGGCGTACCTCGGCGAGCGCGGCGCCCGGATCGTCCTGGTCGGCGCGGACGGCGCCTGGGGCGACCTGGTCACGCGCACCCACGCGGGCGCGCTGAAGGCCGTCGAGCAGTCCGGCATCACCGTCCACGAGGACTTCGACGGCGAGTTCGCGGCCAAGGTCACCACGGGCCGCTACGAGTGGTCGCGCATGGCAGGCATCCAGGTCGGGGGCCCGAGCAACACCTGAGGGCGGGTTCACCCGTTAGGACCGTAGGAAGCCGCGAGGCACGCGGGCCGCGAGTCGTGCGGGCCGCGAGGCACACGAGCCGAGCCGCGCGGCACACGGTCCAGCGCGGGGAGCCCGGATGATCGAAACGCCGTCCCTGGTGGACCAGTACTGCCACGGCGTCCTGAGAACGGAGCTGGGCCTCGGCACCTTCGAGGCCCAGCTGGCCCGCACCGAGGGCCCGCCCGCACCGGGCACCACCCTCTTCGACACCCAGACCGGCTTCGCGGTACGCCGCTGGTGCCCGCCCCTGCTCGGTCTGGAACCGCACTGCCCGCCCGCCCGCTACCTGGCCCGGCGCCGCGAACTGGGCGTCATGGAGGCCGACCGCAGGCTCCTGCGCGGCAGCGGCATCACCACCTACCTGGTCGACGCGGGACTGCCCGGAGACCTCACAGGACCCACCGAGATGGCCACCGCCGCGGACGCGGACACGCGCGAGATCGTGCGCCTGGAGCTGCTCGCCGAGCAGGTCGCCGACACCTCGGGCACCGTCGAGTCCTTCCTCGCCAACCTCGCCGAGGCCGTGCACGGCGCCGCCGCGGACGCGGTCGCCTTCACCTCCGTCGCCGGGGTGCGGCACGGCCTGGCCCTCGCCCCGGAGCCGCCGGGCCCCGGCGAGGTGCGCGGGGCCGCCGCCCGCTGGCTGACCGGGCGCGAGGTCGGCGGGGAGCTGAGCGACCCCGTACTCCTGCGCCACCTGCTGTGGATCGCCGTCGCCTCCGGCCTGCCGCTCCAGCTGCATGCGGGCCTCGGCGAACCGGGCCTGCGCATCGACCGCACCGACCCGGTCCTGCTCACCGACTTCGTGCGGGCCACCGCCGGACTCGGCACCGACCTGGTCCTGCTGCACGGCTACCCCTACCACCGGCACGCCGCCCACCTGGCCGGGGTCTTCCCGCACGTCTACGCCGACTCGGGCGCCGCCCTGGTACGCACCGGCGCCCGGGCCGCGACGGTGCTCGCGGAGATCCTGGAGCTGGCCCCCTTCGGCAAGATCCTGTTCTCCAGCGGCGCCCAGGGCCTGCCCGAACTGCACGTGGTCGCCGCCCGGCTGTTCCGCGAGGCCCTCGGGCGGGTGCTGGGCGCCTGGGTGGCCGAGGGGGCGTGGTCGCTCGGGGACGCGCAGCGGGTGGCGGCGATGATCGCCTCGGGGAACGCCGCGCGGGTGTACGGACTGGAGTGACGGGTGTACACACCGGCGGGGCTCGTCGAGACTGGGCGCATGCCGACCGACGCCCTGCTCGACCGCTTCCTCACCGGCCTCGCGCCCCTGGACCCCGTCGCCGTCTGGGCGCACGGATCACTGGGCGCGGGCGACTACCAGGAGGGCCGCAGCGACCTGGACCTGATCGCGGTGCTGCCCCGGCCGGCCACGGCGCGCACGGCCTGGCGGCTCGGGCTGCTCCACGCCCGCCTGCGCGCCGAGCCCCTGGCCGGGCTGCTGCACTGCACCTACGTGTCGCCCGACACGGCCGCCGACCCCGAGCAGCGGCATCTGACGTGGGCCCACCAGCAGCTCTTCAAGCGGACGGTCACCCCGGTCACCCGGCGCGAACTCCACAGCTTCGGCCGCGTCCTGCACGGCGAGTCGCCGGAGCGACTGCTGCCCCCGGTGCCGGACCCGGAGCTGGACGCCTTCGTCGTCCGCGACCAGCGGGACTTCTGGCGCCCGCACGTGGGCAGGGCCGAGCTGTGGTCGCAGGACGTCTGGGTCGACCTGGGGCTGATCACCTTCGCCCGCGCCACCGTCACGCTGCGCGAGGGCCGCCTGATCACCAAGCGGCAGGCCCTGGACGAGCTGCCCGAGCTGGGCGCGCCCGGCGAGGTGGTCGAGGACATCACCGAACGGCGGTACGGGAACCGTGCGCGACCCGCGGCCACGGGGGAGTGGACCGCCCGCCGCGCGGAGCTGACCCGGAGCTACCTGGGACCGGCCATCGACACGCTGGTGGCGTCGTACTCCTGAGCGGGCAGCCCGAGCGCCGTCTCCTCGGGCCGCTCGCGCAGCGCCAGCAGCACCCGCAGCACCGCGATCCACACCAGGCACGAGCCGAACATGTGTGCGCCGACGAGGATCTCGGGCAGGTCGGTGAAGTACTGGACGTACCCGATGGCGCCCTGGGCGAGCAGCACCAGGAACAGGTCGCGGGTGCGGGCCAGCGGGCCCTTGGGCGCGTCGACCGCCTTCAGCACGAACCACAGGGCGAACGTCAGCGTCACCACGATCCACGCCAGGACGGCGTGCGCCTTGCTGATCATCTCCCAGTCGACCGGCATGCGCGGCACGTCGCTGGAGTCGCCCGCGTGCGGTCCCGCGCCGGTGACCACGGTGCCGACCATGACCAGCAGCGCGGAGACGACGACCATCACCCACACCAGCTGCTGCACGGACTTGCCGACCAGCGGGCGCGGTGCCGTGTCGCCCTCCCGGGTGCGCTGCCACATCACCGTGGCCAGGGTCAGCAGCGCCGTCGTCGCCACGAAGTGCGCCGCGACCGTGTACGGGTTGAGGCCGACGAGCACGACGATGCCACCGAGCACGGCGTTGCTCATCACGACCCAGAACTGCGCCCACCCCAGCAGGGTGAGGCTGCGCCGGTACGGCTTCTGCGAGCGGGCGGCGATGATCGCCCAGCCGACCGCGGCGCACAGCACGTAGGTCAGCATGCGGTTGCCGAACTCGATGATGCCGTGGAAGCCCATCTCGCTCGTGGTGGTGAGCGAGTCGTCGGTGCACTTGGGCCAGGTCGGGCAGCCGAGGCCCGAGCCGGTGAGCCGGACGGCGCCGCCGGTGACGACGATGACCACCGACATCACGAGGGGCGCGAGGGCCGCCCGCTGGACCGTCCGGGGCTGCGGGGTCCAGTGTGCGGCGATGAAGGCGAGCGGGTTGCGCACGGCGGCTACGGCGTCGGCACGGGTCACGTTTGGCACGCCGTCCATCGTAGGCGCCCGCTTGTGCACGCATTCACGAGGGTCCGGTCCGCGGCATGTGTTCTTACTCCCAGCGGAAGAACTTCCCGGCGGCCGCGAGCCCCACGACCGCCCACCCGGCGAGGATCCCCAGGTCGCCCCAGGGCATCGCGGCGCCGTGCTGGAGGACGTCCCGGAGTCCGTCCGACAGGGCGGAGATGGGCAGCAGCCCCAGCACGTCCTGCGCCGCGTCCGGGAACCTGTCCAGCGGCACGATCACCCCGCCGCCCACGAGGAGCAGCAGGAAGACCAGGTTGGCGGCGGCCAGCGTGGCCTCCGCCTTGAGCGTGCCGGCCATCAGCAGACCCAGCCCGGAGAAGGCGGCGGTGCCGAGGACCAGGAGCAGCAGCACGGCCGCCGGATTGCCGTGCGGCGACCAGCCCAGCGCGAGGGCGATCACCGTCAGCAGCACGATCTGGAGCACCTCGGTGACCAGGACCGATGCCGTCTTCGCGGTCATCAGGGCCCAGCGCGGCAGCGGGGAGGCGGCCAGCCGCTTCAGCACCCCGTACCGGCGCTCGAAGCCGGTGGCGATGGCCTGGCCGGTGAACGCCGTCGACATCACGGCGAGCGCCAGGATGCCCGGGGCGAGGAAGTCGACCGCCTCCCCGGCTCCGGTGTCGATGATGTCGACGGAGCTGAACAGGACGAGCAGCAGCGTCGGGATGATCACCGTCAGCAGCAGCTGCTCGCCGTTGCGCAGCAGCATCTTCGTCTCGAGCACGGCCTGCGCCGCGATCATGCGCCCGAGCGGCGCGGCACCGGGCCTGGGCGCGTACGTCCCCGCGGCCCCGGGCGTGCCGGTGTTCCCCGGTGTCCCTGTCGTCGTGGTCACCCGCGCAGCTCCTTGCCCGTCAGCTCCAGGAAAACGTCCTCCAGCGTGTGCCGCTCCACCGAGATGCGGTCCGGCATCACCCCGTGCTGGGCGCACCAGGAGGTCACCGTCGCGAGCAGCTGGGGGTCGACCTCGCCGTTCACCCGGTAGGAGCCCGGGGTCAGCTCGGCGGCCGCGGAGTCCGGGGGCAGCGCCTTGAGCAGGGACGCGACGTCCAGTCCCGGGCGGCCCGTGAACCGCAGGGTGTTCTCGGCGCCGCCGCGACACAGCTCCTCCGGGGAGCCCTGGGCGACGACCCGGCCGGTGTCGATGATGGCCACGTCGTCGGCCAGCTGCTCGGCCTCGTCCATGTGGTGCGTGGTGAGGATCACCGAGACCCCGTCGCCGCGCAGGTCCCGCACGAGGTCCCAGGTGGCGCGGCGGGCCTGCGGGTCCAGGCCGGCGGTCGGCTCGTCCAGGAACACCAGCTCCGGGCGGCCGACCACGGCCATCGCGAGGGCGAGCCGCTGCTGCTGCCCGCCGGAGAGCCTGCGGTACGTGGTGCGGCCGCACGAGCCGAGACCCAGGCGCTCGATCAGCGCGTCGACGTCCAGCGGGTGGGCGTGCAGCTTCGCGACGTGGCGCAGCATCTCGTCCGCGCGGGCGCCGGAGTAGACGCCCCCGGACTGGAGCATCACGCCGATCCGCGGGCGCAGCTCGGCGCCCTGCCGCACCGGGTCCAGGCCCAGGACGCGCACCGTCCCGGAGTCCGGTCTGCGGTATCCCTCACAGGTCTCGACCGTGGTCGTCTTGCCCGCCCCGTTGGGGCCGAGCACGGCGGTGACGCCCGTGCGGGCCACCAGGTCGAGGCCGTTCACCGCGGTCTTCGTGCCGTACCGCTTCACCAGGGCCTGGACCTGGACCACGGGCTCGCTTCGCATGGGTCACGAGTTTAGGGAGACGGCCGGCCGGCCGGGCGCGGGGGTGTGGAAAACCCTTCTCGCACCGTGGACGGGGCTCACTCGCGCGGGCGGTGCAGGGGCAGCCACCGCTCGGCGTACGCGACCGCGTCGGCCAACGGGAACAGGCGTGCCTCGGCCGCGCCGACCCTGTCGCGCGCGACGGGGCGGTCCCGTTCGAAGTCGTGGCCCAGTTCGTCGAAGCGCTCCGAGGTGATCGACACCTCCCTCACCCGTTCCCATCCCGCCGGCCCCGGGCGCCCCACCTCCACCATCGGCGCGGGGATCCGGTACTCGGCGAGGTGGAAGGCGGTGCACGCGTCGTAGCCCGCGCCGAGCAGCAGGACCCGGGCGTCCAGCCGCTCCAGCGTGGCCAGTGGACTGTTCCCCCACTGCCTTAAGGGCGTGGGAGGTACCCCCAGCCCAGCCGGCAGTCGGTCGCGTGGCCGGCGACCACCTCGGCCCCGCGGGCGCCCAGGGCGGCGAAGGAGGTCTGCGGATGGGCGCTGCGCCGGGCGCCGGGCCAGGTGCGGACCGTCTCCGGGACCACGCCGACGCCGCGCGAGGGCGTGATCAGCGGGTCGTAGGGGGGTGTCGCCGCGCGGACGGCCTCCCACCACGCCTCGGGCACCGGCGGGCTGGTCCACAGGGCCGGGTCGGAGAGGTCGCCGGTCTGCGTCGGAACCACCAGGGTGCCGTCCGGCCCGAGCACGTCGAGAAGCGCCTGGACGACCGCGACGGGGCCTCCGCAGACCCACCCGAGCGAGCTGAGGGAGGAGTGCGCGAGGAGGGTGTCGCCGGTGCGCACACCCAGTTCGCGCAACCCGGCGGCGAGCGTGCCGCGGGTGACGAGTGGGCCGGTCGGAGGGGGCGTGGGCATGCGGGGGAGTGTTCCGGAAGCCGGTCGCGGATGCCAGCGGATTGCCCGGCGTCTGATCGATCAAAGATCGTTTCCGCAGGTCACCTTAGGTATGCCTAAGTGACGCAGGGCACCGTCCGATGATCCGGACGCGGCTTGCCCGCCCCGGAGGAATTACGCAACAATGGCGTTGTGAAAAACGTCGGTGAGGCTCCGCAGGAGGAACTCGCGACCGGTGAGCGGTCCACCCGCAACCGGGTCGCGCGCTCCATCCTGGACCACGGGCCGTCCACTGTCGCCGAGCTCGCCGGACGCCTGGGCCTGACCCAGGCCGCTGTCCGGCGCCACCTCGACGCCCTGGTCGCCGACGACGTGGTCGAGGCCCGCGAGCAGCGGGTCTACGGCGCGCGCACGCGCGGACGGCCCGCCAAGGTCTTCGCGCTCACCGACTGCGGCCGGGACGCCTTCGACCAGTCGTACGACAAGCTGGCCGCCGACGCCCTGCGCTGGATCGCCGAGCAGGAGGGCGGGGAGCAGGCGATCGCCGCCTTCGCCCGCGCCCGGATCGCCGCCCAGTCGGGCGCGTACCGCGCGGCCGTCGAGTCCGTCCCCGCCGAAAAGCGCGCCGAAGCGCTGGCCAAGGCCCTGAGCGAGGACGGGTACGCTGCTACCGCGCGGAGCGCACCCCACCCCCAGCAGGGCGAGCAGCTGTGCCAGCACCACTGCCCGGTCGCCCACGTCGCGGAGCAGTTCCCGCAGCTGTGCGAGGCGGAGACGGAATTTTTCGCCGAGCTGCTCGGTACGCATGTACAGCGGCTCGCGACCATCGCGCACGGCGACGGGGTCTGCACCACGTTCATTCCGAAGACTTCGCACGCGCCACCCCCGGCGCGCGCCCCCAAGAACACCGCTAACGCATCTGCAAGCACGGCCGGGAGGAACCCCGCATGACTCTCCCCACGGAGACTGCTCACCCCGAGCTCGAGGGCCTGGGCAAGTACGAATACGGCTGGGCCGACTCCGACACGGCCGGCGCCTCTGCCAAGCGCGGCATCAACGAGGACGTCGTCCGCGACATCTCCGCGAAGAAGAACGAGCCGGAGTGGATGACCAAGCTCCGTCTCAAGGGCCTGCGCCTCTTCGAGAAGAAGCCCATGCCGAACTGGGGCTCGGACCTGTCGGGGATCGACTTCGACAACATCAAGTACTTCGTGCGCTCCACGGAGAAGCAGGCGGAGTCCTGGGAGGACCTGCCCGAGGACATCAAGAACACGTACGACAAGCTCGGCATCCCCGAGGCGGAGAAGCAGCGCCTCGTCGCCGGTGTCGCGGCCCAGTACGAGTCCGAGGTCGTCTACCACCAGATCCGCGAGGACCTGGAGGAGCAGGGCGTCATCTTCCTGGACACCGACACGGCCCTGAAGGAGCACCCGGAGCTCTTCAAGGAGTACTTCGGCACCGTCATCCCGGTCGGTGACAACAAGTTCGCCTCGCTGAACAGCGCCGTGTGGTCCGGCGGCTCCTTCATCTACGTGCCGAAGGGCGTGCACGTCGAGATCCCGCTCCAGGCCTACTTCCGCATCAACACGGAGAACATGGGCCAGTTCGAGCGGACCCTGATCATCGTCGACGAGGGTGCCTACGTGCACTACGTCGAGGGCTGCACCGCGCCGATCTACAAGTCGGACTCGCTGCACTCCGCGGTCGTCGAGATCATCGTCAAGAAGAACGCCCGCTGCCGCTACACGACCATTCAGAACTGGTCGAACAACGTCTACAACCTGGTCACCAAGCGCGCCGTGGCGTACGAGGGCGCGACCATGGAGTGGATCGACGGCAACATCGGCTCCAAGGTGACGATGAAGTACCCGGCCGTCTACCTGATGGGCGAGCACGCCAAGGGCGAGACCCTGTCCATCGCCTTCGCGGGCGAGGGCCAGCACCAGGACGCCGGTTCCAAGATGGTCCACATGGCGCCGAACACCTCCTCCAACATCGTCTCGAAGTCCGTGGCGCGCGGCGGCGGCCGCACCTCCTACCGCGGTCTCGTCGAGATCGGCGAGGGCGCCCACGGCTCCAAGTCGAACGTGCTGTGCGACGCGCTGCTGGTCGACACCATCTCCCGCTCCGACACGTACCCCTACGTGGACGTCCGCGAGGACGACGTGTCCATGGGCCACGAGGCGACCGTCTCCAAGGTCTCCGAGGACCAGCTCTTCTACCTGATGAGCCGCGGTCTGAGCGAGTTCGAGGCGATGGCGATGATCGTGCGCGGCTTCGTCGAGCCGATCGCCAAGGAGCTGCCCATGGAGTACGCCCTCGAGCTCAACCGGCTGATCGAGCTGCAGATGGAGGGCGCGGTCGGCTGACCCCCGCCCCCACCGCAGTCACCAGATCCAGGAACGTAGGAAGAGAGCAGACCGACAGCCATGGCTGAGGCTCAGAACATCCCCGTGGGGTCCACCACCGCGGGCCAGATCGCGGTGGCCGCCGAGTCGACCGTCGCCACGCGCATGAGCGCGCCCGCGTCCTTCGACGTGGCGGACTTCCCGGTCCCGCACGGCCGCGAGGAGGAGTGGCGGTTCACCCCGCTGGAGCGGCTGCGCGGGCTGCACGACGGCACCGCCGTCGCCACCGGTGACGGCGTGAAGGTCGACATCGAGGCGCCCGAGGGCGTCGTCGTCGAGACCGTCGGCCGCGACGACGCGCGCATCGGCAGGGCCGGGACCCCCGTGGACCGGATCGCCGCCCAGGCCTACTCGGCGTTCGAGAAGGCGGGCGTGATCACCGTCCCCAAGGAGACGGTCCTCACCGAGCCGATCCGCATCGCCGTGCACGGCGAGGGCGGCACCGCCTACGCCCACCAGGTCGTCGAGCTGGGCGCCTTCGCCGAGGCCGTGGTCGTCATCGACCACACCGGCGACGCGGTGCTCGCCGCCAACGTCGACTACGTCCTGGGCGACGGCGCCAAGCTGACCGTCGTCTCCGTGCAGGACTGGGACGACAAGGCGGTCCACGTCGGCCAGCACAACGCGCTGGTCGGCCGCGACGCGACCTTCAAGTCCTTCGTCGTCACCTTCGGCGGCGACCTGGTCCGCCTCCACCCGCGCGTGGCCTACGCCGGACCCGGCGGCGAGGCCGAGCTGTTCGGCCTGTACTTCACCGACGCCGGCCAGCACCAGGAGCACCGCCTCCTGGTCGACCACAACGTCCCGCACTGCAAGTCGAACGTCGTCTACAAGGGCGCGCTCCAGGGCGACGACGCGCACGCGGTCTGGATCGGCGACGTGCTCATCGAGGCCGCGGCCGAGGGCACCGACACCTACGAGATGAACCGCAACCTCGTCCTCACCGACGGCGCGCGGGTCGACTCGGTGCCGAACCTGGAGATCGAGACCGGCGAGATCGTCGGCGCCGGTCACGCCTCCGCCACCGGCCGCTTCGACGACGAGCAGCTCTTCTACCTGATGGCGCGCGGCATCCCCGAGCTGGACGCCCGCCGCCTGGTGGTGCACGGCTTCTTCGCCGAGCTGGTCCAGCAGATCGGCGTCGAGGACATCCAGGAGCGCCTCCTCGCCAAGATCGCGGAAGAGCTGGAGGCGTCGGTCGCATGACCTTCGTACGCGTCTGTGGAACGGACGAGCTGGAGGAGGACACCCCCAAGCGGGTGGAACTCGACGGCACGCCGATCTCCGTCGTGCGGACCGAGGGCGAGCTGTTCGCCATCCACGACATCTGCTCGCACGCGAACGTCTCGCTGGCCGAGGGCGAGGTCGACGACTGCCACATCGAGTGCTGGCTGCACGGCTCGCGCTTCGACCTCCGCTCCGGCAAGCCCGACAGCCTTCCGGCGACGCGCCCCGTCCCCGTTTACCCCGTAAAGATCGAAGGGGACGACGTGCTCGTCTCCCTCACCCAGGAGTCCTGAGGCACCCATGGCAACGCTTGAAATCCGAGACCTGCACGTCACCGTCGAGGCCGACAACGCCACGAAGGAGATCCTCAAGGGCGTCGACCTCACCGTGAAGCAGGGCGAGACGCACGCCATCATGGGCCCGAACGGCTCCGGCAAGTCGACCCTCGCCTACTCACTGGCGGGTCACCCCAAGTACACGATCACCGGCGGCACCGTCACCCTCGACGGCGAGGACGTCCTGGAGATGTCCGTCGACGAGCGCGCCCGCGCCGGCCTCTTCCTCGCCATGCAGTACCCGGTCGAGGTCCCCGGCGTCTCCGTCTCCAACTTCCTGCGCACCTCCGCCACCGCCGTCCGCGGCGAGGCCCCCAAGCTGCGGCACTGGGTCAAGGAGGTCAAGGAGGCCATGGAGCGCCTCAACATGGACCCCGCCTTCGCCGAGCGCAACGTCAACGAGGGCTTCTCCGGCGGTGAGAAGAAGCGCCACGAGATCCTCCAGCTGGAGCTGCTCAAGCCGAAGGTCGCCATCCTCGACGAGACCGACTCCGGCCTGGACGTCGACGCCCTGCGCGTCGTCTCCGAGGGCGTCAACCGGGTCCGCGAGAGCGGTGAGGTCGGCACCCTGCTGATCACGCACTACACGCGCATCCTGCGCTACATCAAGCCCGACCACGTCCACGTCTTCGCCAACGGACGCATCGCCGAGTCCGGCGGCGCCGAGCTGGCCGACAAGCTGGAGGCCGAGGGCTACGAGGCATACACGAAGGGCGGCGCATCCGAGTGACACAGCTGCCGGGCCTCCTCGACACAGAGGCGATCCGCAAGGACTTCCCCATCCTGGACCGCCAGGTCCACGACGGGCACAAGCTCGTGTACCTGGACAACGCGGCGACCAGCCAGAAGCCGCGGCAGGTGCTGGACGCGCTCAGCGAGTACTACGAGCGCTACAACGCCAACGTCCACCGAGGCGTGCACGTCCTCGCCGAGGAGGCCACGGCGCTGTACGAGGGCGCCCGTGACAAGGTCGCGGAGTTCATCAACGCGCCCTCGCGCGACGAGGTGATCTTCACCAAGAACGCCTCGGAGTCCCTCAACCTGGTCGCGAACATGCTGGGCTGGGCCGACGACCCCTACCGCGTGGACCACGAGACCGAGATCGTCATCACGGAGATGGAGCACCACTCCAACATCGTGCCGTGGCAGCTGCTCGCGCAGCGCACCGGTGCGAAGCTCCGCTGGTTCGGTCTCACGGACGACGGCCGCCTGGACCTGTCCAACATCAACGAGGTCATCACCGAGAAGACGAAGATCGTCTCCTTCGTGCTGGTCTCCAACATCCTGGGCACCCAGAACCCGGTCGAGGCGATCGTGCGCCGCGCCCAGGAGGTCGGCGCGCTGGTCTGCATCGACGCCTCCCAGGCCGCGCCGCACATGCCGCTGGACGTGCAGGCCCTCCAGGCCGACTTCGTGGCCTTCACCGGCCACAAGATGTGCGGCCCGACCGGCATCGGCGTGCTCTGGGGCCGCCAGGAGCTGCTGGAGGACCTCCCGCCGTTCCTCGGCGGCGGCGAGATGATCGAGACCGTCTCGATGCACTCCTCCACCTACGCCCCGGCCCCGCACAAGTTCGAGGCGGGCACGCCCCCGGTCGCCCAGGCGGTCGGTCTCGGCGCGGCGATCGACTACCTCAACTCGATCGGCATGGACAGGATCCTCGCCCACGAGCACGCGCTGACCGAGTACGCCGTCAAGCGCCTGCTGGAGGTCCCGGACCTGCGCATCATCGGCCCCACCACGGCCGAGGAGCGCGGCGCGGCGATCTCCTTCACGCTGGGGGACATCCACCCGCACGACGTGGGCCAGGTCCTCGACGAGCAGGGCATCGCGGTCCGGGTCGGCCACCACTGCGCCCGCCCGGTCTGCCTGCGCTACGGAATTCCTGCGACCACGCGAGCGTCGTTCTATCTGTACTCCACGCCGGCCGAGATCGACGCACTGGTCGACGGCCTGGAGCACGTACGGAACTTCTTCGGCTGACGGGACGAGCGAAGAGCATGAAGCTGGACTCCATGTACCAGGAAGTCATCCTGGACCACTACAAGAACCCGCACGGGCGGGGCTTGCGGGATGGCGACGCCGAGGTCCACCACGTCAACCCCACCTGCGGGGACGAGATCACGCTCCGCGTGAAGTACGACGGCACCACGATCAGCGACGTCAGCTACGAGGGCCAGGGCTGCTCCATCAGCCAGGCGAGCGCCTCCGTGCTGAACGACCTGCTGGTCGGCAAGGACCTCGCCCAGGCGCAGCGGATCCAGGAGACGTTCCTGGAGCTGATGCAGTCCAAGGGCAGGATCGAGCCCGACGACGCGATGGAGGAGGTCCTGGAGGACGCGGTCGCGTTCGCCGGGGTCTCGAAGTACCCGGCCCGGGTCAAGTGCGCCCTGCTGAGCTGGATGGCCTGGAAGGACGCGACCGCCCAGGCGCTGGACGGCGCCGACGCCGAGAAGGAGACGACGGCATGAGCGAGACCCTGGAGATGAAGCCGGCCTCGGAGGAGGAGCTCCGCGAGGCCCTGATGGACGTCGTGGACCCCGAGCTGGGCATCGACGTCGTCAACCTCGGCCTGATCTACGGCATCCACGTCGACGACGCGAACATCGCCACCGTCGACATGACCCTGACGTCGGCGGCCTGTCCGCTGACCGACGTGATCGAGGACCAGGCCAAGTCCGCCACGGACGGCCTCGTCAACGAGCTGCGCATCAACTGGGTGTGGATGCCGCCGTGGGGCCCCGACAAGATCACGGACGACGGCCGCGAGCAGCTGCGCGCGCTGGGGTTCAACGTCTGAGCCACTCCGGCAGCACCTTTCTCGAAACGGCGGCACCTCCGGGTGCCGCCGTTTCCCGTGTTCGCGCCCGCTCGCGTCCCGCGTTATGTACGCTCGTACACATGGGATATCTGCTCCTGGCCGGAGCCATCGCCGCCGAGGTCGCCGGCACCACCGCCATGAAGTACAGCGAGGGCTTCAGCAGACTGGTGCCCTCACTGCTGACGGCACTCGCCTACGTACTCTCCTTCGCACTGCTGGCCCAGACCCTGAAGATCCTCGCCGTCGGCACGGCCTACGCCATCTGGGCCGGGGTGGGCACCGCCGCCATCGCCACCATCGGCGTCGCCTTCATGGGCGAGGGGATGACGCTCACCAAGGCCGCCGGCATCGCGCTGATCATCATCGGCGTCGTCGTCCTCAACCTGGGCGGAGCGCACTGATGGCCCGCCGCCACGACCCCGAGCGCCGCCAGCGCATCATCGACGCCGCGATCCGGGTCGTCGGCCGTGCGGGCATCGCGGGCCTCAGCCACCGCACCGTCGCCGCCGAGGCGGACGTCCCGCTCGGCTCCACCACGTACCACTTCGCGACCCTGGACGACCTTCTGGTCGCCGCCCTGCGCCAGGCCAACGAGGGCTTCGCCCGGGTCGTCGCGGCGCACCCCGCCCTGTCCGACCCCGAAGCCGACCTGCCCGGCGAGCTCGCCCGCGTCCTCGGCGAATGGCTGGGCGGCGACCGCACCGGCGTGGAGCTGGAGTACGAGCTGTACCTCGCCGCCCTGCGCCGCCCCGCGCTGCGCCCGGTCGCCGCCGAGTGGGCCGAGGGCGTGGGCGCCCTGCTCGCCGCCCGCACCGACCCCACGACGGCCCGCGCCCTGGTCGCGGTACTGGACGGCATCTGCCTCCAGGTGCTGCTGACGGACACGCCGTACGACGAGGAGTACGCCCGGCAGGTGCTGACCCGGCTGATCCCCGCGCCCGGCACGCGAGACGCCCCCGGTCCCGGCTCGCATCGGCGGGCGGCGGCCGGTTAGGTTGCCCTCATGACCGACACGACTGCTCCCCGCACCACCGGCGCCGTGGCCGCGGGCCTCGCCACGATCGCCGCCGACGGCACCGTCCTCGACACCTGGTTCCCGGCCCCCGAACTGTCCGACGAGCCCGGTCCCTCCGGCACCGAGCGCCTCACCGCCGAACAGGCCGCCGAACTCCTGGGCGGCGGCGCCACCGCCGCGGTCGGTCCGGACGCCCGCCGCGGCGTCGAGGTGGTCGCGGTGCGCACGGTCATCTCCTCGCTGGACGAGAAGCCGGTCGACACCCACGACGTCTACCTGCGCCTGCACCTGCTCTCGCACCGCCTGGTCAAGCCGCACGGCCAGAGCCTGGACGGCATCTTCGCCCACCTCGCCAACGTCGCCTGGACCTCGCTGGGCCCGGTCGCCGTCGACGACATCGAGAAGGTCCGCCTCAACGCCCGTGCCGAGGGCCTGCACCTCCAGGTCACCTCGATCGACAAGTTCCCCCGCATGACGGACTACGTCGCCCCCAAGGGCGTCCGCATCGCCGACGCCGACCGCGTGCGGCTCGGCGCCCACCTGGCCGAGGGCACCACGGTCATGCACGAGGGCTTCGTCAACTTCAACGCCGGCACGCTGGGCACCTCGATGGTCGAGGGCCGCATCTCCGCGGGCGTCGTCGTCGGCGACGGCTCCGACATCGGCGGCGGCGCCTCCACCATGGGCACCCTCTCCGGCGGCGGCAACGTCCGCATCGTCATCGGCGAGCGCTGCCTGGTCGGCGCCGAGGCGGGCGTCGGCATCGCCCTGGGCGACGAGTGCGTCGTCGAGGCCGGCCTCTACGTCACCGCGGGCACCCGCGTCACGATGCCCGACGGCCAGGTCGTCAAGGCCCGCGAACTCTCCGGCGCCTCCAACATCCTCTTCCGCCGCAACTCGGTCACCGGCACGGTCGAGGCCCGCCCGAACAACGCGGTCTGGGGCGGCCTGAACGAGATCCTGCACAGCCACAACTGAGCCGGTCAAGGCTCGCCGAGCGCCCTCCACCGCCGTCGCGGGGGAGGGCGCTCGGGCGTCTGCGGGGGACCCGGCCCGCGGGGCTCACCGTTTCAGGGCCCGGTACCGCTTCAGCAGCGCGGTGACGCGGACCTGGTCGGCCGCTCCGTTCAGCTCGGTCAGGAGGTCGTCGGGGCACAGTTCGTAGAGGTCGCCCCACCAGCGGCGGCCCGTGTTGTCCCAGATGCGGTATCCGCCCGGGACGCCCCGGGCCACGTAGCGTCTTCTGCTCATCGCGGGCAACGTATCCCGCACGTACGGATGACTGCCCGTGACTTATCGGTGGTCTTGGCGGATGAACGGGTGGACGCAGAGTCCGATCAGACGCCGATCCGACGAGACGAGGACCTGGGATGACGCCTGAGACAGGGAACGAGCGGGCGGGAGCCGTGGCGCGGCTGCTGGCCGGGGCGGGCGCCGCGGTGCTGGTGTGCTGGCTCCCGGTGGGGGCCGCGGGGACCGCGCACGCCGACGAGACGACGACCGGTTCGCACAACGGCCCCCGGGTGGGGCTCCTCAACGTCCACGTCGGGCAGATCGACGACCCGGCCGAGGACGTACTGGAACACACCCTGCTGTTCGGCGACGGCTACGCCTGGGACTGACCGGCGTCGGCGGCCAGTTCCCCGTAGGCCGCCAGCAGACCGGCCGTGGTCTCCCGGTCCGCGGACCGCAGCGGTGCGCGGACCGGGCCCGCCGGCAGCCCCAGCGCGCCGAGGAGGGCCTTGGCGGTGACCGTGCCGGGCAGACCGGCCGCCATCATCGACTCGACGAGCGGGACCGCCCGCCGCTGGAGCAGGGCGGCCCGGCCGGTGTCGCCCGCGTCGAAGGCGTCCAGGACGGCCCGGAACAGCTCCGGCACGACGTTGGCGACGGTGCTGACGTACCCCGCCGCTCCGATCGCGTAGAGGGGGAGGACCTGTTCGTCGCAGCCCGCGTAGTAGGCCAGACCGGTGCGGGACAGCACCTTCTGGGTGCCGAGGAGGTCGTACGAGCAGTCCTTGACGGCCACGATCCGCGGGTGGGCGGCGAGCCGCACGACGGTGGCGGGCTCGATGCGGGTGCCGGTGCGGCCCGGGATGTCGTACAGCATCACCGGCAGGCCGCTCGCGTCGGCGATCTCGCGGAAGTGCGCCTCCAGGGCGTCCTGCGGTGGCCTGCTGTAGTACGGGGCGACCACCAGCAGTCCGTCGGCTCCGGCCTTCTCGGCGGCCAGGGCCAGTTCCACGGTGTGCCGGGTGTCCGCGGTGCCGACCCCGGCGACGAGTGCCGCACGGTCCCCGACCGCCTCCCGGACCGCCGTCACCAGCGCCGCCTTCTCGGCGTCCGTCGTGGTCGGCGACTCGCCCGTGGTGCCGGACAGCACCAGGCCGTCGCAGCCCCGCGAGACCAGCCGGTCCGCGAGTCGCTGGGCGCCGTCGAGGTCGAGCGCGCCCGACCCGGTGAAGGGCGTGACCATGGCGCACAGGCTGCGGCCGAAGGGGGCGGAGTCGTCGTCTGTCGTCATGGGAGTAGTGTCGGCCGTCTGACAGTGTAGCTCCACTTAAATTTACTACGAGGTACCTGTAAGGAATGCTTCAGGCGGGGGTGGGGGTGGCGCGGGTGTCGGCAGGGGTAGCGCCGGTCGGCCCGGGGTACCCGGGGTGCTCCGAACCGAGAGGAGGCGGGAACACCGTGACCGGAACCATGCACACCAGGCCGGTGCACGACGAGCAGCACTCCGTGGGCGAACTCGTCGGGCAGGCCACCGAACAGCTCTCCCGGCTCGTGCGCCAGGAAGTGGCCCTGGCCAAGATGGAACTGGCCGAGAAGGGCAAGCGGGCCGGGCGCGGCGGCGGCATGCTCGGTGCCGCGGGCGCCATCGCCTACGTGGGTCTGTTCGCCCTGGCCGGCACGGCCGCCGCCGCGCTCTCGCTGGTACTGCCCGTCTGGGCGGCGGCACTCATCGTGACGGCGGCGCTCTTCGTGATCGCCGGCGTACTGGCCATGACCGGTCGCGCCCAGCTCCGCCGGGCCGTGCCACCCAAGCCCGAGGAGACCCTCGGCAGCGTCAGGGCCGACGTGGACCAGATCAGGGAAAGGGCGCATCGATGACCGACACGACGAGCCGGGGCGGTTCGAGGAGCGGCTCCACCGAGCAGCCGGTCGGCGGGGCCAAGGGCCCGGACGAGCTGCGCAGGCAGATCGAACAGACCCGCGGTCAGCTCGGCGACACCGTGGAGGAGCTCGCGGGCAAGGCCGACGTGAAGGGCCGCGCCAAGGCCCGGGCCGCCGACCTGAAGGACAAGGCGGGCGCGATGCGCGTTCAGCTGCGCAGTTCCGCCGCGCACGCCGGGCACACCGTCCACGACAAGGCGGGCCGGGCCGGGCGCACCGCGCACGACAGGGCGGGCCGGGCCAAGGGCGGCGCGGAGGGGCACGCGCGGCCCGGGCGGGCGCGCGGGGCGGTGCGGGCGGGGCTCGGGCACCCGCGGGCCATGCTGGCCGCCGGGGCGGCGGCGGGCGTGGTGGTCGCGGCGAGCCTCGTGCGGCGCCGGCAGCACGGGCACTGCTGAGCGCACGTACGGGAACGGCGCGGGCGAGGGGCTCCGGACGGGCCCCTCGCCCCGTGTGCCGTTCCGCCGGTGCCGGAAGGGACTTGACCTCAACCTTGGTCGAGGTCGGAGGGTGGTGTGTGCACCGACGGAAACCGATCACTGGAGACCGGCATGACCCGCCGCACCGACACCCACCCCGACCTGGTCCGCCCCGACGTCCTGGCGCCCTTCTTCAGTACCTGGCGGGTGGGCACCCCCGAGCGGCAACGGCAGACCGTCGACGCCATCGCCCGTGCCTGGGAGAGCCGCCCCTGGCCCGCCGAAGACCTGCGCGGCTACCACGTCTACACCGGGCACGACGGCAGCACGCTGCTGCACCACTCCCAGTGGGCGAGCGAGCAGGCGTACGAAGCCTTCGTCAAGACCCGCCGGCAGGAGCGCGTCGACGAGATCGACACCGCCGTGCCGGACATCGAGCGGCTGAGGCTGGGCCGGTACCGCCGCTACCGCAGCACGCGGCGCGAGGAATCGGCGGCCGCCGTCGTCCCCGGCTGCATCGTGATCGTCGACGTCGAGTTCGAGGGACCCGACCCCGACCGTCAGCGGGCCTGGGTGGACGCCGTCTTCGAGGCCCTGGAGAGCGAGCCGAACCCACGCCCCGGCGGCATCTCCGCCCACTTCCACCTGAGCACCGACGGCACGCGCGTCCTCAACTACGCCGAGTGGGAGAGCGCCGAGGCCCACCGCGCCGCCCTGGCCGCACCCGGCGACGGAGTCGGCTCGACGACGCCCCAGTGGGAGCGGGTGCAGAACTGGCCGGGCCTGACCGGTGGCGGCGGGGTCGTCCGGTACGACCACGCCCTCGGCCTCGTACCCCGCTGACACCCCGGACCCGCCCCCACCGGGGCCCCGTCACGGACGGAACCGCAGCACCTGCGGGTCGTGGTCGCTGATCTGGTCGTGGAACTCGGCGTTGACGTGCACGCTGTCGTAGGACAGGTGCCCGGCGCGGCGCACCGACGGGCTGACCAGGATCTGGTCCAGGACCTGGCTGTTGCCCTGGTAGACGTACGAGTAGCGTTCGCTCCTCGGCAGCGACTTCACCGCCGACCACAGGGCCCCGTCACCCTCCAGGATGCGGGCGGTCCGCGAGAACTCGAAGTCGTTGATGTCGCCGAGCGCGACGACGTCCGCGTTCTTCTGGGCGGCCAGGATCTCCTTGACGAAGGTGTTCACCACCTTCGCCTGGGCGTGGCGCTGGGTCTCCGAGCCGCGCGACGGCGGCTGGTACTGCGCCGTCAGGCCCTGGTCGCCGCCCTTGGAGTTGAAGTGGTTGGCGATCACGAAGACCGTCCGGCCGCGGAAGACGAACTCGCCGGCCAGCGGCTTGCGGCTGTCCTCCCAGGCCGGGTCGGCCGGGTCCACCCGGCCCGGGGAGAGCGTCAGCGCCGCCTTGCCGCGCGCCTTGCGCACCCCGGTCGCGGTGGTCGCGTCGCCGCCCGCCCGGTCGGTGAAGGAGACCCGCTCCGGGTTGAACAGGAACGCCTGGCGGATGTTGCCGCCGGGCTGGCCGCCGTCCGCCTTGTCGACCGGATCGATGCCCCGCCAGTCGTAGCGCGGGCCGCCGGCCGCGACGATCGCGTCGATCAGCCTGCCGACCGTCGCGTCGGCCGCCACGGTGCCGTCGTCCGTGGCGCCGTTGTTGTCCTGGATCTCCTCCAGCGACACGATGTCGGGGGACTTCAGGCGGTGCACGATCGTTTCGGCGTGCGCGGTGAAGGTGTCGTCCGACGGATCGAGGTTCTCGACGTTGTACGTCGCCACCGCCAGCTCGCGCGCGCTCTGCCGGCGCGTCGACTCGCGCTCCGTGCCGCCGCTCTCCAGGGCGCCGATCTCGCTCGCGACCAGGGTGTAGCCGCCGTACTGGTTGTAGTCCAGCGGACCGGCGGTGGTGCCGGCGAGCGTGTCGCCCACGTTCGCGGCGGGGAAGTCGGCCGGCTTGCCCAGCGACTGGATCTGCAGCCGGCCGGTGTTCTGGTCGTCGTAGGAGCCGTAGACCGTGCCGCCGCGGCGGTTCGGGTTCTCCCAGGGCTTCACCGTGACCCACAGCTCGGTGTACGGGTCGGAGGCCCCGACCACGCGGGCGTCGGAGACCCGGACGTTCATGCCCTCCAGGGACTCGTAGTAGTCCAGGGCGTACGTCCTCGGCCGCAGGGGCAGGGCGTTGACCGAGCCGTTCGCCGCCCCGTCGCCCTCGGGGGCGTACGTGCGGGGCACGGAGCGGGCGGAGACGGTCGTCGCGGCCGGGAGCGCGTTGCCGCCCGAGACGACGGTGACCGTCGGACGGGTGATCTCGGTCAGCGACTGGTTCCCCGAGGACGTACCGCCGGGGACGTACTCCGAGACCGTGCCGGAGACGGTGACCGCGTCTCCGACGGCGACCTCGGGGGCCTTGCCCGTGAAGACGAAGACGCCCTCGCTGGTGGCCGGGTCCGCGTCCGGCAGCGGGTCCTGCATCCAGAAGCCCTTGGAGGAGCCGTAGCCGCGGACGCCGGTGACGATTCCGGCCACGTCCGTGACCTGCTCGCCGGCGTACGGCGACAGCCTGGTGCTGCCCTGGACGTCGTGGATGCGCACCGGGCCGGCCGCCGCGGAGGCGGCGTGCGCGGGCGTGGTGAGGACGACGGTGGACGCCGCCGAGCAGACGGCGGCGACGGTGAGCGCGGCGAGGCGCGCGGAGGACTTGCTGGCCAACGGATCCCTCCGGGGATGTGACGTGGCGCCGGAACGAGGGTGGGGGTGCGAGAGGCAGCAGGCTGCACGTGGGACACCCGGGACCTGAGTGAACACTTGTCCCCGGCCCGCCCCCCGCTTTCTACGCGCGTCAATCTCCTGCTTGGTCACGCCAGTTGTCAAGGTTTCGGCCATGTACACCACCCGACGGGGAGATGAACCGGGCGGCATGGGGTGAAACCCGTCTAGGCTGAGCCGTTGAGCCGTACGCGGTCCGAACGCGGTCGTACGGCGGTCAAGAGGCGCGCGAGGAGAAACTTCCGATGTCAGACAGCTCCACCCTGCCGCCCGCACGGCTGCGCCCCGAAGCGGAGCTGGCCCGCGACGCGCTGTCCGCGCCGGTGCTCGCCCGGGCCGCGCGGCTGGCTCGCTGGGCCGATGCCGGCACCCGCGTCGACGCCGGGGGCGGACTCGTCGAGGAGCAGCTGCCCGCGGCGGCCGAGCAGCTCGGGCTGAGCGGGGACGACGCCGCCGCCCACGCGAGCGAGGCCTGGCGGATCGCCGTCGACACCGGGCTCGTGGAGATCACCGACGAGGAGACGGGCGCCGTGGCCGCGGGCGAGGACCTCGCCCTGCTCACCGGCGGCTCCCCCCAGGACGTGCTCGGGGTCTGGCTCACCGCCCTGGAAGCGGTACTCGCCGACGCGAGCGTGCCCGACCTCGACGACCTGGTCGACGCGATGGCCGAGGGCGGCGAGGTGGACCTCTCCTCCCTCGACTGGGACCCCGAGGCCGAGTCCGACTTCCTCGACGGCGTGCTCGGCAACCTCTACCTGCTCACCGTCGGCGAGGAGGGTCCCGACGAGGCCCCGGTGCCGCTGCCGGCGCTGGCCGCCTCGATGATCGTGCCCAGCGACATGGGCGAGCCCAGCAACGAGGTCCTGGAGCAGGTGTCGGACGCGATGATGCGCCTGGACGACCAGTTCCGGCTGCTCGAACCGATCGGCCTCGTCGAGTACCAGCCGGTCGACGAGGCGCTCATGGCCGACGCCGACGAGGAGCCCGCCGCCCCCGTCGACGAGGCCGACGTCACCCGTTACGGCATGGTGCGGCTCACCGCGCTCGGACTGTACGGACTGCGCGCCCGGCTGCTGGACGCCGGCTTCGAGGCGCCCGCCGTCGGTGACCTCTCCGACAAGGGCGCCGACGCGCTCCTCGACGGCACCGCGCCCTTCCCCCCGGCCGCCGCCCACGCCGAGACCGAGCTGTGGCTGGCAGGGCGGAGCCCACTCGACGCCGCCCGCGAACTGCTCGCGGCGGCCCGTGGCTCCGACCCCGGCGCTCCGCTGCGCCGGCTGCGCTGCCAGCAGGCGCTCTCCCTGGTCGGCGCGGAGGCCGAGCCCGCGCTGCGGGAGGTCCTCGACGACGCCGAACTGGGCGGCCTCGCCCGGGTCTGGCTCACCGAGCACGGGGCCCGGGACGTCCCCGCACCGCCCCAGGAGATGGTCTTCTGGCTGACCATCGACACCGTCGCCGCCCAGCTCGCCGCCGAGGGCAACTCCGAGGAGCTGCGCGCCCTGGTGGAGGGCCTCGCCCGGCAACACAGCGGGTTCTTCGACACGGTCTGGCGGGTCGAGCACCCGGCCACGCCGGAGGTCCTGGAGGCGATGGGGCGGCTGCACCCCGACAAGAAGATCGCCAAGGAGGCCCGCAAGGCGGCGTTCAAGGCACGCTCCCAGCAGGGCGGCTGAGCGCCGCACGGCGACGTACGGGGGCGGGGCGGCGACCCGAGGACGGAGGAGAGGTCTCCGCCAGTTCAACTTCCGTTCAGGCACCGGCGGGACCCCCGTTCAGGCGCGGGCGGAACCGTGACGCCGGATCGAGGTCCGCCACCCTCCACGGCTCGCCCACCGTCACAGGAGACACCATGTCGCTCACCCGCAGGGACTTCGCCAGTCGATCGGCGCTCACTGGCGCCGGGGTCGTACTGGCGGGCAGCGTCGGCGCCCTCGCCACCGCTCCGAACGCCCTCGCGTCCACGGACACCGACAGCGTGGGGGAGGAGCACGGCCACGGCCACGACGGTCACCACGACCACCACGGCCACGGCGGGGTCGGCTACGGGCCGCTGCTCCCCGACCCGGACGGCATCCTCGCCCTGCCCGCCGGTTTCCGGTACGAGATCATCACCTACTCGGGCCGGACCAAGCTGGAGTCCGGCGAGTACACCCCGTCCAACCACGACGGCACCGCCGCCTTCGACGGCCCGCGCGGCACCACCCTCCTCGTCAACAACCACGAACTCGGCGGCCACCGCGACGACTGGCCGCACCCCGTCCCGCTCACCGAGGGCCTCGTCTACGACCCGGCCGCCGCCGGCGGCTGCACCGTCGTCGAGGTCCGCCGCGGCGGCCACGTCGCCGAGTGGGTCGGCATCGCCGGCACCGCCACCAACTGCGCGGGCGGCAGCACCCCGTGGGGCACCTGGCTGACCTGCGAGGAGACCGAGGACAAGGCCGGCGAGGAGGGGATGACCAAGGACCACGGCTACGTCTTCGAGGTCGACCCCGAGGACCACCGCGCCAACCGCGACCCCAAGCCGGTCAAGGCGCTCGGCCGCTACGCCCACGAGGCCGTCGTCATCGACCCCAAGCGCGGCCACGCCTACCTAACCGAGGACGCCTCCGGCCCCAACGGCCTGTTCTACCGCTGGACCCCGCCGGAGCACTTCCGGCACGGCCGCGGCCGGCTGCGCACCCTCGCCGACGACGCCGGGGTCCTCCAGGCCTTCAAGTGCTTCGACTCCGGCGGCAAGTTCGTCGACGACCTCTCCCGCGCCACGAAGACCGGCACCGTCTACGGCGTCGACTGGGTCGACGTCCCCGACCGCGACGCGAAGACCACCTCCGTGCGCAAGCAGTTCGCCGCCGGAGAGGTCACCCGGGCGCGCAAGCTGGAGGGCATGTGGTGGGCCGACGGCGGCACCTACATCGTCTCCTCCTTCGCCCGTGACGAGAGCCCCGGCCGCCCGCACGACGGCCAGGTCTGGTTCTACGACCCCAAGCGCCGCACCCTCACCCTGAAGGTCCTGCTCGGCGTCAACGCCGACCCGTCCGCCGACGGCGCCTTCGACGGCCCCGACAACATCACCGTCTCCCCGTACGGCGGCCTGGTCATCGCCGAGGACGGCGACGGCGTCCAGCACCTCTTCGGCGCCACCGACAGCGGCCGCACCTACCCCATCGCCCGCAACGAACTGAACGTGGGCACCGAGGACGACCCCGAATACAGCGAGTTCACCGGCGTCACCTTCTCGCCCGACGGCCGGACCCTCTACGCCAACATCCAGACGCCGGGCATCATGCTCGCCATCACCGGGCCCTGGAAGCGCCAGAAGCGCCGGTAATTAATTCGGTCGCCCGAACGACGGCCGCCCTTTTAGAGTGATGAACGTCCAGGTGCGAAGGCAGGACCTACTTCCACTCATAATGGGGCGGCCACGGGTTCGAGTCCCGTCACCGGCACAACGCGCCGGTGTAGCTCAGGGGTTAGAGCACCTTGTCGGTTCCGCCGACCTGAACTCTGGACACCTACAACTTCACGCACCTCCCGGTGCGCGGGCCGCGGCTACTTCTTCTCTCAAAAGAATCCCATGCCGCTGCCCACTTGATCTCGGGAGGCCCAGCAGTCGAAGGGTGCCCGGTGCGCAGGCAGCGGCTACTTCCTTTGATCGGACGGTTGCGGGTTCGAATCCCGTCATCGACTTCGGGTCGGTGTAGCTCAATTCGGCAGAGCATCCGCACAGTTCCGTCGCCGATTCCGACCTCGGGCACCCTTCTGCTGCCGTGTCTCCCTCCGGAAAAGTTCGAGATTTCGAGCTTTCGAGAATTCGGGGGAATTCACCATGGCGCGTTTCAACACCAAGACCGCGAAGGCGCAGCCCACCTCGCGCGTGACCTCGACGGGCCGCGTGCTGCGCACCTGCGAGGGCGGCCGGGGCACCGAGCGCGACCCGCGCTCCGAGCTGTTCCTGCTGGCAGTGGCCAACTTCGTGTCCCAGCGGACCTTCTACGAGTCCGGCGCCGCCCGCGACGACCGCTTCGCCACGCTGGTGCGCGAACTCGCGGTCGCCGACCCGTCCTGGACGGCCGGCCTGCTCGGCTGGCTGCGCGGCGAGGGCAACCTGCGCACCGCCTCGATCGTCGGCGCCGCCGAGTACGTCAAGGCCCGCCTCGACTCCGGCGTCACCGACGGACCGTCCAACCGGCAGGTGATCGCCTCCGTCCTGCGGCGGCCCGACGAGCCCGGTGAACTGCTCGCGTACTGGACCGCGACGTACGGCCGTGCCGTGCCCAAGCCGGTCAAGCGGGGGATCGCCGACGCCGTACGGCGGCTCTACCACGGCAAGTCGCTGCTGAAGTACGACACCGCGTCCAAGGGCTACCGCTTCGGCGACATCCTCAACCTGGTGCACGCGGCGCCCGACCCGGACAAGCCCTGGCAGGGCGAGCTGTTCCAGTACGCCCTCGACCGCCGGCACAACCCGGACACCGCGGTGCCGCCTGCCTCGAACCGCGTCCTGACCGCGCACCGTGAGCTGATGGCGCTGCCCGTCGCCGAGCGGCGAGTGGTGGTCACGGCGCCCGACGGTGCCGAGCGGCTCGCGGCGGCGGGCATCACGTGGGAGATGCTGGCCGGCTGGCTCCAGGGGCCAATGGACAAGGCCGCCTGGGAAGCGGTGATCCCGTCCATGGGAGCGATGGCGCTCGTCCGCAACCTGCGGAACTTCGACGAGGCCGGTGTCTCGGACCAGGTCGCGGCCCGGGTCGCGGCGCGGATCAGCGACCCGGCCGAGGTGGCGCGCTCGCGGCAGTTCCCCTTCCGCTACCTCGCCGCGTACCGGCACGCGCCGTCGCTGCGCTGGTCGTACCCGCTGGAGCGGGCGCTCGGCCACTCGCTGGCCAACGTGCCCGCGCTGGGCGGCCGGACGCTGGTCCTTGTCGACCGGTCGGGCTCGATGTTCTACTCGCGGATGTCGGACCGCTCCGAGCTGACCCGGGCCGACGCGGCGGCGGTCTTCGGCACGGCGCTGGCGATGCGGGCGGCCGACGCGGACCTGGTCGAGTTCGGTTCGTCGAGCAACCGCGTGACGTACCGCGAGGGCGAGTCGGTGCTGAAGGTCCTGGAGCGCTTCGGCGACCTCGGCGGCACCGACACCACCGAGGCGGTGCGGCGCCACTACGAGAAGCACGACCGGGTGCTGATCGTCACCGACGAGCAGTACGCGTACAGCCGGCACGGCGACCCGACCGAGCAGGTCCCGGCGCACGTGCCCGTCTACACCTGGAACCTCGCCGGGTACCGGGCGGGCCACGGTCCGTCGGGCCGGGCGAACCGGCACACCTTCGGCGGGCTCTCCGACGCCGCGTTCCGGATGGTTCCGCTGCTCGAGGCGGGCCGGGACGCCGACTGGCCCTGGGACGCCCGGGACGAGCACGCGCGGTAGGGTGCCCGGAAGGTTGCCCGCTGTGCAGGGAGGGGCTGTGGCGCAGGTCAGGCCCATGCGGGCGGATGCCCGGCGTAATCGTGAGCGGCTGCTGGCGGTGGCGGCGGAAGCGTTCGCCGAGCACGGTGAGGGCGCCTCCCTGGACGACATCGCCCGGCGGGCCGGGGTCGGCGTCGGCACCCTCTACCGGCACTTCCCGACCCGGCAGGCGCTGCTGGAGGCCGCCTACCTGGAGCGCCTGGAGGCGATCGCGGCCCGCGCCGACGTGATCGCGGCCGCCCGGCCGCCGGGCGCGGCGCTCGTGGCGTGGCTAGACGAGCTGGCCGTCGGGATGCTCCAGGTGCGCGGCCTCAAGGCGCTGCTCGGCACGGCCGTCACCGGCGGCGGACCCGCGTGCGGCGACTGCGTGCGCGGCGCGGCGACCCGGCTGGTGCGGGCCGCGCAGGAGGCCGGTGCGCTGCGGGCGGACGTGGAGCCGGTCGAGGTGCTGCGGCTGCTGCACGGCGTGGTGACCGCGGCCGAGGCCGCCGACGAGGTGGACGGCACGGCCGTACGGCGGTACCTGTCGCTGCTCATGGAGGGACTGGGGCAGGGACTGGGGAAGGGGCCGGGACAGGTCTAGGGGGCGCCCGCGGCCGGGCGCCCCCAGGTGTGCCCGGTCGCCTACAGTGCCTGCGCGGCCGGCTTCACCATGCCGCGGACCGTGCGGGACTTGACGAAGTCGCCCATGGCGGTCATCTCCCACTCGCCGGAGTACTGGCGGATCAGCTTCGCCATCATCACGCCGGTCTGCGGCTCGGCGCTGGTGAGGTCGAAGCGGACCAGCTCCTCGCCGCTCGCGGCGTCGATGAGGCGGCAGTACGCCTTCGCGACCTCGGTGAACTTCTGGCCCGAGAAGGAGTTCACCGTGAAGACCAGGCCGCTGACCTCCTGCGGGAGCCGGCCCAGGTCCACGACGATCACCTCGTCGTCTCCGCCGCCCTCGCCGGTGAGGTTGTCGCCCGAGTGCTTGATCGCGCCGTTCACGATCGAGAGCTTGCCGAAGTAGCAGCTGTCGATGTGGTTGCGCTGGGGGCCGTAGGCGATGACCGACGCGTCCAGGTCGATGTCCTTGCCGCGGTACGCCGGCTCCCAGCCGAGGCCCATCTTCACCTGCGAGAGCACCGGCCGGCCGCCCTTGACCAGGGACACGGTCTGGTTCTTCTGGAGGCTGACCCGGCCCTTGTCGAGGTTGATCTTGCCGGTGCCCGGGGCGGGGGCCGGCGGAGCGGCGGGCGGCGCGGGCGGAGCGGCGGGCATCGTGGGCGCGGCCGCGGGCGGGGGTGTGGCCGCGTGGGACCGCTGCGGGGCAGCCGGCTGCGCCGGGGGAGCGGCGGGCGCGGGCTCCTCCACCGTGACGCCGAAGTCGGTGGCGATGCCGGCCAGGCCGTTGGAGTAGCCCTGGCCGACCGCGCGGGCCTTCCAGGCGCCGTTGCGCAGGTAGACCTCGACGATCACGAGGGCGGTCTCGGTGCCGAGCTGCGGGGGTGTGAAGGTGGCGAGCACCGCGTTGTCGTCCGCGTTGCGGATGGTGGCGGTCGGCTCGATGCCCTGGAAGGTCTGGCCGGCGGCGTCCGGGCTGGCGGTGACGACGATCTTCTCGATGCCCGGCGGGACGGCGGAGGTGTCCACCACGATCGCGTCCGGGGCGCTGCCGCCGCCGGAGCGGTAGGTCACGCCCGGGCCGGAGGGCTGGTTGTAGAAGATGAAGTCGTCGTCGGAGCGCACCTTGCCGTCGGCGGTGAGCAGCAGGCCCGATACGTCGAGCCGCACGGGCGCGGCGACGTCCACCGTCACGCGGGCGGCGGAGAGGGGGATGTTCGAGCCGGGGGTCATAGCTGTCATGCCGGGTGAACGAGCGAGGGCGTTTTACCGTTCCCTTACCCGGCGGCCAATCGGGTCAGGGCCGGGTCCCGCCCGGTCAGCGGCGGTTGCGGGGGTGGTTGCGGGCCGTGCGTTCGTTGCCGTGCTTGTAGTTGCCGGTCCAGCGGGCCATTACCAGCTGGGGGTCGCCCGCCGTGACCTCTTCGAGGAAGCGGGCGGCTCGGGAGCCGTTGAGTGTGGTGGCGGGGTGGTTGTGGTGGGTGATGTGGACGGTGCCGGATGCGGTGGCCGTGTAGGCGAAGCCGTTCGGTTTGGGCATGGCGGGATGGTAGGAGGCGGCGGCGGGGCCGGCCCAGTGGTTTTCGCCCCCGCCGCCCCTTCCCGTTCCCGTCCCTGGGGGCTGCCGCCCCCAGACCCCCGTTTTTCGGCCTGGACGGCCTCGTCCTCAAGCGCCGGACGGGCTAGAAATTCACGGCACGACCACGATCTTGCGGCCCACGCCCGCCGCGAACTGCTCCAGGGCCTGCGGGTAGCGGTCCAGTTCGATGCGGTCGCTGATGAAGACGTCGGGGTCCAGGACGCCGTTCGCGAACAGCTCCGCGGCGCGCTCGTAGCTGTGCAGGACCGCCATCGAGCCGGTGATGGTGATCTCCTGGTTGTAGATGCGGTACGGGTCGATCTGCACGCGCGTCGCGTAGTCGGCGACGCCGAACTGGAGGAAGGTGCCGGCCTTGGCGACGCGGTCCAGGCCGTCCTGGATCGCCGCCGCGTTGCCGGTGGCGTCGATGACCAGGTCCCAGCCCTGGGGGCGGTCCAGCTCGTCGGGGGTGGCGGCCGAGGCCGAGACGCCGAGGCCGCGGGCGGTTTCCAGGCGGGCCGGGTTGAGGTCGACCATGTCGACGCTGGCCGCGCCGGTGCGCTTGGCCAGCTCCAGCATCATCAGGCCCATCGTGCCGGAGCCGTAGATGAGGACGTGGGCGCCGAGGCGGGACTGGAGGACGTCGTAGCCGCGGACGGCGCAGGAGAGCGGTTCGATCAGGGCCGCGTCCTGGGTGCGGACGTGCTCGGGGAGCTTTACGCAGTTCGCGACCGGCGCCACCGCGTACTGGGCCGCGCCGCCCGCCGTCGTCACGCCGATGGCCGCCCAGCGCTCGCAGAGGTTGTTGTGGCCGGTGCGGCAGTAGCGGCACTCGTAGCAGTAGAGGGAGGGGTCGACGGCCACCTGGTCGCCGACCGCCACCTCCGTGACCTGGGCGCCGACGCCGACCACCGCGCCCGCGAACTCGTGGCCCGGCACGATCGGGAGCTTGGGCGCGAACTCGCCCTGGAGGATGTGCAGGTCGGTGCCGCACAGGCCGCAGGCGGCGACCTCGACGACGACCTCGCGCGGCCCTGGCGTCGGGTCGGGGACCTCGGTGACGACGGCGCGGCCCACGGACTCGATGACGGCGGCCTTCATTTCACGGCTCCCAACGACAGGCCCTGGACCAGTTTGTCCTGGGCGGCGAACCCCGCGGCGAGCACCGGCAGGGAGATGACGAGCGACGCGGCGCACACCTTGGCCAGGAAGAGGCCCTGGCTGGTGATGAAGCCGGTCAGGAAGACGGGGGCGGTCTCGGCGACCACGCCCGTCAGGACCCGGGCGAAGAGCAGTTCGTTCCAGCTGAAGATGAAGCAGATCAGGGACGTCGCCGCGATGCCCGGCAGGGCGATGGGCGCCACCACGCGGACCAGGATGGTGGGCAGTTTCGCGCCGTCCACCCGGGCCGCCTCGATGATCGCGACGGGGACCTCGGCCAGGAAGGACTGCATCATCCAGACCGCGATCGGCAGGTTCATCGACGTGTAGAGGATGACCAGCAGCCAGATGTTGTCCAGCATGTCGGTGTTCTTGGCGAACAGGTAGATCGGCAGCAGGCCCGCCACCACCGGCAGCATCTTGGTGGACAGGAAGAAGAACAGGACGTCCGTCCACTTCTTCACCGGGCGGATGGACAGGGCGTAGGCGGCGGGCAGGGCCAGGACCAGGACGAAGAGGGTCGACGCGATCGACGCCACCGCCGAGTTGACCAGGGCGGGCCAGGGGCTGGCGCCGCCGCCCGCGCCGAAGAACTCGCGGTAGCCGTCCAGGGTGAGGGAGGCGGCGAAGGACGGCGGGTTGGTGGCGGCGTCCGACTCCGAGTGGAAGGAGGTCAGCGCCATCCAGGCGATGGGCAGGAAGAAGACGATGCCGACCAGCCAGGCCACCAGGCCGAGACCGGCACCGGTCCTGCGGCGGGTGGGTGCGGGCTTGGCGTCGGTGACGACGGGGCGTACGGCGGTGGCGCTCATGCGCGGCCGACCTCCTCGCGGAACAGGGACGACACCACGCGCAGCGCGAAGGTGGCGATGATGATCGAGCCGATGACGACCAGGACGCCCGCGGCCGAGGCGAGGCCGTTCTCGTGGGCCTGGTAGAAGCTCTGGTAGACGGTGTAGGGCAGGTTGGCCGTGCCCAGGCCGCCGGAGGTGATGGTGAAGACCGCGTCGAAGTTCTGGACGATGTAGATCGAGCCCAGGAGGGCGCCGAGTTCCAGGTAGCGGCGCAGGTGGGGCAGGGTGAGGTGGACGAAGATCTGCCAGTCGCCCGCGCCGTCCACCCGGGCGGCCTCGATCTGCTGCTGGTCCCGGCTCTGCAGTCCGGCCAGCAGGATGAGCATCATGAACGGCGTCCACTGCCACACCAGTGAGGCCTCGACCGCGAGCAGCGGGGTGTTGGAGATCCAGTCCGGCTGGGGTCCGCCGACGTAGTGCAACAGGCCGTTGAGCAGGCCGTACTCGGGGTTGTACAGGACGTGCTTCCACAGCAGCGCCGCCGCCACCGGGACCACCAGGAAGGGGGCGATCAGGAGGGTGCGGACCACGCCGCGGCCCTTGAACTTCCGGTCCAGGAGCAGGGCGAGGGCCAGGCCGAGGACCAGGCTGGCCAGCACGACCGCCACGGTGAGCAGGATCGTTGTCCACACCGACTTGCGCAGGGCGGGGTCGCTCAGGACGTCGCCGTAGTTGGCGAAGCCGGTGAAGCTGCGGGCGTCCGGGTAGAGGGCGTTCCAGTCGAAGAAGGAGATCACCAGGGTCGCCACGAAGGGCAGCTGGGTGACCGCGATCATGAAGATCAGGGCGGGGAGGAGCGGGGCGCGGGTGGCCCAGGCGCGCAGCCGGTTGGACGGCGGGCGGACGGTGGGGCGTGTGTGTTCGGGTGCGGCCGAGGGGGCCGTGGTCGTGGCGGTCATCGTCCCTCGTACTCCTCGGAGATCTGCTCGGCGAGCTGCTGGGACTTCTTCAGGGCCTCCTCGACGGACTGGCGTCCGGCGATGGCCGCGCTGATCTCCTGGGAGACCTTGGTACCGAGGTCGGTGAACTCGGGGATGCCGACGAACTGGATGCCGGGCGCGGGCCGCGGCTGCACGCCGGGGTCCTTGGGCCTGGCGCCCTCGATGGCCTTCCTGGTCATCTCCTGGAAGGCGGCGGCCTCCTTGACGTAGGCCGGGTTCTCGTACGTCGAGGCGCGCTTGCCGGCCGGGACGTTGGACCAGCCGATCTCGTCGCCGACCAGCTGCTCGTACTCCTTGCTGGACGCCCAGGAGACGAACTTCCAGGCCTTGTCGGCGTTGCGGGAGGCCTTCTGGATGCCCCAGGCCCAGGTGTAGAGCCAGCCGGAGGACTCCGTCTTCTCCACCGGCGCGGGCGCGTAGCCGATCTTGCCCTTGACCGGGGAGTCGGCGGCGTCCAGGGAGCCGGCCGCGGAGGTGGCGTCGTACCACATGGCGACCTTGCCCTGGGTCATGTTGTTCAGGCACTCGGCGAAGCCGGACTGGGCGGCGCCGGACTCGCCGTGCTCGCGGACCAGGTCGACATAGAACTTCGTCGCCTTCTCCCACTCGGGGGAGTCGAGCCGGGCCTGCCAGTCCTGGTCGAACCAGGTGCCGCCGAAGGTGTTCACGACCGTCGTCAGGGGTGCCATCAGCTCGCCCCAGCCGGGCAGTCCGCGCAGGCAGATGCCCTTCATGCCGGGCTCGGACCCGTCGAGCTTCTCGGCGAAGGAGGCCACCTGGGTCCAGGTGGGGTGCTCGGGCATGGTCAGGCCCGCCTTGGCGAACAGGTCCTTGCGGTACATCAGGAAGGAGGACTCGCCGTAGAAGGGCTGGCCGTAGAGCTTGCCGTCGTCGGCGGTGAGCGACTCGCGCATCGGGCCGAGGACGTCCTGCTCGTCGTAGGCCGGGTCCTTGGCGACGTAGGAGTCCATCTCGTGCAGCCAGTCGTTGCGGGCGTAGATCGGTATCTCGTAGTTGGAGAGGGTGGCGGCGTCGTACTGGCCGGCCTGGTTGGCGAAGTCCTGGCTGATCTTGTCCCGGACGTCGTTCTCCGGCAGGACGGTGAAGTTCACCTTGATGCCGGTCTCTTCGGTGAAGTGGTCGGCGGTGAGCTTCTGCAGCTCGACCATCTGCGGGTTGTTGACCATGAGGACGTTGATGGCGTTGCCGCCGGATCCGGCGCCGCCCGCCCCGACCCAGCAGCCGGTGAGCAGCGGGGCGAGCAGCGTCCCTGCGGCGGCCATGGCGAGTGTGGCTCGCGGCCTCCGTCGGCTCTGGGTTCGCATGGATCGCTCCTGAACGTATGGGGAGGTATGGGGAGGTACAGGGCAGTGAAGGGTGTGGGTGTGCCCGTGCGGGGCGGGGGGCGGGTGGTTCTCAGACGCGGATGATCTGGGGGCCGAGCAGGGAGTAGCGGTGGGCCTCGGCCGAGGGCAGCAGCGTGCTGGTGACGATGGCCTCCAGGGCGCCGACCTCCGCGAACCGGCAGAAGCTCACCGCCCCGAACTTGGTGTGCGCGCCGGCGAACACCGTGCGGCGGGCGGCCCGGACGGCCTGCGCCTTGACCTCGCTGACCGCGGGGTCGGGGGTGGTGAGACCGTGCTCGCGGGAGATGCCGTTGGCGCCGATGTACGCCAGGTCGATGACGAAGCCGGCCAGCATCTTCGTGGTCCAGTGGTCGACGGTGGCCAGGGTGCCCGAGCGGACCCGGCCGCCGAGCAGCAGGACGGAGGTGTCACCGGCCTCCGCGAGGGCGCCGGCGACCGGCAGGGACGCGGTGACCACGGTCAGCGGCCGGTCCCGGGGCAGCGCCTCGGCGATGAGCTGGGGGGTGAAGCCCTCGTCGACGAAGACCGTCTCCGCGTCGCCGAGCAGTTCGACGGCGGCGGACGCGATCCGGCGCTTCTCGGGCACGTGGCTGGTGGCGCGGAAGGCGAGCGTGGTCTCGAAACCGGCGCTCTCCACCGGGTAGGCGCCGCCGTGGGTGCGGCGGACCAGGCCGTGGTCCTCCAGGGCGCGCAGGTCCCGTCGTACGGTCTCCTTGGCGACGCCCAGTTCGGCGGCGAGCGCGGTGACGTCGACCGAGCCGGTGGCGCGGGCGACCCGCACGATCTCGTGCCGGCGTTCTTCCGTCGTCCTTGCCCGCGTGCCCATGCCGAACACCTGCCTCACCGCCTCGTCGCCGTGTGGTTGCCCGTTCGGGCCCGTGTGGCCCTTGGGGGAAGTTCTACAGCGGTCGTGCGGCACTGACCAGGCCTGTTGCGGACCCGATACTGCCCGGGTGTGCCCGTTTGCGGTGCCGGGTGCCCGTCTCGGACCTGGGGTTCGGCGCGGGGCGGGGTGGGAACGGGCGGCGCGGATGCCCGCATGCGCAAGCGGACGGGCCCGTTCGGTGCCCGTCCGCTTCCTCGGTGGTTCTCGCGTGGTCGTCTTCCGGTCAGTACGGCCAGATCGGGGGGTCGGTCACGAAGTGGCCGCCCAGGCGGGCGTGCGCCGGGTCGGCCGGGTCGAGTTCGCCCTGCTCGGCGACGAGCTTGCCGGCGTACGGCTCGGAGTCGTCCTGCGGCTCGTAACCGAGCGCCCGCGCGGAGGTCAGGTCCCACCACAGGCGGGTGTTGGCGGAGGAGCCGTGGACGACGGTGTGCCCCACGTTCTCGGCGGTGAGCGCCGCGTGGAAGAGGCGGGCGCCGTCCGCCGGGCTCATCCACACCGAGAGCATGCGCACGCTGGTCGGCTCGGGGAAGCAGGAGCCGATGCGGACGGAGACGGTCTCGATGCCGTGCTTGTCCCAGTAGAGCTGGGCGAGGTCCTCGCCGAAGCACTTGGACAGGCCGTAGAAGGTGTCCGGGCGGCGCGGTGTGTCGATGGGGATGAGGGGGTCGTCGCCCTGCGGCCGCGGGGTGTAGCCGACGGCGTGGTTGGAGGAGGCGAAGACGATGCGGCCGACGCCCTCCTCACGGGCGGCCTCGTACAGGTTGTACGTGCCCTCGATGTTCGCCGCGAGGATCTTCTCGAAAGAGGCTTCCAGCGAGATGCCCGCGAGGTGGATGATCGCGTCGACGCCCCGGACCGCCTCGCGCAGGGCGTCCCGGTCGGCGAGGTCGGCGACGATCGCGTCCGGCTCGCCCTCGACCGGGAGCAGGTCGAGCAGGCGCAGCTCGTAGCCGTGGCCGGGGAGCAGTTCCCGCATCAGGGTGCCGAGGCCGCCGGCGGCGCCGGTGAGCAGGACGGTGCGGGGAGCGGGCATCCTCGGGACTCCTAGGTCGGTCTGTGGTGGCGGCAGGCGCGTGCGGGCGTGCGCATGCGTGCCGGTGTGTGCCTCACGTTCAGATGTGTGGACACGCTAAGGAGCAGGTGGTCGGGCGTCAAGAGGGCGCCTGCTTGACGGTGTTCGCGGGGCGGCTTAGCGTGGTCGCGTTCAGAAATGTAGACGTAGGTCATGAATATGATGACGATGACGTCCGTGAATCGACCCTGCACCTGGAATGGGGAGCGCCCGTGACCTCAGCCCCTCTCGTCGCCCGGCTCACCGCGCCCAGCGGCCCGCTGTTCTTCCCCGTCACGGCGTACGGACCCGACGGCGGACTCGACCTCGACGTCTACCGCACCCATGTGCGCCGCGGGATCGAGGCCGGTGCCGCCGCCGTGTTCGCCTGCTGCGGCACCGGCGAGTTCCACGCCCTGACGCCCGAGGAGTTCGCGGCCTGCGTCCGCGCGGCCGTCGAGGAGAGCGCGGGCCGGGTGCCCGTCCTCGCGGGTGCGGGCTACGGCACCGCCCTCGCGGTGCGCTACGCCCGCCTCGCCGAGGAGGCCGGGGCCGACGGGCTGCTCGCCATGCCGCCCTACCTGGTGCTCGCCGGGCAGGAGGGACTGGTGCGGCACTACCGGGAGGTGGCGGCCTCGACCCCGCTGCCCGTGATCGTCTACCAGCGCGACAACGCAGTGTTCACCCCCGAGAGCGTCGTCGAACTCGCCCGCACGAACGGCGTCGTCGGTCTCAAGGACGGGCTCGGCGACCTCGACCTGATGCAGCGCGTCGTCAGCGCGGTGCGCACCGAGCTGCCCGACGACGAGTTCCTGTACTTCAACGGACTCCCGACCGCCGAACAGACCCAGCTCGCCTACCGCGCGCTCGGTGTCACCCTCTACTCGTCCGCCGTGTTCTGCTTCGCCCCCGAGATCGCCCTCGCCTTCCACCGGGCGCTGCGCGAGGGTGACGACACCACCGCGCACCGGCTGCTGGACGGCTTCTACCGGCCGTTCGTCGAACTGCGCGCCCGGGGCCGCGGATACGCCGTCGCCCTGGTCAAGGCGGGCGTGCGGCTGCGCGGCCTGGACGTGGGTGAGGTGCGGACGCCGCTGCAGGAGCCGGCCGAGGAGCATGTGAAGCAGCTCGCGCAGATCATCGAGCGGGGTCAGGCGCTGGTCGAGGAAGGAGCCGGCCGGTGAAGGCGTCGGCGTTCCTCTACCCCTGGGACGTCAACGGCGACCCGGAGGCCCCCGCGCGCGTCGCGGACCTCGGCGTGGCGCAGGTGACGCTCGCCGCCGCCTACCACTCCACGCGTGCCCTCACCCCGCGCCACCCGCGCCACCGCGTCGTCACCGCCGAGCACGCCGCCGTCCTCTACCCGCCGGACGCCGCCCGCTGGGAGGGCCGTGACCTGCGGCCGTACGAGGCCGGTGACTGGGCTCCCGGCGACGCGTACGGCGAGGCCGCCGCCGCCCTCGCGGAGGCGGGCCTCGAGGTGCACACCTGGGTCGTCCTCGCCCACAACTCCCGCCTCGGCGCCGAGCAGCCGCACACCTCCGTCCTCAACGCCTACGGCGACCGCTACCCCTGGGCGCCCTGCATCGCGCAGCCCGGCACGCGCGCGTACCTCATCGACCTGGCCGTCGAGGCGGCGGTGCGGCCCGGGGCGCGCGGCACCGAACTGGAGTCGCTGGGCTGGTACGGGCTCGCCCACCTGCACGCCCACGACAAGACCGGCGGGGTGGCCCTCGGGGACGCCGGGCAGTACCTGATGTCGCTGTGCTTCTGCCCCGACTGCCGGGCGGGGTACGGCGGTCAGGGCCACGACGCCGACGCGCTCGCCGCCGCCGTGCGGACCGCGCTGGAGCCGGTGTGGCGGGGTGCGGCGCCCTCGGACGGGGGCTGGGCGGGCGTCGAGAAGCTCCTCGGCGCGGCGCCCGCGAACGCCACGCGCGCGTGGCGGGAGGACCGGGCGCGCACGCTCCAGGAGGCGGCGGTCTCGGCGGTCCGCGTCGCCGCGCCCGACGGCTTCCAGGTCCTGCTGCACGCCGACCCGGTGTCCTACCACTGCGGCGCCAACGCCGGGGTCGACCCCGCCCACATCCTCTCCGTGGCGGACGGCGTGGTCGTCCCCTGCACGGGCGGCGCGGGCCTGCTGACGCCGTTCGCCGAACAGGCCGGTGACGGGACCGTCCTCGCCGCCAACCTCACGGTGGTCTCGGGCATGGGCGGCAGCCCCCGTACCCTTGCCGCCGACGCCGCCCGCGCCCGCGACCTGGGGGCTACGGAACTGCGGCTCTACCACGCGGGGCTGGCTTCGGACGGGGATCTGGAGGGGGTGCGGATGGGGCTGTGACGGCAGCGGAGCCGGCCTGCACGAGTGGCGCCGTCGGCCGTGACCGTCGCGCGGCAGACGGGAATTGTCAGACAGACCCTAAACTTGTTCTTTATCTACCAAGATCTTCCGGGTTTGCCGATGGCCTTGAGGGTCTCGGGACGCCTGACGGTTTTGCCGACGTCGTAGCGGGGTGCCC
>NZ_JBIRFY010000024.1:0-68074 GCF_044327745.1 Streptomyces sp. NPDC018026
TCCTCATGGCCCACCTCCGCCGCAGCTACCCGTGACGGTGCGTCACCGGCGCACGGAGGCACAACCCCGCTTCACGAAAATCTTGCCAGGGCCACTTTTCCCGGTACGCCGACAAGCCGTGTCTCGCCGTACTTCTTTCGCAGGCCGAGGACCCCCTGGGCGGCGCGGAGCCGATAGAGGACGTTGACTTCCAGCAGCTGGTCGATGACCTCGCGGCAGGCGTCGCCGATCTCGGATGCCTGGCTGCGGCACCAGACCGGCGTGCGCATCTGGAAGGCGATCTTCTCCGGCGGACAGTCGCTCTTATCGGTACGTTTTCCCTGGTCGAGGGCAGTGTGGGTCTTGACGAGCTGGCCGTCGTGGAAGACCTGGACCATGGTGGAGGTGGAGCGGACGTTAACTTTGCGGCCGATCAGCTTCCATGGCACCGAGTAGAGGGTATGGCCGGCCTTGATGTGGATGTCCGGGCCGACCGTGGCCGTCGACCAGCGGGCGAGCACGAACGGAGTCGGCGGCAGAGGCAGCAGTTCGGCCGCCTCCAGTGCTTCGAACACGGTCATCGGGGCGGCCCGCCCAGCGGCCGGCACTTTCGCCGCCCGGTGACCTGTTGACTCCAGGTCACGGCCTCGGCCTGCATGTGTTCGTTCGAGGTGAACGCCCGTCCTCGCCAGAACGAGTCGCGGACATAGGGCATCGGCCGCTCGACCCGCGGCTTGTCCTTCGGCTTCGCCGCCCGGGCTGGATTGAACAACGCGCCATAGTGAGTGGCCAGTTCGGCATACGCCTTGTTGATCTTCGGGTCGTAGAGGTCGGGCTTGTCGACGCCGGTCTTGAGGTTGTCCGGGACGAGCCGGCGCGGGACGCCGCCGAAGTAGCGGACGGCCGCGACGTGCGCTTCCGTCCACGCGTGCTGGTCCAGGTGCAGCACCGGCCGGACAAACATGTGCCGCGAGCACGGCAGCACCGCACGAACGCCCAGACCCGGTGGTGTTTGCCGGACCTCGGGTCGATCCACTGCCCGAGGAAGCCGTAGTCGATCTGAGCCTCCGAACCGGGCTCGATGTCGTCGCGCAACACTGTGACCTGCGACTTCGCCACCTCGTCCGGAAGCGTCGCGTGCACCCAGCGGCGGAACGAGGAGATCGACACCTGCAGTTTGTGTTCGTCACGCAGGCGCTGGTGGATCGTCGAGACGGTCACCGTCCCGAGCAGGCTCTGGATGTAATCGCGGTGCCGGTCGATCTCCGGCCAGGTCACCTGCCTGAGCCCTCGGTCGATGAGCCCGGGGAACCACTCCTTGATCAGCTTCGACCAGTCGGCCTCGCATTGGCGGCCCGCCCGGGCAGATCCCGGACGCCTCCGCCGGGGCCAAGTACTTCCTGACCGTCTTGCGGTCCACCCCCAGCGACGCTGCCAGCTCACCCTTCGAGCGGCCCGCGTACCAGTGGACGTAGATCTCGATGATGTCGACCACGACGAACGTTCTCCTCGCCATCCGGGCTGCCCATCGGCCATCCGAACCAAAGGACGAGGGGAATGAGCAGCTCCGCGACGACCAGGTCCCTCGATCCCGACCTCCGCGCCACCCATGGCCAATGCGGAGAATTCAGAATGATTGACTACATGACACGAAAACCACCCAAACTGGGGAAACTGATCCGGCATCGACGTCGCCTGTCAGTGCCTCCTGACAGGATGCGCGGATGACCTCAATTGGCCACCCGCTCACCGACAACGACGATCAGCCGCGTGCCCGCCTTCTGGAGCTGGTCGGCTCCATCGAACCCTGGGATAGCCTGGAGCGCACCCACCTGAAGACCGCCGCGCAGTGGATCGCCAGCGGAGCCCCGGTCTACCGGGTGCACAAGCCGGATGTTCCCGCGATGCACTTGGTGAGCTACTTCGTCGTCCTCGACGACACGCGCGGTCAGCTGTTGCTCGTCGCACACCGCAAGGCGGGCCTGTGGCTGCCGGCCGGCGGACACGTCGAGCCGGGTGAGGACCCGTGGGCCGCGGTGGTCCGCGAATGTCGTGAGGAGCTGGGCATCCACGCCACAGCATCGCCGATCACCGGTGAGTTCCCCCTCTTCCTCACCGTCACCGAAACGCGGGGGCAGGGCGGACACACTGACGTCTCGCTCTGGTACCTCCTCACCGCCGACGCTGGCACCATCACCTTCTACGACGAGGACGAGTTCAACGCGATCCGGTGGCTGACTGACGAGCAGGTGCTCGAGGAGTCGGACGAGCTGCTCGACCCCCACATGCACCGTTTTACCCACAAGCTGCAGCACGCCCGGGCCGGAAGGCGTCGCGGGTAGCCTTCCCCCGGCCGTCCACGGTGCTGTATGCCCCGGCCGCGACGACACAAGGCCGAGAACGACACCAGCACCGCTCACGTTCACCGTCCCCATGGGGAGTCGTGACCGCGAGGGTGGGGAATTACGTGACGCTCAGGCCGTCGGAAGTGGGGATTTGCGTGAACGTCGACAGCCGTCGAGCAGGACGTGTTGGGGATCTGTTTCCCGCAGGACTCGTAGCAGTCCGGGCGCTGGCCGGGCCAGGTGATTGACGACGGCGCTGACGTAGGCGTGGGCGGTGCCGACGGATATGCCGAACCCGGCGGCGGTCTGCGCGAGGGTGTCGTGCCGGCGAAGGTAGACCAGACCGACGAGAGCACGCTGGTGGGGCGGGAGCTTGTAGCGGCGGTCACCCTCGCCGGTGACGATGAGCATGGTTACCCACTCGACCAGGGCGTGAGGCAGGTCGAGTGCGGCAGGATCGGGAACCAACGAGGCTTCTGCGCTCGTGAGTTGAGGCGTCGAACACCTCTCTCAACGGCACAGGAGCCTCGTGCGTTGCGGAAGACCAGCCCGTCACCCGGCCGGTGGCCACTCTGAAAACGCTCAGTGTCTTCTCTGCTCGGCGGCAGGAGGCCAAGGCCGGTACGACCACGCGAACTTCCTCTGCTACCGCATCGTCCTGGGTTGACCACGCCCTCTATCACCACCGACCACGGAACAGACCCAAACGAGCGGTGTAATTCCCGGGGTGGGGGTTACTGCTGGGCAGCGCCCTATCGGAAGCCAACCGGTGGGCCAACTCAACACCACCCAAGGGCAAATGTAAGCATGCTGGCATGACTGTCGACGAGTATGGCTCAATGACCTCAGCGCTCCGAGTCTTCCTGGACGCTGTATCTGTGGCCGGGCGAGGAGCTGACTTCAGTGCCCTGGCTGCCGACCTGCACTGCTGGGCCGATCGGCTGGCTGCTCATCGAGTGGATGAGCCTCACCGCGCGTTCGGGGGAAGGTTCGATCTGCCGGGCCGCGGTCAGACTATGACACCACTCTTCGATCCGAGCACGGTAACGCCGGTTAGGGTTGAAGGCACTGCGTACTTCGGCGACTACTTCCTCGGGAGCAACAACGCCGCGCACGGTGGCGCCGTGCCCCTGCTTTTCGACGAGGTTCTGGGCCGTATCGTCGTCGAGCGGGGTCCCCGCGCACGCACCGCCTATCTGCGCACCGACTTTCGCGCGATCACCCCGATTGGTCGCGACCTGACGGTACGGGGCTGGGTGGACGAGGTCTGCGGGCGGAAACTGTTCCTGCGTGCCGAACTGCGAGACGGCGAGGTGCTCTGCGCCGAGGCCGACGCGCTCTTCGTAGTGCTGCGCCAGGATGCCCCGTGACCCTGTGTGGCGTGGGGGATACGAGCACGAGGTTTGGCCGATGGCCTCAGACTTATGGACATCGTGGTTGGGGCAGCGTTGCCCGCGGGTACTGGCCGGGTCGCAGCCTGCGGGCGCTGCTTCGGAGATGTCAGCGCTGGGAGTTCGTGCTGCCGTCGAGCCATTCGGTGCCTGTGACTGCGCGTTGGTCGAACCGTGCCTCGCGGACCAGGAGGCCGACGACCAGCATCACGAGAGCCGCACCCGCGAGGAAGAGCCAGACGTGGCTGTAGTTCTCCCGCGCTGGCACGGGAAGGCCCGGCGCATGGGACGCCGTGAGCAAGGACGTAATGATCGGTGGGCCAAGCGCTCCGATTGCTACGCTCGCGGCCCGGGCTGCACCTGTGAGCATCCCTTGCTCGCCAGGGCGCGCTGCACGTAGGTACGCGGCTGTGGACGCGGTGTACGAAAGAGAGTAGGCGGCACCGATCATGAACGAGAAGATCAAGAACTCGTAGGAGGTGCCAGAGGACTGCGAGAACCAGAGGAACGCGATCACTGCGACTGCGCCGCCGGCGATGCTCGTCGCGCGCTGGCCGAAGCGGCCGATCACCAGGCCGACGACACTGCCGCCGAAAGCGATCGTGAGGCCGCACGGCAGGAGGTAGATTCCTGCCTTGAGGACCGTCGCGTCGAGGCCGTATCCCGCAGCGCTTGGCGTCTGGACGTAATTGCTGATGGCGAGCGCGCCGTTGATCCCCAGGATGGCGACGATCCCGGCGATGGTGAAGGCCGGCCAGACATCGCGACGCTTGATCACTCTTAGGTCGAAGAGCGGGTGCGAGTAGCGCAGCTCCCACACGGCCCACACCACCAGCAGCAAGACCGAGACAGTCACCAACGAAAGGAGCTTTCCCGATCCCCATCCCCAGGTGTTCGCGTTGCCGATCGAGTAGACGAGAAGGGTCAGACCAGCACCCAACAGCAAGGCTCCGACATAATCGAGCGGGACGCGCGTCCGCGTCGGGATGTCCTCGACGAAAAGCCAGACCATTGCGAAGAGCAGCACCGAAAGACTGAGCAGCACCAGGAAGACCGTTCGGACGTTGCCTCCCAGAGAGATGACTGCACCGCCCAAGAGGTAAGACCCGGAGATGGCCAGGCCAATTGCGAACGTCATCGCGCCCGAGTACCTGTCCGATTCTTCGCCGGTGCGACTCCTGCCGCGCAGGATGGCGTAGTAGATCGGCAGTCCGGCGTTGAAGCCGACGATCACGCGACCGACAAGAAGTGCTGCGAAGTTCGGCGCGAACACACACACGACGTTTCCCACGACGACCACGAGCGTCGTGAAGATCATCATCCGACGCATGCCGGCCAAGTCGGCCAGCCGTGAGAGGACGGGCACGCTGGCGGCTGCCGCTATCCCGGTCGCGGAGAGCACCCATGCCGACTGGACGGGCGTCAGTGAGAAGGCCGTGGTGATCGTGTTGAGGAGGGGGATGACGGTCAGTTGCTCGGTATCCAGGCAGAGGACGACCAGCAGGCCGATGACGAGAGCCAGAGCACGCTCAGGGATCCTGACTGCCTGGATCCGGCGTGCCACAGCCGTGTTGGGCGCTGTGACGGGGGAGTTCGTCTTCCCGTCGGGTGCCGAGCCCGGTAGTTCGCCTGTTGTCATGACGCCATCCGGGCGAGGAGGCGGCTAAGGCACCGTTGGGTGGGCGAGTGGTGGATGGACATTGCTTCAAGCCCTTCGGAGGTGGTGTGGCATGCGTCACGCACGGTAGAAGACATCGACTTGAAACACAAGCATGCTTACAAGCGTGCTGACGGGTTCTTCTGCCGGCATCCGAACGGCCGTGGCGACGAGTAAGGGGTGGCATGTGCGGTCCGTGACCAGGTCGGGGCGATCGGGTTGTTGACAGGCCGAGAGGCGCCAATGTAAGCATGCTTGCATTGGCGTTCGACATGCATGTCATGTCGCCGCTCACCTCACCTGCGGCAGCTACGCGGAAAGCGAGCTCTCCCATGCCGAGCACCAACTCAGCCGTCCAGGGCCTGCGCACGGCCGACCAGCGCTACACGATCGCAGTGATCGACGGTCCGAACGTGTCCAACCTCGCCCGCCGTAACAAGCGCATGTACGGGCCCAACGTGTCCGCCGAGAGTCTCGGAGAGTTCACGACCGACTGGGGCAATCGCCTCGGCGTGGTCATCGAGCGCTTCATGTCAAACCACGAGGGTGACATCCTCGAGTACATCCACGAGTCGGGGGACCGGGTCGACGGGTACCTCGTCAACCCAGCCGGACTGACCACCACGAGCGATATGGTCCCGTTCGCTCTCTATGACACCGGCAAGCCGGTTATCGAGGTTCACTTCGCGAACATCAAGGCCTCCGCGTCCACGGCCCGAGGGCCGGTCTACGGCCCGCGCGAGTCCACCTTCACTCCCTATGTCACCGGGCAGCTCATGGGGATGCGCGAATACAGCTACGCAGGCGCACTCCTGTCCTTGGTACTCGCGCTGGATGATGAGACCTTCCTCGGCGCCAAGTCGGAAAGCCAATGAGCTCGCCAAAAGCCGCCGCCGGGGACTCTTCAATGGCAGACGAGCGGCCGGCAGGGGTCGACGGAGTGCTCCGCCAGTCACCAGCGTTCGCACATGCGCACTTGCGAATGACTGCTAGTGCGCTTGCCGGAGGAGCACTGAGCCGGAAGACCCGTGAATTTGTCCTGCTCGCGGCGAACCTGAACGCAACACACCTGAACACCGATGCGGCTCGAGAGCACATGCGGAGAGCCAGGGCTGCCGGAGCAAGCGACGACGAACTGCGCGAAGTGATCCAGTGCGCGAGCCTGGTAGGCATCCACGCCGTCATCGTCGGGCTTGAACCGCTTCAGCATCTCGTTCCAACTGACCTGTCGCGGGACCTCACGCCTGGCGAGAGCGAGCTGAAGAGGTCGTTCGAAGAGCGCAGGAGGTACTGGTCGGCCCAGTGGGAACAGCTCTTACGGCTGGACAGCGACTACTTCAGCGCGGTCCTGGACTTCTCCGCCGCTCCGGCGGAGACCGGTGCCCTTTCCGCGTTGGATCGCGAGTACGTCTACATCGCCTTCGACTGCTCACCCACCCATATGTTCGAGCCCGGCCTCGAACTGCACATGCGGACTGCGCTGGAGCTCGGAGCCAGCTCCGCCGACCTGCTCTCGGTCCTGAAGCTCGTGAGCAGCATCGGCTTCGAGGCCGCGATCGCCGGCTACGAACTGCTCGCAGGGCCCGGCCCTGAGGACAACCTCGCGAACGAGTGAGCTCGCACCCGGCTTCGTCGCGACAGGCGCGGGCTCAATCGCACCCCGACACTTCCGCCATGCTGAGGAGAAGATATGGCTACGACCACCCAACTCACCATCTCAGAGGCGACAGAACTCGTCGAACAGGTGATGATGGCGGTCGGCATGACGGCCGAGGACGCCTCCACCGTGGCCGAACACATCATCGACTGCGAACTCCGCGGCCTCGGATACGGCGGCCTGCCGCGCGCGCTGTCGGTCGTCGAGCGGATCCAGGGGACGCCCCGCCCGGCGAAGCCGGTGAGGGTGGCCCAGGAGTCCGCGCTGTCGGCAACCCTCGACGGTGGTGACACCGTAGGCTACGTCGTCGCTCAGCGGGCGACCGACATGGTCATCGAGAAGGGTCTCGCTGGGGGCATGGCAGTCGTCGCCGCGACAGACACGTGGTACACGGGGATGTACTCGTGGTACCTGGAACAGATCACCGCCGCTGGCCTCGTCGGGATGATCGCTGGCAACGCCGGGCGCCTGGTGGCACCGCACGGCGGCACGGAGGCACGATTTGGCACCAACCCGATCGGCTTCGGCTTCCCCTCGGCCGACGAGCCGGTCATCTGGGACACCGGTACCTCGTCGCTCACCTACGCCGAGGTCGTCCTTGCCCACCGGCTCGGCAGATCGCTGCCGGACGGTACGGCGTTCGACGCCGAGGGCCAGCCGACCAACTCACCCGCCGAGGCGTTGTCCGGGGCGTTCACCGTGTGGGGCGGGCACCGAGGATCGGGGCTCGCCCTGGTCGTACAGCTCTTGGGGATGCTGACGGGGGCCCCCGCGATCACCGAGGGCGTGGCCGGACTCGGGTTTCTCGTCGTCGCTATCGACCCCGCGGTTGTGACCGATGCTGAGGACTACCGTTCGCGAGTGTCCGCGTACGCTGACTGGGTACGCAGCACCAGAACGGCCGAGGGTGTCGACGAGGTGCGGATGCCCTTCGACCGCTCGCGCCGAACCCGTGAGCAGGCGCGAGCACGCGGAATAGTCAGTGTTGAGCCCGCCGTCCTCGAGGCCCTGCGACGGGCGGCCGCCGTCCCGCGCGGCTGAATGGATGCGGGTCGGCCTGGGTGAGACCACCTACGGCCCGGCCACCACGGCGTCCGCAGGCGCGATCACGGCGGCTGCCACCGCCCGTGTCACCGCCATCCGCCGGGCCATGGGCGACGGCACGACCGTCACCTGTGCTGGCCCATGCCCCCCCTAGCGGGGGAGCGAGGGATGGTTGACTCCCCGGATTGCGAACACCGGTACACCAGCACAAGCCAAGCCGGCGAGCGGTTCTCGCTCGCTGTTGCGTCGATGTGGGCGGTTGACTGGGAGGTCACCGGGGGGGAGCGGGCCCTGACCAGTTCACCGAGATCCGCACCAGTACCCCTCGCTGTCCGAGTCGTTGAAGTCCAGGTCCTCAACTGATGTGCGCGCACCGAATGGGAGACAGACTCCGGCTCAATGGTACGTGCTGCTGTCCCAGAACTCGGCCAGTGCTGCTGCCGTTTCGTCGGGGCGGTGGACATTTGGGGAATGCCCACCTTCCGGAACCGTGATGAGCCGTGCGGATAGAGCGAGGGCCATCTTCCTGACACCGTCCGGTGGCCAAGTGAGGTCGGGCGAACCCGAAACGACGGCTTTGGGGGGCCGGAGGGCACTCAGCCCCTCCGTGAGGTCGGACTCGGTAAGTAACTGCTCGGCAGCCGCCTTGACGTGGCTGGGGTCATTGGCGATCCACCGATCTCGCATAAAAGTTCGAACCTCATCGGGAACCGAGCTCTCCCGGCCTTCCAGGAAGGGCCAAATATCTTCCAGAGGCATTGAGTCCAACACGGAGAGCAGTAGACGCAGGCGTTCGCACTGGTGATCGGAGACTTCCGCTGGACCGAAGTTCATCAGTGTCAGAGACCGCCAGAGGGCGGGATCTCCCTGGGTCTGTGTCACCGCAACTCGCGCCAGGAGAGCGCCGTATGAGTGTCCCAAGAGATGGACTGGTCCATCGTCGACAGCCTCAACGACAGCTACGATGTCTCGGGAGAGTTCCCCCCTTGCATACGATGCAAGGGGGTGGCGGCCGCCCGTTTCATGCTGGCCTCGACCATCGATGGCGACAACACGGTAGCCAGCTCGGCCCAACAGAGGCAGCATAGGCAGGAAGTCTTCCTTGCTACCCATGAAGCCGGGAACCATGACTACCGTGCCCCTGTGCGGTACCGAACTGTCAGGTGCCATGTCGACCGTTGCAAAGGTGCCGCGACTGGTCACGAGGGAGTGGGCACGGGCACTGGACGGTACTGCGAGGGTGAGTAGTTGACTCATGGAGGAATCATAGAGCGCGTCCCTGAAGCCACCGCGCCTGTCGGCCCGCAGCGGCTCACAAGCGGCTCGTACTAGTCACCGGACGTTCGATTCTCCGTACGGGCATTCGGACCGGTGCGCTGCATGGGCAGCTCCTTACCTGGCTTGCGCAAGTGCCATCCCCCGAAGACGCCGATGATCCTCCAGAATAACTTCTCCCGCTCACGCTGGTCTTGTCGACGGCTTTCCCACGAAAGGGCTGGCTGCCCATAGAGTCCGACGGCAAGCGAATTGATCTCTTCCTCCAGGTCCTGTAGGTGGAGGCCGATGCGCTGGATCCCCTTGTTACTGTCCCGAAGGTAGAGGGCCGAAACGATCAGAGCGAGTGCCGCGATGAAGTAGCGCCACCGACCCAGGTCCCCGCCCAGAGTCACAGTGATGGCCGTCAGCGCTGCGGCGTATCCCGCCATCTGCTGCCGAGCAGCGATCCTTTGAACGATCTCAGTGCGGAGCGTGTCGTACTCCTTCATCAGTAGCTCAATGACAGCGCTCACTCGCTCGTGCTCTTCCAGTGCCATCAGACCCTCCCCTATCAGGACCGACAGTGCTTATCCGCCTGGCTTCCCGGTAGTAGGCTGCGCCCGTTTTGCTGCGCCCACTGCTGGGACTGCAAGGAGAGTCTTCCGTCGAAGGGCGGCTACCTAATCCGATTTGAGCTAGGTCTGCGCTTTGACGTACCGCCGTACTGTCGACTTCATGAAGCGCAGTTGCTGGACGGCCCGACTACTGCAAGGCCTACGGGGCACCGGGTTCGTTGTCTGGGGTAGGGGCGGCGATGGTCAGCCTCCTGTGCCGGCCGCGTGTGCGTCCATCCGACGCGCCGCTGGTTGGGGTCGGTGACGGGGGCGCCAGACGGGGCGACAGGGCGGTGACGCAGAAGGTCGAACGCGGCTTGTCCGAGTCCTCGGGCCAGGTGTGGAGAGCCATGAGTCGGGTATGGATGCCGGTTTGTTGCCGTGAGGGTGGGCGTAGACGCCGAGTTCGGCGGCCAGGCGTCCGGGTCCCATGGTTGCCCGGACTACTTCGGCGAAGACCCGTAGCGGCGACCCGCCGTCCCTGTCTCCGCTGCTGTTCGCTGCGCCCGTGGCTGCGGTAGTGGAGCAGGCGTCGGGGATGACGGCCTCGCCGCTCCCGAGGGGGGTGGTGGACTTCGGGATCCAGTCCAGTGGTTGCTCGCTGGACACCTCAACCGGCCTCGGCGGCATGGGTGTTCAGCCGGTCATGGCCCACGCATGCAGCCTCGGCCACAGCGACAGCACGCTTGCCCATGTGGCAACCCGTGTGCTTCGGCCCGGCCATCACTCGATCAGTGAGCGTTTTCAGAGTGGCCACGGGCCGGGTGACGGGCTGGTCTTCCGCAACGCACGAGGCTCCTGTGCCGTTGAGAGAGGTGTTCGACGCCTCAACTCACCAGCGCAGAAGCCTCATTGGTTCCCGATCCTGCCGCACTCGACCTGCCTCACGCCCTGGTCGAGTGGGTAACCATGCTCATCGTCACCGGCGAGGGTGACCGCCGCTACAAGCTCCCGCCCCACCAGCGTGCTCTCGTCGGTCTGGTCTACCTTCGCCGGCACGACACCCTCGCGCAGACCGCCGCCGGGTTCGGCATATCCGTCGGCACCGGCCACGCCTACGTCAGCGCCGTCGTCAATCACCTGGCCCGGGCCAGCGCCCGGACTGCTACGAGTCCTGCGGGAAACAGATCCCCAACACGTCCTGCTCGACGGCACGCTCGCCGAGTGCGACCGGGTCGGTGACAGCCGGGCCGACTTCTCCCAGAAGCACCGCCGCCACGGCGTGAACGTGCAGGTCATCGCCGACCCTGAGGGCAAGCTGCTGTGGATCTCGCCCGCACTGCCCGGACGCACCCACGACCTCACCGCGGCCCGCACCCACTGCATCATCCGGATCTGCGAACGCCAAGGCGTTCCCGTCCTCGCCGACCGTGCCTACATCGGGGCCGGCTCCTGGGTGACCACGCCGATCAGACGCCTTCCGCACCAGGACCTCACCGCGACCCAGCAGACGATCAACCGGGTCCTGTCAGCGGCACGAGCACCGGCTGAACGAAGCGTCGCGAGACTGAAATCCTGGGGCATCTTCCGTCGAGCTCGCTGCAGCCAACCGCATGACCGCCATCGCCGCTGCCGTCCTCACCCTGGAGCGTCAACGCTGAAAACACTCAGTGGTCACCCTGGAGAAGCTCAGTGTCTCGTGTGTCCCACATGGAGGGTCAAGGCTCACACAGGACTACTCGTTGATGCCTCCCACTCCAGGGAAGTCGATCAGCGTTGTCGGCATCTCATACTGCAGGAACGGGGCGTGCCGCCGGTTGCTGACCTTCCAGCCGGCGGCCGTCCTTTCGTACTCGTCAACGACGTGAACGCCGCGGACGATCACGGATGGGGTGGCCTTGAGCATCATGGTCGCGAAGATGTGCATGTCTCCGTGCGCCGTGTCGCCTTCCACCACGATCTGGATGCTGCTCACAGAGTGGTTGATGGTTCTGAATGGCTCCAACCCGGTCAGCAGTTGATCTGCGAAGCTGTCACGATTGAATCGCTTGAGGCCGCCGTAGTACGACAGGTCGGCGTCTTCGGTGAAGCAGGTGCGCATCAACTCCGGGTCCTTGCGGTCCATGGCGAAGGCGTAGCGATCCAGAAGACTCCGGATCGCCTGGATGTCGAGGAGATTCTGCGTCTCCTCGTCGCCGGCTGACTTCTCGACCTTGATGCTGCTCATGCGCCATTACCCTTCGGGTCGGGGCATCGGTGCGGACTGACTAACGCCCGGTGAGGAGCAAGGACCGTGATCCAAGCGCCCACGACGATAGATGGCAGCTCTAGAGTTAGCAAGCATGCTGATAAGCGTGCTGCACTTCGCACCTGAGGTGCAGCGGTGGCCGCACTAGACTGCCCGCCGTGGCAGATCCAGTGGAGGACGACTTCGTGCAGGACTCAGTGCAGCGTGACCAGTCGAACGAGTACGACGAAGAGATGACCCTCCTCGTCGATGCGGTGTTCCGGCTCGAGCGTGCCGTCGCCCGCATCGGCGCGATGAGGCTTCAGCCGTGGCGGATGACCCTTTCGGGGTACGCCGCCATGCGGGTGATCGAGCGGCGTCCGAACCTCTCTCTGGCGCAGCTCTCGCGCCGGTGTTTCGTGAAGCCCCAAACCATGACCCGCATCGTTGCGAACCTCTCTGATGCGGGCTACATCAAGCGGACGGTCAGCCCTGGAAATGAGCGCGCCATGTCGCTCACCCTGACCGCCCGCGGTCGTGACGTGCTCCACGAGATGGACAGTGAGGTGCTCAAGATCAACGAGACCCTCTCGGAGAACCTCCCTGGCGGGGACCGCGCCAGGCTGATCGGTCTGCTGCACGACAGTGCCGTGGCCGTCGAGCGGGAGATCGCCTCCTTCGAGTGAATGTAAGCATGCTTGCATTCATCTGTTGGTCGCCCTAATGTGTCAGCATGCTTGGCATTCAAGAGGTACCCGACAGTCTCGATCCGGCGTACTTCCGGCTCGTGCTCGGTCACTACCCCAGCGGGGTCGTGGCGATCACGGGCCGCAACGCTGAGGGGGCTCCGGTGGGCATGGTCGCGACATCGTTCACGTCGGTCTCGCTCGACCCGCCGCTGGTGGCCTTTCTGCCGATGAGGACGTCGACCACGTGGGCCGCACTCAGAGAGACGGGCGCCTTCTGCGTCAACGTGCTCCCCGCCGAGCAGGAGCACATCTCACGCCAGCTCGCCGCCAAGGGCGGCGACAAGTTCGGCGGCATCGCGTGGCGCACCGAGACAACCGGATCACCGGTCCTGGCCGGAGCGGTGGCATGGGTCGACTGCACGGTGAGCGCGGTCCACGAGGCCGGCGACCACTTCATCGTCGTCGGCCTCGTGGAGGATCTCGCCATCGGGGAGCCCGCCTCACCGTTGCTCTCCTTCCAAGGGGGGTATGGCACGGTGGCGTCGCCGGCACTCGCCGCGAGCGGCGTGCCCGATCTGCCGGAGGTCGTCGAGCACTTCCGCCTCGTCGACGAGCTCCGTCCACGCATGGCGCAAGCCTCGCGCGAGCTCGGCGTTGAGGTCGTGGCTACCGCGTTGCTTGAGGACGAGGTGGTGGCACTGGCCACCAGCGGACATCCCGAGCCGGGTCGCCTGCCGACGCGTGTTGGCCAGCGGATGCCCTATCAGCCGCCACTGGGTGCAGCCTTTGCCGCCTGGTCCGACCCCAAGCGATGGGTGGCCCGCCTGCCCAACGAGCAGCGCGAGCATGCGCGCGCGCTGGCGCGCCGTGTGCGCGAAAGGGGCTGGTCAGCGACGCTCGGCGAGTCCGGCAACCTGGACCTTGAGCGGGCGCTGTACCGGCTGCCGATCGACGCTCCGTCGCCGGAGGAACTCGACGCCGTAGGTCAGCTCTTGGACCCGTTGAGCGAGGCGTACGAGCCACACACGTTCACGACCAAGGAGCGGATTCCGCTGCGCACTGTGGCGGTGCCGGTGCTCGGCCCCGTGGGGACGATCCGCCTCGTGCTGACCGCCTATGGGCTGCCGCCCTACTCGACCTACGAGGACTTCGTCCGCTACCGCGACACCCTGCTCGACATCGCCGGCACCGTGCAGACGCTGAGCGCCTGAGCGCTCCCTCGCGCTCATCTGTCCATAGGAGGACGCCTTGCTCGAACTGTTCACCGGAGCCCAGCCACTCATCGGCGGGGAGGACGAGCCCGACCCATTGGAGAAGAGGGTCGCCGATCTTGACAAGGCCGATGTGATCGACCGTGTGCTGATCGGCTACTCCTCGATCTGGCCGCACAATCACGCCGTCGTGCCCTATCTGCTTGCGCAGACGACGCACCTCTCGCCCATCCTGGCACACCGCCCCGGCGTCATGTCGCCCACTTCAGCTGCGAGGTTCTTCGCCTCGCTCGACGTCCTTGCCCGGGGCCGGCTGGCACTGAATATCGTCGTAGGCGGCAGCGACAAGGACCTGCTGCGCGAAGGCGACGGCACCCCGAAGGCCGACCGCTATCGCCGAGCCACGGAGTATCTCGATATCGTGCGCCGTGCCTGGACGTCCCCCGAGGCGTTCGACCACCACGGCGAGTTCTACGACGTTGAAGGTGTCAACCTCCAGACCCGTCCCCACCAGGGGCAGGTGCCGATCTTCATGGGAGGCGACAGCGAGGATGCCATCGAGTTCGGTGCACGACACGCCGACCTCTACATGTTGTGGGGAGAGCCGCTCGCAGGCACCCGGGAGCGGATCGAGAGGGTACGGGCGGCCAGCGCCCCACACGGGCGCGAGATGCGGTTCTCCGTCAGCCTCCGAATCTTCGTGGCCGAGACCGACGAGCTCGCCTGGCAGGTGGCACGCGATGCGGAGCGAGAGATCGAGGCTGCTCAGGGCACCAACAGGTTCCTGAGGTCCTCGAAGGGGGATACGTCGGCGGGGCGTCAGCGGGCGCTTGCCCTGACCGATCAGGAACTGCACGACGACTGCTTCTGGACCGGGCTGACGAAGCTCGTCGGCGGCTTCGCCAACTCCCAGGCGCTGGTGGGTTCCTACGATCGGGTACTCGAGTCGCTGCGCCGTTACCGAGAGCTGGGCGTCGACGCCTTCTTGATCACCACCGGAGCCGAGGCCGGCTACGACCCCGCGCTGGGCGAGTTCCTGGCCGAGACGAAGAGGAGGCTGACATGAACGACCGTCATCTGATCGACGTCGGCGGCGGCACGATCGGCGGGCTGCTAGCACGGCGGGCGGCGGCCAACCCAGACAAGATCGCCTTCATCACGCCACAAGCCGAGATGACTTACGGCGCACTCGATGACGCCGCCACGCGGATCGCCTCCGCGCTCGCGGGGCTGGGGCTGGCCAAGGGCGACTCCGTGGCGATCTTCATGCGCAATCGGATCGAATGGGTCACTACGTGGATGGGCACCGCACGAGGCGGCTTCGTCTGCGTCCCAGTCAACACCGCGTACAAAGCCGCGTTCCTCCAGCACGCATTGAAACTCACCAAGGCTCGCGTTGTGGTCACAGAGCCCCTGCTCCTGCCGGCCCTGGTGGCTGAACTCGCAGAGCTGCCGAACCTGGAGTGGATCGTGCTGGTCGAGGATGCGCCGCAGGCCCCGGCCGGCGTGAAGACGCTCACGTACCAGGATCTGCTAGGACGGGCCGAGCAGTTCTCCACCTCGGAGACCGAGATCGCGCCGGCCGACATCAGCAGTATCGCGCTGACCTCGGGGACGACGGGCAAGAGCAAGGGCGTCGTGATGCCGCACTACCTGACGGTGGTGGCGGCCCGAGAGAACGCGGAGTCGATGGGCACCACCTCGCGTGATCGGCTCTACACCTGTCTGCCGATGTTCCACGGGTCCGCCCAGTTCAACATGTGCTTGCACGGCATCTACGCCGGGGCCACGATCGTGCTGGCCGAGAGGTTCAGCGCGAGCAGGTTCTGGGACGAGATGCGCGCCTATGAGATCACGATGTTCAACGCGTTGGGGCCGATCCTGTCGATACTCCTCGCGCAGCCGCTCTCGGAGCGCGACCGCGACCACCAGGTACGCCGTGTCTTCGCCGCCCCTGCGCCCCCCGACGTGCTCATGCCGTTCGAGGATCGCTTCCATGTGCACGTCGTAGAGGGCTACGGCCTGACCGAGATCAAGAACGTTACCTACAACCCGATTGAGACACGCAAGATCGGGTCGATCGGCAAGCCCACCACGACCACCGAGCTCCAGATCCATGGGCCGACAGGCGAACGGCTGGGAGTCGGTGAGGTGGGGGAGATCGTCTATCGCCCACGCGTGGCGAACGTGATGTTCACGCACTACGTCGATGATCTCAAGGCGACGATCGCCACCATGCGCGACATGTGGTGGCGCACCGGCGACCTCGGTTACGTCGACGCCGACGGCTTCTATTACTTCGTCGACCGCCAGAAGGACGCCCTACGGCGCCGCGGCGAGAACATCTCCTCCTACGAGGTGGAGGTCGTGCTGATGAGCTTCGCGGGAGTGGTGGAAGCTGCCGCGGTCGGCACGCCATCGGACCTGGGCGAGGACGAGGTGCTCGCGGTCATCGAAACGCATGACGGCGAAAACTTTGACTACGAAGCCCTGTTCCGCCACTGCGACCAGCGTCTCCCGCACTTCATGGTCCCTCGCTACTATCGGGTGCTGCCTTCCCTGCCGCGGACCCCGACCGGGAAAATCCAGAAGGCCGTCTTGCGCACCGACGGACTGGCCGACGGCACCTGGGACTCATGGTCTGCCGGGCACCGGCCGACCAGGCCGGCATGACCGCCCAGGCCGACGTGGTCGGCGCTCCCGGCGTCATACTCAAGGACATCGCGCCGCGACTGGCGCTGCAGGCTCATCAGGTCGAGACGAGTGTCAAGGTCGAACTCGTCGACCGGTTGACCGCGGCTGGCATGCCGGCCATCGAAGTCTCGTCCTTCGTACGACCCGATCTCGTTCCTGGCCTCGCCGACGCCGAGCGGGTGTTCGAACGGATCGACCGTTCCCGGGGAACGACGCTGCACTGCTGTGTCGGCAACGCGCGCGGTCTGCAGAGGGCCATCGACACCGGCGTCGACTCCGCGTGGTTCCTGCTCTCGGCCGACGAGGAGTTCTCCCGCAACAACACCGGACGTGGCACCGGCGAGGCGATCGACCTGCTCGAACGCCTCGCAAGGATCGCCGACGGAACACCCACCACCCTCGGCACATACGTAATCTTCGCGTGGGGCGGCCCAGGTGGACCACCGCGAGGCCCCGAGGCCATCGAGCGCTTCGCCGATCGCCTGCACGCCATCGGCGTTTCTGACTGGCTGCTCGCGGACTCGATCGGCTACGCCTCACCCTTGCAGATACGCACGACGATCAAGGCTGCCCTGGAGGTAAACACCGCCGACCATCTTTCCGTCCAGGTGCATGATTCCCGAGGGATGGGCCTAGCCAATCTGGTTGAACTGGTGCGCCTCGGGCTCACGCACCTCGACGTCTCGCTCGGCGGTTCCGGCGGACACCCGGCATACGAAGGTGTCGCCGCTGGCGGCATCTGCAGCGAGGACGCCGTGCAACTGCTCGAACGGATGGGGATCGAGACGGGCGTCCACCTCCCCTCGCTCATCGAGACGGCCACCTGGTTCGCCGACGTGGTAGGCGTGCCCAGTCTCGGCTTCGTTCGCAGGATCGGCCCCGTGCCCGGCTCGGACGCTCAGGGCGGCGCGAACGCGGGAGCTCCGACGTTCGACTGGCAGGTTGAGGGGTGATCGCCTGACTGGCCCGGCGCTTCACGACTCCTACTGCCAAACCGCCCACCAGCTGGGCCAGGCCGCCCGCGACATATGAGAAGCTCACGCAGAACCGCGAGGGTATCGGCACGGCAAAGGCCCTCAGAATTCACCCAACCGGGCGAAGGCAACGTGTGCAGTCGATCCCTCGTGCTTGATTACTCGGTTCGCCTACTTCACTACTTCGGACGCGTTTGTTCGAGCGGGCTGGCGCGGTCCTGTGCGAGGGCGGGCCGGTGAGATCGCTAGCCGAGCTGCCGCTGGTCGGTACACCGCCGTGGTCACGGAGGGCTCTACGCCGCCGATCCAAAGGGCAGGGTCGAGGCGGATCGGATGCGCCGGGCGTGAGGGCAGATGGATGCCGTTCGGGCAGCGTGCTGACGGATGGGGAGCGCAAGTTCCCGTGCGGAAAGTCGTGCGGAAGGTAGCGCCACTGAACCCCGGTCCGGTCCACGTACAAGATCGCGTCCATGATGGCGCGCAGATCGTGTTCCGGTGGTCGGCCGAAGTCCAGGGCCCTGCCCGGGCGTTCGAAGCGCCGGGCAGACAGCACCGGTTCGATCAACTCCCAGTGTGCATCGGACAGATCACCCGAGTACGGGCGTCGCGTCGGCATGCTTCGGGCGTACCGCCAGGGCTTGATCAAGTTCCTGGAGCGTCCGGGTCGCCTGTGACGCCCAGGATGTGGAATGCGTGTTCGGGTTTGTGGTGGATGGCTCGGGTGCTCTTGGCGATGTTGTCGGCTCCGAGGATCTTCAGCGCGCCGATGGCGAGGTTGCGGAAGGCGGCCATGGCACGGGGTGCGGTGCCGGTGTGGACAGTAGAGGCGTCCTCGGTGAAGGTGACGTCTCGGATGTGGTGCGAGGAGTTCTCCACTCCCCAGTGCCCACGGATTGCGTCGGCCCGATCGGCCGGCCCAGCCTGGTGTGCGTCGAGGCTGGTGACGGCGTAGACGCTCTCAGCTTGTTCTTTACCTACCAAGATCGGCCTGGTTGCCGATGACCTTGGTGTCTCGGGGCGTTTGACGGTCTTGCCGACGTCGTAGCGGGGTGCTCGGCGCTTGTTCTTGACGCCGGGCGGCCGTCCGGGACCGGCGCCGCGAGGGTGCGGAACGCGGGCGGGACAGACGAGGTGAGCGCGGATGTTCCTGAACCCCCGGCGGACCCGGGCCGGGGTGAAACGTTCGAACTTGGCCAGTTTCTCCCAGGGACGACGGAGGTCGGCGGCCAGGGGTCGGGCGGGCTGAGCTGGGCGTGAGCGACGACCAGGAGCCAGGTCCACTGGTCCGCGGCCTCTGGGGTTCGGATCTTCGGGGTGGTCCAGCCGAGTGTCTGCTGTCCGAACCGGAATGTGTGCTCGAGGTCGAATCTCCGGAGGAAGACCTGCCACCACAGGTCGACGTCTGCCGGGGCAGCGCCGGTCTTGGAGGACCACAGTCACACTGGTGGCGTTTCTCGGTCTTTGGAGAGGTGCTCGACCTTGAGGCGGATCAGGGTGCTTTCGACGATGGGGAGTTCACCGTCGTGCTCAAGCCAGGCCGAGCGGTGGGTCAGCCGCGGGTGGATGCGGTCCCAGGCCTGGGCTTCGGCCTTGCCGTAGTTCACCGTGTCGGTTGCCGTGGTGATCGCCGCCGCAGGCCAGGTCTCGGGCCTGGCGAACCGAAACTCCGGCCCGTGTTCGGGCGGATGCCCGCCCTTGGGATGAGTGCGGTGGATTTCTTCGCGTGAGGGCGCCGGACAGCGCATCACCCGGTCCGAGCGGATCCGCCCGACCAACTCGACGGGCGGGTCGCGCAGGACCCGGGCCAGGCGGGTGACGTCGTAGCCGGCGTCCATGACGATCGTGATGTCCGGGTCCCCGGGGGTCCACTGGCCGGCGTCGACGAGCCGCTCGGCCACGGTCCTGAGCTGGGCGGCAGTGACCGCGGTCGCGTCGTCCTCGGGTCCGAGCCGGAGCACGTCCACGAGGTGGCGCTGGGCTCCAGGACCGCGACGAAGGAGTAGGGCCAGCCCGGGATGAACTGGGAGGCGGACTTCGCCCGCCCGTAGACATGGCAGAACAGCCGGTCCGTCGAGCGCGGCGCGTCCGAGCGCAGCCACGGCGAGCCAACGACGGCCAGGACCAGGCACCCGCCGTCGAAGCGCGGCAACAGCAGGCTGGCCAGCACCTCCTGGCGCCTGCCGACGTCGATGCGGCCGTGGTTCAGGCCGCCGTACATCGCTCCGTGCCCACGACGGTGCTCGGGCGCCAGCGTCAGGTCCACCGGCGAGGTCACCGCACCGTCCGCGCACAGCATCGCGTCCACGAGCTCGAACAACTCGTTGCGGCGGCCGGTCAGACACTCGTAGAACTCGCCCCGGAAGCGTGACGCTTCCGCGCACGCTTCCCTCCGCACAGCATCAGGCAGCAGACTCACCCTCACGGCCTTCGTCGTGATCACGTGCACCTTGGTCGGAGCACATGATCCGATGAAGGCCGCCCCCGTGTCAGACAACTCCCCAGGTGGGCGACCCCGTACGAGACCGCGTTCGAGGCCGGAAGAAGACGAACAAGGTCAGAACCTGTTTCGCTACTGCTCTCGCCGCGAGTACCCGCTGGGCCGATCGGAACTGATGATCCGTCGGTGAGAGAATGAACTGCAGTGATGTTTGTACTAAGGAGCCCTTGTGCGCGTCTTTGTTACTGGCGGTAGTGGGTATGTTGGCGGTTCTATTGCTGCACGTCTGGTCCGCGGAGGGCACTCGGTAGCCGGGTTGGCCCGCTCCCCAGAGGCCAGCCAGCGGCTCGTGGAGCTCGGAGTGGAGCCGCGGCAAGGCAGCCTGGACGATCTGGATGTCCTTCGGAGTGAAGCGCAGCAGGCTGATGTGGTGGTTCATGCCGCGGTCGATTACTTCGATCCTGCGTTTGGGGCTCGGGAAGGTGCTGCCGTGGAGGCGTTGCTCAAGGGACCCGGGCGGTTGATCTATCCCAGCAGCACTCTGGTTCTTTCCGATACCGGCTCGGATCCGGTGTCGGAGGAGAAGGCCAGTGCTTCGCAGGCGACTCTTCAGCCTTTCAAACTCGCTGGTGAGCAGCGTGTGCTGGAGGCTGGCGGCACCGTGGTGCGACTGGGCCTTGTCTACGGCCGCAACGGTTCGGGACTGCTCACGGCTCTCCTGTCGGCTGCCAGGGCTCAGGGGGTCTCGGCGTATGTTGGCAGCGGGGAGGCTCGTTGGTCGACGGTTCATGTGGACGACGTTGCCGAGTTGTTCGGGCGGGTCGTGGACTCGGGGGATGGTGCCGAGCTGCTGGTGCATGCTGTGGAGTCGGAGGCCGTCACCTGGCGGGAGATCGCCGGGGCCATCGCACGCAATACAGGAGTTCCTGCTGCGCCTCTCACTCAGGAGCAAGCTGCTGCGGCGCTCGGGCCCATGGCGGAGCAGCTCACACGTAACCTCTGGGTGGTTCCGGACATGGCCCGGAACCACTTCAAGTGGCACCCCGTGAGCGAAGGCATTCTGCATGACCTTGAGCACGGCTCATACCGAAGCTGACATGGCTCGGGCGGTAAAATAGCGCTGGATTGAGCCTGCCGCCAGGTGAACATGATCTGGGCGGGGGCTCCTGTCAATATCAGGTGTGTGAGGCGAAGGCGCCAAAGCAGTTCGCGTGCTGCGTCCCGGTCCTGCATGTCGGTGGGAGGCACCGTGATCATCACGGGGAACCCCTTCGTGCCGGGACGTGTCTCTTCCGGCCGTTGATCAATCTCGCGGCATCGAATCCGCGTGTCGCCCGGCTCACCGTGGACACGCCCTCTGCCCAGCGGGCCGCCAGGGCAGCGAGACTGGACCGTTAGATCTCCGACAGAGCAATCCGATTAGGGCCTGTCTGACAAATGATCACCTGGCGGGTTCGCTGAGCCACAGGGATAGGGCTGCCAGGACGATTCCAGCCCTGTAGCGGTCGGCGAGCTTGTCGAACCTGGTGGCGATCGCGCGGAACTGCTTGAGGCGGGCGAAGCATCGCTCGACCACGTTGCGGTCGCGGTAGATGTCCTTGTCGAAGACGGGTGGGCGGCCGCCGTGAATTCCACGTCGCCGGCGGCATACCACCTGGTCCCGACGCTCGGGGATCGTGGCAGCGATGCCCCGGCGCCGCAGAAGGTGGCGGATCGCCCTGCTGGAATACGCCTTATCGCCGAGCACTCGCACCGGTGTCGTGCGGGGCCGGCCGGTGGTGGCGCGCGGGACGCGAATCCCGTCGAGTACCTGGCCGAACGCGGTGGCGTCGTTGGTGTTGCCGGGCGTGAGCACGATGGACAACGGCAGGCCCCGACCATCGACGGCGAGGTGGACCTTGGTGGTCAGCCCGCCTCGGGACCGGCCGAGGGCCTGGCGCGCCTGCGAGCTGACCGGATCTTCCAGTTCGTCCCCGTCGCCTGCCCATTTTTGCGGGCGTCGGCCGCATGCTGGTGGGCCCGGTTGACGGTGGAATCGACGGCAGCAGTCCACTCCACCCGGCCCACTGAGTCATCGTGGACCTGAACGTGTTCCAGCAGCTTCGCCCGGGTCCCATCCGCTTCCCAGCGGGCGAATCGCTCGTAGACGGTCTGCCACGGTCCGTACCGCTCAGGCAGATCGCGCCACGGGGCCCCGGTCCGCAGCCGCCACAGCACCCCGTTGGCCACCTGCCGGTGATCACGCCACGGACGACCATGCCCATCCACCTGCGGCAACAGGGGCTCTACTCGCTCCCACGCCGCGTCCGTCAACTCACCTCGACCTGCCACAAGATCAATGATCAGAGTGCTCGTGCTCGGACTCCCGCGCGGGGTCCGTCACGAACCGGCTCAGCCGGTAGGTGGTCGGCAGCGCCAGGCGCCCGCACAGCGTGTCGATCCGGATCATCGGCCCGTCGACTCCTGCCTCCCGAAGACGGCTCAACTGCGTACCCAGTTCCGCCCTGTCCCGAGTCTCAAAGAACACTTCCCACCGTCCCACGTCCGGCGCGGTACGAGCAGCCTGCCGTAGCCTCTCGGCCTCTCGTCGCCGCCTTCTTTTTCCCTGTCCTGGCATCGGCCCAGAGTCACTGGCCGGCGTCAGGACCGCAAGGCAATTGGACCGAGCATGCACACCCTGCGCTGGGCAGCAGGCACAGCACGGTGGAACACACCGTGGTGGCGGGAGAATTCCTGCTGCGGCATGCCACGGGGCTGCCTCACTTCGCGCTCCCGCCCCGTACGAGGGCGCGGTGCATCGTGCTGCCCGCCGCCGCCCTCTTCTCGCTGCCGCTCGTCGGCCGCGAAGTCATCGGCCACTCCGACGCCGCCCGAGGTACGCCTCCTGGTGGCGCACGCGACCATGGTGGAGGAGGTACTGCCCGAACTGAGCCCGGCCGGCGTCCGGGCCGCGCGGGACACACTGGTCGAGTTGGCCGTCGCGGTGGCACACCGCGGCTTCGACGATGTGAACACGCGCCTGGCTCCGGCCCTCGCCCAGGCCGCCAAGAACCTCGCGGAGCAGCGGCTCGCCGACGCCGACCTCTCGCCGGCGATGCTGGCCCGGGAACTGAACGTTTCCGTGCGTACTCTGCAGCGCGCGTTCGCGGTCGGCGGGGAGACTGTGACCGCCTACATCCGGGGGAGGCGTCTGGAGTCGGCCAGACAGGCGCTGTCGGCGACCCGGCTGACCGTCTCGGAGATTGCCGCGCACTGGCAGTGCGCCGACAGCAGCCACTTCAGCCGCGCCTTCAAGCAGCGCTACGGGACTCAGCCCCACCGAGTACACCCGGCAGAACTCCTGAATCGAGAGGCTCCGCCGGTCAGTTGCGGGTCTGTCGGCGGACGGCGTCGGCGACGGGCTCGGGGCCTTGGGTGAGTTCGAGGATCTGTCGGCGGATCTGCGGGGTGTGCACGAGTTCGGCGAGGGTGGCAGCCACGTCGTCGCGGGTGATGTCGGTGTTGATCAGAGCGGGGGCGAGGCTGATCCGGCCGGTGCCCGGTTCGTCGGTGAGTGCGGCGGGGCGCAGGATGGTCCAGTCGAGGTCGGTGGCGGCCAGTGCGACGTCCGCCTGCTTCTTGACGTCGATGTAGTGCTCGAAGGTGTCGGACACTTCGCGGCCGCGCCAGGCCTCGGGGAAGACGGAGACGAGCAGCAGGCGGTGGATGCCGGCGAGGCGGGCTGCCTCGACGGTGGTGGTCAGGCCGGTGCCGTCGATGGCGGTGGTGCCGGCGGTGCCGCCTTCACCGCCGGCTCCGGCGGAGAAGACCAGGACGTTGGTGCCGTGGAGGAGGCCGGCGAGGGCGGGCGCGTCGAGGCGGGTCAGGTCGCCGTGGGTGGCGTGGATGTCCTCGGCGGCGAGGCGTTCGCCCTGTTCCGGGCGGCGGTAGAGCCCGTCGACCTGGTCACCGGCGGCGGTCAGAAGACGGGCCAGACGGCTCCCGATACCGCCGGCGATACCTACGATGAAGACCTTCATTGGTGTCACTTTCCTTGGTCGGGTGCCGGCCGGGGCCGGCCTTGCGGGGTGGGCTTCTTCGTCTCTGGTGGGAGTGACTGTGCTGGGGTGCTGGTGCTGGTGCTGGTGGGGGTGTGCCCCGCGGGCCCTTGGGCTGGTGCCGGTGGGCCCGCGGGGTGGGTGGTCCGTGTGTGGCGGTGTGGGTTATGCGCGGGCGTCGTCGACCTGGTTGACGAGGGTGAGGAGGGTGAGGAGCGCGTCGGCGGCGGGCCCGGAGGAGGCGGGGCTCTGGCCGGTGATGAGGAGGCCGTCGATGACGACGTAGGGCTGCCAGTTGTCCGTCTTGCTGTAGTCGGCGCCGAGTCGCTTGAGCTCGTCCTCGACGAGGAAGGGGACGACCTCGGTGAGGCCGGCGTCGGCCTCCTCGCCGTTGGTGAAGCCGGTGACCTTCCGGCCGCGGACGAGGGGGGTGCCGTCGGGGTTGGTGGCGTGGCGCAGGGCGCCGGGGGCGTGGCAGACCAGGGCGAGGGGCTTGCCCGCACGCAGGGTGGCTTCGACGAGCCGGACGGAGGTGGGGTCTTCGGCCAGGTCCCACAGGGGGCCGTGGCCACCGGGGTAGAAGACGGTGTCGAAGTCGTCGGCGGAGACGCTGTCGAGCCGGACGGTGTGGGCGAGGTCGGCCATGGCGTCGGGGTCGGCCTCGAAGCGGCGGGTCTCGTCGGTCTGGAACGCGGGTTCGTTGCTCTTGGGGTCCAGCGGCGGTCGGCCGCCCTTGGGGGAGGCGAGGACGACTTCGGCGCCGGCTTCCTTGAAGCGGTAGTAGGGGGCGGCGAGTTCCTCCAGCCAGAAGCCGGTCTTGCGGCCGGTGGTGCCGAGCTCGTCGTGCGAGGTGAGAACGATGAGGATCTTCATGGGGTGCACTTCCTTCTTGAGTAGACCGGTCGTCTCAAGCAGAGTAGCGAGAGCCGGCCGGATTCCGGGTGGATCTTCAGGGTCGAGAGTCGAGGGTCGAGGGCGACCTGATTCCTTGGTTCTACAGGTGCAGGGGTTCTACAGGTGCAGGAGTTGACGGGTGACCGTCATCGTGGTGTCCAGCTGGCCGATGTCGCGGTGGATCTTGGTCATGACGCTCGCTCCGAGCCACATGTCGTACAGGGCCCGCGCGGTCTCGCGGGGGGTGGCGTCGACGGTGATCGAGCCGTCCTTCAGGCCTGCCGTGATCGTCCGCTCCAGCCGGTCGATGATGGAGTTGGTGCCTTCCTTCAGGGCGATCCGCATCGCCTCCGACAGGTCGGAGACCTCCGCGCCGAGCTTGACGGCCAGGCACTTGCCCTGGCAGTCGTCGAGGCTCTGTGTCTCGTGCCAGTTCTGCCAGTAGTTCATCAGCCGCTGCGCCGAGGTCAGGCCCGGCTGGGCGAGGACGCGGTCCATGTCCGCCAGGTAGTCGGTGAAGTAGGCCCGCATCATGGCCTCGCCGAAGGCGTCCTTGGAGCCGAAGAAGTGGTAGAACGACCCCTTCGGCACCCCGGCCGCGGTGAGGACTTCGTTGATACCCACTGCGGAGAATCCCTTGCGGGCCATGATCCGCTGGGCGGCGTCGAGAATGCTGCGGCGAGTGTCGCCCTGGATAGCTGGCATGCTTACCACCTTACCGCCCATTAGACCAGTCGCCTATTCGGCTTCATGGCTCGGCCGCACCGCCCCAGCGCGGAATGTCACCGGGCGAGGAAGTCGAGGAGGATTTCGTTGATTTCGGTGGTGTGGGTGGTGAGGAGGCCGTGGGGTGCGCCGTCGATCTCGACGTAGGTGGCGGTGGGCAGGGCTTTGGCGAAGCGGCGTCCGGTGGCGTCGACGGGCAGGGTGCGGTCGCCGGTGCCGTGGACGATGAGGGCGGGGACGTCGATCTTGGGGATGTCGGCGCGGAAGTCGGTGGGCCAGGTCAGGGGTGCGGCGGCGGAGGCGATGGGGCCGGCTCCGGCTGCGGTGTTCCAGGCATGGCGTACGGCTTCCTCGCTGACCCGGGTGCCGAGGTTCTCGTCGAGGTTGTAGAAGTCGGTGTAGAAGCCGGTGAAGAAGGCGTAGCGGTCCTTGCTCACGGTTTCGGAGACGCCGCGGAAGAAGGAGAGGGGGGCGGCGCCGTCGGGGTTGTCGTCGGTGATGGCCAGGTACGGTTCCAGTGAGGCGAGGAATGCGGCCTTGGCGATGCGGGCGGAGCCGTAGAGGGAGAGGTAGCGGGCGACTTCGCCGGTGCCCATGGAGAAGCCGACCAGGACGGCGTCGTGCAGGTCGAGGGTCTCCATGAGGGTGTTGAGGTCGGCGGCGAAGGTGTCGTAGTCGTAGCCGGTGGAGGGCTGGCTGGACTTGCCGAAGCCGCGCCGGTCGTAGGTGATGACGCGGTGGCCGGCGGCCAGCAGGGCCGGGACCTGGCCCTCCCAGGAGTTGCCGTCCAGCGGGTAGCCGTGGATGAGGACGACGGGCTGTCCGCTGCCCTTGTCCTCGTAGTGCAGTTCGATGTCGGTGCTGTTCTCCGTGCCGACCTTGATGCGTCCCATGATGCCTTCCCCTTCCGGGAATTGCGGTGTCTGTCGCGTTCCGACACCCAGGACTATACGACCGGTCTACTCCGCCTGCAACCCCCACCGCCCCAGCTCTCTTTACGGTGCACGTGCGGCTCCGGCGAGCCGGGGGAGAAGGGTGCGTTACGCGGGCCAGGCCCGGGTCGCATGACGGGCCGCGTCCAGGAGCTGGGCCCGGTCGGCGCCGTCGCGGGCCAGGGCGGCCATGCCGGCCAGGACGGTGTCGACGAACGCCGCCACGCCGTCGGCCTCGGCGGCCGACGTGAGCTCTCCCTCAGCGGCGGCCCGGCGCAGCCGCGCCCGGATCATCTCGCGTGTCCTGCCGCGCCGTTCGGCGAGCCGCGGCTCGCCCATGACGAGGCAACCGGGGGGCTGTCCGGGCGCGGAGAAGTGCTCGGCCGAGGACCGCAGCAGGCGCTCGATCGCCTCGCGTGCCGTGGGCGCCGACAGATCGCGCTCCAGGTCCTCGTCCAGATGCTCGGTGTAGAGCGCGCACGCCTTCTCGAACAGCGCGTTCTTGTCGCCGAACGCCGCGTACAGGCTCGGCGCGCCGATCCCCGCCTCCTTGCACAGCTGCGCGACGCTCACCCCGTCGTACCCGCGCTCCCAGAAGGCGCGCATCGCCATCCGGAGCACCGTGTCCTTGTCGAACGTCCTTGGTCTGCCTGTCATGACACAAAGTTTAGCGCACGCTAAAGAATCTGTTACGCTCCTTCTGTAATACCCACTAAACAACGTGGCGCGGCCCAGCCGTCCCACCCGTCCGCAGGAGTGCAGCGATGAGCTACAGCGGCTACAAGTCCCTGGTGGTCCGCGTGGAGGACCGGATCGCCCGGGTGACCCTGGACAACCCGCCGGTGAACACCGTCGACGCCACACTGGCCGGAGACCTCAAGGCCTTCGCCGAGGAAGTCGCCTCCGACGAGAACGTCGCCGTGATCGTCTTCCAGTCGGCCAACCCCGAGTTCTTCTCCGCCCACGCCGACTTCGAGTGGTCCTTCGACCCCAGCACCCTCATGGCCCTGGCCGACCCCGACGCCGACCCCGCCCTCAACCCCCTCCAGCAGCTCAACGAACGGCTGCGCACCCTGCCCCAGGTGACGATCGCCAAGCTCCGCGGCTACGCCCGCGCCGGCGGCGCCGAACTCGCCATGGCCGCCGACATGCGCTTCGCCGCCACCGACCGGACCTGGCTCTCCCAGCCCGAGTCACTCATGGGCATCTTCCCCGGCGGAGGCGGCACCCAGTACCTCAACCGGCTCGTCGGCCGCGCCCGCGCCCTGGAAATCGTCCTGGGCGCCGAACTCTTCGACACCACCACCGCCGAACGCTACGGATGGATCAACCGCGCCGTCCCCGACGCACACCTCGACGCCTTCGTCGACACCCTCGCCCACCGCATCGCCGCACTCCCCCACGGCGTCGCCGCAGCCGCCAAGGAAGCACTCGACGCGGCCGAAGCCAGCGGCCCCGTACCCAGCCTCACCGAAGAAGCCGCCGCCCACGCCAAGGTCTACCCCTCCCCCGACGACGTCGTCCACCGCCTCCGCGTCCTCATGGACCACGGCGGCCAGACCCGCGACGGCGAACTCCGATTCGAACACCTCCTCGAATCCATCCCCTGGGCCCACCGCTCCTGAACACCCACCGACCATGCCCACCAGGTACTGCGGTGCCGGCGGCCCCGTGCCTCCGGCACCCGCGCACCGCGCCGCCGCGCGGAGCCGTCGTCCGGGTCGGGACGTGCGACAAGGCCAACGGTTCCCAGGCGAAAGCGTCCCGGCACGCCGTACCCGGCCGAAGGGAACGTCGGCGAAGTGGATGCCGAATCCGACGATGCCCTCGTCGGCGAGCCGGCCGAGCGGGCGAGATCAAGCAACGGACGGCCTTCGCCCTGCGGTTCTTCTACTCGGCGCCGGCCGTCAGCCACATCCGCCGCGAACTGCGTCGGCTCCTTGCTCTGGGCCTGGTCCAGGACAGTGAGGTGTCGCTGGGCGGATCGCGCCACGCCCAGGTGTTCCGCATCACCCCGGCGGGCGAGAGCGCGCTCAGGCACTGGGTCGTCGAAGGGGACGACGACACCATGACGGTCAAGGACCCCGTACTGCTCCGTGTCTTCCTCGGCCGCGGGGCGCCGCTGCCGAAGCTGCTCGCCCTCGTCGACGCCCGCCTGCGACGGGTGGACGAGGACATCCGCGATGTGGTCTGGGGGCACCGCCGCGCCGCGGAGATGGGGCTGATCCCGCACGAGGACCGCAGGCACACCATGGCGGTGTCGCAGTACACCTTGCGAGCCCTGTACTTTGAGCAAGGCAACCTCCGCCAACTCCGCGACACCCTCGCGGGCTTCGACGACGAGGCCTTCCAGCGGGACGCCAGGTGGCCCCGTGAGGAACTTCCTTTCCGTCCCTCGGACTTCATCCGTGACCCGGGGCGGCAATAGGACCGGCCCGCACCTCTGCGGAGGAGCCGTCCGCCGTATGTGAAAGGAACTTCGACCGTGCCCACCGTGTTCTCCCGCATCATCGCCGGTGAGCTGCCCGGACGCTTTGTCTGGCAGGATCCCGAGGTCACCGCGTTTCTCACCGTCGCCCCCTTGCGGCCCGGCCACACCCTCGTCGTCCCCCGGCGTGAGATCGACCGGTGGACGGATGCCGACGGCCCGCTTCTGGCGCGGTGCATGGAGGTCGCCCAGGCCGTCGGGCAAGGAGTGCAGCGGGCCTGGGACGCCCCGCGGGCCGGCCTCGTCGTCGCGGGCTTCGAGGTGCCGCACCTGCACATCCATGTCGCTCCGGTCTGGGACATGTCCGACTTCGATTTCACCAAGGCCAAGCCGGAGGAGGACCAGTCCGCACTGGACGACGCCGCGGAGAAGCTGCGTGCCGCCCTGCTCGAACTCGGTTATGAACAGGCCCGGGACACCGACCGCGGCTGATACTCCAAGGAGACGCTGAACATGAGCAGCCACCCCGGACGTGCCGACGCCGCGGCGACCCCGACCCCGGCGCCGACCTCGACCACGGACGCGACCACGCACCGGCTCGCCCTCGCCGACCACCTGGACGACGGTGCCACGTTCGACTACATCGTGTGCGGCGCCGGTTCGTCGGGTTCCGTTCTCGCGGGCAGGCTCGCGGCCGATCCGGCCGTCACGGTACTGCTCGTCGAGAGCGGCGGCAGTGACGACGACGAGCGGGTCCGCAATCCCGACCTGTGGCCGGCCAACCTCGGCACCGAGCGCACCTGGGACCATGTCACGGAGCCGAACCACCAGCTGAACGGGCGCCGGCTCGCCTACGCCACAGGCCGCGGACTGGGCGGGGGAGGCGCCGTCAACGCGGGTGTGTGGGCCCGCGGCCACCGCACCGACTGGGACTCCTACGCCGAGGCCACGGGCGATCCCACGTGGGGCTACGCGCACGTACTGGAGCACTACCGCGGCATCGAGGACTGGCAGGGCGCGCCCGACCCAGAGCGCCGGGGCACCGGCGGGCCGATGCGGATACGGCCGTCCCAGGACGTGCATCCGCTCTTCACCGCCTTCCTCGACGGCGCCGAGGCCACCAGCATCCCCCGGTTCGGCAGTGCCAACGGCGCCCTGATGGAGGCGAACTCCGGTGGCGCCGTGCGGGACGAGAACATCCACGACGGCGTGCGGCAGACCCCCTTCCGCCGCTACGTCGCAGACCGTGTGGGGCAGCCGAACCTGACGGTACTGCCGCACACGACGGTCTCCCGCGTCCTGGTCTCCGCAGGCCGGGCCCGCGGCGTCGAGATCGTGCGCGACGGCAGGCCACTGCGCGTCGACGCGTCGCAGGAGGTGGTGCTGTCGCTGGGCGCGCTGAGCACCCCGGCCGTGCTGATGCGGTCCGGGATCGGGGACGAACGCGAACTGCGCGACCTGGGCATCGCGGTGGTCCAGCACCTGCCCGGTGTCGGCCGCAACCTCGACGACCACATACGCCTGCCCTGCATGTGGGAGGCGACGGACGTACCGCTGCCGGTGCCCACGCGAAGCCAGGCCGTCTGCTTCTGGGAGGACGAAACACGGCCGGGTGCACCGGAGTTCGTCATGTACCTCTCGCCTGCGCCGTCCGTCTCCGCCGAGAGCGCGGCGCAGTACCCGCCGCCGGAGCGGTGTTTCACCCTGATGCCTGCCATGCGCCCGCGCGACGGCAGCCGTGGCCGGGTCCGCCTGGCGAGCACGGACCCGCTGGCCGGACCGCGCATCGAGACGAACTTCCTCGCCGATCCCGACGACGTGCGCTCGGCCTTGGCCGCCGTGGCCATGGCCCGGGAGATCGGCAACTCCGCGGCGCTTCGCCCGTTCGTCGAGCGGGAGGTGTCCCCGGCGTCGTCGGTGACGGACACGGTGGAGGGGTTCGTGCGCGACGCCGTGGAAACCTTCTGGCACCAGTGCGGTACGTCCCGGATGGGACGGGACGAGGGAGCCGTCGTGGACGGGAGGCTCAAGGTGTACGGCATCGAGGGCCTGCGCGTCGCCGATGCCTCGGTGCTGCCCCATGTGACGGTCGCCAACACCATGGCCCCTTCCATGGTGGTCGGTGAGCGGGCGGCCGAGATCCTCGCGGCCGAGCGGGGCTGATGAGGGGCCGGTCCGCAGGACGGGCCGATCGGGCGGCGTCGTCGCGGGCAGCGGCGCCGGCCCCGTCCTGCCGGCCGGACCGGAGGGTTGCCCTGACCGGCGGCCACGACTGGCCCGCCGCCCGGGAGCGCGAGCCGCGCGCGTTCCGGCCCGGGTCCGCGAGACCCACCCGTGACGACCATGAACATCGGGGGACCGACTGGGCCACCCTCCCGCCGTGGAGTCCTCAACGGCCGTGCGACCCTGGGCAGATGGACCGTGAGTACCCCGACAGTGCATCGCTGGCGGAGTTCCTCCGCTCCGCCCGGTCGCGCCTCACCCCGCAGAGGGCGGGGCTCGACGGCGTCGGCCCGGGTCGACGCCGCGTGTCCGGACTGCGCCGGGAGGAACTGGCCGGGCTGGCAGGTGTGAGCGTGGACTACTACACCCGTCTCGAACAGGGCCGCAGCCGCAGCGCCTCAGCAGAGGTCCTCGACGCGCTCGCCACCGCCCTGCAGCTGGACGACGCCGAGCGCGGCCACCTGCATACCCTCGCCGGGCCACGGCCGGTCCGGCCCCGCCGTCCCCGCCCCCAGCGAGTGCACCGTGCCACCCGGGACCTGCTGGACACCCTCCAGCAGGCCGGCCGCCCGGGCTTCGTCCTGGGACGACGCCTTGACGTGCTGGCCCACAACGAGCTCGCCGGACGCCTGATCACGGACTTCCAGGCGCTCCCCACGGCCGAACGGAACCAGGCCCGCTTCGTCTTCCTCGACCCGCACGCGCGCGAACTGTACCGGGACTGGTCCCGCGTCGCCGCCGACACCGCCGCCATGCTCCGCCTCGACGCGGGCCGCCACCCCGACGACCCCGCCCTGAGCAGCCTGGTCGGTGAGCTGTCCATACGCAGCAAGGATTTCAGCCGGTTCTGGGCGGACGCCAAGGTCCACCGGCGTGCGACCGGCACCAGGGCCTACCACCACCCCCTCATGGGCGAGGTCACCGTCACCTGCCAGGCCCTCAATCCCGTGGACGACCCGGACCAGACGCTCTTCGTCTACGGCACCGAGCACGGGAGCCCGTCCGAGACCTCCCTGCGTCTGCTGGCCCAATGGACCGACACCGGCGGCGTCACGACGCAAGCCCCCGGAGCCCACGACTGACACGTGAGGTGTGGCTCCATGCCGCACCCAGCGTTCGCATTCTCCACACCGTCAAGGAAGAGGAAACTTCATGTCCCTGTACGTGCTCGTTCACGGTGCTTGGCACGGCGGTGCCTGCTGGGACCGGACAGTCCCGCTGCTGGAGTCCGCCGGGCACCAGGTGCACGCCCCGTCCCTGACCGGTCTCGGGGACCGTGCGCACCTGCTCGGCCCCGAAGTGGGGCTCGACACACATGTCGAAGACGTCGTCGGTCTCATCCTCGCCGAAGACCTCACCGACGTGATCCTGGTGGGGCACAGCTACGCGGGGATGATCGTGTCGGCGGTAACCGATCGTGTCCCCGAGCGAATCTCCCACGCGGTCTACGTCGAAGCGCTGGTGCCTGCGGACGGCGAGAGCGCGGCCGACGTGCTCCCGGTCTACCAGGTCGAGTTCATGATCCAGCTCGCGGAGAGCTCCGGCGGCGGCTGGCGTATCCCCCCGCCGCCCGAACTGCCGCCCCCTGTGGGCTTGTTCGGGGTCACCGACCCGGACGACGTGGCATGGTTGCGCGGCACTCTGTCCGACCAGCCGCTGCGAACCCTTCAGCAGCCGGTCCGCCTGGTGAACCCGGCGGCCGACGGGGTTCCTCGCACACACATCCACTGTGCCGGAGGGGAGCGGCGTGCCGTTCCCCCGCTCCAGCCCAACGGAGAACCCGCGGTGGTGTGGGAGCTGGACACGGGCCACGACTGCATGATCACCGACCCGGAGGGCCTTGCCGCACTGCTCCTCAAGATTCCGTGACGGACGGGCGGTGACCGATGGGAAACTCGGGGGTGCTCTTGATCGTCTTCATGGTGAACTGAGAGTGGGTGCGGGCCACCCCGGGCAGGTCGGTGAGGCTGGCCATGTAGAAGCGCTCGTAGGCATCGAGGTCGGGCACGGCGATCCACAGCAGGTAGTCGGGCTGGCCGAACATCCGCAGGCAGTTCGCGACCTCGTCGAGTTCGCCGACCGCGGCCTCGAACGCCTCGATGGTGGCTCTGTCCTGCACGGCCATCTCGACGTGCAGCAGCACCTGGAACCCGCGGCCGACGGCGGCCGGCTCGACCGTCGCGCGGTAGCCGGTGATCACACCACTGTTCTCCAGTTGCCTCACCCGGCGCAGACACGGGGAGGGAGACAGGCCTACGAGATCGGCCAGCTCGGTGTTGGCGAGACGTCCGTTCTCCATCAAGTGCGCGATAATTGCGCGATCGGTCTTGTCCATGGCACAGAATACCAACGGCTCTTTACCCTCGGCTGCGAGGCGGTCTTCGCCCGACAGCAGGAGTGCAGGGTGATGACCGCCTCGCGTGAATGCCCCCCGCTGCTGGTCAGACCCGGTTCTAGGCGTGGAACATCCAGCACTGGTGCTCCAGATCCGCCGTGAGTCCGAGGCCACCAGGGACAGGTTGAGAAGGTCGGCCAGAGTCGCCTGCAGCGCCGCGCCCGCGGTCTCGCGGTCGCGCTCCGGCAGAGAGTTGTTGATGACTGGCATGGGAGACCGGTCCTTTCGTGAGTGGTGGGGTGGGGCCTTGTGAGCCCGAGGCTAGGAACGGCGGGAGCCCCCCGCGGGTTCAGCTCGTCCGGTACATGATCGCGGAGCAGACATGCGAGTGGCCTGGCGGCCCGAGACTCCGACCAGGAGGACAGCGAGTGCGCGGAAGTTGCGCGATCTGCAGTTCTCATGGCACAAAGCGCTAATGCAACCGGCTTGAAAGGGCATATTCGCCATCCAGTGCGGCGGCTTCACGGCTACTTTGGCCGGACAAGGCGAAGACAACCGCGAAGCCCTGGAGACGCTGATGCCCGAAAAGCCGCTGCTCGGACTGACCCGGGACGAGCGCGAGGCCGCCGGCCGGCTGCTGAACGCCTTCTTCCACGACTACGAGGAGTCCGTCGCCCGCCGCCCGCTCGTTCCCGAGGTGGACCGGGAGGTTCTCGCCGGCCTGCTGGAAACGCCGTTCCCCGACCAGGGCATCGGCGTCGAAGGGGTCTTCCACGAGATCAAGGAGAAGATCCTCCCCAACTCGACCACCGTGGCCCACCCGCGGTTCCTCGCCTACGTGCAGGGCCCGCCCAACGGCATCGCCCCCTACGCCGAGGCAATCGCCGCCACCATCAACCAGAACTGCAACTTCTGGCAGCTCTCGCCGGCCGCGAGCGTGGTCGAGCGCTCCGTCATCAGGTGGCTGGGCGGGCTCTTCGGGTACGGCGACGAGGCGGGCGGGATCCTCACCGGCGGCGGCTCGATCGCCACCCTCAACGCCCTCACCACCGCCCTGCACGTCCGGCGCCCGCACTTTCGCGAGCAGGGCCTGCAGACGACCGGGCCCCAGCTGGTCGTGTACACCTCCGTGGAAGCGCACCGCTCCGTCGACAAGGCGGCGGCGATCCTGGGTATCGGCCTGGACAACGTCCGGCACATCCCCACCGACGACCAGTACCGCATGCGGGTCGACCTGCTGGAGGAGACCGTCCGCGCCGACCGGGCGGCCGGGCTGGAGCCCTTCTGCGTCGTCGCCACCCCGGGAACGGTCACCAGCGGCTCCATCGACCCGATCGACGCCGTCGCGGACGTGTGCGCACGCGAGGACCTGTGGCTGCACCTCGACGGGGCCTATGGTGCGCTGTTCGTCCTGTCCGAACGCAAGCGCGCGGCATTCGAGGCGTGCCACCGCGCGGACTCCATCGCCCTCGACCCGCACAAGCTGCTGTTCGCCCCCCTGGAGGCGGGCTGCCTGCTGGTCCGCGACCGCGCCCGACTGGCGCGGGCCTACGCGTACTCCGCCTCGTACATCGCCGCGGACGAAGACCCCCTGATGGTCGACTACATGGACTACGGCCCCCAGCTGTCCCGCAGCTTCAAGGCACTCAAGATATGGAGCGCCCTGCAGACCTTCGGTGTGGACACCTTCCGGACCGTGACCGACCACGTGCTCGACCTCGCCCAGTACCTCGCCGACCTCGTCGAAGCCGCTCCGGACCTGGAACTCATGGCGTCCCCGTCACTGACCGCCGTCTGCCTGCGGATCAAGGGGGCCACCGAGGCCGACCACACGGCCGTACTCGCCGAGCTGATCGAGGACGGCACCGCCCTCCTCGGCCCCGCCCGGCTCGCCGGCCGCCACGGCATCCGGGCCTGCGTCACCAACTACCGCACCACCCGCGACGACATCGAACTGATCGTCACTCGCCTGTCCGACATCGCCCGCGCCGGTAACGGAAAGGACATCGGCACCCCGGAGACGGCCCGGTGAACGACACACGCCGATCCACGTAAGCCACCGGTACCCACGGTGTCCGCCCCTGCCCCGGACCACGGCCTGCGAAGGCATGGAGGAGGGTGCACCCCACATGACCTCTATGCCAGGTCGACGCGGAGCGGCGTGCCGTCCGGGCCAGAGCACGCCGCGCGCGGAGGCCGAGGAGAAGGCCCAGTTCTGTTGGAGCGCCTGGGCGGCACCCACCCCGCCTCTCGGACGGCCGCATAGTGGCGACCGTCTCGGTCGTCCTGGACCACACGACCGCCGCGGCACTGCACGACCCGAAGGACACGTTCAACGAAGCAGTCGCCGTCTGCTACGTTCAGGCATCCGGCGGGCTCGGTGACCTGCCCGCACCGGTCCTGTCGCTGACAGTCGACGACGCTGAGCGGCCGGGACTGCTGGGCTACATCACGGGGCTGCGGTTCATCCGGATCGAAGCGTTCGACGCCGACGCCGCGGTGACCGCCACCGAACTGCTCCGCTTCGTCCACTCCTGGTCCACCGTCCACGCCATCCACGCCGCCCGTCCGTCCGGCGCCCACCCCGCAGGACGGTTCCTGCTCACCCTGACCCCGAAGGTGTACGCCGGAACCGGCGTCCAAGCCGTCCACCTCGGCCAGTAGACGCCCGGGGGCATGCCGACTCGCGCTCCTCGGGGGCTGCGTGCTCGCCCTGACGCCATTGCGGCAGCGCGACGCAATTCCCCATCCGCCCTCGGCATTTATAGTTTCAGGCAGCGTCGCGTGCCGGTGGCGGGTGGATCGTCAGGCATGGAGGCGTCGTATCGAAAGGTGGCTACGGCCATTCCCGTCCCAATTTCACAGAAGATCACGCTTTACCCCGCAGCGGACCGGTTCCGCGGTCCCCGCCCCGCCGTCCTCGTCCTGCCCGGCGGTGGCTTCCGGGAACTCCCACCGCACGAGGGCGAAGGCTACGCGCGCTGGCTGTCCGGCCTCGGCATCCACGCCTTCGTCCTGTCCTACCGGCTGCTCCCGGACCGGTTCCCGGCCCCGCTCGAAGACGCCCGGGCCGGGTTGGACCACATCCGCAACGGCGACCACGGCCTCGACATCGACCGGGTCGGCGTCATCGGATCAAGCGCGGGCGGCCAACTCGCCGGCCTGCTCATGACCGGCCGGGTCCTGTCCGTCGAGGAGGGCGTCGTCGACCCGCCCCGACCGGACTTCGCGATCCTGGCCTATGCGCTGGCCGACCTCGACCTGCTGCCGCCGCCGGTGGTCGAGACCCTGCTCGGCGACCTGCTGCCCATCAAGGACGAGCTGTCCCCGGCCAAGCATGTGGATGCCTCGGTGTGTCCGACCTTCGTATGGGCCACCGCTCAGGACCCGCCGGGCCTGCCCAACGCCCTGGAGTGGACCCGGGCGCTGGCGGCGGCCGGGGTCCCGGTGGAGTTGCACGTCTACCCGGTCGGCAGTCACGGCATCGGCCTGGCCGACGGCGTGGAGTACGGCGGCGAGCCGCACAAGTTCATTGCGCGCGAGCCGCACACCGCGTCCTGGACGACCGCGTGCGCGGCCTGGCTGCGACGGGAGGGCGTTCTTGCCGACTGACCGTGTCACGGCCTGGGGCGGGGAACTGCAGCGGGTGCACGGCAAGCTGCGCAATGCGCTGGCGCTGGCTCGGGCGCGGCTGGACAGCGGTGACCCCGCCGACGCCGCCACCGACCTGTTGTTGTTCTGCCACGGGTTCTGCGCCGCGCTGTCCGGCCACCATCGAGCCGAGGACGGTTCGCTGTTCCCGGAACTGGTACGGGCGCGACCCGACCTGGGGCCCGTGGTCGCGAAGCTGACTCAGGACCACAACATGATCGAGCACCTCATCGGCGGATTGCAGAAGGCGGTGGCCGACTCGACCGACCCGCAAGTGGCGCACCGCCACCTGGACGGGATCGAGGCGGTCATGGAGACGCACTTCAAGTACGAGGAGAAGCAACTGGGAGCGGTGCTGGACGGCATGGACACCGACTTCGACCGCACCGAAATCTTCGGTCCGATCAACTGACTCGAACGGACGGGTGACGGGACCGGCGGTCACGTTCGCCAGGCAGCAGCGGCCGCCGCGTCACCCGTCCTTTGAGAGAAGCCCAGGACACCGAGCATGACGGCGGCGGCTTGACATCGTCACTGGGAAGTTCTCTATTTTCCGTCCGTGCCACAGGGCGGGGAAGGACGGTTCCAGACGGCGTCCGACCGGCTAACGATCTTTCGAAGTTCGCGGGCGCTCCCTGCCGATACGGCCTGCATCACGGTGTCGAGGAGGGCTCGGGCTTCGAGAGGGCTGCCGCAGCAGTACCAGTGCACGTTGCCCCACTCGTAGTCGTGCCACAGATCGCGCTCGGGTTGGTGGACGTAGTCCTTCCACAGGCGCACGGCCGCGCTGACGGCGCCCGGCTGCAGATAGTTGCGGGTGTGCTCGAGGCGGGTGATCTCGGACAGTGCGCGCGAAGACAGGCCGTCGATGACTGGCCTTGCGCCCGTGGTCCGGTGGCTGCCGGGGGCACCGGCACGGATCTGTCCTGGCCGTCTACGCGGCATGGACCTTTCGGTTCGTCGTCATGCGGTACATGGTGCCACGGCGGCCGGCTCCGGCTCGGTCGCAAAGAAGGTGTCCTCGCCCAGGCCCGCCGCCCGGCAGCGATCCGGGTCGCGCGTCCACGAGCGCGGGACACACAGCTCCCGGTCCACCGCCGCGTGCCCGCGCAGTCCCCACACACGCGACGTCGGCTGTTGTACCCCCAGTCGCACCCGCCCTCGACCGCAGCAGCCGAAATCTCACGTCACGGTTTCGAAGGTGCTGCGCACGCCGCCGAACCCGCAATCCCGACGGACGATCCTGGGCGGATGTTCCGGGCGACACCCTCCGCGAGGGAATGTCCGGTCTTTTGATTCCCACGCCCTCGTCGACTTCACCTCCGCGAAACCGTGACGCGGTACTGGCACGGCACAGCTCTCAGGACTCCGCGGCCCGTCCGAAGCGCGGCGCGCTCTCGTCGTCGAGCGCCGACAGGAAGCCGCCCAGGGTGTCGGTGACCTCGTCCAGGCTGCGGGCGCTGAAGAGCACCGGCTGGTACCCGGAGATGTCGTACTCGGTGACCAGCATCGCGCGGATGTCCAGCGGACGGATCCGAGCCTGCCGCAGACGGCAGATCTCCCCGGACGAGGAGAGCAGAGCCGCCCCGTACGCCTTCGGTGTCCCGCCCTCGTCGAGGACTCCGTACTCCAGGGTGAACCAGTACACGTCGCTGATCATCTGGAGGACGTCCTTGCTCTGGACGCGCATCGCCGCTTCGCCGATCAGCCGGTAGACGTCGGCGAAGGCCGGCGAGGCCAGGTGGATCCCGTGGCCGAAGACGTCATGGATGATGTCCGGTTCGGGGGTGAACATCGGTACGGCTGGGTGGCGGACGAACTGCACGGCGTGGAAGTAGCCGTCGGCCATCGACCCCAGAAACCTCTTGTTGGCGACCACACCGCCCGCGAGGGTGAAGTCGAAGCCCGTCAACCTCCGCAAGTGCAGCCCGACCTCGGCATGCTGCGGGATGTGATCCGCCGGAACGGGTGCCTGTTCACGGGCGTCGAGGGCGGCACGGCAGGCATGCTCACGTTGGGCGTCCCAGAGCCGCTGGTGGACGGTGCGCCAGGTCCGCTGCTCGGCCTCGGTGTAGTCCACTCGTGGTGAGGGGTCACCGACCCGGTGTCCGCGGGCCAGCGAGGCGATGGCCCGACGCCGCAGCAGGTACCGGGGGTCACTGAGGCCAGGGTGCTTGGCGGCCGCGTCGAGGCGGCCGTCGGTCGCGATCGGCGTACGCACGTGAATATCTCTCACAAACCCGATTGTTTCGGTCGGCGCGCGGCCGGAGCGCCCGGACACGCCTGCCCCGGCGGTGCGTCGTCCACGGCCCGCTCGGATCGCCCAACCGTCCCGTTCACCGCCCCGGTCGATGCATCCGGCCGCGGCCCGGCTCACCGCCGGACCCGCCGCGCCCACCACCTCCCGGCGTCGGCGGCCCATGCGGCCATCGTCCTCAACACCTGACCACCCACCACAGGAAGCACAGCACGACCCGATTCACTTCAGGAGAACTTGTACCCGGCGAAGTCGGCGACGTGGACATACCCAATGCGCTGGTAGAGGGCGTTGCTGGTGGGGTTGTCCGGGTCCGTGAACAGGACGACGTCCGTCGCGCCCGCGGCCAGCGCGGCTCTGCTTGCCTCGACCGTCACGGCGCCCGCGTAGCCGCGGCCCCGGAGGCGGGCCGGGGTGTAGACGGGGTCGATCCGGACCATGCCGCCGATGACCGAGGTCGCGGCTGCCATCGAGACGGGGGCGCCGTCCGGGGTCTCCCAGAAGGTGAAGTGCCGGTCGCCGAAGCGTGAGTCGTCCCAGGAGCCGGCGTCGATCAAGTCGATGGAGGACTGCTCCCCGACGTCAACGCAGAACTCACGGCACCAGCGCACGACGCGTTCGAGGTCTGTCCCGTCCACGAGACGGCCCCGGCCCTCCGGGTGCGGCTGCGGCGGGGTGAGTGTGCCGAGACGGTAGAGATGCGTCCGCCAGAAGAGTGCCGGCGCCGCGCCCGTGTGCCGCTGCCAGGAGTCGGCGAATGCGGTGGCGGTGTCGTGGTCCGCGATGACGTTGGCGGGCGAGTGGCCGAGAGCTGTCAGATGGGCGGCGAGGGCGTCGGTCTGCTCGACGGAAAGGGGAGTGAGGCCCAGCCGGCCGCGCGAAGTGAGGTAGAAGACCGCGCGGACCTCGCCTCCGGCCTCCAGTCGCCCGAGGACGGCGGTGACCGGGCCGTATGCGTCCGGCCTGCGTATCCGCAGCTTTTCGATGTCCGTCAGCGACGTGTTGTGCAGGGCGGGGCGCGAGCGCAGGAAGCCCCCGGCTCGGGCGAAGAAGTCGTCAACGTCTTGGGTGAGGTGCCAGTCGTCCGGGAGCATGCTTCATGATCCCGGATCTCGGCGTCGATTCCACGACCTGCCGCGCTCATCAGCACGCGGCTGGTACCTCCACCCGTGCCCCCAAGATCCCGGGTCGGCGCGGAAGCCCGGTACGTCATCGTTCCGACGAGGCCCTGGGACGCTCGCGAGGCGGGGACTCACAAGCAAGATCCACCTTGCCGGGAAGGCAGGTGTAGCCCGCTCGGCTTTGTCATCATGCCCGGCCGGTGAGAGGACGCTCTGACGTGCCAGGATGTGCTGTCGAACTGGGTCTACCAGGGTGGGCGGGTGTCGCGGCGTGCTTCTGGCGTCTGCTCGGGCAGAGCCGTGTTCTGGTCGGTGCGCAGCAGCATGCCCGGGTCAGGTTCGAAGTCCTCATTCGACGGTGCCGGCTGGTGGAAACGCTCGGTGCGCGCAATGCTGACTTCCACCAGCCGGCCCTCCTGGAACATCCACAGCCCGAAGCAGTCGTCGTCCTGGTCGCGAAGTAGAACCTGGACTGTATGCGGATGCGGCCACGGCAGCGATTCCAGGTGCCTGAGCAGGCCCTTGCGGGCGCGCATCCTCTCCAACTCCAGGGCCCACCCGAACTCATAGCCCCAGTGCCCCGCTATCGGGACGAAGCGACCCCGCCACGTACGGTCAGGGTCGTCCCGGGTCAGTGGATCCATCACCTCGTCCGACCAGCGAGCGAGCACGATGACCTCGGCGTCTCTACTCATGCCGGAGTATCGCCGCATCCGCCTGAGCCACTGCAACCCGATTCCTCAACCGGCGTCGCAGGGCCTGTCAGGTCGTGGTCGGCAGCGCGTTTTCCAGGAGGGTCTCTGCCGCCATCCGCGCGTGCCGGCCGTAGTTCGAGTCGCCCAGCACCATGGCGCGGCTGGCGGCGCCGTCCGCGAGGGTCACGAGTTGCTCGGCGAGGACGGCTGGCTCGCGGCAGCCCAGTTCCGCTACCAGGTCGGTCACCAGCCGCACCATCAGCAGTTTCTGTTCGCGGGCGTAGGAGTGGACCGCGTTCTCGGGGTCGGGGAACTCTGCGGCGGCGTCGATGAACGGGCATCCCCGCACGGGATCCGTGCCGGTCGGGGGCGGGTCGAACAGCGCGAGGATTCGCTCCTTGGCGGGGATGTCCTCGCGTGCCAGCACGCCCTCCAGGGTGCGTCCCGTCGAGGAGAGGTCCTTGAGATGGGATAGGACCAGCTCGTCTTTGGTCCTGAAGTGCGCGTAGAGGGTGCGCTTGGACACCGGCGCCCGCTCCGCGATCTGCTCCATGCCGGTCGCATTGATCCCCTGGGCCGCGAACAGTTCGGCCGCGGCGGCCAGGATGCGCTCCCGCCCTCCGCGCCCCGGCCGTCGAGACGCCGTCGTCATCGTGGGCATCGTGGTCATGACGTAAGTATACGCTCTTGTTTACTTCGGAGGGGATGGCTGCCTATAGTGTTGCTTCAAGTAAACGAATTCGTTTACTAAGGTGATCCTTAGGAGAGTTCCATGAGTGGACCGGTCTTCACCCGGACGCGCACGAGTGAGGCGCCCACCGGCGGGATGCAGCCGGGCGGGACGCGAACGTCGGAGTACGCCGAGCAACTGATCCGAGGGCGCCGCTCGACCCGTGCATTCCGCCCCGACCCGGTACCCGAGGACACTCTGCGCGAGGTCTTCTCCCTGGCCGGCACCGCGCCGTCCAACTCCAACGCGCAGCCGTGGCGGGTCGAGGTGGTCGGTGGTGCGCGGCGAGACCGTCTGGCCGACGCCCTGCGAACGGCCCACGCCGAGCGACGGGTCACGGCCGACTACCCGTACTCCGAGGACATGTATGCCCCCGTCCACCAGGAACGGCGGGCCGCCTTCGGTGCCGGTCTGTACGGAGCGCTGGGTATCGGCCCCGACGACCACCCGGCTCGCGCGGCCTACGACGCGGAAAGTCTGGGTTTCTACGGAGCGCCCCATGCCGCGTTCCTGTTCGTCACCGGCGACGGCGGGCCGCGGCTGGCCGCCGACGCCGGCGCCTACCTGCAGACGCTGCTGCTGGCCATGACCGGCTACGGCCTGGCCAGTTGCCCGCAGGGCCTGCTCGGCTTCTACGCCGACACCGTCCGCGATCAACTCGAAGTGGACGAGGGGAAGCTGCTTGTGGGTATCTCCTTTGGCTACGCCGACGAGAATGCGCCGGTAAACCGGGTCGCGACCGGCCGGGCGAAACTGGAGGAAACTACCACATTCCACACCTGAAGGGTGTTGTAGAAGGCCGCGATCGGGGCATACCCCCGTGGTAGAAAGGAGGCATCGTCGGCGAAGCGGCCCGAGGGCTCGGCGACCGGCTCAGCCTCTGGCCCCGCTGCAGCCGGGACTCGCGAGCCCCTGAGCCCAGTCTCCTGCGCGTTCGCCGCTCCGGCCTCCACTCGGCTGCTACCACCCTGCTACCATGGCTGCATGAGTTCCGCGAAGAAGCAGACGCAGGTCCGGTTGGACGAGAACGCCCTGGAGGCCGGGAAGGCAGCCGCGCGCGCCCGCGGGCTGGACTTCAACAAGTACGTCGAGCGGCTCATCATCGAGGACACCACCGGCGCCCGGGCCGCCGGCATGGCAGCGGCGCAGCGGCTCATCGACGAGCACGGCTCGTTCCTCGACGACCTGGAGCAGCAGCTCGACGCCCCGTACGCCGCCTCTCGGCCGGGCGTCGCCGCGTGATCCTGCACGTCGACGAATCCTGGATCCTCGAAGTAGCAGAACGGGCCGGTCACCGCGACCCGGCCGCCGACGACTACGGCGTGCCCATCGCCGCCGTTGCCCGCCACCGCGGCGAACTGCTCGACACCCCCGTCTACGACGGCGCCTACGCCCGCGCCGCCGCCCTCGTCCACACCCTGGGCCGCTGCCGCTGGCTGGAACGCTCCAACCTCACCGTCGCCTGCGCCGCCGCCGTCATGTACCTCGAAGCGAGCAACATCCCGGTCAGCCCCACCCGCGAGCAGCTCACCGCGCTCGCCCACGAACTCAACAACCCGCGCTGCACCGCCCCACGCATCGCCTCCTTCCTGCGCACCTGGAAGCCCTGACCACCACGGACGGGCAGTCGTCGGCGCGGCGTTGGGACGGACTGACAGCGATGACGACGCGGCGTAACCTGAGGGCCCGAGGGTTGGGACATGACGGGCACGGGGGCAGGGGGCCGGGGGAGCATGGATCCGAACACGGTCGCACAACTGGCGGGGTCGGCGGTGGTCGCCGCGATGGCCACCGACGCTTGGCAGCAGGCGCGCGGCGGCGTCGTCGCCCTGTGGCGCCGGGTCCGCCCCGACGAGGCACCGGCAGTGGACGAGGAGTTGTCCGAGGCCCAGACGGTCCTGCTCGCGGACGACGGCCGGGTCAACGCGGCCGAGCTGACCGAGGTGTGGCGGGCCAGGCTGCTGGAGTTGCTGCTCGCCGATCAGCGGCGCACCGACGAACTCGCCGAGGAACTCGACCGGTTGACGCGCAGTCTCACCCCGCCCGCGCCGCGCGCCGGCCCCGTGCGGATGAACGCCCGTGCCACCCGCGGCGGCCGCGTCTACCAGTCGGGCGGCGACATGACCATCAACGAGCGGTGACGAGGCGGCGGTGACGTCGTCCGACAGAACCGGTCAGCCGGAGACCTCCCCGGCGGTCCGGATGACCGCTCGCGCGTCCGCGGGCGGCAGCGTCGTCCAGGCCGCCCGCGACGTACGGATCACCGAGGTCCACCACCACGCGCCGGCACCGGAAGCGATCGTACTGGTGGAGCGCGTCCAGCCGACCGCCGAGGCGGTCGGGGAGGTCTTCGTCGGCCGGGACGACGAGATCGGATCCGTGCTCGGTGTACTCGACCCGCGCCACGAGGCGACCGCCATGATGGTGGTGTCGGCGGTGTCGGGGCTCGCCGGGATCGGCAAGACCGCGCTGGCCAGGGTGAGCGCGGCGGAAGCGGTGGCCCGGGGCTGGTTCCCCGGTGGTGCGGTTTTCGTCGACCTCAACGGCTACGCGCTCCAGCCCGAGCAGCGGATCCAGCCGCACCAGACGTACGGGCCCTTGCTGCACGCCCTGGACGACGGTGCCGGGGACCGGGTCGACCCACGCCACCAGGCCGTGCGGTACCACCGCCTGCTGGACTCCCTCGCGGCCGAGAGCCGGAGCGTCCTGCTCGTGCTGGACAACGCGTCCACCAGCGACCAGGTCGCCGACCTGCTTCCCCGCTCACGCAGACACCGCGTCGTGATCACCTCCCGGCACACCCTGACCGTCAGGGGCTCCCGCACCCTCGACCTGCGGACGCTGGCGGGACAGGACTCGCTGACGCTGGTCAGACGGCAGTTGGAGCAGCTGTCCGCCTGGGACGACCGCGTCCACGGCGACGACCTGACGGGCCTGCGACGGCTGTGCGCGCTGTGCGGGCACCTGCCCCTGGCGCTGCACATCGTGACGGCACTGCTGGCCGGCGCGCCGGGGCTCGCCCCCGCCGAGCTGGCGGACGAACTGGCCCGGGCGCACAGCAGGCTGGACCTGCTGGACGACGGGGAGCGCAGCGTGCGCGCCGCCTTCGACCTGTCGTACCACCGACTGGCACCGGACCAGGCCCGGCTGTTCCGCCTGCTGCCGCTCCACCCCGGCCCGCACTTCGGCATCGACAGCGCCGCCGAACTCCTCGGCTTCCGGACCCACCAGGCGCGGCTGCTGCTGCACGGACTGGCCCGGTCGCACATGATCGAGCACGTGGCCGCCGGCGCCTGGCGCCAGCACGACCTCATCCGCGACTACGCCATCGAGCTGATGGCACGTGACCAGGACGACCAGCAAGAGCCCTCCGAACGGCTGCTGAACCACTACGCGACGAAGTCCACGGCCGTCACGCAGGCGCTTCGCGAGGGACTTCCCCCGGACGATCCCCGGGTGCGGGAGGCGCTGGCCTGGTTCGACCGGGAGCTGCCCAATCTCCAGGCCGCGGCCGGGACGGCGGCGACCTTCGACGACGTCGACGCCGCGCTGCGCATGCTGGACGCCGTCGCACAGGTCCACCGCCATCGCGGCCAGTCGGCGGAGCTGGCGGAGGCCGCCGCCCGGATGGCGGACGTGGCGTCCTCCTCGGACGACGTCCACGGCACACCGTGGGCCCTGGCGGGCCGGGCCTGGGAACTGGGCGTACGGCTGAACACGCACGGCGGGTCGGCGCGGGCCGGAGAACTCCTCGCGCTCTCCGCCGAGTCGCTGCGCCGGTCGCTGGGCCCTGCCGACGGCGCGGCACACGAGCAACTCACGGCGCTGTGGGAGACCGCGCGCCGCGCCGTCGCCGAACTGCCCGGGACCGACAAGCTCGCCGCCGTGCCGCTGTTGCACGAGCTGGCCCGTACGGCGTCCATGGCCGGACTCGAGGACTACATGGTCGCCAGACCCCTGCGGCTGGCGCTCGCCCAGGCCGGCAGCAGCGGAGACCACCTCTCGGTTGCCCTCACCCATCTGGTGAAGGCACGTCACTGGGTCCGGCGCCACCGCATCCCGGAAGCCCTCAGCCGCCTGGACGTGGCCCTCAAGGCACTGCTGTGCGCAGCAGGGAGCACGGACACCGACGCCGCACGGCTGGAGCACCTCTGGCGGCAGCTGACGGAGACCGCCAACCACACGGCGTACGCCGCGCTGGAGATCAGGGAACGGCTGCGCCACCTGCACGACCACCTGGAGCGCGCGGCCTCGCTGTCCCTGGCGGCGTGGCAGGGCCTCGGCTCCGCCGAGCATGCCGCGGCCACCCTGAGCCACTTCGCCGAGCTGTGCCACCACGCCGGCCACCTGCTGGGCGCGGTCCGGCTGTACGCGAAGGCCGTCACCGCTTACGAGGAACTGGAGCGGCCGAAAGACCTGGCACGCACCCTGGTCAACCTGTCCGCGGCCCACACGGCGCTCGGCGAACACGTCCCGGCCGTGGAGGCGTTGAAGCGCGCTCTTCGCCTCTTCGTCGGCGAGGGGGACCGGTCGGCCGAGTCCCAGGCCCGCGCCCTGCTCGCCCACGGGCTGCTGACCCTCGGCCGGGAGTCGGAGGCGATCGACGCCGCCACCCGGGCGGAGGAAGCGGCGGCGGACGCGGACGACGACGCCGGTCGGGCGTCCGCCGCGCTGGCCCTCGCACTGGCCCTCGGCCGCTCCGGGCGGCGCGGCCACGCGGAACGCGCGGCACAGCGAGCCCTGCAGGCCGCCAGGCGCACCAGCAGACCGGGCCTGTCCCGCTCCATACGCAACAGACTCCGCAGCGAGGATCTGGTGTAGCGCCCGCAGGGCCACCGACACGCGCGGCTGTGGGCTGCGGGCTGCCGACAGCCGGATCCCCGGGGCCGATCCGAGGACGGACACCGTTCCGGCCGGCACGGTGCAGCGGATCGCTGGTCGACGAACAGAAGGAGCCGGCCCAGTCGCGTCGACGAGACCCGCCGCAGGTTCGGCCCGCTTACGGGATCCGTACGCGCTTGGTACGCGAAATGTGCGCTCCATGTTAACGTGCGTGCAGGAGGTGTCGTATGTCCGAGCTGTTCGACCGGATCGACGCGCTCGTCGCGTCCCGTTCCCCGTTGCCGCCTCCGGCGGAACGCAGGCGGCTGCGCCAGGCGCACGGTCTGACGCTGGACGAGGTGGCCGCCGCACTGCAGGTGCGGCGCGCGACGGTCAGCGGCTGGGAGGCCGGCAAGACGGAGCCCCGGCCGCCGGAGCGCGACGCCTACGCCCGCATGCTCAAGCAGCTCGCCCAGCTCTACCCCGCCCCCGCTCCGGAGCCCCCCGAGGACACCGCGACCCCCGAGACCCCTGCCGTTCCGGCCACTCCCGCGCCGCCGGCAGCCGAACCGGCCCAGGCCCGCACCGCACCCACGGCCCCGGCCGCCGAGCCCACCCTGCTTACCGAGCCCACGGGAACGCACCGCACCGCGCCCGTACCGCGCTCGGCGGCCACGACCCGGCCGGCATCGCAGCGTCCGACATCGCCGCGTTCCGCACCGCCCCGTCCGGCCACGACGAGGGCCGCATCCGCGGGCACACCGGCGGGCGGCGCCGACGCGCGGTTCGAGCACGGGCCGCTGGCAGTCGTCGACGTCGAGGACCGCCAGGTGCAGGCGTACTGCATCGGCGGCCTGGTCCTCGACGTACCCGCGAAGTCGTTCCCCGCCCTGGTGGAGTGGACGCTCCGCGAAGGGCGGCTCGGCCAACCGAAGTTGTCCGGGCCGGGCAAGGACGCCGACCCGCTGATCGTGCTGACCGAGACCGCATGCGAGTACTACGGCCTGCCCGTCACGCTCACCGAGGAGGAGCGACTGGCCGGCCGGATCCCGGAGGGCCACAAGGTCGTCAAGCAGCTGACGCGCGCCGACTGGCAGCTGACCAAGCGCGGGCTCGGGCCGTGGGCGAGGATCTACCGCCCCGCGCAGGGCTCGGAGCGGGCGTGCGTGCAGTTGTGCATTCCGTCCTGGGACGCGCTGGACACCCGGCACTGGGCCGACGCCGGACAACTGCCCCCGGCGGATCTGGCCCGGGTGCTGGGCACGTACGCGGCCCGGGTGATGACACCGCGCGGATCGACCGCGGTGACCGGCCTGGAGCTGATGACCGCGCTGCATCCGCCGACGCGCGCCTCGGCACCGGACGCGACGGGCAAGCGGCACTCCGAGCACAACCCTGGCTCGCTGGGCAAGGACCCGGTTGACTGCGCGCCGTGCGAGGCCCCCGACGGGCACCCGGTCCTGAAGGATCAGCCGCGCTTTCATGTGCGCGGCCCGGCGGAGAAGCTGTTCGAGGAGGCGTACGACTGGGCGCGGCCGATGACGGATGCCGAGTGCACCCTGCGGTACCTGGTCGGCATCGACGTGAACATGGCCTTCGCGGCGGGCGCCAATGGCCTGGCCGTCGGCCTCGGCGCGCCGACGTACGTGAAGACGCCGGTGTTCGATGCGAAGCTGCCCGGCTCGTGGCTGGTCGACCTGTCCCACGTCGAGCTGTCCCGGGTGAAGGTCGGCAAGGACAAGTGGGCGGACCTGGACGCCAGTCTGCTGCCCAGCCCGTTCACGCCCAAGGGCGAGCGCCCCGAGGGCCCGGCCTGGTACGCCACGCCGACCGTGGCGTACGCGGTGGAGCTGGGTTACGACGTGCGCCCGGTAGAGGCATGGGTGCGCTACGACAACGGGCGTTACCTGGACGCCTGGTACAACCGGCTGCGCGACGCCTACCTCGCCACGATGGCCGACCTCGCGGTGGGCGCGGACCTGTCGCCGGAGGAATTCCTGAGGGCGATGGACGGCTACCGGCAGCGCGACCCACAGCTGGCGATCGTGGTGTCCGCGGTCAAGGCCACCGTTAAGGGCGGCATCGGCAAGCTGCGCGAGCGCCCCCGGGGCGGGGGCTGGAGGCCCGGTGAGCCGTGGCGGGCCCTCGCCCGGCCGACCTGGCGCCCGGACATCCGCGCCGCCGTCATCTCCCGGACCCGTATCAACATGCACCGCAAGATCGTCAAGCATGCCGCCTTCACCGGTCAGTACCCTGTGGCGGTCCTCTCCGACTGCGCCGTCTACGCCTCCGACGGACCGTCGCCGCTGGACTTCCTGCCCTACCGCGACGGCAAACCGCTGCCGGGCGGCTTCAAACTCGGCATCAACCCGGGCCTGGTCAAGCACGAGGGCACCCAGAGCGTGCTGTGGGGCGAAGAGGTCCGCGACCGGTTCAACGCCCCCGAACTGAACCTCGCCCGGTACATCAAGGACGGCACCGTCACCGACCAGGACTCCGGGGAGTAGGCAGACGACGATGAGCATGTTCGAGGACGGCCTGGAAGCCGCGGTGCAGAAGGCGTTCACCCGCCCGGCGCCCAAGAGCGCGCCCGCGCAGATGCGGTACCTGGTCAGACAGCTCAAGGGCACCAGAGCGGTCGCCCAGATGCTGCGCATCTCGCAGCGCACCGTCGAGCGGTACGTGAAGGACCAGATCAAGAAACCCCGTCCGGACCTCGCCGCGCGCCTGGAGGCCGAGGTGAAGAAGCGGTGGCAGCCGCAGATCCGTGCCAGGGCACGGCGGACGGCGGCGACCACCAACGGCATCGTCATCGACACCCGCGCCAGGATCGGCTACACCGCGCCCGTCGGTACGACGGACGAGAGCCGCCTCCGGCACCTGACCGTCGCCCTGCCGCCCCAGTACGCCGCCCGCCTCTTCGACGCCCAGGAGCGGGGCGCCGGCGACGAGCAGCTCCAGCAGATCGCCGCCGAAGCACTCAAGGAGGTCTACTTCCAGGACAGCGGCCGCCGCGCCGGAAGCCTGGAAGAGGTCCGGTTCACGGACATCGAGCACCTCGAGTTCGGCCTCTAGTGCGCTGACCGGGAAGGTTCGCCGGATCGCGGTTCCAGCGGTTGGATGTCCGGAGACGTCCGATCCGACCGTTGGCGTGTGGTGGCTGAGCCTGTCCGTGTGCGCAGGTTGACCGACTAGGAGGGGCAGAAGCTGCAGCAGTTCGTGCGCCGGGGCAGCACCAGTTCGGTGCGCTACCGGCGCGCGATGATGCTGCTGGCCTCGGCCGGCGGAAACAGGGTCCCGGTGATCGCCCAGCTGGTCCATCCGCGAACTCGCCGCCCACCCGCGGAAAGTGCACGGCCGTGTGATCCGGGTGGCCGCGAGGCATTACGGTGCCTGCTCGCCCGCCGCGGCGTCAACTTCCAGCGCACCAAGACCCGGAAGGAGTCGCCCGACCCCGAGCGTGACGCCAGGCGCTCGGCATCCGCCCCACTGCCGGAGCCGGCTGGGCTTCCGCCGGTCACCCCGAGCGCCCATCCCGCGACCTGTCAGCGCACACACGGGGGCGGTACTTCCACGGCTGCTACTCCGTCGGCCACGACCGCACTGAGGTCGATCGGGACGCGTGCCCGGACCGCGCCCCGATTTACGTCATCCTGGACAATCTGTCCGCCCACAAGGGCGACAAGATCCGTCGATGGGCGAAGAGGAACCGCGTCGAGCTGTGCTTCACCCCGACGACCCGGTGACCCTCATGCGCTCACAACACTAGCCGGCCGAACCGACCAAGGTCTCGAAGCCTGAGCTGTCGCAGTAGGACACCGCACGACCCTCAGCCCCGATGTCGCCGCCGACCGCATTGACGGTGTCATCGACGATGCCGGTACCACCGTGTTCCGGGCTTGCCCGGTCAAGCCTTTTCGAAGCCTCGATGACCGCATGCCCTGCCGATTCGGTGGTGTCGAACGCGGGCGACTGGACACCCTGTCCGTCACCGGCATCGGCGTCCGGCTCGCCGGCTGTCGTGGCGTGCGCCGTGTCCTGCCAGGTCCCCAGCTTGGTGCAGTAATCCCGTTGTCGCTCCTTGGCCTGCGCTGGATCGTCCGACGAACAACTGCTCATCAGGACAGCGGCAACGACAACGACCGCTGCTCGCCCGACTGCTCGTGCCATCCCACTGCTGTGCTGCATGGACATGCCCTCCCCGACGCTGCCGCCACAGAGTATGGATCAGGAAGGTGTCACCTTGCACCGATCTCCACGCACCATCAGCACTGGATCGGCGCGGAGTTGAGCAGTACACGGCCAACCCGGCGAACCTATGCGTTCACAGCACTGGCGCTCTACCGGATCTCATCGCAGTGCACCGGGCTTCAGCGCGGTGGGGAAGCGATTCTGAGTTTGGAAGTTCCCACATCGTGGCTGGATCGCGAGCAGCCGCACCCGGTCCTCGGACACAGGTGTCATCGTCATGCCCATGCCGGGGAATGCTCATCGGCATGACTTACTCAGCCATCTGGATCTCATCACTGACCGCCGCCACTGCAGTGCTCGCCAGCTGGGTCACCAGCCGCGGCACTGCCCGCGCCGCGCAGATCCAGGCCAACGCGGTCGAGAGGACCCAACGCACCGTCCGGGTGAGTGAAGCAAGACGATCCGCCTACGTGAGCCTCATCGAGCAGGCACACAAGATGGCGGAGTTGTACTGGGAGATTACAGATATTCATGGATCAAGCGACTCGCGCACTGATCAGGTGCCCGCTCTGAAGGAGGTCCGGGCCAATCGCCGTGAGGAGTACGGCAAGCTCCGCCACTTCATATGGGTGATCAACCTGGAAGGGCCCGACGATGTCGCCACAGCCGCGGAGAATCTCAGGCTCACGACTCGCCCTCCATACCGCGCTCTTGAGGCGTCTATCGCAGGCGAGGCGAACGCCTCCGCCGCCTTTGACCAGTGCTACGACCCCTTTTGGCAGTCTGTTCTGACCTTCGTTTCCACCGCCCGATCCGCTGTGCATGACCTGTAGCTTCTCGAAGAAGGTCCCACCGCCGAGAGGCTGGCAACCTCACTGACAGGGTTCTTTGAAATACCCCACCCCTCGCTACGAGTGCGAACAGATCTGCTCGCCCAACTTCCCCACCCGCCACCTGCTCGCTGATTTACGGACGGGCCCGTAAGGCTTCGTGCGTGCCGTCGTCCGGATGATGAGATGGCACGGTGACCAATCATGAGGCGGCGATTGTCCGACCGTTGACACTGGCCTGGGTGCGTCGGCATCTAGAGGTCGACGAGAGGATCGTCGCAGCGGAGGCGTTGTACGGCGGCGCCACCGCCGAGATGCGGAGGCTGACCATCGGCACGCGGGGCGAAGCCACCCGGCATCTGGTGCTGCGCTCCTTCGTCGGCCCGACCCGGCAGGGGCCGGCCGAGGACCTCCTGCACAGGGAGGCCGACGCCTTGACCACGCTCACCGGCACCGGCGTGCCGGCTCCCGGACTCGTCGCCGTCGACCCGGCTGCCGCGCTGTGTGAGTATCCCTCGCTCCTCATGACGCACCTGCCGGGCCGGACGGTCCTGGACGACGAGGGGCTGGAGACGCGCCTGCCCCTGCTGGCCCGTCAGCTCGTGGCGGTCCACGCTGTGCGGCCGACCATCCGGCCCCGGGAGTACGTGGCGCTGACGACCGCTGACACGGTCGTGACGCCCGAGGGCGCCGACGCCGCGGTCTGGGCCGCCGCCATCGACGTGATCCGCAAGCCCGTGGCGCGCTACGAAGGGCGGTTCCTGCACCGGGACTTCCAGCCCACCAACTTGCTCTTTGACCTGCCGCCCGAGGCCCCGGCCGGTGCAGTCGGTGCCAGGATCACCGGCGTCGTCGACTGGGCGGCGGCCTCCTGGGGCCCGGCGGACATCGACGTGGCGCACTGTTCCACCAATCTTGCGCTGCTGCACGGCCCGGAGTGGGGCCTGCGCTTCACCGAGGCGTACCAGGAGGCCGGCGGGAGGCTGGCCTCGGCCGCAGACGAGCGGCTGTACTGGCAGGTGCGGGAGCCACTGGCGTTCTCGGAAGAAGTGCAGTCGGTGGCGCAGCCGTGGCGGGAGGCAGGACGGACCGAGCTGACGACACGAGCCGTGGAGGAGCGGCTGGATGCCTATGTCACCTCCCTGATGGACGCGCTGGGCTGATCCAAGGCGGTCCGGGGTGGCCTCGCCCTCATCATTCACCGCTCAACCAAGTGGGGAATGAAGGGGCACAGAGCAGACTCTTGCGCGCAGTCCCGGGTAGCGGGTGTCGAGGTCCTCGCGACGCACGGACAGGGACAAGGACAAGGACAAGGACAAGGACAGGGACAGGGACGGCAGGTTCTCCCGGCGGGAGGGCTGGTGCCAGGTGACACCGCTGTCCCGCAGGACACGCCAGTGATGTGTCATGGTCGGCTTGGACCTGCCGTCCAGGATGCCGCCGCAGACAGGAAGCATCTGTCCCGGTACGCGGCCGCGGGGACGGACTCGCACCGTGGCGGGAACGGGCTCACGCGCCCCTCGTCCGGCCCGGCCGGTTCCTATGATGGTGGACGTGATCGACATTCCACTCTCCGCGCTCGAGGTCGCGATGGTCCAGACCGGTACCCGGGCCGTCGACACCCTGCGCGACACCGCCGCCTTCGCACGGGAGTTGGAGCGCCTGGGCTACCACCGCATCTGGTACGCCGAGCACCACCATTCACCCGCGATCGGGGCCTTCCCGCCCGTCGTGCTGACCGCGCACGCCGCGGCCTCCACAGCGGTGATCCGCCTGGGCTCGGGCGGCGTACTCGCCCCCAACCACGCGCCCATCACGGTCGCCGAGCAGTTCGGCACCCTGGCCGCCCTGCACGAGGACCGCATCGACCTCGGCATCGGCCGCGGCCCCGGCACCTTCGACGAGGCCACCGCACGAGCCCTGCGCCGAGGCGCCGGACCCACGACCGACTCCGAGTACGAGGCGGACGTGGCCGCGATCCTCGCCCTCCTGGTGGACGAGGTCGCACTCGGCCCGCTGCCCGAGCCGTGGCTGCTCGCGTCCAGCCCCGCCGGGGCCACCCTGGCCGCCCGGCTCGGGCTGCCGGTCGCCGTCGCCCACCACATCCGCCCGGACAACACCTCCGCGGTACTGGAGCACTACCGTTCCGCCTTCACCCCCTCCCGCTGGTGCGACCGGCCCCGCGTGCTCCTCTGCGTGGAGACCGTGTGCGCCGAGAGCGCGGAAGAGGCCGAACGGCTCCGCGGCCCGATGAACGTCGTCAAGGCCGGGCTCCTCAAAGGAGTCGGCGACCTGCCCTTCCCCACGCCCGCGGAGGCCGCCGCGCACTCCTTCGAGGCCGGGGAACTGCGCGCCCTGGAGGACTTCCGGGCCCAGCAGGCCGTGGGCACCCCCGACACCGTCGTCCGCGGGCTGGCCCACCTGGCCGACGAGACCGGGGCCGACGAACTGATGCTCACCACTCCCGTTTACGACGCCCGCGACCGGGTCCGCTCGTACGAACTCATCAGGCAGTACCTGGGCACCTGACCGATCCCGGCCCAACCACCCTTCCCGCCCGAATACATCGCGTAGCGAGTGGACACCTTTGTGCCGTGGAGCGGCTCGCACCGTGCGACCGCGGCGAACGAAGGGGGACACGCGTGAAGCGAATCCGACGCATGGCGACGGCCGTGGGAACCGCCGGTGCGGTCGTGACACTTGTGCTGGGCGTGACGACATCGGCCACCGCGGCCGAAGGCACGCTGGTGATCAACGGTCAGACGCACAAGGACCCCAGCGGCTGCTATCCGATCGACCGCTACCCCTCGTCCGTGGCCAACCACACCGACGCGATCGCCGAGGTCCACCGCGGCCCCGGCTGCACCGGGCAGGTCGAGTGGCTGGTCCATCCCGGCGAGATCTACCACACCGAGCTGGCGCAGAGCGTCTTCATCCTCTGACGAGCCGGATCCCGCGAGCCCTGCCCGGCGGAGGGCGGCGCACGGGGCGGAGCGGCTGGATTCGAACCAGCGTCCTCGCGGTTTTGGAGACCGCGCGCGTCGACCTCTGCGCTACGCCCCACCCCGCTGACGAGCCTACGCGACGGGGGCCGAGGCGGGCACGCGATCGGCCGGATCGCCGACCTCACCGCCGACAAGGTGCCCCACCAGGGATTCATCTGCCGGTGCCCCACTGTCCGCCGGGACGCTGCGGTGGATCTGGGACCGCGACGACCCCGGCGCCGTGAACCAGTGCTCCACCGTCACCCCACGGGTCCCGCCGCCGCTACCACCGCACGGACGCCGCCACCGGCAGGTGGTCGCTGGCGGTCGCCGGGAGGGTCCACGCCGAGCATGCCTCCATGCCGCGCAGCAGGATGTGGTCGATCCGGGCCAGCGGGAACGCCGCCGGCCAGCTCAGCCCGAATCCGGCTCCCGCCATCTCCTGCGCCGAGCGCATCGGCGAGGTCAGCGCGGACAGGGCGCGGTCGTCCGTGGTGCCGTTGAAGTCGCCCACGAGCAGGGCGCGCGGCAACGCTTCGGCGCGCAGGGCCTCGGCGAGCAGGTCGGCGGCGCGGTCGCGGGCGGCCGTGCCGAATCCCGCCGTGGGGCTGAACCGGACCGACAGCAGGTGCGCCACGTACACGGCGACGGGCCCCTTGGGCGTGCGGACCGTGGCGCGCAGGGCACGCGGCCAGGGGGCGATGTCGACGGCGCGGGTGTCGGTGAGCGGATAGCGGCTCCACAGGCCCACCGTGTCGTGCACCGAGTGGTACGGGTAGTCGGCGGCCAACTCCTCCTCGTACACCGACGCGTCGCCCAGTTCCTCCAGGGCCACCACGTCGGCGCCGGATTCGGCCAGCGCACGGGCGGTGCGCGCGGGGCGCGGATTGTGCTCGTTGACGTTGTGCGTCAACACGGTGAGGTCACCGCCGCTCGTCTGCTTGTCGGTCAGCGTCCCGCCGTACAGCAGGCCCCACACCAGGGCGGGCAGCAGTACGGTCGCGGCGGCGACGGCGGAACGGCGGATCGCGGCGCACACGAGGAGCAGTGGCACGACGAGGCCGGTCCAGGGCAGGAAGGTTTCGGTGAGACTGCCGAGGTGTCCGGGCCGGTCGGGGATCAGGGAGTGGCCCAGCATCAGGAGTGTGGCGGCCAGGGCGACGAGGGCGGCGGCCAGTGCGCCGCGTCCGCCGGGGGAGAGGCGGCGGCGTGGTGGCTGGGGCGCGGGGGGTTGCGGCGGGGCGGGGGAGGTATCGAGAACTGCGGTCAAGGTCGTCTCACCGGGTTCCGGACGGGGCGTCGGTGTCCGAGCCGGTGTCCGTGGCAGAGGCAGTGGCAGGGGCAGGGGCAGGGCCGGGGGCAGGGACGATCGCGGCCATGCGGTGCCGCACCTCGTCCACGAGGGCACGGCTGGTGTCGAAGACGGCGTGCAGGCCCTCCTGCGGGCTGGTACCGGCGCGCTGGTGCAGCACCACACCGAGGGCGAGATGCCGTCGGCCGGTGCGGTCCGCGACGTCGACCGCCCACATCAGCGCGCCCCCGGCGGGCGTGCTGGAACCGGTCTTGATCCCGATCACACCTGGTGCGGCCAGCAGTTCGTTGCTGTTGGGGATAGTCGCGGAACCCACTGCCGGGGCCGTGCGCGGCAGGGCGACGACGGACCTGAAGACCTCGTCGCGCATGACCTGTCGCGCCAGCTTCAACTGGTCCGCGGCGGTGCTCGTGGTGGTGGACTCGATGCCGCTGGCTCCCGTGTACGTGGTGTCGTCCATGCCGAGGTCGTCGGCGGCGCGGTTCATCCGGGCGACGAACGCCTCCTGCGACCCGGCGTCCCAACGGGCCAGCAGCCGGGCGATGTTGTTGCCAGAGGGGACGAGCATCAGTTCCAGCAGGCGGCGTTGGCTCAGCCGCTGCCCCGGCCGGACCTCCACGGTGGACTCCGCGCCGGAGAAGGACTCGCCGGCGGCCTCGGCGTCCACCGTGACCAGGGGGCCGGGGGCGTCGCCGCGCAGGGGGTGGTCGCGCAGGATCACATAGGCCGTCATCACCTTGGTGACACTGGCGATCGGCACCGGCCGCCGTGGCCCGTGGACCGCGGCGGTGCCCTGCGGCCCGATCCCCTCCACCAGGACGGCCGCCTGACCCTCCTGTGGCCAGGGCAGCGACGCGGTGAGGGACGTGCCGGGCCGTCCGCCGCCGGCGCCCGCCGCGGACGGCGCGTCGTCGGCGGCTCCGCGGGCCGCGAGGACGCTGCCGAGGGTCACCAGGGTGACCAGGGCACTCGCGCCGGTGGCGAGGAGCGCCGGGCGTCGTCGCGGGCGGAAGGGGGACGGCGGGGTGGGAAAACCGTCACGCTCGCCGGGTTCGGGCTCTGGGCGCACGGGAGCACCTCCAGGGGACGCGGTGCGCGTCGTTCGCGCATCGCGGCCACTCTCGGCGAGGGGGATGTCCGCACGGCCGTGGCCGTGTCGCCGCTCCCGCTCGGCCGGTCATCCGTTGTGTATCGGCCGTGCGGCGTCCGCGGGCAGCCCGAGGGTGGCGACGGCCCCGCCGTCGGGTGCGTTGGCGAACGACAGCGACGCCCCGAGGACCTGGGCCTGGCCGAGCGCGATGGTGAGTCCCAGGCCGTGCCCCCGGCCGCGTTCCGGCGTGCCGGTGCGGAACCGCTGGGGCCCCTCGGCCAGCAGCTCGGGCGGAAAACCGGGGCCGTGGTCCCGCACGGTCACCGTGGTGCCGGCGACCGTGACCTCGACGGGCGTACGGCCGTGCCGGTGGGCGTTGACGACGAGGTTGGTGACGATCCGGTCCAGGCGGCGCGGGTCGGTCTCGGCGACCAGGGCGTCCCGCGCGGCAAAGCGTGTGTCCAGCCCGGTGCGTTGCACCGACTCGGCGACCGCGTCGGCCAGCAAAACCCTTCTCGGTTCGGCCCGTTCGGCGCCCGCGTCCAGGCGGGAGATCTCCAGCAGGTCCTCCACCAGGGCCCGCAGCACCCGCACCCGGTCCTGCACCAGGCCGGTCGCCTCCCCCTCGGGCAGCAACTCGCTCGCGGTGACCAGGCCCATCAGCGGGGTCCGCAGTTCGTGTGCGACGTCCGCGGTGAAGCGCTGCTCGGTGAGCAGCCGCAGGTGCAGGCTGTCGGCCATCGAGTCGACCGTCGCCGAGATGGCGGTGATCTCGTCGTTGCCGCGCCCGGCTCCGGTCCTGGCGGTCAGGTCGCCGTCCGTGATCCGGCGGGTGGTGCGCGCCACCCGCCGCAGCCGGCGGTAGGGCAGTTCGGCGGCGAGCGCGGACAGGGGGACGACGAAGGCCAGGGCGAGCAGGGAGTACTGCCACATGTGCCGGTCCAGGGCACGGCGCGTGAGGAGGTCGGACGTCATGTCGATCTCCGCGGCGACCGGCCTGCCGCGGTAGAGGCGTGCCGCCCACATCGAGGGATGGTCCCCGGCGCCCGGTTCCTCGTACCAGGTGACCGCGCCGCGCTCCGGTTCCGGGGCCTGCCGCTCGTCGCGCCGGTCGTCGAGCCGGTTCAGCAACTCCTGCGGCAGTTCGCCCGGCACCAGGTGGAGCCCCGGGGACGGGACGCCGTCCCGCTCGTAGGCGTCCAGGCCGGTGCGGAGTGCCGCGGTGGCCTCGGCGGCCCCGTCGTTCATCGACCGGGCCAGGGTGCTGGAGTGCACCAGGGTCCCGATGGTCAGCGCGACGGCACAGCAGCACACGGTGACCAGCAGACAGGTCTTCCAGCGCAGGGAACGCCAGTTGAGCAGGTCGCGTACGGCGTCCATGTCAGCGCCGCAGTTTGTAGCCGAACCCGCGGACGGTCTCGACCCGGTCGGCCCCGATCTTCTTCCGCAGCCGCTGCACGCACAGGTCGACCACGCGGCTGTCGCCGTCCCAGCCGTAGTCCCACACGTTGCGCAGCAGGGTCTGCCGGTCGAGCACGGTGCCGGGGTGCGCGGCGAACTCCAGCAGCAGCCGCAGTTCGGTCGGGGCCAGTGCGACGGGCCGTCCCGCCAGCGACACCTCCAGGCCCGCGGTGTCGACGGTCAGGTCGCCGAAGACCAGCAGCTCACGCCCGTCGGCGCCGGACCGCTCCGGCCGCCCCCGGTCCCCGGCGGCGGCCGGGGCCGCGCCGGAGGCGGCGGGCGTGTAGACCGCCCGCCGCAGCAGCGAGCGGATGCGGGCCACCAGGACCGCGGTGTCGACGGGCTTGACGACGTAGTCGTCGGCGCCCGCCTCCAGACCGGAGACCACGTCCAGGGCGTCACCGCGCGCGGACATCATCAGCACCGGGTCCATGCTGGTCTCCCTGATCCGCCGGCACAGCCCGATGCCGTCGAGGCCGGGCAGCATCACGTCCAGGAGCAGCAGGTCGTGGCGGCCCTCCCGGAACAGCTCCAGCCCGGTCAGACCGTCACCGGCCGACACCACCCGGTAGCCGTAGCGCTCCAGCGCGAGCGTGACCGACCTGCGGATGACCTCGTCGTCCTCGACCAGCAGGATCGTCACGGTCGCCGGAGCGCCCTCCTCGCTCACTGAGCCCGACCTCTCTTCCCGTCGCCCAGCGGGGAATCCCGCACGGCGCCCCTGACCTCGTACTGCTCGCATTCTGCCGGTCGCGCGTCGCCTGCGGGCATCCGGCGCGGCTCGGGCGTGTATCAGCCGCGTATCGGCCCGGCCGGGGGCGCGCTCGCCCACCAGGCGCGTGTGGCGGCCCGCGCACCGTCACTTGGCGGTGACGAGTTCGATGTGCCGCGGCGCTCAATGGCAGAAGGGCCGATATATCGGTTGGCAGGCTGTGCACGCACCATGCGAACCTGCTGTTCCTCCTCAGGAAAGGGCTGGATCCGATGGTGGTGCCTGGCATGGTCGTGTGGGTCTACCGCTCGCGCGCTTCGACGCGAGAGCGGTAGACGACCCTCTGCCCCACCGCACACGCCCGTCCCGCGGACCGGCGTGGGTTCGGCCTGCTCCTCGTCGAAGTGCTCTTCGTGTCCCCGCACGTTCGACCACGAGGAGTACGTGGTGTCCGCCATCCACTGGGCCGACGGCCCCACCCACCGATCCGCCCGCTGGCACTCCGAGAGCGCCTTCCCGCCGCCGCTGCGCACGGTCCTCGCCGACGACCGGACGACGGCCGACGCCGCCTGCCGGCTGGCCCGCGAAGGAACGGCCCTGCTCTGGCAGGGCGACTACCACAACGCCCGGCAACTGCTGGTGGCGATGGGCCGGCGCATCCGCCCCGAGCCGCCCGGACCCGGCGCGACCCCGGCCGAGTCCTTCCACCTGCACCGGCGCGGCAACGGTCACCGCGCCCGGATCCTCGGCAAGCTCCTGGTGCTGCTGAACGACGACCACACCCTGCGGCTGCGCCGGGCCCCCGACGTCCGCCAGGCGTGTCTGGACGCCTACGGCCCTGCCCAGGGACCCGTGGCGGTCTCGCTCAGGGAACTGCTGGGCGTGATCGGCGCCCACCAGTGGCGTGCGAGAGGGGTCCACGTACCGGCGCTCGGCACCCTCATCCACCCCCACTACGGGGTGTTCGCGCCGGTCAGGGGCGAGTACGTCGACCTCGTCGCCCGCGCACCGCTGCCACCGGCGCTCCGGCGCGCTCCCGGCGGCGGTACGGCGTTCGACCTCGGCACCGGCACCGGTGTCCTGGCTGCTGTCCTGGCCCGCCGTGGACTCGGCCGCGTCGTGGCCACCGACATCAGCCCGCGCGCCCTGGCCTGCGCGCGGGAGAACGCCCATCGGCTCGCACTGGCCGGCCGTATCGAGGTACGGGGCCCCGGCCTGTTCCCCGAAGGCCGCGCCGACCTCGTCGTGTGCAACCCGCCCTGGCTGCCGGGCCGGCCGACCAGCTCCGTCGAGCAGGGCGTCTACGACCCGGACGGCACCATGCTGCACGGCTTCCTCGCCGGACTCGCCGCCCACCTCAGGCCCGGCGGCGAGGGCTGGCTCGTCCTGTCCGACCTGGCCGAACTCCTCGGCCTGCGCACCCGTCGCGACCTCCTCGACGCGGTCGGGGCGGCCGGCCTCCGGGTGGTGGACCGGACCGGCACCAGGCCCCGGCACCCCCGCTCCCGGGACGCGGGTGACCCGCTCCACGCCGCGCGGAGCGCCGAGACCACGTCCCTGTGGCGGCTGACGGCGTGATCAGACCGGTCGTGCCGCGCGGGGTCGGCCCTTCTCCCGTCCCGGGCCGGCAACGGGCTCGCTGGGCAGCAGGCCCCCGGAGACCGGTGCGGTGCCCAGACCGACGTCGCCGTCCTGGTGGCGGCGTACCCAGTCGTCCAGGTCGAGGGCCGTCTCCTGCGGCTCCGCGAGTATGTGGGCGCGTAGGCCGTCCGCGTCGTCGGGGGAGCGCAGTTCCGCCCGCAAGACGGCCTCGGCCGGCGCGAAGCGCACGCGGGCGACACGGGGCGACACGTTGAGGATGTCCCCGACGAGCCGCCAGTCCGCGCCGCCTACACGCTCGTAGACCGCGGCCGCCTCCAGGTAGCGGTGCGCGGCGGCGAGTACCCGGGCGGCGTCGGTGAGCACGGCGCCCGGTTCGCGGCTGGTGCCGTCGGGGTTCATCTCGTGCGCGCCGACCGGGACGGCGGCACGGGCGAGGTCGGCCAAGTCGCACGCCGCGCAGGCCATCAGCAGCCTCGCCCGTGCCGTGTCCGTGAGGGGCGCGGCCGCCCCCGCCCCCGCTTGCGCTCCGTTGTCGGTCATGCCGGTCGCCTCCGCTTCCAGGGTCGGCAGTGTGTGCGTGCTGCGGTGTCGTCAGCCGCGCAGGAAATACAGGACGGTCGTGATCACGGCTGTTGTCAGGAGGCAACCTCGCAGCAGCCGGGCCGGGAGGTGACGGGCCAGGTGGGCGCCTGCGAAACCACCCGCGACGGCGCCGGCCAGCATGACCGTGAGCAGCAGCGAAGCGCTCAGTGCGTCCGAGGCGACGAGGAACAGCACCGTCGCGCTCAGGTAGACGGCCGCGAGCTGCGTGATCCGCATCGGATTGCTGACCGCGGCGTCGAGGCCGAGACCGATGCTCCACAGGGCCGTCATCACGATGCCCGCGCCTCCGCCGAAGTATCCGCCGTACAGGGCGAGGACGAACTGACCGCACAGGACGCCTCCCGGGCCCAGGCCGACGGGCCGGCCGAGCGCCCCGGCCAACGCGCGGGAAAGCTGCCGGCCGAAGGCGAGCATCGCGGTGGCGAAGGCGAGCAGCCACGGCACCGCCGCGTCGAACGACGACGCGGGCAGCACCAGCAGCAGCCCGGCGCCGACCCCACCTCCGGCCACGCTCACCCCGGTCAGCGCCTTCGTCGAGGCGGGCCCGACCCGAACGACTTCGCGCCGGCACACCCACGCGCTGGCCACGACACCGGGCACGAGCGCGACCCGGGACACCGCGTTGGCCGTCACCGGCTGCAGACCGAAGGCGACGAGCGCGGGCAGCGCGACGAACGTGCCGCCGCCGCCGACGGCGTTCAGGATCCCGGCGGCGACACCGGTCAGCAGGACAAGACAAACCTCGATCACTCGCCGAGCGTCTCCCGCGGCCGCGCGGTTCCACAATGCGGAATCGACGTACGGAGCCTAAGGCTGGGCCTCAGGCTGGGCGCAGGCCTGCGCGGTGCCTCGCCACGGTCCGCGGCTCGCGCCGTCCTAAGCTGGCCAGGTGCGCTACGACCTGGACGACCTGCGACTGTTCCTCCACATCGTCACCGAGGGGTCGATCACGGCGGGCGCCCACCGCATGCACCTGAGCCTGCCCTCGGCCAGCGCCCGGGTGCGCTCGCTGGAACACCACGCCGGGGTGGCCCTGCTGATCCGCGGCCGACGCGGCGTGCGGCCCACACCGGCGGGAACGACCCTGGCCCGCCACGCCCGTGACGTACTCGACCGGACGGCACGGCTCGAGAGCGCCGTCGCGAGCTACACGCGGTCCCCGACGACCGCGCTGACGCTGCTGAGCGGCGGCTCCGCGATGCACCGGCTCGTGCCGCAGGCCCTGGTCTCGTTCCTCCGCGCCCACCCGGACACCGACGTCACGGTCTTCGAGAGCCGCACCCCGCAGACGGTCCGGATGCTCGCCGACGGCGAGGCGGACCTGGGAGTCGTCCTCGACCACGAGGCCGGGGACTGCGGTCTGGAGCTGGAACCCCTCGGCGACGACTCCCTCGTCGTGATCGGCCAGGCCGGAGGGATCCTCGCCGGACGGACCGCGCTGAGCTACCGCGAGGTCGCCGAGCACCCCCTGGTCGGCCTCGACGCCGACGCGTCGCTGCGGCGCTGGATCGAGCGGCGCCTCGGGCCGCACGCCCCGGCCGTGCGCTACCGCACCACCGTCGCCGACCTGAACGTCCTCGTCTCCCTGGCCGCCGCCGGCGTCGGGCTCGCCGTCGTACCGCGCCGCGCCGTCGACCCCAGCCGGACCCTCGACGTCCGTGAACTGCAGGACCCCTGGGCGCGCCGCCACCACCTCCTGGCCCGGGGCGTCAAGGACCGCGCCACGTCGGCCGCGACCACCGCGCTCGCCGAACACCTGCGCCGGGCGGCCCGTTCCGAGCCCGCCTTCCACAAGCCGCGCGCGGACACCGTGGACAGCCCGCCGCCCCCCGAGAACTGACCCGTACCCGTACCCGGACCCGCACCGATGTCCCGGACCGCGCCCGCGTTCACCGACCGCAGTAGGTGTTGCTCAGCAGTGTGTTGATCCGCTTGCCGTTGGCCTCGGTGACCTTGTGGTCCCCGGTGCTGAACCGCTGCGCGGCGACCCGGTCGGGCTCGGCCACGTTCCGCTGGAGATCGGCGCACTGGGCGTCGGCCTTGGCCAGATCCTCCGGGGTGCCGAGGGCCGGATCGATATAGCGCAGGCCGCTCTGGAGGGCGGCGACGCGGGCCGCGTCGAACGCGTCGTCGACCAGGTCGCTCCCGTCGGGAGCCGGGTCCGCCGGAGGGTCCTCGCCGGTGGGCGGGGCCGACGGGCCCGAACTCCCGGTCGGAGGCGTGGTGTCCGGATCAGGTGCGGGCGTCGAGGCCGCGCTCGCCGACGTCCGGGTCGCGCTCGGCCGGTCCGCGTCGGACTCGTCCGAACCGTCGTTCCCGCACCCGGCCAACAGCAGTGCCACACCCGGCGCGAGGAGGGCGACGACGATGCCTGGGTGGCGCATGGCGAGCTTCTGGCGCATGGATTCCGCTCCGTGGGGAGAGTCTCGGCTTGCCCTGGCAGACCCATGATGCCGTACCGAACCCGGGACCGAACCGGGTCCTGCACACCGCCGGCATCGTCACTGACGGCGCTCCGTCTGGGGAGCCGCCGGGGTTCAGCGCGGATGCCGGACGAGCCCCACCCGGTAGTCGAGGGCAGCCAGTTGAGCCCTACTGAGGGCGTCGAACTCGATCCTGGCACGCTGGACGTAGGCGTGCACGGTCAACGGGCCGAGGAAGAGCCGCTCGGCGATCTCATGGCCCGCCAGCCCGTTCGAGACCAGCACCGTCACCTCAGGCTCCCTCGCGCTCCCTCGCGCGGGTGGTCACCGGGGACAGCAGCGCGTCTCCGACGGTCACGTGCGGATGCCGTCGAGCAGCACGTCGGCCGACGCGCCCTCGCCGACGAAGCCGCTCGTGCCCAGCCCCAGCGCCAGCTACCGAGTCCATCCCGGTACCGCGCGTCGGCGCAGGAGAGCCCAGCCCTGCGAACGCGGAAGTGGCGGAGCCGAAGCCGCCGAAGCGACTCCCCTACGACGACGCCTTCTACTGCGTTCACCACCTGCTCCAGAGGATGACGACCGAGACGTTCGTCCAGGGAGCAAGGTGTGGATGGACATCCTGCGGGATCAGCGCCCGGAGGAGTGCAAAGCCCTGCTGGTCGAGTTGGGAGCCAAGTAGCCGCGCTGCATCCCACACGGCCCCGCGCGCCCGCGTCCGCGAGTCGAGCGGGGCCGTGCTGCCAGGGACGCCGCCCGAACAGTGCACGGGCGGCGCTCCCATCGGTCTGGGTCAGTTGCCGTGCTGGGTGACGGAGCGTGGGTACGGCTGTGGCGCCTGGTGCAGCAGCCTCCTTCCCACCCAGTGCCGCCATCGTGATGGCTTCGCCGGTCGGCTGGGGCAAACGGCAGCCTCAGGCTCCACGAGGGGAACCTGAGCCTGCTCCGCCCATCGCGGCTCCGGGGCCTGCCCCTTCTGTTGCAACTGCCCGGCAGTGGGCGCGGGCAGGCCGCGCTGGTAGGCGTCGGCTCGCTCCCAGGCCTGCTCCCACAGCCGGGCTTCGGGAGTACCGGGCTCGACCCCACCGCACACCCTTACGAAGGCGAGCAGCAGGGTCTTTGACGGCCTCCGTTGTCCGCTGAGGACCGCGCCCAGAGAACTGCGCGGCAGGAAGCTGACGCCGTTCTCGGTGGCCGTCGCCTCCAACTGCCGCAGCGTCCTGTTGCCGTGGGCGAACCGCAGGGCGCGCATGGCGTCCAGCAGTTCGACCGGCTCGCAGATGTACTGCGGCGGCAGCACGGGGCGGCGGTGCCGAGGCCGGGTGCCGGGCGGAGCCGTGGCGGCTTCTGCCTTCTTCCACAGGCGCTCGGCATGCCGTTTGTCCCCGCCGCATACTCGGACGTACTCCTGGACGACGGGCCAGGCGGGCAGCCGATCGCCTCGGGCAGCGTGGAAGAACCGCAGGTGAGGGACAGGCTGACCGGACAGGAGAGTTGCTTGACGTGCCATCTGGCGATAGCTCAGACCCGCGCGCCGGCGCAGTGACCGAAGCCACTGCGCCAGCTCAACCACGGGTGCGGGCGTCGCCAGGGCGCTGGTGTCGCACCCCATGACGTTCTCTCCCTATACGCGGCGTGCGGAGAAGATGGCGACGGTCCGGCGGACGAGTTCCACCGCCAGCAGGCCGCCGACGGTGATCGTCGCTACGACGGTCTCCAGGTTCTGCCCCCAGGCCGCCAGGCCGGCGGTCAGGCTCAGCACCACCACGATGATGACGACGGCCGGAGTCGGCAGCAGCGGGCTGCCTTCCCTGGCCGGGCCCTGCACGCATGAGGCGTGCAGGTGCGCGCGCATGTTCATTTGTCTCCTCGGTCGTTGCCACTCGACACGAGGCCCGGATACGACGATCCTCCAGCCTTGCAGAGCCGGAGGATCCAGAGCCTCATTGGACACCTTCCTTCCTCCGTTTCAACGCGGTAAAGGTCGTTCCAGTGCCGCCGTTTCAACTCGTCCCACGTTGTGGTGACGGGCCGTCAAGAGAAAGGTGCAGGTCATCCGACGTGCTTGGTATCCGGTCGTTTCGCGGCGCGCGGCGACAATCCCGCTTCCGTCCTCCGCGAGGGGTGGCTTGGGACGGGTGAAACAGCGAAAGTCAGGGGACAACACCGCACAGAGCGACCGGACCCGATCCGGACGCCTGAGGATCTCCAGCCGAGCGAGGGAGGGGCCTGACATGCAGGCAATGGTCGTGGCAGTCGACCTGCAACGCTTCTCGTCCATGCGCGACGACCGGGTACCTGTCCCTCCGGTTGAGTCGGCCGAACACCTGTGCCGTCCGCGCGGGCACTCGGCACCGGGCTGTCGCGAAAACCGGTTCGCGCAGCGGAGAACCGTGGGCGGACTTCCGCCCGGGCCACCACGCCACGGCGCGGACAGCCGACGCGGGGTCGGCGCCCTCGCCGCCTCCGAGGGGCGGTCCCAGAACCTGGGCACCCTCAGCAGGCCGCCGCCTGCCCGCAACGGGACTCCGCCCGGCGCAGCAGACCACTTATGCGCTTCCTGCCGCGCCTTGCGCCGGAGCTCACCCGTTTCGACGGCGCGCCGATGCTGGGCACCTTCATGCCCTCCGGCGGCCTGTCGCGGAGTGAACCGAGCCCGGCCCTCCCACCCGTCTGCCCTCAGTCCCGGCCTGCGCCGGCTTCTTTCGCGCGCCTGCCCCATCGCCGAGGAGTAGCAGGCGACACATCTCTCTTGCCCGCCCCCCTGGCCACAGGTCCATTCGCGACCGAGTCGGGAGGGGGTCAACGGCGTGCATCACAAAACGTGTCTTCTGCCGCGCCTCTGCCGCGGCCTATGATCGCGGTCTCCCCGGCCGTTGCCACTCGACACAACATGGGGATCGGACGGTCTTTGTTGCAGCGAAGCCCGTCCACGGCACAACCGGCGGTCTGCGTCTTCGGCATCCGGCGGCCCGCCTGTTCCCGAAGTGGGGACGCCGGGCCAATTCCGCCCCGCTGGATCCTGTCCAGCGGGGCGGAGTGCTGCACATGGGGCGAGGCGAATGAGGGCTCTGCGCATGGTCGTCGGCTGCCTCGGAAACGCGGGTGTTCGGTGCGATCCCGCCAGGTCCGCCTGAACGGTGCATCAACCCGTCTGAAGCAGTGGCGAGGAATCGACACCCGCTACGAGAAGACGGCCACCTTCTGTCCGGCCGGGCATGTTCACGACGGATACCGCCCGGTGTCAGGGCAGCTCGCCTTTGTGCCGGTGAGCGTCTTCCTCACCTTGCAAACGAACCATGTCGACCCTTGGCTGTCGGACCGACTCGACCCAGGCGACCATACGGCAGCCGAACTCGGCTAGGTGCGTGAGAGGGATCTTCTCGGCGACAGCGAAGAGTGCCAGCAGGTCGTCCGCAGGCGTTGCACCGCTGTCGCAGGCCGGGCACAGATCCGCCTCCCGGAAGCCTTCGATCAGGTGCCCGGTGATGTTCGTCCACGAATGACCGAACCGGACACGGAGCAGGGCCGCGCCTCCGCAACGGGCGCAAGGCGGCACCTGGTCGAAACGGAAGGTGATCTCCTCGCCGCCGGTCATGCCACACCGTGCCAGGTGTTCTGACCGAAGGAGCCCTTGATGTCGGAGGCGATGGTGGCCGCGTTCACCGTCGACCGGAGCAGGTAGACCGTGGTCTTCTGCGGTCCGCGTACGAATAGGTGGACGGGGCTCTCGCCAGGGTGGGCGCTCATGATCCGCCTGAGTTCCCTGACCATCGGCTCGTTGACGCGGTGGTACGGGAACGCCAGCTGGACCGGCGCTGCTCCGTTGTGCTCGGCGGCCGTCACGTCGAGGACCTTGAGCTCCTGGCCGAAGATGCTGATGGCGCCGTCCCGGTCGTTGAT
>NZ_JBIRFY010000025.1:0-52678 GCF_044327745.1 Streptomyces sp. NPDC018026
TCCACCGTCCCCGTCGTCCCCGGATACAACCGCAGCGTCTGCGGCTCCACCGTCGTCCAGGGAGCCACATCCCCCACTGGCTCGAACCGGTACTCATCCACCACGTCACCGGTATTACGCACCCTCAGGCGCACACGCGTACTACTGCCGGGGTCCACAGTCGCGGACGCGGGCTCCAGCGAAGTCCACAGGCTCACATGCCGACGCTACGAGGAGGTCGACGCAGCGTCAGGAAGCAGCAGGGCAGAGGGCGTTGCCCCAAAGGGCCGTTCGTGCGGCGCCCGGGGACTACGCCCCGTCCTCCACGTCGTCCGCGACCGCTCGCTGGGCGACGAGGGACGGGGCGGTGGTGTGCCCGGCCTTGAAGGCCGCTCCGTCGTTCACCGCCGCGACCTCGGAACCCTGCCCCGGATCGGTGACGGCGGGGCTGCCGCCGCTCGCGCTGCCCGTCTCCGTGATTCCCCGGCTGTTCTTGTCGAGGTGGCTGGCCTCGTGGGCGAGGATCTCCTCGTTGCCGATGGCGGACGGGCCGAGGTACACGTCCATGCCGATCGTCATGGCCTCGGCGCCCATGGCCGCCGTCGCGCGCTGGGCGACCGGGCCCGTGTACATGCGGGCCCCGGCGAGGGCGGGATTGTCGTAGAACGGCACCGCCTTGTCGAGGAAGGACCCGGGGAGCGTCGAGCTGGGCTCCCCCTTGGCCTCCTTCAGGAGCTGGTGCTGCCCCTCCGGGCTCCGGTCGTCGATCCCGTCGTGCCCGCAGCCGGCGCCGTGCTGGTGCGAGTCCGGATCCATACGGCGCTGGACGGTGTGCCCGCAGCCGGGTCCGTGCTGGTGTGCGTCCCGGGCGACGACGCGCTGGACGGCGGCGTTACCGGCGGCGCTCTGCAGCGCCAGGACCGTCGCCGGGGTCATCGGCGCTCCGCTCACTCCGGTGGTGGGCGCGGGCGCGGCCCGGTGTGGAGCGCGGCCGCCCCGGGCGGCCTGCTGGTCGGCGGCTTCCTCGTGCGCGCGCACCATGCGCTCCCTTCGACACCGTACGTGTGACCCTCAGCCTTACCGGAGCTTCCCCGTCGCCGACAGGTCTACGCGGGCAACGCCGGGGGCAGTGCCGTCGAACCGGGGCCCTGCCGGTCCGACGCGAGCCGGCGCCCCGCGGCTCGCGCATCCCTCCGCGGCGCTCAGGAGGCCATCCCCTTGGCGATCTTCGCCTCCCACGTCTTCTGCTGTGTGGGGTCGTTGAGCGAGGCCTCCCACTCTTCCCGAGTCTGATTGTGCCTTTCATGGCCGCACTTGATCTTTTCGAGCATGACACGCGCCATCTTGCGGATGTCGTCGGGAACGTTCTTGCCCGCGGGGACGGCCGGACCGGCCGCGAACGCATAGAGCTCCTGTGCCATGAGCTGACGCTCGCCCTGGTCCACAGATTTCGTCAGCTTGACGAACTCCAGTACCGCATCGCGCTTTCTCTGCCCCTTGCCCTTGGACTCTCCGGAGCCCTGCTCGTGCTCGGTGCTCTGAGTCTGCTCCGTGCTCTGGGTCTGCTCGGTGCTCGGAGTCTGCTCCGTGCTCTGAGTCTGCTCGGCGCTCTGGGACTGCTCGGGTTCCTGCTGAGCCGGCGTGGTCCGGGCATATTTCGTGGGATCCCGCATCACCTCGACACGCTTGGCGCCCTTCTTGGCCCCCTTGTAGACGGCACCTCCGCCCAGGAAGGCTGCCGCCACACCGCCTATGACGGGCGCGGCCACACCGAGGGTCGCCCCGGTGAGACCTGCGATCGTCAGGGCGGCGGCTGTGATGCGCGCCGCGTTCCCCGTGACACCGGCCCCGCGCTTGAAGATCTTGTTCTTCTGCTTTCGTATGACGTACTCGTTGATGAAGGAGAGGTTTCCCAGCAACTCCCCCCGGGAGCGCTCGATATCCTCCCTGAGGCGCTCGATTTCGTCTATTGTTTCCTTGTTCGAACCGCCCTGCGGGTCTGCCAGCTTTGAGCTTTCCTGAGCCAGCTGTTCAGTCGCCACCCCAAGATCGTCGAAGACCTTCTGAAGGTTTTCCGGGCGTTTCGCGGATATCTTTCGGAAATCCTTCCTGAGGTTGTGGTGTTTATTGATCGCACCCGCACCGGCCAAGGCGTCACGGGCGAGGAGAGGTGCGGAAAAGCCTATGATGAGGCCGCCGGACGCCTCGTCCAAGGCCAACACGCCCGCTTCGACGCCAGTACTCTTCTTCACATTACTGACCATCTTGACGGTGTCATTGGCCGCCATCATGGTGTTGGATGCGGCGCCGGCCGACTTCCCCTTCTTGTCCTTGGACGCCTGGTGCCCATCCGGGCCCTTCTTCTCGCTCTCCTTGCCCGTCTTCCTTCCGGTCACATAGCCACGAGCGTCGTTGATCCCTCCCGCGACGCTGACCATCACGTTGTGGACGGTCTCCACCACTCCCAGCGTCGCGATGTCGCCCAACTGCCCAGTGTTCGAGTGGGCAGTCGCGTTGCTCTTGACCCCTCCCGCCGTCGGCGAACTGACGCGAAGGAAGCCGACGTCGAGCGGATCCATCACCTGCTTGATCTTGGTCATACTGGCGCCTTCTTTGAGCCGTTCCCGCTTTCCCTTCTTCTTCGCGTCGGACGTCGCCGTCTCCGCCGACGGCGCCTGCTCTGCCGACGTCGCCGTCTCCTTCGCGGCTTCCGCAGCCCGCTTCACGGCCACGGCCTCGGCCGCCCGCGCCTCGGCCTCGTCCTCCGTCGCCTTCCGCTGCTCCTGCGCCGCGGTGGCCGCCGCCGCTTGCGCTTCGGCCACTATTTGCCGCTGATCCGTCACCTCCTGCTCAGCCAGCACCGTCTGTTCCTCGGCGGCCTTCTTGCTCTTGACATGCGTTTCCAGAACGGCCTGGGCCTTCGCCACCTCACCCTCTGCCGTTTGCTTGGCCTTCTCGAACCCCCTCAGCGTCTCCTCCGCCGCCTCACGATCAGCCTTGGCAGCATCAAACTCGGTCACCCGGGTATTCATCTCCACCCCGGCGTCAATTACCTGCTTCTCAGCCTCCGCCGTATCCGCCGAGGCTTGCGTCAACGCAGTATTGGCCTCCGACTCCTCACCGGTCGCCTCATCAGCCTCCCCCTTCCGTTCATTACTCTTGTTTTCGGCGGCAACCACCTTCTCCTTTGCCGCCTTCGTGGTCTTGGTGCATTTATCCACCACACCCTGCAGCTTTTTCTCGGCGTCCCTCGCCTTCTTCCGCACCTTCTCCTCGGCCGCCGCCCGCGCGGCTACCTCTTCCCCCGCGTTGTTCCGGGCCTCCTCCTCAGCCCTGGCCTTGTCCCTGAACGCCGCCAGCCTGGCCCTGGCCGCAGCCTCCGCGGCCTCGGCCTGCTCCGCCTTCTGGTTCACCACCCCCAGCTTGGCCTCCGCCGCAGCCTGCGCGGCCCTGGCCTTCTCGGCCTTGTCGTTCAGCACCTTCAGCGCAGTCCTGGCCGCGGCCTCCGCAGCCTTGGCCTTCTCGACACTCTCTTTCCGCTTCTTCAGGTCGGCCTCGGCCGCAGCCTTCCTGTCCTGCGCCGTGCCCTCCGCCTCGACCAGCGGCTCCAGGGCAGACTGGGCCCGCGCCCGATTTCCCTCCTCCGCGTCAACAGCGGTTTCCCATCGGCTCTTGTCGCGCTCCGCCGTCTTGCGCAGTGCCTCCGCGTCACCAGCCTTCGTCCTCCCCTGTTCCGCCAGGGCCTCGGCCTCTGCTGCCCGTTTCCGGGCGCCGGCCGCCTGCTGGGTGTGACTCCACACATCGGCAGCGGCCTTGCTCCGTTCCTCGGACTTGGCCTCAACCTGGCTCTTCAGCTTCTGCGCCTCGGCCTCGGCTGCCTGCTTCCGCGTTTCGGCGTCCTCCTGCCGCTCCGCCGGAGCCTGCTCGGACTGCGCCGCCGAAACGGGCGTACCGACGGCGGCGGAGACGGAGCCCGACCGTTCGAGGCCGGCCACCAACCCCTGCGTCCCCGACGAACTCGCCTGCGCCCGATCTGTGGCCCCGGTTGCCTCACGCGTGGCGGTCGCGCGCTGGATCGCCGCGGCGACGGCCTTGTTTCCGGCACCGGCCTGCAGGGAGGCCAGTGGCCGCTGCTGACGTGCCTGCGGGCGGGACGGGACCGCCGCGGCCCCGGACGGACGGTGTCTCTGCGTTTCGTGCAAGCGGTCCGACACGGACAACCCTTCCTGACGTCCCGTCACCGGCACCGTCACCGGCCCCCACTCGGCAAGGCCGCGCCCCCGGCGCGACGGGACGGCGCGTTTCCCATACCGGACGTGATCGCAAGATGACATCCTGGCGAACTGACACTCAATACATGATGTTGAAGCAGAAACGCCGGACAACCACCAGTGGTCCGCGGGGGAAACGAGGGGAAACGAGGGGAGACTGCCCCAAGGGGCACGACCAGGGGCAAGGAACCTGCCCCTGCTCCGGCACCCGGGGACGTTTCGGCGGCGGCAACGCGCGCGTGAGGCTGAGGGGCGTCCTGTCTCGTACCCCGAGGAGAGCAGAGCATGCCGTCCTACCTGTCGCCCGGCGTCTACGTCGAGGAGGTGGCCAGCGGCTCGCGCCCGATCGAGGGAGTGGGCACGTCGGTGGCGGCCTTCGTCGGTCTCGCCCCGACCGGCCCGCTGAACGAGCCCACGCTGGTGACCAACTGGACGCAGTACGTCGCGGCCTTCGGTGACTTCACCGGCGGGTACTACCTCGCGCACTCCGTCTACGGGTTCTTCAACAACGGCGGCTCGGCCGCCTACGTCGTCCGCGTCGGCGGCTCGGCCGAGGACGCCGCCGCCGACGGTTCGGTCAACGGCGCCGCCGCCCCCGCGGCCGTCACCGGCAGCACCGCCAAGGCGCTGCCCGCCGCCGAGCCCAAGCAGCTGGGCACCTTCGCCGTGACGGCCACCGCGGCCGGCCAGAGCGGCCCGCTGACCGTCGAGGTCGCCGACCCCGAGGGCGAGGGCCCCGCCGAGCGCTTCAAGCTGATCGTCAAGGACGGCGACAAGCCGGTCGAGACCTTCGACGTGAGCGCCAAGAAGGGCAACCGCTCCTACGTCGTCACCCAGGTCAAGGAGCGCTCCAAGCTCATCACCGTGACCGAGGCCGCGCCGTCCGCGCAGCTGGTCCGGCCGGAGAACCAGAGCCTGACGCTGCCCGCGCCGCCGTCCGCCGCCCCCGCCGTTCCGGCCGGGCAGGCCGAGAGCGCGCACCCCGGCCCCGCCCAGTACCTCGGCGACTCCTCGGACCGCACCGGCTTCGGCGGCCTGGAGGCGATCGACGAGATCTCCATGGTCGCGGTGCCCGACCTGATGGCCGCCTACCAGCGCGGTGCGATCGACCTGGAGGCCGTCAAGGCCGTCCAGCTCGGTCTCATAGCCCACTGCGAGCTGATGGGCGACCGCGTCGCGATCATCGACCCGCCGCCCAGCCAGAACGCCCGCCAGATCCGCGTCTGGCGCCAGGAGACGGCCGGCTACGACTCCAAGTACGCCGCCCTGTACTACCCCTGGATCAAGTCCTTCGACCCGGCCACCGGCCAGTCCCGCCTGGTCCCGCCGAGCGGTCACGTCGCCGGTATCTGGGCCCGCAACGACTCCGAGCGCGGCGTGCACAAGGCCCCCGCCAACGAGGTGGTCCGCGGCGCCGTCGACCTGGAGCTGCAGATCACCCGCGGCGAGCAGGACCTGCTCAACCCGATCGGCGTCAACTGCATCCGCTCCTTCCCCGGCCGCGGCATCCGCGTCTGGGGCGCCCGCACCCTCTCCTCCGACCCGGCGTGGCGCTACCTGAACATCCGCAGGTACTTCAACTACCTGGAGGAGTCGATCCTGATCGGCACCCAGTGGGTGGTGTTCGAGCCGAACGACCACAACCTCTGGGCCCGCATCCGCCGCAACGTCTCCGCGTTCCTGGTCAACGAGTGGCGCAACGGCGCCCTCTTCGGCCAGAGCCCCGACCAGGCCTACTACGTCAAGTGCGACGAGGAGACCAACCCGCCGGAGTCCGTCGACCTCGGCCGGGTCGTCTGCGAGATCGGCATCGCGCCGGTCAAGCCCGCCGAGTTCGTCATCTTCCGGCTCGCCCAGTTCTCCAGCGGCGGCGGCGAGCTGGACGAGTAGGCGGAACGCGCCCCCGCCCTTGTCCCACATCCTCTAGAAGGACAGCGAACTCATGTCTCTCCCCAAGCCCGAAGACGTACTCGTCGCACCGAATTTCGGCATCCAGATCGACGGTGTGATGGTCGAGTACCTCAACTCGGTCTCCAACCTGCAGATCGAGCAGGACGTCATCAGGTACCAGCAGAACCAGGGCACGACCGGCCGCAACAACGTCACCCTGATGCCGGGCGTGGCCAAGGACGGCTCGGTCCAGGTCGAGCGCGGTATGAGCCAGTCGTCGGTGTTCACCCAGTGGATCAACGACTCCATGGCGGGCCGGATGGCCACCGCCCGCAAGAACGCCACGATCATCGTGATGGACTACGAGGACAACCCGGTCAAGCGCTGGAACCTGCGCAACGCCTGGTGCAGCAAGGTCGTGGCGGGCACCCTGAAGGCGGGTGACACCAACGCGCTCACCGAGACCATCACCATCGTGTTCGAAGAACTGGTCGTCGAGTAATGCGCCGTAGCACCGCCAAGGCACCCGCCGCGGCACCCCAGTCCGCGGCGGCGGGAGCGGACTTCCCCCGTTCGGCTCCCGCCGCCGCGCCCACGGAGGCGCCGGCCGGTTCTCCGGCCGGCCCTCCGGCCGGGCCCCCCGTCGACACCGCCCCGAGGCAGCAGATGCAGACCGAGTTCCCCTTCGAGCTGCCGCGCGGGTACGTCGACGAGTCGGGCACGGTGCACCGGGACGGTGTGATGCGCCTGTCGACGGCGCGGGACGAGCTGATCCCGCTGCGCGACGTGCGGGTGCAGGAGAACCCGGCGTACCTGTCGGTGGTGCTGCTCGGCCGGGTCATCACCCGGCTGGGCACGCTGGCGATGGTGCACGACGGCGTCGTGGAGAACATGTTCGCCTCCGACCTGGCGTTCCTCCAGGACTTCTACCGCCAGATCAACGCGGAGGGGCACACGCGCGCGGCGGTCGAGTGCCCGCACTGCTCGGAGCCCTTCGAGGTGGAACTCGGCGGGAGCCGCCTGGGGGAATCGTGACGTACGCGACCGACCGGCTGCACGAGGAGATCGCGTACGTCGCCTACCACTTCCACTGGAGCCTGGAGGCGATCCTGGACCTGGAACACCAGGACCGCCGCCGGTACACGGACCAGATCGCGTCCCTCGTGACGCGAGGCACGGCGGAGGGCTGATCGGTGGGACTCCTGGACCGGCTGCGGGGCCGTCGCGACGACGGCGGAGCCAACGGGAACGGGGGCGGGATCGCGGCATCGGCGGCGGCCCCGTCCACCGAGACGGGTCCGCCCGCGGACACCGGCTCGCGTCCGGACCCGGGCGCGGACGGACGTGCGGCATCCGCGCCCGGACCCGCGCCCGTGTCCGTCGCGGCCTGGACGGGCCTGCCGCCGATCCAGCGCGCCACCGGAGCGGGCCGCACGGGGGTGGCGGACGCCGCTTTCGGCGGCCGCCTTCCGACGTGGCAGGACCCGTCGTTCACCGGGGCGCCGTCCCCGGCGGTACTCAACCCGGCGGCCGGCGACAGCCTGCTGTCCGGCGCCTTCGACTCGCCGGCCCGCCGGACCTCGTCCACGCCCCTGGCCCGCCCGGCCGGCCCACCGCCGGTACAGCGGATGCCGGTCGCACCGCTGCGCGCGATACCGGCGGACGCACCGGCCCAGGCCACGGCACCGGCCACGGCACCGACCGCGCCCACGGGTTCCGCCCCGAGGGCGCGCGGTGGTGCGTCGGGTACGTCTGCGGCTCGTCCCACGCCGTCGGCGGCTCCGACGGCGAGCACGTCGCCGAGCGCGCCCGCGGCCACGCCGGTCCAGCGGGCGCGTTCCGGCGCGCCGGCGTCGTCCGCCGCGCCCGCGAGCAGCCCGGCCCAGCCCTCCCGCGGGGTCCGGGTGACGCCGGTGCCCGCGCCGCCCGCCGCCCCGCGTCCGCGGCAGTCGCTGACCAAGGCCCCGTCCGGATCGCCGGCCGTGCAGCGCCGGGCGTTGCCGGCCAGCCGCCGGACCACCGGAGCCGCCCCGGCGGCCTCCGGCTCGGCGCCCTCGTCGGCGGACGCCGACCGAGCGGACCCCGGCTCGGCACCGGCCGGGGGCGCCTCCCCGGCCCACGGTTCCGTCACCCCCGCGCCCGCGCCGGCCCAGGAACCCGTCCAGCGGGCGGTGTCCGCGCCCGGGACCACACCGGCCCCCGACGCCTCCGGGACCACACCGGCCGTCACCGCGTCCGGCGACGCGACGGCACCGGCGTCCCCGGTACGGCGGCCCGGCGGCGGCAGCCCGTCGGCCCCTGCTCCGGCGAACAGCGGCTCCGCGTCCGGCACACCACCGGTCCAGCGCGCCGCCGTACGGCCGTCCAGCCCCACGCCGGACGTCGCCGCCACGCCCACCACCCCGCCCGTCCAGCGGGCCACCACCACTCGACCGACCGGCAGTGGCAACCCGCCGACCCCCGCACCGGGCAACAGCGGCTCCCCGTCCGGCACACCGCCCGTCCAACGGACCACCACGCCGCGGTCGTCCAGCGGCGGCACCCCCTCGTCCCCCGCACCGGGCAACAGCGGCACCGCGTCCGGCACACCCCCGGTCCAGCGGGCCACCGCACGGCCGTCCAACGGTGGCAACCCGCCGACCCCCGCACCGAGCAACAGCGGCACCGCGTCCGGAACCCCACCGGTCCAGCGCGCCGCCGTACGGCCGTCCAGCCCCACGCCGGACGCCCCGGCAGGACGCGGCAGCATCCCGCAGCCCGTCGGCGACAACCCGGCGGCCACCGCGCCGGACGTCGGCACCACGCCCACCGCACCGCCCGTCCAGAGGGCCACCACGACTCGACCGACCGGCAGCGGCACCCCGTCAACTCCCGCACCGGGCAACAGCGGCAGCACACCCGGCACACCCCCGGTCCAGCGCGCCGACACACGCCGGTCCGGCTCCCCGGCACAGCCCGGCAGCGGCAACCCGGCCGCCGCACCGGCCGACAGCGGCAGCGCGGCGGACAACCCGGTACGGCGGACCCCCGCACCGGACGGCGGCGCCAACCCGGCGGCCACCGCGCCGGACGTCGGCACCACGCCCACCGCCCCGCCCGTCCAGCGGGCCACCACCACTCGACCGACCGGCAGCGGCACCCCGCCGACCCCCGCACCGGGCAACAGCGGCTCCGCGTCCGGAACACCGCCGGTCCAGCGCGCCGCCGTACGGCCGTCCAGCCCCGCGCCGACCGACGCCGCGGCCTCGACGCCGCCGGTGCAGCGTGCCGTACGCCGCACGGACGGCGGCACGCCTCCCCCGGCGGGCAACGACACACCCTCCGCCCGACGAGCCACCGCGCAGCCCGCCCGCCCCGCCCCCGCAGGTGACCGCCGGACCGGTTCGCCGGAGGCCGCGGCGACCGGCGCCCCGGTGCAACGTGCCGTGTCCCGGCCCGAGTCGGGGTCCCGCGCCCCCGCGCGGCCGGTCCCGCCCGCGTCCGGCACCACCTCGGACGCGGCGCAGGGCGGGGCCGCCCCGGTGCGCCCGACGGAGTCCCGGCCCGCCACCACCCCCGCGACCGGCACCGGCACCCCGCCCACCGAGGGCACAGCGGCTCCCTCGCCGACGTCCGCGCCGGGAGCCACCCCCGTCGGTCCCCCGGTCCAGCGAGCCGGGTCGGCGGCCGAAGGTCCCTCGGACGGCCGGCAGCCCCCCGTCCAGCGCCGGGTGTCGGCCGCCCAGCCGTCCCCGGCTCAACCGGCCGGCGCACCGCGGCCCCCCGCCACACCGGCGGAGCCGTCGGCACCGACCGGCCCCGGCCCTGCCGCCACGGTCACCGCACCCGCCTCGCCCAGCACGCCCGGAGTCCGTACCGCGCCCACGCCCGCCGTACCGCTGTCCCGGCCGGAGACCGGCAGGACAACAGCCCCGGCGGCCCCCGTGCAGCGCAGCGCGGCCGGGCGGCGACCGGGGCTCGGCGCGCCCACCTCGTCCGGCCCGGTCAGCGCCGTACGCCCGACCGTGACGCCGGTCCCGACGACGACACAGTCACCGTCACAAGCACCGGCACAGGCACCGGCATCGGCACCGGCACAGGAACCGGAGTCCACCGCCGCACCGGTGGGGCCGACCGCGGCGCCCGCGCGTCGTTCTCCGCTCGGCGCGCCCCTCTCCGCGCCCCCGCGCGACACCACCTCGCTCACCACCCGGTCCCCGGCGCCGGTGCCCTCCGCGACCGAGGGCGGCACACCGCGACCGCCGGTCCAGCGGGCCACCACCCAGTCCGTCGCGCCCGCGGCACCCCCCGTCACGACGACGACCACGGCCACCGCCACCGCCGCCATGCCCGCGGTACCGCCCTTCGCGGCCCTGGCCACGCCCGACACACCCTCCTTCGCCTCCCTGGCCACACCCGCCACACCCCCCTTCGCGGCTGTGACGGCGCCCCCGGCGGCGCCGCCCTTCACGCCCCCACCGCTGCCCGGAGGCGGCGGGTCCACGCCCCCCGTCGTCCAGCGCGCGCCCGCCAAGGCCGTACCCCTGCGCAAGCCCGTGTCCCGCGCCGCCGCCACCGGAGCCCCGCTCCCGGTGGCCCCGCTCACACCGCCCCGGCCGTCGGCGGCCCGGCCCGAGATGCCGGTCGCCGCGCAGGCGGAGCCCGCGGACGCCATGCCGGAGGCCCTCGCCCCGGGCGACGCCGGGTCCGGGGCCGGGTCCGCCGGTGGGCCGCCGGTCCAGCGGTTCTTCCGCCGTTCCCGCCGTGCCAGCCGCACCACCGCCGCCCTGGCCTCCGCCACGGCCGCCACCGTGGTGGACAACCTGACCCGGCTGGACCCCCCGCCGTCCCGACCCGGCCCGGCCGAGCCACCGCCCCCGTACAGCAGCGACCCGCCGCCCCCGTACGAGGCGAGCGCGGGCGCACCACCGCCCGAGGATCCCCCGCCCGCGTACACGGCAGTCCCCGAGGGCGGGTTCGACCCGCGTGAACTCACCGACTTCCAGCTCGACGAACTGGTGCACCGGATCATCGGCCGCGTCACCCGTCTCGTCCGCACCGAACTGCGTATGGACCGCGAACGGATCGGCAGACTGCGCGACCCGCGCTGACCGGACCGCACCGGCCCAGCCGGACGGCCGGACCGCACCGAGGGCCACGCCCGCCGCCACCGCTCCCCGACAAGAAAGGTCGACCCCCGATGACCCGTAAGGACCCGGGCTCTTCCATCTGGTTCAGCCTCGCCATCGACGGCGAGAGCCTCGGTTACTTCAACGGGTGCGAGGGGCTGTCGACCCAGGTCGAGGTGGAACAGCGCCAGGAGGGCGGCAACAACGGCTTCGTCTGGCAGCTGCCCACCCGCGTCACCTACTCCAACATCCGGCTGACCCGCCCCCTCACCCCGGACACGGCGAAGGTCGCCAAGTGGATCTCGTCGGTGCAGACCGGCATCCAGCGGCCCACCGCGCAGATCTCCGCCCTGCGCGCGGACGGGTCGCTGGTCGCCCGCTGGGGGCTGATCGACGTCCTGCCCGTGAGCTGGCAGGGCCCCAGCCTCGACCCCGGCAGCGCGTCCGTGGCCAACGAGGTCCTGGAGATCGCCCACCACGGGTTCACGGACTGACGGCGCCGCGGAGCAGAGAGGAAGAACCATGGCCAAGAGCAGCAAGGGCGCCGGCAAGAGCCTCGTACGCGCCAACCTCGCCATCCACGAGCCGCCCACCGGCAAGTCCACCTCGCCCGGTGCGCTGATCAAGCGGTTCCCGTTCGAGTTCAACCCGGCGCAGCTGTCGATCAGTCAGCGCTCCCAGTGGAAGGCGACCCCGACGGCGGCCGTGCGGAAGGCCGCGAAGCCGCAGTTCCTGGGTGCCGAGCCGCGCGAGATGACCCTGGAGATCTTCCTGGACTCCTCGATGAAGCCCGGCGGCAACACCGTGATGAAGAAGGTCGAGTCGCTGCTGATCTGCTGCGAGGTCACCGCCAAGAGCCTGGCCGCCAAGCAGCCGTCACCGCCCTGGGTGATCTTCGAGTGGGGCTCGTTCTCCACGGCCCGGTTCAACGCCTACGTCGCGTCCATCGAGACCCAGTACACGCTCTTCGGCACCGCCGGCGTCCCCATCCGCGCCACCTGCCAGATGGCCCTGGTCGAGATTCCCGGCCCGACCCCGAGGCAGAACCCGACCTCCGGCGCCCTCACCGCCCAGCGCGTGCACCGGGTCGTCGCGGGGGACTCGCTCCAGTCGCTGGCCTGGAGCGAGTACGGCAGCGCCAACGCGTGGCGGGTGATCGCCGAGGCCAACGGCATCGACGACCCGTCCCGTCTGCCGACCGGTACCGAACTCATCCTGCCGGCCACCGAGGAGGTGCCTCACTGATGGTGCGTCCCTCCTTCTCCAGCATCGTCGAGGTGAAGATCGGCGGCGCCAAGCTGCCCGACAACATCGCCCCGATGCTCACCGACGGCTGGGTCGACCAGGGCGTCAACGTGCCGGCGGCGTTCCGGCTCACCTTCCGCGACCCGTACCACAAGCTCCTCGGCGACCTGAACGTGCAGTTCGGCACCCCGGTCGTCATCACGCCGATCGCCGACGGGCAGGGCAAGAACAACCCCCTGCTGACCGGTGAGGTCACCGGCCTGGAGACCGACTACGACGGCACCGGCAGTTTCACCGTCATCCGCGGCTACGACTACGGGCACCGGCTGATGCGCCAGCGCCGGGTGGCCGCGTACCGCAACCAGAAGGCCTCCGACATCGCCCGCAAGCTGGTGAAGATGGACGGCGTCTCCGTCGGCCGCATCCAGGCGACCAAGGGCACCTACGGGTTCATCGCCCAGCCCAACGTCACCGACTGGGACTTCCTCGCCCGGCTCGCCGACGAGAACAAGATGATCATGTACCTGGACTCCAAGGGGAAGTTCCGGTTCGTCACGCCCAAGCCGTCGGCCGGAGCGCCGTCGCCGAACACGGACGGCGACCAGAGCACCTTCGTCCTCCAGGCCGGCCACGACATCCTGCGGCTGCGGGCCGCCGTCACCGCCGCCGACCAGATCGGCAAGGTCGAGTCGCGCGGCTGGAACGTCACCACCAAGAAGAAGATCACCGAGATCGCGCCGGCCACCACCGACCCCGGCATCAAGATCAAGTGGACGCCGGGCACGGCCGCCGGCAAGTTCAAGCCCGGCAAGCTCGTCGAGACCGCCAGCCCGTACGACAAGCAGGACGAGGTGCGCAACGCCGCGAAGGCCCTCGCCTCCGACGTCACCGCCTCCTTCGCCGAGTTGGAGGTCGCCGCCAACGGCCACCCCGACCTGCGGCCCGGCGTCCCCGTCGCCCTCGCCGACGTCGGCACCCCCTTCGAGGGCAAGTACACCGTCACCTCGGTACGCCACCACTTCGGCGACGGCGTCGCCTACGAGTCCTGGATCACGGTCAGCGGACGCCAGTGGCGCTCCCTGTACGGGCTCGCCTCGGGCGGCAGCGGCGGCACGGACCCGGCGAGCGCCGCCCGGCTGCCCAGTGTCGCCAACGCCATCGTCACCGACGTGCAGGACCCCCTCAAGCAGGGCAGGGTCAAGCTGCAGTTCCCGTGGCTGGACGACACCTACGTCAGCGACTGGGCGCGCAGCGTCCAGATGGGCGGCGTGGCGGGCGGCGGCATCTTCCCCATGGACGTCGGCGACGAGGTACTGGTCGCCTTCGACCGGGGGGCGCTGGACCACCCGTTCGTGATCGGCGGCCTCTACAACGGCCGGGACGTGCCGACCAAGAGCGACGTGCCGCTGCACGACGGCCTGAAGAAGAAGGCCGTGCGGCACACCCTGTCCGACCGCCAGGGCAACCGGGTCGACCTGCTCAGCCAGCGCACCGGCGGGCGCAAGCAGGGTGTCCGGATCGCCAGCGGCAACGACAGGCTGACCATCAACCTCGACCGCACCAAGACCGAGATCACCGTCGACAGCAAGGGCTCCGTCAGCATCACCGGCAGCCGCTCGGTGTCGGTGGAGGCGGGCACCGACCTGTCGCTCAGCGCCAGACGCGCCCTCACCATCAAGAGCGGCGGACCCCTCAGCATCCAGGGCGGCAGCATGGTCAACGTGCGCAGTGGGGGTCTGGTCGGAGTCAACGCGGGAGGCGCCCTGAACCTGGGTGCGGCCGGCGCCGCGACGCTGAGCGCCGGGGCCGCGACGACCATCTCCGGCACCGTCAACGTGCAGATCAACTCCGTCATGACACGGATCATCGGCGCCCAGTTCGAGGTCAAGGCCCCCGTCTTCAAGGTCATAGCCCCTCCCATGCCGGGCCTGTGACGAAGCGTTTCCGAGGAAGGCAGGTTGTTCTCTGATGGCCGAACAGTTCGTCGGCTCCGGCTGGTCGTTCCCCCTGCGCATCGGGCCCACCGGCGGGATCGCCCTCGTCAGCGGCGAGCAGGAGGTGGAGGAGGCCATGCGGCTCATCCTCGCCACCGCGCCCGGGGAGCGGCCGATGCGCCCGGAGTTCGGCTGCGCCATCCACGACCTCGTCTTCGCCCCCGTCAACGAGCAGACGGCCGGCCGCATCCAGCACGAGGTGTATGTCACCCTGGACCGCTGGGAACCGCGCATCGAGGTCCACGACGTGGACGTCACCACCGGCGAGGAGCAGAACGTCCTCTTCATCGACGTCCGTTACTCGATCCGCGGCACCAACAACCCGCGCAGCCTCGTCTTCCCGTTCTACGTCATCCCCTCCCACGACGAGCCCGACCTCCCCGACACGCCGGCCGGCCTCCCGGGCTCTCCCGAAAGCGACCGCTGATGCCCCTGCCCTCTCCCAACCTCGACGACCGCCGCTTCCAGCAGTTCGTCGACGATGCCAAGCGCTACATCCAGCAGCGCGCCCCGGAGTGGACCGACCACAACGTCTCGGACCCCGGTGTCACGCTCGTGGAGACGATGGCCCACATGGCCGACCAGATCGTCTACCGGCTCAACCGGGTCCCGGACAAGAACCACCTCGCCTTCCTGGACCTGGTCGGCATCACGCTCTTCCCGCCGTCGGCCGCGCGCACGGACGTCACCTTCTGGCTGTCCGCGCCGCAGGAGGACACGATCCTCGTCCCGGTCGGCACCGAGGTCGCCACCCTGCGCACCGAACGCGACGAGGCCATCGTGTTCGCCACCGAGCACGACCTGCGCATCGTCCCGTGCGCGATGGACCGGCTGGTGACGCAGACCCGCGGCGAAGCCGTCAGCGACCGCACCACGGACCTCGCCGAGAGCAAGGACGTGATGTGCTTCGCCGAGGCGCCGGGCCCCGGCGACTGCATGCTCATCGGCCTCAGCGCCGCCGTCCCGGACTGCGCGCTCGCGCTCGAACTCGACAGCCGCGTCGACGGCGTCGGTGTCGACCCGCGCCAGCCGCCGCTGGTCTGGGAGGCCTGGACCGAGGACGGCTGGCAGCCCTGCGAGGTCGACCGCGACGGCACCGGTGGTCTCAACCGCCCCGGCGACGTCGTGCTCCACATACCCGGCGGCCATGTGCTGTCCCGCAACGGCGGCCACGAGGCCGGCTGGATCCGCTGCCGGGTCACCGAACCGCTGAGCGGCCAGCCCTTCTACACCACCTCGCCGACCATCCGTTCCGCCGAGGCCTACACCATCGGCGGCACCACCGGCTCCATCCACGCCGAGACCGTCCTGGACGAGCCCCTCGGCGAGTCCACCGGCCTGCCCGGCCAGCGGCTGCGGCTCGAACACGCCCCCGTCGTCGCCGGCGAACCGTCGGTCCTCCTCCAGACCGCCGCCGACGACGGCTGGCAGGACTGGCAGGTCGTCCCGCACTTCTCCGGCTCGCACGCCGACGACCACCACATCACCGTCGACGCCACCACCGGCGAGATCGGCTTCGGCCCCGCCGTCCGCGAGGCCGACGGCACCCTGCGCCAGTACGGCGCCGTGCCGCCCAAGGGCGCCGTCGTCCGCGCCCGCCGCTACCGCACCGGCGGGGGCAGGGCGGGCAACGTGGCCCGCGGCGCCGTACAGGTGCTGCGCACCTCCATCCCGTACGTCTCCGAGGTCGTCAACCGGGAGGCCGCGCTCGGCGGGGTCGACGGCGAGACCATCGAGGAGGCCAAGCTGCGGGCGCCCATCACGCTGCGCGCCCAGGAACGCGCCGTCACACTGCGCGACTACGAGGAACTCGCCCGCCGCGCCGCCCCCGAGACCGCCCGCATCACCTGCCTGGAGGGCGCGGAGAACGAGTACGGCGCCCACGCCGTCCGCGTCCTCGTCGTCCCCCAGGCCGTCCCGGACCCCGGCGGCCGGCTCCGCTTCGAGCAACTCGTCCCCGGTGACGCCCTCCTGAACCGCATCACCCGCCACCTCGACGAACGCCGCCTGATCGGCACCCGGCTCGCCGTCGGCCCGCCCTACTACCAGGGCGTCACCGTCGTCGCCACCGTGCACGCCTTCCGCGACGTCGACGCCGATCGCGTGCGCCGGCAGACCCACGACGCCCTCTACCGCCACCTCGACCCGCTCACCGGCGGCTCCGACGGCAAGGGCTGGCCCTTCGGACGCCCCGTGCAGACCGGTGAGCTGTTCGCCGTCCTCCAGCGCGTCCCCGGCGTCGAACTCGTCGACGAGGTCGTCCTGCACCCGGCCGACCCGCTCACCGGCAAGCGCGGCGACCCCACCAACCGCATCGACCTCGACGCACCCGCCCTGGTCTTCTCCTACGACCACCGGGTCCGCGTGATCGGGGACGGCGCGTGAAGTCCGCCTCGCAACGGGGCTCCGTCGACGGACTCGGCTCGTCGCTGCCCATCGCGTCGATGCTGCCGGCCGTCTTCGCCGACGACGACCTCGCGCTGCGCTTCGTCGCCGGGCTCGACGACGTCCTCGCGCCCATCCTGAACGTCCTGGACTGCCTGGACACCTACTTCGACCCCGCCCTCACCCCGGCGGACTTCGCCCAGTGGCTCGGCACCTGGGTCGGCGCGGAGACCGACGGCACCGAGGCCGAACCCATGCTGCGCGCCGCCGTCGCCGCCGCCGCCCGGCTGCACCGCGTACGCGGCACGCTGCAGGGCCTGTCCGAGACCGTCCGGCTCGCCTTCGGCGTCGCGCCGGAGATCACCGAGAGCGGCGGCGCCGCGTGGAACGCCCGGCCGCTCGGCCCGTTCCCCGGCCGCCCCCGCCCGCAGTTGCACGTCGCCCTCCGGCTGCCCGACCCCAGGCCCGTCGACGTCCACCGGCTGGACGCCCTGGTCGCCGCCGCCCGCCCCGCCCACATGCCCTACACGGTCGAAGTGACCGCCTCCGAAAGGACCCCGGAGAGATGACCACGCAGAACTGCGCCGAGTGCGGGACCCCCGCGGAACCGGGCCAGTCCTTCTGCGACGCGTGCGGCGCCGTGCTCAGCTGGGACCAGGCCGGCGCCGCCCGCACCGCACAGCCCGCCGCCGCGTCCGACCAGCGCCCCGGCTTCGACGCCTTCGCCGGTGCGGGCGTGCCGCCCGCCCGCACCGGCCGCCCGGCCGCGGCATCCGCCGACGAACCGGCCGGGGCCATCGGGGAGAACCCGACGCTGCCCCAGCCGCGCCGCACCGCGGCCGCGGGCGCCGCGGGCGCCGCCGGGGGCACGCCCGGCACGGGGAACACCCCGGACGCCGCGGCCCACGGTGCGGGAGGTGCCGCGGGCCCGGACGACGCCGCGGGAGCCGCCGCCCGCCCGGCGCCCGGCACCGACGAGACCGCCCCCACCGCCCCGGTCCCCTCCGCCGCCGCGCCCGCGCCCGCGCCGAACGGGCTCAGCGACACCATGTCCGACCGGGCCCGCTCGCTCCTCGTCCCCGTCGCCGACCCCGAGGCGCCCGCCCCGGCCGCGCCCCCCACCGTCGCGCCCGTGCTGCCCGGCCGCCCCGACGCGGACCGGCCGCAGGTCCGCGCCCCCGGCCACCAGCCGGACATCGCCAACGGCCCGCCCTGCCCGTGGTGCTCCACCCCCAACCGCCCCGACCGCCACTACTGCGCCCGCTGCGCCATGCCCCTGGTCGCGAGCGGCGACCAGGCCTCCCTGCGCGCCCCCTGGTGGCGGCGGCTCTTCGGCGGACGGCGTCAGGAGACCCCGTGGGCCGGCGACCGTCCCCGTCTGCGCCGCGTCTTCGACCGCATCGGCACCTGGATCACCGTCGCCGTCGTGGCCACCCTGGCCGTCCTCGGCTTCATGTACATCCCCGACGGCGTCCAGAACACCCGCGACCACTTCGCCAAGCGCGCCCCCGTCTCCCCGGACGGCATCAAGGCCTCGCGCTCCTTCCCCGGCCACAATCCCGAACTCCTCATCGACAAGCTCAGCAACACCTGGTGGGGTCCTGGCATCTCGGAGTCCGGCCAGGGCCAGTGGGTCGAGGCCAGCTTCACCGAGCCGACCCGGCTGCTCGACGTGATCATCACCCCCGGTGTCTCCACCCGCGCCGACAAGCTGCGGGAGTCGGCCCTGCCGCACCGCGTCAAGGCGACGATCACCATGAAGGACGGGTCGGTCAAGACCCGCGACCTCACCCTGGACCAGGGCGCCGGCGGCCAGCGGCGCCCGTTCCGCGTCGGCGAGGTCACCAAGGTCCGCTTCACCATCGAATCCGCCCACGCGGCATCCGCCAAGAAGCAGGTGGCCATCTCCGAGATCGAGTTCTTCGGCCCCTCCAGCGCCAACCGCTCCTGACCCGTCCCCGGCCGCCGGAACGGCCGCCGAGAACGACCGACGGCACCGCCCGCACGTCACCGCGTGCGGGCGGTGCCGTCACACTCTCCGGAACCACCGTGCGAACACAACCCGGCACACAGCCCAACAGCCCCTGATTTCCAGGCTTTCACCGGCCCCTCGGGTAGGGGTCGGTACGGGTTGAGCGCCGCGGCCGGCCCGCCGCTAATAGATGCTGCGGGGTCGTCACCGGACCGCACCGTCCGGGGCCCGCCGACACCCGGACCGCCGAGGCCGTGCGCCCGGCCGGCTGCCGCACCAGCTCCGAGAGAAAGACGGTGGACGTCGTATGATCGCACCTCCAACTCCCCTCGGCCCGACGGCGCATCCGCCGCATCCGGCGGCCCCTTCGGACCGGCCGAGGCCACCGTTCTCCGTTGTGCTGGGCGCCGACTACGCGGGCAAGTCCTCCGCCCTGGCGGAACTCGCCCGCCTCGTCCCCGAGGTGCGGATCGTCTCCGCCGACGACGAGCTGCTCGACCCCGGACACTCACTGATCACCCGGCTGCGCCGCGGACTGGTGGGCGACGTGATGCCCGCCCTGCACCGCGACTACTCGGCCGACTTCATGCTGACGATGCTGCAGGCGGCCGTACTGCACCTGCGGGACAGCATCGCCCGCGCCCCCGCCCACACACCTGTGCTGGTGGACTCCTACTACTACAAGATCCTCGCCAAGTGCCGTCTCACCGGCCTGGACCAGCACCCGCTGTTCGACTGGTGGCGGTCCTTCCCCCAGCCCCAGCAGGTCATCTTCCTGGAGGTGTCGGCCGAGACGGCCTGGCGCCGCTGCGGCGAGGGCCGCGACCTCAATCCGCTCGAGCACTACGGCGCCCGGCCCGACCGTGCCTCCTTCGCACGCTTCCAGGCCGATCTGCACCGGGTGATGTGGGAGGAAGTCCGCACGCTGCCCGTCTCGTTCATCGGTGAACAGGACCGGGTGTCCGCCGTCGCACGCGAAGTCCGGGAGGTGCTGACCGCACATGAACCTGTCTGAGGAATGGGCGGACCGCGATCGTGTCCGCCGCTACCGGCAGCGGGTCTTCGACGAGCGGGAGGGCATCTCGGCCGTCCTGCCCGACGCCCGGGAGCAGCAGCGGAACGTGCTGCGGGAGATGGTGCGGCACAACGCGGACACCGAGTACGGGCGTGCCCATGCGTTCGCGTCGATCCGCGAGCCTGCCGACCTGCGCAAGGCCGTCCCGATCAACGACTACGCCGCGCTCTCGGAGTACATCGAACGCATGGCGGCCGGCGAGAGCGGCGTACTGAGCGCCGACGATCCCGCCGTGTACTTCACCAGCAGCGGGACGACGGGCAAGCACAAGAAGATCCCGGTCACCCCGACGTTCATGCGGCGCACCTTCTTCCCCTTCTACTACGCCGCCTGGGCGCCGCTGATCGAGCACTACCCCGATGTGCTGGCCCGCCCCGACGCCGTCCTGAACCTGAAGCACGACCCCCTGGCGGCTCCTCCCACCACCGCCTCCGGACTGCCGCACGTGGGTGCCAGCCAGGTCGACTTCGGTGCCCGGTTCGGCGAACCGCTGTCCGCCGAACCCGGCACGGGCGCGCCCTGGGGCGTCCTTCCGGTGCCCGTCGAGCCCGGCGACCACCTGGAGAAGGCCTATCTGCGGCTGCGGCTGGCGGCGGCGAGCGACGTGCGCCTGGTGATCGGGATCAACCCGGCCATGGTCGCCGCCCTGCCGTACCAACTGCGCCTGTGGTGGCCGAGGCTGGTCAGGGAAATCCACGACGGCACCCTCGGCGGGGTGCCGCACACGGCTCCCGACGCCGCGCGGGCGCGCGAACTGGAGCGGCTCGCCGAGCACTTCGGCACCGTCCGGCCGGCCCACGTCTGGCCCCGGATGCGAGCCCTGTTCTGCTGGACCACCGGCATGGCGTCGCTGTACCTCCCGCGGCTGCGCGAGGAGTTCGGCACCGGGGTGGCAACGTTGCCGGCGCCGGTCGCCGCGTCGGAAGGACCCGTGGGCGTCGCCCTGGACCGGCACGAGTCGGCCTGTTCGCTCACCGTGGGCGCCTCGGTGTACGAGTTCCTGGACGCCGACGAGGACCTGACGCCCGAGGCCGCGACCCTGTCCTGGGACGAGCTGGAGGAAGGGCGCGACTACCACGTCGTCTTCAGCCACATCGGTGGGCTGTACCGCTACGCGGTGGGCGACGTGGTGCACGTCGTGGACCGCGTGGCGGGAGTGCCCCGGGTGTCGTACGCCGGACGTGCCACCCGGTCGAGCGTCGCCGGGGAGCGTCTCCGCGAGGCCCAGGTCCTGCGGGCGCTGTCCGCGGCGAGCGACGGCACCGGTCTGGATGTGCGCAACGCCGCCTGCCGCGTCGTCGACGGTGCGGGCGGCGGACCGTCCTACACCTTCGCGCTGGCGTCGTACGGGGCGTGGTCGTCCGCGGAGACCGCCCGCTTCGCCGCGCTGCTGGACACCGCGATCGGCCGCGAGTCGCGCGACTACCGTGCGGCGCGCGCCGAGGGGCGGCTGGGCCCGGTGACCGTGCGTCTGCTGGACGAGGACGCCTTCTTGCGGGACTGGCACGCGGCCGTCGCCACCGGCATCCGGCCGACGCAGGTCAAGGACCGGCTCTTCCGCCAGGACCCGGCCCAGTGGGAGAGGCTGACCGGCGCCGCGCGGCCCGGTCGGGGAGGACAGTGATGACCGACGTTCTGAGCCCGGTCGAGCGGACGGCCCTGCTGACGGCCGCGCTGCGCGCGGCGGAGACGAGCCGCGAGGACCGGCTGTTCGACGACCCCTACGCCGGCCTGCTGGCCGGGGACACCGGATTCGGTCTGCTGCGGCGGATACGCGAGGCGACGTTCCCGCCCGGCGAGGAGCGCAGCGCCCCGAGCACGCCCGACTACAACGCCATCCGGACCCGCTTCCTGGACGAGTGGCTGCACGGCGCGGCCCGCGAGGACGACGCCCCGCAGATCGTCCTCGCGCCCGCCGGCATGGACTCGCGGGCCTACCGGATGGACTGGCCGGCCGGAACCCGGTACTTCGAGCTGGACCGGCCCGCCGTGCTGGCCCACAAGGCGCAACGGCTGGCGTCGGCGCGGCCGCGGGCCGACCGGCGTGCGGTGGCGCTCGACCTCACCTCCCCCGCGTGGGAGGAGGAGCTCCTCGCGGCCGGATACGATCCCGCCCGCCCGTCCGTCTGGCTGCTGGAGGGGCTGCTCTACTACGTCGGTGAGCGGGACGCCCACCGCCTGCTGGGGCGGGTCGCGGCCCTGATGGCCCCGGGCAGCCGGATCGCCGCGGACCTCGTCAACGACGCCGCGCTGGTGCTGCCCGACGTCCAGGTGCTGCTGAAGGTGTTCGCCGACTGGGGCTGCCCCTGGGTGTTCGGTACGGACGAGCCGGAGGCGCTGTTCGGTGCCCACGGCCTGCGGGTGGCGGCCGTGCAGCCCGGCGACCCGGGCGCCGACTACGGCCGCTGGCCGGATCCGGTGCCGCCGCGTTCGGTGCCGGGGGTGCAGCGGGTGTTCTTCGTCCACGGGCGGAAGCAGCCGGTATGAGCGCCACCGCGACCGCGCCGCAGGCACCGGCCGGCGCCGGGGCGCGGGGGCCGGGCAGGCCGCGCGTGCTGCTCGCGCCGATCACCGTCACCCCGTCCAAGCCGCTCACCCCCAGCCACCTCAAGGGTCTGCTGTGGACGGACGTGATGTACCGCGCCAGCAGCGGGATCGCCGACGTGGTCTACCGCTACAGCCCCACCGCCTACCACCTCACCGAACAGACCCTGGGATTCTGGGAGTACCTGGACCGCACGGTCGGCGACGTCGACTACTCCGGGCTGTCGGAGGAGCAGATCGGTGAGCGGTACGTCGATTACCGGGCAGCGGCTCAGAAGGCGGACGCCGCCGCGCTGCGGCCCTATGCCGAGGCGGTCGAGTCGGACGGCTGGGTGCATCCGGCAGCGGCCCGGGTGCTGGAGCTGTGGACCGCCCACTACGCCCGCCTGGGCATGCACGATCCCGGACTGACGGCCCACCAGCCGCCGGCGCTGGGCGCCGAGGAGTCGCTCGAGCGCCTGCACGACCTGGGGTTCTGCCTCGACCTGCGCGGCTGCGGCGGGCCGGTGTACCTGGACGCCACCCGGCACGGCCTGCCGTTGCGCCAGATCGTCGACGCCGACGGCCGCCCGAACTACCTGGCGTGCATGATGCGGGAGCTGCTGCCCCTGGGCCGGCACTTCGACGAGGTCGTCCTGCTGTACGACCGGGAGCTGGATGCCGACTACCACCTGGTGGAACGGGTCCTGGCGGCGAGCGGCGTCTCCGTGCGCCGCGTCGTGCTGGGCCGGGTGCCGATCGACGGCCGGATCCGGTCCGCGCGGCACGGCGGCTGGGCGGGACACACCGTCGGTGCCCTGCTGGACGAGCTGGGCGGAGAGTACGAGGACGCGGTGCTGCGGCTGGGCCTGCGCCTGTACTTCATCGCGGTGCTCGGCGCGGGCCAGCAGCAGTCGTTCCGCCGGGAGGTACTGCGCCAGAGCCTGGCCCGGGCCGCCCGGCTGCTGTCGGCCGGCCCGGTGCCGGACCCGGCGCCGGTGGCGGACGTGCTGGCCCGGCACCGCAAGGACCACCTGTACGTCAACCCCTACCGCCTGACCTCCAGCCTGCTGGCCAGGCACCGCCCCGCTCCCGCCCGGGACCTCCTGGAAGCGGTCTACCTGTGATCATCTCTCAGCAGTTGCTGCGTGCCGAGAACGCCCGGCGCATCCGCGAGGTACGCCCGGAGCTGGCCGCGCGGATCGATCTGATGACGGACGAGGGTCTGCTGGCGGCGGGCCGGGAGGTGACGGCGCAGAGCGCGGAGCCCAAGGTACTGGCGGTCTGCGTACTGCGGGAGTTCGACCTGTCCGCCTGGATCAGGGAGACCTGCGTGTTCGCCCACCGCATCGCGGGCGGGGCCGCGGCGGCCTGGCGGCACGACTTCACGCGCACCGTCTTCCTGGCCGGCAATCCGGCCAATCTGCGCGAGCGGTTCCGCTTCGACCACGTCGCGGACGACGGCTCGGCCGCCTGGCTCGGTCCGGCGCCCGCCGAGGAGAGCACCTCGCTGCGCCGCCTGCTCAAGCTGTTCCCCGTCGGCGCGGTACTGCCGAACGTCTCCGGCACGGCCGTTCGGCTGCCCGCCGACGGGACCGCCGACGGCCGGGTCCCGGTGCTGCGCGAGCTGCACCTGGCCACGGCCGGGCTGACCCTCGCGCAAGCCCTGGTGCACCTGCACCACCTGCTGGCCGAGGCGGTGCTCGACGGCCTCGTCGGCCCCGGCGACCGGCTGGTCGTGCGGCCGGTCCCGCACCTGGTCGGGGTCGCGGGACCGTTCACCGCCCTTCGGGTCGTCCCCTCGCACCGGCGGCCCCACGAGCTGCGCGCCCACGCCGCCCTCGGCGCCGGCCGGCCGCTCTGACGTCCCGCGCCCCGGCGGGGCGCGGGTCAGGCCCGGCGCAGGGTGATGTCCCCGCTGGTCGTGGTGATCTCCAGGGCGATCTCCCCGGCTCCCGTCGAGGGGGCGCCGTCGGCGAGCTCACCGCGCCGGTCCCCGCTGTTGGTCCGCAGGACCGGCCGGACGCCGAAGGCCCGGTCGACGCCGATGGTCACGTCACCGGAGGAGGTGGTGACGTGGACGGCCCCGCCGCCGACGGTGGCGACGCGCACGTCCCCGGAGTTCGTCCCGACGCGCAGCCCGCCCTCGGCCGTGCCCAGGCGCATGTCGCCGCTGGACGACTTGCCGCTGACCGGTCCGCCGACGTGCTGCACGCGCAGGTCGCCGGAGCGGGCCGCGAAGGTCAGCGCTCCGCCGACGGTGCCCAGTTCGCTGTCGCCGGAGTTCACGTCGAGCCGCACGTCACCGGCGACGTACTCGGCCTTGGTCTGCCCGGAGCCGGTGTCGACGGTGAGCCAGGACAGCTGCCCGTGGGTTTCGAGGTCGGCCGAGTCGGAGGTGATCTCCAGGGCCGATCCCGCGGGCACCAGGACGTCCACCCGGATCCGTCCCTTGGGCCGGTCGCCCTGCTCGCCGGTGCGCACGGTGAGTACGCCGCCGTGGAAGTCCACCGTGGTCGCCTCGGCGGCCTTGCGGTCCCCGGAACGCCAGGACGCCGCCGGCTGCACCTCGGCCGAGACGCCCGGCCCCGCGGTCGCCTTCACCACGCACTTGCCGCCGGGAATGCGTACGGACGCGGTGACCGGGCCGTTCGCCGGGAATTCGTACATCGCACCTTCACCAATCGTGTGAGCGGGGAGACGGCTCCGCGCTGTGTGTAGGGGGTACGGCCGGGCCTGTGCTCGGGGCCGTCCGTCACGGTCGTACGGACGCCGCCGCGGCGGGTGTCCGCGCCGGTCCCCGCACCGGGGGCCCGGGCCAGGAGTCGTCGGCGGACAGCGCCCGTACCGCACTGTCGTCGAGGCCGATCAGGCGGCCCACCATCGGCAGCCAGGTCTGCCGCACGCTCGCCTGGGCGCTGTCCACCAGCTCGTCCCACGGCACGGCCGTGGGCACGATGCGCGGCGCGTCGGGCCGGCCGGCCGGAGCGGGCACCGCAGTCGGGGAGGGAGAGGGCATGGACGGGGCCGCGGCCCGGGCCAGCGCGACGTGCGCGCAGCTCCGTACCGCGTCCAGCCGTCGCTGCCTGGACTCCTGAGGGCCGTACCGTACGCGCAGGTCGCGGGACATTGCGCCAGGCTAGGACGGACGGCGACGGACCCGACACCCCGACCGACCCCTGTTTGCGGCGCCCCCTCATTGCCGGTCGAGGTAGGCGAGGACGGCGAGGACCCTGCGGTTGTCGTCGTCGGACTGGGTCAGGCCGAGCTTGGTGAAGATGTTCGCCGTGTGCTTGGAGATCGCGCGTTCGGTGCGCACGAGCTGTGCGGCGATGGCCGCGTTGGACCGGCCCTGTGCCATCAGCTCCAGCACCTCCAGCTCGCGTGCGGTCAGCCGGCCCATCGGCTGGTCGGCCGTGGAGTGCCGGGCCACCAGTTGCGAGATGACCTGCGGGTCCATGGCCGTGCCGCCCCCCGCGACCCGGCGGACCGCGTCGATGAACTGGTCCGCGTCGAGGACCCGGTCCTTGAGCAGATAGCCGACTCCCCCGCTGCCGTCGGCGAGCAGCTCCCGCGCGTACAGCTGCTCGACGTGCTGGGAGAGCACCAGCACGGGCAGTCCGGGGCGCTTGCGGCGGGCGGCCAGCGCGCACCGCAGGCCCTCGTCGGTCTGCGAGGGCGGCAGCCGTACGTCGACGATCGCCACGTCCAGGCGCGGGTCGTCCAGGGCGCCGGTGAGGGCGGGGCCGTTGTCCACCGCCGCGACCACCTCGAACTCATAGGCCTCCAGCATGCGCATCAGTCCGTCACGCAACAGGAAGAGGTCCTCGGCAAGCACTACGCGCACAGAATTCTCCAACGTCGCCGCATCTCGGGGGCCACCGGGCGTGGACAGTGGGCCGTTGACGAACCTACCCAGTACGACGTGGGGCGCCCCGGGCGCAAAGGCCTGTGCGCCCCCCTAACTTCCGCTGCGCCCGGGCGGGTTGCCGGGCCCGCGCACCGCACCCGTCCTCGCCCGAAAGCCGCAGGTGAAACGCATAGGGGTGGCGTCAGCCCCCCATGGGCGCGTGGGGTTGCCCCCACCCCTTCGGCGGGGCCCGGCCCACTATCCCCACGCCGTCCCGTTCCCGAGACTCCCTGCATGACGTTCCCGACTGACGCCCTGACCGACACCGCCGCCCCCGCGGCCCGGCCCCGTACGTCCGGCTCCGGTACCGGCAGTGACTTCGCCCGGCTGTCCCAACGCATCGCCGAGGCCGGTCTGCTGGCCCGGCGGCCCGGCTACTACACCGTGCGCCTGGGCCTGGTGACCGCGCTGCTGGCCGGGTGTGCCGTGGCCGTCGTCGTGCTCGGCGACACCTGGTGGCAGCTGGCGGTGGCCGCCTGCCTGGCCGTGGTCTTCGGTCAGATGGCGCTCGTGGCACACGACCTGGCGCACCGGCAGGTCTTCAGCCGGCGCGGGCCGAGCGAGACCTGGGGCCGGCTGTTCGGCAACCTCGGGATCGGAATGAGCTACGGCTGGTGGATGAACAAGCACACCCGCCATCACGCCAATCCCAACCACGAGGAGCTCGACCCCGACGTCGCCCCGGACATCCTCGTGTGGTCGACCGACCAGGCCCGCTCCAGCCGGGGACTGGCCCGCTTCCTCGGCGGCCACCAGGCGCTGCTGTTCTTCCCGCTGCTGACGCTGGAGGGCTTCAACCTGCACGTGTCGAGCATCCGGGCACTGCGCGCACCGTCGACGAAGCGCCGGGTGCTGGAGGGGGCGCTGCTGTTCACGCACATCGCGGTGTTCCTGACGGCCCTCTTCCTGCTGCTCTCCCCGGGCAAGGCGGTGGCGTTCGTCCTGGTGAACCAGTGCCTGTTCGGCGTCTACCTCGGCTGCGCCTTCGCCCCGAACCACAAGGGCATGCCGACCCTCACCGGTGAGGACCGGCCGGACTTCCTGCGGCGCCAGGTGCTGACCTCGCGCAACGTGCGGGGCGGCCCCGTGGTCGACGTGCTGCTCGGCGGGCTGAACTACCAGATCGAGCACCACCTGTTCCCGAGCATGCCCACTCCGCACCTGAAGCGGGCCCAGGTCATCGTGCGCGACTACTGCGCCGAGATCGGCGTGTCCTACCACGAGACGGGGCTGATCCAGTCCTACCGGGAGGCACTGACGCATCTGCACCGGGTGGGGGAGCCGATCAGGCGGCAGCGCAGGGAGGCGTGAGGGCCCGGGACCCGGCGCGCGGACCCCTAACCCGGCGGCAGCCGTGAGGATAGGGGTCCGCGCGCCTTCTGGTGCCCGCACCCCGGAGTTAGGTTTGTCCGCAGCTCAGACCACTTTGCCGCTCTCCGACGGAGGAGTTGTCGTGTCCGAGACCGAGTACCGCCAAGAGCCCGCTTCCGACGATCCGGAGGCAGAGGTCGAAGAGGACATTCTGGTCGAGGAGATCTCCATCGACGGCATGTGCGGCGTCTACTGACGAATGCGCCGCGGAGAGGAGCAGCCGTGTTCGACCCCGACCGGCCCTACCGCTGTTCCCCCCAGGTCGCCCTGCGCCCCGAGCCCTTCGGCGCTCTGGTGTACCACTTCGGCACCCGGCAGCTCTCGTTCCTGAAGTCGCCCGAACTCCTGCGGATCGTCAGCACGTTGGAACTGCACGACGACGTGCGGTCGGCGGTGGACGGGGCGGGGGTCCGGCCGGAACGGCGGGCGGCGTACCTCCGGGCCCTGGCCGGGCTCGCCACCGCAGGGACCATCGAACCCCGCTGAGTCCGCGACCGGACGCCCCGGGGGAGCCAGACGTGACGGGAGAGACCGCTTGAAGCTCGTCGACCACATGTCGCGAGGGCTGGACGCCCCGATCTGCCTGACCTGGGAACTGACGTACGCGTGCAACCTGTCGTGCGTGCACTGTCTGTCCTCCTCGGGCCGCCGCGACCCCCGGGAGCTGGACACCGCCCAGTGCCGCGCGGTCATCGACGAGCTGCAGCGCATGCAGGTGTTCTACGTGAACATCGGCGGCGGCGAGCCGACGGTCCGGCCGGACTTCTGGGAGCTCGTCGACTACGCGACCGACCATCAGGTGGGGGTGAAGTTCTCCACCAACGGCGTCCGGATCACGCCGGACCGGGCCCGCCGGCTCGCCGCGAGCGACTACGTGGACGTGCAGATCTCCCTGGACGGGGCCACCGCCGAGGTGAACGACGCGGTGCGCGGGCCGGGTTCGTACGCCACCGCCACGACGGCCATGCGGAGACTGGCGGACGCGGGCTTCGCCGACTTCAAGATCAGTGTCGTGATGACGCGGCAGAACGTCGGCCAGCTCGACGAGTTCGCCTCGCTCGCCGAGGAGTTCGGGGCGCAACTGCGGCTGACCCGGCTGCGCCCCTCGGGACGCGGCGCCGACGTGTGGGACAGCCTGCACCTCGGCGCCGACCAGCAGCGGGTGCTCTACGACTGGCTCGTGGAGCACGGCGAGGGCGTGCTGACGGGAGACTCGTTCTTCCACCTCAACGCGCTGGGAGAGGCACCCCTGCCGGGACTCAACCTGTGCGGCGCGGGCCGGGTGGTGTGTCTGATCGACCCCATCGGCGACGTCTACGCCTGCCCGTTCGCCATCCACGAGGAGTTCCTGGCGGGCAACGTCCGCTCCCCCGGCGGCTTCACCGAGGTGTGGCGCGGTTCGCCCCTGTTCGCCGCGCTGCGCGAGCCGCAGGGCGCCGGAGCGTGCTCGGCGTGCTCGGCGTACGACGCGTGCCGGGGAGGCTGCATGGCGGCCAAGTTCTTCACCGGCCTGCCGCTGGACGGGCCCGACCCGGAGTGCGTGCGCGGGCACGGGGAGCGGGCGCTGGAACTGGTGGCCGCCGGGTCGGTGCCGCGCCCCGGTGCGGATCACTCGCACCGGACCCGCCCGGCGACCGCGGCCCGCCCGGCGACCTCGGCCGGCCCGGTGCCGGTGGCCATCGGCTGGGGCCCGCCCGCCCCGGGGGGCGCGCCGCCGGACCTGGCCTGCGATCCCGACCCGCTCGCCGGTTTCCGGTCGCCGCGACGCACCAGCGGCGTTTCGTGACCCTCTGCCTGCCCGTCGTCCTGGCCGGCCGTACCGCGCCCAGCCGGGTCGTGTTCGGGCCCCACGAGACCAATCTCGGGACCGGCCGGGCGTTCTCCTCCCGGCACGTGGCCTACTACGAGCGCCGCGCGGCCGGCGGAGCGGGTCTGATCGTCACCGAGACCGCCAGTGTCGACGACTCGGACTGGCCGTACGAGCGGGCGCCCCTGGCGGCCGACTGCGCCGAGGGCTGGCGGGCCGTCGGCGCCGCCTGCCGCCCGCACGGCTCGCTGGTGGTCGCCGGGCTGGGACACAGCGGGTCCCAGGGGTCGTCCGCCTACGCCCGGTCCGCCCTGTGGGCGCCGTCCCGGGTCGCGGACGTGGTCACCCGCGAGATGCCCATGGAGATGGAGCGCCCGCAGCTGGAGCGGCTGGTGGCGGGCTTCGCGGACGCCGCGCGCGCCGCCGCAAAGGCCGGTCTGGACGGAGTCGAGGTGGACGCCGGCCAGTTCAGCCTGGTGCGGCAGTTCCTGTCCGGGCTGACCAACCTGCGGGACGACGCTTACGGGCAGGACCGGGCCCTGCTGCTGCGCTCGGTGCTCGACGCGGCACGCGAAGCCCTCGGCCCGGACCGGATCCTGGGTCTGCGGCTGTCCTGCGACGAGCTGGCCCCCTGGGCGGGCATCACGCCCGAGCAGGCCGCGGACATCGCGAAGGACGTCGCCGGGCGGATCGACTACCTGGTGGTCGTGCGCGGGTCCGCGATGAACCTCGCCGCGACCCGACCGGACCTGAACACGGCGCCCGGGTTCAACACCGGCCTGTGCCGTTCCGTCCGCGAGGCGGTGGCCGGTGCGGTCCCGGTGGTGCTGCAGGGCTCCGTGGTGGACCCGGCCGAGGCGCAGCGCGCGCTCGACGAGGGCGTCGCGGACCTGGTGGAGATGACACGGGCGCAGATCGCCGACCCCGGTCTCGTCTCGCTGTGGCGGGCCGGGCGGGGCGAGCGGATCCGGCCGTGCGTGCTCTGCAACCAGCGGTGCCGGGTGCGCGACGGCCGCAACCCGGTGGTGAGCTGTGTCGGTGAGCCGCGCAGCGGCCACGAGACCGAGGATCCCCGCCTCGACGGCGCGGACGAGGGCACGCTCGACGTGCTGGTGGTCGGCGGCGGCCCGGCCGGTCTGGAGGCGGCCCGGGTTCTGGCGGGCCGCGGGCACCGGGTGGAGGTCGTCGAACGCGGCCCGGCGCTGGGCGGCACCCTGCGCACGGCCGCCGCCGTGGGCGGCCGGTCGGCGCTCGGCGGGCTCGCCGACTGGTGGGAGGCGGAGCTGCGGCGACTGCGGGTAACGGTGAGGACCGGCCGGGAGGTCACCCTCCGGGACTTGGACGCCGCCGAGGCGGCCGGTCGTGCCGTCCTGCTGGCCACCGGCTCGCTCCCCGGTCCGCGCGGCTACGAGGTGCAGGACGCCGCGGTGGTCGAGGCGGCCGACCTGCTCGCCCTGGGGCCGGAGCGGACCCTGCCGCACCCCGGCCCCGTGGTCGTGGTGGATCCGGTGGGCGACGCGGTGGGCGCGGGCGTCTGCGAGCTGCTCGCCGGCCGCGGCTACGAGACCGCCATCGTCACGCAGGACCAGGTGGTGGGCACCCAGCTGGCCCTGACCGGTGACCTGGCGGACGCCAACACCCGGCTGCAGCGGGCCGGGGTGGAGCTGGTGAAGCGCAGCGTGCCACGGGTGGCGCGCGCCGGTGAGCTGGTCGTCGAGGACGTGATGACCGGCCGGCTGCGCACGCTCGGCTGTGCGTCCGTCGTCCACTGCGGCCACCGGCTCCCCGACGAGACCCTGTTCCTGGCCCGTCCCGGCACGCTGCGGGCGGGCGACTGCGTGGCGCCCCGGACGCTGTACGAGGCGGTCCTGGAAGGCCGGCGGGCGGCTCTCGACCTGGCCGCCGGCGCCAAACCCGACGGTGAGCGAAGGCCATGACGTACCGGCACCTCTTCTCCCCCCTGCGGGTCGGCCCGCTGACGCTGGCCAACCGCGTGGTCTTCTCGGCCCATCTGACGAACTTCGCACAGGACGGGCTGCCCAGTGAGCGGCATGCCGCGTACTACGGCGCGCGGGCGGCGGGCGGGGCCGGGCTGGTGATCACCGAGGAGCACTCGACCCACGTCACCGACTGGCCCTACGAGAAGCTCATCCACGGCTTCCGTCCGGCGGTCGTACCGGGCTACCGGCGCATCACCGACGCGGTGCACGCGCACGGCGTCCCGGTGCTGGCCCAGCTCAACCACAACGGCGGCCAGGCCTCGGGGATGTACTCGCGCCGGCCGGTGTGGGCTCCCTCGCCGGTGCCGGACCCGCTGTTCCGGGAGGTGCCCAAGGCGGTCGACCTCGCCGAGATCGCCGAGATCACCGACGGCTACGCGACGGTCGCCGGGCACACCGTCCAGGGCGGCTTCGACGGTGTGGAGCTGCAGTGCTCGCACTCCTCCGTGGTGCGCGGCTTCCTCTCCCCCGCGACGAACCTGCGCACGGACGCGTACGGCGGTGCGCTGGCGAACCGGGCCCGGCTGCTCCTGGAGATCGTCGACGCGGTCCGGGAGGCCATCGGCCCGGACCGGGCGCTGGGCGTACGGCTGTGCGGGGACGAGCTGATCGACGGCGGCACGACCATCGAGGAGGCCGTCGAGGTGGCCCGCATGGTGGAGGCGACCGGGAAGGTCGACTACATCAACACCTCCATCGGCGTGGCCACGTCGACGCTGTACATGATCGAGGCCTCAATGGCGGTACGCCCCGGGTACGCGCTGTTCGTGTCCAACGCGATCCGCCGTGCCGTGCGGCTCCCGGTGATCGGGGTCGGCCGCATCAAGGACCCGGTCCAGGCCGAACGGGCGCTGGAGGAGGGGCACTGCGACCTGGTGGGCGTGGTGCGCGGGCAGATCGCCGACCCCGACTTCCTCGCCAAGGCACGGGCCGGGCACACCGCCGAGATCCGCACCTGTCTGTCCTGCAACCAGGAGTGCGTAGGCCGGATGGGCCTGAACCACCGGCTCGGCTGCATAGAGAACCCGCGGGCCGGTCACGAGGCCGTCGACCTGCCGGTGCCGCGGGCGGGCACCCGGCGGGTCCTGGTGGTCGGCGGCGGTCCGGGCGGGCTGCAGTCCGCCGCGACGGCGGCGCGGCTCGGGCACCGGGTCACGCTGTACGAACGCGCGGGGGCGACGGGCGGGCAGGTGGCGTCCGCGGCCGTCGTGCCGGGGCGGGCCGAGTTCCTGGACCTGACCCGCAATCTGCTGACCGAGTGCCGCCGCCTGGGCGTCGAGATCAGGACCGGCGTGGAGGCGACGGAGGAGATGCTGCGGGCCGAGCGGCCGGACGCGGTGGTGCTGGCGACCGGCGCCCGCCCCCAAGCGCCGCACTGGGCGGGCGGGCTGGCACGCGTCGTGGACGTGCGGGACGTGGTGGAGGACCGGGCGGCACCCTTCGGCGACGTGCTGGTGGTGGACGAACTCGGCTTCCACCAGGCCACGTCGGTGGCGGAGCTGCTGGCCGACCGGGGCTGCCGGGTGCGCATCTGCACGCCCGGCATGGTGGTCGGCCAGGACCTCGGCATCACCCTGGACATGGAGACGTTCTGCGCACGGGCGGACGCCAAGGGCATCGAGTTCGCCACGGACCGCGTGGTCCTGTCCGCCGCGGGCGAGGAGGACGGCGACGGGGTGAGCGTCGAGGTGCTGACCCACACGACCGGGCAGATGTCCCGCGTGCGCGCCGACTGGGTGGTGTGCGCCGTGCACCAGACACCGGAGGACGACCTGTGGAAGGCGCTGCGGGACGCCCCCTTCGAGGTGCACCGGGTGGGCGACTGCCTGGCACCGCGCCGCGCGGACGCCGCGGTCGTCGAGGGCCACCGAGTGGCGGCGGCGCTGTGAGCGCGGCACTGCCCGCGCTGGACGCGGTCGCGGTCGTGCCGGTCCGCGGTGGCGGACTCCCGCCGGGGGCGGACGAGTCCGCGGCGGAGGCCGGTGCGGCGGCGCTGCTGGTGGGGGACGGTACCGAAGCGGCCCGCGCCCGGCTGGGCAGCGCCCGGACCGCGTGGACGATGGAGGCGCCGCTGCCGGACGCCGGTGTGCTGGCCGAGGCGCTCGCCCCGCTGCTGGCACGCGTGCACACCGTGCTGCTGCCCGCCTCCCCGGACGGCCGGGACCTCGCGCCCCGGCTGGCGGTGGCGCTGGACCGGCCCCTGCTCGCCGGGGCCGTCGCGGTGTCCGGGCAGGGCGCCGAAGTGCTCCGGCACGGGGGCCGGCAGCTGGTCGAGCTGGCGGCCGCCGGGCCCTTCGTGGCGACGCTGCTGCCCGGTGTGCGCGGTGCCGAACCGGCACGCGGCGAACCGGTGACACACCGGGTCGAGGCCGGGTGGCCGGACGCGCCCGGCGGCACGGAGACCCTGGGGACCGTCGCGCCCGGTCCCGGCGGCACCCCGCTGCCTCAGGCGTCCCGGGTGCTGGGGGCGGGGGCCGGACTGGGCGGCGGCGCGGCCGTCGGACTGCTGGCCCGGGCGGGACGGGCCCTGGGCGCTTCGGTCGGCGCGACCCGCGCGGTGACCGACCAGGGCCTGCTGCCGCACGACCGGCAGATCGGCACCACCGGTGTGGTCGTGGACCCGGACCTGTATCTGGCCTTCGGCGTCTCCGGGGCCGCGCAGCACGTCGGCGGCCTGGGCAGCCCGCGCCACGTGGTCAGCGTGAACACGGACCCGCACTGCCCGATGACCGCGATGGCCGACCTGGGCATCGTGGCCGACGCCCCGGCCGTACTGGCCGAGCTCGTCCGGCGCCTGGAGGCACCCCATGAGTGAACGCATGTTCGACGTGGTCGTCGTGGGGGCCGGCCCGGCGGGCTCCGCGGCCGCCCTGACCGCGGCGCGCGCCGGTCTGTCGGTGGCGCTGGTGGAGCGCGGCCCGCATCCCGGATCGAAGAACGTCTACGGCGGCGTCGTCTACGGCCGGGTGCTGGACGAACTCGTACCCCAGTGGTGGGAGCAGCTGCCGGCCCAGCGCTGGATCACCCGCCGCTCCACCATGATCATGACCGACCGGCAGGCGGTCACCGTGGATGTGCGCGCCGAGGCCTGGGGCGGGCCGCCGTACAACGGGGCCACCGCCTTCCGGGCCGACCTGGACGGCTGGCTGGCCGGGCTGGCCGAGGAGGCCGGTGCCGTGCTGGTGCTGTCCACGGTCGCCACCGGTCTGCTGCGGGACCCGGACGGAACGGTGCGCGGCGTGCGTACGGACCGCCCGGACGGCGATCTCACCGCGGGCGTCGTCATCGCCTGCGACGGGGTGAACTCCTTCCTGGCCAAGGAGGCGGGACTGTTCACCGGCCGGGACGCCGCCGGGCACAACTCGCTCGGGGTCAAGGAGACCCTGGCGCTGCCCCGCGAGGTGATCGAGGAGCGGTTCGCCCTGCGCGGCCGCGACGGCCTGGACATGGAGATCCTCGGCTGCACCCGCGGCATCCCGGGCGGCGGCTTCCTCTACACCAATCTCGACTCCCTCAGTCTCGGCGTCGTCGTCGGCCTGAAGGGCCTGGCGGACTCGGGGGTGCGGCCGGAGGAACTGCTCGCCGACCTCCGGGCCCACCCGTCGATCGCGCCGCTGGTGCGCGGGGCGGAGCTGAAGGAGTACACCGCGCACCTCCTTCCGGAGGGCGGCTACGACACCATGCCCGAACTCGCCGGGGACGGGATCCTGGTCGCCGGGGACGCCGCGGCGATGTGCCTGGCGGCCGGCGTGTGGCTGGAGGGCGTCAACTTCGCCATCGGCGCGGGCATGTACGCGGGCCGGGCGGCCGCCGAGGCGCTGGCCCGCGACGACACCTCCCGGGCGGGGCTGACCGGCTACCGGCGCATGCTGGAGGAGTCCTTCGTCCTCGCCGACCACCGCCGGCTGCGCCGGGTCCCCGGCCTGGTCTTCTCCGACCGGGTGCAGCAGCGCTACCCCGCCCTGCTGTGCGACCTCGCCGAGGAGTTCTTCCGGGTCGACAACCCCCGGCCCAAGCCGGGCCTGGGGCGCCTGCTGCGCAGTACCGCGTCCCGGCACGGGGTGCGGCTGCGCCATCTTCTGTCCGACGCAGTGACGGGTTGGAGGTCGTTCGGATGAACGCCGAGTACCGCGACATCGCCTTCGAGAGCCGGATGTCCACGGTGGACTTCCGGCTCTCGGAGCGCGCCCACATCAGCGTGGACGCGGCCGTGTGCCGCTCCTGCCCCCACCAGGTGTGCGTGCACGCCTGTCCGGCGAAGCTGTTCGTGCCGACCTCGGACGGCGGCATCCTCTTCAACTACGAGCAGTGCTTCGAGTGCGGCACCTGCTACCAGGTGTGCGACGCCGAGGGCGCCATCACCTGGACCTACCCCGACGGCGGCCACGGCGTCGTCTTCCAGCAGGGATGAGCGACGTGCTGGTGGCCGCCGCGATACGGCACGGCGACCCCGGGGTGCCGGTGGACCCGCTCACCGGCGCCGTGCGGGAGGACCGCGGGACCGGCCGGGCGAGCGACGCGGGACCGGCCGCGCTGGAGCACGCGCTGCGGCTGGCGGACGCGCTGGGCGGGCGGTGCGTGGCGGTCACCGTCGCGGGTGCCGGGGCCGACGGCATGCTGCGCGAGGCGCTCGCGGCGGGCGCGCACGAGGTGCTGCGCGTCGAGGGCCCCGACCACGACGGCGCGGCGACGGCGCGCACCCTGCACCGGGCGCTGCTGGAGCGGCACGGTCCGCCGGACGTGGTGGTGTGCGGAGACGAACCGGCCGGCCACGGCACCGGCGCCACCCCGGCGTTCCTCGCGGCCCGGCTCGGCGCGGCCCAGGCACTGGGGCTGCTGGAACTGCGGGCGGCGCGGGATGCGCTTGACGCCGTGCGCGGGCTGGACGCGGGGCGCTGCGAACGGCTGCGCATCCCGCTGCCCGCGGTGTGTTCGGTCCGGGCCGACTGCGTCCGGCCGCGGCGGGCGCCGCTGCCCGCCGTACTCGCCGCGAGCCGGGCCGGGATACCCGTCGTGACGGTGGCCCCGCCGGCGTCGCCGGACGCCGTGCGCACCGTCGCGGTACGGCCCTACCGGCCGCGGCCGAAGGTGCTGCCCGGACCCTCGGGCGACACCGCGCGGGACCGGATGCTGGCGCTGACCGGCACGTTCGTGCCGCGTACCCCGCCCCGGGTGGTGGCCGCCGCCGAACCGGCCCACGCGGTCGAGGAGTTGCTCGGGTTCCTGCGCGCCCACGGCTACCTGGAGCAGGACCGGTGAGCGCCCGGGTCGCGGTGGTGACCGGGGCGGCACGCGGGATCGGGGCGGCGGTGGTCCGGCGGCTGGCGCGGGAAGGCTGGCGGGTCGTCGCCGTCGACGTCTGCGCGGACCTGCCCGGCGTGGCCTATCCCCTGGGCACCCGGGAGGAGTTGGCCGCGCTCGCCGCCGAGTGGCCGGACGCCGTGGTGGACGTGGTGGCCGACGTGCGGGACACCGGGGCACTGGGCGAGGCGGTCATGCTGGCCGAGCGCGAGTTCGGCGGGGTGGACGCGGCGGTGGCCGCCGCGGCGGTGATGGCCGGCGGGCAGCCCCTGTGGGAGACCGGGGACGACGACTGGGAGGCACTGTTCGGCATCGGCGTGCGGGGCGTCGCCAACCTGGCCCGGGCCGCCGTGCCCGCGCTGCTGCGCAGGCCCCCGCCGCGCTCGGGCAGGTTCGTCGCTCTGGCGTCGGCCGCGGCCCATCGCGGGATGTGGCACCTGGCCGGGTACGGCGCCGCCAAGCACGCCGTGGTCGGACTGGTCCGGGGGCTGGCGTGCGATCTGCGGGGCACCGGGGTCACGGCGACCGCCGTGTCACCGGGTTCGACCCGTACGGCCATGCTGGACGCCAGCGCCGCGCTCTACGACCTGCCGGACGTGGAGGACTTCTCCCGGCACCAGCTCGTGGACCGTCTGCTGCTGCCCGACGAGGTGGCCGCCGCGGTGTGCTGGCTGTGCCGCGCGGAGTCGTCCGCGGTGACCGGCACGGTCGTGCACGCCGACGGTGGTCTCACCGTGTGACGGTTCGGCAGAGTCCGTCCGTGCCCGGCGCGGACGGGGAGAAGAGGTGGAACGTGACGACGCCCTTGCGCATGACCGCCGACCCGGGTCTGCGGCGCCTGAACGGCGGGCGGCTGCTGCTCGGCGGCTCGCCCTACCGGGTGCTGCGGCTGTCGGCGACCGGCGCCCGGCTGGTCGACGAGTGGCTGGCGGGAAAGCCCGTGGCCGCGCGGGACGCGCACCGGCGGCTCGCGGACCGGCTGGTCCGGGCGGGGATCCTGCATCCCGTGTACGAGACGGCCCGGCTCACCGGTCGGGACGTCACGGTGGTGGTGCCGGTGCGCGACCACGCCGAGGCGCTCGCCCGGCTGCTGCCGGCGGTGCGGGACTCCGCGCGGGTGGTGGTCGTCGACGACGGGTCGCGGCGGCCGCTGCCGGACGCCGCCGTGCGCCACCACACCTCCCGGGGCCCGGCGGCGGCCCGCAACACCGGCTGGCGGCTGGCCGGCACCGAACTCGTCGCGTTCCTGGACGCCGACGTCGTCCCGGACGCGCACTGGCTGGACCCGCTGCTGCGGCATTTCGAGAACCCCGACGTCGTAGCGGTGGCACCGCGCGTGCTCAGCGCCACCGGAACGTCGCTGCTCGCCCGCTACGAACAGGTGCGTTCCTCGCTCGACCTCGGTGGCGCGGCGGCACCGGTGCAGCCGGGCGGCCGCGTCTCCTACGTGCCCTCCGCGGCCCTCGTCGTGCGCGCCTCGGCCCTGCGGGAGAGCGGCGGCTTCGACGAGGGGATGCGCTTCGGCGAGGACGTGGACCTGGTGTGGCGGCTGGCGTCCGCCGGTTTCCAGGTGCGTTACGAGCCCGCCTCCACCGTCGTGCACACGCCGCGCTCCCGGTGGCGGGCGTGGGCCCGCCAGCGGTTCGACTACGGCACGTCGGCGGCGCCGCTCGCCCTGCGCCACGGCCGGGCGGTCGCCCCGCTGAAGGTGTCGGTGTGGAGCGCCGCGGCCTGGGCGGGACCGGCCGCGGGCCGGCCGCTGACCGGGCTGGCGGTGGCGGGGGTGACCGCCGCCCTGCTGCCGCGCAAGCTGAACGCCGTCGGGGTGCCCGCGGCCGAGTCGCTGCGGCTGGCGCTCTACGGCCATCTCGGCGCCGGACGGCTGCTGGCCGACGCGGTCACGCGTTCCTGGTGGCCGGTGGCGGTGCCCGCGCTGGCGGCCACCCGCCGCGGCCGCCTGCTGCTGGCCGCGGCGTACGCCTGCCATGTGCGGGAGTGGCAGCAGCGCCGCCCGCCCATCGATCCGTTGCGCTGGACGGCGCTGCGCGCGCTCGACGACCTGGCCTACGGCTCCGGCGTGTGGTGGGGCGCCCTGCGGCACCGCACCGTCGCCCCCCTCCTGCCGGACCTGTCCGACTGGCCCGGCCGCGACGGTGTGCGCACGGAGCCGGCGCCCGGCGACCACGCGGGCGGACAGCCGGAGTGAGGCGGTCCCACCGGCTGGACGCGTTGAGCTCGCCGGAAGTCGCGGCCGTGGCCGCGACCAGCCTGCTGGCGGTGCCCGTCGGCTCGACCGAACAGCACGGCCCGCACCTGCCGTTGACGGTGGACACCGACATCGCCACCGCGCTGGCCGACACCCTGGCCCGGGAGCGCGACGACGTGCTGCTGGCTCCGGCGGTGTCCTACGGGTCCAGCGGCGAGCACGCCGGCTTCACCGGCACGTTGTCCATCGGCCGGCAGGCCGTCGAATCGGTCCTGGTCGAACTCGGGCGTTCGGCCGACGCGTTCGCCGGGGTGGTGTTCGTATCCGGCCACGGCGGCAACGCGGTGCCGCTCGCCCGCGCGGTGGCCCGGCTGCGCCGGGAGGGACGGCGCGTCCTGCCGTGGTCGCCGACCGGCTCGCCCACCGACAGTCACGCCGGCCGCACCGAGACCTCGGTCATGCTGGCGCTGCGCCCGGAGACCGTGCGCACGCCTCTCGCGGAACCCGGTGACGTGCGGCCGCTGTCCGAACTCCTGCCGCGGCTGCGCGCGTCGGGGGTACGCGCGGTCAGCGGCAACGGCATCCTGGGCGACCCGGCCGGCGCCACCGCCGAGGAGGGCCGCCGCATCCTGGCCGCCTGGTCCCGCGACCTGCTCGGTGTGACGGAACGCTGGGCCGCCGCCGCGCGGGCCGCGACCGCGACCGACTGAGCGCGTCACTCCCCTTCCCCGCTCTCCCTTCCCCGCACTCCCTGCGCTGCTTCCCGCTGCCCTCCGTCAACTCTTCCCGGCAGAGGGTTGTCACTCCGCCCTGCCGCATGTACGGTTGTCTCATACGTAAGTACGTATAGATCATTTGCCCACCTGCGGCCCTCGCGAGGGCCGCCCACGAACGCCGCGCTCGTTGTGTTCCCCCGCCAACGAAGGCGCGGCCCCGGTCGGGGCTCCCGCAGCCGCGGGAAGCCCCGACCCTCAATCGACCGTGCGACGGCGTCGAGGCACTGATTCCGCCAACGCGACACTCCGCCGCCGCACAACTCCGTGGGCAAAATTTTGAGGTCCCCCTCCAAATCGGAACCAAGGGTGGGCTATATTCAGTCATACGTCTTAGTCATACGTTCATGCCACGCACCCGTACAACGGGGAGGTCCGACGACATGACGCTCGTCGAACGCGATCGGCCCATCGATCTCCTAGAACAACTTCTGTCCGAGAGCCGCGCCGGCCGGGGACAGGTAGCTCTCATCAGCGGCGGTCTGGCCAGCGGCAAGACCGCCGTCCTCGACGCCTTCACCGACCGGGCCACCGCATCGGGGGCTCTCGTCCTCAGTGCCACGGGCTCGCGGGCCGAACGCACCCTGCAGATGGGGGTGCTGGACCAGCTGTTCCGAAGTCCCGCCCTTCCACCGGAGGCCGCCCGGGGCGCGGCGGACCTGGTGACGGTCGCGGCACAGAGTCCCGACGAAGTGGACCTCGACCCCGTGACGATCCACCGTTCACACGTCAGCCGGGTCCACGGCATCTGCTCGGTGCTGCTGGACCTCTCCCGCGAGCACCCGCTGGTCATCACCGTCGACGACCTGCAGTTCGTGGACGGGGCCTCCCTCCAGGTGCTGCTGTATCTGCAGCGCCGGATCCGGGCGGCGCGGATCGTGATCGTCTTCAGCGAGTGGGACCATCGCCGCACTCCGCTGCCGCGCTCCTACGCGGAACTCACCCGCCGCCCGCACCACGTGATCAAGCTGTCCATGCTGAGCGAGGAAGGCATCGCGCAGCTGGCGGCCGAGTACCTGGAGCCCGCCGGGGCCCTGCGCCTGGCCCCGCACCTGCACCAGTGGAGCGGCGGCAACCCCCTGCTCGCACGCGCCCTGTTGCAGGACAGAGCGGCCGCCGGCCTGTCGGACGCCTCCGGCACACCCGACACCTGCACCGCCTTCACCGGCGGCGTCCTGAGCTGCCTGCACCGCTGGGACCCGCTGCTGCCGGAGGTGGCCCGGGCCCTGGCCGTACTGGGCGACTACTCCTCGCCCTCGATGGTGCGCCGGCTGATCGGTGTCGAGATCGGCACCGCGGCACAGGTCATCGGCGTCCTGCAGGAAGCCGGGCTGCTGCACCAGGACCTCACCTTCCGCCACCAGGCGGCCCGTGCGGCGGTACTGAGCAGCCTGGAGCCCGGCGACCGGACAGTGCTGCACCAGCGGGCCGCGGCCATCCTGCGGGAACACGGCGTCGCCGCGTCCGACGTGGCGCACCACCTGATCGCGGCCGACAGCGGCGAGGGCCAGTGGGCCGCGGAGGCCCTGCGCGAGGCCGCCCAGGAGGCACTCGCGACGAACCGGCCCGACTTCGCGGTGCAGTGCCTGACGCTCGCGCTGGCCGCGTGCTCCGACCAGCGGTCCGGCACAGCCATACGAAGAACGCTGATGCGCATCGAGTGGCGCGCCAATCCGAGCGCCGCCGCCCGGCATCTGCCCCCGCTGCACGACGCCCTGCGCGCCGGATCGCTGTCGGGACGCGACGCCGTCCTTCTGGTCCGCCACCTGCTGTGGCAGGGCAGCCCGGAGGCGGAGACGGTCGCCAAGGAGGTCTTCCGCGACGCGGACGAGCAGTGCGACATCGAGACGATGGCCGAGGTGCGGCTGACGCAGGCGTGGATCCACGGCTTCTCCCCCCTGGGCAGCGACACCGGAATGGACGCCCCCGCGGCCCTGAAGAAGAATCCCGGCAAGGCCAACGGAAACCTGTGGGTACAGGCGGGTGCGACCCTCGGCGCCGCGCTCGCCGCGCAGAGCAGCAGCCGGGTCGTCGACAACGCCGAGCACATCCTGCGCAGCTGCCAGCTCGACGACCGCACGCTCGAAGCCATCGCATGCGTCCTCACCGCACTGGTCTACGCGGGAAGATCCGACCTCGCGGGCGCCTGGTGCGACTCCCTGGCACAGGATGCCGAGCGCCAGGGGGCCGGCACCTGGAAGGCGGTGCTCACCGCGCTGCGGGCGGAGATCAATCTGCGCCAGGGCAACGTGGCGGAGGCCGCGGCGCAGGCGCGCGACGCGCTCGACCAGCTGCCCGCGCAGGCCTGGGGCGTGGTCATCGGACTGCCGCTGTCGACAGCCATCTTGGCGGACACCGCGATGGGACGGCACACTCCGCTGCCCGAACGGGCCGTGCCGCCCGCCATGTTCGACACGATCTTCGGGCTGCGGTACCTGCACGCCCGCGGTCACCGCCATTTCGCCCAGGACCGGGTCCTGGCCGCCATCAACGACTTCCAGCGGTGCGGCGACCAGGCCCAGGAGCGGGGCACCGATCTGCCCGTCCTGGTCCCGTGGCGCACCGACCTGGCCCAGGCGCACATCCGGATGAACCAGATGCAGACGGCCCGGGAGCTGGCGGAGGAGGAGCTGGCACGCCCCGGAGCGGACAGTCCCGTGGTCCGGGGCCACGCACTGCGCGTGCTCGCCGCCGCCAGCGACCCCAAACTGCGTTCGGGGCTGCTCAGGAAGGCGGTGGACGCCTTGCAGGACTCGGGTGATCGCGTGGAACTCTCGCACACCCTCAACGAGCTGAGTCAGCTCCACCACGAACAGGGGCACCACCACCGTGCCCGGGTGGCGGCCCGCCAGGCGGCACGGGAGGTGCGGACCCACCACACCAAGGAGTTGCTGTCCCAGCCCCTCGTACGGCCCGACCGGCCCGCCGAGGACTCCGAATCAGCCGTTTCCGCCACCGATTCGGTGCTGAGCGACGCCGAGCGCAGAGTCGCGACACTGGCGGCCCTGGGCCACACCAACAGAGAGATCAGCCGTCGGCTCTTCATCACCATAAGCACCGTCGAACAGCACCTCACCCGCGTGTACCGCAAGCTCAACGTCCGGGGCAGGGCCGACCTTCCGGCCGGCCTGACCGTGCACCGCGACCACCCCACCGTCGGTGCCGGCCCGCACACGTCGCAGGCGTACTGAGGCCAAGAGGGATCTGGATACACCCAAAGGGTGAGGACAGCCCCCTCTTCAACATCGGATCGACCTGCCACCATGGAGACTGTCGGTTACCTGAAGCGGCGGACAGCGTGGGGTCCGCGGGGAGGCAGTCGTGGCCATTCTTCCCAACCCGGACGTCACAGCGGTCGTCTTGGAGGACGGGTGTTTGGAGTTGCACTCGCAGCAGTCGGAGAAACCCATTCGCTGCGCCCCGGTGAATACGGCGATGTGGATCGCCATGCGCCAGCACGGCGGCCATCTGGACACGGTCGCCGACCTGTTGGCCGACCTGTGGGACGTGGATCCCGGACTCGTACGTTCCGATCTGGACCTGTGGGTGAGCGAACTGGGGAACGCCGGCCTGGTGCACGACGCCCCCTGAAGGAGAGGCGCAGTACTCCCTGACTACGCGAGGCTCCGGAGCGCCGCCGGGCTCAGCCCTCGACGCGACAGAGTTCCGCGGCCCGCAGCTCGTCCACCCACATTTCGAGTTCCGCGCGGATGAGTACGCATTCCGCGTTCCACAGCTCGGCAAGCGCATTCGCGGCTTCCGCCGGATCTCCGTCGTGCTGGCGCAACGCGATCCACAACGCGGCGGTGTGCGGTGCGAACCTGTACGTCTCACCCCCGGCCTTACTCAGGAGCAGCTCTCCGTTTTCCAGTACGGTCGCCGTGACACCGTGTCGGGGCAGAACTCGCATCGCCCCTCCCTCCTTGAAGCAATCCACGCCCGGACATTGAGGGAGCGGAGAACCCTGAAGGCCAAAAGGCCGCTTCGGCGACGAAGTGACAGACAGGTATTTCACGGCAACAACCCCGAGGGGCGTATGGACCCCGAAGAACAGCTGTGGAGACCAGGGAGCAGCCCAGCCGTACATACTCACTTTATATGTCACTTACGCAGCAGTAAAGGGCGGTAACCAACGGTCACCTAAGCGGCGTACGGGCCCCTGAGCAGGCAGGCGTGAATTGAATATGCAACAGGAGCACCGCATATGCGGCGCTCCTGTCCGGCCCGGGGTCGTCAGCGGGAGTCGGCCACCGCGGCGCCGGCAATGTGGCCGGATATCTCGGCCATCACCTCATCGGCGTGGGCGTTGAGGAAGAAGTGGCCGCCGTCGAACCGGCGCACCCTGAACGGCGCGGTCGTGTGCTCGGCCCAGGCGGCCGCCTCGTCCTCGGTCACCTGCGCGTCCCCGGTGCCGACCAGCGCGACGACGGGGCAGGCCAGCCGCGGGCCGCCCGGGAAGCGGTAGGTCTCCGCCGCCCGGTAGTCGTTGCGGATCGCCGGAAGGACCATACGGAGGAGCTCCGGGTCGCCCAGTACCTGCGAGTCGGTGCCGCTGAGCTTCCTCAACTCGTCGATGAGCATGTCGTCGTCGGCCCGGTGGACGGTCTCCTCACGGAACCGGGACGGGGCGCGCCGGCCGGAGGCGAACAGCCCGAGCGGCACGATGCCCCGGCTTTCGAGCCGGAGGGCCACCTCGAAGGCGAGGGACGCCCCCATGCTGTGCCCGAACAGCGTGAGCGGCCGGTCCGCCCACGGCATCAGTTCCTCCACCACGGCGTCGGCCAGTTCGCCGATGCTGTCGATGCACCGCTCACCGCGCCGGTCCTGCCGGCCGGGGTACTGCACGGACAGCACGTCGACGCCGGGGGACATCGCCCGCGAGACGGGGAAGTAGAACGTGGCCGATCCTCCCGCGTGGGGGAAGCAGACCAGCCGCGTCGGCGCCTCGGGCGCCGGGTGGAACCGGCGGATCCAGGCGCCTGCCTCGGCGGACGATCCAGTCATGGCTTCTGCACTCCATTCCCCCGCGGACGGCCGGTGCCGCGCCTCCGCACCGTGCCGCATCGGCACGGCACACCACTCATGCAATTCCGAATTCACCGGACCGTACGACAGCGTTCAGCCCACCCGGCACGGAGACTCGTCCGGATGCCGGACCGGTTCCTCGCAAAATGCAAAGGGAGAGCAAAAAACCGTCGGGGCGGTACCGGATCGCCCCGAGGGTTCATTCAACCCGCCGACCCGTGTGGCCCGCCAGAGGGATCCACCCCTACTCTGCACCCCGCTCCCCCTAGCTGAGAGCTGGTTCACAGGGGCGGCGAACGCGACCGTGGCCGAAATTGGACATTCCCCCTGGTAGATCGCGCATCAACGAGATTTAACCCGGCGCTTATTGCGTCAGGGCTTCTGGCCACTATGTTGAGGGTTGGCGTATACCTATTCTCAAATCGCTCACACGTACCGCCCGAGGCTCGCCGGCAGCTCCGCCACAACCTGCCGGACGGCACCGGGCGGCTTCACTGACAGTCGGGGGACTAACGTGACGCTCGTCGGACGGGAATCAGTACTGCACATATTGGATGAAGCGCTCAGAAGGTGCGCACCCGGAGAGGCGCGCACCGTCCTGGTGGAGGGCGCGGCGGGGTGCGGCAAGAGCGAACTGCTGGACGCCTTTTCCGAGCGGGCGTCGGAGGCCGGAGCACTCGCGCTGTCGGCGGTCGGGTCGACGGCGGAACGTACGCTTCCGCTGGGCGTGATGCGGCAACTCGCCGCCTGCGCCGGGCCCTGGTCGCTGCCGGAGCCGGAAGCCGACGACGAGCCGCCCCGGGCCGCGGCCATGCTCGCGTTCTCGGCCGCCCTGCGCGGGCCGACCCCCACGACGCCGGTGGTCGCCTGTGTCGACGACCTGCACCTCGCCGACGACGCGTCGCTGAGCTATCTGGCCCACATCCTGCGGCACGCCCGATCGGCGGCGTTCCTCCTCGTGGGCAGTACGCCTTTACACGACAGCGGACAGCACCGCGACTTCCGGACCGAGCTGCTGCGCCGGGGCAGCATCACCCGCGTCCGGCTGTCGCGCTTCACACCGGAACAGACGGCGACGGCCCTCACCGGTCCCGGGCAACCGGACCGGCCCGCACGGCTCGTGACCGAACTGCACGCCTACAGCGGCGGCAATCCGCTGCTGCTGCGGGCCCTCACGGAGGAGTACGAGTGGACGGTCTCGCAGACGGAGGCCGGACCGCACCCCGGGCCGGACGCGTCCGGTCCCCGCTTCCCCGCACCCGACGGCCTGTTCGTGGCGGCGGTCGAGAGCTGTCTGCGCCGTAGCCACCCCGGGACGTACGAGGTCGCACAGGCCCTGGCCGCCGTCGACAGCGACATCACCAACCAGGAGTTGGCCCGCCTGGCCGGTCTCTCCGTGCAGCACGTCACCCGCTGCCTGGCCTCGATGACCGCCGCGGGCATCGTGGAGCACCGGCGTTTTCGCCATCCCGTCGTGGGGACGACACTGCTCGACCGGGTGGAGCCCGCCGACCGCGCCCGGCTGCACCGGCGCGCAGCCGAGGTACTGCACGCGGCCGGGAAGCCCTGCACGGTGGTGGCCGAGCACCTGATGGCGGCCTGGCAGGACGGCGCGGACCTCCCCGGCCACGCGTGGGTGTCCGATCTCCTGCGCGAGGCCGCGGAGCATCTGGTCGACCGGGACGTCTCCCAGCAGGCGGCCGCACTCCTCGAACTCGCCCACGACATCACCACGGACCTGCAGCAGCGCGCCGAGATCAAGACCCGGCTCGCGGCGATCACTTGGCGGTTCAACCCCGCCAAGGCCGAACAGCACCTGTCCCTGCCCCTGGACATGCTGCGGGCGGGTGAGCTGGCCGTCGAGCGTCTGGCACCGCTGGCCACGCTCCTGGTCAGGCAGGGCCGCGTGGCCGAGGCGCGCGAGGTGCGCGAGATGCGCAGACGCCAGGCGGGGGAGGCAGGCGAGTACACCGTCGCGGTCCTCGACGCCGAGGACGCCACGCCCAACGAGGGGACCGGCTGGCGGCCGTCCGGCGACTTTCCGGACAGCGAGGCCGTCCGGTGCGAGGAGTTCCTGCGGTACATGACGCTCCAGCACTTCTCACTCCAGGACGCCACCCTGCTGCCGCTGGCCCGGGCCGTCCGGACCCTGATCTACGCCGAGCAGCCCGAGCGCGCCACCTGGTGGTGCAACCGGTGGGGCGAGGCCGCGGCCCGTCACAACTCGCCCACCTGGCAGGCCGTGTTCGCCACGCTGCAGGCCGAGGCGCTGCTGCGGCTGGGCGACCTGACCGGAGCCGAGCAGCACGCGCTGCTGGCGCTGGACCACCTCCCGCAGCGCAGCGGCAACGCCTTCGCCGGGAGCCCGACCGCCTTCCTGATCCGGGCGCGCACGGCCATGGGCCGGCACGCCGCCGCGGCCACCCAGCTCGAACAGCCGGTCCCCGAGACCCTGTTCCGCAGCGTGCACGGACTCGACTACCTCTACGCCCGCGGACTGCACTGGCTGGCCACCGGCCTCCTGCGCGCCGCCCTCGCCGACTTCCTGGAGGTCGGCCGGCTCACTCAGGAGTGGGGCATGGACCGGCCCTGCTTCCTGGCCTGGCGCGGAAGCGCGGCGGAGACCTTCCTGCGGCTCGGGGACCACCAGCGCGCGGAGAAGCTGATCCTGGAGCAGCTGGCCACCCCCGACGCCGGGAGGGCGTGGGTGCACGGGACATCGCTGCGGCTGCGGGCGGCCCTGCAGCCGTCCCGGCAGAGCCTGCCCCTGCTCCATCAGGCGGTCGACGAGTTGCGCAGGTCCGGTGACCGGGTGGAACTGGCGCGGGCGCTGGCCGACCTCGGCCAGGCGCTGACCGAGACGGGCGACGCCGCCCGGGCCGCGGCCTTCTCCCGCCAGGCATGGGGCCTCGCCGAGAGCTGCGGTGCCCACGTGCTGCGGGACCGGATACCGCCGAGCGCCCTCAGCGAGGCCGGACCGGCTCCCGCGTCGGCGCTCCAGGAGGCCCCGCCCGCCGACTCCGAGTGCCGCCTGAGCGAATCCGAGCGCCGGGTGGCCACGCTCGCGGCGCGCGGATACACCAACCGGCAGATATCGCGCGAGCTGTACATCACCGTCAGCACCGTGGAGCAGCATCTGACCCGGGTCTACCGCAAGCTCGACATCACCAGCCGGCAGGACCTGCCCGCCGACCTCCAACTCGCCGCGCCCTGATGCCGAAAGGCCGCTACGGGGGGTACCCCTAACGCTCGGGCAGGGGTGTGCTGGGTACACCTCCAACTCGGGTGTTGCGCCCATCGCGACTCCCCGGCGGCGTCCGTACCTTCGATGTCGAAGGCGCACCGGGCGCCGTTGGAGGAGATGGCAGATGTCCAGGTCCAGGCACGAGACCACCAGCAGCAGCGGTGACGCGCTGCGCCTCGAGTCCGTCAGCAGGACGTACGGCACCGGCTCGGGGGCAGTGACGGCCCTGGACGACGTGTCGCTGACGCTGGGGGCCGGAACCTTCACCGCGGTCATGGGGCCGTCCGGCTCGGGCAAGAGCACCCTGCTGCAGTGCGCGGCGGGCCTCGACCGCCCGAGCAGCGGCCGGGTGTTCGTGGACGGCACCGAGATGGCGGCCGGCAGTGAGGCGAAGCTGACCCGGTTCCGCCGGGGCCGGATCGGCTTCGTCTTCCAGCACTTCAACCTGCTGCCCATGCTGACGGTCATGCAGAACGTGACGCTGCCACTGCGGCTGGCCGGCCGCAGGATCGACCGGGCGGCCTGCCGTGCGGTGCTGGAGCGGGTGGGCCTGGGTGAGCGCCTGGACCACCTGCCCGCCGAGCTCTCCGGCGGCCAGCAGCAGCGGGTGGCCATCGCGCGTGCCCTGGTCACCCAGCCCCGTGTGCTCTTCGCCGACGAGCCGACCGGTGCCCTGGACACCCGCAGCGCCCGGGACGTCCTGATCCTGCTGCAGGAGTCCGTCCAGTCCCACGGCCAGGCCGTGGTGATGGTGACGCACGACCCGGTGGCCGCCTCGTACGCGGACTCCGTGCTCTTCCTCGCCGACGGCCAGCTGGTCGGCATGCTGGAGCGCCCGACCGCCGAGGCGGTCGCCGAGCGGATGACCCACCTGGGCGAAGAAGTGGCCCGGCGACGTGTGATGGCGGGTGCGTGACGATGATGTCCCTGGCTCTTCGGTCGCTGCGCCACCGTGCGGGCGGCTTCGTGGCGAGCTTCCTCGTCATGTTCCTCGGCGCCACCATGCTGATGTCGTTCGCCTCGATGCTGGACACCGCGCAGCACGACGCGGTGGACGCGGGCAGTGAGGAGACGCTGACGACCCTGGCGAGCGTGGTCGGCGGCTGGGGCCTGCTGCTGGTGGTCTTCGCCGTGACCTCGACGCTCACCTTGTCCGTACAGCAGCGCGGCAGCGACATGGCGCTGCTGCGGAGCGTGGGCGCCACGCCCGCGCAGATCGGCCGGATGGTCGTGGGCGAGGCGGTGGTGCTGTCCGTCCTGGCCTCACTGCTCGCCGTGCCGGGGGCGATGTTCGCCGGGCAGGCCCTGCTGGACGTGCTCGTCGACACCGACCAGGTGCTGCCCGCCGTGTCCTACCGGTTCGGGCCGATCGGCTTCGCCATGGGCGTGGGCATCACCCTGGTCGCGGCCGTCCTGGCGGCCTGGCTCGCGGCCCGCCGCACGGCCCGGGCCCGGGTCGCGGAGGCGGTGGCCGCGGCGGCCACCGGCAGGCGGCGGCTCGGCAGGATCAGGGTCGTCGCGGCGGTGCTGTTCATGGCGGGCGGCATCAACCTGGGCGTCCTCACCATCGTCCTGGACCACGGCAAGACCGCGGAGATCATGCAGACCGCCGGCTCGGCGTCGATCCTCGTCGCCATCGGACTGGCGCTGCTGGCTCCCCTGCTCATCCGCGGGGTGACGGGCCTGCTCGGAGGCCCGCTGCAGCGCTTCGCCGGCGTCAGCGGCTACCTGACCGTGCAGAACGTGCGCCGCCGCGCCGACCGGCTGGGCACCGTCCTCATGCCGATCATCCTGTTCGTCGGCATCGGTACCGGCACCTTCTACATGCAGGCGATCGAGAACGCGGCCACCACGGCCGAGGGCATCACCAAGACCAACGAGCAGCGCAACATCGAGACGCTGAACTTCGTGGTCATCGGCACGGTCGTGCTGTTCGCCTGCATCATGCTGGTGAACGTCCTGATCGCCGCCACCACCCACCGCGGCCGGGAGTTCGGCCAGCAGCGGCTCATCGGTGCCACGCCCCGCCAGGTGCGGCGGATGGTGGGCGCGGAGGGCGTCCTGCTGGCCGTCACCGGTGTGCTGTTCGGCACGATCGCGTCACTGGCGACGGTGCTGCCCTTCACCGTGGCCAGGACCGAGGACGTCATTCCCGACACCTCCCTGGCCATCTATCTGGCCATCGTGGCCATCGCGACCGTCGTGACGATGCTGGCGAGCACCGCCACCGCGCGGCGCAGGCTGCGCACGCCGGCGGTCGAGGCGGTGGCCGCCTGACCGGATCGCGAGCGCTCACAGCACGAGCGGGTCCCGGCACCTCACAGGTGCCGGGACCCGCTCTTTTTCCGTGCCGGGCGCGGGAGTTGACCCGGATGCGCGCTACCGGTTGCGGTCCCCCGAGGGCATCTGTACATTTGTCTTAAGCGTAAGTACGTATAGAACAGATGAGGAGTCAGCTTCATGTGGGAGACCACGAAGACCGCCGAGACCACCGCAGCGCCCCAGGCCGTGTGGAGCCGCTACGAGGACCCGACCACGTGGCCGTCCTGGAACCCGGACCTGGTCGCCGTTGACCGCCAGGGCCCGTTCGCCACCGGCACCACCGGCACCGTCACCAACGAGGGCCAGCCGGCCATGCCGTTCACCCTCGTCTCGGTGGAGGAGGGCAAGGGCTTCACCATGGAGACCCAGCCCGGTGGCGGCCTGGTCGCGCAGTCGATCTGCACGCTGACCCCGCTGGACGACGGCGGCACCCTGATCAGCCACACGATGCGGCTCGACGGTCCCCCGGCCGACGAGGTCGGTGCCGCACAGGGCCCGGTGTTCGCCGCCAGCCTGTCGACCGGCGTCCTGGAGCTCGCGGAGCTCGCCACCCGCTAAGACACCCGGGGCCCCCGGTCGTGGTGGTCCTCGATGAAGTGAGCAGGCGTGTGGGGTCGGCATCGGCGCCCCGCACGCCGACATCTTGAGTGAGGAGAGTCCGTCATGAAGAAACGGACGATCGCGATTACCGTTCTGATCATCGCCCAGTTCATCGACCTGGTCGACACCACGATCACCAACGTCGCCCTGCCGTCCATCCAGCGGGACCTCGACGCGACCGACGCCCACCTCGAGTGGATCATGGCCGGCTATCTGCTGGCCTTCGCCGTCCTGCTGATCACCGGCGGCCGCCTGGGTGACATCTTCGGCCGCCGCACCATGTTCCTCATCGGCGTGGCCGGCTTCGGCCTGTCCTCTCTGTGGGCGGCCTCCGCGGACACCGGGACGATGCTGGTGGCGGCACGCGTCGTCCAGGGTGGCTTCGCGGGTGTGATGGTCCCCCAGGTCCTCTCGTCGGTCCAGGTCATGTACGAACCCGCCGAGCGCGGCAAGATCTACGGCCTGATCGGCGCCATGAGCGCCCTGGGTTCCGTCGTCGGCCTGATCGCCGGCGGCTGGATGGTGGAAGCCGACCTCTTCGGTCTCGGCTGGCGCTCGGTCTTCCTGGTCAACGTGCCCATCTGCGTGGTCCTGCTGGCGGTGGCGAGCATCTTCGTCCCGAACAGCCGCTCCGACAACCCGCCGAAGCTCGACCTGATCGGCGTGGTCCTGGCCAGTACCACGGTGTTCCTCGTGGAGTTCCCCCTGATCGACGGGCGGATGGCCGACTGGGCCCCCTGGATCTGGGTCATGCTGGGCGCCTCCCCGGTCGCACTGGTGGTGTTCGTCCTCCAGCAGCGGGCCAAGATGCGGCGCGACGGCTCGTCGCTGCTGCCCATGCAGCTGTTCGCCAACCACGGCTTCAGCAGCGGCCTCGTCGTGCAGATCCTGTTCTGGACCGCCAACGGCTGCTACATCCTTTCCCTGGGCTACTACCTGCAGACCGCGCTGGGCTTCAGCCCGCTGGCCACCGGTCTGACGATCTTCGCCATGTCCGTCGGTTCCATCGTGATCTCCCCGGCCGGCGATCCGCTGGCCAAGAAGTTCGGCAAGTACGTCATCCTCGCCGGTGGTCTGATCCAGGCCGCCGCCTTCGTCTGGGCGATCTACACCATCAACGACAAGGGCACGTCGCTCTCCGGCTGGGACCTCGCCCTGGCTCTGGGCATCTCCGGCGCCGGCATGGTCCTGCTGATCGTGCCGCTCCTCGACGAGTCCCTGCGCACGGTCCCCGCCGTCTCGGCCGGCGCCGCCTCCGGTGCCTTCGCCACCTTCCAGCAGCTCGGCTACTCGCTCGGCGTGGCCGTCGGCGGCGTCGTCTTCTTCAACACGGCCGGCGACCGTCCGACCTTCGACTCCCTCAACGAAGGTGTCATCAAGGCCCTGTGGATCACCGTGGCCGCCTTCGCGCTGTCGGGCCTGTGCGCCCTCATCATGCCGAAGCTGAGGCCGCACGACGCCCAGCCGGCAGAGGGGCAGCCGGAGGCGCCGGCCGTGGCGGCGAGTCACTAGTCCTCCTGAGCACACCGAACGCGCGGAGCACTGAAGAAGGGCTGGTGGTGGGGGGGGGGGGGGGGGGCGCGCCCCCCCCCCCCCCCCCCCCCCCCGCCCGGGCCCCCCCCCCCCCCGGGGGGGGTGGGGGAGGGGGTAGACGAGCGCCCCCCCGCCCCCGCCCCC
>NZ_JBIRFY010000025.1:52688-57449 GCF_044327745.1 Streptomyces sp. NPDC018026
CGGGGGGGGGGGCGCCCCAAACCCCCCCCCCGCCCCCCCCCGCGGGCGCGGCCCATCGATGCGGGGGGGGGGGGGGGGCGGCCCCCCCCCCGGCCCCCCCCCCCACCACCAGCCCTTGGCCGTTCACCGCGCGGCGGGCAACGGTCAGTGCGCCAGGCTGTGGAAGCCCCGGCGGAAGTACACCGCCGGAGCGTCGTCACGCAGCCGGACGTCGCGCACCCGGCCGATCAGGATCGTGTGGTCGGCGACGTCGTGACGGACGTGCGCCTCGCACTCCAGCACCGCGGCGGCCTCCTCCATCACGGGGTGGCCGTCCGAGTTGGGCGCGAAGTCGCTGCGGCCGAACTTGTCCGCGCCTCTCGTCGCGAACCGCGTGGCCAGGTCCGCGTGCCGGTGCGGCACCACCTGGATCACCCACGACTCGGCCTTGTCGAAGGCCGCGTGGCACTGGGCGGAGTGCGCCAGGCACACCAGGACCATCGGCGGGTCCGCGGACAGCGAGCAGAACGACGTGGCGGTGAACCCGCGCCACACACCCTGGTCGTCGGTGGTGGTCACGATGGTCACGCCACTCGGGTACGAGGCCATGGCCTCCCGGAACCGCGTCGACACTTCCTCAGTCGACACTTCCTCAAGGGAAGCTGCCGCGGCTGCCGGACTCGGGACGGCTTGCGTCATCCGGATTCCTTCCGTCGGTGCCCGGATCGGGGTCACCGCCGCTCCCCCGCTCACCGGGGCAACGGCGGTGTGGTGAAGGCACGCCTCACTTGCCGTTCTTGACCACTGCCCCGCCGTCGACCCGCATCTGGGTGCCGGTGACGTAGCGGGACTCGTCGGACGCGAGATAGGCCACCGCGTGCGAGACGTCGATCGGTTCCACGTAGGGAATGGGCTGGGCCTGCACCATCGAGAAGCCCGGCTCGGCGTCCTGCGCCACCGGGTGCTCCAGGTCGGGGCGGAACACCTTGTACATCGCCTCGTTGTGCAGCATCGGCGTGTTGACGTTGGTCGGGTGCACCACGTTGATCCGCAGGCCCCGGGGGGCCAGGAAGGGAGCGAACCAGTTGACGTAGTGACCGAGCATCTGCTTGGTGAAGGCGTAGCCGATGCCGCCCGGGCCCATGCCGCCCGGGTCGCTGCCGTAGGACGCGAAGAACGCGGCCGCGGAACCGATCAGGATGATGGAGGCGCCCTCCTCCAGATGCGGCAGGGCGGCGTGCACCGTGTTGAGTGTGCCGCTGAGGTTGACGTCGACGGCCTCGGCGAACGCGGTCAGCGGACGGTCGGCACCGACGGGACCGATCGCGGCGTTCGCCACGACCACGTCGAGCCGGCCCAGCTCGGCGACACCCTCGTCGATCGCCCGGCGCAGCGCCGCACGATCCCGGGTGTCGGCCAGCTTGGTGACCACCCTGCGGCCGGTCTTCTCGACCAGGCGGGCCGTCTCCGCCAGTTCCTCGGCCGTGCCGAGCGGGTACTCGACGACCTCGATGTCCTCGCCGATGTCGATCGCGATGATGTCGGCGCCTTCCTCGGCCAGCCGCACGGCGTGGCTGCGCCCTTGCCCGCGTGCCGCACCCGTGATGACGACGACCTTGCCTTCTACCCGGCCCATGGGGCCCTCCAGACGGTCTGCTGTAGTGACATGACGGACGGCGGACCGGCACACGGGCCCGGGGCAGTCGAAGGGCTGCCGAAAAGACGCGGAGGACACCCGGAACTCCGGAGTGCCCTGGGAGCGCGCCATACGCCGACTCGGAATTCTTTGTACCGTCTCGATGCCGTCAACAGGCGGGAGCCGTCCCCCTATTCATGCGCGGAATGACGACTTTAGGGGCCCGGAAAGGCCCGGCTCGCACCGCTCACCTCGTCCGACCGGGCCTCATCAGGGGCTCACGGCCAGGACTTCTTAAGGGGCTTCTTAGGGGGTACGTCCGCACGTCACTGCCCTACCGTGGGCTGAGCAGCGCCGTTCCCCCACGCGGGCCCGCACCACCGGGCGCCCCGCACGCATGCCCGCCCGGTTTCCGTTACGGCAGCCGGATTGTTCCCGGGACGACTGCCGGGCCGTTCCGATCCGGCAACCGCGTCGCAGCATCCGGCCCCGTCGGCGCTTCGACGCCTGTCCAGATATTCACCATGTGACACGGGAAGTGGGAAAACCGAGATGGCAAACTCCGACCAGCGGCTTGTCGAGGCACTTCGGACATCCCTCAAGGAAGCGGAGCGACTGCGCGGGCAGAACCGGAAGTTGTCGGCCGCGATGCGCGAACCGATCGCGATCGTGGGGATGGCGTGCCGTTTCCCGGGTGGCGTGGCCTCGCCCGAGGACCTGTGGCGGCTGGTGTCGGACGGGGTGGACGCCGTGTCGGAGTTCCCCGCAGACCGCGGCTGGGACGCCGGGGTGTACGACCCCGAGCCCGGGCACGAAGGCAAGACGTACGCGCGCGAAGGCGGATTCCTGCACCACGCGGCGGACTTCGACCCCGACTTCTTCGGTATCAGCCCGAACGAGGCGCTGGTCATGGACCCGCAGCAGCGCCTGCTCCTGGAGACCGCGTGGGAGGCCCTCGAACGCGCCGGCATCGACCCGCTGACCCTGGCGGGGAGCGCGACCGGCGTGTTCGCCGGAACCATGTACCACGACTACCCCTACAGCAGCGCCGCCGGCTCCATCACCTCCGGTCGGATCGCCTACACCCTCGGCCTTGAGGGCCCCGCGGTCTCCGTCGACACGGCATGCTCCTCGTCGCTGGTCGCCCTGCACCTGGCCGCGCACGCCCTGCGGTCCGGCGAGTGCTCCCTGGCGCTCGTCGGCGGCGTCGCCGTGATGTCGACGCCCGAGGTCTTCGTGGAGTTCAGCCGCCAGCGCGGCCTCTCCAAGGACGGCCGGTGCAAGTCCTTCTCCGAGTCGGCCGACGGCGTCGGCTGGGGTGAGGGCGTGGGCATGCTGCTGGTGGAGCGCCTGTCGGACGCGCGCCGCAACGGTCACCCGGTGCTGGCCGTGGTGCGCGGCAGCGCCATCAACCAGGACGGCGCCAGCAACGGCCTGACCGCCCCGAACGGGCCCTCGCAGCAGCGGGTCATCCGCCAGGCACTGGCCGGGGCGGGGCTGACGTCGGGCGACGTGGACCTGATCGAGGCGCACGGTACGGGTACGACGCTGGGCGACCCGATCGAGGCGCAGGCGCTGCTGGCCACCTACGGCCAGGACCGTCCCGAGGACCAGCCGCTGTGGCTGGGCTCCATCAAGTCCAACATCGGTCACACGCAGGCGGCGGCGGGCGTCGCGGGCATCATCAAGATGATCATGGCGATGCGTCACGAGACGATGCCCAAGTCCCTGTACTCCGACCAGCCTTCGTCCAAGGTGGACTGGGACGCGGGTGCTGTGGAGCTGTTGACGGAGGCGCGGGAGTGGCCTGCGGCGGAGGAGGGGCGGCCGCGGCGTGCGGGTGTGTCGTCCTTCGGGATCAGTGGGACGAACGCGCATGTGATCGTGGAGGAGCCGTCGGCGGTGGAACCGGTGGAGGCGGAGACTCTGGGTGCTCCGGTGGGGTCGTCGGCGGTGCCGTGGGTGGTGTCGGGGCGTGGGGTGCCTGCGGTGGTGGCGCAGGCGGAGCGGCTGGCCGGGTGGGTGGGTGAGCGGCCGGAGTTGTCGCCGGTGGATGTGGGGTTGTCGTTGGTGTCGTCGCGGGCTGCGTTGGAGCGGCGTGCGGTGGTGGTGGGCCGGGACCGTGACGAGCTGCTGAGCGCCCTGGCCGGGGTAGAGGGCTCGGTGGTGCGGGCCCGTCCCGGGGGCCGGACCGCGGTGGTGTTCACCGGTCAGGGCAGTCAGCGGCTGGGCATGGGCCGGGAGCTGTATGACGCCTTCCCGGTGTTCGCGTCGGCCTTCGACGCGGCATGCGAGCAGCTGGACGGTCTGCTGGGCCGGTCGTTGCGTGAGGTGGTGTGGGGCGAGGACGCGGAGCTGCTGAACCGGACCGTGTTCGCACAGGCCGGGCTCTTCGCCGTGGAGTCGGCGTTGTTCCGGCTGGTGGAGTCGTGGGGTGTGCGCCCGGATGTGGTGGCGGGGCATTCGATCGGCGAGGTGACCGCCGCGCACGTGGCCGGAGTCCTGTCGCTGGAGGACGCGGCGACGCTGGTCGCGGCACGGGGCCGGATGATGGATGCGCTGCCGCAGGGTGGGGCGATGCTGGCCGTGGAGGCCACCGAGGACGAGGTTGTGCCGGTGCTGCCCGAAGGGGTGGGGATCGCCGCGGTCAACGGGCCCACGTCCGTGGTCGTCTCCGGCACCGAGACCGGCGTGGAGACGGTGGGTGAGCACTTCACGGGTCTGGGGCGGAGGGTGAGCCGGCTGCGGGTCTCGCACGCCTTCCACTCCCCGCTGATGGAGCCGATGCTGGACGAGTTCCGTACGGTCGTGGCGTCGCTGTCGTATGCGGAGCCGACTGTGCCTGTGGTTTCGAATGTGTCGGGTGCTGTGGCGGGTGCGGGGGAGTTGACGGATCCGGGGTATTGGGTGCGGCATGTGCGCGAGCCGGTGCGGTTCGCGGACGGGGTTGGTGCCCTGCGTGAGCTGGGTGTGGTGCGGTTCGTGGAGTGCGGACCCGACCCGGTGCTGACGGGCCTGGCCCGCCAGACCCTGGACGCCCTCGGCACGGGGGCGGACGAGGTGGTGTTCGCGCCGGTGCTGCGCAAGGACCGGGCGGAGGATGTGACGGCGGTGACGGCGCTGGGGCAGGTGTTCGCCTCGGGCGG
>NZ_JBIRFY010000026.1:0-49350 GCF_044327745.1 Streptomyces sp. NPDC018026
CATGTTCTTGGTTTGTCCTCGGTCGGGGTTGACGACGATTTCTTCGCGTTGGGCGGGCATTCTCTGCTGGCCACGCGTCTGGTCAGCCGGGTCCGGGCGGTACTCGGGGTCGAGTTGCCCATCCGGGTCCTGTTCGACGCGCCGACACCGGCCCAGCTCGCCGCCCACCTCAGCCAGGCCGCCCAGGGGCGGGCCGTCCTCGCGCCCATGGAGCGTCCCGAGCGGCTTCCCCTGTCGTACGCGCAGCAACGACTGTGGTTCCTGTCCCAGTTGGAGGGACCGAGCCCGACCTACAACATCCCGATGACACTGCGGCTCTCGGGCGGAGTGGACGCCGCGGTGCTGGAAACGGCGCTGCGGGACGTGATCGGGCGCCACGAAGTGCTGCGTACGGTGTTCCCCGCGGTCGACGGGCAGCCCTGCCAGCTGATCCTGCCGGTTGCCGGATGCGGATTCGCCCTGAGCACCGTCGAGGTGACACCGGACGGCCTCGCGACCGCGGTGGCCGATGCGCTGGACCACGGCTTCGACCTGGCCGCGGAGATTCCGCTGCGTGCCACGCTCTTCGAGGTGGGCCCGCAGGAGCACGTGCTGGTACTCCTCGTGCACCACATCGCCGGAGACGGCTGGTCCACCGCACCGCTGGCGCGTGACCTGGCGACCGCCTATACGGCACGGCTCGCGGCCCGGACCCCGCAGTGGGATCCGCTGCCGGTCCAGTACGCGGACTACACCCTGTGGCAGCGGGAGCTGCTCGGTGCTCCGGACGACCCGGACAGCCTTCTCGGTGCTCAGGCCGACTACTGGCGTGAGACGCTGTCCGGCCTGCCGGAAGAACTGGAGCTCCCCTTCGACCGGCCCCGTCCGGCGGTCGCCTCCCACCGCGGGCATGAAGTGCCGCTGGAGCTGTCACCCGAACTGCACGCACGACTGCTGGAGTTGGCGCGGGCGCAGGGAGTGACACCGTTCATGGCGCTGCAGGCGGCGCTCGCCGTGCTGCTGTCGCGGCTCGGTGCCGGCACGGACATCCCGATCGGTTCGGCGGCCGCGGGCCGCACCGACGAAGCGCTGGACGGTCTCGTCGGGTTCTTCGTCAACACCCTCGTCATGCGCGCCGACCTGTCGGGCGACCCCACGTTCGCCGAGATGCTCTCCCGGGTGCGGGAGGCCGACCTGGGGGCGTACGCACACCAGGACGTGTCGTTCGAGCGACTGGTGGAGGAACTCGCCCCCGTTCGCTCCTTGTCGCGCCATCCGCTGTTCCAGGTGATGCTCACCCTGCAGAACAACGCTCAGGTGACCCTGGAACTGCCCGGTGTGCGCACCGGCGGACTGCCCGGCGGAGCGGGAACGCCGTCGGGCGCGGTGAAGTTCGACCTGGAGGTCAACGCCACCGAGGTGTTCGACGAGGAGGGAGCTCCCGCCGGGCTGCGCGGAGTGGTGGTGGGCGCGGCCGATCTGTTCGACGAGGAGTCCGTGGCGCGGCTCGCCCGGCGCTGGACGCACGTCCTGTCGCTGCTGGTCGGTGATCCCGGACTGCCGCTGAGCCGGGTGGACGTGCTCGGCGCCGAGGAGCGCCGGCAGGTGCTCGAAGGCTGGAACGACACCGCGGTCGCGCTGCCCGAGACGCTGGTGCCCGAGCTGATCGCGCGACGTGCGGCCGAGGACCCCGCGGCCGTGGCCGTGGTGTGCGACGGGAGCGCACTGTCGTACGCGGAGCTGGAGCAGCGGTCGAACCGCCTCGCGCATCTGCTGATCGCCCGCGGAGCCGGCTCGGGCAGTGCGGTGGGGCTCTGCCTGCCACGCGGGGTGGACATGATCGTCGCGCTTCTCGGAGTGTGGAAGACGCAGGCCGCCTATCTGCCGCTGGACCCCGATTACCCCGTCGAGCGACTGGAGTTCATGCTCGCCGACGCCGGGTCCGACATTCTCGTCGGTACCGGCGGGTCGGCCGACGGACTGAGCGCGCCGCGGAAGGTGGCTCTCGACGCGCCGGAAATCCTTGCCGAACTGCGCGAGGCACCGGTGACGGCTCCCCGAGTCTTCCAGCATCCCCAACAGTTGGCGTATGTGATCCACACATCGGGTTCGACGGGCCGGCCGAAGGGCGTGGCGGTCTCGCACGCGTCGTTGGCGAACATGGCGCTGGCGCTGGGCCCGGTGCTCGGCGCGGGTCCCCGCGTCCCCGTGCTGCAGTTCGCGTCGTTCAGCTTCGACGCGTCCGTCCTCGACGTGGCCGCGACGCTGGCGGCCGGCGGCACGCTGGTGGTGGCGGGATCCGCCGAGCGGGCGGAGCCGGAGCTGCTGGTGGACCTGATCCGCACGGCGGGCGTGCGGTCGGCCAGCGTGGTGCCCTCGCTGCTCGGGGTGCTCGAACCGGGGGATCTGCCGGAGCTCTCCACCATCCTCGTCGGCGCCGAGCCGATCAGTGCCCGGCAGGCAGACGCGTGGGCGCGGGACCGGCGCCTCGTCAACACATATGGTCCGACCGAGGCCACGGTGATGATCACCACCGGGGTCGTCGTCCCCGGCAGGGGGCCGGTGGTCCCGATGGGCGCGCCGATCGCGAACACGCGCGTCTACGTGCTCGACGACCGTCTGGCGCCCGTGCCGGTGGGGGTGGCGGGCGAGCTCTATCTGGCGGGCGCCGGCCTCGCTCAGGGCTATGCGGGGCGCGCGGGCCTGACCGCCGAACGGTTCGTGGCCTGCCCGTACGGCTCGGCCGGGGAGCGGATGTACCGCACCGGCGACCGCGCCCGCTGGACCGCGGACGGGCAGCTGGCGTTCGCCGGCCGGGCCGACGACCAGGTCAAGATCCGCGGGTTCCGGATCGAGCCGGCTGAGGTCGCCGAGGCCCTGGCCGTGCACCCGGCCGTGGCACACGCGGCCGTGGTGGCTCGCGCGGACGCGGCCGGGGACACGCGGCTCGTCGCCTATGTCGTGCCGGCCGGACCCGAACGTGCCGCGGACGAACTGGCCGGTGAGCTGAGGAAGCACGCGAGTGAGCGGCTGCCCGGATACATGATGCCCTCGGCGGTCGTCACCCTCGACGCACTGCCGCTCACGGAGAACGGGAAGCTGGACCGCGCAGCGCTGCCCGCACCGGACTTCCCCGCGACGGCGGGCACGGGCCGGGGGCCGGCCACGGTCCGCGAGGAGATCCTTTGTGCCGTCTTCGCCGAGGTGCTCGGTGTGCCGTCGGTCGGCGTGGACGACGACTTCTTCGCGCTCGGCGGTCACTCGCTCCTCGCCGTGACACTGGTGGAACGGCTCCGCGTGCGCGGGGTTGCGATCTCGGTACGGGCGCTGTTCCAGACCCCGACACCGGCCGGACTCGCCGCTGCGACGGGGCCCGAAACGGTGGTGGTGCCCCGCAACGCGATACCCGCGGACGCCCGGGAGCTCACCCCGGACATGCTCCCGCTCGTGGACCTGAACGCCTCCGAGATCGCCCGGATCGTGGCGGACGTGGACGGCGGCGCCGCCAATGTCGCGGACGTCTATCCCCTCGCGCCGCTCCAGGAAGGCTTCCTCTTCCACCACCTCCTCGCGGACGGCGGCGAGGACGCGTACGTCGTACCCACGGTTCTCGAATTCGACTCGCGGCAGCGCCTGGACGGTTTCGCCACGGCGCTGCAACACGTGGTGGACCGGCACGACGTACTGCGCACCGCGGTCCTCTGGGAAGGCCTGCGCGAACCCGTGCAGGTGGTGTGGCGGCGCGCCGTGATCCCCGTCGAGGAAGTCGCCGTGGACCCGCAGAGCGCCGACCCGGCACGGGAGCTGACGGCGGCCGTCGGTCTGTCGATGGACCTGGGGCGGGCACCGCTGGTCAGCCTGCACACCGCGGCGCTGCCCGACGGGCGGCACCTCGGCCTGCTGCGCATGCACCACATGGTGCAGGACCACACCGCGCTCGACGTGATCCTCGGCGAGGTGTGGCTGTTCCTCGCCGGACGGGGCGACGAACTGCCCGAGCCGCTGCCGTTCCGCGACTTCGTGGCGCACGCGCGCGCCACGAACGACGACGGAGAACACGAGCGGTTCTTCACCGAACTCCTCGGCGACGTCACGGAACCGACGACGCCGTACGGCCTGACGGACGTGCGCGGGGACGGCGCGGACACGGTCCGAGCCGTGGTGGACCTGGCGCCGGCGGTGTCCGGACGGCTGCGCGAGACGGCCCGCCGCCTGGGTGTGAGCCCCGCGACGGTGCTGCACGTGGCGTGGGCCCGGGTCCTGGCCGCCGTGTCGGGGCGGGACGACGTCGTGTTCGGCACGGTGCTGTTCGGGCGGATGAACGCCGGGGCCGGGTCCGATCGGGTTCCCGGACCCTTCATGAACACGCTTCCAGTACGGGTACGCGTTGCGGGCACCGGTGCCAAGGAGGCGGTCGACACGATGCGTCGGCAGCTGGCGAACCTTCTTGAGCACGAGCACGCATCGCTGGCCCTGGCTCAGCGAGCCAGCGGTGTACCGGGCGACACGCCCCTGTTCACCTCGTTGCTCAACTACCGTCACAACACCGGTCGCATACCGGACGTGGGCGCTGACACGGGCCGGCGGGCCGGTCGCCTCGACGGCATCAGGACCCTGTTCTCACAGGAGCGCGACAACTTCCCGCTCTCGGTCTCGGTGGACGACGACGGAGCGGGCATCGGCCTGTCCGTGGAGGCGCTCGACCCGATCGACCCGGAGGTGGTGGGCACCCTCCTGCGTACCGCCGTACAGAACCTGGTCGGCGCACTGGAGGAAGCCCTCGACGGCGGCCCGGACCTCCCGCTCGGCGCGGTGGAGACGCTCGACGAGGCCGTGCGGTCGCGTGTCCTCGTCGAGTGGAACGACTCCGGCCTCGACGTGCCCGACCGGACCCTCACCGAGGAGTTCGAGGAGCAGGCGGCCCGGACCCCGGACGCCGTCGCCGCGGTGGGTGCGGGCATCGAGCTGACGTACGCCGAGCTGGACACACGCGCCAACCGCCTCGCGAGGCTGCTCGTCCGCCGCGGTGTGGGCCCGGAATCGGTGGTCGCGGTGCTCCTGGAGCGCGGCGTGGCGTCCGTGGTGGCGCTCCTCGCGATCCTCAAGGCGGGTGGCGCCTATCTGCCGGTGGACCCGGACCATCCGGCAGACCGCGTGGCCTCCGTCCTCGAGGACGCGGCACCCGTGGCGGTCCTCGCCGACGCGAGCACGGCCGCGGCCGCGGCCCGGTCGGCCGCCCAGGTGCTGCACCTGGACGCTCCCGCCACCGCCGCGGAGCTGGACGCGTTGCCGCCCGGCTCCTTGGGCGACGACGAGAGGACGACACCCGGGGCGGAGCACGCGGCATACGTCATCTACACCTCCGGCTCCACCGGGCGCCCCAAGGGCGTGGTGATCCCGCACTCGGGTCTGCACAACCTCTACGCCTTCCACCGCGCGCACGTGATCGCGCGGGGCGTCCGCCGGATGCGCGTGGCGCTGACGGCCTCCCTCTCCTTCGACACCTCGTGGGAAGGGCTGCTGTGGATGGTGGCCGGACACGAGCTGCACGTGGTCCCGGACGATGTGCGCCGGGACGCGACCGCCCTGATCGAGTACGTCTCCACGGCCCGCGTCGACGTCATGGACCTGACCCCGACATACGCCGAACTGCTGTTGGAGCAGCAACTGTTGGCAGGGTCGGCGCACCGGCCCAGCGTGCTCCTTCTCGGTGGGGAGGCGGCCGGAGCGGCGCTGTGGCAGCGTATCCGCGAGACCGCGGGCACCCGGTGCGTCAACCTGTACGGGCCCACGGAGTTCAGCGTCGACGCCCTCTGGTTCGACGCGGCGGAGAGCGCGCGGCCACTGGTGGGCCGGCCCGTCGCGAACACACGGGCGTACGTCCTGGACGGCGGGCTGACCCCCGTCGGCGCCGGCACGGTCGGCGAGCTCTACCTGGCGGGTGCGGGCCTGGCCCGCGGCTACCTGCGACGAGCGGCCCAGACCGGCGAGCGGTTCGTGGCCTGCCCCTTCGAACCTGGCGCACGGATGTACCGCACGGGCGATCTGGTCCGCTGGGACGAGGCCGGCCGCATCGAGTACCTGGGCCGCGCGGACGACCAGGTGAAGATCCGCGGCTTCCGCATCGAACCCGGAGAAGTACAGACGGTCCTCGCGGAACACCCCGCCGTGGCGCAGGCCGCCGTACTGGCCCGCAGCGACGACACCTCGGGAGAACTGCGCCTGGTCGCGTACGTCGTCCCCGCGGACGGCGCGGAAGTGTCCGAACTCGCCGAGACGGTGCGCAGGTTCGCCGCGGACCGGCTCCCGCGGTACATGGTTCCGTCGGCCGTCGTCGTGCTGGACGCGCTGCCCATGACGGTCAACGGAAAGCTGGACGGGCGGGCGCTGCCCGCGCCGGACTACGCCGCCTCGGCGGGCGCGGGCCGCGGTCCCTCCACCCTCCAGCAGGAGATCCTGTGCGCCGCCTTCGCCGAGGTGCTCGGCGTGCCGTCGGTCGGCGTGGACGACGACTTCTTCGCGCTCGGTGGGCACTCTCTGCTCGCGACCCGGCTGCTCAGCCGGATCAGGACGGTCTTCGGCGCGGAACTGCCCCTGCGGGCACTGTTCGAGACACCGACGGCGGCCGGGCTCGCCACCCGCCTCACGGACGCGGACGACGCCCGTCCCGCGCTGGTGGCCGGCGCGCGCCCCGAGCGGGTGCCGCTGTCGTACGCCCAGCGCAGGCTGTGGTTCATCGGACAGCTCGAGGGCCCGAGTCCCACCTACAACCTCCCGACGGTGTTGCGGGTCTCCGGCCAGGTGGACCGGGAAGCCCTCGGCCTGGCGATGCGGGACGTCATGGGGCGGCACGAGGTGCTGCGTACGGTGATCACCACCGCGGATGGCGAACCGTTCCAGAAGATCCTCGAACCCTCTGAACTCACCTGGGAACTCCAGGTGATCGACCTGACCGCGGCCGACGCCCCGGCCGGCCGCGCACCGGCTGTCGCGGCGGCGACCGGGTACGCCTTCGACCTCGCCGCCGAGGTGCCGATCCGCGCCACGCTGATCACCGTGGGCCCCGATGAGCACGTTCTCGTGGTCGTCGTCCACCACATCGCCGGCGACGGCTGGTCGCTGGGGCCGCTCGGCCGGGACGTCTCCCTCGCGTACGAGGCACGGCTCGCGGGACGCGCCCCGCGGTGGACTCCGCTGCCCGTGCAGTACGCGGACTACGCCCTGTGGCAGCGCGAACTGCTCGGCGCGGAGGACGATCCCGAGAGCCGGCTGTCCCGACAGGTGGCGTATTGGAGCGACGAACTGGCCGGATCCCCCGAGGAGGTGCCCCTTCCCATCGACCGGCCGCGTCCCGCCGTCCCTTCGCATCGGGGTCACCCGGTGAGGCTGACCGTCCCGGCCGCACTGCACGCCCGCCTCCTCGATCTGGCGAGGGAGCGAGGGGTGACCCTGTTCATGCTGCTGCAGGCCGGGCTGGCGGCGACATTGTCCCGTCTCGGCTCCGGCGCCGACATCCCGATCGGGACCGCGGTGGCGGGCCGTACCGACGAGGCACTCGACGATCTGGTGGGGTGCTTCGTCAACACCCTGGTGATCCGTACCGACCTGTCCGGCGACCCGACGTTCACCGAACTTCTGGACCAGGTGCGGGAGACGGGACTGCGCGCGTTCGCGCACCAGGACGTGCCGTTCGAGAAGCTGGTGGAGGAACTGGCTCCGACCCGTTCCCTGGCCCGCCAGCCCCTGTACCAGGTCATGCTCACCTTCCAGGACACCGTCTCGATGGCGGGCGCGGACCCCGAATCGGCGCCCGCGCTCTCCGGTCTCCAGGTGAGCGGGATGCCCATCGGCCAGGTGGCGGCGAAGTTCGACCTGGCGGTGGCCGTGGGGGAGGTGTTCGACGAACAGGGCGCCCCCGCCGGACTCGGCGGAATGGTCACCGGAGCGGCGGACCTCTTCGACGCGGCCACGGTGGAGCGGTGCGCGGACTCCTTGGTCCGTGTGTTGTCGGCGCTGGTGGAGGATCCGTCGGTGCGGGTGAGTGCGGTGGATGTGCTGGATGCGGGTGAGCGGCGTCTGGTGTTGGAGGGGTGGAACGACACGGCGGTCGAGGTTGGACCCGCGATTGTGCCTGGGTTGTTCGCGGCTCAGGTGGTGCGTTCCCCGGAGTCGGTGGCGGTTGTGTGCGGCGGGGAGTCGGTGACGTATCGCGAGCTTGATGCGCGGGCGAATCGGCTGGCGCACTATCTGGTGGCGCAGGGTGTGGGCGCGGAGTCGGTGGTGGGGCTGTGCCTGCCGCGCGGGGTGGAGACCGTCGCGGGCATACTCGCCGTGTGGAAGGCGGGGGCCGCGTATCTGCCGGTGGACGCGACGCAGCCGACGGAACGTATAGCTCATCAACTCCAGGACAGTCGTGCGGTGTTGACGCTGACGACGGAGGAGATCCTGGAGGACTTGCCGGCGGGCAGGTATCGGTTGGTGGCGGTGGACGGTGTACTGACCGCGATGCAGCTTGCGGCTGCGCCGGATACGGCTCCCGAAGTGCCCGTGGACAAGGGTCAGGTGGCGTATGTGATCTATACGTCGGGTTCGACCGGTGTGCCGAAGGGGGTGGCGGTTTCGCATGGGGCGCTGGCGAATTATGTGTCGTCGGTGCCGGGTCGGGTGGGGTTGGGTGTGTCGGGTGGCCGGTATGCGGTGTTGCAGGGGCAGGCGACGGATCTGGGTAACACGGTGGTGTTCGCGAGTCTGACGACGGGTGGTGAGCTGCATGTCCTGGACGAGGAGGCGGTCACCGACCCGGTGGTGGTGTCGGCGTATCTGGCCGAGCACGGGATTGATTTCCTGAAGGCGGTGCCGTCGCATGTGGCGGCGTTGGGTGCGGCCGCGGTGCTGCCCGCCAAGTCGCTGGTGCTGGGTGGTGAGGCGGCCTCGCCCGCCCTGGTGGCGGAGCTGCTGGCGGCGGCCGGGGACCGGGAAGTGTTCAACCACTACGGCCCGACCGAGACGACGATCGGTGTCGCGACCGCCCGTCTCACCGAGGAGGTGGTGGCGTCCGGGGTGGTGCCGGTCGGCACGCCCGTGGCCAACACCCGTCTCTATGTCCTGGACAACGCGCTGAACCCGGTCGCGCCGGGCGTGACCGGTGAACTCTATGCCGCTGGAGCCCAGTTGGCGCGCGGCTATGTGGATCGGGCCGGACCGACGGCGGAGCGGTTCGTGGCGTGCCCGTTCGGCGGTTCGGTGGGTGAGCGGATGTACCGGACGGGAGACTGGGCGCGGTGGACGGCGGACGGTCGGTTGGTGTTCGCGGGCCGGGCCGACGACCAGGTCAAGATCCGTGGCTTCCGGGTCGAGCCGAGTGAGGTGGAGGCGGCGCTTGCCGCCCATGCCGAGGTGGCGCGCGCAGCGGTCGTCGCCCGCGAGGATGTCCCGGGCGATACCCGCCTGGTCGCCTACGTCGTCGCGGCCGACTCCGACGATCCGGACGGCGAACTGCCCACTGCCTTGAGGGAAGTCGCCGCCACTCGGTTGCCGGAGCACATGGTGCCCTCGGCCGTGGTGGTCCTCGATGCGCTGCCGCTCACCGGCAACGGCAAGTTGGATCGCAAGGCCTTGCCGACGCCGGACTACGCGGCGGCCGCCACCGGTGGGGGCCGGGGCCCGGCGAGTGTGCAGGAGGAGATTCTGTGCGCCGCGTTCGCCGAGGTGCTCGGTGTTCCGTCCGTCGGGGTCGACGACGACTTCTTCGTGTTGGGCGGGCACTCGCTGCTGGCGGTGTCCCTGGTGGAACGGTTGCGGGCGCGAGGGGTCTCGGTCTCGGTCCGGGCGCTGTTCCAGACGCCGACCCCGGCCGGGCTGGCCGCGGAGACGGCCCCGGACGACGTGGTGGTGCCGGCGAACGCCGTCCCCGAGGGTGCCACGGAGATCACGCCGGACATGCTCCCGCTCGTCGAGCTGAGCGAGCAGGAGATCGAGCGGATCGTCGCGGCGGTGCCGGGCGGCGCGGCCAACGTCGCCGACGTCTACCCCCTGGCGCCGCTCCAGGAGGGCATCTTCTTCCACTACCTGATGCAGAACACTGACAGTACTGACGTCTATGCGTCCCCGACCATCGTGGGCTTCGACTCGCGTACCCGGCTGGATGCGTTCCTCGGCGCGCTGCGACAGGTCATCGCCCGGCACGACATCTACCGCACGTTGATCGTGTGGGAGGGGCTGCGCGAACCCGTGCAGGTGGTCGCCCGCCACGCCGACCTGCTGGTCGAGGAGACGGAGCTCGACCCTCAAGGACCGGAAACGAAACGGCAGTTGCTTGCGAGGGGCACCGAGCGGATGGACATCGGCCGGGCGCCGCTGCTGCGCGTACACGTCGCGGCTGAGCCCGGCGGCGACCGGTGGCTGGCGATGGTGCGTATCCACCACCTCATCCAGGACCACACGACGCAGGACGTCATGCTCCGGGAGCTGAGCGCCTTCTTGTCCGGCCGACAGGATGCGCTCCCCGAGCCACTGCCGTTCCGCAACTTCGTGGCACAGGCCAGGTTCGGGATGCCGCGTGAGGAGCACGAGCGGTACTTCGCCGGGCTGCTGGGTGACGTGACGGAGACCACGGCCCCGTACGGGCTGCTGGACATTCACGGCGACGGTGCCGGGGTGGAGCGCGGGCATCTGGTCGTGGAGCACGAACTGGGCGTTGCCGTGCGGGAGGTGGCGCGATCCCTCGGGGTGAGTGCGGCCACGGTCTTCCACCTGGCGTGGTCGCGGGTGCTGGCGGCGGTCAGCGACCGGGACGACGTCGTGTTCGGCACGGTGCTGTTCGGGCGCATGAACGCCGGCATCGGTTCGGACCGGGTGCCGGGGCTGTTCCTCAACACCTTGCCCGTACGGGTGCGGGTCGGCGCGGCCGGTGTCGGCGAATCCCTGTCCGGCCTGCGCGAGCAGTTGGCGGAACTCCTGGTGCATGAACACGCGCCGCTGGCCCTGGCACAGCAGGCCAGTGGGGTGCCGGGTGGCAGTCCGCTGTTCACCTCGATCTTCAATTACCGGCACAGCGCGCGGGGCGCGGCACCGGCCGGTCAGGACGTCGGAGTTGCGCTCGAAGGCATGCGCACGGTCCACATTCAGGACAACACCAACTACCCCTTGAGCGTCGCGATCGACGACCGGGGCACCGAGTTCACGGTGAACGTCCAGGCGGCCGCGGTTGACCCCACAGGCGTGTGCCAGCTGCTGCACACGTCTTTGGAGAGGCTGGTGGCCGCTCTGCGGGACGCCCCGGAAACGCCCCTCGCGGCGGTCGACGTGCTGGGTGCGGTGGAGCGGCGGCGGGTGGTGGGGGAGTGGAACCGGACCGCTGTGGAGGTGTCGGGCCTGTCGGCGGCGGGGTTGTTCGAGGCGCAGGTGGCGCGGACGCCGGAGGCGCTCGCCGTGGTGGGTGACGGGGTTGAGGTGTCGTACGCGGAGCTGGACGCGCGGGCGAACCGGCTCGCGCACTACCTGCGGGCGCAGGGTGTGGGGTCGGAGTCGTTGGTGGGGTTGTGCCTGCCTCGCGGTGTGGAGCTGGTGGCGTCGATCCTGGGCGTGTGGAAGGCGGGCGCCGCCTATCTGCCGCTGGACCCCGCGTACCCGGCCGAGCGGCTGACCTACATGCTGACCGACAGTCGGGCCTCGCTGCTGTTGGGTCTGGAGGAGGGCCTCGACGAACTGCCGGTGGGCCGGGTCAGGGCGATCGCCATCGATGATCCGCTGACGGTGGCCGGGCTGGCTGCCCAGCCCGACTCGACTCCCCCAGTCACCGTGTCACCAGTGCAGTTGGCGTACGTGATCTATACGTCGGGCTCGACCGGCCGGCCCAAGGGCGTGGCGGTCTCGCACGCGGGCGTGGCGAGTCTGGTGGCGGCACAGGTCGAGCGGTTCGCGGTGGACGGGGCCAGCCGCGTGCTGCAGTTCGCATCCGTCAGCTTCGACGCGGCGCTCTGGGAGCTGGTGATGGCGCTGGGCACGGGCGCCTGTCTGGTGGTGGCACCGGCCGAGGAGTTGCTGCCGGGCGGCGGCCTCGCGGAGGTCGTGACGCGCCACCGGGTCACGCATGCCACTCTCCCGCCGGCGGTGCTGGCCGTGCTGGGACCCGAGGACCTGGCGCCGGTTTCGGCGCTGGTGTCGGCGGGTGAGGCGCTCGGCGAGGAGCTGGTGGCGCGGTGGTCGGTGGGCCGGCTGTTCGTGAACGCGTACGGGCCGACGGAGACGACGGTGTGCGCGACGATGTCGCGGCCGCTGGCCGCGGGTGGACCGGCGGACATCGGCGGGCCCGTGGCCAACGCGCGGGTGTTCGTGCTGGACGGCCGGCTGGAGCCGGTGCCGGTGGGTGCCGCGGGTGAGTTGTATGTGTCGGGTGCGGGGCTGGCGCGCGGCTATCTCGGGCGTGCGGGGCTGACCGCGGAGCGGTTCGTGGCGTGCCCGTTCGGTTCCGCGGGCGAGCGGATGTACCGGACCGGCGACCGGGTGCGGTGGACCGAGGACGGCCGGCTGGAGTTCGCCGGTCGCGCCGACGAGCAGGTGAAGATCCGCGGGTTCCGGATCGAGCCGGGTGAGGTGCGGGCGGTCGTGGCGGCACACCCCGGTGTCGGCCGGGCCGCGGTGGTCGCCCGGGAGGACGCGCCGGGGGACAAGCGCCTGGTCGCCTACGTGGTGCCTGTCGACGAGGGCGAACCGGTCGATGGTGTACGGGAGTTCGTCGCGGGTCGGTTGCCGGAGCACATGGTTCCCTCGGCGGTCGTCGTCGTGGACGAGCTGCCACTCACCGTGAACGGCAAACTCGACCGCAACGCCCTGCCCGCACCCGACGATGTCACAGGCTCCGCCGCGGAGCCGACATGGAGGCGGGGTCCTGCCGGCGCGTTCGAGGAGGCGGTGTGCGAAGCCTTCGCGGAGGTGCTGGGCGTGGAGCGGGTCGGCGTGGATGACGACTTCTTCGCACTCGGCGGACACTCGCTCCTCGCGGTCTCGCTCATGGAGCGGCTGCGGACTCGGGGCATGTCGGTGTCGATGCGGGACATCATCGCGCATCCGACGCCGGCCAGCCTGATGGGCACACTGGGCTTGTCGTCCGTCCAGGAAGCGTTGGCCGGCGTGCTGCCGATCCGACCCGGAGGCAGTGCCGCGCCCTTCTTCTTCGTGCACCCGGGCGGCGGCCTGAGCTGGTGCTACATGCCGTTCGCCCGGTACGTCGCCGAGAAGCATCCGCTGTACGGTCTGCAGGCCCGGGGGATCGACGGCGCGGGTGAACTCGCTGACTCGATCGGGGACATGGCCGACGACTACATCGAACAGATGCGTTCCGTGCGGGAGTCGGGCCCGTACTACCTGGTGGGATGGTCCTTCGGTGGCATCCCGGCGCACGAGATAGCCACTCGGCTGCGGGCCCAGGGGGAGGAGGTGGGTCTGGTCCTCATGGACGCCTACCCGCTGGATCCGATGGACGGTCCCGCGCGACGGATGGACGACGCCGAGATCGTGCGGCGCAGCCGTGCCGAACTCGGCCACCTGGTGGACGGTTTCTCGGACGAGGAACTGGGCCGCATGGCACGCGTCTACAACAACCATGTGCGGCTGAGGCTGGAGCACGAGCAGGGGACCTTCGACGGCAGGACACTGCTTCTCGTGGCTGAGACGGGAAAGCCCGAGGACTTCTCCGCCCTCGGTTCGTGGCAGCCGTACTCAGGCGGAGAGATCACGCTCTCCGGTCTTCCCTGTGAGCATTCCGACATGGTGCGCCCGGACATTATCGAACTGTCCTGGAAGGCCATATCGAAATGGCTTGACGAGGAATAGGGATCAACAGTGTTCAACTGCGGCAGGGGATCGGTTGAACGCTCCTGCGCGACGGCAGTTGAGCATTGATCGGCGGTGCGGGCTGCGCCATAGTGCTGAAGGCGTGATTTCGTGCGCACAAGGCATTCGTGCTGTGCCGCCGCCCTGCTCCTGATGTCGTCCGAAAAATCCGAGAGATGGGAAATACATGGCTGACCAGCCGCTGTTCCTGCGCTCGAAAGTCATCGTCGAGCCGCTGATCGACAAATTCTTCGCCTGGCCGTACACCATGGCGCCGGTGCAGTCGGCGATGAATCTCGCGTTCCTTCAGGTGCCGCTTCTCGAGTCCTATCTGCAGTCGCCGCAGGTGCACGTCGCGGCCAGCAACAACCCCGAGCTGCGCGGTGGCTACTTCATCAACATCGCGGAGGAGCGCGCCGACGAGGTGCGCGACCTGCTCGCCGCGATCAAGCACGACCGCGCGCACATCCTGCGGTTCGCGGAAGCCGTGGTCGCGGGACAGGAGCTGCTGCGGGCCAACGCCACCGGATTCGACCTGACCCCGCTGTACCCGAAGCTGCCCCCGGAGCTCGGCGGCCTGGTCGAGCTGGCCTACGACACGGACAACCAGGCGCAGATGCGCTTCATGGAGCCGCTCGTCTACAAGAGCGAGGTCTACCAGGAGTCGCGCCAGTCGGTGCAGCTGTCCTTCGAGACCGGCATCGAACGCCCCTTCGTTCTGAGCACCCCGCGTCTCTCCTCGCCGGATGTCATCGAGCTCGACATCCCCTTCCGCCACGACGGCCTCCAGGAACTCTTCAAGGCCCGGGTACGGCCCAGCACACTCGGTCATCTGCGCGAGGCGCTCGGCCTCGACGACGCGCAGGCGAGCCGCCTCTCGGGCATGCTCAGCGAGCAGCCCTCCCTGGCCGAGGACCGGCACATCGAGGGCGGAGGCCGCATCCGCTACTTCGGGCACGCCTGTCTGGTGCTTCAGACTCCGCAGGCCGCAGTCGTCACCGACCCGTTCATCAGCGCCGACAGCTCCGCCGGGGACCGCTACACCCTTGACGACCTGCCGGACTTCATCGACCTCGTGGTGATCACCCACGGCCACCAGGACCACATCGTCCTGGAGACGCTGCTTCAGCTGCGCGGCCGGGTCGGGGCGATCGTGGTGCCGCGCTCCTCGCGCGGAAACCTGGCCGACCCGTCGATGGCGCTCATGCTCAAGAACCAGGGCTTCCCCGTGATCGAGGTCGACGACTTCGACGAGGTCGAGTTCCCCGGCGGCAAGGTGACCGCGACGCCGTTCCTCGGCGAGCACTGCGACCTCGACATCCGCGCCAAGTCCACGTACTGGGTCGAACTGGCCGGCAAGAAGGTCTTCGTCGGCGCCGACTCCTCCGGCATCGATCCGATGCTGTACCGGTACATCAAGCAGCACCTGGGCACCGCCGACTACGCCTTCCTCGGCATGGAGTGCGACGGCGCCCCGCTGACCTGGCTGTACCAGGCACTGCTCACCATCCCGATCACCAAGAAGATGAGCAACTCCCGCAAGCTGTCCGGGTCGAACGCCGAGCAGGCCGGCGCCATCATGACGGAGCTGGAGGCCAAAGAGGCGTACGTGTACGCCATGGGCGAGGAGCCCTGGCTGGGCCACGTAATGGCGACGACGTACACGGAGGACACCTACCAGATCAAGCAGATCAACGAGTTCCTGACTTGGTGCAAGGACCGCGACATCAAGGCGGGCCACCTGTACGGCCAGCAGGAATGGCGCTGGTAGGCATGGCCGCCGTGACCCTGCGGAAAGAGGAGCTGCACGCCAGCGTCGGCGACCCGGTGCTCGACACGATGAACTTCCTCAACGAGATCACGCATCGCTACCCCAAGGCGATCTCGTTCGCACCGGGCCGCCCGTACGACGGCTTCTTCGACGTCGAGGAGATCTTCACGCACATCCGCCGCTACCTGGACCACTTGGAGCAGGGCGGGGCCACACCCGGCGAGATCCGAAGCGCGATGTTCCAGTACGGCCCGACCAGCGGCCAGATCCGGGCGCTGATCGCGGACTCGCTGCGCAAGGAGGAGAACATCGATGTGCGGCCCGAGTCCATCGTGGTCACAGTGGGCTGCCAGGAGGGGATGTTCCTGGCGCTGCGCGCGCTGATCGCCGGGCCGGACGACGCGCTCCTCGTCTCCAGCCCCTGTTACGTGGGGATCACCGGAGCCGCCCGGCTGCTCGGCATCGAGCCGACCCCGGTCGAGGAGGGCCAGGACGGCTTCCGCTGCGCCGACCTCGAAGCCGCGCTCGACGCGGAACGGGCGCGCGGCCGCCGTCCGCGTGCCTTCTATGTGGTCCCGGACTACTCGAACCCCTCAGGGACCACCATGTCCCTGGAGGAACGCCACGCGCTGCTCGAACTCGCGGCCCGTGAGGACCTCCTCGTCCTGGAGGACAGCCCCTACCGGCTGGTCAGCCCCGGACGGCAGCTGCCCACCCTCAAGTCCCTCGACCGGGAGCAGCGGGTCGTCCATCTGGGCTCCTATTCCAAGACCCTGTTTCCCGGTGCGCGGGTGGGCTTCGCCGTCGCCGATCAGCGAGTCGTCGACAAGGACGGCAGCCCCGGGCTCCTCGCGGACGAACTCACCAAGATCAAGAGCATGGTCACGGTGAACACCTCGCCGCTCAGCCAGGCCGTGGTGGCAGGCATGCTGCTCGCCGCCGACGGCCGGACCTCCGAGCTCAACACCGAGACGTCCGCGTACTACGGCGAAGCGATGCGGGCCATCCTGGCGCGGCTCGACGAGTGCTTCCCGCAGCAGGACAGGGACGCCCTCGGCGTCCGCTGGAACAGGCCGGACGGTGGCTTCTTCCTGACGGTCGACGTCCCCTTCCGCACGGACAGCGCCGCGCTGATGCGCTCGGCGGAGGACCACGGCGTGATCTGGACGCCCATGTCCTACTTCTATCCCCGGGGCGGCGGCGAGCACAGCCTGCGACTGTCCGTCAGCTACCTGACGCAGGCCGAAATCTCCGAGGGCGTCGCCCGCCTCGCCCAGTTCATCAAGTCCGAAACCACGAAGGCCGGTTGATCCCGACGCGCCGGCACACACGGAAAGCGAGTCCAGTGTCAGCAGTGATACGTCTCATCCGCAGCAGGCCGCGTATGTGGGGGTGGAAATATCGATGACCGTCGACTTGAACGCTCCCGGTACCGGCTTGCTCGACCTACCGATCACGGAACCGAAGAAGAGCCTGGGCGCCACCCGGATCATGAGTGTCGGCACCGCCGTCACCGATCAGTCGTACTCCCAGCAAGAGCTCCTCGACATCTTCGACATCACGGACCCCAAGGTTCGTTCGGTCTTCCTCAACAGCTCGATCGAGCGGCGCTTCCTCACCGTCCCGTCCAGGGACCGCGACGGCGCCGTGCTCCCCGAGGCCCAGGGTGAACTCCTCGCCAAGCACAAGCGGCTCGCCCTGGACATGGGTGCCCGCGCCGTGCGGACCTGCCTGGAGAACGCCGGCATCGACCTCGCGGACATCGACTACCTGTGCTGCACCACCACCACCGGATTCCTCACCCCCGGCCTCAGCGCCCACCTGATCCGCGACATGGGCTTCCTGCCCAGGACCAGCCGCGTCGACGTGGTGGGCATGGGCTGCAACGCGGGGCTCAACGCCCTCAACACCACCTCCAGCTGGGCCATGGCCAACCCCGGCAAAGTCGCCGTCATGCTGTGCGCGGAGGCCTGCTCGGCCGCGTACGTCATCGACGGGACGATGCGCACCGCAGTCGTCAACAGCCTGTTCGGCGACGGAGCGGCCGCGATCGCCCTGACCGCGGATCCGCCGGACGCCGCCCACGGCGGCCCCTCCGACGCCGCGCCCGAGCCGGGCGGCCCGCGCATCCTCGGCTTCGCCAGCCACCTCATCACCGATGCCATCGGCGCGATGCGTTACGACTGGGACGACGAGCAGGGCAAGTTCAGCTTCTACCTCGACCCCGAGGTCCCCTATGTCGTCGGCGCCAACGCGGAACAGGTCGTGGACCGTCTGCTCGCGGGTGCCGGACTGCGGCGCAGCGACATAGCCCACTGGCTCGTGCACTCCGGCGGCAAGAAGGTGATCGACGCGGTGCGCGTCAACCTCCGTCTCACCCGCCATGATGTGCGGCACACCACCGGAGTCCTGCGGGACTACGGCAACGTGTCGAGCGGCTCGTTCCTCTTCTCCTACGAGCGACTGCTCCAGGAGGGGGCCGCCAAGACCGGCGACTACGGCCTCCTGATGACCATGGGCCCCGGCTCGACCATCGAAACTGCGCTGGTGCAGTGGTGACTACGGAGCAGGTGAAGGACATCATGAAACCCACACCGGCTGCCGAAGCGCAGCCCGGGCACGAGGATCTCACGCTGCGGATCGACGGGCGGCAACCCCTGTCGGCCGAGGTCGTGGCGGCGGTCGGCGCCGTCTGCGACAGCGCCGAGGACCGTGCGGGACAGGCCAGAATCATCGTCGAGGTGTCAGGGGTCCCGCAGACATCGTGGGCGAACGAGCTGACGGTGTCCCTGGTGAGCAAGTGGGAACGCGCACTGCGTCGCCTGGAACGCCTGCCCGCGACCACGATCGCGGTCGCCGACGGCGACTGCGGCGGACCGGCCCTGGACGTACTGCTCGCCACTGACTACCGCATCGCGACCCGCTCCCTACGCCTGGTCGTGCCCGTCGAGAGCGGGGCGACCTGGCCCGGCATGGCCCTGTACCGGCTGGCCGGCCACGGAGCGAACGCCGCCGCGATCCGCCGCGCGGTGCTCTACGGCACCCCTGTCGAGGCGGCCGACGCCCTGGCCCTGCACCTGGTCGACGAGCTGACGGACGAGGTGCCACGGGCGCTGTCGCTGGCCGCCGAGCGGGCCGGTGCCGTATCGGGCACCGAGCTGGCCATCCGGCGGCAGCTGATGCTCGACGCCTCCGTCACCAGCTTCGAGGACGCGCTCGGCGTGCACCTGGCAGCCTGCGACCGTGTCCTGCGCGGCGCCACGACGGGGGTGGACGCGTGACCCCCGGCGAGGTGCGCGACGAACTGCGCGAGGTGCGCTCCGCGCTGCCCGAGGCCCGGCAGGCCATGGTGAGGACCGCGGCGCGCACCGGGACCCTGCTGGCGGACCTGCCCGGGCCGGAGGACCGCACACCGCAGCAGCGCGCCGTCGCGCAGGCGGCGGGCGACGCCATGCGGAACCTGCGCGCCGCGTTCATGGGCACGCACGGGGACGCGGTCTACGACGAGCTGACCGATGGCCGGACCCGCCATCTGCGCGTGGGAGAACTGGCGGACGCGGCCGCGGCGGCCTTTCCCGGTCTCGTCCCCACCACCGAGCAGCTCGCCGTCGAACTCAGCCGTCCGCAGGCGCACAAAGAGGGCCACGAGATCGACCAGGGCATCTTCTTCAGCCGGGTGCTCCGTTCGCCGCTCGCCGGCCCGCACCTGCTCGACGCGATGCTGCTCCCGACCTCGCGCGCACGCACCCTCCTGCCGCGGTTCGTCGAGACGGGAAGCGTCGACCTGGGCTCGGTGCGTCTGGAGCGCACCGGCGCCGTGGCACGCCTCACCATGTGCCGCGACGACGCCCTGAACGCGGAGGACAACGCGCAGGTCGACGACATGGAGACCGCCGTCGACCTCGCCCTGCTCGACCCGTCCGTCGAGGTCGGTCTGTTGCGCGGCGGCGAGATGACCCACCCCCGCTACCGGGGGCGGCGGGTGTTCAGCGCGGGCATCAACCTCAAGGCCCTGCACAGCGGCGACATTTCACTGGTCGACTTCCTGCTCCGTCGCGAACTGGGCTACATCCACAAGCTCGTACGGGGAATCCTCAGCGACGAGGAGACGAACTGGCGGGCACGGACCGTCGAGAAGCCCTGGGTCGCCGTCGTCGACTCCTTCGCGATCGGTGGCGGAGCCCAGCTGCTGCTCGCCTTCGATCACGTCATCGCCGCCTCGGACGCCTACTTCAGCCTCCCCGCCGCGGAGGAGGGAATCATCCCCGGCGCCGCCAACTACCGGCTGACCCGGTCCACGGGGCCCCGGCTTTCCCGGCAGGTCATCCTGGAAGGGCGGCGGATATGGGCGAGTGAGCCCGCCGCCCGGCTGGTGGTGGACGAGGTGCACGACCACGCCGAGCTGGACCTTGCCGTGGAGCGCAGCGTCGAGCGTCTGCGGGGCAGTGCGGTGCTCGCCAACCGGCGGATGCTGAATCTCGCGGACGATCCCCCGGACGAGTTCCGCCGGTACATGGCCGAGTTCGCACTCCAGCAGGCCCTGCGGCTCTACAGTTCCGACGTCATCGACAAGGTCGGCCGGTTCTCCGCCGCCGCCGGGACCAAGGACGGGCGATCGGGGTGATCGGCGGCGGGGACTCCGGCATCCGGTACGAGAAGAAGGACCACGTCGCCCGCATCACGCTGGACCGGCCCTCGGTGCTGAACGCGATGAACCTGCGCATGCACGAGGAGCTTGCGCTCGTCTGGGACGACGTCGAGGCCGACGACGAGATCCGGGTCGCGGTCCTCACCGGTGCGGGCGACCGCTCCTTCACGGTCGGGCAGGACCTGCGGGAGCGGGCCCGGCTCGACCGTGAAGGAGCGGCGCCGACCACGTTCGGCAGCCGGGGCCAGCCCGGCTGGCCCCGGCTGACCGACCGGTTCGATCTGTCCAAACCCGTCATCGCCCGCGTCAACGGATACGCACTGGGCGGCGGTTTCGAACTGGCCCTGGCCTGCGATCTCATCGTCGCCGGCGACCAGGCGGTCTTCGCCCTGCCGGAAGCCACCCTGGGGCTGGTGCCCGGAGCGGGCGGAGCTTTCCGGCTGGCGCGGCAGCTGCCGCTCAAAACCGCCATGGGGTACCTGCTGACCGGGCGTCGATTGAGCGCCGCCGAAGCGCTCCGGTTCGGACTCGTCAACGACGTGGTACCGGCGGAGCAGCTCGACGAGAGCGTCGCGGCCTGGACCGACGCCCTGCTGCGCAGCGGCCCGCTGGCCGTGCGGGCCATCAAGGAGGCCGTACTGCGGTCGCTGGACATGCCGCTCGAAGAGGCCTTCGTCGCGTCGTACGCCTGGGAGGAGAAGCGGCGGCGCAGTGATGACGCGGTCGAGGGTCCCCGGGCCTTCGCGCAGCGGCGTGAACCCGTGTGGCGCGGTGCGTGACACACCCCCGTCGGCGTACACCCGCAAGCTGATTTCCGGCCGGCGGGTGTCCGCCCGCGGGCTGATGACCGCTGCCGGTCGCCGCTCTAGGATCGGGCCGTGGAAGAACGTATGCCGCGCCCCCCACTCCTGGGCCGGATGACACCGCGCGCCTGGACGACGGTGATGTGGTGCCTGGCCGCCGCGATGGTCGTCCTGCTGTTCACCATGATCACACCCACCATGTCACCGGTCTTCGTCCGGCCGCGACAGCGCTATCACCTGGACATCTGGGTCAGGATCGGCATGGCCGTCCTCATGGCGCTGCCCATCGGTCTGGCCCGCCTCCGGCCGGTGCCGGTACTCGGCCTGGTCCTGGCCGAGTCGACCGTGATCGCGATGCTCAGGCAGCCGACGTGGCCGATGCTGTGCGTAACCGTGGTGCTGATCGGCTACATCGCGGTCATCCGCCCCCGCCGTGTGGTGGCGGGCGCCGCCGTCCTCACGCTGTTCGTGTGGTCCGCGCAATGGGGGGCGCTGTCGACCGGCAGTTGGCTGTATCTGCTCGCCGTCAAGCCCGGCTATGCCGCCCTGCTCATCGTCATCGCCTGGTCGGTCGGCAACTCGATCCACCAGCGACGCCGGTATGCCGAGGCGCTGCGCAAACAGGCGGCCAACCAGGCGGTCGTGGACGAACGGCTGCGGATCGCCCGGGAGCTGCACGACATGGTCGCCCACAGCATCGGCATCATCGCGATTCAGGCCGGTGCGGTGAACCGTGTCATCGACGCCCAGACGCCGGAAGTGCGCGATGCACTGAACGCCATAGAGAACACCAGCAGGGAGACTCTCGCCGGGCTCCGGCACACCCTCGGCATGCTCCGCGAAACCGACCCGGACTCCACGGAATCCGTTCGTTCACCGGGCCTGGAGAACGTCGACCAGCTCGCAAGGACCGCGGCCGACGCCGGGATCCGTGTTCAGGTGAACTGGCAGGGGCGGCGGCGTCAGCTTCCCGCCGATATCGATCTCTCCGCATTCCGGATCATTCAGGAGTCCGTGACCAACGTGGTGCGACATTCGGGCAGCGACGACTGTCAGGTAAACGTGGAATTCCGGGACGCCGAACTGACCATCGAGGTCGTGGACGACGGCCGTGAACACCGCATGACGGGAGCCGGCTACGGCATCGCCGGAATGCGTGAACGCGTCGGCCTGCTGCACGGCCACTTCCAGGCCGGTCCCCGGCCCGAAGGCGGGTTCCGGGTGGAAGCGAGGCTGCCGGTATGACCATTCGTCTCCTGCTCGCCGACGACCAGCCGCTGGTCCTCTCCGGCCTCCGCATGGTGATCGGCACCGCCCCCGACCTCGAGATCGTGGGAGAGGCGGGCAACGGAGCCCAAGCGGTTCAGCTGTCCAGGGATCTGCGGCCCGACGTCGTGGTGATGGACATCCGTATGCCGGGCATGGACGGCATCGAGGCCACTCGTGTCATCACCGAGGACTCGGGCGACGTTCACGTGATCATGCTGACCACGTTCGACGACGACCAGAACGTGTACGGCTCACTGCGCGCCGGGGCCAGCGGGTTCCTGGTGAAGGACACGGCTCTCGACGACCTGCTCACCGCGATCCGCGTGGTCGCCGAGGGCAACGCCCTGATCGCTCCGCACGTCACCCGTCGCCTCATCGAGGAATTCGCCAGCCGCCCCGAGCCCACCAGGAGTCCTGTGCACCGCGAGCAGCTGCTCGCCGGCACCACCGAGAGGGAACGGGAAGTCCTCACCCTGATCGGGCGCGGCCTGTCCAACGGCGAGATCTCCACCACGCTGTTCATCGGCATGGCCACGGCCAAGACCCATGTGGCGCGGCTGATGAGCAAGCTGGGAGCCCGCGACCGGATCCAGCTGGTCATCATCGCCTACGAGGCCGGTCTGGTCTCGGTGTCCCGCTGACGTCCGAACCCGGTTCAGCAGAGGTCGACCCCCGCACGCGGTACGGGGGTCGACAAGGACGACCGGGGCGGGTGCCCCGACGGGGGATTGGAGGGGTGCCCGCCCCGGTCGTCGGCCCGGTGGTCGTCAGTCCGAGGCGATGGCCCCCAGAACGTTCATGCGGCCGGCGCGGAACGCGGGCACGAGGGCGGCCAGCAGACCGACCACAGCGGAGAGCACCAGGACCGCCGCGATGGTGACGACCGGCACGGACAGCAACTGCAGTCCCTGCCCCTTCATCAGCCGCTGGGTGCTGATGCCCCAGCAGAGACCGAGCCCGGTGCCGAGCAGCGCGCCGAACAGCGCGATCACCACCGACTCCAGGCGGATCATCCGGCGCAGCTGACGGCGGGAGAGACCGATCGCCCGCAGCAGACCGATCTCACGGGTCCGCTCGACCACCGACAGGGCCAGCGTGTTGATGACCCCGAGCACCGCCACGATGATCGACAGGCCGAGCAGTGCGTAGACCAGGTACAGCAGGGTGTTGACCTGATTCAGATAGAGCGCCTTGAAGCCCGCCTGGTCCTGCACGGTCAGTTGCGGATAGCCGTCGAGCGCCTTCTGCAGCGCGTCGTACGTCTCGTCCTTGTCGGCTCCGGAGGCCGCCGCGCCGTAGAAGCCGGTGTCGGCCGGCATCTGTGCGGCGGGGATGGCACGGGCGACGGTCGGAATCCCGATGTAGAACTGTTTGTCGAAGAGGGTGCTGCCCGCGGTGGTGATCACTTCCACCGGCACGGACTGCTTGTGCCCGTCGCCGTAGTCGATCTCGAGTTTGTCACCGATTTGCAGGTGATGGAGGTCCGCGTAGTCCTCGTCCACCGAGATGCCGCGGGCGATGGCGTCGTCGCCGTTTCCGTCCTTGACGGGGAAGCGGAAGTCCTTCGTGAAGGACTTCGAGACGGCCACCACGGTGAAGTCGTCACTGTCCCCGTCCGGCGTGGTGAGCGTCGCGGGGAGGTGCTTCTCCTGGGTGATGTGGTCGATCCCCTCGGCGGCCTCGGCGGCCTTCAGCATGGCCGGAGTCAGGCCCGCCTGATCGCCTTGGACGAGGTAGTCGGCGCCGAGCGCATCGTCGATCTGCGCGTTGGTCGAGCGGACCATCGAGGAGGAGATCACCGAGACGCCGGTGACCACGGCGAGACCGATCATCAGGGCCGCCGCGGTCGCTCCGGTGCGCCGCGGATTGCGCATCGCATTGCGCTGGGCGAGCTTGCCGGAGGGGCCGAACACGGCCGGAAGGACCGCACCCAGAGCTCGGACGACGCCCGTGGCGAGGACGGGGCCCAGCACCACGAAGCCGATCAGGGTGAGCACCACGCCCGCACCCACGGCCGGTGAGGAACCCGCACCGCCGGCACCGTACGCGAGGAGAACACCACCGAGCAGCGACAGGAGCAGGCCGAATCCGGCCCGGGTCCTCGTGGTGGCCCTGTCACCCGGAGTGCCGTGCTCGCGCAGCGCGGCCATCGGTGAGAACCGGCCGGCCCGGCGGGCCGGGATCCAGGCGGCGAGGACGGTGACCAGGACGCCCACCGCGTAGGAGGCGATCGGGATGCTCGCGTCGAACTCCAGCGAGGAGGAGATCTTCATTCCCGCCCGCCCCATCAGCACGATCAGGAGCTGTGCGACGCCCAGACCGGCCAGCATACCGAGCGTGGAGCCGATGACCGCCAGCAGCAGCGCCTCGACCAGGACCGACAGGTTCACCTGACGACGGCTGCCACCGAGGGCGCGCAGCAGGCCGATCTCCCGGGTGCGCTGGGCCACCAGCATGGAGAAGGTGTTGACGATCAGGAAACCGCCGACGAGCAGCGAGATACCGGCGAAACCGAGCATCAGGTACTTCATGAACGTGAGGTAGCTGCCGACATCCTTTTCGCCGTCCGCCGTCTGTTCGTCGGCCGTCTTGACATCGAAACCCGTGCCCAGAGCGGCCGTGGCCGAACTCTTGATCCGGTCGTCCGACACACTGCCGTCGCCGAAGGCCGAGACCGACGTGTAGACGTCGGAGGCGCCGAGGAGATCCTGCTGCGCGGTGGGGACATCAAGATAGGCCAGTCCGGAACCGGGATTGGTGCCCTTGAAGGTGGTGATGCCGGAGACGGTGTAGTCGAAGGTGCCGAAGGAATTGATCACCTGGACCCGGTCACCGATGTCGATGCCGGAGTGGTCGGCGGTGTCCGCGTCGATCATCATCTGACCGGACCCGGACGGCGCCTTGCCCGAAGTGATCTCCATGGGGGAGCGAGGCGAGGGGACCCAGGCGCCGATCACGGTCGAGGAGCCGCCGACCGGTCCGGCCGGCTTGTTGGTTCTGGGATTGATCAGGGTGGCGTTGGTGACGGAGATCTCGCCCGCGGCACTCTTCACCCCGGGCAGAGCGGTGACCGTCCGCACCGAAGAGGCGGGAAGCGTCAGAGGCTTCGCGCCCTGTTGCGTCCCAGCGACCTCCTTGGCCGGTGTTCTGGTGATCAGGACGTCGGGGGCCGTGGAGGAGAAGAGCCGGTCGAAGGTCTTGGAAGCGGTGGTGGAGAAGACCAGGGTCCCCGCGACGAAGGCGACGGAGAGGACGACCGCGACGAGGGACAGCACCAGGCGGCCCTTGTGCGCGAGGAAGCTCCGCAGAGAGGTCTTGAGCAGCATGGGTTCGAGCCGCCGTTCAGCTGGTGCGCTTGCCGTCGAAGCGGCCCATGCGATCCAGCACGGAATCGGCGGTCGGCGACGACATCTCGTCCACGATCCGGCCGTCGGCGAGAAAGAGCACCCGGTCCGCGTAGCTCGCCGCCACGGGGTCGTGGGTGACCATGACGATGGTCTGCTGCAACTCGTCGACCGAGCGGCGCAGGAAGGTCAAAAGCTCGGCACCGGACCGCGAGTCGAGGTTCCCGGTCGGTTCGTCACCGAAGATGATCTCGGGACGCGAGGCGAGCGCTCGGGCCACGGCGACCCGCTGTTGCTGACCTCCGGAGAGCTGGGCCGGCCGGTGGCCGAGCCGGTCGGCCAGACCGACGGTCTCCACGATCTTCTCGAGCCAGGACCGGTCCGGCTTGCGGCCGGCGATGTCCATCGGCAGCGTGATGTTCTCCAGCGCGTTCAGTGTCGGGAGCAGATTGAAGGCCTGGAAGACGAAGCCGATCTTGTCCCGGCGCAACTTGGTCAGCTCCCGGTCCTTGAGGCCGGTGATTTCCATGGCGCCGATCCAGATGCGGCCTTCGCTCACCGTGTCGAGGCCCGCGAGGCAGTGCATGAGCGTCGACTTGCCCGAGCCGGACGGTCCCATGATGGCGGTGAACCGGCCGAGGGCGATGTCTACATCGACCGCGTCGAGCGCGGTGACCCGGGTCTCCCCGGTACCGTAGGCCTTGGTGACCTGCCGCGCGGAGGCGGCGGCATGTGGTCCGCCGGGGCCATGGGGTGCCTCTACGGCCGTGGATACCGTCGTCACTGGATCGCTCCTAGGTGGATGGTTCTCGACTCGACCCAACCACAGGGGCTGAGTCGACCACTTCAACGTAGGACGCGGCCGCGGGGATAATCGTCATCCCGCGGACGGACAGGGATGCTCATCCCACGGACGGAACGGCGCTGCCGGGCTTGGTGTTCAACTGCGCTCCTGCCGCAGTTGAACTCCTGAGGGGCGATGAGGCGATCGCCTTCGACCGCTATTGATCGCCCTCGCCGTACGGTGCCATCGTGACTCGCGACGGAGCGGAGCCGGCGGCGCTCGGCGGCTTCGGTGCGGAGACCGCCTGTCGCTCGCCGCGGAACCTGGCCATCCGATCGGGAACACTGCGCCCTACCACGAGGAGTGCGTCTTGCCCACCACGAGAACAGGCTGGTCATGCCGTTCGTGAACGCCAATGGCATCCGGCTCTCCTACCAGCGCTCGGGAAGCGGCGCACCCGTCCTGTTCATCATGGGCTCGTCGGCGTCCGGCCGGGTCTGGACGACGCATCAGACACCGGCCCTGAACCGGGCCGGATACGAGTGCGTCACCTTCGACAACCGGGGAATCGCGCCGACGGACGCGCCCGAGGGGGACTATGCGCTCGCCGAACTCGTCGCGGACACCAGAGGCCTCATCGAGCAACTGGACCTGGGCCCCTGTCACGTCGTGGGGACCTCGCTCGGCTCGATGATCGCCCAGGAACTGGCCCTGGAGTCACCGGAGTTGATTCGTTCGGCGGTCCTGATCGCGAGCAGAGGGCGGTCGGATGCCTTCCGTCGAGCGCAAATCGAAGCGGAAAAGGCGCTGTTGGGAAGCGCCATCCGGCTGCCGGCCAGGTACGAGGCCGCGAAGACGGTCCAGGAGATGCTCTCTCCGGCGACGCTGAACGACGACGCCGCCGTCACCTCATGGCTGGAGCTCTTCGAGTTGACCGGTGTCGCCAACACCGGCACCGGACAGGCTTCGGCCGTCGAACGACTCGGGGACCGGCGCGAGGCGCTGCGCAACATCACGGTGCCGTGCCGCGCGATCGCCTTCACCGACGATCTCATCTGTCCCCCGCATCTGGTCGCGGAGGTGGCCGACGCCATTCCCGACTGCGACCTCGTGGAAATCGCCGACTGCGGTCACCTCGGATACCTGGAGCGCCCCGACGAGGTCAACTTGGCTCTCATCGAGTTCCTCAACAAGTACTGAGCAGCGTTTCAACGTGTGGCAACGAGAGAGCGAGGCAGGTTTCCGTGTCCATGATGGGTGGCGGGGGTCCCGCGCTGGGCCCGGCAGGGCTACGGCTGGACGACGAATCGATCACTCGGGAGCGGGTCAAGCCCGGGACGGTGCGACGGATCCTGCCGTATGCGAAGAAGTTCCGCTGGCCGCTGGTACTGCTGATGTCGACCACGGTCGTCACCGCGGGCGTCGCGGTCGCCACCCCGCTGATGCTCAAGATGATCATTGACGACGGCATACAGCCCAGCGACCGCTCGTTCGTGGTGTGGATGTGCGTGGCCATCGCCGGCCTGGCCCTGGTGGACGCGCTGGCCGTCTACGTCCAGAGCTGGTGTTCGGGCAGGGTCGGCGAGGGCATCGTGTACGAACTGCGCACGCAGGTGTTCTCGCGCGTGCAGGAACAGCCGCTGGCGTTCTTCACCCGCGCCCAGACCGGCGCCCTGGTCAGCAGGCTCAACGCCGATGTCATCGGCGCCCGGCAGGCCGTCACGACACTTCTCTCCCAGTCGGTCTCCACGCTCCTGACGCTGGTGCTCGTACTGGCCGCGATGTTCTATCTTTCGTGGCAGATCACTCTCGCCGCACTGGTGATGATCCCGCTCTTCCTGATTCCCGTACGGCTGATCGCGCGCCGGCTCCAGCGGCTCACCCGGCAGACGATGCAGCTGGACGCCGAGATGAGCTCGATGATGAACGAGCGGTTCAACGTCTCGGGGGCCATGCTGGCCAAGCTGTACGGCCGTACGGCGGACGAGTCGGATCTGTTCGCGGACAAGGCGGCCCGGGTGCGCGACGTCGCCGCCACCTCGGTCGTCTGGGGACGGGTGCTGTTCATCGTCGTCTCGCTGCTCACCGCCATGACCACTGCCCTGGTCTACGGCCTGGGGGGCATCCTGACCATCTCCGGCACGCTCGAGATCGGCACCCTGGTGGCCATGGTGACGCTGTTGATGCGGCTCTACGGGCCGATCAACCAGCTGACGACGATGCAGTCCACCGCGATGATCGCGCTCGTCAGCTTCGACCGGGTATTCGAGGTGCTCGACCTGAAGCCGATCGTCGCTCAGCGCCCCGACGCCAGGCCGCTGACCGCCCGCAACCACGCGCCCGACATCGAGTTCGACCACGTCTCCTTCCGGTATCCGACCGCCGCGGAGGTGTCCCTCGCCTCGCTGGAGTCGATCGCGCTGCGCAGGGCGGAACGGGCGGACAACGGCTTGACGTTGGAGGAACTGACCTTCCGCGCACCAGCGGGAAGGCTCACGGCTCTGGTCGGCCCCTCCGGTGCCGGCAAGACCACCATCACCCATCTCGTGCCGCGTCTGTACGACCCGACCGCGGGAACCGTGCGCATCGGCGACCACGACATCCGCGACCTGACCCTCCAGTCGCTGCGGGACACCGTCGGCGTCGTCACTCAGGACGCACACCTCTTCCACGACACGCTGCGCGCCAACCTCGCGTACGCCCGCCCGGGAGCGGAGGAGGAGGAACTGGTCGAGGCGTGCAGGGCGGCACTGATCTGGGACACCATCAGCAAACTCCCCGACGGTCTCGACACCGTGGTCGGCGATCGCGGCTACCGCCTCTCCGGCGGTGAGAAGCAGCGGATCGCCCTGGCCAGACTGCTGTTGAAGGCGCCGCCGATCGTCGTCCTCGACGAGGCGACCGCACACCTGGATTCCGAGTCGGAGGCGGCGGTCCAGCGCGCTCTCAAGACCGCCCTGGCCGGCCGTACGTCGCTGGTGATCGCGCACCGTCTCTCCACCGTCCGTGAGGCCGACCAGATCCTGGTCGTCGAAGGTGGCCGGATCGGGGAGAGCGGCACGCACGAGGAGCTGTTGGCCGCAGGCGGCCTCTACGCGGACCTCTACCGCACCCAGTTCGCCGAGCAGCTCCCGGAACGGGCAGCCGAACAGGTCCGGTCGGAGCCCCAACTGGTGGGCCGGGACACGAGTTCCGGGCCCGACGCCGTCTGACCCGAGGTGTGCTCAAGTGCCGCGCGGGGGCAGTTGAACACACAGATTCATGCACCTGTCCATACTTTTCGCAGGGGGACACCCATGGCTGTGCGCGACATCGCGTACGTAGAGCTGTACGCCAAGGACAAGCAGTCCGCCGTCGACTACTTCGTCTCGGCGCTGGGCTTCGCCTGCGTGGCGGACTCGGTCGGGTCCGAACGCAGTTCCGTGCTGCTGCGGCAGGGCGCGGTGCACCTGATCGTCACTTCTGGCCCCGCCACCTGGAAGTTCCTGGAAAACCACGGCGACGGCATCGCCGACATCGCGATGACCTGCGACGACGTCACCGCGACCTGGGAGAGGGCCGGCCGGGCCGGCGCGCGACTCGTCGGCTCGACACGGGGCAACCCGATCCTGGCGGGCTGCGGAGACGTCACCCTCACGCTGCTGCCCGCCGCCACCGACCCGGCGACAGGGCTGCCGCCGGGGCACCGCTGGGTCACCATGGCGCAGCGCCGCGGACGTTCGGCCGAGCGCATCCGAGCCCTCGACCACATCGCGCTCCGACTCGATGGGCGCGACCTGGAAGGCCAGGCCGCCTTCTACCGGGCTGCCTTCGGGTTCTCGCAGGATCCGCCGGCGTACGGGACGGGTTCGATCGTCGTCCGCAGCGACACCGGAGGTGTCACCTTCGCCCTGGTCGGCTCCGATCCGGTGGAGAGCACAGGCGGACCGGACACGTTCCTCGACAGGAACGGTGGTCCAGGCGTCCAGAGCGTCGCCTTCCTCGTCGAGGAGATCGTCCCCGCCGCACGAGAATTCCGGCACAGGGGAGTGGAGTTCACCGGCGGCGCGGGCGGGTGCGAGGACACCCGGGCCGACCGCCTGCGCCTCTTCGGCCGTTCCCCCTACCGGCGCGACACCCTGTTCTTCGAGATCGTCCAGCGACGGGGCTCCCGCGGGTTCGACAGCGCCGGCATCCGGGCTCTGCACGAAGTGATGGACCACGACCGGCTGGCCGCCGGGTGAACCTCGCCCGTGTCCCCGGACCGTGGCCGCCGACCCGTCCGAGAAGGAAGTAGCCTCATGCGCTCTGCAGCTGTGGTCGGCACAGGACTCATCGGCACCTCCGTGGCGCTCGCGCTGAACGCGCAGGGCGTCAGGGTGCACCTGCGGGACGTGGACCCCGCGGCGGCACGGACAGCGGCCTCGTGCGGAGCCGGGGTGGTGGAACCACACGACGGACCGGTGGACCTTGCGGTGCTGGCCGTGCCCCCCGCACTGGTCGGCAGCGTGCTGGCCGACACACAGGCGCACAACCTGGCAGAGCACTACACGGACGTTGCCAGCGTGAAAGCGGGACCGAGGGAGGACGTCCTCAGCTTCGCCTGCCGCACCAGCCACTACATCGGCGGTCACCCGATGGCCGGAGGGGAGCGCAGTGGTCCGCTGGCGGCCCGGGCGGACCTGTTCGAGGGGCGTACGTGGGTTCTCACCCCGACCGCCGACACCAGCACGGAGACGCTCAATACGGCACTCGAACTGGTCGCGCTGTGCGGCGCGACGCCGGTCGTGATGGGGGCGGCCGAGCACGACCGGGCGGTCGGCCTCGTCTCCCACACCCCGCATTTGGTGGCCAGCCTGGTCGCCATGCGCCTGGAGCGGGCGGAGGAGCGCGCCGTGAGCCTCGCGGGCCCGGGCATCCGGGACCTCACCCGGGTCGCCGGTGGAGACCCGGACCTGTGGGTCGACATCCTGTCCGCCAACGCGTCGGTCGTGGCGGACCTCCTCGAAGAGCTGGCCCTGGACCTGGACGACGCCGTCGTCGGCCTGCGTGCCCTGGCAGCGACCGACGAGGCCAAGCGCGGTGAGGGCAGGCGGACGGTGCGTCAGCTGCTCAGCCGTGGCCGGACCGGCCGGGGCCGTATCGCCGGGAAGCGCGGCACCCCTACGGTCCGGTACCGCACCGTAGGGGTGCTCATAGGCGACCAACCGGGGCAGCTGGCCCGGCTGTTCACAGACGCCGACCGCTCCGGCGTCAACATCGAGGACGTCCGCCTCGAGCACTCCGCCGGTCAGCTGACCGGTCTGGTTCAGCTGAGCGTGGATCAGCGCTCCGTGACGGTGCTCGAAGAAGCACTTCGCGCCAACGGCTGGCGTGTTCAGTAGGGCTGTCGTTCCACGGGAGTAAACCCCGGGGCTGACGCCGAGGCTGCCCGCAGCCCGCGGGCGTAGAGGGAGTAGGCGTCTGGGCGGATGTGCCTGGTCCGGGGCGGCTCCTAGCCTGGATCCGTCACCAGGTCGCCCGTGGAGCGCTTCGCGTCGACGCGGCCGTTTGGACCGGAAGGACAGATACTGCGTGGGACGTGACCCTGGCGGAGCGTGCTGCCGCGTCGACCGGTTGAGAGCGGGGCATCGATGACGGACGAGCGCCCGCTCCCGAGTCCGCAGACGCCTCCCGCCCGGGAACGCCGGCGGCACCGGCCGATCCGTCGCACGTCGGTCGCGCTCGTCCTGCGCTGGGCTGCCGGGCGGTGGCGCTGTGTGGACCCGGAGGTGGCGGGCCTGCACCAGGTGGTGCGCCCGGGGTCCGTGTGTCTGGACATCGGCGCGGAGTGCGGCGCGTACACCTGGGTGCTGGCCTCGCTCGCCGGTCCTACGGGGCAGGTCTACACGGCGGAGCCGCCGGACGGGTCGGACCGGTCCCGGTGGAGAATTGCCACCTCCCTCCTGCTCGGCTGCGGCAATGTCGTCGTGCGCTCGCCCCATGTGCCCGGGCGGCCGGGCGGGCGCGAGGCCGCCGGAAGGTCGCGGCGCCGCATGCGGGAGGTCCGCTGCGCGGAAGACCCTCCGCGTATCGTTCCCGTGACACCCCGGGTGGGGTCAACGGTCGACGCACTGTGCCGGCGGGAAGGGCTGCAGAAGGTCGACTTCATCAAGGCCAATGTCGCTGACACCCACACGGACGTCCTCATGGGTGCCTTCAGCACGCTGCTGCGCGACCGGCCGGCGCTGTTGCTCGAGATCGAGGACAGGCGACTGGCGACGCGGACGCTCAAGTCCACCGATCTTGTCCGTAGCCTGACCCAGTCGCTTGGATATGACATGTATTGCTGGTCCGACGGGAACTGGGAATCGGTCACCCGCGTAACCGAGGACGTGCGGAACTATCTGTTTAGTGTTCAACCTCTTACCCGTGGCCGAGGGGTACGAGGTCGGCCCCGGCTGCTGGGCGGCCGCGAACGTCATGGCCCCACGGAGTATGAGTAAAGGTCTGTGCCGCTTAGTAAAGCTGTTCCATGGGGAGTCCTGATGGCTCGACAATGGCCATGTGAAGTATGAGGATGTCAGTAACCGATCGGAAACGTCGCGGGTGGGACTACTCCAGGGAGGTTGCTGTTCAAGGTGAATAGGTTCCTCGGAGATCACCGGCCGAGACGGAGCCGCACGGAGCGTCTGAACCGGATGATTCTCTTCCGGACCACTCGACACGCGTATTCGGAATTTTCGATTCCGATTCCAGTGCTGTCGGCCGCCGCGGGGCGTTGCTGCCAGGAGGCCGCCGAACTGATCCATTGAGTCGTTCTCGCCAGCATCAGGTGTTCTGCTATCCAACGGGGTGAACATGGTGAATGAGCTGTCTAGAAGTCTGCATCATTCCGCCAGAGTGGAGGTTCCTGTCGAGGAGGCCGCTGCGACCGGCCGTGACGACGAGGCAGGCCAGTGCGGAGAAGCGACTGAACAAGGAAGTCAGGAAGTGCCCATAGCTTCCTTACTCCCCGGTAATTCCCCTCGCTCGGACGGACCGGACGCGGAGCATGTCGCACGTCTTGCCGAGCTGGACACGTCGTTTCCGCCGATTCTTGTGGATCGGCGGACAATGCGTGTGATCGACGGTACGCATCGTCTTATGGCTGCCTTTGTGAGGGGGCATGAGACTATTGCCGTCAATTTCTTTGACGGTACCACCGAGGAAGCTTTCCTCTGTGCTGTCCAGGCGAATGTGACGCATGGTCTGCCGCTGTCGCAGGCCGATCGCCGTGCCGCGGCCGCCCGCATCATCTCCTCCCATCCGCAGATGTCGGACCGGGCGATAGCGCGCGCCTCGGGCCTGGGGGCCAAGACGGTGGCGGCGATCCGGCGGCGCTCCTCCGACGTGGTGCTCCTGCACGCCCGCGTCGGCAGGGACGGCAAGGTCCGTCCGCTGAGCAGTGAGGCGGGGCGACGCCGGGCCGCCGAGCTGATCGTCGAGCGCCCGGAGGCCTCGCTGCGCGAGGTGGCACGGCTCGCGGGGATCTCTCCGGCCACGGTGAGCGATGTGCGCAGACGGCTCGAGGCCGGTGAGGCGCCGGTGACAGAGCGCGAGAAGCGGAGCGACACCGCGGTCGCGTCCGCCCTGCCGCCGCCGGCCGCGAGGCCGAAGGGCGAACGGAGGATGCGGCTGGTGCAGGCGGACCCCTCCTCGGTGCTGAAGAAGTTGCTGCGGGACCCGTCGCTACGGCACAAGGAAGAGGGGCGCATTCTGCTGCGTCTGCTGCAGCAGAATGCCGTGGGCATGCAGCAGAGTTCCGAGCTGACCGCGGTGGTCCCGCCGCACTGCGGCGCGCTGGTCGTGACGCTCGCCCGGCAGTATGCCGAGACCTGGCTGGAGTTCGCCCAGAAGATTGACGAGCAACTGCAGTCCACGCACAGCGCGGCAGTGGGCGAGTGACGGGAGTCGCTGTTCCGTCCGTCCTGCGAGGTGCATTTCTCCGAGTGAGGGCTCGAGTCGTTGGGAGCTTGATGTGGTTACTGGACACGTGGTGCGGTTCGACGGTGCGCGAGGCTATGGGTTCATCGCCCCCGATCAGGGAGAGGGGGATGTGTTCCTGCATGTGAACGACCTCCTCATTCCTGAAGCCTCGGTTCGGGCCGGGCTGGCTGTCGAGTTCGAGATCGAGGAAGGCGACCGCGGGCCGAAGGCCTCGTCGATACGGTTCGCCGAAGGTGCTCAGTCGTCGCCGACAGCGGCGCTCGGTCGCCCGGCCGGCGAGGCCGTGGCGACCGGGGCCGTCAACGGGGACGAACCGATGTGCGACGTGCTGCGCGCGGACGAGTTCACCACGGAGGTCACAGAGGTTCTGCTCCATGTGACACCGTCCCTGACCGGGGTTCAGATCACGCATATCCGCCGAGAGCTGACGCAGTACGCGAGAAAGCACGGCTGGGTGGAGGGCTGAATTCCCCGGGTGTCGTTGCTGTGAATTGCTGCTCCAGGCGTGGAATCGAGGCCGGAAATCTCGACTGCACGCCTGTGAGCAGCAAGTCGCGGCGCAGCGGATCATCATCTCGCACCCGCACATGTCCGGCCGGGTGATCGCGCTGACCGCGGGGCCGGGCGCCAAGTCCGTCGCGGCCGTCCGCCGTCGTTCGAGTGAGGCGCTGCCGCAGTTGAACGTGCGGGTCGGCAGGGACGGCCGGGCGCGGCCCGTGGGCAGCGCGGAGGGCAGGCCGCGGGCGGCCCGGGTCCTCGCCGAGCCGGTGTGCCCCGGAGCGCACCAGGCCGCGCCGAGCGCTGCGGTGCCGTCGCACCGCGGGTCCCCCTCGTCGTGGAGCCGGCCCGGCAGTGCGCCGACAAATGGCTGGAGTTGTCCCGAGAATTGGACGACTTCTGCGAACCGCCGAGCGACATTGATGGATGGTGCACTCTCGCGTCATAGTGCTGCAGGACGTCTTTTGTCTGCCGGGGCACATTCGAGTCGTCATCGCGTCCTGCGAGTCTTCGATGCGTCGAGTATTTAATTCCCGGCATGCGTCTGTCGTCCGTCGAGCGATCGATTCGTCGCGACCCACGGCCGATCTGTTTACGGGAAGGGCTCAACATGGCAGTGCAGGACATAGCGCATGTCGAACTGCTCACCACTGATGAACGGGCGACCGTCGACTACTTCGTGTCGTCCATGGGGTTCACACGGATGGCGAAGTCCGAGGACCGCGAACGGAGTTCGGTACTTCTGCGGCAGGGCGATGTGCGCATCGTCGTCTCCTCGGGTCCCGGGACCTGGAAATTCCTCGACACGCACGGGGACGGGATCGCAGACATCGCCATGACGTGCGACGACGTCGCCGCGACCCGGGACGCGGCGGTGGCGGCCGGGGCGAGGGTCGTCGACTCCGAGGCGGGCCATCCCGTCGTGTCGGGATTCGGCGGCGTTTCCCACACCCTGCTCCCTGCCGCCGGCGGGAACGAGGACGGGCTGCCGATCAGTGAAGCGGCCGCTCCGACCAAGGGCTCGGACCGCATCCGACTGCTTGACCACATCGCGGTCTGCCTGGAGGGCGGAACTCTGGAGGAGTACGCCGACTACTACCGAGACGCCCTCGGCTTCTCCCGTTACTCCTCGGAGTACGTGGACGTGGGCGGGCAGGCCATGGACTCCATCGTGGTCCGCAGCCCGTCAGCCCGCGTCACCTTCACCCTGGTCGCGCCGGACCCGGCCAAGGGCTCCGGGCAACTCGACGCGTTCCTGGAGCGGAACGCGGGGCCGGGTGTGCAGCATCTCGCCTTCCTCGTCGACGAGATCATTCCCACGGTGCGGGAATTCCGCGACAGCGGCGTGGAGTTCTTGAGGACCCCTGACTCCTACTACGACCTCCTCATCCAGCGGTTCAGCGGGATGACCGAGGAGATCGGCGACCTGCAGGCTGCTCAGGTCCTCGCCGACCGCGACGACTGGGGCTATCTCCTCCAGCTGTTCAGCCGTTCGCCCTACGAGCGGAACACGTTGTTCTACGAGCTGATCCAGCGCCGGGGCTCCCGAGGCTTCGGCAGCGCCAACATCCGCGCCCTTTACGAAGCGGTGGAGCGCGACCGGCTGGCCGCTGAATGACCTTGGACGGCCTGGACTCCGCGGTGGCGGAAGCCCTCACCGTGGGCGACTTCGCCGGACCCGCCCGGGCGCGGATGGATCCGGGCGTCTGGGACTTCCTGGCGGGGGGCGCGGGGCAGGAGCGGACGCTCAGGGCCAATGTCGAAGCCTTCGAGCGGACATGGCTGCGGCCACGGGTACTCACCGGCGCGGGACCGCCGATCACCGAGACCCGGATCCTCGGTCGCACCTGGGCGGCGCCCATGGGCGTGGCGCCCATTGCCTACCACACCTTGGCCGCCCCGGAAGGCGAGGTCGCCACAGCCCGGGCCACCGGACCGGCCGGTGTTCCGCTTGTCGTGAGCACCTTCGCGGGCCGCACCTTCGAGGACATCGCTGCGGTCGCGTCCCCCTGCTGGCTGCAGGTGTACTGCTTCCGGGACCGTACGACGACACGACGACTCGTCGAACGGGCGGAGCGTGCCGGCTTCGAGGCCCTCGTCCTCACGGTCGACGCGCCCCGCCTGGGTCGGCGGCTGCGCGACCTGCGCAACGACTTCCGGCTGCCGGCCGGGATCGCACCGGCCAACCTCACCGGCGACGGCTTCGCATCGCCCAGCGGACACGCTCTCGCCGAATTCGACCCGTCACTGGACTGGTCCGTTGTTCCGTGGCTGCGCTCCGTCAGCTCCCTTCCCCTGCTCCTGAAGGGCATTCTCACGGCCCGGGACGCAGTGCGGGCCGTCGACGCGGGCGTGGACGGCATCGTGGTCTCCAACCACGGAGGCCGCCAGCTCGACGGCGCGCCCGCGACACTGGAGGCGTTGCCCGAAGTCGTGGCGGCTGTCGCGGGCGCGTGCCCCGTCCTCGTCGACGGGGGAGTCCGGCACGGCGCCGACATCCTGGCCGCACTCGCGCTCGGGGCCGACGCGGCGTTCCTCGGGCGGCCGGTGATGCATGCCCTGGCGGCAGGCCAGGAGAAGGGCGTGGCACGGTTGTTGCGGATCCTGACCGACGAACTCGTGGACGCGATGGCCTTGACCGGCATTGGCTCCCCGCGGGAGGCAGCGGCCGACCTGCTCCATGGCGATGCCCTCTGACGAACTCGCGTGCCCCCCGGCGAACCAGAGGGCGAGTCGCGCACGAGTTCAACGGACCGACGGCGCCGTCGGTGGACCAGCGAGCCGTCCCGGCAGACCACCGCAACACCAGGGTGCGCCCGCAGTCAGGCAGTCAGGCAGTCAGGCAGCCGGCTGCTCGGCATCGCGGTAGGCCATGGACACCCCGCCTGTGGGGCCTGCCTACGATGCTGGGCGTGAATACGGACGAGTGTCCCCGGGAAGACACCGCTCAGGCCCGTTGGGAGCGGCGCAGCCAGCGGCCGCTGCTGGTACTCGCTGTGGCGTTCGCCGTCGCCTACGCCGTGCCGATCGTGGACGATTCGACGAGCCGGGCAGTAGGGCGGGCATGCCAGGCCATCGAGTGGTGTGTGTGGGGAGCGTTCACCGTCGATTACCTGATCCGGCTGCGCCTTGCCCCCGAACGATTGAAGTTCGTCCGCACTCACTGGCTGGACCTGTGTGCAGTCGCGCTGCCACTGTTGCAGCCTCTTCGGCTTCTCCGGCTGGTCTCCACGTTGCTCCTGGTGGGGCGTCGAGCTCGGATGGCCTCGCAGATCCGACTGACGACCTACGTCGCCGGGGCCGTGGTGGTGCTGCTCGTGTTCGGTTCGTTGGCTGTGCTGTCGGTGGAACGGAACGCACCTGAGGGAAACATCCGGACACTGGATGACGCCATGTGGTGGTCCTTCACGACGATGACAACCGTGGGGTACGGAGATCTTGCTCCGACGACCGGCGTCGGCCGGTTGCTGGCCGTCGGACTGATGCTGTCGGGAATTGCCCTTCTGGGTGTGGTGACAGCGAATATCGCGGCCTGGTTCATCGCCAGGTTCGAGCGGGAGGACCTGGAGGGCCAGCGGCAGGCAGCGGCCATCCGTGCTCTGACACAGGAGGTCCGAGCGCTGCGGGTGGAGGTGGCGGAGCTGCGGCGGGCCGAGGCCGGGTCCACCGAATTCACCACTGACCTCAGGGACGCCGTCCCGGACGAGGGCGTTCGAGGACAGTGACGAGGGCGTTCGAGGACAGTGATGACGGCCCGACCCGGCTGAGCGGGCGGCCCGTCCCGGCGAGGGTGGGACGGGCGCCGGTTCAGTCCGCCACGATCGCCTGGAGAGCCCGGCCGTAGTGGCGGGCCACCGTGTCGGTGTCGGCCGAGGCGAGGGGTTCGAGATGCGCCACGTAACGCATCATGGCGAGCCCGATGAGCTGGGTGGCGACCATGCTCGTCCGGAGCTTCGCGTCCTCGCCCGTGATCGCCCCGCTGAGTGCGTGCGCCAGGATGCCGGTCGCGGTCTCACGCAGCCGGGCGGCGGCGGCACGATGAATGGCGGCCGAGCGCACCATGGTCATGAGTGCCGGACGTGACGACACGTCGTCCCACACCGACAGGTGGGCGCGCACCAGGCGTTCCCCGATCCCGTCCGGTCCGCCCCGCGCCGCGGCGGTGAGGGCCTCCTCGAGCTTCCCCGGCAGTTCCAGCGCCTGGAGGAACAGGCTCTCCTTCGTGCCGTAGAAGTGGTGCACCAGAGACTGGTCCACCCCCGCCGTCTCCGCGATGCGGCGCAGGCTGGTCGCGTCGAAACCGCGCTCGGCGAAGCAGACCCGTGCCGCGCTGAGGATCGCCTCCCGCGTACGGGTCTCCCCGGGCCGCCGGCCCCCGGCGTGCTTCGTCGCCGGACCGGTCGCCGCGGCCGTCCCCGCCGTGTCCCCAGCCTGCTCGCGGCCGGAACCGGTCACCTCATGCGTATCGCTGACGCTCTCCATGCCCCCATCATGCCCGCTCCGAACGCCTTGGCCTGAAACTCATCAGGTGATGAACTCATTGCCCGCTGAGTTATATAGTGAAGGCGCCGGCGTCACCGAGCGTGCCCGGCCGCCGGTGTCGTGTCCGTTTCGCGCCCCGATCTGCGGGCCGAGCCGGACGCCTCCGCACTTCGTCCGCCGTTCCGTCCAACTGCCCGGGCGGAGCACCACTACGGAAACGGTTGCCATGTCTGCCAACCTCGACGCCTCCACCACCTCACAGCCGAGTGGCAACGCCCCGGAAGCCGGGCCGCCCGGTGGCCGGGGGCCGGTGGCGAAACTCGCCGCCATCGTCGTCGGCCTGACCGCCGCGATCACCCTCATGCTGTGCGCCTTCGGTCTGCCGTCCGCCGCGGGCGGCCCCCACCACGCGCCGCTCGGCGTCACCGGCCCGGAGTCCGCGGTGGCCGCCGTGCAGAAGCAGCTCTCCGGGGACGACTGGGAGGTCACGGCGTACGACGACCCCCGCGCCCTGGTCCGTGCCGTCGAGGAGCGCGACGCCGTGGGCGGCCTCGCCTTCGGCGACGACGGCCTGACCGTCTACAAGGCGACGGCGGGCGGCCAGATGATCAGCAACGCGATCAACGGGCTCGGCACCTCGCTCGCCGGTCAGCAGCACGTCGCCGTGACCGTCCACGACGTGGTGCCCTTCCCGGAGGACGACCCGCGGGGCACCGGACTCGCCTCCGCCGCGCTGCCGATGATCTTCGGCGGCATGCTGCCCGCCATCGCCCTGCTCCAGATCTTCCCCGGCCACGCCAATCTGCGGACCCGCCTCGCCGGGGTCGTCGCCTTCGCCCTGGCCGGTGGAGCAGCCGTGACCGCCGTCCTCCAGTTCGGGATCGGCACCCTGGACGGCGACTACTGGGTCACGTCCCTCGGTCTCGGGCTGGGCATGGCCGCGCTCGCCGTCCCGTTCCTCGGGCTGGAGTCGCTGTTCGGATACGCCGGGTTCGGTGTGGGCTCCGTCGTGATGATGTTCCTCGGCAACCCGCTCTCCGGCCTCACCACCGGCCCGTACTGGTTGCCCGACGGCTGGTCCACGCTCGGCCAGTTCCTGCCGCCCGGCGCCTCGGGCAGCCTGCTGCGCGCCAACGCCTTCTACGACGGGACCGGCGCGGGCGGTCCGGCACTCGTCCTGGGCCTGTGGACCCTCGCCGGTGTCGCCCTCATGTTCGCCGCGGACCGTCGCCGCAACGGGAAGGCCGGGAGGAAGGCCGGGAGCAAGGCCGGCGACGCTCCGGCGGTGTGAGGGAAGTGCATTCGCGGGTCAGGCCCGGCGCGAGGCAGTGACGGTGTCGACCCGGGAGCGGTGGGCGCGGATCTCCGTGTGGTGGTCCGCGGCCCAGCCGATCAGCCGCATGGCGATCTCGTGCAGGCCGCGGCCGAGCGGGGCGAGGGCGTACTCCACCCGCGGCGGAACCTCGGCGTAGGCGGTGCGCGTGATCAAACCGTCCTCCACGAGCTGGCGCAGCGTGTGGGTGAGCATGCGCTGGGAGATGCCGGGAATCTGGCGCTGCAGGTCGGTGTAGCGCAGCGGGCCGTCGTCCAGGACGACGATGATCAGCATGCTCCATTTGTCGCCGACTCGGTCCAGCACCTGTCGGATGAAGGGCATGTGCTCGGCGGGGATGCTCGCACACGGCCCGGTCGCGGCCGCCATCTCCGTATCGGTGCTGTCCGGCATGGCACCCATTCCTCTCCGTCGCGCACACCCGTGTGCCTTTTGTAACGACCTCCATACTGGCGCATCATGGCGCTACGAACAAAACGTAGGAATTGGAGGTCAGGCCGTGAAGGTAGAAATCTGGGCCGAGGTCACCTGCCCCTGGTGCGGGCTCGGCAGCCACCGGGTGGACCGGGCCGTGGAGCGGTTCGAGCACGGTGACGAGGTCGAGACGGTCCACCACTCCTTCCCGCTGGGCGGCGGGCTCCCCACGGACCGCACGATCGGCGTCCGCGAGTACCTGCTGCGCAGGTACGGCATGAGCGGCACGCAGGCGCAGGCGGCGACGGGGGAGATCGAGACGCTGGCCGCCGCCGAGGGGCTGAGCCCCTACCGGGTGCTGGACAACGTCGTCGGCAACACCGACCTGGCACACGAGTTCCTGGCCCACGCGACCGCGCAGGGCAAGAACCGCGAAGCCTGGGACACGATCTTCCACACCTACTTCGGCAGGGCAGAACCCGTCTTCACCCTCGACGACCTGCTCGGGCTCTCCGACCGGCTGGGCCTGGACCGTGACCTGACGCGCCGGACGCTCACCGAGCGCCACCACCGCGCCCGGGTCCAGGAAGACGCCCGCCGCGCGCAGCGTCTGGGCGCCACCGGTGCCCCGTTCACCGTCGTCGACGGCCGTTACGGCGTCCCCGGCGCCCAGAGCAGCGACGCCCTGCTCGCCCTGCTCCGTACTGCCTGGGACGAGGCCCACCCCGTCACCCTCACCCCCGCGGGCGACGCCCCGGGCTGCGGCCCCACCGGATGCGCGGTCCCCGCCATCCCCGCCCGCCACTGAGCCGTCACCCCACACCCGTCTCCTCGAAAGGCGCATCCGCCATGTCGTACCTGCTGCACATCGACTCCTCCTCGCTCGGCGAGGCCTCCGTCTCCCGCCGGGTCGCCCAGTCCTTCCGCGACCAGTGGCAGGGCCCGGTCGTCCACCGCGACCTCGCGGGCTCGCCGGTGCCGCACCTGACGGCGGCGGGCGTCACCGCCCGCAGTACCGACCCGGCCCGGTACACCCCCGAGCAGGCCAAGGCCCAGGCACTCCAGGACGAGCTGATCGAGGAGTTCCTCGGTGCCGGCGCGTACCTGTTCACGGTGCCGTTGTACAACCTGTCCATGCCGTCGGCGTTCAAGGCGTGGCTGGACCAGATACTCGTCATGGACCGCACCTTCACCCACGCCGGCGCCTCCCCGGCCGCGGGCCGTCCCGCCCTGCTGATATCCGCCCGCGGCGGCAGCTATGCCCCCGGCGCTCCGAGGGAGGGCCTGGACTACCTGGTGCCCACGCTGGAAACCGTCCTGGGCCACGAGGATCTCCTCGGCCTGGACGTCACCACCGTGACGCCCGAGCTGACCATGGCCCCCCACGCCCCGGCCCTCACCTCGCTCCTCCCCCTGCACGAGGCGTCCATGACGGCCGCCCACGACCGAGCCCGCACCCTCGCCACGACCTTCGCCACCCGGGCCGCCTGACCATCACCCCGAACTCGCGCACGGCACGCGGTGAGCCGAGCCCGGCCGGTCGCTCATGACGACCTTCGGGTGCGTCGACGCGGCGTGGACGCACAACGGCTACGAAGAACCTGGTGCAGGTGACGACTTCCTGAACCGAGGAGACCTTGCAGGCACCGGGCATGACGTCGTCTCACTGAGCGGCTACGCGGGTCAGATCTGCGCTGAATTCCCGCAACTCCGGCGATGGACGTGGGGCGGATCTGACCAGCCGAGCCACTGAGCGGGCCTGCTCGGAGATGCACGAGGGCTCCATCAACCCCGGCCCTCCCGGCTGCTGCGGACCCGTGGCCTGTTCCGCCATGGCGAGAAAGGCCGTGGCCATGTCGGTCGGAGCCAGGTAGGTGACCTGGGGCACCGTTACCGAGGAGCCGTCGTCCATGTACAGGGAGATTGTGAAGGTATAGATCCAGGGCACCGACCCCTCTCCGTAACGCTCGGGCCCCACCGTGAACGCGATCCGCTCCTGGGCATGCGGCGGGAGGGTGTACTTCATCTTCCGGGGGATTACGGCACCGGCCTGGGGGGCGACCGGGAGCTTGATGTCGTACTGCGCTGTGATGTCGGTTGGGCCGGCACCATAGCGGCAGTAGACCGCAGTGGCGGAAGCAAGGTTCACTTCAGCGCGGGTGATCAGCACGGGATTGTTCGAGCTGTTCCTCAGCGTCGCGCTGACCAAGGACGCGGGCACCTGAACCTGCTCGGTTACTTGTCCGTCGAAGACCACATCGGCAGCGATGTTCTGCTCCCGGTCGACGTCCGAGTCGACCAGTTGGACTGCCGGCGGCGGCTCGGGATCAGGCTTGGGCTGCGCGTCGGGCCAGAAGAGGAAGATCAGTCCGGCCACCCCGGCGATCACAGTGACGACGGTGCCGACGATCTCGAGCATCCTGGTCTGCCTGTGCCAGAAGCCTCCCTCCTGAGGTGGGCTGTTGTCCCCGGTCTGTGCCACAGCGGCATCGCCCTCCGGCCGAGTGGAAGGTCTGTCGCCATCGCCCGGTCGCCTGCTCGGCCGTTGTGGCCCAGAGCTGCCACTTGTTCCTCCTCCCGGGGGCCGACGCTGCTCTTCTTCGTGTAAACCGCCTGTCTCTCCGGAACTCATGCCCGTCTCCTCCCCCGACTCCGCAGCGGCCACCCACCCACAGGCAGTAGTGGCCCACGACCCGTGGAGTCACTACCCGCTCGGGGGCGTTCTGGGCCGTCTCCAGGTGCACGACCGATACCCGGTCCCAGCACCCAGCTGCCTGGGGTTCCTGGGCGTGGCGTGCTCCTCGCCACGAGGGAGAGCCCGTTGACCTGTGCGAATGGCTGGGGGACGCCCCGGTGGGAAATACTCTGCGGATGAGTCCTCGCACTTCCCCGGTCGGCCCGCCGATCACGATACGGCGGGCCGACGCGCGGGATGCCAAACGGCTCACCCGGCTTGTGCGCGGCTCAGGCGCCTACGCGGGCCAGTACGCGGCCGCGGTCGCGGGCTACCGGGTCGGGCCCGATTACATCGAGGCCCACCGTGTCTTCGTGGCCGTCGGCGCCGACGGCCAGGGAGGCCGGGTCCTCGGGTTCTACTCGCTCGTCCTCGCTCCGCCGGAGCTCGACCTGCTGTTCGTCGCCGACGAAGCGCAGGGGCGGGGCATCGGACGGCTGCTCGTCGCGCACATGCGGTCGCAGGCCCGGGCCGCCGGGCTCGACCGGGTCAGGGTCGTGTCGCACCTCCCCGCCGAGGGCTTCTACCACCGCGCCGGTGCGGTGCGGACCGGGACCGCGCTCGCGAATCCGCCCGCGGTGCCGTGGGACCGTCCCGAATTCGAGTTCCGGGTCGCTTCGGACTGACGCGGTGCGCCCGTACGCGGGGCACGCTGCCTCGGGCTCCGCGTGCCGGCCCGCCGGTGGAGCGCACAAGGGGCGAGCCGACCGGTCCGGCGGGTCAGCCGGACCGGTCGGCTCGTGTCGGGGCCGGTCAGTGGTGGCCGTGCGGCCGCAGCCACTGCGGTCGGTGGGCGGCGGGGCGCCGGTGTCCGGCCGGCTCGGCCGCGTCGTTCGTGCTGCCCCGGCCTTCCAGCCGGCCGGCCATCGCGTCGCGCTCGGCGGCGGCCTGCTTGGCGGTCTCACGGTCCCTGCGGCGCTTCTTGCCGCGGTGGCGTGCCAGGACGGTCCCGGCCAGGAGCATCCACATGCCCAGGCCGAAGATCAGAGTCAGGGCGATGCCGCCGAGAAACGCCCCGAGCGTGCTGATCGTGAATGGCTCGCTCCCCAGCAGGGTCACGGTGTAGTCCGGACCGCCGGACAGGTTGTACGCGATCAGCAGGCCTGCGAAGGCGGCGGCGCCCGCCATGAGCAGGAGACCCAGCACCAGCATGTTCCTCACCTCGTCGCACGTGGATGTCCTCCACCCGGGTCACCATGAGGAATGGAGCAAAACGCGCAACCCGGATGCCATCCCGGGTGCGTGCCGGATACACCCTGTACGTAACGGCATGTCACCCCGGCCTCCGGCCAGGTGCGACGGCGTTCTACCCTGGCCGTCGAGTGCCGCTGCGTGCCGTGTCCCCGACGCCCCGGAGTAGGAGACCAGTCTGTGGATCTGCGAGCTGCCCTGGCCGCACACCGCCTCGTCGCCATCGTGCGCGGAGACGACGCCGACGCCGCGTTGCGCACCGTGCTGACGCTGGCGGAGGAGGGCGTGGAACTCATCGAGGTGTCGTTGACCGGCAAGGACGCCCTCCGGGTCATAGAACGCGCCAGAGCGGCCCTCGGTCCCGACCGGCCCCTGGGCGCCGGGACGATCCTCGGCGCGGACGACGCGGTGGCCGCCCACCGGGCCGGCGCCGACTTCGCGGTCACGCCCGGTCTGGGGGAGGGGGTCACCGCGGCCCGCGAACGGGGCATGCCCGTCCTGGCCGGTGTCATGACGCCCACCGACGTCATCACCGCGCGCACCCTCGGCGCCACCGCGCTGAAGATCTTCCCGGCGGCCCAGGCGGGTGGACCCGCCTACGTGAAGGCACTGCGCGGTCCCTTCCCGCACGAGACCCTCGTGCCCGTCGGCGGTGTCGACGAGGCGGCGGCCCGTGCCCATCTGGCGGCAGGCGCCACCGCCGTCGGGGTCGGCTCCCCGCTGATCGGCGACGCCGCGGACGGCGGCAGCCTCGACGGCCTGCGCACCCGTGCCCGCGCCTTCCGCGCCGCCGTACGGGAGGCCCGGCCGTGACCGGAGCGCCGCCCGCGTCCGAGGAGCACGACGGCACCCCCGTACGCGGGCCCGGGAACGACGCGGCCGGTCCGGCCACGGGCCCCTGGCGGCCGCGACGGGGACCGGTGGTGTGTCTGGGGGAGACCATGGCGGCCATGGCCCCGGTCCCGCCGGACTCGCTGGACGACACCGAGTCCCTGCGCCTGTCGGTGGCGGGCGCCGAGTCGAACGTGGCCATGTACCTCGCGGACCTGGGCCTGCCCGTCTCCTGGCTCTCGGCGCTCGGCGACGACGCGCTCGGCCGGCGGGTGCGGGCGGCCGTCGCACGGGCGGGCGTGGACGTCTCCGGCGTGCGCACCGACCCGGCACGGCCGACCGGCCTGCTCCTCAAGGACCCGGGCGCCGCCGGGACCCGCGTGCACTACTACCGTCAGGGTTCGGCGGCTTCGGCGCTCGGCCCCGGCCTCCTGGACGACGAACGGTTCGACGGAGCCGCCCTCCTCCACCTGACCGGGGTGACGCCCGCGCTGTCCCCGTCCTGCCGGGCCCTGGTGGAACGGGCCCTGCGCACTCCGCCGGCGCGGCGCACCCACGCCGTCAGCTTCGACGTCAACCACCGCCCCGCGCTGTGGCCGCCGGACACGGCCGCCGCGGTGCTCCGGGACCTGGCCGACCGGGCCGACATCGCCTTCGTCGGCCTGGACGAGGCCCAGGACCTGTGGGGCGCCGGTCTGACCGCGCCGGACGTCCGCAGGCTGCTGAGCGGCCCGCGCGTCCTCGTCGTCAAGGACGGCGGGCGCGGCGCCACCGCGTTCACCGGGCAGGGGGCGTGCACCGTGCCCGCGCTGACCACCGAGGTCGTGGAGCCGGTGGGCGCGGGCGACGCGTTCGCCGCCGGATTCCTCGCCGGACTGTGGCGCGGTACGGACCTCACCCGGGCCCTGCGCCTGGGTCACATCACCGCGGCCTCCGCGCTGAGGGTCGTGGGGGACCACGGACCCCTGCCCGACGCGGACACCGTCGGGGCCATGCTGTCCCTCAGCGAGCAGGACTGGTGCCGGGCGCCGGTGTCGTAGGGCCTCAGGCCTCAGCGGGCCCTTTTCGTGGCTCCGTCGACGACGAAGCCGATCCCGATGCCGAGCATCCAGGTGTCCTTCGCCAGGGCCGTCCCATCCTGCGTCGGACGCAGGCTGCCCTCCTCGTGCATGCCCGGGGTGCGCAGATACAGACCCACCAGCCCGGCCGAGAAGGCGGTCAGACCGATGCCCGCCACAGCCGTCGGCACCACCGGCAGGAGCAGCGCCGCACCGAGCGTGATCTCACCGGCGGACAGCAGGCGCAGGAAGGTCGCGGGCCGCAGTCTGCCGAGGAACGGATAGGTGGTCTTGGCCATTCCGTGCATCGCGGCGGCGGTCTGCTCGTCGGCCCCCCGTTTGGCCAGGCCGGAGTTGAGAATGAAGGCCCCGGTGGCGAGTCGTGGGGCGACGTGCCTGAGCTCGATGGGCAGACGCATGGGAACTCCTAGCGGCGTTTCCTCGAAGACAGGCCCAGGCTAGGACGCGCGCGTGCCCGGCGCAGCGCGGGCGTCCGGGGCCTGCGCCGATCGGGTCACGGCGTCCCCCGCCGCGTACGCCCGGACCAGTACGGTCGGATACTCCCGCCGCGGGACGCCCCGGCGGCCGCCGACCGGCAGCGTGGGTGACGTGAAACTCGGCCGCCCCGCACGCAGGGCCTTCCTCGTCGTCCATGTCCTCGCCTCCGCCGCCTGGCTCGGGCTCACCCTCGGGCTGCTCGCGCTCGGCGTCACCGCGGCCACCGGAGCCTCCCCGGTGGCGGTGGAGGCCGCCGTCCGCTGCATGAAGCTGTTCGCCGACTGGCTGCTGCTCCCCCTCGCCCTGCTCACCCTGGTGAGCGGACTGGTGCTGGCCCTGGGCACGCCGTGGGGTCTCGCCCGGCACCGGTGGGTGTACACCAAGTTCTGGCTGACCCTGGGCACGACCGTCGCCACGTTCTTCGCGCTGCGCCCCGGGGTGAACACGGCGGTCGCCGCAGTGGCCGCCGGCGAGCCGCTGCCCGACGCGGGGGACGTGCTCTTCGGGCCGGTGGTCTCCCTGTCCGCCTATGTGTTCATGACGGTCCTCTCGCTCCTCAAACCCTGGGGACTCACCCGCCGTGGTCGCCGGCTGCGCGAGCGTTCCGTGGGCGTCCGTCCGCCGCTCACCCGCTCGGGCACAGGGTGAAATCCTTTTCAGACGCAGGTAGGGTGAGCAGGTGGACCTTACGCGGAGTGAGAGGGCGCGGGCGCAGGTGGTGACGATCCAGGACGTGGCGCGAGCCGCCGGAGTATCCCCGGCGACCGTCTCACGCGTCTTCAACGGCGGCAATGTCACCCCGGCACGGGTCCGGTCCGTGCAGGAGGCCGCCGCGGCACTCGGCTTCGCACCCAACCGGCTGGCGCGGTCGCTGCGCAAACAGCGCTCCAGCGTGATCGCCCTGATCATCCCGGACATCGAGAACCCGTTCTTCACGTCACTCGCGCGCGGCGTCGAGGACGCGGCGCAGCGCACCAGCCTCTCGGTGGTGCTGTGCAACTCCGACGAGGACACCGACAAGGAGCGCCGCTACCTCGAGGTCGCCCTCGGCGAGCAGATGGCCGGCGTGATCGTGGCGGCGGCCTCCCAGGACGAGACGGACCTCGGCCCGCTGATCGCCCGCGGCGTCCCCGTCGTCGCCGTCGACCGCCGCCCGCGGGACGCGGAGGTGGACGCGGTCCGCCTCGACGACCGCCACGGCGGCGAGGCCGCCACCCGGCACCTGCTGCGGGCCGGCTACCGCAGGATCGCCTGCATCACCGGCCCCCAGGGCGCCTCGACCTCGGAGGAACGCCTGGCCGGCCACCGTGAGGCGCTGCGGGCGGCGCGGCCGGGGGAGGCCGCGGACGACACCTACGTACGCCACGCCGACTTCCGGGTCGAGGGCGGCCGGGTCGCGATGCGCGACCTGCTGTCCCTGCCCGAGCCGCCCGACGCCGTGTTCGTCGCCAACAACCTCATGACCATCGGCGTGCTCGACGCCCTGCGCGAGGCCGGGCACACCCCGCCCGGCGTCGGCGTCCTCTCCTTCGGCGACGTCCCCTGGGCCTCACTGGTGCGGCCGTCCCTGTCGGCCGTGGAACTGCCCTCCTACGAGCTGGGCCGCACCGCGGCCGACCTGCTGCTCCAGCGGATCGAGGGCGGCGAGGCCCCCCTTCAGACCGTGGTGCTGCGCACGACGCTCCAGGTCCGGGAGAGCACCGGCGGCCCGGCCGGTCGCTGAGCCGGCGGTTTGCGAGTTGGCGGTTTGCGAGTCGGTGGTTTGCGAGTCGGTGGTTTGCCGAGTCGATGGTTTCCCGGGCGCACGCGAGCGGCGGGGGGGGCCGCCCCCCCCCCCCCCCCCCGGCCCGCCCCCCCCCCCCCCCAGCCCCCCCCCCCCCCAACAAAACCAGAAATAATAAAAAACAAAAAAAAAAAACCCACAAACAAACAA
>NZ_JBIRFY010000027.1:0-46891 GCF_044327745.1 Streptomyces sp. NPDC018026
CAGCGACTCGTTGATCGCCTTCGCCAGCGCCATCTTCTCCGCTGCCATGTCAGACCCCCTCTGCGTCTGCGAACGATGCCTGGTACGCGGCGAACTGCGCCCGCTCCTCGTCCACGAGCGCGTGTCCGTCCGCGTACACGTTCTCGAAGATGGCGAACCGGTCCGGGTCCGGCATGGCACGGACCACTTCGCGCACTCGTTTGCCCAACGTCTCGCTCTCGGCCTCCAGTTCCGCGAAGAATCCCTCGTCCGCGTGGTTTGCGGACTCCAGGAAGCGGCGAAGACGCAGGATCGGGTCCTTCGCCTCCCAGGCGGCGCGCTCGTCGTCGTGCCGGTAGCGGGAGGGGTCGTCGGAGGTGGTGTGGGCGCCCATGCGGTACGTGTACGCCTCGATCAGCGCCGGTCCCTCGCCGCGCCGGGCACGGTCCAGGGCCCACCTGGTGACCGCGAGGGAGGCCAGCACGTCGTTGCCGTCGACGCGGACGCCGGGGAAGCCGAAGCCCTGGGCCCGCTGGTAGAGCGGCACCCGGGTCTGCTTCTCGTTGGACTCGGAGATCGCCCACTGGTTGTTCTGGCAGAAGAACACCACGGGCGCGTTGTAGACGGCGGCGAAGTTGAACGCCTCGCTGACGTCGCCCTGGCTGGAGGCGCCGTCGCCGAAGTAGGCGATCACGCCCGAGTCGGCGCCGTCCTTGGCCACGCCCATCGCGTAGCCGGTGGCGTGCAGCGCCTGCGAGCCGATGACGATCGTGTACAGGTGGAAGTTGTTGCTGTTGGGGTCCCAGCCGCCGTTGTTCACACCGCGGAACATGCCGAGCAGGTTGGTCGGGTCCACCCCGCGGCACCAGGCGACGCCGTGCTCGCGGTAGGTCGGGAAGACGTAGTCGTCCTCGCGGGTGGCCCGGCCGGAACCGATCTGGGCGGCCTCCTGGCCCAGCAGGGAGGCCCACAGGCCCAGCTCGCCCTGGCGCTGCAGCGCGGTGGCCTCGGCGTCGAAACGCCGGGTGAGCACCATGTCGCGGTACAGGCCGCGCAGCTCGTCCGGGGTGATGTCGGCGACGTACGAGGCGTACTCGGCGTGAGCGGCGTCCTCGACGCGCTCGCCCTCGGGCGTCAGCAGCTGCACCAGCTCCGTCTCGGAGCCCTTCTTGGCAGCGTTGCGGGTGGTGCTGGTGGTGCGAGTCGTGCGCTTGCCGGTGCCGGCCTTGCCGCCGGTGGTCCCGGCCGCCTTGGTGCCGGTGGTGCCGGCCGCCTTGCTTCCGGCGCTGCGTCGCGGCTTGCGCGCGGCAGTGCTGTCGGTCACGTGTGCTCCTCCGTCGGTCCGGCCCCCGGGTTCGCCGGAAGCCAGTGCGGCTCACCTGCGGCCCGGCGGACGCACAAGGGTGGGTGCGGCCCGATCGGGAACAGGCGTGACAGGTGCCCCGGCGAGCGCCCTGCGAACAGCACGTTACCCAGTGCTCCACATTTCTGTGAAACCCCTCCTGACCTGCGTTTTTACTCGGATTTCCAAGTAAATCGGCGAAGAGTGGAAGTTTTACTGGTCACAGCCTTGCAGGGGGCCGGAACAACGGCACGTTATCCCGGCCACCCCGGGCACGGGAAGAGTCGGTGTGTGAGACTGACCGCGTGCGCGAAGACGGAAAAATCCGGGTATTCCTCCTCGACGACCACGAGGTGGTCCGGCGCGGGGTGCACGATCTGCTCGCCGGCGAGGCCGACATCGAGGTGGTGGGCGAGGCCGGTACGGCCGCCGAGGCACAGGCCCGGGTCACGGCCACCCGCCCGGACGTCGCGGTGCTGGACGTGCGGCTGCCCGACGGCAGCGGCGTCGAGGTCTGCCGGGACATCCGCTCCCGGGACGAGTCCGTCCGCTGCCTGATGCTGACCTCCTTCGCCGACGACGAGGCCCTCTTCGACGCGATCATGGCGGGCGCCTCCGGGTACGTCCTCAAGGACATCCGCGGCGCCGAGCTGCTCGGCGCCGTGCGGGAGGTGGCGGCCGGGAAGTCGCTGCTCGATCCGGCGGCCACCGCGCGCGTGCTGGAGCGGCTGCGCGACGGCGGTGCGAAGCCGGACGACCGGCTGGCCGGCCTCACCGAGCAGGAGCGCCGCATCCTGGACCTGATCGGCGAGGGACTGACCAACCGCGCGATCGGCGAGCGGCTGCACCTGGCGGAGAAGACGATCAAGAACTACGTGTCGAGCCTGCTGGGCAAGCTCGGCATGCAGCGGCGTTCCCAGGCGGCCGCCTTCGTGGCCCGCCTGGAGGCCGAGAACCGCTGACGGGTCCGGGCCCCCCGTCCCCCGCTCGGGCGCGCTCCCGGCTGCCCGGGACGGCTTACTCGGGACTTACGTCCTCTCCTGCCGGGGCGGGCGGCCCTGTTCCCGGGCCCCGGGCTCCCGCACAGTGAGACCATGCCCTCCGACGAACAGCTCGCCGTCGGCCTGCTCGGCCGCACCGCCTACGGCCGGGCGGCCACCACCCTGCGCGCCCTGCCCTTCCTCGCCCACGCGCGGCACATCGTGGCCGACGGCCGGGTCCTGCTGCGGATGCCCAGGAGCTGGGGGTACCACCGGGTGTGCGCCGGGAGCGTCGTCGCCTACGGAGCGGACAACCTGACCTCGGCGCGGCCCGGCGAGAGCCTGTGGACCGTGCAGGTCGTGGGCCGGTGCGAGGCCCACGAGCCGAGCACCGCCGAGCTGGAGCGGTTCGGTCCGACGCCGGACCGGGTGGACGGCGAGCCCTTCGAGCCCGCCTACCTGCGCGTCGACCCGCAGTTCGGCACGGTGCACTTCACGGACGGGTCGGCGGGGCCGCTCTGAACTCCCCGGGTCGGCGTCCCCGCAACGCAACGCGCGCGTGGAGCCCGTTTCCGGGCCGCACGCGCGCGTAGGGATCGCGGTAGGGGTCAGCCCTCGCCGCCCTCGGAACCGCCCGGGGCCCCGGTCGCGCCGCCCGTCGGCTCACCACCGCCGGTGGGCTCACCACCACCGGTCGGCTCACCACCACCGGTCGGCTCACCGCCGTCGGTCGGGTCACCCGTCGGATCGCCGGTCGGGTCACCCGTCGGATCGCCGGTCGGGTCACCGGTCGGATCGTCCGTCGCGGTCTGTGAAGGCGACCACGTCGGTGTGTACGGCTTGTCCCAGTCCCCGTCGCCGGTGCCGCCCCCGCTCGAGCCCTGCTCGGTGCCCGGGTCGGTGGTCTCCTGCGTCGCCTCGTCGCTGGGCGAGGAGCTGGGCGACTCCTCGCCGGTGCTCTGGGAGGTGGTCGCCGACGGGCTCTTGTCCGTCTCGGTGCCGCCCTTGCCGTCGCCGCCGTTGTTCAGGGCGAGCGCGACGCCCGCCGCGATGGCGATCACCGCGAGGACGGCCAGTATCCAGAGCTTGCCGCGGCCGCTGCCCTTGTTGCCGGCGCCCTCGAAGCCGCCGTCGTCCCCGTCGTAGCGGCCCGGCAGGATCGGCTGCGGGATCTGCTGGGTGCCCGACGCCCCGTGGTCGGCGGGGTGCGGCATCACCGTCGTACCCGCGAGACCGGCCGCCGGGGTGTGCCGGCCGTCGTGCGCGGCGACCGGGCCGGTGTTCCAGGTGCCGGTGTGGCCGCCCTGCTCGTACAGCATCTGCAGCCCGTACTGGACCAGGCCGCGCATCTCCTCGGCGGTCTGGAAACGGTCGTCGGGCTCCTTGGCCAGCGAGCGCATCACCAGGCCGTCCAGCTCCGGCGGGGTGGCGTCGGAGACCTCGGACGGGGGCGTGGGAATGTCCTGCACGTGCTGGTAGACCACCGACAGCGGGGTCTCACCGGTGAACGGGGGCCGCAGCGCGAGGAGTTCGTAGAGCAGGCAGCCCGTCGCGTACAGGTCGGAACGGTGGTCGACGGCCTTGCCGAGGGCCTGCTCGGGGGAGAGGTACTGCGGAGTGCCCATGACCATGCCGGTCTGCGTCATCGTCGACTGGGCGCCGTGCAGGGCGCGCGCGATGCCGAAGTCCATCACCTTGACCGCGCCGTTGTTGGTGATGATGACGTTGGCGGGCTTGATGTCGCGGTGCACGATGCCGTGCTGGTGCGAGTAGGCCAGTGCTTCCAGGACGCCGGAGACGATGATCAGCGCCTGCTCGGGGCCGGGGGCCTCGGCGTTGAGGAGGAGGTCGCGGATGGTGCGCCCCTCGACGATCTCCATCACGATGTACGGCACGGACTGGCCGCCGACGACGTCCTCGCCCGAGTCGTACACGGCCACGATGGCGTGGTGGTTGAGGCCGGCCACCGACTGCGCCTCGCGCGTGAAGCGGGCCTTGGAGACGGGGTCCTCGGCGAGGTCGGCGCGCAGCAGCTTGACCGCCACGGTGCGCCCGAGCCGGACGTCCTCGGCGGCGAACACCTCGGCCATGCCGCCCCGCCCGAGTCTGCGGGTCAGCCGGTACCGGCCGTCGCCGACCAGGCCGCCGTTGCCCCAGTTCTCCGGCGCGTCAGACATACCGCCGCCAGATGCCTCGGGTTCGGACGGGCCCTGGGCGCGCTGCTGCTGTGCCATCAGTCCTCGCCGTCGTTTCTGCCCGCGGTACGCGCGGTGTTGTTACGGTCTCCGTCGGCCACGCTACAGCCTTCGCGGGGGCCTCCGGTCCGAGATGGGCGCCGGGACCGGACATGAGACGGACCGGTCATGAAACCCTGGTTCCGTACTCTCGTGCAAATTCCGTGTAGCGGCGGTACGGCGGCTGTAACGCTTCCGCGACGCTTCTTTCGCGTACGGTCACGGAACGGGCACCGCGCTTGACGTGTCGGTGCCCTGGGGCAGACTTGGCCGGGAATAGCACTTTCGATCACGAGCGCGCGTGCCGCTGCCACCGGCGCCCGCCGCCTATGGGGGACGCAGAGACATGAGCCACGACGCCGGACAGGGACGGTATGCGGGGCGGGCGCTCGCCGGCGGCCGTTACCAGCTGCGCGACTTGCTCGGCGAGGGCGGCATGGCCTCCGTGCACCTGTCGTACGACTCGGTGCTCGACCGCCAGGTCGCGATCAAGACCCTGCACACCGAGCTGGGTCGCGAGCAGGCCTTCCGTGAGCGCTTCCGCCGCGAGGCCCAGGCCGTGGCCAAGCTCACGCACACCAACATCGTCTCGGTCTTCGACACCGGCGAGGACGACCTCGACGGCATGACGACGCCGTACATCGTCATGGAGTACGTCGAGGGCCGGCCGCTGGGTTCGGTGCTCGACGAGGACGTGCGGCAGCAGGGCGCGATGCCCGCCGACAAGGCACTGAAGATCACCGCGGACGTGCTGGCCGCGCTGGAGATCAGCCACGAGATGGGCCTGGTCCACCGGGATATCAAGCCGGGCAACGTGATGATGACCAAGCGCGGCGTGGTCAAGGTGATGGACTTCGGCATCGCCCGCGCCATGCAGTCCGGTGTGACCTCGATGACGCAGACCGGCATGGTCGTCGGCACCCCGCAGTACCTCTCGCCGGAGCAGGCCCTCGGCCGCGGCGTCGACGCCCGCTCCGACCTGTACTCGGTCGGCATCATGCTGTTCCAACTGGTCACCGGGCGCCTGCCGTTCGACGCCGACTCGCCGCTGGCGATCGCGTACGCGCACGTGCAGGAGGAGCCGGTGGCCCCGTCCACCGTCAACCGCGCCCTGCCCCCGGCGGTGGACGCGCTGGTGGCCCGGGCGCTGAAGAAGAACCCCAACGAACGCTTCCCCAGCGCCGAGGCGATGCGCGACGAGTGCCTGCGGGTGGCGGCCTCCTTCCAGGCGGCCCCGCCGAGCATCGTGCCCGGCGCCCAGACGTCGAGCGGCGCGGGCGTCGGCTCCGCCGTGTTCCCGCCGGTCGGCCAGGGCACCCCGGCACCCACGGGCCCCGTCCAGACGCCGTACCAGCCGACGCCGTCCCCCGGCCCGAACCCGTACGGCACCCCGGCCCCGGCGGCGCACTCGCCGGCGTACGGCTATCCGCAGCAGGCGGGCTACCAGACGCCCGCCCCGGCGCCGTACGCGCAGCAGCAGGGCGCGGCCACGCCGCCGCCGTACAACCTGACGCCGTCGGCCCAGGGCTCCGGCTCCGGTTCCGGTTCCCCGGGCGGCGGCAAGAGCAACAAGCCGGTGATCATCGGCTCCATCGTGGTCGCCGTCGTGGCCGTCGGCGGGCTGATCGGCGCGCTGCTGATGAACGGCGGCGGGGACGAGGACCCGGAAGCCGGTGGCGGCGGCTCCTCCACCGCGTCGGTCTCCGCGTCGCCGTCGAAGGCGGCGGGCTACCGGGGGCCCGACAAGGAGAAGACGATCGAGAAGGACAAGTGCACCGAGCCGCAGGAGTCGTACAACGACCCCGACAAGATCAAGGTGCCGGACTTCACGTTCAAGTACATCGGCTCGGTCAAGGAGTGCTTCAACGCCGCGGGCTGGCGGATGAAGGTCGTCGAGGTCGACGAGAACACCTACGGCGAGGGCTCGGTCCGGGACCAGTTCCCCACCGCCGGCACGGACGTCGACCCGGAGAACATGCCGGAGATCCAGCTCAAGGTCTCGACGGGCAACCCGCCGTCCTAATGAGCCCGTGAGGTGACGGGCGGTTGACGCCGAAAGGGCCCGGCAGCGCGTGCTGCCGGGCCCTTCGCGGTGTCGGTGGTCGTCGTCCTACGGGCGGTCGTCGTCCTACGGGTAGTCGTCGTCCTACAGGTAGGGGCCGCCGGAACGGCCGCCCGGGTGCGGGGGCTCCTCGCCCTCCGGGACGGCGCCCGGCGGAAGCGCGCGGCGCATCTGCTCCAGCTGGGCCCGCGCGGCCATCTGCTGGGCGAACAGCGTGGTCTGGATGCCGTGGAAGAGGCCCTCCAGCCAGCCGACCAGCTGGGCCTGCGCGATCCGCAGCTCCGCGTCGGTCGGGGTGCCGTCGTCCGTGAAGGGCAGGGAGAGCCGCTCCAGCTCCTCCACCAGCTCCGGGGCCAGGCCATCCTCCAGCTCCTTCACCGAGCTGGCGTGGATCTCCTTGAGCCGGACCCGGCTCGCCTCGTCCAGGGGGGCGACCCGCACCTCTTCGAGCAGCTGCTTGATCATGCTGCCGATCCGCATGACCTTGGCGGGCTGCTCCACCTGCTCGGTCACCGGAATCTCGCGGGAGTCGTCGTCCCCGCCGCCGCTGAGCGCCATTCCGTCCTGGCCGACGACCAGGATCTGGGGGTTCTCCGGCGACCTGTCGTTCCTCGGCATCTCCATGCCGCCATTGTCTCGCACCCCCGGTCCCCGGGCGGGCGGTGCCCCCACGGAAACCGTCCCGACGCGTTCGGCGGCGCCCGGAATGCCGGTGTCGGCGACCGGTGTGAGGCTTGTTCCGTCGATTTCCACGACCGCTCATCATCGGGAGGGGGTCACGGACGTGACTCCATGGCTGCGCACACTGCGGGCGACGGGGCTGGTGGGAGCCCTGGGCGCCGGAGCGGTGGTGGCGCCGTGCGGGGCGGGACCGGCCCACGGCGCCGGGCTCCCGGCGGTGGTGGCGCCGTTCGCGGCGGCGCCGTCACCGGGGTCCTCCGCGCCGGCGGAGGCCACCGTCCCGGACGGCTCCGGCACCCATGACGGGCGGGGCGGTCACGAACGTCCCCGGCGCCCCGACGGGCACGACCGGACGGAGCGACCGGACGCCGGATCCGCCTCCCGGCCCTCCGAGGACTCCGGCCCGGCCGGCAGCGCGGGGCGCGGTTCGCCCGAGCCGTCCCGCCCCGCCCCGTCCGCGTCCCGTTCGCCGTCGGCGTCCGGCACCGAGGCCGGTCCCGAGCCGTCCCGGGCCGGGAGCCGGCCGGGTGAGGGAAGGCAGCGGCCCGGCCGCGCCGAGGAGCGGGCGCCGGAGCGGGACGGCGGGGACGAGGACGCCGACCGGTACGGGGACGGCGGCGACGGCGTCCCCGAGGACGACCCGGCCACCGCCGTGCCGACCGGCCGGACCGAGGCGGCGCAGGTGCCCCCGGCCACCCCGTCCCGGTCCTCGTCGCGGAGCGCCGCGCCCACCCGGGCCGCCGCCGAGCCCGTACTGCGGGTGCTGCCGCTGGGCAGCGGGCTGGTGCTCATCGGGCTCGGCCTGGCGCTCGGCCTCGTGGGACTGCGCCTGCGCCGGGGGTAGGGCCCGCGCTCCAGCACCGCGCCGCGGCACCGCGCCCCGGCCCTGCGGCCCGGCCGTGCGTCGCCTACGGGGTGACCAGCAGCACCTTGCCGATGTGCCCGCTCTCCTCCACCACCCGGTGGCCCTCGGCGGCCTCGCTCATCGGCATCTCGCGGTCGACGACCGGGCGGACGTGTCCCCCGGCGAACAGCGGCCAGACGTGCTCCTTGACGGCCGCCACGATCGCCGCCTTCTCCTCCAGGGGGCGGGCCCGCAGCGAGGTGGCGCTGACGGCGGCGCGCTTGGCGAGCAGCGTGCCGATGTCCAGCTCGCCCTTCCGGCCGCCCTGCATGCCGATGATCGCGAGCCGGCCGTTCACGGCGAGGGCCTGGACGTTGCGGTCCAGGTACTTCGCGCCCATGTTGTCCAGGATGACGTCGGCGCCCGCGCCGCCGGTGGCGTCCTTCACCTCGGCGACGAAGTCCTGCTCCCGGTAGTTGATCAGGATGTCCGCGCCCAGCTCGGCGCAGCGCTCCAGCTTCTCCTTGGTACCGGCCGTCACCGCGACCTTCGCGCCGACGGCCTTGGCGAGCTGGATCGCCATGGTGCCGATGCCGCTGGAGCCGCCGTGCACGAGCAGCGTCTCGCCGGGGCGCAGGTGGGCGACCATGAAGACGTTCGACCAGACGGTGCAGACCACCTCGGGCAGCGCCGCCGCCTCCGTCACGTCGAGGCCCTGCGGCACCGGCAGCAGCTGGCCGGCCGGGACGACGGCCTTCTCGGCGTAGCCGCCGCCCGCGAGCAGCGCGCACACCTCGTCGCCGACGGCCCAGCCGGACACCCCGGGGCCGACCTCGGCCACGCGCCCGGAGCACTCCAGGCCGGGGTAGGGGGAGGCGCCGGGCGGGGGGTCGTAGAACCCCTGGCGCTGCATGATGTCGGCGCGGTTGACGGCGCTGGCCGCCACCTCGACCAGGACCTCGCCCTCGCCGGGCCGTGGGTCGGGGACCTCGGCCCACACCAGCGCCTCGGGGCCTCCGGGTTCGGGAATCGTGATCGCATGCATGGGGCCGACGCTACTCCTGTGTCCCCGTCCTCCTCCCCGCCGGAAAATCCCCGTGCGTCGGCGATGAGTTTGCGCGACGGTAAAGGTCTCCCCATGCGTAGACCAAGAACGCGTACACCGAGAACGCGGAAGGACCCACAGCATGAGCACCCACACGTCCGGACTCGCCATCGAGACCGCGGGGCTGGTGAAGACGTTCGGTGAGACCCGGGCCGTGGACGGGGTCGACCTCGCCGTGCCGGCCGGCACGGTCTACGGCGTCCTCGGCCCGAACGGCGCCGGGAAGACCACCACGGTGAAGATGCTCGCCACCCTGCTGCGGCCGGACAACGGCCACGCCCGCGTCTTCGGTCACGACGTGGTGCACGAGGCGGACGAGGTACGCGGCCGGGTGAGCCTCACCGGGCAGTACGCGTCCGTGGACGAGGACCTCACCGGCACCGAGAACCTCGTCCTGCTGGGCCGGCTCCTCGGGCACGGCAAGGCGGCCGCACGCGAGCGGGGCGACCAACTGCTGGCGGCCTTCGGCCTGACGGACGCCGCGGCGAAGCAGGTCAAGCACTACTCCGGCGGCATGCGGCGGCGCATCGACATCGCCGCCTCCATCCTCAACACCCCCGACCTGCTCTTCCTCGACGAGCCCACCACCGGACTCGACCCGCGCAGCCGCAACCAGGTGTGGGACATCGTGCGGGCAGTCGTCGCCCAGGGCACGACCGTGCTGCTGACCACGCAGTACCTGGACGAGGCGGACCAGCTGGCGTCCCGGATCGCCGTCATCGACAAGGGACGGGTGATCGCCGAGGGCACCAAGGGCGAGCTGAAGGCGTCGGTCGGGGCGGGCTCCGTGCATCTGCGGCTGCGGGACGCGGAGGAGCGGCCCGAGGCCGAGCGGGTGCTGCGGAACCTGCTGGTGGCCGAGGTGTAGCCGGAGCCCGACCCGGTGGCGCTGACCGCGCGCCTGGGGGTGGCGGCCAGTGACACCGCCGCCGACCAGGCCGCCAAGGCACTCGGTGAGCTGGCCCGGGCCGGCATCACCGTCGACAGCTTCTCCCTGGGGCAGCCCAGCCTCGACGAGGTCTTTCTGGCGCTGACCGGGCACGACACCGGCCAGCGCACCGACGGCGACGGCGACCCCAGCACCGGCACCGACAAGAAGGACGGAGTGGCGGCATGAGCACGGCCACGAGCACCAAGAACAAGGATCTCTCCCCGGTCAGCACCGAGTCGCTGGCGGCCCTGCTGGTGACCAGGGAGCGGCCGCCGCGGCCCAGCGCCCTGTCCACGTCCCTGACCTTCGGATGGCGCGCGATCCTCAAGATCAAGCACGTGCCGGAGCAGCTCTTCGACGTCACCGCCTTCCCGATCATGAACCTGCTGATGTTCACGTACCTCTTCGGCGGTGCGCTGGCGGGTTCACCCAGCGACTACATCCAGTTCGTGCTGCCGGGCATCCTCGTGATGTCGGTCGTGATGATCACGATGTACACCGGGGTCTCGGTGAACATCGACATCGAGAAGGGCGTCTTCGACCGCATCCGCTCGCTGCCGATCTGGCGGCCCTCGGCGATGGTCGGCTATCTCCTCGGCGACGCGCTGCGCTACACGATCGCGTCCGTCGTGATGCTCTCCGTCGGACTGCTGCTCGGCTACCGGCCCGACGGCGGGTTCGTCGGCGTGGTGGCCGGGATCGCCCTGCTGCTGCTCTTCTCGTTCGCCTTCTCGTGGATCTGGACCATGTTCGGACTGATGCTGCGCACCGAGAAGTCGGTGATGAGCGTCAGCATGATGGTGATCTTCCCGCTCACCTTCCTGTCCAACGTCTTCGTAGACCCGAAGACCATGCCGGGCTGGCTGCAGGCCTTCGTGAACAACAGCCCGATCACCCACCTCGCGTCCGCGGTGCGCGGCCTGATGGCGGGCGACTGGCCCGGCGCCGAGATCGCCTGGACGCTGGGCTGGGCAGCCCTGTTCCTGCTGGTCTTCGGACCGGTCACGATGCGGCTCTACAACCGCAAGTAGTGCCTCCCGGGGAGCGCGCCCCGCGACCGGGCTGGTGAAGCGGCTCAGTCGCGGGGGAGCGGGCGGGCGTCCGGCGCCACATGGGTGGCCGGCGTCGCCCGTACGATCGTGATCAGGCGGTCCGTCAGTTCCAGCCCGCCCACGGCCGGGTCGTCGTAGCCCAGGACCCGGTGGCCGCGCAGCACGCTCACCACCAGGTCGTCCACCTCCCGCAGGTGCTTGCCCACCTCGGCCTTTATGACCGGCCGTTCGACGAGGTCGAGTCCGCTGCCCTGGCTGATCAGGTCCTCCATGACCATGCCGGCGGCGGGGCTGAGCACGGAGAGCCCGAGCAGCCGCCCCGCGGCACTGGCGCTGGTGATCACGGCGTCGGCGCCGGACTGCTTCAGCAGCGGTGCGTTCTCCTCCTCGCGGACCGCGACCACGATCTTCGCCCCGCGGTTGAGCTGCCGGGCCGTCAGCGTGACCAGCACGGCCGTGTCGTCGCGCTGCGTGGCGATGATGATCTGCTTCGCCCGGTACGCCTCGGCCCGGTTGAGTACGTCGCTGCGGGTCGCGTCCCCCACCACACCCGCGTAGCCGTGGGCCGTCGCGGCCTCGATGGCCTTGCCGCTCGGATCGACCACGACCACCTGGTCCTTGCGCAGCCCGGTCGCGCAGACGGTCTGGATCGCCGACCGCCCCTTGGTTCCGAAGCCGACGACGACGGTGTGATCGCGCAAGGCGGACCTCCAGCGGTTCAGGCGCCACTCCTCCCGAGTGCGCTCGGTGAGGGCTTCCAGCGTGGTGCCGACCAGGATGATCAGGAAGAGCACGCGCAGGGGCGTGATGACGAAGATGTTGGTCAGCCGGGCGGCGTCGCTGACGGGCGTGATGTCACCGTATCCGGTGGTGGAGAGGGTGACGGTGGCGTAGTAGAAGGAGTCGAGGAGGTCGACGGAACCGTCGGAGTTGTCGGTGTAGCCGTCGTGGTCCGCGTAGACGATGACGGCCGTCACCACGAGGACCAGCAGGGCGATGGACAGCCGTTTGGCGACCTGACGGAACGGGTGCTCCACCAGTTTCCTGGGGAGCTTCACCTTGTAGGTCACGAAGTGCTCGTCCGCCTGACGCGCGATGGCGTCCTGGCCCGGAAGTTTCACGTGAAACACACCCCGATTCCGCCGGTGGCCCAGGGCAGGTCGAGCAGTTCGGCATCCTGTCCCGACCGCGCGCCGCCCGGGGGGACGACGGCCAGGGCGTCGGCGGCCGCGATGCCGCGCAGCATCGCCGGACCGTTGTAGTGCAGCGGCACGGCCCCCTCGCCGCGCAGCACGACGGGCACGAGCCGGGTGTCGTACGGGTGCCCGTGCACCGCGTCCCGCAGCGGCAGCGTGTACGGCTCGGGCGCCGGGCGGGCGGCGAGCGTGCGCAGCAGCGGCTCGGCGAGGGTGAGCAGTCCGGAGACGGCGGCGAGGGGATTGCCGGGCAGCCCGACGAGGTGCTGGTCGTCCTTGAGGCGGGCCAGCAGCATGGGGTGGCCGGGGCGGACCTTGACGCCGTCCACGAGGAGTTCGGCGCCGATGCGGCGCAGGGTCGGGTGGACGTGGTCGACCGGGCCTGCGGCGGTGCCGCCGGTCGTGACGATCAGGTCGGCCTCGGAGGTCGTGACGGCGCTGTGCAGGGCCTTGGCGTCGTCGCCGATCCGGCGGACGGTGCGGACCTCGGCACCGAGGGCGCGCAGCCACGGCGGCAGCATCGGGCCGAGCGCGTCACGGATGAGTCCGTCGTGCGGGAGACCCTGGGTGAGCAGCTCGTCGCCGAGGACGAGAACGTCGACGCGGGGGCGGGGGACCGCGGTGAGCGTGTCGTATCCGGCGGCCGCCGCCAGCCCCAGGACCGCCGGGGTCACGAGGGTGCCGACCGGCAGCAGCTGATCGCCGCTGCGGCACTCCTGGCCGCGGGGGCGGATGTCCTGGCCGTGGACGACCTCGCGGGTGGGGTGCAGGCGTCCGCGTTCGTCGGAGCGGCCGTGCTCGGAGCGCAGGACGGCGGTGGTGTCCGGGGGGATCCGTGCGCCGGTGGCGATGCGGACGGCCTCGCCGTCGGTGAGGGGCGCGGGTGCCGCGTGTCCGGCCAGCACCCCCTCGTCGCGCACCGCCCAGGGGCCCGGTCCGGCGACGGCCCAGCCGTCCATCGCGGAGCTGTCGAAGGAGGGCAGGTCGGTGAGGGCGGCCAGGGGTGCGGCCAGGGTGAGGCCGAGGGCCGCGTCGAGGGGCACCGCGACGGGGGTGCGGCGGGCGGCACGGGCGGCGGTGCGGGCGGCACGCTCGGCGGTCGCCCGGGCCTCGGACCAGGGTGTGGCCCGGTGGTGGGCGTCCGCCGGGTGGTGCGGGGTGGGCGCGCCTTGACCGCCGGGGCCGCCGTGGCCGTCGCGTCGTCCGTGGCTGTCGTGGCTGCCGTGGCTGCCGTGGCCGGGGTTCTCCCTCACGAGGGCGAGCGCCTCCTCGACGTCGAGGTCCTCGGCGTCCGCGTCGGCCCGCGTGCCGGGGGAGGTCATCACGCGTCCGGGCGGGTGTCGGGGGTGGCGTCGGGCGCCACGTCGGGCTTGCCCCGCACGGGGGCGGACCCGGTGTCGGCGGCCTCCTCCGCCCAGCGCCGGGCGAGGGCCGCGGCCTTGCGGGCGGTCTCGGCGACGGCCTCGGGCCCTCCTCCGGCCCGCCCGGCCGCGTAGCCGACGAGGAAGGTGGTCAGCGGGGCGGCAGGCCGGGCCACCCCGTGGGCGGCGTCGCGCGCGAGATCGAGCAGGATCCCGGTGTCGACGTCCAGGTCGATGCCCAACTCGTCCTTGGCTGCGGAAATCCATTCATCCAACACGTGACCATGCTCCCTGATGCGTGCCCTTGCGGTGGCGAGGTCGTCCCAGGTGTCGCAGTCGAAGGAGGCGACGGCGTCCGGGACCCGGGTGAGGCGCAGAGCGCCGGTCAGGCGGCGCAGCGGCAGCCCGGTCAGTCGTGCCCGGTCCGCCCGTTCGCCCCGGCCGGCGCGGTCCCGTGCGAGGGCGGCCAGTTCCCGGCGCAGCGCCGACGCGCGGTAGGCGGCGACGAGAGGCTGGTCGCGGCCGTCGGCGTCGGTCAGCAGCACCCCGTCGGCGTCGCCCGCGGCGAGGGCGGACAGCAGCCGCCGCACGGTCGGTCCGGCCAGGAACGGCAGGTCGGCGGAGACCACGAGGACGTGCTCCGCCGTGGTGTGCCGCAGTCCGGCGGCGAGGGCGGCGAGCGGTCCGCCGCCCGGCGGGTCCTCGCGCGTCCAGGTCACGGGGCGCGCGGTGGGCCGGGGATCGGCGACGACGACGGTGGTCCGGGCCCCGGCGCAGGCGGTGAGCACCCGGTCGAGGAGGGGGCGGCCGCCCACCCGCAGACCGGGTTTGTCCGCGCCTCCGAGCCGCCGGGCGGCCCCGCCGGCGAGCACGACGGCGTCGTACCCGCCGGGGCCGGGATCGGTGCCGGCGCCTGGGTCGCCGGGGGGCTCGTACGCGGTCACCCCACGAGTATGGGGCCCTGCGCGATCACAGGGAACGCAGCGGAGCCCGCGTGATCGGACTGTGCGCGGACACACCGTCGTCCTGTGGGCGCCATCACCCCGGTCACAGGGTCCGCAGCAGCACCGCGGGCTGTTCCACGCAGTCCGCCACGTACCGCAGGAAACCTCCCGCCGTACCGCCGTCGCACACCCGGTGGTCGAAGGTGAGCGAGAGCTGCACGACCTGACGCACCGCCAACTCGCCCTCGTGCACCCAGGGCTTGGGGACGATGCGGCCGACGCCGAGCATGGCCGCCTCGGGGTGGTTGATGATCGGTGTGGAGCCGTCGACGCCGAACACGCCGTAGTTGTTCAGCGTGAAGGTCCCGCCGGTCAGGTCGCCCGGCGTCAGCCGGCCCGCGCGGGCCGCCTCGGTCAGCCGGGCGAACTCCGCGGTGAGCGCTTCGGCGTCCCGCGTGTGCGCGTCCCGGACGACGGGCACGACCAGGCCCCGGTCCGTCTGGGCGGCGAAGCCGAGGTGGACCCGGTCCAGCCGGACGATCTCCCGGGCCTCGGTGTCGACCGTCGAGTTCAGCTCCGGGAACCGGGCCAGGGCGGCCGTGCAGATCCGGGCCAGCAGGGCGACCAGGGAGATCTTCGGGCCGCCGGACGCGTTCATCGCGGTGCGCGCCCGCATCAGCTCGGTCGCGTCGGCGTCCACCCAGCAGGTCGCGTCCGGGATCTCGCGCCGGCTGCGGGAGAGCTTGTCGGCGACGGCTCCGCGCACGCCCTTGAGGGGGACGCGGGTGCCTTCGGAGCGCGCGGCGGAGGACGCGGAGTCCGGCACCCGGCTCGTCCCGGCCTCGGGGTCGGCCGTACGACCGCCCTGTGCGGCGGCGGCACGCAGCGCGTACTCGACGTCCGCGCGCAGGATCAGCCCGTCCGGTCCTGAACCGGTCAGCTCACGCAGGTCCAGGTCGTGCTGCCGGGCCAGCCTGCGCACCAGCGGGGAGATGACCGGGACCGGCCCGTCCACCGGCTCGGCGGTGCGCACCGGTCCGTCCACCGCACCGGCGCCGCGGACCCGGCCGTTCGCCCGCCCGGACGCGCCGGTGGCGGCCAGGTGTCCGGGCCGCACCCTGCGCCGCCGCGCGGGCGCCTCGGAGGTGCCGTAGCCCACCAGGACGTTGCCGGAGCCCTCCGCCTTCTTCTCCGCGGCGGGCGTCTCGGCGGCCTTCGCCGCGGCGGGCGTCTCGGTGACCGGTGTCCCGGCGGCACCGGCATCCGGCACGGAGTCCCGCGCCGGGCCGTCGGCGGCCGCTCCGCCGCCGCCCACCGCCACGGTCACCAGCGGCGCCCCCACGGGCAGCTCGGTGCCCTCCTCGCCGAAGCGGGCGGTGACCACACCGCCGTAGGGGCAGGGCACCTCGACCATCGCCTTGGCCGTCTCGACCTCGACGACCGGCTGGTCCACGGCGACCACGTCGCCGACCTCGACCAGCCAGCGCACGATCTCCGCCTCGGTGAGCCCCTCGCCGAGGTCGGGCAGCTTGAACTCCAGAACGTGCCCGTCAGAAGCGTGTGCCATCAGCTTTCGGCCTCCCACTGCAGGCGCCCCACGGCGTCCAGGATCCGGTCCACACCGGGCAGGTGGTGACGCTCCAGCATCGGCGGGGGGTACGGGATGTCGAACCCGGCCACACGCAGCACCGGTGCCTCCAGGTGGTGGAAGCAGCGCTCCGTGACCCGGGCCGCGATCTCCCCGCCCGGGCCCCCGAAGGAACCCGACTCGTGGACGACGACCGCGCGTCCCGTCCGCCGCACCGAAGCGCACACCGTCTCGTCGTCGAACGGCACCAGGGAGCGCAGATCGACGACTTCGAGGTCCCACCCCTCGGCCCGGGCCGCCTCGGCCGCCTCCATGCAGACGGCCAGCGACGGTCCGTACGTGATGAGCGTGGCACTCCGGCCGGAGCGCCGCACCACCGCGCGGCCCATCGGCTCAACGGACGCCGGCTCCTCGGGGTTCCACGTGTCCTTCGACCAGTACAGCCGCTTCGGTTCCAGGAAGACCACCGGGTCGTCGGAGGCGATGGACGCGCGCAGCAGCCCGTAGGCGTCGGCGACCGTCGCGGGCGTGACGACATGGAGCCCCGGAGTCGCCATGTAGTACGCCTCGGACGAGTCGCTGTGGTGCTCGACGCCGCCGATGCCGCCGCCGTAGGGGATGCGGATGGTCAGCGGCAGGGGCATCTTCCCGCGCGTGCGGTTGCGCATCTTGGTGACATGGCTGACGACCTGTTCGAACGCGGGATAGGCGAAGGCGTCGAACTGCATCTCGACGACCGGGCGCAGCCCGTACATCGCCATGCCCACGGCCGTGCCGAGGATGCCCGCCTCGGCGAGCGGGGTGTCCGTGCAGCGGTCCTCGCCGAACTCGGCGGCGAGCCCGTCGGTGACCCGGAAGACGCCACCGAGGGTGCCGACGTCCTCGCCGAGGACGTGCACGCCCGGGTCGGCGGCCATGGCGTCGCGCAGTGCGCGCGTGAGGGCCTGTGCCATGGTGGCCGGCTTGACGGCGACGGTGGTCATCGGTGTCCGCCTTCCTGTGTGCCGGGCGCGGAACCCGCCTCGGACTCGGCCTCCGCCGCCAGCTCCGCGCGCAGCTGTGCCCGCTGCTCGCGCAGTTGCGGTGTGGGCTCGGCGTAGACGTGGGCGAACAGGTCCAACGGGTCCAGCTCGGGGTCCTGGTTCATACGGGCGCGCAGGTCGGCGGCCATGGTCTCGGCGTCCTCGCGGGCGGCGCGGATGCCGTCCTCGTCGAGCAGGCCGCGCTCGGTCAGCTCCCGCTCCAGCAGCTCGACCGGGTCGTGCCGGCGCCAGGTCTCCACCTCGGCGTCGCCCCGGTAGCGGGTGGCGTCGTCGGCGTTGGTGTGCGCGTCGACGCGGTACGTCACCGCCTCCACCAGGGTGGGGCCGCCGCCCGCGCGTGCGTGGCGCACGGCGTCGGACAGGACCTCGTGCACCGCGGCGGCGTCGTTGCCGTCGACCAGGCGGCCGGGCATCCCGTAGCCGACGGCCTTGTGGGCCAGCGACGGGGCGGCGGTCTGCTTGTCGAGCGGGACGGAGATCGCGAAGCCGTTGTTCTGCACGAGGAAGACGACCGGGGCCCGCCAGACGGCGGCGAAGTTCAGCGCCTCGTGGAAGTCGCCCTCGCTGGTGCCGCCGTCGCCGACCATGGCGAGCGCCACCACGTCGTCGCCCTTGAGGCGGGCGGCGTGGGCGAGACCCACGGCGTGCGGCAGCTGGGTGGCCAGCGGCGTGGACAGCGGCGCGACCCGGTGCTCGTAGGGGTCGTAGCCGGTGTGCCAGTCGCCGCGCAGCAGGGTGAGGGCCTCGACCGGGTCGACGCCGCGCGAGACGACCGCGAGGGTGTCGCGGTAGCTGGGGAAGAGCCAGTCCCGCTCCTGAAGGGCCAGCGCGGCGGCGATCTCGCACGCCTCCTGGCCGGTGCTGGAGGGGTAGACGGCCAGCCGGCCCTGCTTGGTCAGCGCCGTGGCCTGCGCGTTGTAGCGCCGGCCGCGCACCAGCCGCGCGTACAGCGTGCGCAGCAGCTCGGTGTCGGCGCGGTCCGCGGCCTTGGTGCCCAGGACGCGGTAGGGCTCCGTGTCGGGCAGCAGCGGCGCGGGGTCGGTTCGGGGCTGCCAGGCGGGCGGCGGTGTGGGCCGGTACGCGCCCCGCTGCTCCATGACCGTCATGACGGCACCTCCTCGTGGGAGACGGCTACGGGCTCGCCACGGGTGTGACGGGCCTCACCTACCGATTGTTCGGTCGCCGGCACATTTTGGCTACATGCGGCCCCAGGCTGTGGACAAACGGTTCTCCACAGCCTGTGATGGACGCAGTACGTCCATGAGGGGAAGGCGGGGGCGCGTGGCATCTGAACAAATGGCCGACCGCCCCGGGGAGGGCGGCGGCCCCGACGAGCCCGGTGCCCCGCCGCCCGCGCGCCCGCTGGACGCCATCGACCAGGACATCCTGCGCATGCTCCAGGCGGACGGCCGGGCCTCGATACGGTCGGTCGCGGAGCGGGTGCACGTCTCGCGCGCGAACGCCTACGCCCGCATCAACCGGCTCGTCGAGGACGGTGTCATCCGCGGCTTCGGCGCCCGCGTCGACCACGAGCGCGCCGGGCACGGCACCTCGGCCTACATCACTCTGAAGATCGTCCAGAACTCCTGGCGGACGGTCCGCGCCCAGCTGCGGCAGCTGCCCGGGGCCTCGCACATCGCCCTGGTGGGCGGCGACTTCGACGTCCTGCTGCTGGTGCACACCCCGGACAACCGGGCCCTGCGCGAGCTGGTGCTCAGCCGCCTGCAGGCCATCCCGGAGGTGCTCAGCACCCGCACCCTGCTGGTCTTCGAGACGGAGGACCTCGAACCGCAGGGCTGAGCGGCCCGGAAAGGGCGGCGCCGGTCGGCCGCGCCCTTTCCGGGCCGCTCAGGACGCCTTGCGCAGCCCGCCGAACACCAGCCGCGCCACCGCGTCGACCACCTCGCGCTCGCCCGCGCCGCCCATGCCGCCCGCGCCACCCCGGCCGTCGGGACCGTCGGGGCGGTACCACTCGACGATCGAGTTGATCATGCCGAAGACGAGCCGGGTCGCGAGCCGCACCTCCACGTCGGCGCGCACGTCCCCCTCGGCCGCCGCGTCCTTCAGCAGGGCGGCGACCCGGTGGTCGAACTCGCGGCGGCGCTCCAGCGCCCACCGCTCGGTGCCGGTGTTGCCGCGCACCCGCAGCAGCAGCGTCACATAGGGCAGCTCGGCCATGAGCACCTCGACCATGCGCCGCACGACGTACTCGAGGCGCTCGGCGGCCGTCCCCACGCGCGCGTGCTCCTCGTCGAGGATCCCGAAGAGCTCGTCCAGGGCCCGGCTCACGGCCCGGCGCAGCAACTCCTCCTTGCCCGTGACGTGGTGGTATATCGACGACTTGGAGATCCCCGCCGCCTTGGACAGGTGCTCCATGGAGGTGCCGTCGTAGCCGCGCTCGATGAAGACCTGCACGGCCACGGACAGCAGCGTCTCGGGCGTGTACGTGTCGCGCTTGGCGGTGGTCATGAGTCGGTGTCCTCCCGGGCCTCGGCGGCTTCGGCGTGGCGGTGGAGCGCGAGGGACGGCGCGCAGCGCCCGGACGGTTCCCACGCGTGGACGTGGGACAGCAGGTCGCGGGCCCAGGTGTCACCGAGCCGACGGCTCCAGGCGAAGGGGCCGAGGGGATAGTTCACACCCAGCCGCATCGCCGTGTCGACGTCCTCCGGGGCGGCCACGCCCTTGGCCACGGCGTCGAACGCCAGGTCGATGATCCGGGCCACCGTCCGGGCCACGATCATGCCGGGCACGTCGCCGACGACGCTGACCTTCTTGCCGAGCGCCTGGAACAGGCCGGTGGCCTCGGACAGGAGGCCCGGACGGACGCCTCGGGACGCGGACAGGGCGATCCGGGTCGCCGCGCGGTAGTCGAGGGCGAGGTCGAAGTGGACGAGGTCCTTCGACACGGGCAGCTCACCGTCGGTGAGGCACAGCGTGCCGCCGCCGGGCAGGACGAGCCGTCCCGCGCCGTACCCGTCCGCCGGACGCACCTCGACGCCCGCCTCGCGGATCAGCGCGACCAGCTCGGCCGCCGGTCCCAGATCCCCCTCGACCACGACGTACGCGGGCGCACCGGCCGGTTCGGCGGTGTGCGGCGCGGGACGCTCGGCGCCGTCGCGGTAGTCGTACCAGCCCTGCCCGCTCTTGCGGCCGAGCCGGCCGGACTCGACCAGGCGGCGCTGGGCCAGGGACGGGGTGAAGCGCACGTCCTGGAAGAAGGACTGCCACACGGAGTGCGTGACGGACTCGTTGACGTCCTGGCCGATGAGGTCGGTCAGCTCGAAGGCGCCCATCCTGAAGCCGCCCGACTCGCGCAGCACGGCGTCGACGGTGGCCGGGTCCGCGCCCCGTGCCTCGTGGACGGCCAGGGCCTCGGCGTAGAAGGGCCGGGCGACGCGGTTGACGACGAAGCCGGGGGTGTCGGCGCAGGCCACCGGCGTCTTGCCCCAGGCGCGGGCCGTCTCGTACGCGCGCGTGGCCGACGCCGGGTCGGTGGCGAACCCGGAGACCACCTCCACCAGCGGCAGCAGCGGCGCGGGGTTGAAGAAGTGCAGGCCCACGAAGCGGCCGGGGACGCGCAGCGCACCGCCGACGGCGGTGACGGACAGGGAGGAGGTGTTGGTGGCGAGCAGGCAGTCGTCGCCGACGACGTCCTCCAGCGCGCGGAACAGCTCCTGCTTGACGTCCAGACGCTCCACGACCGCCTCGACGACGAGGGCGCAGCCGGACAGTTCACCGAGGGACCCGGCGGGCACGAGCCGGGCGCGGGCGGCGTCCCGTTCGGCGCCGGTGAGGCGGTCCTTCTCGACGAGCCGGTCGAGCCGGGCACCGATCGCGTCGGCCGCCTCCCGGGCGCGCCCGTCGACGGCGTCGTACAGCCGCACGGGATGGCCCGCGACCAGTGCCACCTGGGCGATGCCCTGGCCCATGGTGCCGGTGCCGACGACGGCCACGGGGCTGCTGAGGTCGAGTGCTGTCATGTGCGCGATCCTCCCGCACGGGGTTTTCCACAGATGCGGCGGTCCCCCTTGTCCCGACCGATCGTTCGGTTACTCTAGCCGTGTCCGCCCACCCGTCGCCCACCACCACCCTGACAGAGGCGCTACGCGCCGCACCTTTTGATGTTCCTGCCCAGGTTTCCCCCCCAGGTCACGACTCGACGGAGAGCTCGTGAGACGAGGAGTTGGTCCCGCATGGCCGCCGAACTCACCGCACACCAGCTGATCGCCCGGCACCGGCCGACCCTGGACCTGGCGCTGGAGACGATCCGCACGCGCGCGTACTGGTCCCCCCACCCCGAGCACCCCAAGGCCTACGGGGAGAACGGCAGCCTGGACACGGCCGCGGGCAAGGCCGCCTTCGACGCCCTGCACGGCACCCGCCTCGACCTCGGCCAGCCCGGCACCGACGGCTGGGTGGGCGGCGAGGTCTCCCCGTACGGCGTCGAGCTGGGCGTGGAGTATCCGCACGCGGACCTCGACGTACTGCTGCCCGCCATGCGGACGGGACAGAAGGCGTGGCGGGACGCGGGCGCGGAGCTGCGCGCGATGGTCTGCCTGGAGATCCTCGGGCGGATCGCCGCCCAGACCATGGAGTTCGCCCAGGCCGTCATGCACACCTCCGGGCAGGCCTTCATGATGGCCTTCCAGGCGGGCGGCCCGCACGCCCAGGACCGCGGCATGGAGGCCGTGGCCTACGCGTACGTGGAGCAGTCCCGCACCCCCGAGACGGCGGAGTGGACCAAGCCGCAGGGCAAGCGCGACCCGCTCGCGCTCACCAAGCGCTTCACGCCCGTCCCGCGCGGCATCGGCCTGGTCATCGGCTGCAACACCTTCCCGACGTGGAACGGCTACCCGGGCCTGTTCGCCTCCCTCGCCACCGGCAACGCGGTCCTGGTCAAGCCCCACCCCCGCGCGGTGCTGCCGCTCGCGCTCACCGTCCAGGTCGCCCGTGACGTCCTCACCGAGGCCGGCTTCGACCCGAACCTGGTGGCGCTGGCCGCCGAGCGCCCCGGCGAGGGCATCGCCAAGACCCTGGCCACCCGCCCGGAGATCCGCGTCATCGACTACACCGGCTCCACCGCCTTCGGCGACTGGCTGGAGGCCAACGCCCGCCAGGCCCAGGTGTACACGGAGAAGGCCGGCGTCAACACGGTGATCGTGGAGTCGACCGACGACTACCGGGGCATGCTCGCCAACCTGGCCTTCTCGCTCTCCCTCTACAGCGGCCAGATGTGCACCACCCCGCAGAACCTGCTGATCCCCCGCGACGGCATCCGCACCGACCAGGGCGCCAAGTCCTACGACGAGGTCACCGCCGACCTGGCCCGCGCCGTCGACGGCCTCCTCGGCGACGACGCCCGCGCCAACGCCCTGCTCGGCGCGATCGTCAACCCGGACGTCAAGGCCCGCCTGGAGGCCGCCGCAGGTCTCGGCGAGGTCGCCCTCGCCTCCCGCGAGGTGACCAACCCGGAGTTCCCGGACGCGGTCGTGCGCACCCCGGTGATCGTCAAGCTGGACGGCGCCAAGCCCGAGGACGAGGCCGCCTACACCAGCGAGTGCTTCGGCCCGGTCTCCTTCGCCGTCGCCGTCGACTCCGCCGGCCACGCGGTGGAGCTGCTGCGCCGCAGCGTCCGGGAGAAGGGCGCGATGACGGTGGGCGCGTACACGACCGACCCGGAGGTCGAGGAGGCCGTGCAGGAGGTCTGCCTGGACGAGGCGGCCCAGCTCTCGCTGAACCTGACCGGCGGGGTGTACGTCAACCAGACGGCCGCCTTCTCCGACTTCCACGGCTCCGGCGGCAACCCGGCGGCCAACGCGGCCCTGTGCGACGGCGCCTTCGTCGCCAACCGCTTCCGGGTGGTGGAGGTCCGCCGCCCGGCCTGAGACAGCAGCCCTACGACACCCGCGGTGCGCCCCCGCCGGCGCTCCAGTGGTACAGCGTCATGGCCACACTGGTCGCGAGGTTGTAGCTGGAGACCTGGGGGCGCATCGGCAGCGCCACCAGACGGTCGGCCCGCGCGCGCAGCTCGGTCGTGAGCCCGCTGCGCTCGGAGCCGAACGCGAGCAGCGCGTCGTCCGGCAGCTCCAGTCCCCGGATGTCCTCGCCCTCCGGGTCCAGCGCGAACAGCGGCCCCGGCGGCAGCCCGGCGACCTCCAGCCGCTCCACCGCGGTCGCGAAGTGCAGCCCCGCCCCGCCGCGCACCACCGTGGGGTGCCAGGGGTCGAGCGTGCCGGTGGTGACCACGCCGGTCGCGCCGAAACCGGCGGCCAGCCGGATCACCGCGCCCGCGTTGCCGAGGTTGCGCGGCTGGTCGAGGACCACGACGGGAGCACGGCGGGGTGTGCGCGCCAGCGCCTCCAGCCCGGCCGCCCGCGAGGGCCGTACCGCCAGGGCGGCCACCGCCGTGGGGTGCGGCCGCGCGACGAGCGACCCGTACGCCTCCCGCGACACCTCGGTCAGCAGCCCCGCCAGCGCCTCGCGCACGTCCGGCGCCAGCTCGTCGGCGAGGGCCAGGGCACCCGCGCGGTCGCTCGTGACCGCCACCGGCACCTCGGCGCCGAAGCGCAGCGCGTGCTTGAGGGCGTGGAAGCCGTCCAGCAGCACGCACCGTCCGGCGTTCCGGTGCCAGGCGGCCGGCGGACCGGAGTCGGGGCCGGGGTCTGGTCCGGGGTCTGGTCCGGGATCGGTCATGCCCGGAAGCCTACGTGCGTGTGGTCGGGGTCCTTCCCGTCCACCGCGCCCGCTCCGGCCGCCGCCCCCTCGCCCTCCCGGGCCCGGGGCCCGGGCACCGTCGCCGTACGCCCGTCCCCGTCCCCATGCCCGATCCCATGCCCGTTCCCGTCCGGTGCCTTGGCCGGGGCGCCCGAGGGTCCGCGGCCGAACAGCCTGGCACGCGCGCGTGCCGCCCAGCCGCCGAGTCGGCGCAGGAACGACGTGGGCAGGAAGACCGCGTCGGCGGCGATCATCGCCAGCGAGAAGAACGGCAGCCCGAGTGTCACGGCGATCACCGCGTGCTCGATCATCATCGCGGCCAGCAGCACGTTCTTGACCCGCCGGTTGAACAGCGTGAACGGGAAGGCGACCTGGACCGCGACCGTGCCGTACGTGATGAGCATGACCATCGTGCCGTTGGCGGCCAGTGCGTCGGAGAGCGCGGGCCACGGCGAGAAGTAGTCCAGGTGCAGCGGGTAGTAGACGGCCGTGCCGTCCTGCCAGCGGGAACCCTGGATCTTGTACCAGCCGGCCGTCGCGTAGATCAGACAGGCCTCGGCCATGATCACGACCAGGGCGCCGTTGTGCACGATGTTGGTGACCACGTCCAGCAGGATCCGCGGCTGACTGCTCTCCCCGCCCCGCTCCACGGCCCACCACAGGCCCAGCGCGACCCAGACCGCCCAGAGCAGCGCCGGGACGAACCAGTCGCCGTCGAGACCGCCCGCCAGCGTCACCGTGAGCAGCAGGAACCCCAGGGCGCACCACAGCACCGGCCCGACCCGGTCCCCGACCCGCTCGCCCCGCGCGCGTGCCGCCGCCTCGCGCCGGGCACGGCGGGCGTCCAGCGACCACACCCGGCCGCACCGGGTGAGGACCAGGTAGATGCTCATCAGGTGCACGACGTTGTCGCCGCCGTCGCCCATGAAGACGCTGCGGTTCTGCAGCGAGAGCACGCCGACCATGAACAGCACGGACATGGTCCGGGTGCGCCAGCCCAGCAGGAGCAGCACACTGCTCAGCACGGCCACCGCGTAGACGAACTCGAACCAGGCCCGTCCGTCCGACCACATCAACGCCGTGAAAGCGCCGTTCTCCGAGATCAACTGCTCGGCGAGGTCGTGGCTCCACGGACCGTCCGGGCCGTACAGCTCGTTCCGGTGGGGCAGTTCGCGCAGCAGGAAGAGCAGCCAGGTGGCGCTGAACCCGATGCGGATCACGGCGGTCTGGTACGGGCCGAGCGCGGCACCCGTGACGCGGGCGATGCCGCGGGAGACGGAGAGGACGGCGGCGTTCACGCGGCGCCCCCTTCCTGCCCGGACTGCCCGGCCTGATCGGACTGCCCGGCCTGATCGGACTGCCCGGCCTGCCCGGACCCGCTGTCCCGGTTCTCCGCGGCCACGGACCACCAGGGCAGCTCGCGGACGGTCGGACGGTCGGAGACCTTCTCACCGCTCCACGGGGGCGGCTCCACGTTGGTCGTGCGGGAACGGTACTGGACGCGCTCGACGACGTCCCCGGGTCCGGCGGCGCCGTCACGGTCCAGCCGCAGGAGCGCGATGCGCCGCAGATACGTCTCGGAGAGGGTGCCCCGCAGGCCCACCGGGCGGTCGTCGGAGTCGTGGCTGGCGACGAAGAAGTCCCAGGCCCGGCGCAGTTCGTTCTGCTGGGTGTGGCTCGGCAGCGGATTGCCGTCGATGGCCCGGCCGTCCTCGGCCGACAGGTCGTACCAGCGGGTCGTCCGTATCTCGCCGTCCGCCGTGCTGACCTCCGCGCGGAGCTGGACGGAGACGTTCTGCTGGAGGGGGTTGGGAGCGAAGAGCTTCCAGTTCTGCTCGAACTCGGGGAAGACCCACTCGTCCACCGCGGAACCGTGCTGCTTGGTCAGGGTGTTGGACGGGGCCACGTGCAGGAACACCAAGCCTATGTGGGCACAGACGGCGACCGCGACCACCGCGAGGGCGACCACGGCACCGACCTGGTAGCGCGGGGAGAGCGCGGCGACCCCGGTGGGTCCGGCGCCCCCGGTGGGCTCGGTGGTCGCGGTGGAACGCAGGGCACCGGCGGATCCGGCGTCCTCGCGGGTGGTGGCCGCGGCGCGGTCGGCGGGCCGACCCGGCTCCGCGGGCTCAGCGGGCTCGCCGGGCTCAGCGGACTCGAAGGCCCCGGCGGGTTCGGGAGCCCCGGCGGGTTCGGTCGGCCCACCGGTGCCCTCCGGCCCCGTTTCGCCGCCCGGCCCTTGCCCCTGACCTTGCCCCTGCCCTTGCGCCTGCCGGGCGTCCGAGCCCTTGTCGTACGCGTCCATTCCGCCCCGTTCGGTCCCGATCCGTCCATCCGCCCGCCCCGCCGGGGGCGCCCACGCGCCACCCTCGCGGGTGCTCGGCGACGTTCGCACGCGAACGGTACTCAGGACCGGCCACCCGCACAGCCCCCGGTGGACCGACCGCATCGTGGCCGTCGCCGCATCCGGCGGGAGACAGCCTAGAGAACGTGCCCCGGACCGCCCTTGTCGTCCACCACGGGACGTCCGGCCGCGGCCCACTCCTGCATGCCCCCGTCGACGTTCACCGCGTCGACGCCCTGCTGGACCAGGTACATGGTGACCTGCGCCGAGCGGCCCCCGACCCGGCAGAGCACGTGCACCCGGGCGTCCTGCGGCGCGGCCTCGGCCAGCTCACCGTACCGGGCCACGAACTCGCTGAGGGGAATGTGCAGCGCCCCGGCGGCATGACCCGCCTGCCACTCGTCGTCCTCGCGGACGTCCAGCAGGAAGTCGCCGTCCTTGAGGTCCTCGATGCCGACCGTGGGCACACCAGCTCCGAAACTCATGCCCCAGACGCTACCCGAGCCGGCCGCCCGGTTCAGTCCTGGTTCAGTCCCGGTCAGTCCTGTGCGAGCGCGGCCGCCAGCTCGGCCTCCCGCTCGCGCACCTGGGTCGCCAGCTGCTCGGCGATCTCGTCGAGGAGCCGGTCGGGGTCGTCCGGGGCCAGCCTGAGCATGGCACCGATCGCGCTCTCCTCCAGCTCCTTGGCGAGCAGCGTGAGCAGCTCCTTGCGCCGGTCGAGCCATTCGAGGCGGACGTACAGCTCCTCGCCGCGGCTCGGGCGCCGCTCGGGCACCGGCCCGGCGGCCCACTCCTCGGCCAGCCCGCGCAGCTCCGCCTCGTCACCGCGGGCGTAGGCGGCGTTGACACGGGTGATGAACTCCTCGCGCCGGACCCGCTCGGCCTCCTCCTGAGCCAGGTCGGGGTGGGCCTTGCGGGCCAGCTCGCGGTAGAGCTTGCGGGCCTCCTCGCTCGGCCGGACCCGCTGCGGGGGCCGTACCGCCTGGTCCGTGAGCATCGCGGTGGCCTCCGGGAACAGCCCGTCCCCGTCCATCCAGCCGTTCAGCAGCTCCTCGACCCCGGGGATCGGCATCAGCCGGGCCCGCGCCTCGTCCGCCCGGCGCCGGTCGTCGGCGTCGCCCGTGCGGGCCGCCCTCGCCTCCAGGATCTGCGCCTCCAGCTCCTCGAGCCGGGCGTACACCGGGCCGAGCCGCTGCTCGTGCAGCCGCGAGAAGTTCTCGACCTCCACGCGGAAGGTCTCCAGGGCGATCTCGTACTCGATGAGTGCCTGCTCGGCGGCCCGTACGGCCTGTTCCAGCCGTTCCTCGGGACGCGGCGCACCCCCCTGCTCGGGCTCAGCTTCGGGCGTCGTCACCCGACCAGCCTAGGGCCTGCGGGCACGGGGAGCCGCCCGCGCGGCCCCCGCCCCCCTCGGAGCCGCGGCTCCGCTCGCACCCCCGGCTCCGCTCACACGCCCAGTTCCGCCGCGATCCGCCCCGTGCGCACCGCGCCCACCAGCTCCGCGTGGTCCGCCTCGGTGCGGTCGGCGTAGGCGACGGCGAAGGCGGCCACCGCCTCGTCCAGTTCGCCGTTCTTGCCGCAGTAGCCCGCGACGGTCCGCGGGTCGGCGCTGTGCGCGTGGGCCCGGGCCAGCAGGGCGCCGGTCATGCGGCCGTAGTCGTCCAGCTGGTCGGCGGCCAGGGCCGCGGGGTCGACGCTGCCCTTGCGGTTGCGGAACTGCCGTACCTGGAAGGGCCGTCCGCCGACCGAGGTCCAGCCCAGCAGGATGTCGCTGACCACCTGCATCCGCTTCTGCCCCATGACGACCCGGCGGCCCTCGTGCGCGGCCTCGGGCGCCTCGAACCCGGCGGCCGCGAGGTGGGGCAGCAGCGCGGAGGGCCGGGCCTCCTTGACCTGGAGCACGAGCGGTTCGCCCCGGTGGTCCAGGAGCAGCACGACGTACGACCGCGTGCCCACGCTGCCGGTGCCGACGACCCGGAAGGCGACGTCGTGCACGGCGTACCGGGCCAGCAGCGGCAGCCGGTCCTCGGAGAGGGTGGCCAGGTACCCCTCCAGGGCGCCCGCGACCGCGGCCGCCTCGGCGTCCGTCACCCGGCGCAGCACCGGCGCCGCGTCCACGAAGCGCCGCCCGCCGTCCCCGGTCGGCTCGGTCGACTTCGCGGCGAAGCGCCCGCTGGTGTTGGCCCGCGCCTTCTCGGAGACCCGCTCAAGGGTGCCGAGCAGGTCGTGGGCGTCGGTGTGGGAGACCAGCTCCTCGTCGGCGATGGCGTTCCAGGCGTCCAGCGCGGGGAGCCTCGCCAGCAGCCGCATGGTGCGCCGATAGGCGCCCGCCGCGTCGTGGGCGGCCTCGCGGCAGGTGTCCTCGTCGGCCCCGGCCTCCCGGCCCGCGAGCACGAGGGAGGCGGCGAGCCGCTTGAGGTCCCATTCCCAAGGGCCGTGGACCGTCTCGTCGAAGTCGTTGAGGTCGATGACCAGGCCGCCGCGGGCGTCCCCGTAGAGACCGAAGTTGGCGGCGTGCGCGTCCCCGCAGATCTGGGCGCCGATCCCGGTCACGGGCGTGCGCGCCAGGTCGTACGCCATCAGGCCCGCCGACCCGCGCAGGAACGCGAACGGCGTGGCCGCCATCCGCCCGGCGCGGATCGGGGCGAGCCCCGGTATCCGGCCGCGGCTGGACTCCTCGACCGCGCTCACCGCGTCCGGCCGGGCGGCGGCCAGGTCGAGCGCGGCGTGCGCGGACCGCGGGACGCGCGTGCGCAGCGCCTTGCCCTCGGCCTTCGGCGAGCCGGTCACGGGCCACCGCGCGAACCCCGGGACGTACGGCACCCGACCGCCCCGCGCCGCACCGGCCGCCCGTTCCGTGTCCCCCTCCCCGTCCGCCCGCGCCGCCGGCACCACCCGGGTCGCCGCCTCCCCGGTCGCCGCCTCCGTGCCCGTCCCCGCCGTCGCCCCGGTCATCCCGGCCGCCCTCCCCGTCCTCGTCGTCCTCGTCGTGCTCTTCGTACTCGTCGTGCTCTTCGTACTCGTCGTGCTCTTCGTACTCGTCCGCACCTGGGCGTCACGGCGTGTGTCGTACCGCGACGTACCGCGACGTGCCGCGACGCGTACCGCGTCGCGCCCGGCCGGCCACCCCGGGCCGCCCCGGGCTCCGGCGCGCCACGACCGTACCGCCGGCCGCACCGCCCGTACACGGGCCCCCGCCCGCCGCCTCATAACGCCGGGCAGGGGGTGAAACAGGAGGTGCCCCCGGCCCCCGCCGCGCGCCTACGGTGGCCAGCGATCACCATGGAGCGCGCCCGTCGTAGCAACAGCAGCCTGCCCCGCGCCGGCGGGCGCGTTCCTTGTCCCCGACGTCCCGGATGTCGCACGTCCCGTCCAGCTTCCCCAGGGACCACTCACCGAGGAGACCGAGGAACCGCCATGACCTCCGACACCCCCACCACCCCTGACGAGCCCGGGCCCAAGCCCGGCCCGGGCTCCGGCGCCGACCGCGGGATCAGCCGCAAGACGCTGCTCAGGGCGGCCGTCGCCGCCGGTGCCACCGTTCCGCTGCTCGCCACCGGCGGTATCGCGCTGGCCCGGGACGCCGCCCGCTCGTCCGGCGACCGGCAGCTGACGCCGACCCCGTACTGCGACGACGGCGACGACCTGACGCCCGACCAGATGGAGGGTCCGTACTTCAAGCCGAACTCCCCGCTGCGGACCAACCTGGTCACCCCCGGCACCCCGGGCACCCCGCTGACCGTCAGCGGCTACGTCTTCGCCCGGAACTGCGTGCCGCTGTCCGGCGTGCTCCTGGACTTCTGGCAGGCCGACGACAACGGCGACTACGACATGGCCGGGTACACCTTCCGCGGCCACCAGTTCACCGACGCCACCGGCGCCTTCGCCCTGCAGACGATCGTGCCCGGCCTCTATCCCGGCCGCACCCGGCACATCCACGTCAAGGTGCAGGCCCCCGGCGAGCCGGTGCTCACCACCCAGCTCTACTTCCCCGGCGAGCCCCGCAACAGCACGGACATGATCTTCGACCCGGCCCTGCTGATGAACGTCCGCGGCGCCGGCGGCGGCAAGGAGGGCACCTTCGACTTCGTCCTGAACGTCGACGGCGGCACCGGCCCCACGGACCCGCCCACCGACCCGCCGACCGACCCGCCGGGCGGCACCTGGACGAGCGGCCACGCCTACACCTCCGGTGACCGGGTGACGTACGGCGGAAGCTCCTACCGCTGCCTCCAGGCGCACACCGCGATGACCGGCTGGGAACCGCCGAACGTGCCGGCCCTGTGGCAGCGCGAGTCCTGACGCCCCGGAGTACGGGCGAGTGCCCGCTCCCCGATGCCGAGGCCCCCCGCCGGGCGCACCACCGGCGGGGGGCCTCGCCGTTCACGGGCGTCCGGCGGGCACCAGCGTGGACCGGTACCAGGGCTCGGCGCGCCGGAACCCGGTGCCGAACGGGTCGCCCGGCGGCTCCCGGAGGTCCGACCAGAGGGTGTCGGACTCGAAGAGGTGATCGGCCGTCAGCAGGGCGACCACGCCCGACAGGACGTCGTCCCCGGCGAGCAGGTCCCGAGCCCGCCGTACCGTGAGGTCCCGCCGCGGCCAGGGGATCCCGGCGCAGGCGGCGACGGTGCGCAGGGCGCCGCCGACGCCGACCGGCTCCGGGTGGGCGGCGTGGTACACGGATGCGGACAGCGCCCCGCCGGGCGCGAAGGCGGCGCCCACCAGGGCCCGGGCCAGGTCCGGTACGGCGATCATGGACATCCGCGCGGACCAGCCCGCCACCGTGCCCGGCAGCTCGCGCAGCACCCGGGCCATGCCGGGCCCGACCCAGGTGTCCCCCGCCCCGTACACCAGGTGGGGACGCAGCACGACCCCGCCGGCCGAGAGCACGGCGTCCTCGGCGGCGGCGCGGGTGCGGGAGGTCCAGGAGCCCGGGTTGCGGACGAGTTCCTCGGGCCGCTGCCCCCGGTAGACGCCGCGGCCGTAGACCGACGCCGTGCTCAGGTGCACGACACGGCGGACCCCGGCCCGCCGGGCCTCCGCGACCAGCGCCGTCGTGCCGTCGGCGTTCACCGCCTCGTTGGCCGCCTGCGTGCCCCCTATCTGCGCCGCGCAGTGGATCAGCACGTCGACGCCGTCGCAGACGCCGCGCAGGCTCCCGGGGTCGGTCAGGTCGCCCCGTACGCACCGCGCACCGGAGCGGGGGACGGGGCGGCGGTGCGACAGCAGCCTGATGCCGGCCGCCCGCCGCTCCGCCTCGCGGACGACGTGTCCTCCCACGAATCCGGACGCGCCGGTGATCAGTACGGTGAGCACGGGGCACTCTCCCAGGGGACGGGCCGGGTCAGCTGACGCGGGGACGCAGGACGAGGTCGGCGGTGAAGACGGTCTCGTCCTCCTGGCTGCCGCGCACCCGTACCGGCAGCTCGCCCCGTGCGCCCCGCCCCTCGACGGTGGCCGTGACCCAGCACGGGGAGTCGAACTCGGCGTAGCGCGCGAAGTCGGCCCGCACGCCCGCCAGCAGGGCGCAGGGGAGCCCGGTGACGGCATGGGCGGCCTGCCGGGCGGCCTCCAGCAGGACCATGCCGGGTATGTGGTCGGTCGGGTGGTCGAAGTAGGTCGGGTGGGCCGTGTCGACCCGCAGTTCCCAGCGGCCCGGCGACGCCGGCGACGCCTCGCCCAGCAGGACGTGCCAGGGGCTGCCGTGGCGCACGGCGACCGGGTCGAGCGCCGGCGGGGGTGTGCGGTGGCAGACCGTGGGGCGCTCTCCCCGCAGCCGTCTGTACACGTCGGGGCTCATGCACCGGAAGGCGGCCGAGGCGGTCGCCCGCACCTCTCCGCCCCGCCGGACGGTGACGTCGTAGCGCATCTCGCGCAGGCTTCGGCCGCGGCGCACGACGTCCCGGCACAGGGTGTGCATCTCGACGTCGGTGGGGACCGGGCCCGCCCTGAACAGCTCCGGGTCGGCGGCCACGCTGAGGTCGGACATGAGGAACTGATAGCCGAACGGCACGTCGAACTCGGCGTGCGCGAGCAGGGAACCGATCTGCCGCACGGACTCGACCAGCAGCATCGGATCCTGGTAGCCGCCCTCGGAGGCGAACAGGGAGTGGCAGCGGGGCCACTGGGCCCCGACCACGAAACCGCTGAGGTCGCCGCCGGCGGAACCGTCGTGCTCCCAGCCGGTGAGCAGGACCTCGGAGACGGCCGCGCGGTGCACGTACTCACGCGGAACCGTGGAGGTCAGTTTCCGGGGCTGTGCCGTGACGCCGGGTGCCTTCGGGGCGAGGTTCGGCATGTGCGGGGCTCCCATCAGGTGCAGACAGGGGGCGGCACTGCCGTATGCCGGCTGCTCACCCCCGTGGCCGACTAGCTGCAGATAAAGATACAGACAGGTCGGTCCAGTTTTTCAAGAGGCAGGAAGCTTTCATCGACCACACGTGCGTCAAGTGCTGTACGCGCACCCCCTGCGCCCCTCGCACCCGGACCGGTCGACGAAACATGCCAAGCGGCATGGTTCGCCGCGGATTGACCTACTCTTGGCCAAGTGTTTTCAAGGGCTCACACGCACCCGAAGGCGCCACCGCCCCCACCCGTACATGAGAAACACACAGCCCATGGCGGCCGATCCCGGTGATCAACCGGTGATCAAGGGGTCACTCAGAGGCATCGGGCAGATGCAGGACAACCTTTGACAATCAGACAAGTCTGTTTGGTATTGTCTCCCCCGTGAACCTCGATCCGTGCTGACGTGGCGCTTTCAGACGCCTTCAGGGGGACAGATGAACCGGCAGTACGCGGAGCTCGTCGGACCGTCGCCGCAGCACCCTCTCCCGCCCGCCGCCCCGGTCCGCCGGACGGCCCGGAACGTACTGGTCGTCGAGAACGACCAACGGGCCGCCGAAACGCTCCTGCGGGGGCTGACCCGGCAGGGGTACGCCGCGCGGGGCGTGGACACCGGAGCCCAGGCGCTGCGCGGCCACCGCGACGCCGATCTGATCCTGCTCGACCTCGACCTGCCCGACCTGGACGGCCTGGAGGTGTGCCGGGCCATCCGGTCGATCAGCGACACACCGATCATCACGGTGACCGCGCGGCGCTCGGAACTCGACTGCGTGCTCGGCCTCCAGGCGGGCTCGGACGACTACCTGGTCAAGCCGTACGGCTTCCGCGAACTGCTGGCCCGCATGGACGCGGTGATGCGCCGCTCGCACGGCCGGCCCGCCACGGCGGACACCGGGCGGGTCATCACCCACGCCGGGCTGCGCATCGACGTGGCCGCCCGGGCGGCCACCCTGCGCGGGGAGCCCCTGGACCTGACCCGCAAGGAGTTCGACCTGCTCCACCTTCTGGCCGTGCAGGCCGGCACGGTGCTCACCCGGCGCCAGATCATGGCCCACGTGTGGGACGACGCCTGGTCGCCGCGGGGCCGGACCGTGGACACGCACGTCGGCACCCTGCGCGCCAAACTCGGCTCCAGCGCCTGGATCGTCACCGTGCGCGGAGTGGGTTTCCGGCTCGGCGGACCGTGACCCCAACAACAATACAGACTAGTCTGTTGGGCAAACGACAGGTAAGGATGAGGCATGGCTCAACAGGAACGCGGCAGGCAGTCGCGACGGTCGATCCTCGAGGCCGCCGCCCACGTCTTCGACGAACGCGGCTACGACGCCGCGAGCACCAACGACATACTCGCCCGCACCGGGCTCACCCGAGGCTCCCTCTACCACCACTTCCCCTCCAAGGAAGCCATCGCCGTGGCCCTGGTCCAGGCCCACGGCGAAGCCCTGGACGTACCGGACGGGCCGGTGCGGCTGCAGTCGGTGATCGACCTGACCCTGGAGTTCGCCCGCCGCCTCCAGCACGACCCGGTGCTGCGCGCCGGCGTGCGTCTGACCACCGAGCAGACCTCCTTCCGCCGCCCTCCGCAGACCGCCTACGAGCAGTCCCTGGAGGCGATCGAGAAGCTGCTGCGGGAAGCGAGCGAACAGAACGAACTCCTGCCGGGCGTCGACGTGGACGAGGCGGCGTCGACGATCGTCGGCTGCTTCACCGGCCTGCAGATCATGTCCCAGGCGTACACCGGCCGGGAGGACCTGGGCGAGCGCGTCGGCTCCTTCTGGCGCTTCTTCCTGCCCGGACTCGCCACCGCCGGCCTGATCGGACGGCTCCGCACCGCGGCCCCCGCCTCCTGACCCCGCTCACGCACGACGTGCGAACGTTGTCACGGCAGGTGGCGGTGGCCGCCGTCCGCCTGGGGGAACAGCGGGCGCATCAGGGCCCACAGGCGCCGGGAGGTGCCGCCCTCCCACCACGTGGGGTCCGACCGGCCCAGCGTCTCCAGGCCGGCCGCCACGACCACGGCCAGGTCCGCAAGGTCGGCCAGGTCGGCCAGGTCCTCGGGCGGTGCGCCGTGCCGCCGGCCGGCCGCCTCGTGCGCGGCGGCCACCCGGTCGCGGAGCAGCGACATCAGGTGGTCGCGCAGCCTCGGCGGCCCCGCTGAGCCGTCCGGGGCCAGCTCCATGCCGGCCCGGACGATCTTGTCGGTGCCCAGCGCCTCGGTGAGCGCCAGGCAGAAGCGCTCCGGCGCGTCGACGGCCGCACCGGAGAACGCCGTGTCCACGATCTCCTCCAGCCGGCCGCGCGCCTGTTCGTGGACGGCGGCCGCCAGGGTGGCGGTCGAGGAGAAGTGGTGGTAGAGCGCGCCGCGGCTCACTCCGGCCCGGCGGCAGATGTTGACCAGGCCCGCGTCGGCCGGGCGCCCGTCCGCGATCAGCTCCGCCGTGGCCCTGATCAGAGCCTCACGAGTCTGCTCGGACCGAGTCTGCATCAGATCCCACCCGCCTTCTTCGTCCGCACCGGCCTCTCGACCGGCCGCTCCAGTCATCGAAGCATACAAGGAGGTCTGTTTTATTGGACCCCCGCTCACATGCGACACCTTCTCATGACCTTCCTTCGCGCACAGATCCCCCACATACATGCGTGAATTGGCCTGAACCTTCCGTTCCGAAACGAGCGATCACCCCAAAACAGAGTAGACTTGCCTGTATGTTTTCTGGGATCGGCCGCTCGCCGGGACGCCCGGATCTGGGCACTTGGCACGGCGCTGACACGGGGCTGCCCCAACCGCGCATGCTTGATGGAACCCTGCATCGCCGTCGGTAGAAGTGGCCCCGGGAGCCCGGTGAGACTGGATGTCGTCTTGCGAAACTGCCACGGATCGGGGGGATTTCGATGGATGAGCGTGAGAGAGCCACCGAGGAGCACACGAGCAGGGACTGCGCGCAGCGGTGCGGCCGGATCTGCGCCCACTGCCTGGACCGGACCGGCCGTGAACTGCGCAGGCTGCTCGCCCTGCACAAGGAGAGCGAAGAAACCCTGGCCGCCGCGCCCACGACGGCACTGCGGCAGCGGGTGAGCGGCAGTCGCGGCAGCGTCGGCATCGTGCTGGACGAGCGGGTCGTGTCCCTGCGGAGCCGGGTGACCGAGACGCTGTGCCTGTGGGCGCGGCTCGTCCTGGACGAGCGCGGCGACGCCGCCCTGGGCACGAGGGAGCGAGGGCTCGCCCGGCTGGTGCGGTTCCTGGGACAGCAGCTGCCGTGGTTCGCCGACCACCCCGCCGGGGTCGAGTTCACCGAGGAGATCACCGAACTGCTCACGGATCTGGACGAGTTGTTCGGTCCGGGGCCGGTGCGCAGGTTCGCGCTGGGGCCGTGTCCGCGGCCCGAGTGCGAGGGCACCCTCTTCGGCGTCCGGCCGGCGGACCGCGACCGCGACCCCAGCCACGTCTCCTGCGACGCCGGCCACCCGGTGCCACCCCGCCAGTGGCTGCTGCTGGCCGGCCTCGCGGAGCAGGAGCGGGCCGCGTGAGCGGCTTCGCGGAGCGCACCGGCGGGACCGCCCGGCGACGTACGGTGCCCACGGAACTGGCCGCCCTGGCGATGGGCGTCTCCCAGGCCACCATCCGCAAATGGGCCAGCCGCGGAAAGATCACCCGCCACGGCGGCCCCCAGCGCGCGGAGTACGACCTGGAGGAACTGCTGGCCCTGGCCCGTCGCGACCCCCGCGCATGACCCGGGCCCCGCAGGGGCCACCGCCCGACCGACTGCTCCATCGAGGACCGATCCGTGCGGGGATCGGGTCCACCACCGCCCCCGCGGCCCACACCCGGCCGCGGGGGCGGTTCGTTTGCGTCAACTGCCTTATGAATAAGGGTAGTTGACGGCGCTGACGACAACTGTCACACTTTCTGCGGCGCCCCCATGCCCGGACGCCGCCACTTCTTCGGCGGCGGTTTCCACGGGCGGCGCCTGTCGCGGCAGGCTCTCCGCAGCCCCGCGTTCCGCACCTTCCAGGAGATCCGCGGCGAGTCGGCAGCACCGACCCGCCGCGGATCTCCTTTTTCTGCCGCCCCCATTCGAGGAAGTGTGGTCGATGCCTGTTTCTACCTGGACCCCCGTCGGACGCTGGACGGGTACGGTCACGCACGACGACGAGGTGGACGAGTACACGGTCGCCTTCGCCGCGGACGGTTCGCTCTCGGTCACGACACGCAAGAGCACCGGCTACGGCGAGTGGACCGCCGTCGGCGACGAGACCCTGGAGTTCTCCCTGCGCGAGGACTTCAACGTCGACGTCACCCAGATCAGCCCGAACGGCCACCACGCCGCGTACATACGGATCGACATCACGGCGCGCCTCACCGGGGACACGCTCGCCGGTGAGGGCAAGGCCGTCGTGCACGGCCCCGACGACGCCGTGATCTACGCGACGGGCGCCCGGACCGAAGCGCGCAGGGTGTCATGACCCCGGTGCAGGCCGCGGTCCCCGCCGCCCTGGCCGCCGAGGTGGCCCGGCTGTCCGACGTCACGGCGCTCAAGGACCTCGCCGACCGCTATCTGGCCAGCCTCGACGCGGGCACCTTCGACGCCGCGTGGGCCGGCTCGCTGTTCACCGACGACGTGGAGATGACGTTCCCGGTCGGCAGCCACCGGGGCAGCCGGGGCGTCGACGGCTTCACCGCCCGGATCATGGCGCGCTGGGGCCGTACGCACCACCACGGCTCCGAGAGCACGGTCGAGGTCGACGGCGACCGTGCCGAAGTGGGCTGGAGCCTGATCGCCTCCCATGTGCACCACGGCTCGCCGCTGCCGCCGGACGCCTCCGAGTACTTCCAGCTCGGCGGCCGTTTCGCCGGTACGGCCCGGCGTACGCCGGACGGCTGGCGCTTCGACCGGCTACGGCTGCGCATCGTGTGGACCACCGGAGCCGTGCCCGCCGGTGTCACCCGGGTCGACGCGCGGACGCTCGACACCCGCGGCGGCCGCGACACCCCCGCCCAGTAGTCCCAACCCAGCGAAGGAGAACCCGCCATGCCCACCACGCTCACCCCGGACCAGCAGAGGGAACTCATCGAGAAGGTCTTCCACGAGGGCCTCGACCTCGGCGACCTCTCGGCCGCCGACCGCTACCTGACCGCGGACTTCCGCAACCACGGCAGCCACGACGACTCCATGCGCGGACCGGAGGCGTTCAAGCACACCATCCGGATCCAGCAGTCCGCCTTCAGCGACATCAAGTACGAGATCCTCGACTTCATCGCCATGGGCGACAAGGCCGCCATCCGCTGGGTGATGCACGGCCGGCACACGGGCCCCTTCATCGGGATCCAGCCGACCGGTCTCCAGGTCCAGCACCAGGCGATCATCTGGTTCCGCTTCGAGGGCGACCGGATCGCCGAACGCTGGGGCATCGTCGACAACTTCGCCCTCCAGCGCTTCCTGCAGTCGGGCGGCAAGCCGGCCGGCCCCCTCACCCCGGCCGGCGGCCCCCGCTCCTGACCCGGCCCCACCCCGGCTCCACTCCGGTTCCGGACGCGCGCGCCGTACGGGCGTCGCCGCGTCCGGCGCCGCACCGGACGGCCCCCGGCCCTCCGGCCGCAGAAGACGCACGAGGAGGACGTCATGCCCATCGACCGAAAAGTCGCCCGGTTCAACCGGCGGTTCGCCAACCGGTTCGTCGGCCCCCTGTTCAGCCGCCTGCCGGGCTTCGGGAAGGTCCACCACCGGGGCCGCAGGTCCGGACGGGAGTTCGCCACGCCGGTCAAACTGTTCCGGCGCGGCACGGACATCGTCATCACGCTGCCCTACGGGCCCGGCTCCGACTGGGTCAAGAACGTGCTGGCGGCGGGCGGTTGTGAGATCACCACCCGGGGGCGCCGCATCCGGGTCACCGACCCCGTGGTCTTCACCGACGACGGCAGCACCCGCATGCCGGCCGTGACCCGCCGCATCCTGTCCCGGGTCGAGGCCACCGAGTTCCTCGCACTGACCCCCGTGCCCGCGCCGCTGCCGGCGGACCGGTGACGACCGCGCCGGTCCGGGTCGTGCTCCTCGTCGGCTCGGCCCGCGAAGGACGGCTCGCCCCGGACGTGGCCGACTGGTTCGCCGGCGTGGCCCGGCGGCGCGGGGACCTCGTCCTGGACGTCGTGGACGTGGCCCGCCATCCGCTGCCCTCCGACCTGGCCGCGGACGACCCCGTGGCCGCTGCGCTGCGCCCGCGGCTCGCCGCCGCCGAGGCCTATGCGGTGGTCGTGCCGGAGTACAACCGCAGCATTCCCGGGCCGCTGAAGACGCTGGTCGACAGCTTCCAGACCGAGTGGCGGGCCAAGCCGGTCGGCTTCGTCGGCTACGGGCTCGGCGCGGCGGGCGGCGTGCGCGCGATCGAGCATCTGCGGCAGATCTTCGCCGAGTTCCACTGCGTGGGGATGAAGGACGTCGTCACCTTTCCCCGCGTGCTCGACCACTTCGACGCCGAGGGGCGGTTTCCCGCCGAGCCCGAGCGGTCCGAGGCGGCCGCCAAGCTCATGCTCGACCAGCTGACGTGGTGGGCCGAGGCCCTGCGCGCGGCCAAGGCGGCCCGCCCCTACGGCGCCTGACCCGTGCGGCGCCCGACCCGTGCGGCGACCACCGCGACGCCGCCCGGTGCCCGGTGCCCGCCCGGCCCCGCCCCGCCCCGCCCCGCCCCTCCCTGTCTCAGGAGACGTGATGGCCGCTGCTCCCGTCCCTCTCTCCGACCTCCTCGTCGCCGTTCCGGTGGTGATCCTCGTCAGCCGGGCGGCCGCCCACTTCCTGCGGCGGGCCGGTCAGCCACCGGTGGTGGGGGAGATCCTCGCCGGCATCCTGCTCGGCCCCTCCCTGCTGGGCGTGCTGTGGCCCGAGGGCCAGGCCTGGCTGTTCGGCCCCTCCGTGATCCCGTACCTCGACATGCTCGGCAACGTCGGACTGCTCGTCTTCATGTTCCTCGTCGGGCTGGAACTCGACCTCGGCGCGCTGCGCGGGGACCGCAGGACCGCCCTCGCCGTCTCCCAGGCGGGCACCGCCGTGCCGCTCGTGCTGGGTGCCCTGCTGGCGCTCGGCATGTACGGTCCGCTCGCCCCGGACGGCACCGACCGGCTCTCGTTCGTCCTGTTCATCGGGGTCGCGCTGAGCATCACCGCGTTCCCCGTGCTGGCCCGCATCCTCACCGACCGCGGGCTGTACCGCAGCCGGGTGGGCGCGCTCGCCCTGGCCAGCGCGGCCGTGGGCGACGTGAGCGCGTGGTGCCTGCTGGCCGCCGTGGTGGCGATCGCGAACAGCGGCTCGCCCTTCGACGCCGTCACGACCGCGCTGTACGCGACGGCCTTCGCCTGCTTCCTGTTCTACGTCGTCCGGCCGCTGCTGACCCGGTGGACCACGCGGGCCGAACGGGGCCACTCCGACGCCGTGGTGCTGGTCGTGCTGTTCAGCGGCCTGTGCCTGTCCGGCTACGTCACCGACCTGATCGGCGTGCACGCGCTGTTCGGCGCCTTCCTCTTCGGTGTGATCACCCCGCGCGGCAGCCGGCGGACCGCGACCGCGGCGACACGACTGCGTGCCTTCGCGGTGCCGGTGCTGCTGCCGCTCTTCTTCGTGAGCACCGGCCTGCGGACCGACGTGTCGCTGCTGGGCGGCGGTTCGGCGCTGTGGCTCTGGGCCGGTGCCGTCCTCGCCGTGGCGGGGCTGGGGAAGTGGGGCGGGGCGGCGCTCGCGGCCCGGCTGACCGGCAACGGGTGGCGGGACGCGATGTCCCTCGGCGCGCTGATGAACTGCCGGGGGCTGACCGAGCTGGTGGTGCTGGACATCGGTCTCGGCCTCGGGATCGTCGGCCCCGACCTGTTCACCGTCCTGGTGCTCATGGCCCTGGTGACCACGGCGATGACCACGCCCGCGCTGAGCCTGATCCGCCGGAAGGGGGGCACCCCGGCCGCCTCCGACGGTCCCGGTGCACCTGAATACGCCGACGCGGAGGACCTCGTACTGCAACCGGCCGAACAGCTCTGACCTGCCCTTTCGCCATCAGCGTCACTCTCTTGGCGTACACCCTTGCGACCCTGATGATTGGCGAATTGCTAGTTGGAGTATTGATAGATAAGCAAGTTGACGATACCGTCGCAGTACCGCACGGAGCAGTGAGGCGATGAGGGAGAGAGCCATGACCCAGGACTTCAAGAACCTCGACATGACGATGATGTTCGCGATCCACGACGCCCTGCGGCGCGAGCTGGAGCGCATCGCCCGGATCACCGCCCGGGTCGACGAGGACCCCCGGCACGTACTGAGCACCGCGGTCGGCTGGGAGCTGTTCAAGAAGTTCCTGACCGCCCATCACGTCTCCGAGGACGTCACCGTGTGGCCCCCGATGGAACGCGCGCTGGCCGGCCGTCCGGACGAGCTGGCCCTGCTCGAGGCCATGGAGGCCGAGCACGCGGTGATCGAACCCCTGCTGGCCGACATCGACGCCGCCCTCGCCGACCGGGAGTCCGGGCTGCGCCGCCTGGGCGGTCTGACCGACACCCTCGTCACCCGGCTCGGCGGCCACCTCGACCACGAGGAGCGGGACGCCCTCGCCCTGATGGACCTGACCCTGAGCCAGGAGGAATGGGCCGCCTTCAGCGCCGAGCAGCGCACCCGCATCGGCGACGACGCCACCCGCTACCTGCCCTGGCTGCTGGACGACATCGACGCCGCCAAGGTGGCCACCGTCCTGGGCAGGATGCCCGAGCCGCTGCGCCAGGCCTACGCCACCGAGTGGCGCGCCGCCTACGAGGACCTGGACATCTGGACCCCGAAGGCCGACGCCGCCCTGCGCTGAACCGCGCCCGCCGCTCGCTCCGGGCCCGCCGCTCGCTCCGGGCCCGCCGCGCGCCCTTCCCGCAAGAGACGTCAGAGACATCTGAGACATCAGAGATATCGGAGAGAACTCATGTCGCTGCAAGACCGCACCCAGGCCGTCCCCAAGGCCGCGGCACCGCCACGGCAGGACGGCCGACTCGGCCTCGCGCTGCTGGTCATCGCCGCAGCTCAGCTGATGCTGGTCCTCGACAACACCATCGTCGCCGTCGCGCTGCCGAGCATGCAGAGCGCCCTCGGCCTCAGCGAGTCCGGCCTCGGCTGGGTCGTCACCGCCTACGCGCTGGCGTTCGGCGGCCTGCTGCTGGCCGGCGGCCGCGCCGGTGACCTCTTCGGCCGCCGCCGGGTCTTCCGCATCGGCCTGGTCCTGTTCACCGCGGCCTCCCTGCTCGGCGGCGTGGCCCAGAACGGGGAACTGCTCATCCTGGCCCGGGTGATCCAGGGCGCGGGCGCGGCCATCGCCGCCCCCACGGCCCTGTCGCTGCTGGCCACCACCTTCGAAGCCGGACCCGCCCGCAACAAGGCGCTCGGCGTGTACGGCGCCATGGGCGGCCTCGGCTCGGTCGTCGGCCTGCTGCTCGGCGGCGTGCTCACCGAGTTCCTGAGCTGGCGCTGGGTGATGTTCATCAACATCCCGATCGCCCTGGCCGTACTGCTCGGCACCGGCGTCCTCGTCGAGGGCGACCGGGAGCGCGGCAAGGTCGACGTGCCCGGCGCCTTCGCCGCCACCTTCGGCTTCGGCGCCCTCGTCTTCGGCATCACCCGGGCCGGCGAGGAAGGCCTCGGCGACGGACTCGCCCTGACCGGCCTGGCCGCCGCCCTCGTCCTGCTCGTCGCCTTCGTCGCCATCCAGCGCGGCAGCCGGGCGCCCATGATCCCCCGGGGTCTGCTCGCCGACCGCAGCCGGGTCGGGGCCAACCTGATCATGTTCCTGGTCGGCGCCGGCATGCTCGCCACCTTCTACTTCCTCACCCTCTACATGCAGGTGGTCAAGGGCTACGAGCCGATGGTCACCGGCCTCGCGTACCTGCCCTTCGCGCTCGGCATGGGCATCGCGGCCGGCGGTCTGGGCCCGCAGCTGCTGGCCCGGGTCTCCGAGCGCGCCGTCATCGCCGTGGGCCTGGTCATCGGCATCGCGGGCATGGTCTGGTTCAGCTTCCTGTCCCCCGGCCAGAACCCGATGGCGGCGCTGCTGCCCGCCCAACTGGTCGTCGGCCTCGGCCTCGGCATGGTCTTCGTGACCGTCACCGTCATCAGCGTCCGCGGCGTCGAACCGCAGGCCACCGGCGCCGCCTCCGGCCTGGTCAACACCGCCCAGCAGATCGGTGGAGCCATCGGCCTGGCGGCACTGGCCGCCGCCGCCACGGTGGTCACCGACAACGAGCTGCCGGGCAGCGTGCCCGACGCCCTGACCACCGGATACTCCTACGGCTTCCTGCTCGGCGGCGGCCTGTACCTGCTGGCCCTGGTCGTCGCCCTGGTGACCGCCCCCGCGACCGCCCCCCAGCCGCAGCGCGACACGCAGCACCCCCCGGTCGCGCTGTGACCCTCCGGCGGCCCGCCTTGTCCCCCGGGGCGGGCCGCCGGAGCCCCCTACGACAGGATGTGACAGGGCCGCGGGGCGGCACACGCCACCGGATGCTCCCGGACACCGCCCGTATACTCGGGCAGGAGGTGCTGTTCTTGCGGTATGAACGCGACGCCGGGCGAGGCCCCGTCACACGGACCGAGGAGACCGCGGAAGTCCCCGGAGTACTCCCGGAGGCACTCACCGACTTCGTCGGCTACCTCCTGCGCCGGGTCCACGCCCAGTTCTCCTCGACCGGCACCGGCGGCGACGCGGACTCCCGCGACTTCCTGGTTCTGGACGCGCTCACCGGCCACGACTGGGAGTCCCAGCTCGACCTGGCCGAGCGGCTCGGCATCAACCGCACCATCATGGTGTCGGTCATCGACCGCCTGGAGGAGCACGGCGAGGTCCGGCGCACCCGCAACCCCGACAACCGTCGCCAGTACGTGCTCTCCCTGACGGACCAGGGCCGCCGGGCACTGGACGTCCGGCGGCGCGCCGTGGCCGAGCGGGACGCGCAGCTCACCTCCGTGCTCACCCCCGACGAGACCGCCCGGCTCGACACCCTCCTCGCCCGGCTGCTGCCCGAGTCCGCGCGGCCCCTGGTCCAGGGCACCGAGTACCTGGTGGCCCAGGCCCACTACCGGCTGCGGCGGCTCGGCGACGAGAAGCTCGCCGGCACCGGTCTGCGGGTGCGCCACTACGGCCCGCTGTCCGCCCTGGCCACGTTCGGGCCCTGCGCCCAGCAACGGCTCGCGGAACTGCTGGCGGTCACCGGGCCCGCCGTCTCGCAGCTCGTGGACGAACTGGTCAAGCAGCAGCTGGTGCGCCGGGGCCGCGACCCGCACGACCGGCGCCGCTACGCCCTCGAAGTGACCGACACCGGCCGGGAGAAGCTCGACACCGTGGCGCGGGCCGTGGCCGGCCTGGCGGCGGACGTGACGGAGCTGCTCGGTTCCGGCGGCACCGAGGAATTGCGCACCCTGCTGCTGAAACTCCTTTCCCCCACCCATTCCGGAAGCGCCTTCTCCGATATTTCGGCGCCCTCTTTTCCGGCCGGGGGTTGACCCTCCGGACAAAGGCTGTCACGCTTAACCCAGCGGTTCCCGCATGCCATTGAGAGAGATTTCCCGAAGCCGTTCCAAGGCTCTTCACTCCAGACGGAGTGAGGGGCCTTTTTTCATGCGGTCACACCGCCGTGCCCACCACCGAAACCCGCCGTGCACCGCCCCGACGAAGGAGACAGCTCATGGTCGCGACACGGACCGAAGGCATACCCGAACCGGCCGGCGTCCCCGAGGAGACGGCCTTCGACGTCATCGTCCTGGGCTCGGGGCTGGCCGGCTCCGTGACGGGGGCGATCCTGGCCCGGCACGGCGCGAAGGTCCTGCTGGTCGACGCGGCCGCGCACCCCCGCTTCGCCATCGGCGAGTCCATGACCCCGCAGCTCGTGGAGTGGATCCACATCCTCTCCGAACGGCACGGGATACCCGAGCTGAAGAGCCTCGCCAGCGTCCAGGCCTCCACCCGGGACATCGCCCCGACGTTCGGCACCAAGGCGCACTTCGGGTTCATGAAGCACGAGGTCGGCAGGGAACCCGACCCCCGGCAGGCCACCCAGCTGGCGCTGCCGAAGATCTTCCACCAGAACAGCCACATGTTCCGCCAGGACAGCGACGCATTCATGTTCCACGTGGCGATCAAGTACGGCTGCACCCCCCGCCAGAACTGGCGGGCGAGCGAGGTCGACTTCGACGACGAGGGCGTGACGGTCCTCGGCCGGAGCGCCGCCCCGAACGCCCAGCCCGAGCTGTACCGGGCGAAGTACCTGGTGGACGCCTCCGGGTTCCGCTCGCCGCTCGCCGACAAGCTCGATCTGCGGGAGAAGCCGGCCCGCTTCAAGCACCACTCCCGGTCGATGTTCACCCACTACGTCGGCATCAAGCGGTTCGACGACGTCAGCGGGCACCCGGCCGCGCTGCGCCCGCCGGCCGACTGGCACACCGGAACCATGCACCACCTCATCGAGCGCGGCTGGTTCTGGATCATTCCGTTCGACAATCACGAGAAGTCCCGGAATCCGCTGTGCAGCGTCGCACTGACCATCGACGAGCGCACCTATCCGAAACCCAAGGACCTGTCCCCGGAGCAGGAATTCCAGCTCTTCCTCGACAAATACCCGGCAGTCAAGCGGCAATTCGACGGCGCCACCCGAGTACGGGAATGGGTCTCCACCGACCGGCTGCAGTATTCCTCGAAGCAGACCGTCGGCGACCGCTGGTGCCTGATGTCGCACGCGGCCGGCTTCCTCGACCCGCTGTTCTCCCGCGGGCTGTCCAACACGCTGGAAGTGGTGGACGCGCTGACCTCCCGGCTGGTGACCGCACTCAAGGACGGCGACTTCTCGGCCGAGCGTTTCGAGTACGTCGAGCGGCTGGAGCAGGGGCTGCTCCAGTACAACGACGAGCTCGTGAACAGCTCGTTCATCTCCTTCTCCCACTTCCGGCTGTGGAACGCGGTCTTCCGGATCTGGGGTTCCTTCATCACCCCCGGCACCATGCGGCTGACCCGGGCCCGCCTCAAGCACCTGCGCGACGGCCGTCAGGAGCACTTCGACGAGCTGGAGAACGTCCCCCACCCGGGCCTGTGGTGGCCGCAGAGCGACTCCTTCAAGCAGCTGCTGGAGGCCACGGCCGAGACCTGCGAGAAGTACGAGGCCGGTGCGCTGACCGGTGACGAGGCCGCCGACATCGTCTTCAAGCTGATCGACGAGTCCCCGGTCGTCAACCCGGTCTTCGGCTGGAAGGACGAGAGCCGCCGCTTCATCTACCCCTCGACGCTGACGATGGCCCGCTTCCTGTACTGGGCGTCCGCGCAGGCACCGGCCGAGATGAACAGCGTCGGCCGGGAGTTCCTGCTCGGCATCCTCAAGGCCGGCTCCAAGGTCCGCAAGCTCCTCTGACCCGCGCCGGCCCCTCAGACACCGCCAAGAGCCAAGAGCCAAGAGCCAGGAAGGGATGCCCATGTCCGCAGCAGCGCGGTCGCTGACCCGCGCCCCCGAGCAGCACCGGCCCGTCGATCCCCTGGGCCTGCGCCGCGTGTGCGGCCTGTTCACCACCGGGGTCACCGTGATCACCACCGGATCGGAGGGCGAGGCGGACGGCACGACCGTCAACTCCTTCACCTCGGTCTCCCTGGAGCCCCCGCTCGTCCTGTTCTGCCTGCATCAGCGGTCCCGGCTGCACACCCCGCTGACCGAGAGCGGCGGATTCACCGTCAACTTCCTCTCCGGCCACCAGCAGTCGCTGGCCCGGCACTTCGCCGAGCGGCGGCCGGACATGCTCGCGAACGTCCCGCACCACTGCACCGCGGACGGACTGCCCGTGCTGAGCGAGGCGCTGGCCCACCTGACCTGCACGACGGTCGACGTCCACACGGCCGGCGACCACGACATCGTCGTCGGCGAGGTGGTGGACCTGGGGGCACCGGAGCCGGGCCGGGAACCGCTGATCTTCTTCGACGGATCACTGGGACCGCTGCGGAGGGGCGCCGACCGGTTCCACCACGCGGCCCCGGACGCCCCGGCGGCCGCCCGACAGGCGTCCTGACATGCGGAGGGTGCTCATCGCCAATCGTGGCGAAATCGCTGTCCGCGTGGCCCGGGCGTGCCGGGATGCGGGGATCGCGAGTGTGGCCGTCTACGCGGATCCGG
>NZ_JBIRFY010000028.1:0-40400 GCF_044327745.1 Streptomyces sp. NPDC018026
GTACTGCAGGGGGGACCCTGTGGGAGAGTAGGACGCCGCCGAACAATTATTGCTGGGAGACCCCGCACCGGGAACGGTGCGGGGTTTTCTGCGTTCAGGGGTCGTAGAGACGGACCTGAACTGAACTGGGCGGGGCCACAAGGCCCCGCCCTTTTCTATAGGCGGCCTGCGGCTTTGAGTTCCAGGTAGGCGTCCGCGAGTGCCGGAGGAAGCTCGTCCGGGGTCGCGTCGACGACCGTGACGCCGTGCCGGCGGAGCTGGTCGGCGATGTGGCGACGCTCCGACTGGGCCTGTGCGGCCGCCGCGGCCTCGTACACGGCATCCGTGTGGCCGCGGGCTTCGGCCATGGCGGAGATGTGCGGGTCGGCCACCGAGGCCACGAGGACCGTGTGGCGCTGGGTCAGCTGTGGCAGGACGGGGAGCAGCCCCTCCTCGATCGGGGCCGCGTCGAGAGTCGTGAACAGGACGATCAGGGACCGGCGGGGGGCCGCCCGGAGAGCGGTGGCCGTGAGACCACGCGCGTCGGTTTCCACCAGCTCCGGCTCGACGGTCGCCAGGGCGTTGACCAGGGAGGGCAGGAGGTCGCCCGCGGTGCGGCCCTGGAGCAGGGCGCGTACCCGGCGGTCGTAGGCGAGGAGGTCGACGCGGTCGCCCGCGCGGGAGGCCAGGGCGGCCAGGAGCAGGGCGGCGTCCATGGAGGCGTCGAGGCGCGGGGCGTCTCCGACGCGACCGGCCGAGGTACGGCCGGTGTCGAGCACGAGCAGGATGTGCCGGTCGCGTTCGGGGCGCCAGGTGCGCACGGCGACGGTGGAGTGGCGGGCCGTCGCGCGCCAGTCGATGGAACGGGTGTCGTCGCCGGGGACGTACTCGCGCAGGCTGTCGAACTCCGTTCCCTCGCCGCGGGTGAGGACGCTGGTGCGGCCGTCGAGTTCGCGGAGCCGGGACAGTTTGGAGGGGAGGTGCTTGCGGCTGGTGAACGGGGGGAGGACGCGGACGGTCCAGGGGACCCGGTGGGTGCCTTGGCGGGTGAGGAGGCCCAGGGGGCCGTACGACCGGATCGTGACGCGGTCCGCGTGGCGGTCGCCGCGGCGGGTGGGGCGCAGGCGGGTGGTCACGCGGCGGCGTTCGCCGGCGGGCACGGTCAGGCTGTGGCGGGAGGCCGCGGTCTCGGTGCCGGGCTGCCAGCTGCTGGGCGGCCAGGCGTCGCGCAGGCGGGCCCGGAGCGGACGGCCCGACGGGTTGGTGACCGTCAGGGTCACGTCGGCGGTGTCGCCCAGACGGGCGGAGGTGTCCCCGGAGCGGGTGAGGCCGAGGCGGCGTACGGGGGCGGCCAGGGCGAAGTCGCAGGCGCAGGCCGCGGCCAGCGGGGCGTTGACCGCGAGGATGCCCGTCCAGCTGGGGTCCCAGATGCCGACGGGGACGGAGGCCAGGGCCGCGATGAGCGCGGCGCGTCCGGTGAGTGCCATCAGCGGGGCACGGGGACGTGGGCGAGGATCGCGTTGATGACCGAGTCCGCGGTCACGCCCTCCATCTCGGCCTCCGGACGGAGCTGTACGCGGTGCCGGAGGGTGGGGAGGGCCAGGGCCTTCACGTCGTCGGGGGTGACGTAGTCGCGGCCCGTGAGCCAGGCCCAGGCGCGAGCCGTCGACAGTAGTGCCGTGGCGCCGCGCGGGGAGACGCCGAGGGTGAGGGACGGCGACTCACGGGTGGCACGGCAGATGTCGACGACGTAGGCGGTGATCTCCGGGGAGACGGTCGTCTTGGCGGCCTCCGCGCGTGCGGCCTCCAGGTCGGCGGCGCTCGCGACGGGGCGTACGCCGGCGGCGTGCAGGTCGCGCGGATTGAAGCCGGCCGCATGCCGGGTGAGGACGTCGATCTCGTCCTGGCGGGTGGGGAGGGGGACGGTGAGTTTGAGGAGGAAGCGATCCAGCTGGGCTTCCGGGAGGGGGTAGGTGCCCTCGTACTCGACCGGGTTCTGGGTGGCCGCGACGAGGAACGGCTCGGGGAGCGGGCGGGGCGTGCCGTCCACCGTGACCTGGCGTTCCTCCATGGCTTCGAGGAGGGAGGACTGGGTCTTCGGGGGCGTGCGGTTGATCTCGTCGGCGAGCAGGAGGTTGGTGAAGACCGGGCCCGGCTGGAAGGAGAACTCGGTGGTGCGGGCGTCGTAGACCAGGGAGCCGGTGACGTCGCTCGGCATCAGGTCGGGGGTGAACTGGACGCGTTTGGTGTCGAGTTCGGTGGCCGCGGCGAGGGTGCGGACGAGCAGTGTCTTGGCGACTCCGGGGACGCCTTCGAGGAGGACGTGGCCGCGGCAGAGCAGGGCTACGACGAGGCCGGTCACGGCGGCGTCCTGGCCGACCACGGCCTTGGCGATCTCGGCGCGCAGGGCTTCGAGGGCGGCGCGGGCGTTGCCCGGGGCCGCGGTCTGCCCGGCGTTGTCAGTGGTCGGGTCCATCATGGACGGCGTACCTCTCTTTCGAGGGCGTCGAGTTGGTCGGCGAGGGCGATCAGGGCCGCGTCGTCACCGGGCGGGGGGCCGAAGAGCAGGGTGTGCAGGGCCTGTCCGTCGTCGTGTGCGCCGTGGAGGTGGGCGGACAGGGCGGGGAGCAGGGACTCGGGCGAGTCCGCCTGGGTGACGGGGACGCCTACGAGAGGGGCGAGGCGGGTGCGGGTGGCGGAGCGAAGAGCGGTGGCGGCGCGGTCGCGGGCGTTCGCTTTGCGGTAGAGGCGGGCGCGGCCTTCGACGGTCTCGGAGGCGCGGATCGCGACGGGGAGTTTTTCGGGCACCAGGGGGCCGAGTCGGGGTGCCCGCCACAGGGCGGCGAGGGCGGCGGCGATGAAGAGTTGGAGGGTGCCCCAGAGCCAGCCGGACGGGAGCAGGTCGAAGAAGCCGCGTTCGTCGTCCGGGTCCGGAAGGTCGGAGAGGGAGGGGAGGTACCAGACCAGGTGGTCGCGGGAGCCGAGGAGCTGGAGGGCGAGCGAGGCGTTGCCGTGCTCGTCGAGGTGGTTGTTGAAGAGGATGTCGCGGGCGCCGAGGACGACGGTGTCGCCCGGGGTGCCTTCCGCGGCCGCCTTCGTGGACGGGTCGGGGATGCGCAGGAGGGTGGCCAGGCGTCGGCTGGGGTAGCAGGCGTCGGCTTCGAGGTGGGTGCTGTAGCGGATGCCGCCCGTGTCGGCGCTGCCCGCGCGCCGTGCGGCGGGCAGGTCGCAGGCGGGGGCCAGTGTCGAGTCGACGCTGACCGCGGGGTCGGCGGTGACGCCGGGGGCGAGGCGTTCGACGGCAGCGCCGCCCGGGGCGACCAGGACGGTGCGGCCGCCGGAGCCGGACGTCGCCGAGTGCAGTCCCGTCTGCTGGCGTTCCGTCAGGAGGTCGGGCACGGCGACCAGCAGGGTGGTGTCGGGTCCGGCCGCGGCCCGTGCTTCGTCCAGGGTGGTGACCACGCGCGTGGAGACCCCCCGGTCGGCGAGGAGTTCGGCGACGGCGCGGCTGCCGTAGGGATCGGCGGAGCGCGGGTCGAGTTCGCCGTGCCGGGCGTCGGAGCGGACGACCGCGATGGCGACGGCGCCGACGAGCAGCAGGACGAGGGCGAGTGCGATGCCCCGCGCGCGGGTCCACATCTGGCGGGCGGTGGGCGAGGCCGCGGTGGTGGGAAGCGTGGCCTCGGTGGTCATTCGGAGGCTCCCCGGCGGGTGTCCCGGTCCGTGGCCTCGCCCGTGCGGCGGCCGGTCGTGCTGCCCGCCAGGTGCGGCTTGCTGCGGTCCAGGTCGTGGTCGAGTTCGGTGAGGCGCCGGTACGACTCTTCGCTGCCGGGTCGGCCGCCGTACGCGACGTCGTCGAAGTCCCGTGCGGCGGCGCGCAGCCGGTCCTTGTGGCCGGGCAGGGCCCGGCCCGCCTCGGTGGCCGCCTCGTCGGCGGTGCGGCCGGGGCGGATGTCGAGCAGGGCGCGTTCCTCGAGGGCGCGGACGACGGCCCGCATGCGTTCCTGGACGGCCTGGCTCCAGTGTTCTTGGGCGGCGTGTGCCTGGGCGGCGGCGCGGTGGTCGGCGGCGCTGCGGGGGCGGTCGTCGAAGAGGACGGGGGCGGAGGCGGGTCCGCGTCGTGGGGTGCCCAGGCGCCACCAGAGGGCGCCCAGTGCCGCCAGGACGGCCACGACGACGACCACCAGGCCCAGCGTTCCCCCGGGTGTCGCGGTGGACGCCTTGCCGAACAGCTCCTCGATCCAGTCCCAGAAGGCGTTCAGGGCCCGCTGGAACCAGCTGGGGTCGTTCTCGTGGTACATCCGCTTGGACAGCTCGCGCCGCGCGGCGTCCCGCGCGGGGTCGCGCGGGATCGTCACCGGTGGTTCGTCGCCGGAGCGCGACACCGTTCGTGCGGCGGTGCGTGCCAGCACTTCCGTGAGAACTCCCCCCGCCGGACTCACCCCGTCAGCTCCCCGGGACGGCGCCGGAGGCACCGGAGCCCTGCGGGCCGGAAGCCTGCGGGCCGGAGCCCCGGGTCCCGGCGGCGCGGGCCAGTTCGAGGTCGAGGGCCTCGCGGCGGATGCGCTGGTCGATGTAGAGCAGCACGGTCACGCCCGCCGTGATCGGGAAGGTGATCATGGAGCCGATCACCGAGCCGATGCCGCTGACGACGAGGAACGTCCAGCCGAGGTCGCCGGTGCCGTCCAGGAAGCCGCCGACGCCGTCGCCGCCGAGGGTCGCGGCGAGGAAGGCGAAGGGGATCACGATGATCGACGCGACGACGTTGGCGATGACGGTGGCGAGCAGCTGGATGCCGAAGACGCGCCACCAGGAGCCGCGCACCAGCTTCACCGAGCGGCCCATCGCCTTCTCGATGCCCTGCTTCTCCAGCATCAGCGCGGGGGACGCCAGCGAGAAGCGGACCATGAGCCAGACGGCGACGACGCCGCCCGCCAGGAAGCCCAGGGCGGTCAGGGCCACTCCGGCCTCGCCGCCCGCGGTGGCGGTGACGAGGAGACCGGGTGTCATACCGGCCGTGACGAGTCCGGCGACGATGAGGAGCAGCAGGAGGATCAGGCCGAACAGCTTCGGCACCTGGGGGCGGGCGTCGCGCCAGGCCTCGCCGGTGGTCACCGGCCTGCCGAGTACGGCGCGGCTGGTGACGGTGGTGAGCAGGGCCGTGGCCAGTACGGTGCCGATCAGGGAGATCAGGAAGATGACCCCCGAGTTGATCGTGGTCTCGGCCAGCGCGTCGCCGAGTTCGCTCAGGGTGGCGTCGGGGTCGTTGAGGGCCTCGCTGCCGGTGTCGTCCAGGACGAGGCCTTGGAGCAGCACGACGATGACCTCGGTGAAGATGGCCACGGTCAGGGAGATGCCGAGGACGGTGCGCCAGTAGGTGCGCATGGTGGAGACGGCGCCGTCGAGGATCTCGCCGACGCCGAGCGGGCGGAGCGGGATCACGCCGGGCTTGGCCGCGGGCGGGGGACCGCCCCAGCCGCCGCCCCAGCCACCGTGTCCACCCCTGCCGCCGTATCCGCCGTATCCGCCGGGGCCGCCGTAGCCGCCTCCGGGGGGTCCGGGGGGCGGGGTGCCCCAGCCCGGGCCGGGCGGTGGGGGAGGCGGGGCCTGGCCGCGGTCCGCGGGGCCGGTGGGAGCGGACCACTGGCCGGGGGGCGGCTGCTCCTTGGACCACTTCGTGCCGGGGCTCGTCGGTTCCGCACCCGGCCGGTCCGCGGGCGGCGCGGGCTGATCGGGGCCGGCGGGGCGGTCGGCGGGCTCGGCGGGGCCGGACGCGCCGGGCTCGTGCCCGTCGGACGGGGCGGATCCGGGCGATGCCCAGCCCGGAGTGTCGTTCATCGTCGCTCCTTCACGGTGCGCGTCCGCGGTCGCGGCGGCGGGTTGGCAGCCATCGTGCCATGGGGGCGTCGGCTGCGGACCGGGCGCGGTGGGGGCTGCGCACCTTCAATTGTCCGTCGTCCAGGGGGCAGACTGACCGCATGGCTGATCAGGACGCGCGAAACGGCGAGGACAAGCGGCCGGCCGGGATACCGGCCCTTCGCTGGGAGGAACCCCCCGAGGGCCCGGTTCTGGTGCTGCTCGACCAGACCAGGTTGCCCGCCGAGGAGGTCGAGCTGGTCTGCACGGACCCGGCCGCGCTGGTGGCGGCGATCCGCTCGCTCGCCGTGCGCGGGGCACCGCTGCTGGGCATCGCGGGCGGCTACGGCGTCGCGCTCGCCGCCGTACGGGGCTTCGAGGTCGAGGAGGCCGCGGCGGCGCTGGCGGGGGCGCGCCCGACCGCGGTGAACCTCGCCGTCGGGGTGCGCCGGGCGCAGGCCGCGCACCGGGAGGCGCTCGCCAGGACCGGTGACACCCGGCAGGCCGCCCGGGCGGCGCTGTCCGCGGCGAGGGCGCTGCACCGGGAGGACACCGAGGCCAGCGCCCGGATGGCCGCGCACGGACTCGCGCTGCTCGACGAGCTGCTGCCCGCCGGAGGGCATCGTGTCCTCACGCACTGCAACACCGGTTCGCTGGTGTCGGGCGGTGAGGGGACCGCCTTCGCGGTGGCGCTCGCGGCGCACCGGTCGGGACGGCTGCGGCGCCTGTGGGTGGACGAAACGCGTCCCTTGCTGCAAGGTGCTCGCCTGACGGCATACGAGGCGGCCCGCAACGACATGGCGTACACCTTGCTCACCGACAACGCGGCGGGTTCGCTGTTCGCGGCGGGTGAGGTGGACGCGGTACTGATCGGCGCGGACCGCATCGCGGCCGACGGTTCGGTGGCGAACAAGGTGGGGAGCTATCCGCTCGCGGTGCTCGCGCGGTACCACCATGTGCCGTTCGTCGTGGTGGCTCCGGTCACGACGGTGGATCCGGACACGCCGGACGGGGCGTCCATCGAAGTGGAGCAGCGCCCCGGATATGAAGTGACCGAGGTCACAGCACCTCAGGTGCCGGTGGCGGGAGCGGGAGGCGGGATTCCGGTGGCACCCCTGGGGACCCAGGCGTACAACCCGGCGTTCGATGTGACTCCGCCCGAACTGGTGACGGCGATCGTCACCGAGGAGGGTGTGGTTTCGCCCGTGACGACCGAGGCTCTGGCCTCGCTGTGTGCCAGGTCACGCCAGGTAACGATTAGCTAATGGGATGATGTCGGCTCGACCGACGGAAACGGCCCCTCCACCTGCGCTTATTCGCAGAGGGAAGGGCCGTGACATCCAACGGCGACATCAACGACTGTCGAGGGGCGATCCGTCGACATCCAACGCTCGAATCCGGGCCGGCTGTCGCAGCAGGCGGTCAAGCTGCCCCACCGCTTCGATGATGTCAGGCGTCAGCGCCTCAGCGTAGATGTCCATCGTCGTCGCGATCCGGCTGTGCCGAAGGATTGCCTTGACGATCCGCGGGTGCACCTTGAGGTGAACCAGCAGGGTGCCGCAGGACTTCCGCAGTCCCTTGGGGTTCATCTTGTCCAACCCCTCGGCCTTGATGATCCGCTGCATGGTCAGGTACAGGTTCGACGCCAGGAGCGGGTGACCCGTCCGCGAGATGAAGACGTGTCCGTCCGGATCTTCGAACCAGGGACGACCCAGACTGATCGCGCGCTCCCGCAGCATGGCCGTACGCATTCGAGTCCAGCGCAGGGGCGCGATGCACTGTGCCGGCAGGGGGAGGGGCGCCCTGGAGGTCTCGGTCTTGGTGTCCAGGTCGATCGTCCCGGCGCTGGAACGCTGCCGTTGCTGCTCTACCCAGAGAATCCGCTTGTCGAGGTCGATGTTCTCCCAGCGCAGGCCGCACACCTCGGCACGGCGGAGACCGAGCAGGCAGAGCAGCAGGAACGCCGGGTAGTACACGGTCAGCCCCCGGGCCGCAGCCAGGAAGCGGAGAACCGTCACGGCATCCCAGCTCTTGCCGCTGTCAGTCGTCGCACGGATGTGGACGAGCTTGGCCACGTTCCGAGTCAGGCCGATGTCTTCCACCATCGCGGCCGTGAGCGCCGCTGAGAGGACCCGAAGGGCCTGCTTGGCAGTCTTGGGTCCCTTCTCCTCTGCGAGCCGCTGCATGACCCCGCGCAGCTCCGCGACGCCCAGCCGGACCATGACCTTGGACCCGAGACGCTGCCGAAGGTGGTTGCGCACGGCCTGCTCGTACGTCTCGTAGCTCTTGGGCTTCAGGTTCGGCTTGACGATGACCTCAAGCCAGTAGTCGAACCACTGTCCCAAGGTCATGTCCCGCGTCGGTGTCGGGATGCCACCCTTGGCGCGGTCGAGGAGATCCCGGCGCTTTTGGTCGCATTCGTCGTACGTCTTGCCGTACGCGAACTTCCGCTTCACTGTCCCGTCAGGCTGAGGGACGTACACCGCAGCCTGATACCGGCCATCAGCGCGCTTGGTGACCGTGCCGGACCCATTGGGGTTGCGCTTTCGCTGACGGGACATCAGGAAGCCTCTTCAAGACGTGCGCGAATGTAGTCCTGAACAGCGCTCTCGGGAATCCGACGGCAGCGACCTTCGGTGATTGAGACGAGCCGCTTTTCCCTGATCAGGTCGTACACCTTCGAGCGGCTGTACTTGAGCCGCGCCATGACCTCTGGCACGGTCAGCAATTCAACAGTTGCGGTGGTCACGCGGCGGCTCCTTCCAGGGCCAATTGGTCTCGCAGGGCTTCGCGGGCGGTCTCCCGATTGAGTTGGAGATCCCGGGCGATGGTGGCGGCGAGCACGGATTCCCCGGGGGTGTGGCCGTGTCCGGCGTACTGCCAGTCCGTGAGCACGAGGACGGTGTCCGGCTCGCGGTCATCCAGGCTGAGGGCGGCGGCCTCTTGGGCGGCGCGGTAGTCGGCGCGTGCCTGGCGGAGGGCGCCGAGGGTGGTGGAGTAGCGGCGGCTCTTGCTGGAGAAGTGGCCGCGGAAGCCGAGCATGTGAGCCCAGGCCCACAGGCGTCGGTCGGGGTAGAGCTGATCGAGGCTCTTGCATGCGGTGATGAGGCGGCGGGCGTGGTCGGGGACGCCGTGGCGGTCGAGTTCGGAGAGCTCACCCACCCGGCGGTCGAGGGTGCCGGTGTTCTCAGCGGCTTTGGTGGCGTACTTGGCGACGTAGGAGGCGACGGCCTGTTCGGTGATGTCGGAGCCGTCCCCGAACGCCTTCACGGGCCGTACGTCGAGCTGGGTTCCCCACCGGAAGGTACGGGCCGGTTGGTCGGCGGCGGCCGGGACCGAGACCGATGTGTACGAGTGCGTAGTGGCGGCGCGGATCGCGTCGGCGAGGAGATCGACCGTGGCCCAGGAGGGCGGCGGGGCGTCCGGGCCGTCGGGTCCGTCGATGCGGATCACGGCATGGAAGTGCACGGCACCGCGTTTCTGGAACTCGGCAACCTTGCCGTACGACAACCGGGCGCACTCCTTGAGTTCACGTTGGGTGATGCCGGCACGGGCGGCGATCTCCCGGCGAAGCCGGTTGGTGAAGCGCTGCCAGAGCTGCCCGGCGTAGTTGTTGAACAGCACCGCGCCCGCGTAGTCGTACGTCGCCGGATCGAGAGCGGTACCCAGCTCCGGGGCGTCCGGGGCGTGGCGGGCACCGCAGCGGCAGGCGCCGCGGTCGGGCCGGTTGTGGACCGGACCGAACGACGGAGCGGTGAGGGTGGCGAAGACCCGCGGATGATCCCGGACGCTGACGGGGATGTCGCGGCGGTCGTCACCGGCGAGCCCGGCACGGATCAGGTGATACGTGTCGCCCGCGTAGGTCCAGGCGCAGGCGGGGCAGCGGGAGGCACGGCGGTTGCCGCAGGCCACCCGGAGGCGTCCGCCCGGCTCGTCGGCGGTCGAGTAGTGGTGCAGGGTGGCGCCGGTGGTCTTGTCCTTGTGGAGCGTCCAGCCGGTCAGGTGGATCGGGTCGGAGCAGCCGCCGGTGCGCTTGATCTGGTCTTGCCAGCGGTCGAAGCCGGGGGACCCGGCCACCCGCAGCAGATCGCCGAGGGTGACCGGGTCCAGGCCCGCCGGGGTGACGGCGTTGGTCACGCGTCGTCCTCCTTGGCGGTGTGGCGGTCGATCCAGTCCTCCGCGCAGACCTTGTGCACGGGCTTGCCGCGGTCGGAGCGCAGCGGGGTGGGCTTGGTGCAGATCACGCACGGCTGGTCGCCGGTGTGGTCGTAGTGCTCCGAGGAGCGCCAATTCAGCAGGGTCATGACAGTCACCGCCCGGCGCGGACGAAGGCGGCGGGGATGGCGTGGCCGGTGCCCTTGCAGGTCGGGCAGGTGATGCGGAGGGTGGCGCGGGTGCCGTCCGCGTGGCGGGTGCCGGTGGTGATGGCGACGGTCGGGAAGCCGTCGCAGTCGCGGCAGATGCGCGTGGTCGGGGCGTGCTGGGGCATCATGGGCGTGCCTTTCGGGTCCGTTGGGTCTGGAAGGTGGGAAGGCGCCCGGGGCGGCGGTTCTTTGGCGAGAGAGCCGCCCCGGGGGCCGTTAGCGGCGCCGGTTGCCGGAGGCGAGCAGGGAGCGCAGGACGACGGCGCAGACGGCGACCGAGGCGCCGGTGATGGCGACCGCCAGGAGCATGGAGACCAGGACGGCGCCGACGACCAGGACGACGGCAGTGCCGCCGCCGACGAGGGCGAGCGCGGTCCCCGGGGTGAGCTGGATCGTGGGCCGGGTCGAGGCCGCAACCGGAGCCGGGGCGACGTGCGTCGTGGTCGTGGTCGGGGTGCCGGGGGTGATCGTGGTCGGTTCGATGACGGCGGGCGGGGTGACGATGCCGGTGGGCTGGGGCATGGTCGGGAGCTTGGGCCGGAACATGAACGTTCCTCCTTCTGTGGGTTACTTGATCGCGGTGTCGATGACCGGGGCGAGGACGCTGTCAGCGAGGAGGAACCCGCCGAGGAGAAGCACGCCGATGAGCCACCAGGGCGGGCGGATGAGCTTGACGCCGAGGACTCCGACGCAGAGCAGGGCGAACCAGAGCGGGACGTCCATCACGGCCTCCTAGCGGACCTTGCAGCGGTGGGTGCGGGCGGCGAGCTGGGCGGCGGACTGGCTGGTGTAGTCGGCGGACCAGCCGCAGCCGTCCGAGCTGCACACGGCGGCGTGCTTGGTCTGGCCGTGACGGTCGCGGTGGGTGCCGATCTGCACCGGTCCGATCCGCATCACGGAGTGGAAGAAGTCGCGGGCAGGCATGACGGTGATCTCCTCTCGGTTCAGGCGAGTTGGGCGGCGATGGCGTCGGCCATATGCGGCGGGACGCCGAGGCTGGCGCGAAGGGTGTCGGCGTCGATCCGGGCGCCGGTTCGCTGCTCGTGGTCGGCGGCGACCTTGCGGGCGTGGTCGACCAGCGCAGCCGGAACCGCAACAGCGGGCGGTGATGCCGGGGCCGGGTCGGCAGACGGGAGCGCCGGAGCTTCGTCGACTGTGTCGACCGGTGCCCGGTCCGGCTGGGCGGCGGGGACCGGGTCGGGCTCCGCCTCGGGCGCGGGGGACGGGTCCGGGGCGGCGGACGTGTCCGGGGTCGAGGTGCGGGCGGTGGGTGAGTGGGCGAGGAGGGTGCCGCCGAGGAAGGCGAGGGCAGGCCATCCGGCGACGCCGAGGCGGAGCAGGGCGGGCGGGTGTTCCAGGTCCAGGAACCCGGCGGTGGCCACGTTCGCGCCGAGCGAGGCCACCAGGGCGATCAGGAACCAGCACCACGCCAGCCGGGACGGTCCGTCCGAGCGCAGTCGGCGCCAGGCGGCGACCAAGAGCAGGTCGACGGAGACGGGGTAAGCCCAGGCTTTCCAGCCGTCCTGTCCGGCAGCCGCGGCGAGGTCGTGGAGGTGGGCGAAGGACAGGGCACCGGCGATGACGGCTTGGACCAGGACGGCATCGACGCGAAGGGCAGTGCGGGCCATGGTGTCCTCCTTCCTGGTCAGTCGGTGGCGTGGCCGGTGCCCCAGCAGGTGAGGCACAGGGCGGTTTGGCGGTCGTCGGTGGCGCGTCCCTTGCGGGCGCCGACCCGGACGGTTTCGGTGTGCTCGCCGGTGCCGTCACAGTCCGGGCACTTCGCCGGTTCGGGCGTGGCGGGACGGGTCTTGCGGCGGGTGGTGGGCTTCTTCGCGGTAGCCATGACGGTGCCTCCAGGGCGGGTCAGGCGGCAGCCGGGGCCGACTCGATGGCCGGGGCCGGGACCGGGGCGAGGGTGCCGAGGGCGGGCCGGAACGGCGCGAGGGCGGGCAGATCCGGGGTCAGGTCAGCGTGCCTGTTGCAGACGTTCACGGCCTGCCGCAGTGAGGTGTGCGGGGCGCGGATGCGAGCCCAGCCGCCGGACGAATCACCAGTGACGGCGACGCCGGGCGTGTCGGTGGGGATCTGGATCGCGGCCACAACGGCATCCGGGGCGATGTCGCCGAAGGCCATATTCGCGCTGGATTCGTCGTTGACGCGGTGCGCGGTCCGGCCCGTGAGCTGGGCACGGAGCATCGTGATGCCCTTGCCGAGTTCGGAGCCGAAGCGCTGCCCGCAGATCTCCAGATAGATGCCGGCAGCGCGGCCGAGCTGAGCCAGCCGGGCCAGCGCGGTGATGATCCGATCCCGCCGCTTCTCATCCTCTTTCGTTGCGAAGAGCGCGAGTTCGGCAACCTCGTCGACCAGTACCACGATCGGCACCGGGCGCAGGTCTTCGGGCAGGTCCCAGATGTCGGCGGCGATGTCAGCATCCGGCACGTCCGCGGTGATCCGCTGCTCGGCCCGGATGAGCTGATACACGTCCTGCATGTGGGACACGAGGGCGTCGAGGAGTTCGGCGGCGGTGTCGGGGTTGTCGGCGAGCGCGGAGAACCGGCGGGCCAGCGGGAACAGCTCCACGCCCTGTTTGCAGTCGATACCGACCAGGGCGACCCGTTGCGGCGCGAGCGCGGCGACGAGGTTGCGCTGATAGACCGACTTGCCGGACTCCGTGGCTCCGAGGGTGAGCCCGTGCGGGACCGTGCGGTAGTCGCGGTAGTGCACGGCTCCGTCCTCGCGCAGGGCGACCGGGACCCGCATCGGCCGGGTGTCGACGCGGGCGGGCATCTGCACCCGCTTGAGCACGTCGTAACCGGTCATCCGCAGCTCCACCACACCCGAGCGCAGCTCACGCGAGGTGACCCCGTAGAGGGCGAAGGAGTGCCGCAGCCGGTCACACGAGGCCGCCACGTCGAAGGCGTCCTGACCGGGCCGGAGCTTGAGCCGCAGGACCAGGCCGGTCCGGGTGACCCGCAGCCGCAGGATGCGCGGGGCGCGGGGGCCGGGGATCGGCCGGTTGGTCATCCGGGCCAGGGTCAGGCGCCAGCGCGGGGCCGGGACCGTGAGGCCGCAGGCGTCCATGACCGAGCCGTAGCGGACCAGGACCCGCAGCGCGGCGAGGGTGACCCCGAAGGTCATCCAGTACCAGGCGGGGCGCCGCCACCGCAGGAGACCCGCAGCAGCGACGACCAGCACCAGGGCGATGATCGGCCACGTCATGGCTCAGGCCGCCTTCGAGGAGGAGGCACCCGCGGCGAGGGAGGTCACGGCGACCGCGCGGAAGGCGATGCCGTGGCGCTTCTGGCCGTTGAACTCGTTCTCCCACGGCCGGGCGACCAAGCCGGTGAGCGCGACCGGGGTGCCCATCATCAGGTCACCGGAGATGCCGGTCTCCGGGACGGTCACGGACAGGATCTCCACCTCACCGTTGGCCGCGAACATCACGTCCACGGTCGACAGCGCGGCGCCGGTCTCGGCGTCCATCGCCCGCTCGCCGGTACGGCGGTCCTTCACCTTCGGCTGCGGGGACTGAGCCACCATCACGGTGGCAGTGGACGTGTCGACGGGAATCTGACGCATCGTCTGTTCTCCTGAACTAGCGGGAGTTGAGCCGCCATCCGGCGGTGAGATCAGGAGACCGCGAAAGGTAGTGGACGCATCACGGTCCGTATGGACGTTTGGGGACGTCTGAGCTATCGTCAAAACGTCCCTACGGCGTCCATGGAAGGACACGTCATGGCGAACGAGCGTCTGCGCGCGGCGATTTCAGCGCAGGGCGAGACGATCCAGTCCGTGGCACAGCACGTCGGGGTGGACCCCAAGAGCGTGGAACGGTGGATCACGACGGACCGCACGCCGCACCGGGGACACCGCTGGAAGGCTGCGAGCTTCCTGGGCGTCGATGAGGTCTACATCTGGCCCGCCGTGCAGAAGCAAGCCGAGTCGGCGAGTAAATCCGAGCTGATCACGTACTACCCACACCGTGGGGCAGTGCCGGCAACGCTGTGGTCATCCCTGATCGAGAAGGCGAGCGACCACGTAGACATCCTCGTGTACGCGGGTCTGTTCCTCTTCGACAGCCACCCGGATCTTCCGGACCAGTTGGCAGAGAAGGCCAAGGCCGGAGGACAAGTTCGCGTCCTGCTCGGAGACCCCGACTCAGAGATGGTCCGGCAGCGCGGCGAAGAGGAAGGCATCGGTGGCGATCTGGCCGCACGTGCCCGGATCACCCGTCGGTACCTGGAACCGGCCATGACGACGCCGGGCGTCGAAGTCCGGTTGCACGACACGATCCTCTACAACTCGATCTATCGGTTCGACGACGACGTGTTGGTGAACCCACACGTACTCGGTGCGCCCGCGGGGCAGAACCCCGTGCTGCACTTCCGCTACATCCCGGGGGCGCGGACGTTCCGGCACTACATGCGGAGCTTCGACTACGCATGGGAGCACGGTCGGCCCGAGTAGGCAGCCGGAGCACATCACCACCGGCAGAGCGTGCAAGGCTTGAGGCATGGCCCGAGTCGACTATTTCAACGATCCGAACGCCCCGAAGGCGAACAGCATCGTTCCATCCGTCACCGCCGTGGCGCTGAACGATGCCGGGGAAGTCTTGCTGATCCACAAGACGGACAACAACTTGTGGGCCTTGCCCGGCGGTGGGGTTGACGTCGGCGAGTCAGCCCCCGACGCCGCCGTGCGCGAGACCAAGGAAGAGACTGGGTTCGACGTCGAGGTGACGAGTCTGGTCGGCATCTACACCAACCCAGCGCACGTCATGGCGTACGACGACGGCGAGGTGCGCCAACAGTTCTCGATCTGCTTCCGGGCCCGCATCGTGGGCGGCGAGCTGCGTACGAGCAGCGAGAGCAAGGAGGTGGCGTTCGTCCACCCCAGCCGACTGGACGACCTGAACGTCCACCCGTCGATGCGGATGCGGATCGACCGCGGGCTGAGTGATCGCCCCGATCCCTACGTCGGCTGATCAGCGAGGCGAGAGCGCGTCCGTTCGACGGCGGCCCCGAGGTACGGACGCGCCTTGCTGATCGCGTTGTGCACCTCGCTGCCCGGCTCGTATCGCACCAGAATCTCGTCAATGCGGTGATCGAAGTCGAAGGACTGTCCGGCCGGGCCAGTCGTCATGTCCGCGTAGATCAGCGCGTCGAGGACGGGAGAGTCCTCCCGTTCGTACACGTCAAGCTCAGCAGACAGCCCGCGCTGTTCGGCCTCGTACACGGCCCCAGAGTGGTGAGCGACGAGGCGGACGAGCCGGGAAGGCGCCCCGAGGCTTTCCAAATGACGCGCACCATCGAGCGGGTGGAACCCCGTGTCCCGTAGTTCCGGGGCGTAGCCGATGTCATGCAGCCAAGCCGCGGCGATGAGCAGATCACGGTCCTCTTCGGACACTGCCGCGGACGCTTCGCTTGCACGAGCCGCCACCGCCTGAGTGTGCAGCCAGCGGTTCCCAAGCGGAGGCAAGAGTGACTCGGCCAGTTCGGCCGCGCCGTGAGGCGTGTCCAATCCAGAGGGCATAGTCCGCACGGTAGCCGAGACGGGCGTGTAGCGGACACCCCGGACCAGCGGCCCAAGGCGTGGCGCGGTAAGAGTTTCCCTACTTCATCAAGGCTCGCTTCGCTCGCGTCGCTCCCGGCCTCCTGGAACTGCAAGCAGTCCGATCGGGAGATCGGAGGTGCCGCGCACAGCGCGGCGGCGCCGGTCGGTCGCCGCCGCGCCGCCCCTCCTTGCCTTCGTCACCGGGGCCGCGCGTCGACGCCCGCCCGCGCCCACAAGGGGGCGAAGACCAGGCCGGGGCGAGGATGAGAGAGCGATGTCGAGGTCAGTGCCCCGTCGTGGCTGGGGCGGCCGGCTCCACGGCTTTAGGCAGCCACTTTGGGGCGAGCCTCTAAGATCATGGCCCCAACGTCGTGCTTTAACGGGCAGGTCCACAGACTGCCCGACTCGCCATCAGCTTACGGGGCCATGATCACTCGCCCCAAAGCAGCTCCAGCCCAAAGCCGCTCCACCGGCCGCGACCGTGTGTGTCCGGCATGCAAGCCTGAGGCTTCATTGGATCATGTGTTCGATGCAAAATCATCCCGAAAGGGGCAGCACCCCGCTTGACGCTAAAGCCGGGATCGGGTTGCATGGTGAGTGGCCAGTGACAAGGGGTCCAGGGGACCTCTTCCCGATAGGGATAGCTGGCCTTTACCTTGCCTCCCCCCAGGGCGTGAAGGTTGTCGACAGGTTCGGCGCGACGCAGGGTTCGTACCACGAGCACTTCCGACCTTCGAGGATCCGCTGAACGGCCCAGAGGCCGTAGTCCGCGACCTGAACGCCCCATGACGTGGGAGCGTTCCAGACGCAGAGCACGATGTCGCGGTCAGTCGACAGTTGTTGGCAAACATCTTTCAAGGCGTGACGAGCACTCCCCTCCTTCCGGTTGGTGTTCAGGGACGCAGCAATCACGTAGACGGTGTCGCCAGGAGCGCTCACGCGACGGACTATCTCCTTGAAGTGGAGGTACCACGCCAGCTTGTAAAGCCGCATCTGCCCTGCTTCCCGTACGCGGGTGTAGGCATTGGGCTTGTAAAGAAAGGTTGTGTCAAGGCGAGGTCCTTGCTCCTTGATGAGCTCAAAGACCTCGGAGCGAGTGGCGTGCGAGTCAACTTTGGCGTGCAGACCTTGAGGTAGGGCCACGCCGTTGCGCTCCAGCCGGCATCGAAGCTGCAACCCCTGCCACAGGCAGTGGCCATGATCGCCTTCGAAGACCGCGGTACCGAATCCGAAGTACCTACTGGACCCGAGTGACCCCGACATGTCGAGGTCGCCCGTCTCGTCGGCGTACATGTATATCTCGGCCACTTACCCCTCCATCCTTCTGATCACGTTTCGTCACGAAGCTGCCTTCTGATGTCTGCAACTCCCTCCATGCACGGATATGTTGGCATGCCCTCTTGACACTCGTGGGGTTTCCTAGCGTTATGTGTCCACCTACCGTGGACGCATGGACGAGGTAGCTGCGAAAAATTCAGTGATCGGCAATCACGCCACCATGACGTTCAGCCCTGACCGACCGTGGCCATGGGTGTCTTACGACGATCCGGCATGGCCGATGGACCCGTGGGTCGTCAGCAACGACGAGGATCTCGCCGACGCGGCAGTGCGGCTTGCCATCTGGTACTTGCACATGCATGTCGAAGGGATGGCTCCGCTCCGGGCAGCTGCACTCTGCGAGGCAGCGATGCATCGTGTAGTCGCCGATGTAGTGGCGGAGGCGCGCACTCGACGCTTCTCTTGGGGTCGGATAGCGGCTTGTTTTGGCGTCGGGCGCACAGCAGCCCAGAAGCGATTCGGACGACACCCGAGTACAGACCGAGCTGAACAGCTTGAGGCCCAGTACCGGTGGCTTAGTGAGTACCTGTATGCAGCGGACCGTGACTCGCCGAGTGCTTACCCTGACCGTGAGGACGTCGAGATCACCCGCACCTTGTGCATCCGAAGGAGGCGGGGGCAGTACCAGGACCCCCTGGACCAGGTACCCAAGGTCGTAACTCGACGTCGAAGGGCAGCCCAGCGGGACGAGTAGATGTTGGCTTGGCATGGTGATGCCGGGCAGTGGAGCCGAGTTGGTGAGCATCTGCCCGGTCGGTGTGTCAGTGCCAGCCTTTAAGGTGCTTCCACCTTCGAAGTGACCCTGGGGGGGTTCATGTCTACTTGGCTTCTGAGCTGCAACCCGAAGAAGTTCGACCTTGAAGGGCATCGTCGCGACGGCCATGTTCTGGACTCGTGGACTGTCGTTCGCTTCGTGGGCGAAGTTGCGGCCGGCGACGAGTTCGTGTTGTGGGTGAGCGGTCCGAACGCCGGCGTGGTCGCGTACGGGCACTTCACCGGAGACGCCGAGTTTGGGCAACCTGACCTGCGCTACTGGGCCGAAGACCCGGGGCCGAGGCACTTTGTCCCGCTGGTGGTCGAGAAGTGGTTGGACCTTCGGGTTCCCAAGCAACGACTCGCTGACGACCCGCGGATGAGCGATGCCACGGTCCTTCGACAGCCGTTTGCCGGCAGCCCTCACCGGTTGACCGATGAAGAGTGGCAGGCCATGCGCGAGGCGATCGAGGTGTCAGAGGGCGCAGACCCTGACTGGGACCTGGAACCGGGCGACGAAATCCGAAGGGTCGACCTTCACGCAAGGTTCGGGGGAAGCACCCAGAACGGCATCTCTCCTTGCAGTACCACGGATAACGTTCTGATCTTCACTGCGCCGAGTTCAGGTCACCAGCACGGCTACTACGACACGTGGAACGAGGACGGAACCTTCCACTACACCGGAGAAGGTCAGACTGGTGATCAGCAGATGATCCGGGGCAACAGGGCGATCCTGGATCACCGCCAGAACGGGAAGCGACTGCGTCTGTTCGACGGTGCTCGGGGAACGGTGCGATACCTCGGGGAGTGGACGCTCGACGCGGAGGAGCCGTACACGGAGGATGAGGCGCCGGCCACTGGTGGTGGTGATCTACGGAAGGTCATTCGCTTCCACATGGTGCCGGTCAAGGCCACCATCACCGCGCCCGAGGTCGAGATCGGACAGGACTACGTAGCTCCGGATGAAACTGTCGCGCCGGCTCCGGGTACGCCGAGCGCGCCAGACCCGGATCTGGTGGGGCGTAACCTGTCGACGCACCGCAGGTTGCAAAACCTACTGGCCGCGGAAGCGCAGCGCCGTGGGTATGTGGCTCTGTCCCCAGATGTCTCCGACCCCGACTTTGATCTTGCGTGGCGGGAGACCGAAGGTCGTCTGACCGTGTGCGAGGTTAAATCGCTGACGCCCGCGAACGAGGCTCGACAGCTTCGTGCGGGACTTGGCCAGGTCCTCGACTATCAAGATCAGCTCCGTGAACGAGCGCCAGACGTGTCGGCTGTCCTGTGGGTGGAGCGGGAGCCGTCTGAGCGGAGGTGGGTCGACCTGTGTCAGCGTGTCGGTGTGACACTTGCGTGGCCGGGCGAGGAAGAGGCAGCGTTCCGGGGTGATCAGAACTGACATCCGTCGCTGACATCAACGCCGGCGGACGGGGGCAGACAGTAGCGACCCCGTACGACTATCGTCACAGGCCAGTGACCTGCCTCACCTGCGCCTTCGCATCTGTTACGAGAATGGGATGATGTCGTTTATGAAGGGACGAGTCCTTGTCGTCGACGACGACACCGCACTGGCCGAGATGCTCGGCATTGTGCTGCGTGGTGAGGGTTTTGAGCCGTCTTTCGTAGCCGACGGCGACAAGGCGCTGGCCGCCTTCCGGGAGACCAAGCCGGACCTGGTGCTGCTCGACCTGATGCTGCCCGGACGGGACGGCATCGAGGTGTGCCGCCTGATCAGGGCCGAGTCGGGTGTGCCGATCGTGATGCTGACGGCGAAGAGCGACACCGTCGACGTCGTGGTGGGTCTGGAGTCGGGCGCCGACGACTACATCGTGAAGCCGTTCAAGCCGAAGGAGCTGGTGGCCCGGATCCGGGCGCGGCTGCGGCGGTCCGAGGAACCGGCGCCGGAGCAGCTCGCCATAGGCGACCTGGTCATCGACGTGGCCGGTCACTCCGTGAAGCGGGACGGACAGTCGATCGCGCTGACGCCGCTGGAGTTCGACCTGCTGGTGGCGCTGGCTCGCAAGCCGTGGCAGGTGTTCACGCGCGAGGTGCTCCTCGAGCAGGTCTGGGGCTACCGGCACGCCGCCGACACCCGCCTGGTCAACGTGCACGTCCAGCGGCTGCGCTCCAAGGTCGAGAAGGACCCGGAGAAGCCGGAGATCGTGGTGACCGTCCGCGGCGTCGGCTACAAGGCCGGACCGAGCTGACATGGCCAGGGACAGTGCCGCTTCGGCGCCCGGGTCCGGGGCCCGCGCCGGACGGCCTGTCGGCCCCGACCCCGCCGGCCGCAAGCCTCCCGGCTCGCGGTGGAGCCGCCTGCTGGAGGGCGGGCTGCTGCACGGCGGGGTGCAGGGCAGCCCGGTGCTCCGGCTGTTCATGCGCTGGGTGCGCCGTCCCCTGCTGCCGGTCATGCGGCTGTGGCGGCGCAACATCCAGCTCAAGGTCGTCGCCACCACTCTGCTGATGTCGCTGGGCGTGGTGCTGCTGCTCGGCTTCGTGGTGATCGGGCAGGTCCGCAACGGACTGCTGGACGCCAAGGTGAAGGCCTCCCAGAGCCAGGCCACCGGTGGCTTCACGGCGGCCAAGCAGAAGGCCGAGGAGGCGGCGAGCACCAACGGCGACGACGGCACCCCCGCGGACGGGCGTCCCTCGCAGAACGTCATCCAGTGGATGAGTGAGCTGGTGAAGTCGCTCTCCAGCGGCGGCCAGAGCGCCTTCGACGTGGTCACCCTTCCCATGGGCGGGGAGAGCGGCAGCGGACGCGGTCCGCGCGCCTCCGGATCGGTCGACTGGGCGGTGAGCGTCCCCGAGGCCCTGCGGGAGCGGATCGACGGCGACACCGCGGCTGCCCAGAGCTACACCCGGATCGTCTACAACTCCGACCAGCCGTCCCAGCCGGGACTGGTCATCGGCAAGCAGGTCAACGACCCGAACGGCGAGCCGTACCAGCTGTACTACCTCTTCCCGCTCACCCAGGAGGAGAAGTCGCTCAGCCTGGTCAGGGGCACGCTGGCGACCGCCGGGCTGTTCGTGGTCGTGCTGCTCGGGGCCATCGCCTGGCTCGTGGTGCGCCAGGTCGTCACGCCGGTACGGATGGCGGCGAGCATCGCCGAGCGGCTGTCCGCGGGGCGTCTGCAGGAACGGATGAAGGTCACCGGCGAGGACGACATCGCCCGGCTCGGTGAGGCCTTCAACAAGATGGCGCAGAACCTCCAGCTCAAGATCAGCCAGCTGGAGGACCTGTCGCGGATGCAGCGGCGGTTCGTCTCCGACGTGTCGCACGAGCTGCGCACACCGCTGACGACCGTGCGGATGGCGGCCGACGTCATCCACGACGCGCGCGTGGACTTCGATCCGGTGACCGCGCGGTCGGCCGAACTGCTCGCCGACCAGCTGGACCGGTTCGAGACGCTGCTCGCCGACCTGCTGGAGATCAGCCGCTTCGACGCGGGCGCCGCCGCGCTGGAGGCGGAGCCGATAGACCTCAGGGAGGTCGTACGGCGCGTCGTCAGCGGCGCGGAGCCGCTCGCCGAGCGCAAGGGCACGGGGATACGCGTCGTCGGCGACCAGCAGCCCGTCGTCGCCGAGGCGGACGCCCGGCGGGTCGAGCGCGTGCTGCGCAACCTCGTCGTCAACGCCGTCGAGCACGGCGAAGGCCGGGACGTCGTCGTCAAACTCGCCGCCGCCGGGGGCGCCGTCGCCGTCGCGGTGCGCGACTACGGCGTCGGACTCAAGCCGGGCGAGGCCACCCGGGTCTTCAGCCGCTTCTGGCGGGCCGACCCGGCCCGCGCGCGCACCACCGGCGGTACGGGGCTGGGGCTGTCGATCGCCCTGGAGGACGCGCGGCTGCACGGCGGCTGGCTGCAGGCCTGGGGCGAGCCCGGCGGTGGCTCGCAGTTCCGGCTGACGCTGCCCAGGACGGCGGACGAGCCGCTCAGGGGGTCGCCGATACCGCTGGAGCCGGCGGACTCGCGCCGCAACCGCGGGCTCAACGACGCGGGCCTCGCCGACCCGGCGGTGGCGCGCGGCACCGACAAGTCGGTCGGCGTCCCGGCGCAGGTGCCGGCCGGGCAGGTGTCCGCGGTGTCCGCGCGGGGGCCGATAACGCCGCGGCAGGCCACGGTGGCACCCACGGCGGATCCGACGGCACTGCCGGGCAACGGCGCGCGCGTGGTGCCGAGGCCCGCGTCGGGCACGCGGAGACAGGACGGCGGACCGGCACCGGAGGCGGCGGGCCGCCAGGACGCCGGTCCCGAGGACTCGAGCAGGCAGGGGGAGGCATCTCGTGGGCGCTGACCGCGGGAGGGGCGGTCGGCGGGGGCCGGCACGCGTGGTGGCGTACGCCGTCGGCGGTGTCGTACTGCTGGCCGGATGTGCGGCCATGCCGGACAGCGGGGACCTCAGGGGCGTGGAGTCCACGCCCCGGCAGGACCCGCAGGTGCGGGTGTTCGCGTTGCCGCCGGGGGAGGACGCCCCGCCCGCCGACATCGTGCAGGGCTTCCTGGAGGCGCTGACCAGCGACGATCCGCACTACGAGACGGCGCGCAAGTACCTGACCGGCGACGCCGCGAAGAACTGGCGGCCGGACGAGTCGGCGACGGTGCTCGCGGGCGGGCCGGGAACGGAGTCCGACCACTCGGGCAACCGCGAGGACGCCAACGACTACTCGGTCACCCTGACCGGCACCAAGGTCGCCACGGTCGACGCGCAGCAGTCGTACGCCCCGGCCGACGGCGTGTACCGCGAGTCGGTGCACCTCACCCGGGACGGCAAGTCCAAGCAGTGGCGCATCGATTCGCTGCCGCCGGGCGTCGTCATGGGCAAGTCGGACTTCCAGCGCAACTACATGTCGGTCAACCGGTACTACTTCGCCTCGAACACCCCGGTACGGGCGGACGCCGAGACGGGCCCGGTGCGCGAGCCGGCGGCCGTCGCCGACCCCGTCTACGTGCGCCGGCGCGTGGATCCGATGACCCAGGTGGTGCGTTCCCTGCTCAGCGGGCCGACGAGCCTGCTGGGCCCCGTGGTCAGGTCCAGCTTCCCGACCGGTACGGCGCTGGCGAAGAACGCCGGCTCGCTGACCCCGGACGACCGCAGCAAGCTGACCGTTCCGCTGAACGACAAGGCGGCGCGGGCCGGCGCGGACAAGTGCGACGAGATGGCCGCGCAGCTCCTGTTCACGCTGCAGAACCTCACCCCGGCGGTGCAGGAGGTCGAGCTGCGCTCCGGCGGCGAGCAGTTGTGCTCGCTCTCCGAGGACCGCGCCGAGACGGTGGCGACGCGCGGCTCCGCGCAGCGGCCCGACTACCTGTACTTCGTCGACGACCAGGACCGCCTGGTACGGATCGCGGCCGGCAGCAACGGGACCCGGGCCGAACCCGTGCCCGGCCCGCTGGGCGAGGGCCGGAAGGCCCTGCGGTCGGTGGCGGTGTCGCGCGACGAACACAGCGCGGCCGGGATCGGTCTCGACAACAAGCTGCTGTACGTCGGTTCGCTGGTGTCGGGCGGTTCGCTCGGCGACCCCGTGCTGACCAGCAAGGGCAAGACGGAGGCGGACCGGCTGACCCCGCCCAGCTGGGATGCGCAGGGCGACCTGTGGATCGCCGACCGCAACCCGGCCGACCCGCGGTTGCTGCTGCTGAAGGAGGGCGCGGGCGAACCGGTGGAGGTGCGGACCCCGGGCCTCGACGGGCGCGTCCAGGCCGTGCGGGTGGCCGCCGACGGGGTGCGGATCGCGCTCGTGGTGGAGAAGGACGGCAAGCGGTCGCTGCTCATCGGGCGGATCGAACGGGACGGGAAGGCGGGCGACGTGCCCGCGGTCACCGTGCTCGAACTGCGCTCCGCGACCCCCGAGCTGGAGGAGGTCACGGCCATGTCCTGGGCCGGAGACGCCCGGCTCGTCGTGGTGGGGCGCGAGCGCGGGGGTGTCCAGCAGATCGGATACGTCCAGGTCGACGGCTCGACGCCGGAGGCATCGGTGCCCGCGGCCCTGACCGGCGTCAAGGAGATCGCCGCGACCGAGGACGAGCGGCTGCCGCTGGTGGCGTATTCGGAGGACCTCATCGTGCGGCTGCCGTCCGGGCTGCAGTGGCAGAAGGTGACGGAGGGGACCGCGCCGGTCTATCCGGGGTGAGGCGGTGCCGTTCGGCCGGGTGGGGCGTCCGCCGTTTCGTGGCCCGGCGGGGTTTTCCACAGGGCGCGGCCGACGTTTTCCATAGGCCTGGCGGGGCCTCGCGGGCAGGGGCACAGTGGTGGCCATGCGCGGATTGCGGACATGCCTGACACGGCGGACATGGCGGAGAGGGTGGGCGGACCTCACGGACCTGGTGCTGCCCGCCGAGTGCGGGGGCTGCGGCACGGCTCGGGCGGTGCTGTGCCTCCGGTGCCGTACGGCGCTGAGCGGAGCCCCGCCGTGCCGGGTGCGTCCGGAGCCGGAGCCGCCTGGACTGCCCGCGGTGCACGCGGCGGCGCCGTACGCGGACGAGGTGCGGGCGGCGTTGCTGGCCCACAAGGAGCGGGGCGTGCTCGCCCTCACGGCGCCGCTCGGGGCGGCTTTGGCGCAAGCGGTGCGGGCGGCTCTCCGGGCGGCGTGGGCGGGCGCGGGTGACGTGCGGGCCGGTGGTGCGGTGGGTGCCGGGGTGGCGGGTCCCGTGCCGGGCAGGGGTCCGGTGCTGCTCGTGCCCGTGCCGTCGGCGCGCAGAGCGGTGCGGACGCGGGGGCACGATCCGGCTCGGCGGATCGCCCTCGCGGCGGCGGGGGAGCTGCGGCGCACCGGGACGTCCGCCCGGGTGCTTGCCGTGCTGCGGCAGCGGTACGCCGTGGCCGACCAGTCGGGGCTCGACGCCCGGCGGCGGCTGGACAACCTCGCCGGTGCGCTCGCGGTGGCCCCGGGCGGTGCGGGACCGCTGCGCGAGGGCGGGACGGTCGTCCTGGTCGACGACCTGATGACGACGGGGGCGTCGCTGGCCGAGGCGGCCCGTGCGGTGCGCGCGGCGACGGCCGCGGCCGTTGAGTCGCGGGCGGGGCCGGCCGCGTACGGGACGGTGAGATCGGCTGTGTATCCGGCCGCGGCAGGGGAAGGCAGAGAGGAACGGAAGACCGGACCCCGAATGGCGGGTCCATACGGAGGCGGTGGCGTGATCCGTGAAGCGATCTGCGCGGCAGTGGTCGCGGCTTCACCAGATTCTTTCGAAATAAACCGGAACTGACTGAGAACTTACGTCGTTGCAGGTAATGAGGGAGTCAATTCACCGGAACGGAGGTACGCCGCGGTAGAGGGTGACGACATCCGTCCGGGCGAGATATGTTCGGTTGTGAGGCAAAGCCGCAGGCCACACCTCTCAAATCCGAATGCCGTGCTGCGGGTTTTACCGTCATCACCCGCACCGGTGGAGTGGAGATCCCGCCCGCGGGGGAGGAGGTGGACGTCACCGAGTCCGAGGTTTCGGGATGGACCGGAACCTGGTGCAAAAGGGAGATGCTCCGCCATCGAAGCGGAGCGATCCGGGAACGGAGTTCTGCGTGGACATCGTCGTCAAGGGCCGCAAGACCGAGGTGCCCGAGCGGTTCCGGAAGCACGTGGCCGAGAAGCTGAAGCTGGAGAAGATCCAGAAGCTCGATGGCAAGGTGATCAGCCTCGACGTCGAGGTGTCCAAGGAGCCGAACCCCCGGCAGGCCGACCGCTGTGACCGAGTGGAGATCACGCTCCGCTCCCGCGGTCCGGTGATCCGGGCGGAGGCGGCGGCGAGCGACCCCTACGCGGCGCTCGACCTGGCGGCGGAGAAGCTCGGCGCACGGCTGCGCAAGCAGCACGACAAGCGCTTCTCGCGCCGCGGCGCACGCCGGATCTCGGCGGCCGAGGTCGCCGACCACGTACCCGGCGCGGCGACGCTCAACGGGAACGGCGACGTCGTCCCGACGGAGAAGCAGGACGGCGTACCCACCAAGAAGATCGGCTCGCTGGAGGTCCAGGGCGACGGTCCGCTCGTCGTCCGGGAGAAGACCCACGTGGCCGCACCCATGTCCCTCGACCAGGCGCTCTACGAGATGGAGCTGGTCGGGCACGACTTCTACCTGTTCGTCGACTCCGAGACGAAGGAGCCCAGCGTCGTCTACCGGCGCCACGCCTACGACTACGGCGTGATCCACCTGACCACGGACACGATGGTCACTCAGGCGCACGCCCCCGACGCGGGCGATGCGCTCGGCGGCTGACACACGCCGCCGGACGGCAGCGGTTCGGTGCCCCTGGAGCGCGTGTGCGCCCCCAGGGGCACCGGTGTGCGACGGTGCGCGAGGGTGTGCGACCCCAGAGCTGCCCGTTCGGTCACCCCGCTGTCCGCCGGGCATGGAATCATGGCGGCAACGGCCCAACCGGTGGGTCGTTGCTCTGGGTTGGCGATGGCTCAGGACCACGTGCCACAGCCTTCAGGGGGAGGAACGATGGCGGACAGTTTCGGACCGATGCGGGGCGCGGGCGTCGACCACGGGATCGACGACGGGGTCGCCGGCATGGGCCCGGACGCGGGCTCCGCACGCGAGGAGCCGATCAGGGTGCTGGTCGTGGACGACCACGCCCTCTTCCGCCGCGGCCTGGAGATCGTGCTCGCGGCCGAGGAGGACATCCAGGTCGTCGGAGAGGCCGGTGACGGCGCCGAGGCCGTGGAGAAGGCGGCCGACCTGCTGCCGGACATCGTCCTGATGGATGTGCGGATGCCCAAGCGGGGCGGTATCGAGGCCTGCACCTCCATCAAGGAGGTGGCCCCCAGCGCCAAGATCATCATGCTGACGATCAGCGACGAGGAGGCCGACCTCTACGACGCGATCAAGGCGGGCGCGACCGGTTATCTCCTCAAGGAGATCTCGACGGACGAGGTGGCCACCGCCATTCGCGCGGTGGCCGACGGCCAGTCCCAGATCAGTCCGTCGATGGCCTCGAAACTGCTGACCGAGTTCAAGTCGATGATCCAGCGCACCGACGAACGCCGGCTGGTGCCCGCGCCGCGGCTCACGGATCGCGAGCTGGAGGTCCTGAAGCTCGTCGCCACCGGAATGAACAACCGGGACATCGCCAAGGAACTGTTCATTTCCGAGAACACCGTGAAGAACCACGTGCGCAACATCCTGGAGAAACTCCAGCTGCACTCCAGGATGGAGGCCGTGGTGTACGCGATGCGGGAGAAGATTCTCGAGATCCGGTGACCCGGTGCGGGGTTCCGGTCAGTCGAGCAGCCGGGCCAGCTCCCGGGTGAGCGGCTCACGCAGATCCGGAGTCTCGACCCGCTCCACGCGTACGTTCGTGCAGTCCACCCAGCTCGCCGCCTCGACCAGTGCCTGGGCCACCGCCGGGGCCGCCTTCGGGCCGTCCAGCGTGACCTGCTTGGCGACCAGGGTGCGCCCCTCGCGGGCCGGGTCCACCCGGCCGACGAGCCGGCCGCCGGCCAGCACCGGCATCGCGAAGTAGCCGTGCACCCGCTTCTGCCGGGGTACGTAGGCCTCCAGCCGGTGGGTGAAGCCGAAGATCCGCTCCGTGCGCGCCCGCTCCCAGATCAGCGAGTCGAAGGGGGAGAGCAGCGTCGTGCGGTGACGGCCGCGCGGGACGGTCTCCAGGGCCGCGGGGTCCGCCCAGGCGGGACGGCCCCAGCCCGCCACCGTGACCGGCACCAGCCCCGAGTCGGCGATCACCGCGTCGACCTGCTCGGCCTTGAGACGGTGGTAGTCCGCGATGTCCGCGCGCGTGCCGACGCCCAGGGACTGCCCGGCCAGGCGGACCAGGCGGCGCAGGCACTCCGTGTCGTCCAGGTCGTCGTGCAGCAGCTCGGCCGGGACGGCGCGCTCGGCCAGGTCGTACACCCGCTTCCAGCCGCGGCGCTCCACGCACACCACCTCGCCGTACATGAGCGCGCGCTCGACGGCGACCTTCGTGCCCGACCAGTCCCACCACTCGCTGGTCCTCTTCGCGCCGCCCAGGTCCGTCGCGGTGAGGGGGCCCTCCTCGCGGAGCTGCTTGACGACGCGGTCGTAGTCGCCGTCGGGGAGGTGGTGGTTCCAGTGCGGGCGGTTGCGGTACGCGCGGCGGCGGAAGGCGAAGTGGGGCCACTCCTCGATCGGGAGGATGCAGGCGGCGTGGGACCAGTACTCGAAGGCGTGGGTGTCCGTCCAGTAGGCGTCGTCGACGGTCCGGCGGCCGACCGAGCCGAGGCGGGCGTAGGGGATCAGCTCGTGGGAGCGGGCCAGGACCGAGATCGTGTCGAGCTGCACCGCGCCCAGGTGACGGAGCACGCCGCGGACGCCCGCGCGGCGGTCGGGGGCGCCGAGGAAACCCTGTGCGCGGAGGGCGAGGCGGCGGGCCTCGTCTGCGGACAGTTCCGTGGCGGCGGGCGGGAGGGTCGTCATACGTCCGCACGATAGAGGGTGGGTCTGACAGCGGGGAGCGGGAAGCGGGGCGCGGCCCCGCGGAGGTGGGCGCGGCGGCCCGGGGTTCAGGCGGCGCCCGGTGTCGGCAGGTACGGGGACGTGGACGGGAGGGCGAGGTCGGAGGGGAGGAGGGAGCCGACCCAGCAGTCGCGGCGGACGCCCTTGTTGTTGATCGCGGAGCGCAACGTGCCCTCCATGGTGAAGCCCGCGCGTTGGGCCACCGCGCGGGAGGCCGTGTTGCCGACCTCGGCGCGCCACTCCAGGCGGTCCACCGCCCGCTCGGTGAAGGCCCAGCGGGCGGCGGCGACGGCGGCCTCGGTGGTGTAGCCCCGGCCGCGGTGCTCCTTGGTGCCCCAGAACCCGATCTCACCGGTGCCCAGCGAGATCATCGTGACCGCGAGCATGCCCACCAGGTCCCCGGCCGGGAGGAAGAGACCGAAGGTGAACATCGAGTCGTTCGCCCAGCCGTCGGGGACCATCTGCTCCGTGAAGCCCCGCGCGTGCTCCGGGAGGTAGGGCGAGGGGATCGTCGTCCAGCGCTGGATGTCGGGATCCTGGGCGGCGGCGTGCACGGCCTCGGCGTCCCGGGGGCCGACCGTGCGCAGGACGAGGCGGTCGGTGGTGAGCGTGACGGGTTCCATCGGCCGATTCTGCGCGGCGTCCCCCACGGGCGCCAATATTTTTGCCGTGCGTGAACATCCGGTCACCTCTCGTGCGATTCACCGGAAGGTGCGGCACCATCCGCGGGGCCCGGACGTTGAAAGGGATGACAGCAGACGAGGATGCTGGATGCAAGGAGCGGACGGTCCCCGTCGCAGCAGGCCTCCCGGGGCAGCGGGGTCCTCGCATACGATGGCCGTTGCCCGATCCGTCACAGGAAACCGACCGTCCCAGGCCCGACCGGCAAGGAGACCAACCCCCGTGTCCGTCCTCTCGAAGCTCATGCGTGCAGGCGAAGGCAAGATCCTGCGCAAGCTGCACCGCATCGCGGACCAGGTCAACTCCATCGAAGAGGACTTCGCTGACCTCTCCGACGCCGAGCTGCGCGCCCTCACCGACGAGTACAAGCAGCGCTACGCCGACGGTGAGAGCCTTGACGACCTGCTGCCCGAAGCCTTCGCCACCGTCCGTGAAGCCGCCAAGCGCGTCCTGGGCCAGCGGCACTACGACGTGCAGATCATGGGTGGCGCGGCCCTGCACATGGGCTACGTGGCCGAGATGAAGACCGGTGAGGGCAAGACCCTCGTCGGCACCCTGCCCGCCTATCTCAACGCCCTGTCCGGCGAGGGCGTGCACATCGTCACGGTCAACGACTACCTGGCCGAGCGCGACTCCGAGATGATGGGCCGCGTCCACAAGTTCCTCGGTCTGAACGTCGGCTGCATCCTCGCCAACCAGACGCCGGCCCAGCGCCGTGAGATGTACGGCTGCGACATCACCTACGGCACGAACAACGAGTTCGGCTTCGACTACCTGCGCGACAACATGGCGTGGTCCAAGGACGAGCTCGTCCAGCGCGGCCACAACTTCGCCATCGTCGACGAGGTCGACTCCATCCTGGTCGACGAGGCCCGTACGCCGCTGATCATCTCCGGCCCGGCCGACCAGGCCACCAAGTGGTACGGCGACTTCGCCAAGCTGGTCACCCGTCTGAAGAAGGGCGAGGCCGGCAACACCCTCAAGGGCATCGAGGAGACCGGCGACTACGAGGTCGACGAGAAGAAGCGCACCGTCGCCATCCACGAGTCGGGCGTGTCCAAGGTCGAGGACTGGCTGGGCATCGACAACCTCTACGAGTCGGTGAACACCCCGCTGGTCGGCTACCTGAACAACGCCATCAAGGCCAAGGAACTGTTCAAGAAGGACAAGGACTACGTCGTCCTCGACGGCGAAGTCATGATCGTCGACGAGCACACCGGCCGTATCCTCGCCGGCCGCCGCTACAACGAGGGCATGCACCAGGCGATCGAGGCCAAGGAAGGGGTGGACATCAAGGACGAGAACCAGACGCTCGCCACGATCACCCTCCAGAACTTCTTCCGCCTCTACAAGCGCCACGACCACAACGACAAGGAACAGCCCGGCCTGTCCGGCATGACCGGTACGGCTATGACCGAGGCCGCCGAGTTCCACCAGATCTACAAGCTCGGCGTGGTGCCCATCCCGACCAACCGGCCGATGGTGCGCAAGGACCAGTCGGACCTGATCTACCGCACCGAGGTCGCCAAGTTCGAGGCCGTCGTCGACGACATCGAGGAGAAGCACCGCAAGGGCCAGCCGATCCTCGTCGGCACCACCTCGGTCGAGAAGTCCGAGTACCTCTCGCAGCAGCTCAGCAAGCGCGGCGTCCAGCACGAGGTGCTCAACGCCAAGCAGCACGACCGGGAGGCGACCATCGTCGCCCAGGCGGGCCGCAAGGGCTCCGTGACGGTGGCCACGAACATGGCCGGCCGCGGTACGGACATCAAGCTCGGCGGCAACCCCGAGGACCTCGCCGAGGCCGAGCTGCGCCAGCGCGGACTCGACCCCGAGGAGCACATCGAGGAGTGGGCCGCGGCCCTGCCCGCCGCCCTGGAGCGGGCCGAGCAGGCGGTCAAGGCCGAGTTCGAAGAGGTCAAGGACCTGGGCGGCCTCTACGTCCTGGGCACCGAGCGGCACGAGTCGCGCCGTATCGACAACCAGCTGCGCGGCCGCAGCGGCCGTCAGGGCGACCCCGGTGAGTCCCGCTTCTACCTCTCCCTGGGCGACGACCTGATGCGGCTGTTCAAGGCCCAGATGGTCGAGCGCGTGATGTCCATGGCGAACGTGCCGGACGACGTGCCGATCGAGAACAAGATGGTCACGCGCGCGATCGCGTCCGCCCAGTCGCAGGTCGAGACGCAGAACTTCGAGACCCGCAAGAACGTCCTGAAGTACGACGAGGTCCTCAACCGCCAGCGCGAGGTCATCTACGGCGAGCGTCGCCGCGTCCTGGAGGGCGAGGACCTGCAGGAGCAGATCCAGCACTTCACGAACGACACGATCGACGCCTACGTACAGGCCGAGACCGCCGAGGGCTTCCCCGAGGACTGGGACCTCGACCGGCTGTGGGGCGCCTTCAAGCAGCTCTACCCGGTGAAGGTCACCGTCGAGGAGCTGGAGGAGGCGGCGGGCGACCGGGCCGGCCTGACCGCCGACTACATCGCGGAGTCCATCAAGGACGACGTCCAGGAGCAGTACGAGGCGCGGGAGAAGCAGCTCGGCTCCGAGATCATGCGCGAGCTGGAGCGCCGGGTCGTCCTGTCGGTCCTGGACCGCAAGTGGCGCGAGCACCTCTACGAGATGGACTACCTCCAGGAGGGCATCGGCCTGCGCGCGATGGCGCAGAAGGACCCGCTGGTCGAGTACCAGCGCGAGGGCTTCGACATGTTCCAGGCCATGATGGAGGGCATCAAGGAGGAGTCCGTCGGCTACCTGTTCAACCTGGAGGTCCAGGTCGAGCAGCAGGTCGAGGAGGTTCCGGTCGAGGACGCGGCGCCGTCGCTCGACAAGGGCGCGCAGGACGCGGTTCCGGCCCAGGCGGGCGCCCGTCCGGAGATCCGGGCCAAGGGCCTCGACGCGCCGCAGCGCCGTGACCTGCACTTCTCCGCGCCGACCGTGGACGGCGAGGGCGGTGTCGTCGAGGGCGAGTTCACCGACGGCGAGCCCGCCCAGGCCCAGTCCGACGGACTCACGCGCGCGGAGCGCCGCAAGCAGGCCAAGGGCGGGCGGCGCCGCAAGAAGTAACGGCGCGGTGCCCGTGGGCGCCGTGGCGGTGGGAAGGGCCGGTCACCCGGGGTGACCGGCCCTTCGGCCTGTCCTGGCGGCGGTCGTGCCTGCCGGCGGCCTTGTTCCGGCGGTCCGGCTGGGGACTGTCAGTCGCCGTCAGTCGTCGTCCGCGCGGGTCCGGCGGGGGCCGCCCACTTCCACCGCCGTGCAGCGCCAGCGCAGGTCCCGGCCCCGTTCCAGGCGGAACGCCATGGCCCGCAGCCGGTCGCCCGCGCCGATGCGCGCGAAGACCTCCAGGGCGCCCGGCCGCGGCTCGAAGTACCCGATGTCGCGGACGACGGGGGAGCTGCCGCGGGTGCGCAGCGGGCCGCGTTCGGCGAGGTGGGCCAGGTCGTCGTAGGCCCGGCCGACGGTGTGGCGGAGCATCGAGTGGACGGGGCACCGACCGCTGAGGACGCCCAGCAGCAGCTCGGCGAAGTGGTCGGTGGGGCGCAGCTGCGGGACGGGCCGGCGAGGCGTCTGAGCGGGTACGACGGGCGCCGCGGAGGGCCGGGCGGCCCGTCGGAGGCTCCCGGGCGCGACCCGCCCCACGGAGGGGGCTGCGACAGGGGCCGAGGCGGCGTTCGCGGTGCGGGTCGGGCCGGAGGCCGTGCCCGGGCGGCCGTCGACGGGAGCCGTCGTGGTCGGGCGGCCGGGGGCGGAGGCAGTGGCCGGCTCGGGCGCCGAACCCGTGGCGGGATCGCCCGGGGGCTTCGCGACCGGGGCGGGCCCCGCGCCCCGGCCCGGTCCGGCCGTGGGCGGGCGGGTGTCCGCCGGCCGCGTACGCGGCCGCCGGGACCGGCCCGGAGACCCCGGCGGGCGCCCGCCGGGCCCCGCAGCACGCGTCCCGCGCGCCCCCGGTCTGCGGGGCGGCACACCGCCCGGCGCACGGGGCGCGGTACCACCGGGTCCGTCGGACAGGGTGCCGCCGGGGCCGCTGGACGGGACGCCGCCGGGTCCGCCGGGCGGCGTGGCCGCCGGGCCGTACGACGGCGCGGGGGCCGGGGCGTGGGAGGACGTGGCACCTGGGCCGCCGTAGGGCGGCGGCGGTGTTGGAGGGGATGCGGGGGCGGCGGGGCGGGGCTGGGTTCGGGTCATGACCTTGCGCATGGGAGTCCCCGTTCGGCGGCCCGGGTGATACCGGGCGGTAACTTCGCGGTCGGTGATCTTGTACGGGGTGGAGGGGCGGCACGGCAAGGACGCGGGCGGTCGGGTCGCGGGGGTCGGGAGGTTCACCTATCAGAGTGATGCGGGGGCGCGGAGAGGCCGGGACCGCGGGGTGGGGAGGGTGAATTCCGGGACCGGGGTGGACGTGTCGGAGGCCATGGGTGGGGACTCGAAAGGGGACACCCGCACGTATCCTGAAGGCTCTCCCGTCGGGCCGCCGAGCGCTCCGGCGGCGTCCCCGACCACGAAAGCGGCAGACCCATGCGCGTCTACGTCCCCCTGACCCTGTCCGGCCTCGCCGAGGCGCACCGGGCGGGAGAGCTGGGGACCGGGCCGCTCGTCGCCTACGCCGTCACACCGGCGCTGCGCGAGTGGTACCTGTCGGACGACATCGAGGAGCTGGAGTACGCCGCCCTCAACCGGGCCGCCCTGGCCTCGCTGCGCGTGCTGGCGGTCGACCCGGCCGAGGCGCGGCGCCGGGTCGTGGTCGCCGCGGACGTCCCCGACGGCGCCGCCGTGGCCGACCCGGACCGGGGACTCGATCCGGCGGCGCTGGGTGAGGTCCGGCTCGCCGGACCGCTGTCGCTGGCCAAGGCGGCCGCGGTGCACGTCGACTCCGCCGACGCCGAGGCGGACGTGCGCGCAGCGGCCGAGGCCCTCGCCGCGGCGGACGGCGGGGACGACGACGCCCAGTTCGTCGTGGACGGCGCGGAGGACCACGAGCTGCTCTGGTACGCGACGCAGGAGATCCCGAACCTGGTCTGAGCAGGAAGAACGTGCCTCGGTGTCCCGATTGTCAGTGGCGCCGGGTACGTTTTCGAGCATGGGGATGCAGACGGGCGCACACATCGTGTGGGACTGGAACGGCACGCTGTTCCACGACAACGACGCGATCATCGGAGCGACGAACGCGGCGTTCGCCGAGCTGGGGCTGGCGCCGATCACACTGGAGCGGTACCGGGCGCTGTACTGCGTGCCGGTGCCGAAGTTCTACGAGCGGCTGATGGGGCGGCTGCCCAGCGACGCCGAGTGGCAGGTCATGGACGCGGCCTTCCAGCGCCACTACAGCGTGCACCGGAGCCGGTGCACGCTCGCGGACGGGGTCACGGAGCTGCTCGCCCGGTGGCGGTCGGCGGGGCGCAGCCAGTCGATCCTCAGCATGTACGGCCACGACGAGCTGGTGCCGCTGGTCAGGGGCCTCGGGATCGAGACGCACTTCATACGCGTCGACGGCCGGACCGGGCCGTCCGGGGGCAGCAAGGCCGAGCACATGGTGCGCCACCTCGCGCAGCTGGCGCTGTCCGGGGTGGAGCCCGCTCGCACGGTGGTGATCGGGGACGCCGCCGACGACGCGGTGGCGGCGAGCCACGTGGGTGCCGGGGCGGTGCTCTACACCGGGGGGTCGCACAGCCGGGCCAGCCTGGAGGGGGTCGGGGTGCCGGTGGTGGACACGCTGGGAGAGGCCGTGGCGGTGGCGGAGCGGCTGGCGGGATGACACCGCCGTCCGGCACCGGGACGTGCCGGACACCGGGACGTGCCGGACACCGGGGCGTACCGGGCAGCGGGGCGTGCTGGACACCGGGGCGTGCCCGGCGCCGCGTCGTAGCTGTGCGGAACGTCCAAGTTGTGGGCCCGGTTTTGTACACATGCGGCTCATGACGGGGAGCCCGTGCGGGGCGATAGCCTGGTGGCGTGATCAGCGCGATAGCTCGCGGGGGCACTGGTGCCCCTGCCCTGCGCCCGGCACCCGCGGACGACATCCGCGGCCGGGCGGCGGTCGCTGATCCTCGCGGGCGGGACGGGGCATCGAACACCCCCGGTACGGCGCCGCACATCCCCCGGACGGTGACGGCGAGAGCGAAGTCACACCCGGTGGGAGCGGCGACATTGGCTGATATGCCCCCGCTCCTCTCATCTTGCGGCATAGCGTCGAAGCGGACCGGAGACCCCGTGTCCCGACGTCATGCCGGAAGGCAGGAGACCGTACTTCCTTCTACGTCACGCAACGGCGCGCGACAGGAGTCAGAGGACAATGCAGACCAAGCTGGACGAAGCCAAGGCCGAGCTGCTCGAAAGGGCTGCCCGGGTAGCTGAGAACAGCCCGGTCGGGGGCCACCTACCGACTGGGACGACGGGCGAGGGCACTGCGGGTGCCCCGGGCACGCCGGACGGTCCGGACGGCGCCCCGGACTACGCATCCGTGTTCGCGTTCCTCCAGCGCTACTACCGGCACACCGCCCCGGAGGACCTCGCCGACCGCGACCCGGTCGACATCTTCGGGGCCGCCGTCTCGCACTACCGGCTGGCCGAGAACCGCCCGCAGGGCACGGCGAACGTCCGGGTGCACACCCCGACGGTCGAGGAGAACGGCTGGACGTGCAGCCACTCCGTCGTCGAGGTGGTCACCGACGACATGCCCTTCCTCGTCGACTCCGTGACCAACGAGCTGACCCGCCAGGGCCGCGGTATCCACGTCGTGGTCCACCCGCAGATCGTGGTGCGGCGCGACCTCACCGGCAAGCTCGTCGAGGTGCTCGCCGGCGGCCCCTCGGCCGATCTGCCGCACGACGCGCACGTCGAGTCCTGGATCCACGTCGAGATCGACCGCGAGACCGACCGCGGCGACCTGAAGCAGATCACCGCCGACCTGCTGCGCGTCCTCAACGACGTCCGCGAGACCGTCGAGGACTGGGGCAAGATGCGGGACGCGGCGGTCCGCATCGCGGACCGGCTGGCGACCGAGGCCACCCCGGAGGACCTCCCCGCGCGGGAGCTGGAGGAAGCCGGCGAGCTGCTGCGCTGGCTGGCCGACGACCACTTCACCTTCCTCGGCTACCGCGAGTACGAGCTGCGCGAGGACGACTCCCTCGCCGCCGTCGCCGGTACCGGCCTCGGCATCCTGCGCTCCGACCCGCACCACGCGGCCGACGAGAGCCACCCCGTCAGCCCGTCCTTCGAGCGGCTGCCCGCCGACGCCCGGGCCAAGGCCCGCGAGCACCGGCTGCTGGTGCTGACCAAGGCGAACAGCCGGGCCACCGTGCACCGGCCGTCGTACCTCGACTACGTCGGCGTCAAGAAGTTCGACGAGAACGGCAACGTCGTCGGCGAGCGGCGCTTCCTCGGACTGTTCTCCTCCGCCGCCTACACCGAGTCCGTCCGCCGGGTGCCGGTGGTGCGGCGCAAGGTGGAGGAGGTGCTGGCGCGGGCCGGCTTCTCGCCCAACAGCCACGACGGGCGCGACCTGCTGCAGATCCTGGAGACGTACCCGCGCGACGAGATGTTCCAGACCTCCGTCGAGGAGCTGGAGCCGATCGTCACCTCCGTGCTCTACCTCCAGGAGCGCCGCCGCCTGCGGCTCTACCTGCGCCAGGACGAGTACGGCCGCTACTACTCGGCCCTCGTCTACCTCCCCCGCGACCGCTACACCACCGGCGTGCGGCTGCGGATCATCGACATCCTCAAGGAGGAGCTCGGCGGCACCAACGTCGACTTCACGGCCTGGAACACCGAGTCGATCCTGTCCCGGCTGCACTTCGTGGTCCGGGTCCCGCAGGGCACCGAGCTGCCGCACCTGTCCGACGCCGACAAGGAGCGCGTCGAGGCCCGTCTGGTCGAGGCCGCCCGCTCCTGGGCCGACGGCTTCGGCGAGGCACTGACCGCCGAGGTAGGCGAGGAACGCGCCGCGGAGCTGCTGCGCCACTACGGGTCCGCCTTCCCCGAGGGCTACAAGGCCGACCACGGCCCGCGCTCCGCCGTCGCCGACCTCGGCCACCTGGAACAGCTCGACGACGAGAAGACCTTCGCGCTGAGCCTGTACGAGCCGGTCGGCGCCGCCCCCGAGGAGCGGCGCTTCAAGATCTACCAGAAGGGCGGCACGGTCTCCCTGTCCGCCGTGCTGCCGGTGCTCAGCCGGCTCGGCGTCGAGGTCACCGACGAGCGGCCCTACGAGCTGCGCTGCGCGGACCGCACCACGGCCTGGATCTACGACTTCGGCCTGCGGATGCCCAAGGCCCCGGCCGGTGGCGCCGACTACCTCGGCGACGACGCCCGCGAGCGGGTCCAGGACGCCTTCGCCGCCACCTGGACCGGCAAGGCGGAGAACGACGGCTTCAACGCCCTCGTGCTCAGCGCCGGACTGACCTGGCGCGAGGCGATGGTGCTGCGCGCGTACGCCAAGTACCTGCGGCAGGCCGGTTCGACGTTCAGCCAGGACTACATGGAGGACACCCTCCGCAACAACGTCCACACCACGCGCCTGCTCATCAACCTGTTCGAGGCGCGGATGGCGCCGGAGCGGCAGCGTGCCGGGCGGGAGATCGTCGACGCCCTGCTCGAAGAGGTCGACGCCGCTCTCGACCAGGTGGCGAGCCTGGACGAGGACCGGATCCTGCGCTCCTTCCTCACCGTCATCAAGGCGACGCTGCGGACCAACTTCTTCCAGGAGGCGAGCGGCGGCATGCCGCACGACTACGTCTCCATGAAGTTCGACCCGCAGGCCATCCCCGACCTCCCGGCGCCGCGCCCGGCGTTCGAGATCTGGGTGTACTCGCCGCGCGTCGAGGGCGTGCACCTGCGCTTCGGCAAGGTCGCGCGAGGTGGTCTGCGCTGGTCGGACCGCCGGGAGGACTTCCGCACCGAGATCCTCGGCCTGGTCAAGGCGCAGATGGTGAAGAACACCGTCATCGTGCCCGTCGGCGCCAAGGGCGGCTTCGTCGCCAAGCAGCTGCCCGACCCGGGCGTCGACCGCGACGCGTGGCTGGCGGAGGGCATCGCCAGCTACCGGACGTTCATCTCGGCGCTGCTCGACATCACCGACAACATGGTGGCCGGCGAGGTCGTGCACCCCGCCGACGTCGTCCGGCACGACGAGGACGACACCTACCTCGTCGTCGCCGCCGACAAGGGCACCGCCAAGTTCTCCGACATCGCCAACGAGGTCGCCGAGTCCTACAACTTCTGGCTCGGTGACGCCTTCGCCTCCGGCGGCAGCGCGGGCTACGACCACAAGGGCATGGGCATCACCGCCCGCGGCGCCTGGGAGTCCGTCAAGCGGCACTTCCGGGAGCTGGGCGTGGACACCCAGACCGAGGACTTCACGGTCGTCGGCATCGGCGACATGTCCGGCGACGTCTTCGGCAACGGCATGCTGCTCAGCGAGCACATCCGCCTGGTCGCCGCCTTCGACCACCGGCACATCTTCATCGACCCGACGCCGGACGCGGCCACCTCCTACGCCGAGCGCCGCCGGCTGTTCGAGCTGCCCCGCTCGTCCTGGGAGGACTACAACACCGAGCTGCTCTCGGCGGGCGGCGGCATCTTCCCGCGCACGGCCAAGTCCATCCCGGTCAACGCGCACGTCCGCGAGGCCCTCGGCATCGACTCGGGCGTCACCAAGATGACCCCGGCCGAGCTGATGAAGGCGATCCTCAGCTCCCCGGTGGACCTGCTGTGGAACGGCGGCATCGGCACCTACGTCAAGGCGTCCACCGAGTCCAACGCGGACGTCGGCGACAAGGGCAATGACGCCATCCGCGTCGACGGCAAGGACCTGCGGGTCCAGGTCGTCGGCGAGGGCGGCAACCTGGGCCTGACCCAGCTGGGCCGGATCGAGATCGCGCTGCACGGCGGCCGGATCAACACCGACGCCATCGACAACAGCGCGGGCGTGGACACCTCCGACCACGAGGTGAACATCAAGATCCTGCTCAACGGTCTCGTCAAGGACGGCGACATGACCGTCAAGCAGCGCAACAAGCTGCTCGCCCGGATGACCGACGAGGTCGGCGCGCTGGTCCTGCGCAACAACTACGCGCAGAACACGGCGATCGCCAACGCCCTGGCGCAGTCCAAGGACATGCTCCACGCCCAGCAGCGCTTCATGCGGCACCTGGTCAGGGAGGGCCACCTCAACCGGGCCCTGGAGTTCCTGCCCACCGACCGCCAGATCCGGGAGCGGCTGAGCGGCGGGCACGGGCTGACCGGCCCGGAGACGGCCGTACTGCTGGCGTACACGAAGATCACCGTCGCCGAGGAGCTGTTGCACACCTCGCTGCCGGACGACCCGTACCTCAAGGGTCTGCTGCACGCCTACTTCCCGACGGCGCTGCGCGAGGAGTTCGCCGAGCAGGTCGACAGCCACCCGCTGCGCCGCGAGATCACGACGACAGTCCTGGTCAACGACACGGTCAACACGGGCGGTACGACGTATCTGCACCGGATGCGCGAGGAGACCGGCGCGTCGCTGGAGGAGATCGTGCGGGCCCAGACCGTGGCGCGGGCGATCTTCCGCTCCTCCCCGGTGTGGGACGCGGTGGAGGAGCTGGACACCAAGGTCGACGCCGCCGTCCAGACCCGGATCCGGCTGCACTCGCGCCGCCTGGTCGAGCGCGGCACGCGCTGGCTGCTCAACAACCGGCCGCAGCCGCTGGAGCTGGCCGAGACGGTGGACTTCTTCGCCGAGCGGGTCGAGCAGGTGTGGTCGCAGCTGCCGAAGCTGCTGCGCGGTGCGGACGCGGAGTGGTACCAGCACATCTACGACGAGCTGACCGGCGCCGGGGTCCCGGACGAGCCGGCGACGCGGGTGGCCGGGTTCTCCTCGGTCTTCGCGGCGCTGGACATCGTGTCGGTGGCCGACCGTATGGGCAAGGAGCCGCTGGACGTCGCGGAGGTGTACTACGACCTCGCCGACCGGCTGGGCGTCACCCAGCTGATGGACCGGATCAGTGACCTGCCCCGGGACGACCGCTGGCAGTCCATGGCCCGTGCGGCGATCCGCGAGGACCTGTACGCGGCGCACTCGTCGCTGACCGCGGACGTGCTGGCGGTGGGCAACGGGTCGTCGACGCCGGAGCAGCGGTTCAAGGCGTGGGAGGAGAAGAACGCGGCGATTCTCGGGCGGGCGCGGACCACGCTGGAGGAGATCCGGGGGTCGGACGCGTTTGATCTGTCCAACCTTTCGGTGGCCATGCGGACGATGCGGACGTTGCTGCGCACGCATTCGTAGGCGGTACGGCGTTGACGCCGTCGCCGTGTGAGGCGCCCCGGGCCGGGTTCGGTCCGGGGCGCCTTTGTGTCGTGCCCGGGGTGGGGGTGCACGCGGGGTGGGTGCGCAGCCCGGCGCTTGCGGGGTGCCGCTGCGCCCACCCGTGCCGCCCCAGCGGCACGATTGCCCGCAGTTGCGGGGGGGGGGGG
>NZ_JBIRFY010000029.1:0-33620 GCF_044327745.1 Streptomyces sp. NPDC018026
ACGCGAGCGACGACGCGGGGGAGAAGTTCGTGCACGACTTCGTCGCCGCCTGGGTGAAGGTCATGAACCTCGACCGTTTCGACCTGGCCTGATCCACCTCACCCGATCAAATGCCGCCGAGGCTGGCCGGAACCCCACCGGCCAGCCTGGACGCGCCGACATCCGGTGGCCACTCAAGGTGGCAACCGCCCGCATCACACACGCCCCTCCGTCACTTCGCCCAGTGGCGCCATCTATCCCGCGTCGGCCGACAGCGTCCAGCGCTTCACGGCGGCCCACTGCGCGACGTACCGGATGTCCGCCTCACCGACGGCAGCCATGAGGCCGGATCCCGGTCGGACATCGACCAGTTCGACCGGGCTGTGACCTCGATCGGACTGGCGGCGACCCGTTCGACCGCCGAGCGTCTCGGGGTCGGGGTAAGACCCCTGGGCTCGGACTTGCGAGGGGATTTCCATGCCGATGCCGAGGACGGCCGCATGCTCGACAAGATGCTGTCGGTAGCCACCGTCCACTCATGCCTTCCGGATTCTGGGATGGCCAGCGGCGACATGGTCCTGAAGGCGCGTGCCAGCGACGGAATCCTGCACGCTCGCCGCGGTGACCAGCACCGCGAGGAGAAGCCTGAGCGTGTCGGTGACGCTGCTCCGCTTCCTGCCGACGATCTTCTTTCCGGCGTCGATGCCCTGGCCGACGGCGGGCACGCTGGTGGAGGTTTTGACGCTCTGGCGTCGATCACGCAGGCCGACGGCTCGGCGTCCCGCCCTTCCCGCTCGCGCAGCAGTTGCGTGACCAGGCCGTTGAGCTGGGTGAACACACCCTCGTCGGCCCATTCGGCGAAGTACCGTAGACCGTGTTCCCGTGCGGAAAGGCGTGCGGGAGGTAACGCCACTGAACCCCGGTCCGGTCCACGTACAAGATCGCGTCCATGATGTCGCGCAGGTCATGTTCCGGTGGCCGGCCGAAGGCCAGGGCCCTGCCCCGGCGCTCGAAGCGCCGGGGCAGACAGCACCGGATCGATCAACTGCCAGCGTGCATGGGACAGATCACTCGGATCCGGGCGTCGCGTCGGCATGCTTCGGGCGTACCACCGCGGACCGAGTGCGCCCAGGCGTACAGCGACGACACCGGAAGCACTCACCAACGGAAGCCAGGTGTCCCGGGACGGGACAAGCACAAAGCCACGTCACGCCTCACCCGCCGCCCCATATGCCAGCAAGCCACCATGCATCTCCAGCACCACGTGCACCACAACCTGTCGATCTACAAATCACTGGATACTCGGGCAATCCAGGCAACCCCTCGCTGATGCAGTCCCTCCGGTCAGCGATCATGGCTTGCGCCCTGGATGCGAATCGCGTCCAGGGCAGCGAGCTGGTCGGGGGTCAGCGCGACGAACGCTGCTGCGGCGTTCTGTTCGACGTAGCGCTCGCGACGCGTTCCCGGAATCGGGACGACGTCGTCGCCCTGGTGCAGCAACCACGCCAGTGCTACCTGACCGGGTTCTGCCTCGACCTCGGCGGCGATCCTGCAAACGGTCTCCAGCGTGGCCCGGTTCGCGTCGAAGTGCTCCTCGGAGAAGTACGGAACCTGCCGGCGGATGTCGGTCTCAGGCAGCTCGTCGCGAGAGGTAACGGTCGCGGTGAGCGCGCCGTGTCCGAGCGGGGACCAAGGGACGACAGCGACGCCGAGGCCCCGTGCCGTAGGCAGGACTTCGTCCTCGATGTCGCGCTGCCACAGCGACCACTCACTCTGCACCGCGGTGATCGGGTGAACGCTGTTGGCCCGGCGGAGCGTGTCGGCAGAGACCTGGGACAGCCCCAGGTGGCGCACCTTGCCCTCCGCGACCAGCTCCGCCATCCAGCCAACCGTGTCCTCGATGGGGGTGTCCGGGTCGATGCGGTGCGCGTAGTAGAGGTCGACGTGGTCGGTGCGGAGGCGGCGCAGCGACTGGTCGAGTTGCTGACGCATGTACGCACGGGTGCCATCGATCTTCCGGGGGCCGTTCGGCCCGTCAGGGAACCGGATGCCGAACTTGGTCGCGACGACGAACTCGTCCCGATGCCCGTCGAGCGCCCGTCCGAGGATCTCCTCGCTCGGGCCGTAGACGTCGGCGGTGTCGATCAGCGTGACCCCGAGGGCTGCGGCGCGGGCCAGGATGGCACGGGCGGTCTCGTCCTTGTCGTAGCCGCCCTGGCCGTAGAAGCCGGCGAAGCTCATCGCCCCGTACCCGATGGCGCCGACCGTCAGACGCTCGGTTCCGAGGACGCGGGTGGGAAGTGGTCCAGTCATGTCGTGCCTTCCGTGTTCTAGGGAGACGTGGCAACGCAAACTAAGTCTCCGAATGGGGACAACCATAAGTCCCCATTCGGGGACAGCGCAAGTCCCCATGCGCAGACATGCCGCAGGTCATGCGGTAAGCTCCACGCATGGCCCAGACCACGCCACGAAGTGCACGTCCGCGCGATGCCGCGGCGACCAGGCGAGCCATCCTCGATTCCGCCCTCGTCGCGTTCAGCCGTTCCGGATTCGACGGCACCGGGACGCGCGAGATCGCGGGGAACGCGGGAGTCGACCCGCGTCTGATCACCCGGTACTTCGGGTCGAAGGAGGGCCTGTTCACCGAGGTGGTGGCCGAACTCTTCCGGACGCCGCTCATCGGCGCGAGCGGTACCAACCGCACCGCCGCCCGGAACTCACTCACCGCGGAGAGCGGCGACCCCGACCCGATGCTGCTCATCCTGCGGTCCGCAGCGAACCCGCAGGCAGCGGAGATCATGCGGGAGCGCCTCGAGACCAGTTCGCAGCGACAGCTCGCCGAACAACTCCCTGGCGACGACGCGACGGCGCGGGCGGCACTCCTGCTGTCGATGTGTACTGGAGTGCGGATGTTCCGCAGCGTCATCGGCGACACCGCGTTCACTCACGCCGACGTCGATCGGCTCGCGACGTACCTCGAGCGAGCACTCGACGCCGTCGCCGCCGGGGACAGCGAGCAGGACCGCACCTCACCACGCTGATGTCCGAGGCGCGGGCTCGGTAATGGCCAACGAAGAGCACCGAGGCGGCAGGCGGTCTGATCTGGGCGACCGCCACGAACTAACGGCGCATCACTTCGATTGTCGCGTCCGCGCCGACAAGATGCCGCGTCGACGCGCTGCACGCGGACCGGGTGCCCCACGGCGGTGAACCGCAGCAGCACCTCGCCGAGCTCGCTGGCCGCCTTCGGCCCGAGCGGACGCGGATCCGTTGCTGAAGGTGACGTTTCCCGATGCACAGCGTGGTTGGTCCCGAGGCGGGCTAGCGCAATACCCCCCACAGGGTCGAGGCCCTCCTGTGGAGGCGTCGAGACGCTCGGAGTGACGGCCGGACCGGATGTGTGTCCGGTGCGACACAGCCGACGGATGAGCCCTCAGCGTCGACGATCGCCCGGTCGCGCAGCTCGCGCGCGCGGCTACGCGAGGAACGCGCGATTCCGGCAGGCTCCGCCCCGGCCGAGGACGTTCCGCTTCCTGAACGTGTCGCAGATCCAGGCCCTTGGCCGGTCCCAGCCCGTGGTGCCGACTCGGCAGAGGGACCTGATGAGTGCCGGTGAGATGAGTCGCTCCGAGGCGGTCGTGCTCGTGCAGCGGATCATGGATGCGGACTACGCCTCGGACGGCGAGGTGGACGGCTGGCTGGACAGGCTGGACAAGGCCCTGGATCTGCGACACGTTCAGGAAGCGGAACGTCCTCGGCCGGGGCGGGATCTGTCGGCTGATGAGGTGGTCGGGCGCAGCCCAGCGCGACCAGCTGACACCGCGGCGATCCAGCGGCGTTCAAGGTACTTGAGAAATGCGCGGGGTTACTTCCTCGACGAATTCGAGCTGCCGCCCCGTCAGAGTTGCCAGCTTCGAGAAGGCTCACCCCCGCCGAGCGAAGTCCATGGCTCTGCATGTGCGGATGGCCAGGAGCACCGCGCGCGAGGAGGCGCCGACGCGTCACGTGGTCAGAGAAGAAGGTGGCAGGTGACGTGGCCACGTCGATAGGGTAACGGGATGGGACTCTTCAAGCGGAGCAAGGCTGTGTCCGGCCTGCTGCTCGTGTCCGACAGGGGCATCCAGCAGGTAAAGACCGCGTCGTACGGGATGGATCTAGTGCAGGAGGTCGCTCGTCTTCTCGGTTCGGAGCACATACGCTCCACCAAGCTCGGCGAGGAGCTCACCCTCTGGTACGCCGAGGACGGCCCAGGTCGGGCGCGCTCCGGCCAGCCCAACCCCGTGGCCAGCCGGCTCGCGGCCGCTCACGGCGCGGCGCCCGTCACCGGCCCCGCCGTCGTCACCGGTCCGCTGCTGTACGGCAGCCCGTACCCGCTGGGCGCCGAGGAGATCACGCAGGTCTCGGGGCGTCTGCACGGATAGCGGCGCTCAGCCTGCCATGGCCGCCACGATGCGGGGCAGGAGTACGGCGTTGGCGCTGTCGAGAGACACTCTCACCGGCTGCTGCCTGCCCCGCTCATGGATCCACACCAGACCGTCCGCGACCTCGACGTCCGTGATCGAACCCCAATCGGCCTCCATGACCCCGCGCAGCGTGAGCCCGCCGCGCTGCACGCGCATCTCGCCGATGGTGAAAGACCGGCCGCTCCGGATCAGGTCGAGATGTTGCACGAGCAGTCGGGGCTCGAGGACGCGCTGCACGAACTCGACCAGGGCCAGCCACGCTTCGGGGGCTTCTGCCCTCTTACCGCCCTTGCTCCAGATCAGATTTCCCAGGCTCTTCGGTGAGTTCCCGTATCTGCCCACGCCGAACGTGTACGTATTGGTGTACGTGGAGGGGACCAGGAAGCCCAGGTGTTTGGTCCGCGAGACGGGATACCGGACCCACTCGATCTCTTCCCAGGCCAGCGAGTCACGGCCGTAGGTGATCCGCTGCTGGTCGGCGACCACGTGTGTCGTCCAGCCGACCAGACTGTCCACGAAGGGGCGCTCAGGGGCCTGCTGGCGCGGGGCCGCGGACCGCTCGGGCGCCGTGCGCGGGGATGCGGTGCGCCGGCCGTTCGCCCCGGCATAGGTCCGCAGCCACGCCGGTACTTCGGCCCGTGGGTAGGCGGCGAGGTCGTTGCGGTAGTGCGTGGGGGCGAGCAACTGTCCGTCGGGGAGCCGTTCGTCACCGTAGTCGTACTGGGTGGAGATCTGGGCCCTGCCGTCGGGCCCTTTGGTGACGGCGACCATCAGACGCAGCCATGGTCCGGCCGGCATGGCGGCCGCCAGGTGGCGCTGGCGGCGTACGAGGAGGGCTGTCTGCTCCGGCACTCGTGCCGCCATGGGCCGTTCGTGCTGCCAGAAGCACAGGTCGGCCGTCTCGGCAGAGACGGCGCAGGAGAATGCTGCCGTCATGCGCTCCCACCGCTGTGGTCCGCACAGCGCCAGCTGGCGGGCGATCTCGTCGGTCAGCGCGGTCACACGGGCCGCCGTCACATCCTCGGGCGGGGTGCCGACGACGGTGAAGCCGGCGATCGTGCCCGGCTGCCCGGACCGGGCATCGAGGCGCTCGAACTCCGTCTTGAGGTCGTTCATGAACGCCTCCTCGGCGGGCAGACGCCGGACGAAGGCCTCTTCCGCGGTGAACAGGGCGGTGGCCTGTTCGGGCGGGATCGCGGAGGTGACCTCCTTGATGCGCCCCGTGTCGCCGACCATGAACACCGAACGGCCGACGGGCATGTCGAGGAAGGCCATGGGATCGCTGTCGTCGACGTCGACGGGCGCGTAAACGCTCCAGCCCGCGGCGAACCGATCCGCCACCAGGCCCTGGGCCGGGTAGTCCAGGCCGCCGGTGGCGATGTGCTCCTGGACCAGGGCGATGGCGCGCCGCTCGTCGATGCGTCCGACCGCACCCGGCTGCGGGGCCCTGCCCAGCGGATGGCTCGGGTCCGCCCCGTCTGGGCCCGGATAGTGGTGAGTGAGCTCGAACCACAGGCGCATCTCGTCGGCGGTCACCACGTCGGTCCCGGGGCTCACCGCGTCCCACGTGCCTTCGGGATCGCGGGCGTAGAGCCCGACGGACTCCCCCTGGGAGACGGTCACGTAGTCGCAGGCATGGAGATCTCCGTACGCGGCGACCACGGTGAGAGATGGCGCGACGGGGCGCCCCTCGCGCGCGATCTCCCTGCCGTCCACGCCCATCGCGGCCAGTACATGGCGGGACATCAGCACCACTCCCTCGTCAGACACGAGGCACGACCGTAGCCCAAGGCGACCATCGTGGTGAAGAAGGGTCCCCGTTTCGGGGCCGCCGCCTCAAGCGGTGGAAGCGCCGCCACAACACCGCCCATGCCAAGTTCCGCTGCCTCGGCCAGCAGACCTGAGGCGGTCTACGTCCGTGGCGCGATCCTCCCCGTCGATGGAGGCTTCACAGCGGTTGCTCGACCAGAGCGTCAGACAGCTGGATGCCCTTTCCATCCCTGGTCTTGGCTGGTCAAATGCAGGGTCACCACGGCTCGTTCGAGACTCGTGACGCGAGTGGCCGAGCAACGCAGCCTGCCGAGGAGTCGCTCGGACCCGAGGGTGGCAACGGGCTTGCTCAACCAGGGACCGGATCTTGGAGTGAGACCTGTTGACGGCCTCTGTTCTCGGGAAGAGTCTCCCAGGTCTCCAGTACGTGATGCCGACGCCCGTGAGAGTGCGGACGACGCCGTGTTCACAGGCGGCCCGGACGTCATGGGCGGCACCGAACAGAGCCGATGAGGCTCACAGCAGCCGGCCGGTCGGATCGGCCAGGACCTGTACGTTCATCCTGCGCTTCTAGGGCTTAACGGAGCAGAAGGGGCAGTCCGCGGCGCTGCTGTCGATGGGCAGCAGGGTGCCGTCCAGCAGCACGAAAGCCTTCGTCGAAGCCCGACTGGGAGACAAGCGACGGAGCCTCTGGCAGAGGGGCTCTGGGGAATGGGCCCAATGGCTCGTGCACAGGAGCGCGGGCCATTGAGCTGGAACGTCAGTCCGTCATGAAGCGTGTGTTGCGCCAGACGTCGTATTCGGCATCGGACTGCTGTCGGGCTCGTGCGCCGTCGAGGGTGTCGCCGCCGACCCTGAGGCGGAACAGGTCACTGTGGTCGGTGGCGGCGGTGAGCACCGTAGCCGCCACCTCGTCCTCGGTGGCGAAGTATCCCGCGGGCGGCTGGACGTCGAACGCGGCCAGCTGCTTCTGGACGAATGGCAGGTAGGCCTCCGGGGCGGGGATGGTCTCAAAGCGCTTGTAGGTTGCCGCGAAGAAGTTGGTGGTTGCCATGAAGCCCGGTTCGACGACCTTGACCTGGACGTTACGGCTCGCAAGCTCGTAGGCGAGAGCTTCGGAAAAGGTGGTCAGCGCGGCCTTGGAGGCTCCGTACGCGGCTTGCAGCGGGAGGGGCACAGTGGCACCGTTGGAGGTCACATTGACGATCCGGCCGCCGCCCTGACCCTCGAACACGGGAAGGGCGGCTCGGATGAGGCGCATCGGACCGTACACGTTAGTGTCAAACATGTCTTCGATGACCGTGTGCGGGGTCGCCTCGAAAACCGAGAACAGGCCGATGCCGGCGTTGTTGATGACAACGTCCAGGCGTCCGAAACGCGCGGTCGCCGCAGTCACCGCCGCGGCTACGGAAGCCTCGTCGCGTATGTCCAATGTCTGCACCAGCAGCCGGTCGGACTGCTCACCAGACCACTGGGCCGGGTCGCGCAGGGTCGCGACGACATTCCATCCCTCGGCGAGGAACTTTTGCGCGGTGCGGTGGCCAAGGCCTGATGAGGCACCAGTGACGAGGACAGTTCGCGCCATAACCACTCCCATAACCATGCAACGTGAATTTACGCTGTAAAGGGAAGCTAGCACCGTTCAATCTGCAGCGTCAACATCCTCCTTTACGGGATATAATTATCTGCATGACACCCCGACCTCCGACCTCGGAACGACTCGACCGGGCCGAAGTACTGTCCATCGCTCTGGCCATCGCCGACGCCGACGGACTCGAGGCCGTTACGCTGCGCCGGATCGCCACCAGCTTCGGCGTCACGCCGATGGCGCTGTACTGGCACTTCAAGGACAAGGACGCCCTGCTCGACGCGCTGGTAGAGCGCGCACTCGACGAGATCGACCTGAGCGACAGCGACGAGGCCGATCTGCGCACAGTGATAACGGCCATCCTGCGCGTCTTGCGGAACCATCCCGCCCTGGCCGACATCATGCCGATCCGGATCATGCGCACCGATGCCGGCATCGACCTCGCCGAACAACTCGTGGGTTTGCTGCGGACCGACGGTCACTCCCCGGTCGCTGCGGCACAGCTGAGCATCTTTCTGCTCAACGGCCTGATCGGTCTGGTCACCCGCCAGCCCGGGGAACCCGGCGTAGCCGACCCCTCCATGCGCGAAACCCTGCTCTCCGCCAAACGCGCCCGGCTGAAATCACTGTCCCCGCAGGCCTACCCCCACCTCACCGAAACCGCCGACTTCTTCCTCGAACTGCCCGACGAGAAGGAGTACTACAAACAGGGCCTGACACTGCTCCTCAACGCCGCGCGACCCGCGCCCTGAGAGGTCGTTCTCTGCCGTTGTTCCATCCACGAAGATCACGTGTCCGAGATCACGGGGAAACTTCAATCCGACGCGAATGCCCGGTTCAAGGCGCCATCGGGGTCGCGCGCATGCCGTGGTGCACGTATCTCTCTCCGGAGGACAACGAGTAGAACGTCACCGGGACCCAGGACGGACTGTCCGCATACCGCACCACGAACTGGCTGTCCGAGACGGGCATCAGCGTGGTCTCCTGTACCGGCTCCGGCACCAGGTGGGCGAGCGGCCCAGTCGTCGTGTACCGCAACCGCAGTCCTTCCGTGCCCTCACGGATGTCGATGCGCGTCCCGGCCCTCTCGTACCGCCCGAGGTATCGGCGGACGTCCACCGATACCGGTCCGGACGGTGGCCGGGGAGGCTCAGGCAGGGCCACCCCGGCCAGTTCGGCGAAGATCTCCCCGAACAGCTCCCGGTACAGGTCCTTCGCAGCGCCGCCGTTGGTCAGGAGCGTGACGGCCAGGTCTTGCTCGGGAAGCACCCGCAGGAACGCCGCCTGACCAAGCGTGGACCCGTCATGCCCGATCAGCCGGTGGCCGTCCCAGCCGAAGCGGATCCAGCCGAGACCCCAGGAGTCTCCGAGCGTCAGTGTGTCCGGCAGCTCGACCTGCTGCTCGGTCATCGCCCGCGCCGCGCGCTCCGAGAGGAGCCGTGTCCCATCCGGAGCGGTGCCACCCGCCAGGTGCAGGCGGGCGAAGGCGAGGACATCCTCGGCTGTGGCGGTGATCAGACCGGCCGGCCCGGCTGAGCGCGGCAGACTCCAGACGGGGACCGGACGGGCAGGCTCGTCGCCCTCGGAGTCATGGCCCATGGCGGTGCGGAAGCGCAGTGCCTCCTCCGGCAGTGTGACGGTGTGCTTCAGGCCGAGCGGGGTGCACAGCCGCTCGCCCAGCGCACGGTCCCACGTCATTCCGGTGAGCTTCTCGATGACCCGGCCGACAAGCACGAACCCGGAGTTGCAGTACGAGAAGGTCGCCCCCAGTGGATGGTTCTGGGCGGCCTCGTCCAACTGGCCGACGAAACGTTCCAGACAGTCGTCGCCGCGTCCGGTGTCGGTGAACAGGTCCCCGTCGATGCCACTGGTGTGGGCCAGCAGGTGGCGCATCGTCACCTGCCGTGCCACGCGCTGGTCGGCGAGCCGCAGCTCCGGCAGGACGTCGGCGACCGGGGCGTCCAGGTCGAGGGCTCCCTCGTCGACGAGTTGCATGGCCAGGGTCGCGGTCCACACCTTCGTGATGGACCCGATCTGGAAGAGGGAGTCCCGCGTGGTGGTCACCCCGGTGGCCTTGTTGAGTACCCCGTGCGCGGCCACATCGGTGTGCGCACCGCGGGCGATACCCAGGACCGCGCCGGGAACCTGGTGCCGTTCGGCCAGTTCGGTGAGCCGTCGCCGCCAGTACGACACACCGACGGAGCGGGTGGCCGACTTCGTCGGTGTGTTGAGCGGCAGCGGTGCGGGGCCGGCGCGCTCCGAATCGCTCCGCAGCCAGCCGTGTGCCGTTCCGCCGTCGGAGATCCCGCACTCCCGTTCCTGCGCGCGAGAGAGTGACACGTCGTCGAGCACCGTGCCATGCCGGGTGAGCACACGTTCCCGGCCGGTGGCCTGTTCGACGGCCACGATCTCGCCGTCGCACCCGGGCGCCGCGAGGACCACCACGGCGGTGTCCTTCGCGGCGGACAGACCGGAGATCACCCGGTCCGGGCCGCTGACGAGCGGCCGCGGCGTACCGCCGACCGTGTCGATCGCGTACAGGTGGATGCAGCCGCGGTCGCGCACGCAGACGAGGACGGTGCGGGCGCCCTCGGTGACCTGGGGCGAGGCTCCAGGTCCGACCGGGCCGCCCGGCGGCAGCACGTCGCGGTTGAGGCCACGCGTCAGGTCGACCGTGGGGCCTCCGTCCAGGGGCACCCTCAGCAAGCCGGCGTGTCCCGGTTCGGTGTCGGTGCGCCCGACGACCAGCAGGGCGTCACCTTCCACGGTCCAGGTCACGGCCTGGGCGATACCCGTTGCACGGCCCACGGGCCGAGGCTGCGTACCTCCCCCGTGAGGGGACACGTCCACGACGTACGTCCCGGAGCCGGGCGTGAGTCCGGCGGCAGGTCCGCGGTCCGCGCAGAAGGCGAGACTGCGGCCGTCGGGCGACCAAGCCGGAATGCCGGCATGCCAGTCTCCGTCCGTGACCTGACGAACCCGGTGGTCGGCAAGGTCGAGTACATGCAGATGGCTGTGGACCGTGCCCAGGAAGCCTCCGTCGTCGGCCCTGTGATCAAGGTGGTCCCTCACGGCCAGTAGTGGCGTCTTCGCCTCGCCCTGAAGTGACGGCTGTCGGTCCACCGGAGCGGTGAAGGCGATCGACGTGCCGTCCGGGCTCCACACCGGAGTACCGGCCCCCAGCGGCAACTCGGTGACCTGCTCCGATTCACCGCCGTCAGTCGGCAGCAGCCACACCTGAGCGGGGTGGTCGCCGCCGCGCAGAAAGGCGATCCGGTGGCCGTCGGGTGACCATGCAGGTGCGGTGTCGGCGGGGCCGTGGGTGAGTCGGCGCGCCGCGCCGGTTCCGGTCGGCACCGTCCACAACGCCCGTTCGTCGCGGTCGTGCTCGCGGTCTGCCGTGCGCAGTACATACACCACGCGAGTGCCGTTCGGTGACAGGGACGGCTGCTCCGGCAGTGCGATGGAGTGCAGATCGTCGATGCCGATGGGTCGAGTCAAGGCGGGCTGTCTCCTCGTGGAGGGTACGGATGCGGTGGACTTGGGCGGGGCGACGACATCCTCCCCGCTGCCCGGGGCACAGGGCTCGGATCGGGTCACGGAAGCGTCAGGCTGCCCTGCGGGCCGTGTCGGGGGATGGGCAGGGCGACAGGTGCCACCGCCGCCTCCGCAGCAGCGCATCTGCATCATGCGGCACCGGCTAGATGCCCCACATCCCGGGTCCGCCTGCCACTTAGACATGGGGATCGTTCCCGGCTCCGGTCAGGGGGAGGCCGTCCGCGGTGCAGGGGCGGGCACCGATCCATTCGTCCTGGCGGCCGTCGAGGCGCGCGCCTGCAACAGCGTGCGGGCCCGGGCGACGCGGGACTGGATGCGTCGCGGGTCCTTGGGCGTGCTGACGTCGCGGAAGTCCATGGTCCCGGCGATCCGCACCGGGTCGCCCCGGGGAGTACAGGCGACCATCTGCCCTGGGGAAGCAGCCGGGCCCCTCGGGTAGCCGGTCCATCTTGACGGTGAAGGTGTATCCACGCCCGGACCGCACGATCTTCCTCACCCCTGCCCGACGGGCCAGCCGGTTGGTCCACGCGCCGTGGGCGAGTACGACGGAGTCGTACTCCTCCCCGGCCACAGTGACGCCGGAACGGGTTGCGTGGATGTCGCGGACCTTTGTCCCCTCGACGATCCGGCCACCCCGCCCACATGTCGAGCCGGCGATGGCCCGGACATACCGGGCGGGGTCGATGTACCGCTCGCCCTGGAAGCGAATGGCCCTGCACATCTCGTCGGCCAGGGCAGGTTCGCCTCTCCTCGCGGCGGCTCCGTCGAGGATCTCGAAATCCCCCCGGCCGGCGACGCGGAAGTGTGCAAACTCCCGCGGCAGGCCCTCGCCGTCCTGCGCACTACGGAACGCAGCCGTCAGCGGGTCGGCCACAGACATGGGCAGGCACCCAACCGCGAATGTACTGGGGCCGAGTACCGACTTGGCGCCCTGCGTACCGCACTTCGCGAGGGTGCGCGCCGTGGCCCCCTCGTCCACGCGGGGCGAGGCCGTGAGTTCTGTGGGGTGCATAGTGCCTCCTGGAACGGGGTGACTACTACGGCGAGAGCGGCTGCCGGTGTGACAGACGTCGAAATCGAGGCCATCAACACGGGACAACTGCCTGGCGACTTCAGGCGGCGAGAGGCCGATAGTGGGCCCGAACAAACTCCGACCGACTTCCATCTCCCCAAGTAAGGCGCGCTGATGAACTCATTTCCGCACTTCCGCCCGACTGTGGAGGCCAGCGGCCTCGTGGCGATCTCCGGACAGATCGGCCTCGTTGACGGCCGACTGGTGGACGGTGGTGCCGCCGAGCAGACGGAGCAGGCCCTGGCCAACCTGCTGAGCGTGCTGGAAACGGCCGGACTCACGGCGTCCGACCTGGTCTAGGTCAACATCTACCTGACCACGATGAGTGACTACGCCGCCCTCAACGAACGGTACAACGCGGTCTTCGGTTCCGAGGAGTCCCCGGCACGCACCTGCGTGGCGGTGCACGAGCTTCCGTTCGGCGCCCTGGTCGAGATCGAGGGTTGGGCCCGCCGCGGCTGACTGCCCGCGGGAACGGCTCCGCTGCCGGGCCCCGCTCGCCGTGAGCATGCCGCACGAGAGCGGGGCCCGGACGGAACGCGCGGTCGTCAGGACGCGGCCTGGCGTCGGACTCCAGCGGGCTCCCGCAGGAGTGCACCGCGCCAGTGAGGTCCGCCTGTCCGCCCACAAAGGTGTGGCGAGTCGGCCATCGCGCCGGGCTTCGCCGCCGGCAGCACGCCGGTGAGGTCCCGGTTCGTACTCGGGCAGCGTCTCGCGGCCCAGTGGCACTGATGTCGTCGGCGCTTCGCGCATGGCAGTCTCCTCGTCAGCCGGATCGTCGTGCGCCCGGCGACCGCGCCGAGGATCACGCCAAGCGGTGATGGTGCCGGACTCCAGCCCCACCAAGACTCGCGCAGTCTGTGCTGTCAGACATGTGGCACGCGTTGCGTTCTGGGCATCAACGCTTCTACATCTGTCGTGCACCATCTGTCGTGCACCATTCGAAGTTGATCAACAACGGTCATGAAGCTGACTCATGTCGACTTCACGCGTCAGCTGTCACATACATGAGCCATGTCACGTGACTGGTGTCACATGGGCATGGTACGACTAGGGGCGCCGCTCGAGGCCGACGGCCAGGCACAGATCTGCGGCGAGACGGATGGTGAGTCGTGCTCGAAGAACTTCAGCGCATGGTGGATGCGCTCGCTCGTCGCCTCGGGCGAGCGGTTGCCGTGGACGACCTCGACTTCAGGGTGCTGGCCTACAGTGCTCACCACGGCGAGGGCGACGACATGCGGGCACGTGTCATCCTCAGCCGTGAGGCGCCGCCCGAGGCCATGGCGTGGTTGCGTCGGCAGCGTCTCGGACGCGCGACCGGGCCGGTGCGGCTCCCGGCCGACGACGATCTCGGGATCCTGCCGCGGGTGGCGGTGCCTGTCGTGTACCAAGACGTACGCTTCGGCTACTTGTGGCTGTTCGACACAGAGGGTTCGCTGACCGACGAGGAGCTCGGCCTGGCGTCGGCCACGGCCGCTGACGCGGGCGCCATCTGCTTCCGCGACCGCATCGTCTCCCAGCTGCGCACAGCCCGCGAGGGCGAGCTGGTACGCGATCTCCTCTCGGAGGACGAACGGGTGAGAGACGTGGCCTCGGCCAGCCTGATCGAGAGCGGCCTGTTCGCGCCACGGGGCGACGTCACCGTCATGATCGCACGTCCGCTCCCCGCCGGTGCGGACAGTGTCGATGAGGACGACCGGATAGCTCTTCAAGCGGCCTTGACCACGCTCTTCAGTCGCCTCGGCGATCGTGGGAGCCTGCGCCTGGTCCGGCCGGATCACGCAGTCCTGGTCATCCCGAGCACGACCCTTCGACGCTCACCGGAATTGCCGGAAGCCCTCCGGACGACCGCCTTGCAACGGCTGAGCAAACGTGCGAAATGGCGTGATGTGCATGTAGCCATCGGCAGCCCAGCGAGCCGACTCAGCAACGCCATGACCTCCTACACACAGGCGCTTGACGCTCTGCGGGTCGCGGAGGTCGTCCCCTCGTTCGCCCCTCTGGTCGCCCACGAAGCCCTGGGTATCTACGCCCTGCTCGCCAGCCGGCCCTTCGACCAGCTCGGCGCCTATGGAGTGCATCCCGCAGTACGGCAGTTGCTCGATGCCGACCGTGAGCTCTTCACAACTGCCGAGCTGTACCTGGACAGGGCGGGTGACGCGCGGGCGACCGCGGCAGAACTCGGGCTGCACCGTGCCAGCGTGTATCACCGCGTCCGCCGCATCGAAGACATCACGCAGCTCGACCTCTCGGACGGGCAGCACCGCCTTCTCCTCCACCTGGGCATCAAAGTCGCCCGCCTCCTGGGCCTCGTCTGAGCCGTCCCGGGCGCTTCGCCGCCTCAGGGTGTCCGCTCGTAGAGCGTTCCTGCGCGGATGAGGGTGGGGCGTCCGTCCGCGCCCGGGGTGTAGAACTGCACGGCCCTGTAAGCCCCGGGGGTGCCCAGTGCCAGGGAGAACCGGTGCCGCTCGCTCTCGATGCAGACGAGTGGCAGGGGCTGACCGCCACCTGACGTGCCGCCCATGAGCCGTTCCCAGGCAGCCAACTCGGGTGAGGGTGTCGTCCGGAGGTGGAGACGCCCATCGTGCACTTCGACGGAGACCTCACCGTTGGGTGACCGATAGACCCCGACGAACTGCTCATTGTCGATGTCGACGCCGCGCTCCGGCCGGTATGAGGGAGCCGGACTGCGGACATCGAAACATTCCTTGAGCAGAGCCTCGCACAGCTCGGTGTACAGCTGAAACCCTGTCGTGCTGTTCGTGAGAACCGCGAGGACGGCCTTCTGCTCCGGGATGACGTAGAGGTTCGAGTGCATGCCGAAGTTGGCGCCGCCGTGCGAGAGGACCGGGTCGTCGCCCTCCCGGACGATGGCCCAGCCGAGTCCGTAGTTCACGTACATGGGGAGACAGCCCCAGTAGTCGTCGAACTGGGGCTCGCGCATCTGGTCGAGTGCCGCGGTGGACAGGATGCGGCGTCCGTCGGGTGCCGTACCGTCGATGTGCATCCGCCCGAAATCGATCAGGGCTTCGACGTCGAGCCACAAACGGGACCCGGCCGGACCGTTCTCGGGCCAGGCGCGAAGCCGTGGGACCCGTGACACCTTCCCGGTGGGGGCGTCGACGGTGTGTCCCACGGCAGTTGACCGCAGGAGAAGTTCCTCGGCGTCGGCGGTCGCGTTGAGGCCGAGGGGCTGCAGGATGCGCGTGCTGAGTGCGGTGTGGTAGCTCTCGCCGGTCAGCACCTCGATGATGCGTCCGAGGGTGCTCATGCCCATGTTGCTGTAGGACCATCGCTCGCCGGGGGTGCCCGTGACCTGAAGGGTGGTGAGCTTCCGCATCAGCCGTTCGAGCACGTCATCGCCCGGTGCCAGGTCCGGCATGTAGTCACCGGGCAGGCCGGACGAATGGTTCAGCAGCATGCGTACGGTGATTGCCGCGGACCGCTCGGAATTCGAGAGGCTGAACTCGGGCAAATAAGTCCGCACGGGTGCGTCGAGTTCGAGCAGCCCCTGGTCCACAAGGCTCATCGCCAGGGACGCAGTGAACACCTTGGTGATAGATCCGGCGGCGAAGAGCGTGTCCGGGAGCACTGGCGCACCGGTTGCCACGTTGACCGTGCCGGTCTCGGCTCTGACAAGTGTGCCGTCGTGCCACAGGGCTGCGGACGCACCCACCACACCGAATTCTTCGGCAAGTTCCGCAAGCCGAAGAGTGAACTCCTTCGATGTCATCATGCCCCCACGATAGGTGAGCCGGCACGTCGGTCACACGCGAGAAAAGTTGCATAATACCCACTTATCCATCGACAGATGTCGCGAAGGTGGTGGGAGAAGATCGACTGCTATTGACTCATCCCAAGTCGCGGACCCGCGGCCTGAGCAGTGACGCCGCAGCCACCCACGCGGCACTGCTTGAGCGGTGTCCGTTCAGCATGACGGACAGCCCGGCAGGCGTTCACCGTGATGGAGAGACCTCTTGTAGCGGGTCTCTTCCTCAAGCGGAGCTCGAAGCTCTGCAGTCAGCAGCGGCCGCTCCGGCAGCGCGTCGCGGTCCACCAGATCACCGTTCTTGATGACGGCGTGGATGCTTCGGTAGTTCTTGGCACCCTGCAGCGGATCCTCGTCGAGGACGACCATGTCGGCGATCTTTCCCACTTCGAGCGTTCCGAGATCGTCGTCGACCTTGTAGGCCTTGGCGATGTTACGGGTCGCCGCACGCAGCAACTCTATCGGCGACATGCCCTTTTCTTCCATGGCCCTCAGCCAGATGAAGTGACCTGTCGCCAGCCGCCCCAGAGCCTCTTCCTCTGGCAATCCATTCCAGGTGCCCTTGATCAGCGGCTCCTGCATGACCTCCGGAGCGAAGATTCCTCCGTCATTCGCCAGGAGGATCATCGCACCGGATTCGATGAGATTGCGACTATTGGCATCCGACGCCTTCCACATCGTCCATTCGTGATCCGAGACGGATTCCTTGAGGATTCCCATACCCTTGTCGGTGAGCGGAAAAACGACGGCACCACAGTCTCTTTGCGCGAGCAGCTCCAGTGTTTCGCGCGGGATCTCGACAGGGCCTGTCATATTACAATGCTGCACAAGGTCGCAGCCCGCCTCAATCGACATCCTGAGGCCTTCGACCGACGAACTGTGCGATTGTGCGGTCAAACCGGCGCGATGCGCTTTTTCGACGATTACGCGCTGCGTTCGCTCGGAAAATTGAATGAAGGAACCGGCAGAGATCCCGCCATGTTCGTTCGACGCGTACTTGACGAAATTAATCCCGTGCTCGATGTACTTGCGAACTTCCTCCCCGACCCCTTCGGGTGTCAACCACATCAGATGCCGGCCGGTATTTTCCACCCACGTCGCGTTCACCCGGTCGACGAAGTGAGAGCTGCCGATCCCCGGGATCCTCGAATCGAAATCACCGGAGAACGGGCCGTCGAATCCAATGATGTTTCCGGCGCAGCGAATGCGGCTGCCCGTGATCTCACCCTGGTCGATCTTGTCGCGGACCGCCATGAGCGCACGCCGTGGCCCCCACGTGTCAAACACGGTCGTCATTCCGGCTCTGAGTGCGATCTGGGCGGCCTCGACAATCAAATCCTCATAACCGCCCTCATACCGGACGAGGGTCTCGAAGAGGACGTTGACGAAAAGATGCACGTTCGCGTTCATCAGCCCGGGAATGATGAACTTCCCGGAGTAGTCGACGGTTCGAGTGTCCGCCGGGACCGGAATCTCGTCCGGTCGGCCGATTGCCACGATGCGACCGTTTTCTATCAGGATCGACCTGCCATCGATGCCCTTGTCGGAGACACCGTCGATTACGGTCGCGCCGTTCAGAAGGAGTGACATCGTATTCCTTTCATGATCGCCCGCGTCCGGCTGGACGCGTCGGATTGAACTTCGCTGATCGGAGTTCCAGCACTTCGGCAAGAAGACCTCACGGCCGAGGGCATCCACAGCACCCCGCCGGAAAATGGGCCATACGGCGCCTGCCGCAACTCCCCGCGACCCGGCGCGATCAGCGCCACACCCTTTGTGCTACACGGAGGAAATTCTCGCCGAGAATACCCCGGATGGCTTCGGATGAATAAGATCGATTCGCCAGCGCCGCCGCGATCTCGGGAAGTCGCTCCGGCTCGACGAAGTCAATCCGATCCCATTGCTGGTAGCTCGGAGGAAACAGATCGGGGTTCTGAGTCAGCTCATCGCCGGTATCCTCACCCGAGAAGCAGAAGTCGAGACCGAGCCCTACGTGTTCCCAGCCGACCAGGCCGACGGCATGGTCGATGTGGCGCATGAGGGAGTCGATGCTCGTGTCGTTGTCGCCCAGGAAGATTCCGACACCGTTGATCCCGATGACACCACCCGTCCCGGCACATGCCTCGATCTGGTCGTCCCATACGTTGCGCTCATGGTCATGAATCGCACGCGTCGCCGAATGAGAAAGCACAACCGGAGCCTTTGATGCGGCGAAGATGTCCATCGAAGTGCGGTAGGAACAGTGGGTCGCATCGACCACCATGCCCACCCGGTTCATCTCGGCCACCACGTCCCTGCCGAACTCTGTCAGACCGCCGTCAGAGTCGTCGTGACAGCCCGAACCCGCCGCGTTCCGCTGATTGTAAGTGAGCAGCATGGTTCGGACACCGAGGTCGTAATAGGTCTGTACGGTGTCGATTCGACCCCCCAGCGGCCGCGTGTCCTCAAGATCGAACGCAACAGCGAGACGTCCGGTGGCCTTGGCGCGACGTACGTCATCGACCGAGTTGACCATGACGTACCGGTCCGGATTCGTGAGCACGTGACGTCGGAACGCCGACAATACAGTGATCGTTTCGGCGATGTCGTGCGGCGCATAGCCGACGTTCACCGACACGAATGAAGCGCCCGCCTCGGCGTAACGCCACAACTCGTCGACGCTGGTGTCGGGGTCGAGCGGAAGGCAGCAATGCTGCTCCCACACCAGCGCCTGGGCGTACTCGGCCGCAAAGCCATTCAGCGTCTGCGCGTGCTCCTGCTTCATCGATCTCCCCGGGACAATAGGCGGGTCTCGGCCGAATGCTAGGCCTGCCCCGGGCGGAGGGCGAGCGCCAGAAGTCGTGCCGCGCAAAACAGCCGCTCGACACCTGTCGTACGCCCCCACGACACGAAGTCCGTGCCCGGCACGAAGGCCGGCCCGCCCCCGCCCGGATCTTCGACGCGCGCCAGAGGGGGCCCTATGAGGACGCGCGGGCAACCGGCAACCGGTCGGGGCGGAGGCCGGCCGGGGGGACACCATATTGTGCCGTTTCCCGGGACAGCGCGCCCTCAGCGACGATGTCCGCTGTCAGCCGGGCCAGTGCCGGGGCCATCTGAATGCCGTAACCACCCTGCGCGGCGAGGAAGTAGAACCCCTCGTGCCCAGACCACGCGCCCACCACCGGCTCACGGTCGGCGACGAAGTTGCGCAGGCCGGCCCATGCGCGTCGCACACCGCGCAGCCCGAGCGTTGTCGCCTCCCCGATCGCTTCAAGTGCTCGGGCGATCTCCAGTCCGTCCGGGCTCGGCCGGCCGGGGGACACATCCGTGGCGTCCGCGGGTGAGCCCAGCATCAGCCCCGCCTCCGGTTTGACGTACCACCGCTCACACGCGTCCACCACCAGGGGCAGTTCGGCGATGTCCCCGTCGTAGCGGGTCGGGCTGACGAACGCCGTGCGCCGTCTGGGTTGGATACCGATCGGCGGGACGTCTGCGCGGGCGGCCACCTGATCGACCCATGCGCCCGCAGCGTTGACCACCTTCTCGCAATGGATGACATGGTCGCCCGCCGTGACGCGCCAGCCCTGACCGTGCCGTCTGATGTCGCGCACCGCGGCGTTGAACAGCACGGTGGCGCCTCGCCTGCGCAACATCCTGAAGTACGTCTGGTGCAGGCCCGCGACATCCACGTCCGCGGCCGACCGGTCCACGGCTGCGGACCGGATCCGGTCGGCCCGCAGCGGCAGACAGAGCCGGTGCGCCTGTACCGGGGTGATCCTCTCCAGGTGCGGCGAGCTGCGCGTCAGCTCCGTCACGGCGTCCTCCCCCGGCTTGTCGGTCGCCAGCCAGAGCAAGGGCCGCTGCTGCAGCAGCGGTACGCCGTTCTCGGCCGCCATCTCCTCGTACAGCGGTCCGCTCGCCCGAGTGAGCGCACGCACCCAGGGACTTCCGTAGGAAGGCAGGAACGCGGCAGCGGACCGGCCCGTGCTGTGCTCCTCCCCCGAGGCAGCCGTTTCCACCATCACGACCGAAAGCCGCTCGGACAGCTCCGCGGCCACCGACGCACCGGCCATCCCGGCACCGACAACCACAACATCACTGCTCAGCAAAAGATCTCCCTCAACAATGGTCTCCCTCGCGCGGACGCGGGCCGGCTCGGCGCGCGTCAGGACACGTGAACGCCCTCAGGCCTTGGCCGTACGGCCTACTCGCACAGCACACCCAGGGCCTGGCCGGCGGAGTCGCGCAGCCCCCGCCTGTCCGGCGTGATCCGCAGAACATGGCCCGGCTAGTGCGGCAGGCTCATGTCGAAATAGCTGTCGTGCAGAGCTTCCAGTTGCCCGGTGAGCTCTTCGGTGGTGCCTTGCGCGACCAGCTCGCCGTGTCTCAGGACGCAGGCGCGATCGGCGAGCTGCAACGCGTCCTGCACATGCTGCTCGACGAACAGGACGGCGACACCCCGGTCGGCCGCTTCACGGACCAGCGCCAGAAGTTGCTTCATGGCGACCGGGGCCAAGCCCATCGTCATCTCGTCGATGAGCAGGATCCGGGGCTCGACGGAGAGGGCGCAGGCGACGGCGAGCAGTTGCTGTTCACCGCCCGAGAGCAACCCGACGCGCCGGTCCGCGATGGCTTCGAGAATCGGGTAGCGGGGCAGAAGCCTCCGTGCGGAACGACGGCTGCGGGTGCGCAGTCGCAGGTTCTCCCGGACCGTGAGCTGTGTGAACAGACCCCTGCCCTCACGCACATAGCTCACCCCGAGTGCTGCGGCGCGCTGGACTCCTCGCACCTGTTCGCCGCCGACTCGGACCGAGCCGCCCAGCGGTTGCAGCACTCCGCCGACGGTCTCCAGCACTGTGGTCTTCCCGGCGCCGTTGGGGCCGAGCAGAGCGACGATTTCGCCAGGGTGGACTTCGAGGCCGAGCTCGCGCACCACGGGCACGCCGTTGCGGCCGGCGGTGAGTTCTTGCAGGAGCAGAAGGCTCACGACTGCACTTCCTTCGAGACGGCATTGAGGGGGCGCGCGTCACCCACGTACGCGGTCATCACGGTGGGGTCATGACGAACTGCCTCTGGCGGTCCCTGTGCGATGACGTGACCGACATCGAGCACCGTGACCTGGTCGCACGTCTGCAGGACGAGGGACAGGTCGTGCTCGATCAGCACCACGGCGACGCCCGTGTCCGCGACAGTACGCAGATGCCGGCCCAGCTCACGGCTCTCGGCGCTGTCCAGGCCCGCGGCGGGCTCGTCGCACAGCAGCACGGCGGGCCGTGCCGCGAGAGCCCTGGCGACTCCGACGAGTTTCTGCTGCCCGGTGCTCAGCTGTGCCGGATGCCTGTCGGCGAGGTGCTCGATGCCCAGCAGCCGAAGGGCGAGCGTCGCGTCCCCCTTGGTGACCCTCACGCGGCCCACGACGTCGTTGAGGAGGTCGCCGGGGCTCCCCGGCTCGGTTGCCACGAGCAGGTTGTCCCGTACGGTCAGATCGAGGAACAGCTCCGTCGCCTGCCAGGTTCGGGCCAACCCCGCGCCGAATCGACGGTGTGGAGACAACCGGCTGACGTCGGTCCCGCACACCCGGACAACGCCCTCGCTCGCACAAAAGCCCGCGACGGCGTCCAGCGTGCTCGTCTTGCCGGCGCCGTTGGGGCCGATGAGGCCGTGCATCTCGCCCGCTCGGACGACCAACGACACGTCCTGTATGGCGCGCACCCCGCCGTACCTCACGCTGACGCGCTCGACCTCAAGGGCCGGATGTGCGGTGTTGCGCGCGGGAGCCTTCGGCGTGGCCGCGGGCGCGTCCGACGCGGGCACGACTGCCGGGCGCGGGTACGCAGAGGTGGGCATCTCTTCGCCCTGGCGCTCCGGTCCAGTACGGCGAGCGAGCAGGTTGCGCACCGCCTTGCCATAGAAACGGGCGGCTCCCTCGGGAGCCACGATCGCGGTACTGATCATGCCGAGGCCGCCGATGATCTCGTAGGAAGAGCCCAGCGGCACCAGGCCGTCCAACAGGACGTACCACAGGCCGAACGGCCCGATCAGGCCCGCGAGCAGCGCCCCGCCCACGCTGGTGATGCCACCGATGAAGGCAAAGATGAGGAAGCTGATGCCGGCCAGATAGTTGAAGCTCTCGATGGAAACGCTGCCGCGCGCGTACGCGAGCAGCGCCCCGCCGACGCCGGCGATGAAACTGGACAGGGCGAAGGCGATGAGCTTCGTCCGGGCGACGTCGATGCCCACCGCTGCGGCGGCCCGCTCATTGGAACGCACGGCCAGGAAGCGGCGTCCCGTGGTGCCGTTCAGGACACGGGAGACAAGCAGACAGCACAGCACGAGCGCGGCGAGCACGGCATAGGTGAAGGGGAGCCGGGCCAGTTCGCTGTGCCGCTGAGCGGCCAGGTCCAGGCCGAACAGCGTCGGGTCCGCCAGCTCGGAGCCGCCGGCGGAGATCTGCCGGAGGAACAGCGCTTCCACGGCCACCGCACCGGCGAGGGTGACAACGGCGAGCTGGGCACCACGGATGCGCAGCGCCGGTACGCCCATCACCACGCCCGCTACGGTTGCGGCGAGCGCCGACAGCAGCACACTGACCGGGAAAGGCAGCCCGTCCGTGGCGCGGGCCAGCGTGAACGCGGCTACTCCGGCGATCGCCGCCTGCCCCAGGGAGACCTGGCCGATGAGGCCGACCAGGACGACGTAGCTGAGGGCGATGACGGCGAAGACCATGCTGGATATCAGGCCGTTGCGCTGGGACTGCCCGAGCAATGGCGCCAGCATCGCGACGACTGCCGTGCCGAGCAGCACCCACTTCAGCCGCAACGGCCGCCGGACCACCGCCGGCAGGCGGGAGAGTACCAGCTCACCGCGCCGAGGAAGCTTGTTGCCGAGCAGCACGAGCGCGACGACGATCACGACGAACGGGACCGCGTCGGTCGTACCGCCGGGGAGGCTGCTGGGCCACCACGACTGCAGTTGTACGAACGACAGTTCACTCTGCAGCACGCCCAGGCCGAGCCCCGCCATCGCAGCGGCCGCGACGGAGGAGAGCCGCGCGACCAGCAGGGCCGCGAGGCCGGGTACGACCAGTGTCCCGATACTCGCTGGGTTGAGGCCGGTGATCGGGCTCGCGAGGAGCAGGAAGAGCGATGTCACGGCGGTCCCCAACGCCCAGTTGAAGGCCGCGAGGCGGTTCGGGGACCAGCGTGCGAGCGTGAGTGCGACCTCGTCCTCCACCCCGGCCCGGGTCGCGAGACCGGTCATCGACCAGCGGTAGTAGGCCATGAGCGCGCCGGCGACCACCACCGTGATCCCCAGCAGCCACAGGCGGTCCTGCGGCACGTCCACGCCGCCGAGCGTGAGGCTGTCCGACCCGAGCACCGGGTCGACCACCCGGGAGGCGGCGCTGAACCGTCTCACGAGCAGGCTCTGCAGCAGAGTCAGGATCCCGATCGAGGCCATGATCTTCGACAGCGCCGGGGCGTTCCGCAGAGGCCTGAACACGAGGACGTGGACGAGCCCGCCGAGGACTGCGCTGGACAGCAGCCCCACGGCTATCGCCATGGGCAGGGGTGTGCTGGTGCCCAGGTGGACGCGCCCGGGGATTCCCAGCACGGGCAGTACCAGGTCTCCCGTCTTGCGGAGCTCGTCGAAGACGAAGGCACCCCACAGGCCCATGCTCGCCTGGGCGAAGTTCACCACGCCGGAGCCCTTGTAGACCGTGACGAGGCCCATGCCGAGGCCGGCGAACACCGCACCGGCGCCCATCCCGAGCAGGGCGAAGAGCAGATACTGTTCCATCGCCGGTCAGTCCTTGGTGATGTCGATGAAGTCGCCGGTGAGTACTTCCTGCTTACCGTCCGAAACGACCTGGAGAGAGGCGATCGAACTCCCGCAGCTGTCCTTCGGCAGCGGACGCGCAGAGCAGTCAACGGGGGCGCCGAGGAAAACGTCGCCCTTGTAGGACGCGAGCGCGCTCCTTGCCGTGGCCGCGGTGATGTCGCCCTTGATGGTCTTGAGGACTTCAGTCAGGGTCATGATGTCGGCGAACCCGTAGGTCGCGAACGAGTCGATCTTGTCCTGGGCGCCGGCCGAGGTCATCTGCTGGACGTAGAGGTCAATCTGGGCCTGCTTGGCCTTGGGCGCCGTGGCTCGGGAGTTGGCGGGCAGGAGGTATTGCTGTGTGTACACGCCCTCCGCCTGCGAGCCGAGCGTTTTGATGAATTCCGTGCAACTGCCTGCGAAAATGGCCTTGTCCCAGCCGAGCTGCCGGGCGGTCTTGACGCCGTTGGTGCAGTCGCTCTCTGCCCCGGCGAAGTAGATCGCATCGGCGCCCTTCTGCTTCGCCGCGGTGATGGCGGCGGCGAAGTCGGGGGAGGCGGGGTTGTAGAGCGTGTAGCCGAGGTCGAGACCGGCGGCCTTGGCGCTCGGTATCACGGTGTTGACCACGGTCTCCTTGTACGTGGGGCCCCCGTCGGCACCGATCATGATCGGCCTTCGCGCTCCCGCTTCCTTCATGACCTTCCAGAAACCGTTCCAGGTCAGGGACGCCGGAGGGGTCGTGAAGGTCACGTAGGGGTCCTTGGCCAGCACCGTGCCGGACGACGAGACCCCGAAGATCGGGATGCCGGCCTCCTTGAGCGGCTTCACGAGGGCGTCGGCTCCGAGTTCGACGCCGAGCACGGCGACGGCGGCCTTCTTGTCGATGAGGTCGTTGGCGCATTTGCCGGCGCTCTCCGGGGCACCCGTGGTCGAACAGGTGATGAGCTTGATCGGTCTGCCGTTCACGCCGTCATGGGTGTTGACGTAGGAACTCGCCGCGTTCGCCGCGTCCGCGACCTCCGGGAAGGACAGGCTGCCCTCCCCGGTGTTGATGAATCCGACGAGGATAGGAGTCCCGGTCACGGGCTTCCCCCCGTCCGAGCCGCTCGCGGCGGCAGGCGTCTCTTTGTCCCCGCACCCCGTCAGGGCGAGGAGTCCGGCAATCGCGATGGCCGTGAGCCGGGATCCGCGAGTGATGGTGGTTGTTCGCATGAGCGCTCCCGAGTGATGGCCGGCGCGTGTCGCCGGGGGGTTCTTCGGATGAAGGCGTGTTCGGGGCACGACGTGGAGGGGCGGGGATCGAGGGGGTGAGCCTCGTGCGAAAGGTGTGTGTCGGCCACGACGGTGTGCTTGGCGAAGCTCTGCCGGCATTGGTCCGTCACCCTAGAGGGACGGAACGTTGCAGGTCTTTCGACAGATGTCACGATCTGTTCCATCTCGGCTCGACATCTCGAAGCTGGGGGACGTCGGCACACGATCCTCGTGTGATGAGCCACGGCGGATCAGGGACGGTCCACGGTCACCACGACCGCTGCTGGCTGGAAGCCGTCCGGGCGATCACACGTTTCGTCAGCGTGACCTGACGGAGGGATCTCCGGGCTCGTGCGCAAGATTCCCCGGTGCCGCAGACGCTCGCGGCACCGGCCGTTGCCGCACCCCGTGTCGGCCTCGATGTTGTCGGGCGTCACGCGGAGACGACCGGGATCGGCCTACGGACCCGAGTCCTCGCCGAGGCTTCTGGAACCGGGTGCGGTCCGCCCGCTGTCCGCCCCCTGACGACGAGAGACGACGGGCGGCAGCGGCCACCCGACGCTCAAGTGGAGTGTGCTGGGGAACGGGCGCGGGCTGCCCAGGCGCTCACCTTCCGACCGGCCTCGGCCAACCGGGCGAGCAGGCGCCGCCGGGGGTCTCGCCTTGACGTTCCGTCGTTCCAACGCCCCCTGCCGCGGGCGTCGGTGGCGGTTGGGTCCGAAGAGCGTGTGCCGTCGGCCGGCCACGGCCGACGGCGTCCCCAGACGGGCTTCGCCGGCCTGAGGAGCTGGTCGTACCCCGGGTTGCGGACACGGCCCGGTCACCCACGGCCGAGTCCACCGCGCGTCCGCGGCCCGGAGCGAGCGACCGGCGCGGCCTTCCTCCGATCTGGACGCGGCCGATGTTCGATTGACCGATACCGCCCTGCGGCCGATCCAGTACGTCTGCGGCCGAGGCGATTACGATGACCTCGTCTGCGCCCAGGAGCTTCCGGACGTCGGCTGGGCGACCGGTGGCAGCGGCGTTTCGCTGGACCTTCCGAATCGAGCCCTCGACGAGGACGGCGTCGCCGGGCTCCTCCGCCCGCTCGCCTCGATGGGGGCCCGTGCCGCCTCAAGGAGCCCGGGGCAGCGACTCTCCAAGGCCTCAGGCGATGTCCGACTCCGGGACCGCCCCGCGCACCGCGAAGTCGGCGCTGATCGCCTCGGCGGTCGCAAGCAGGTGCGGCAGGTGGCGGTCCCTCAGGACGTCGAGCGAGGTCTCGGCGGCGTGCGCGTTGACGTTCAGCGCGGCGATGACGGTCCCGCTCGCGTCGCACAGGGGCGCGGCGACGGACTGGATGCCGGGCGCCAGGTCCTGGTCCGTGATGGCCCAGCCCTGGGCCCGGATCTGCTCCAGTTCGGTCAGAAGATCCCGCAATGGCGGGGTTCGCCGCGGCACGACACCGGCGCGAGAAGGCTCGGCGAGCAGCGACTTCACTTCGGCGGGCGGGAGGTGTGCGAGGAGGACCTTCCCCAACGAGGTTGCCGCGGCCGGGAACCGGGTTCCGATGACGACGCGGAGCGCCACGATCTTGGGAACGGCCACCCGGGACAGGTACATGATGTCGGACCCGTCGAGCTGTGCGATCGACGACGACTCTCCCGTCTTCGCGACCAATCCCTCCATGTGGGATCTGGCGATCTCCCACAGCCCCATGGAGTGCACGTAGGCCATGCCGAGCTCGACCACGCGGGGCGTCAGGGAGAAGCCCTGCCCACGAGAGCGGATGTAGCCCAGCTCCTCAAGGGTGAGCAGGATCCGGCGGACGGTGGGCCGGGCCAGACCGGTGGACTCGGCCAGCTCCGACATCGACATCACCGGCGCCGAGGCGTCGAACGCCTTGATCACGCTCAGCCCGCGCGCCAGCGCTTCGATGAAGTCGGGACCGCGCCCCCGTTCCTTCAACAACTGCCTCCTCGTAGCCCGGCCAGCTTCTAGCCGCCACTCTACGGCGCCGACCGGCTACCTCGTCGCGGGTCGCACCCTCGGTGACCGCGGTCCCGTGAACGTCCCGCGTATGCCCACCGAAAGGCCCTCCCCTCGCACGATCGGCCGGGTCGGATCTCTTGACGAGAGTTGCAAGCAGGATCACATAGGGCGCTGTACGGACACTTGACCGGCATACGGACAGGACCTATCCGACATGACCCACGCCCCATCCGGCCCGCTGAGCGGCCTCCTGGTCGCCGACTTCTCCCGCATCCTGGCCGGGCCCTACGCGACAATGCTGATGGCCGATCTCGGAGCGGACGTCATCAAGGTCGAGGCGCCCGACGGCGACGACACCCGAACCTGGGTGCCACCGACCCGGGACGGCGTCTCGACGTACTACCTGTCCATCAACCGCAACAAGCGCTCGGTCACACTGGACCTCAAAGACGAAGACGATCTCCGACTCGCCCACGCCATCGCACGGCGCGCCGACGTGATGATCGAGAACTTCCGGCCAGGGGGACTGGCGAAGTACACCCTCGACTACGACAGCGTCGCAGTCGACAACACGGCCGTCGTATATGCCTCGATCAGCGGTTTCGGCGCCGGTGGCGGCGCGCACCTGCCCGGTTACGACCTGCTCGTCCAGGCGATGTCCGGGCTGATGAGCCTGACCGGGGCATCCGACGGGCCGCCGTATCGCGCCGGCATCTCGGTCTTCGACGTCATGACCGGCATGCACGCCCTCATCGGCGTCCTCGCCGCGCTGCGCGAGCGGGAGCGCTCCGGGCGCGGTCAGCACGTCGAGGTCAACCTGCTCTCCTCCGCGTTGTCCGGACTGGTCAACCAGACCGGCGCCTACGCCGCGGGCGGCGTTGTCCCTCACCGGATGGGCAACAGCCACCCGAGCCTGTTCCCCTACGAACCGCTGCCCACCGCCGACGGCGACATCATCGTCATCGCCGGCAACGACCGGCAGTTCGGTGCGCTGTGCACGGCGCTGGGCGTGCCCGCACTCGCCAAGGACCCCCGCTTTCGCACCGTCGGCGACCGCACGGCGAACCGCGAGACGCTTCGCCCGCTCCTTGAGAAGCAGCTCGCCCAGCGCACCAAGGCGGAGTGGTTCGACACCCTCGTCGCGGCCGGAGTCCCCGCGGGACCGATCAACTCCATAGCCGAGGGGGTCGAGTTCGCGACCGGCCTCGGCCTCGAACCACTGGTAGACGTGGGGACCGCCGGCGCCGAGGGCTCGGGCCCCGTACCGCTGGTGCGCAACCCCATCCGGTTCTCCCGCTCCGGGCATCGCTACGACCTGGCGCCCCCGGCCATCGGCGAGCAGAGCGACGAGATCAAGGCCGAGGTCCGCGCCTGGCTGGGAGAAACCCGATGAGTACCCGCGCCGGCGGACCCGAGCCCCGCTTCCCCACCTCGCTCGGTATGTCCACGGCCTCGACGATCACACTGCTCGGCGAGGACCTCGCGAACGACCTGATGGGCTCCGTCAGCCTGACCGAGCTGGCCTACCGCATGGTCACGCTGTGCACTCCGACATCCGGCCAGGTACGCATGCTCGACGCCTGCCTCCTCGCTCTGGCCGACCACGGCTTCACCCCGACTGCGATCGCGGCACGCCTGACCTACCTTTCCGCCCCCGATTCCGTTCAAGGCGCCATGGCCGCCGGGCTGCTGGGCGGCGGCTCCCGCTTCCTCGGTGTCACTGAAGACTCCGGACAGTTCCTGCACGCAGTCGTCGAAGGGCTCGATATCACCCCCCAGACTCCCGGCGAGTGGGACGAGGTCGCCCGAGACGCCGTCCGCGAGACACGAGCGCACAACCGCATCATTCCCGGGCTGGGCCACCCGGTACACAAACGGCTCGACCCGCGCACACCCGCCCTGGTCAGGATCGCGACCGAGGAACACTGCTACGGCCCGCACCTGGCACTGTTCGAAGCGATCGGGCGAGTGCACCCGGAGTACCTCGGCCGCACTCTCGTACTCAACGGCGCCGGTGTCGTGGGCGCCGGGCTCGCCGACCTGGGACTGCCGGTGAAGCTCCTGCGGGGCTTCGCGCTGATCGCCCGCGCCGTCGGGCTTCTCGGCCAGCTCGCCGAGGAAGAGCGGATGCCGGTCGCGATGGACACCTATCTCCTGCTGGAGCACCACGCCGAGTTCGTGGACCCGAAGACCCTGGTGGCGAACGACAATGACTGAGACGGACCTGGGCCTGCTCCTCCTCCGGCTCGGCCTCGCCACGCTCCTCGCCGGCCACGGCCTCCAAAAGAGCCACGGCTGGTTCCGCGGCATGGGCCCGGCGAAGACCGCCGAGGTGTTCGAGAGCTGGGGCTTTCGCCCCGGTCGCCCACTCGTCCTGCTTGCCGTGTGCTGCGAACTCCTGGGCGCGCTGCTGCTGGGCACCGGACTGCTGACCCGTGTCGGGAGTGCGGTCGTGACCGGCACCATGCTCGTAGCCGCGGCGTCCAACACCGTGAACGGACTCTGGGCCCACCTGGGCGGCTGTGAGATCCCCGTGGTGTACGCCGGCCTCGCGGTCTGTCTCGCCGTCACCGGCCCCGGTCACTTCTCGCTCGACCACGCCGCCGGACTGCCGGACGGTGGCAGCTGGGGTGCACCCGTCGCCATCGCGGTCGGAGCGCTCGCCGCCGTGCCCCCGTTGCTGTGCCGCCGCAGTGCGTTGCGCGCCCGGCCCGCTTCCTGAAGCAGCCGCCCAAAGAGCTATTCCAAGAGAGATCCGAAGAAGATTCTCCGAAGAAAGGGGAAGGCCGACGATGGCCCGGCTCGTCGCGATCCTCGCGACCACGCACCATCCCTTCTACTACCGAACCAGCAAGCTCCCCCCGGACCAGGCACCGCCATTCGCGGCCGAGTGGATCCGCAAGGTCGAGGCGTACCGGGAGACACTGACCAGGTCACGCCCCGACGTGCTCGTGATGGTCGGTTCCGACCACTTCCATCAGCTCTGGCTCGACAACATGCCGCAGTTCCTGGTCGGCAAGGCGCCGTACTACGACGCCAATTGGGAGAACGAGCAGCGCGAGTTCGGGCTGCCGAAGATGCTACTCAAAGGCGACGAGGCGCTCTCGGCGTACATGCTGCGCGAAGGCCTGGACCACGGCTTCGATCTGGCGTTCTCCAACGAGCTGAGGATCGACCACTCCATCACCTGCCCGATCATTACCGTCCGGCCCGAGGCGGACCTGCCGATCGTCCCCATCTACACCAACATCTTTGCGCCGCCGCTGCCCCGGCCCGAGCGGTTCGTCCAACTCGGCGGAACCATCCGCGCGATCATCGACGCCTGGCCCAGCCACCTCCGCGTCGCCGTCATCGGTACCGGTCATCTCTCGCTCGAACTCGGCGGTCCACGCCAGTTCGGCCCCACCGGGCCCGACCCGGAGTTCGACGCCCGGGCCGTCGAGTGGATCACCAAGGGTGACATCGACGGCTGCCTGGCCAACGTCACCCTCGACAGTCTCCACGCCCCGGGCAACGCAACCCACGGATTCATGGACGTCATGCTGATGATGGGGGTCGCGGGCAACCGGCCGGCCGACTACGCCGACCATCTCAGCCTCTTCCACACGATGGAGGCGTACTTCACCTGGTATCCGGACCCCGGGCTCCTCGACAGCGAGATTGCCGCCGACCGGCAGGAGTCCCACGCATGAGCAAGTACCTGGTCAATAAATTCCTCTACACCGTGGACCGCGAGTACGGGCTCACCGAGCGATACCGCGAGGACCCCGAGGGGACAGTCGCCTGGTGGCTGCAGGAGCGGGCCAACCGCATCCTCAACGCCGTGGCCGCCGAGGACACCACCTGGCTCTCCTTCACCGACGAGGAGCGCCGGGCGCTGGCCACTCACGACCACGTGGCCCTCTTCGAATTGGGCGCGCACCCGTTCCTCACGCTCACCCTGTGGATCGCCATGTTCGAGCGCGACTTCGACGAGCCCCTCGGTATGCAACTCGACTATGCCCTCAGCCTCGACCACATCGCACTGCCCTACCCGGACATCAGCACCTGACACCCACCCAGCGCCCCGCCGGCTCCAACGTTCACGTAACCGCGAAAGAGAACCCCATGGCATCCACACCTGACACACCCGCAGCGAGCGACGTCGGCGCAGCCCCGGCGATTGTCTTCCGGCACGGCCACGTCCTGACGATGGACGACCGGCGTACGATCCTGACCGACGGGGACGTTCTCGTCGTCGGCGACACGATCGAGGCTGTGGGCCCGAACCTGGAGACACCCGAGGGCTCGGTCGAGATCGACGCCGGCGGCGGCATCCTCATGCCGGGCATGGTCGACACCCACCGTCACATGTGGCAGACCGCCATGCGGGGGTACGGAGCCGACTGGACCCTCACGCAGTACTTCGTCTGGAACTACCTCGAGCACGGCAAGCGATTCCGTCCTCAGGACGTGTACGCCGGAAACCTTCTCAGCGCGATCGAGGCGATCGACGCCGGGGTCACCACCACCGTCGACTGGTCGCACGGTCTCGCCACGGTCGACCACGCCGAAGCCGCTGTCGACGCCCTTGAGGAGGTGCCCGGTCGCTTCGTGTTCGCCTACGGCAACATCCACACCGGCCCCTGGGAGTGGACCAACTCACCCGAATTCCGGAGCTTCGCGGAGCGGAGGATGCCTCGCTCGGAGATGCTCGGCTTCCAGGTCGCGTTCGATGTCACGGGCGACCCGTCCTTCCCCGAGAAGCCGGCCTTCGAAGCCGCACGCGAGCTGGACGTGCCCGTCACCACGCACGCCGGTGTCTGGGGCGCCACGAACGACAACGGCATCCGGCTCATGCACGAGCACGGCTTCATGACACCCGAGAACGTCTACGTCCATGCGGCGACGCTGAGTGAGGACTCGTACCAGCGCATCGCCGCCACCGGCGGCTCCGCGTCGGTGTCTGCCGAGAGCGAGGCCAGCTGCGGCCAGGGCTATCCTTCGAGTTGGGCGCTGCGCCGCCACTCCATCCCGATTTCGCTCTCGGTCGACACCAGCATGTGGTGGAGCGCCGACGCGTTCGTCGCGATGCGCTCGACACTCTCGTCCGACCGGGCACGCGAGCACCACGAGGCTCACACCTCCGGCGACACCGTCACCCACGTATCACTGCGTGCCCGAGAGGTCGTGGAGTGGGCGACCCGTGGTGGCGCCCGAGCCCTGGGGATGGACCACCTGGTGGGCAGCATCGAGCCCGGCAAGCGTGCCGACGTCGTCCTGCTCAAGAACGACGAGTCACCGGCGATGTTCCCGATCCTCAACCCCTACGGCCATGTCGTGTTCCAGGCACAGCGAGGCGACATCCACACCGTCCTGGTCAACGGCCGCCCTGTGAAGTACAACCACCGCCTCGTCAGCACCGACCTGGCCAAGGCCCGCCGGGTGGTGGGACAGACCGTCGAGTTCCTCCGCGCGGAGCTCGGTGCGGAGGAGTGGGCCCGTGGCATGAGCCCGCAGATCCCGGAGTCGAAGGTGCTCGACAACCCGTACACCTACACCGAGTTCGCCGACCCCTCCACGCACCAAGGCTGAGAAGGGGCACTCCATGAACCTTGTCATCGTCGGCGGTGGCCCCGTCGGCCTCACGACGTCCCTGCCGCTCAGCGACCTCCGCGTGCCAAACGTGCTGTTCGAACGCCCCGGGGCACCTCGATCCGCCCCAGGGCCATCGGCCTGAATCAGCACACCATCGAGATCTTCCGCCGCCCCGGTCTGCACAAGCGGACAGACGCCGCTGCCATGCCCCGCCCTCGGTCGCCAGGACCGGCTGATGCACATCGCTCGCGGACCCGGCCTCTACGAGCACATGCCCGAATCATATGTGAAGGTCCACGTCCGGGCGGCTGGGACGTGCCGGCCCCGGGAACGCCGGGCAGAGGCACCCTCCGAGCCGCCCACGCCGTTGGAGGCGGAGAACGCCACCGCGGGCACGCCAAGATGGGCGTGGGCCGCACGCTGGAACGGGTGCGGCGTGCAGACGCCCTGGTCGCGCGCATGTCGGCCGGGCTACTGCGAAGAACGCGGCTACGACGTCGATGTGATCGCCGTGCACCAGTGGAGCGGAGTCACTTTCCCGGTCCCCGTCCTGATCGGCCTCGGTTCCCGCGCTGTGCGGGCCGACCTGGGCCTGCTCAGCCGCTTCGGACCGCAGGATCGCCATTGGCTGCGCGCGGCGCGATCGATCTCTGTCGCGGACGGCCGGCTTGCGGATTCGCTGCGCACCATAGTGCCATGGTAGCGGGTAGAACGTTCGGTCTTGACAAGTGGCCCCGTTCTTGCCAGTCTTAGCGTACAGAACGTTCAGTCTCGCTGAGGCAGTGTCATCGGGATTGCCGGGGCCGACCCTATCCGGACGGCCGA
>NZ_JBIRFY010000030.1:0-32746 GCF_044327745.1 Streptomyces sp. NPDC018026
CTCCCCCGCGCGTGCGCCCCGCGACGCCCCCCCCCCCCGCCCCGCCCCCCCCCCGCCGCCGCCCCCCCGGACCCGCCCCCCCCCCCCCCCCGCCCCGCCGGGGAAGAATGGCCCGGGGCGCAGACTTACTCGACGACGAGCTGCACGGGGACGTTGCCGCGAATGGCGTTGGAGTACGGGCAGACCAGATGTGCCTTTTCGACGAGTTCCTGGCCGGTGGCGCGGTCGACACCGTTGGGAAGTGTGATGCGCAGAACGACGGCGAGGGCGAGCCCCTCACCCTCCTTGCCGATCGACACCTCTCCGGACACGACCACCTTGGAGAGATCAACGCCGGCCTGTCGGCCCGTGATACCGAGCGCTCCGCCGAAGCAAGCCGCGTAGCCGGCGGCGAAGAGCTGCTCCGGATTGTTCCCCTCGCCGCTGCCGCCCAGCGCCTTCGGCATGGCAAGCTGGAGGTCCAGGGACCCGTCCGAGGTGGTGGCCCGGCCTTCACGGCCCTGGGTCGCCGTCGCGATCGCGGTGTAAAGCGCGTCCATGATTATTGGTTCCTTCTGTGTGTTGGGCATGGCGGCAGAGCCGCCGCAGCAACCTGGGGGACTGCCGTACCCGATGAACAGTGGTATTTGCTCTCTGTAAATCGCCAGGACACAAGGTGCCGACCGGGTGGCTCTGCGCGGAGGGCCACGAGGCCAGGGTGCGTGCCCGGCCATCGCAGTGCTTCCCTGTCCGGACAGGAGCCTCGGGATACCTGGTGCCGACGCTGAAGAGGGATCGACGCCGATGGGTCCGAGTAGTCGCATCGTCAAGGCGCCCTCATCACCGGGTCGTCGGCGGGCAGGCCCGTATCGGGTGATTGTCGTGTCGTAGGCGATGAACCGCCCCGTTCCTGGTTGAGGGATCCGCGTGGAGGCCCTGTATCAGCGATCCTGTGGACGCCGCTTCGGGGTGCTCCGTGCTTGTCATGACTGTCGCGGATCCGGGCGAGGGGGCCGCGACGGCCGGTAGAACCGCGGCGACCGGCAAAGCGGCCGCAGCCGCCAGTACCGCACCGGCCAGGAATGAGGGGCGCAGAAGTGGCATGGGAAGTCACCCACCAGGTAGGGAGAACGTTCTGTCTAGCTCTGCATAGGATGCGGCATGAAGGCGCCTTACGTCAATACCGAACGTTCTGCTTCGGTGGTGTCGGCTGCGTCATCGCCTCGGAGGTGATGAGAGGTGGGCGTCGCCGACTGTGTGGCGCTGTGTCCCTGCGCGCTCTGCGCGGCCTGAAGTTGATGCCGACTGCATGCTGAGAGGTGGTGCCACGATAAGGTTGCGTATGTAGGGTTCGCTACAGCCCGCGACGGGGCGGCGGGCAATGGGGGAGCCGCCAGACCACTGACCGGCGGGTCGTCGGCAGTCGCTCCCGTCCTCTCGACGCTGTCCCGACGCTGAAAGCCTCAGGAGAACGAGTGAGCGCAGCTTTGAACACGCCTCACGGTGTGCCGATCCAGCTCCGGACATGCCTCGGCGTACCCTGTGGCCGGCCCCTCGGCGACAACCGCGCCGGTCTGCAGCCCGCTCTGCCCGCGAGTCTCGCAAACGGGACACTCGAATTCGTCAAGGGCGGCACCGGTTGGCCCATGACCTACTTTTTCGAGCGTGGTCGAATGAAGCGGAGGGTGGTGGGTGCGCTCGGTCGGTTCTCGGTGGGCGGGCGCCACTGGACGAGCCCAGAGCCCCGCTCTGACAAACATTCAGAATCCGCCAAGCGGGAGTGCTAAAGAAGCTGGCCCGGGATGTGGCGTCCCGGGCCAGCCATGTCAAGGAGGTCAGTACTACTTACGTCTCTAACTGAATACGCATCGTGGCCGGGTCACTACCTCCCCAGGCGGTCCCAACCTCTGATGTGAATCTTCCTGCACCTACTGGACTGGAGCTCATTATAGCTGCCCGTTCGGCGGTTGGCGTAGTCGTGCCGCAAAAGCACCGGGACAACACGAACGCCCACTCGCCTCACACCTCTGCCTTCCCGTCCCCAACCGGGTTCATTCGACCACTCGGCGTGATGGCGGACCGCACCCTGTCCGAGCACTCCGCCGGGGACCCGCTGCTCCTGACGCCCGGTATGCGCAGGATGCTCAGTGCCGCAGTCCGCGCACTCATGGACGATCCGCGTCTCGCCGACGCCTGCCACCTCGTCCGGCTCACGGCCGTGGTCCTCCTGGCCAAAGCTCCCTCCGCATCCACGCATGTCACCATGAAGTCGAGAGACTTGGCCGGGTGGCTTGGATTCGGCGTCTCGCACGTGGCCCACACGGTGCTTCCCCGTATGCGCCGGTCCGGTGTCACGACGTGCGAGCGCGCCCGCGACGCTCAAGGCTGGACCAGGGCCCTGGAGTTCGAGCTGCTGCCGTTGAGCGACGCACGCGCCGAGCAGACAATGAATCCCCTGTCCTCGCTGACGAAGAAGGATCTGGCGACGCTGCTTCGCTTTTGCGAGGCGGTCCTGGGCCCGGGGTGGGCACCCAGAGGCAGGCCGGTCACACCGCCCGGCTTCTTGGCGGCCCGGCGAGGGAGAGCCGCGGCGACCGACCGCCTGACGATGCTGCTCCTGGCGCTGGAGTCCCGGAGCGACGGAAGCGTGCGGATGGCTCCAGGGCGCCTTCCCCAGGGCCACAGCCGCGCCGAGGTGACTGTTGCCCGGCTGCTGAGGTGTTCGGTCGACGAGGGCGCCGACGCGCTGGCGCGGTTGCTGTCGATGGGGGCGGTCGCATGGGATCGCCCGGAAGAGTCCGGGCAGGGCCGTCTGTTCGTCCCGGCCATCCGCGCCGCGTACAGGTGCGCTCGTGGCTCACGGTCCGCATGGCACAACGATGCTCCGGACCACGAGTGGGCGGGTGCGGGGCGCCGTGATTCCTCGTCCGGAGCGAGAACGTGCGCGCGATGCGGAAGTGAGGACGCGGGGCGGCCTCCGGATGCCGAGGGCGTCAACCGGTCTCAGAGGGGTGCGCAGGACGGCTTTGACGAGTCCATATGTAGTGCATGTAGGGATCAGGCTCTCGGCATCGACGCATCGCCGCAGGTGGGATCGTCGATTGACGCGGTCGCAGCCATGATGAGTTCTGCAGACCCCCACACTCCTCACTCACCTGTGGCTTCTCTCCCTTGTTCCTATGCAGCTGAGTTGGTTGGCTTTTCCGGCTCTGCCGACGTGAGCAAGGGTCGACTGCGGAATCGCGCGCGAGAGGAGATGCCCTCTCCCGGGCACGGAGACACCAGTACTCCATCGTCGAGTCGCCGGGGTCGACTCCGACCAGAACCACGAAGAACCCACTTCGGAGCAGCCGCAGCCACTGCCCCGCGAACCGGTCCGCCTGCCACCGCCCCCGCTGCCGTGCCGGAGGGCCTCAAGCAGGCACTCGCCCCGGTGGAACATCTGTGGACCCGGCTGAGCCGGACATCCACCGCCCGCTGGCTGGCGAAGGCGGTGGACGCGGAGCTGGCGCGCCTGCGCGGTCTCGTCGGAGACCGGACTGGGGCGGCCGAGCACAGACTTGCCGAAAGGCTTGAGCGGCGGCTCAACCGTCAGGGAGCCCAGCCGATCCATGATCTGGCCGGCTGGCTGATCAAGCGTGGGCTGCCGCAGAACAGAGAGTGCTGGTCACACCTGTGCGACGACGGAATACGCGTTGACGACGGCAGCTACTGTGAGAGCTGTGAGTGCCTGATCGCGGACCGGCGGAGACTGCGCACTGCGGTGGCAACCCGGGTCTCGGCCGGGCGTCACCGCATCCCGCAGCTGGAATGGCGTACTGCCTATGAGCGGGAGCTGCGGACGATCGTCCACCGCGAAACCGCTGCGAGTCTCATCCGGAGGAAGTCGATGGCCGAGAAGCAGGCCGCGTTTCTCACCGCCGTCGACAGACGGAAGGAGGCTTGGGCGAAGGCACGAGCGGCAGCGGCAGCACGGCCTTGTGCAGACTGCGGGGCGTCCGATGCTTCAGGACTGTGTCCGGTGTGTACCTTGCGGCGTGAATCGGCCGTGCTGGTGGACAAGGCAGTGGACATCGCCGTCGCGCTGCGTGCCGACGCCGGCGACCTACAAGCACTCGCGGCACTGACCGAGCAGGTGAGGCGGGACACCTGGGCGATCGTGCGGAGAACCGGCCTCGGAGGCCGGGGTGCCGCTGTCTCGCGGGCGTTCGCCCAGCGGGAGTTGGCCAAGAGGCTCTTGGCGGGGCGCCGGCAGCTGGCCCTAGAACGCTTGCAGAAGTCGGAGCCGGCGAATGCCGAGGCCGCGCAGGTGACGCGGTTGGCTCAGCGGGGGAGGGGCGTCACGGAAGCGGGCAGGGAGCGCACACTGATCGCCGTCGAGCGTGCCCGGGAGCGGGTGGCAGAGGAGCTGTTGGCCGAGTTTCTGGACGAGCTGTACCGAGGCCGGTCCTCGGCTGTGCCGAACAAGCGGACCGCGGACAGTGCATGGGCGTGAGGGGCATGAGCCGGAGGGTGCTCGGCGAGCGCGTGGGGCTGGGACCGGGTGCCGGGCAGCCGGCGGCTCATGCCGTCGTGCCGTCGTCCGCACTCGGAGGGCGGGCGGTCGGTCCGACGGCAGCCGCGGCGCTCTGGACGCGTACCTCGCAGACCACTCCCACACTCGTTGTCCCACGTTCGTGCGGGGCCCGCGAGGGGTCGTGCGGCTGTCTCGGATCCGGGTCCCGGGGCTGTGCGGGATGAGAGGACGACCGGCTACCAGGGCGCGAGCGAGGTACGAACAGGCAGCCCGGACCCGGAAGGCCGAGCCGGTGGTGCGACGCCGCGCACCGCACGGTCCGAGCTCGGGTGGAGGATGTGATCGGCCCGATGACGAACTGCAAGAGCCTCCACGATTGCCGGGAGCAGGGCTACGGCCTTCACCACGGCCCGGCCGTCCGAGCCGTCGCCCAGATGTACGACCTCGCCCTCACAGCGTGACCGGAAGACTGTCGCCACCGGCTTCGACCTGCCCGAGCGTTGCCGGGTCAGTTCCCCCGTCGGCCCACCGCGATCCGGCCGAGGGCCGTCTCCAGTACCTGCGTCTCCTCGAAACCGCCGTCCTCCAACTCAGCGGCCAGTTCTTCCGCGGTGCGGACAGGTGGAACATCTCGGGAGTCGGTGACCAGTGCGTCGAGGGCGGAGAGCAAGCGGGCGTCCGGGGCGTCCTGCGCCTGCGACGGAAGCTCCTGCACCAGGAGGATTCCACCGGGAACCAGCGCGTTCCGCACGCAGGCGAGCGTGGCTGCACGGCTGCCGCGGGGGAAGAACGCCTGTGCCCAGTAGGCGACCTCGTATACCGCCTCGTCGGCCAGCTCCTGTGCGTCGATGTGACGAACCTCCAGACGGTCGGTCACCCCGGCCGTCTCCGCCCGCTTCACCAATTCTTCGACGACATCGCCGGCCCGCTCGACACCGACCGCGCGCAGCTTGGGGAACATCGCCAGGTTGGCCAGCAGGAATCCGCCCGTGCCACTGCCGACGTCCAGCAGTGGGCCGCCCGCAGCCAGCCGGTTGCGGATTTCCGGCAACACGGCATAGGCCATGTCGAAGATGGCCTGCGAAGCGGCAGTGGGCAGCATGCCCCAGTTGCGGGCCACGGCCAGCGCATCCGGCTCCCAGCGGGAGCTCCCGGCGGGGGAGAGGGCGGAGCCGACCCGGTCGCGTGCCGCGGCGACCTCGTCCATCGAATAGTCCAGCCGCAGCCCGGAAGGGCCGTCGTTCAGCGCGGCGAACTCCGCAGTGAGGACGAACGTGGCGGACGATCCCTCTACTCGGTTGACTACCCCGGCCGATTCGAACACGTCGACGACCCGCTGCGCACGCACGGTAGGGACCCCGCTGATGCCGGCCAGTGACTCGACGGTCGTGGGCGAGGCCAGCGCAGCCAACCACCCCCCAGAGGCCGCCGCACGCAGCAAGTCGACCACCTGGCCGGCCGCGGCCCACTGCCGCAGACGCGCGCGGGCGCTCATCGCCGACTGAACGAGGCCGAGTTCCGACTCGATATCCCCAGTCCTCTGCTCATCGGGATTCGCGCCGATGCCGCTGTCACCGTTACCTTCGGTCGACTTCTTCATGCCTTTTCTCCCGTGTTGTTGAGCAACATCAAAGGCGCCTGGTCGGCTGATCCTTCAGGAATGAGCGGAGCAAGGCGCGCGTCACGTGGCCTGCCCAGGCTACAACACGAGAGAGAACGTTCGGTATGCAAGCCTCCGGCCTCTCGGTCCCGGAAGCGACGGTCACCGCGGTGCAGCGCTCGATCGCCGAGCTCACCAGCGGTCGGTTCCACCGCGGACGGCAACGTCGGCCATGTCAAGGCCCGCTGAGCACAGACACCGAGAGGGGGCGCCCCAGAACTGGAGCGCCCCCTCTGCGCGGAGTCAACGGTGCGGTGTCAGCGTGCCCGGGTCGGTCGGATGATCAACTCGTTGACGTCCACATCCGACGGCTCTCCGATGGCAAAGGCGATCGCGCGGGCGATCGAATCCGCCGAAACGGCGCCCGCCGCGCGGTATTCCTTGATCGCCTGGGCCGCGGTCGGGTCGGTGATGGTCTCGGCGATTTCGGATTCCACCACACCGGGGGAGACGGTCGTCACCCGGATCGAGGGGTCGACTTCCAGGCGCAGGCCCTCGGTGATCGCCCAGGCCGCGAACTTCGTCGCGCAGTACACCGCGCCCGTCGGCACGAGTTCGTGCGCCGCGGTGGACCCCATCGTGATGAAGTGTCCGCCACTCTGCCGTTGGAAGTGCGGCAGCGTCGCGGCGATGCCGTGCAGCAGTCCGCGCACGTTGACGTCGAGCATCTGATCCCACTCGTCGACGAGCAACGCGTCGAGTCGGGACATCGGCATGATTCCGGCGTTGTTGACAATGACATCCACCCGCCCGTGCTCGGCCACCGCGGCGTCGACGAACGCGGCAACGTCCGCGCGGTCGGTGACGTCGAGGCGCCGTACGTCGATGCTTCCGCCGGCCTTCCGGACCCGGTCGGCCAGTTCGGCGAGGCGGTCCTCGCGCCGAGCCCCGGCGACGACGTGATGCCCTTCTGCGGCGAGGCGTGTCGCCACTGCTTCACCGATGCCGCTGCTGGCGCCGGTGACGAGGATGATTTTCGAATCGGTCATGGCATCATCCTCCGTGCTGGAGCGGCCGGGAACGAGGGTGCGTTGCACCCAGGCTGACGCCGCCGCGGTTGCTACTACTCCGGAGCGATACGGTGGTCTCTCAACGGAGTGGCCTCTCAGCGCGCAATTACTGGAATTACAATCTTCCATTCTGGTCAGCCGCCCATGCGAGCTACGCTGCCTGCTGATGACTGAGGTTGCGCAGCAGGCAGTGTTCTGGACCGATGACTCGTCGGTCTGCGAGCCCATGGGCCATGGTGAGGACATCGCCGCGCACTTTCATGACTACGGCCAGTTGAGGTATGCGGCCTCTGGGGCGCTCGTCACGACGACCAGGGTCGGCACCTGGGTGGCGCCGGCGAGCTGCATCACGTGGGTGCCGCCCTTCTACGGCCACAGCAGTCGCTCTCATGGTGAGACCGATGTCCGAGTGCTCCCGGTTCCGGCAGAGCTGTCCGAGGAACTGCCGTCCGAACCGTCGATCTTCGTGGCCAGCGCACTGCTGCGCGAGGCGTTCATGGCGATGAGCAGCGAGCATGAGGCTGCCGCCAGTGAGCGTGGCGGTCTGCTGCTCGCAGTGATCCGCGCGGAGCTGATCCGCGCTCCGCAGGAACCACTACGGCTGCCGGAGCCGAGGGATCCTCGCCTCAAAGCCGTCACCGACCTTCTCCACGCAGACCCGGCCATTTCGGCGACGCTGGCGGAGCTGGGGCACCGGACGGGCTCGAGCGAGCGGACTCTCAGCCGGCTGTTCGGCAGCGAATTGTCGATGAGCTTCCATCAGTGGCGCACGCTGCTGCGGGTTCAGCGGGCGCTGCTCGAACTAGGTGAAGGTACTTCGGTCACCGAGACGGCGATACGGCTTGGCTGGGCGAACCCCGGCAGCTTCATCAGCGCTTTCACCGAGCTGGTCGGCCAGACGCCCGGTCGTTACCGCTCCATGGCGGGTACGGCGCGTAGGTGATCACAGCCTTCAACTTGGCGGGTTACCGGAAAATCGTGGCGGATTACGGGTGGCACGCCTGCTCGCTCGGCGGCCACGCTTGCAGGCATGTCTCACCACCTCCCGGGTCACGGCGCCGCGACTTCGGCACCCGCCACGACGGCATGCTCCGAAGTCACGCATCGACCCCTTGAGCGGTTCGGTCCAGCCGTTCACGTTCCGGTCGCCAACGACGGCGGACCCTCGATCCAGCGCATCAGCGAACTCGCCAACGAAGTGTGGCTGAAGGCCTTCGAGCGCCACTTCTTCTACATGGTGAGATCCGTGCCCGCCTTGCCGTACATGACTACCGAAGGCGGCAGCATCCTCACCGTGGTCTCCGGCGTCGTCGAGCGCCCGGCCGTCGGCATGGCGGCATCCGTCGGGGTGGGGTCGGCAGTGATCGGCTACGCCAAGACCCTCGCCCTGGAGGTCGCCAGGCAGAACATCCACGTCCATACCCTGCTGCCCGGATGCTTCGACACCACCCTGCTGAGCGGGATGCTGGAACGACAACCAGAGTCGTCCCGAGCCGGCCTCGGGAGCGGAGTGCCCATGGGACTTGCCGACTTCCAAGTGAGGCACTGTTCATGAAGCGGACCATGAAGATCTCGACGATGCTCACCTACGGCACCGACCCGCGCGAGGCCGCCGATCACATCACTCGACTCGAGGCCGCCGGGCTCGACACCGTCTGGGTCGCCGAGGGGTACGGCTACGACTCGCCAACCTTGATGGGATACCTGGCTGCCCGCACCTCGAGCGTGGAGATCGGCGCGGCTATCCTCAATGTCTACTCCCGCACCCCGACGATGCTCGCATCGACCGCGGCCGGACTCGACAGCGTGTCCGGCGGCCGTGCCGTCATCGGCCTCGGCGCCTCCAACCCGAAGATCATCGAGGGGTGGCACGGCATGCCCTTCGTCCAGTCGACCGGCCGTACCAAGGAGACCGTCGACATCATCCGCGCGGTCCTGCGGCGCGAGGCGGTCGACTACAGCGGCCGCTCCTTCGAGATCCCTCTTCCGGCCGGTCAGGGCACCGGCCTTGGTGAGCCGCTGAGGATCATGACCAAGCCGCCACGCCCCTTGGTTCCGCTTTACGTCGCCGCGCTGGGACCGAAATCAGTCGAAGGCGCGGCGGAGTACGCCGACGGCTGGCTGCCTTTCCTGTACTCCCCCGAGGGTGCCGCCGGGGTATGGGGCGACGCGCTCGCCACGGGAACCGCGAAGCGCTCCGAGAACCTGGCGCTCCTGGAGGTCGTCGCCGGTGGCATCGTCGCTGTCGGCGAGGACGTGAAGCACGTACTCGACCATGCTCGGCCGATGCTCGCGCTCTACATCGGAGGCATGGGCGCCCGCGGCAAGAACTTCTTCAACGACCTCGTCCGACGCTACGGCTACGAAGCCGAGGCCGAGGAGGTCCAGGACCTCTACCTCGACGGCAAGAAGAAGGAAGCCGAGGCCAAGGTCCCATTCCAACTCCTTGAACAGATCAACCTCGTCGGCCCGGCCTCGTACGTCCGGGAGCGGATTGAGGCTTTCCGCGAGTCCGGCGTCACCAATCTCCAGGTGACCCCGACCGGCGACGACCCCGCCGGTCTCGTGCGCCAACTCAAGGAGTGGGTAGCCTGACTTCCGTTTCCGTCCGGGCAGCACCCCTCGCAGCGCTTGGCGGTCAATGGTCCCGAGGTGGTGGCCTCTCCGCTGGTCGGAATGCCACTCGACTTTTGCCAAAGTGACGTCCCGTCAGCGCAAGTCGAGTACCGCCTTCCCGGTGATGTGGTTCTCGACGGCTTCGTGCGCGAGCGCCACGTCGTCGAGGCCGAAGGAGTGCACCGGCAATGGTGTGAGAGCGCCTTCGCGCAGGGCCGCGGTGATCTCTTCGGCGGAGCGGAGCAGCGCGTCCCTCGGTTCGGTGAGGAACAGTGCGAACCGCAGCACCAGGTTGGACCACATGAGACGGAAGACCGGCAGTGCCGGGTCGTTGGGCTGCGCCGTGTAGGTCACGATGGTTGCTCCCGGGCCGGAAACGGCCAGATCCAGTGCGAGGTTGTCGGTCAGCGCGACCTCGATGATCCGGTCGACAGGCCCGGCACCGTCGAGGATCTGCTGTGCGGCGTCGGCGTTGCGGTAGTTCACAACGAGGTCTGCACCCGCAGCCCTGGCCGACGCGGCCTTCTCCGGCCCGCTGACCGTCGTCACGACCCGCGCGCCCGCGGCTTTGCCGAGTTCGATCGCGTAGTGCCCGACGGCGCCCGCACCGCCTGCGACGAGGACCGTGCGGTCGCGGGGCGAGCCGTCGGCGTGCAGGCACCAGTGCGCGGTCATCGCCGGGATGCCGAGACAGGCGCCGAGCTCGTCGGAGATCTCGTCCGGCAGCACAACGGCCTGCTCGGACGGCACTACGGTCCACTCCGCCGCGGTCCCCCACGGATGGCCTGCGCCGGCCATCCAGATCCACACGCGGTCGCCGATCCGGCTCGGGTCGACGCCCGCGCCGACCGCGTCGATCGTGCCTGTGCCGTCCTGGTGAGGGATGCGGCCCGTGTGTTCGCCGACGGGCTGGAAATCCTGCGGTGTGGAGTTCAGCCGCATGAAGATGTCACCCGGGTTGATCGCGGAGAGTGCGACGCGGACACGGACCTGGCCGGGGCCGGGCTCGGGGCGCGCGACGTCGAGCACCCGCAGCACGCCCTTCGCGGGGCCAGGGGTGTCGTAGAGGGCTGCTCTCATTGGTTCATCTCTTCTCTTGCTTGCGTCTTCTCTTGCTTGTGGCGCGGTCCACGGCACTGGTCAGAGGACCGTGCACGTCGTCACGGCGGGGGTCAGTACCGCGCTGTGGTCTGGTCTCCTCGGCCGCGAGATCACTGCCTCGCCAGCAGTCGGCTGGGACAGTGCCGGCGTGCGGCTGACCCCAGCTGGTCCGACCGGCCGCGGGGATCACTGATCGAGGGCACTGGCGTGAGCGGATCTCGTTCGGAGCCCTCTGTCACGCCGTGGCTGTCCTTCTAGAGGCCGGCAGCGAGGCTTCGCATGACCGACTCCAGATCGCGCTCGCCCGCCGGGGTCTGGGCACCGCGCTCCAACGCCCCCGTCATGAGCCGTGCCGGCAGCGCCCCGCTCACCAGCTCGGCCCATGCGTCGTTTTCCGCACGCAGGCCGTCGGTCAGGTCCGCCGGAGGCACCAGCTGCTTGGCGGCGGCGATGAGCTCCGGGGGGAGCGCGGCGATCTTCCTAGCCACCCCGTCGACGAACGCGTCCAGCTCGGCTGCGGGTACCGCACGGTTGATCCATCCGTAGGCGGCCGCAGTGTCCGCATCCACCAGGTCACCGGTGAGCAGCAATTCCAGCGTCCGGTTGCGCCCCACCCGCTCGCGCAAGTACTGCGTTCCTCCGCCGCCCGGCACGATGCCCATCAGCACCTCGCTCTGACCGATCCCCGCGGTTTCCCGCGCGGCGAAGGTCATGTCGGCCGCCGCGACGAACTCGGCGCCTCCGGCTCGCGCCCTGCCCGCCAGTTTGACGATCGTCACCTGCGGCTGGTGACGCAGCAGCTCACCGATGCCCTGGAAGAGATTGGCGTCGGGGTTGCGGTCGGCGATCACCCGCAGCTCGTCCATTTCGTCGAGGATGTGGATGTCGACGTGAGCGATGAAGAACTCGGGGTTGGCGCTGGAGAAGACAATGACGTGGACCGAGCGGTCGTCCCGCAGTATCCCGAGGACGTCGTGCAGTTCGCGGATCAGGGTTCCGCTGAGCACGTTGACGGGGGGATTGTCCAGGGTGATCCACGCGACTCCGTCATCGAGGGCGACACGAAGCGTCGTGTACCGGTCCGGGTTCATGAATGGTCCAAGGTGTGCGATGAGCCAGTAGGTTTGCCATGCATACCTACCCTGGGCTCTGTGCCGAGACCGGTCAATAACGCACTTTTCAACAACCAAGGATCCTGATGGATACCGAATCCGCACCCCTCCGGCCCCACCACCTGCCGCGATTCAGCGCCGAGTGCCCAAGCCGCCCCATCCTCGACCAGATCTCCGACAAGTGGTCGATGATGGTCATGGCGGTCCTGGAGCAACCGACGCGGTTCAACGAGATCAAACGACAGCTGGAGGGCGTCACACAGCGGGTGCTGACCCACACGCTGCGGAGGCTCGAACGCAACGGCATGATCCAGCGCCGGGTGCTCGAAACGTCCCCGCTCGGCGTCGAGTACTCCCTCACGCCACTGGGCGAGTCGTTCCGCGACCCATTCACACGCCTGCACGAATGGACGATTGAGCACAGTGACGAGGTCCTATCGGCGCAGCACGCGTACGACGCGCGGTCGTCGGGACGGTAGCCGCCGTACCCAACCCCTCGACGGTCTCGAAGACCCCACGGGGGAGCGACTCAGGGCGCCGCCTTCCGCCGGAGCGGGTTCAGGGCGTGGGCTCCGTCTCCGGGGTCTGAGCCAGGCCGCTGGAGGCGCGCAGTGGGACCTCCTTGATGAACAGCGTGACCAGGAAGGCGATCAGGGCCGCCGGGGCGACGTACAGGAAGATGTCGCCGATGCCGTGGCCGTAGGCGCCTTCCAGCCAGGTGCGAACAGTGGCCGGCAGCACCGAGAGATCGGGGAGTTGGCCGCTTCCTGATACCCGTGCGGCGGTGGCCTGGTCCTGCGGGCTGAGCTGAGCGATGCTCGTGAGGGCGTGGTGGCCGATGCGGGTGGTGAGGATCGAGCCGAGCACCGAAACACCGACGGCCCCGCCGAGTGAGCGGAAGAAGGTGACCGTGGAGGACGCGGCACCGAGGTCGCTCGCGGCCACCTGGTTCTGAGTGCAGAGCACGAGGTTCTGGAGGGTCATGCCGACGCCGAGCCCCACCAGGGCCATGTACGACGCTATGTAGAGGTATGGGGTGTCGTAGCGGATGGTGCTCAGCAGACCCAGGCCCGCCGTGAGCAGTGCGCCGCCCGCCAGCAGCCAGCCCTTCCACTTCCCGGTGCGGGTGATGAGTCGGCCCGAGACGGTGGAGGACACGAACAGGCCGGCGATGAGCGGGATCGTCATGACGCCCGACATGGTCGGCGAGGCACCGCGGGCGAGCTGGAAGTACTGACTGAAGAAGACGGTACCCGCGAAGAGGGCGATGCCGACGAAGAGGGAGGCGACGGAAGCGAGGGCGATGGTCGGGTTGCGGAACAGGCGCAGCGGGATGATCGGCTCGCTGGCCCTCGTCTCCACGAGCAGGAAGACCAGGGTCAGCAGGATCGCGGCGCCGACCAGCGTGTAGGTCTGCCACGACAGCCAGGAGTACTTGTCGTCGGCGAAGGTGACCCAGATCAGCAGCGTGCACACGGCGGCGGTGACGAAAAAGGCGCCGGCCCAGTCGACCTTGACCTGGCGCTTGATCACCGGCAGATTCAGGGTGCGCTGGAGGACGATCAACGCCACGACCGCGAACGGGACGCCGACGAACAGGCACCAGCGCCAGCCGAGCCAGCTGGTGTCGGTGATGACTCCACCGAGCAGCGGGCCACCGACGGTGGCGACGGCGAAGGTGGCGCCCAGATAGCCGGAGTACCGGCCGCGCTCGCGAGGCGCGATCATCGCGGCCAGGACGATCTGTCCGAGAGCGGACAGACCGCCGCCGCCCAGGCCCTGGATGACCCGAGCGGTGATCAGCGTGGCCGAGTTCGGGGCGAATCCGGCCACCAAGGAGCCGATGACGAAGACAACGAGGGCCGACTGGACAAGGATCTTCTTGTCGAACTGGTCGGCGAGTTTGCCCCACAGAGGTGTGGATGCGGTCACCGCGAGGAGTGACGAGGTGACGACCCAGGTGTAGGCGCTCTGACCGCCACCGAGGTCGTTGATGATCCGTGGGAGTGCGTTGGTGACGACGGTCGAGGAGAGGATCGCGCAGAACAGGCCGAGCAGTAGTCCGGAGAGGGCGCGCATGATCTGCGCGTGGGTCATCGGCTCGTGGGCGGTCCCTCCCTCCTGGTGGGAGTGCTCCTGCACACCTGTGTCGGGAATTGTCATGGGGTACGGTTCCTTGTCTGGTACGTGATGTCGGGTGACGGCTGTCAGGCAGCCGGGGTATGGGACCGCAGGGCATCCTCGGGCGGGTGTGCGTACGTGTGCTGTCCGTCCCACGGAGTGTCGAAGTCGGCCCGGAGCCGTGCCAGCAACCGCGCCAGCCCGAGGACGTCCTCGTTGCTCCAGTCGGCCAGCCGCGCGGCAAGTTCCCGCGAGCGCGCCTCGGAGATTTCGGCGAGCCGGGCGCGGCCTTCGGAGGTCAGGCGCAGGATGCGTGAGCGCCGGTCGGCCGGATCGGGCTTGCGTTCGATCCAGCCCTGCATGGCGAGTTGGGCGACGTGACGGCTGGTGACCGAGACGTCGACGTTCTGCAGTTCGGCGAGCCGGCCGAGGCGCATGGCGCCGTGGTGGCCCAGCAGGGCCAGCACTGTGGCGCAGCCTTCGGAGCAGCCGGATGGAAGGGCCCGGCCCAGCTCTCGGCGTACGGAACCGACGGCGCTCAGCTGGCGCAGCAACTCCGCGAACACGGTGGTCTCGGCCACATGAATCTCCAATGTTATTGCTTGAGGCAACTATGTGGGTGAGTCGCTGCCTCGGGCGGGTTTCACCCCCCGGTGAATCGGTGCAGGGTGCGAGGGGAGCGCCAAGGACGATCGGGGTGGGGGAGTTCCTGGTTGTGAGCGGGGACCCCGGTGAAGGGGTCCTCCGCGTCTCCGCGTCGTCCGTCGGTACTGGGGTGGGCGGGTCAGGGCGCCTGATCCGTGGCGCTGATGAGGGAGGGGGCATTCTCCGGTGCGGTGACGGAGTCGGTGCGCTTCCGGAGGAGTCCTTCGACACCGGTCAGGAAGGTGTTGGATACCAGTTCGGGGTCGAAGAGGCAGCCGGCCGCCATGGCGCCGTCCCTGAGCATGACGAGGTGTCGTGCGGGCGGGCCGGCGGGCGCGTCGCTGGTCTGGGCGAGCAGCTCCGTGACGCTGTTCAGGAACCACTGGCGGTGGGTCAGGATGAACTGGTGGATGGGGTGGGCGGGATCGGGGTATTCGGCGGCGGCGTTGAGAAAGGCGCAGCCCCGGAAACCGGGGGACTGAATACTGTTGGCGATGGACTGGGCGACGGCCTGGACTTGGGCGACGCCTGACTCGCTGCTCGCCCGGGCGGCAGCGACCTGTGCGCGGATCGCCTGGTCGGCTTGGTTGAGGTAGGCGAGGACGAGATCTTCCTTGCCGGTGAAGTGCCGGTACAGGGTGGCCCGGGTCACCTTGGCCTCGACGGTGATGCGGTCGATGCCGACGGAATGGATCCCTTCCGCGTAGAAGATCTTGGTGGCTGTGTTGAGGAGCCGTGTTCTGGCCTCGGAGGTGCCTCCGCTGTCTTGGTTTGGGTTCATCAAGTCAGGCTATCAAAGTATGAGGCAGAACGTTCGGTATTGACAAGAGCTCCGATCTGCCCTTCTAATGATGCGACCGAACGTTCTCCTTCGAGGACGAGTCTCGAATACTCAAGGGATATAACGTGCGCATTCGTATCTCGCGTCGCCTCGCGCTCACCGCGGCCGCATTCGCTCTGCTCGGTGCCGCCACCGCGCCCGGCGTGGCGGCGGCGAGCGGCGAGAAGCACTCGTCTCCGAAGCCGACCGTCGTCCTCGTGCATGGCGCGTGGGCGGACTCCTCCAGTTGGGCTCCGGTCATGGAGCGACTGCGCAAGGACGGCTATCCGGTGCGGGCTATCGCCAACCCGCTGCAGGGGCTCACCGACGACACCGCCTACGTTTCGAGCTACTTGTCCACCATCGATGGCCCCGTGGTGCTGGTGGGTCATTCCTACGGCGGCGCGGTCATCACCAACTCGGCCGCCTCGGACCCCGACGTCAAGGCGCTTGTCTACATCGCCGGCTTCATCCCCGCGAAGGGGGAGACCGTGGGTGAGTTGGCCGCCCAGTCGTCGCCGCCCATACCCCTGGTCTCGACGTCCGTGCCGGGAGGCACCGACGTGTCCATCGATCCGGACCACTTCCGGGATGTTTTCGCCGGCGACGTCGACAGGACCACCGCCGCCAGCATGGCGGCCGCCCAGCGGCCCGCCAACACCAAGGCCGTCTCGGACGCCAGCGTCGACGAGGCATTCCGCACCGTACCCTCGTGGAGCCTGATCACTCGCCAGGACCACGCGATCGCTCCTGACGTCCAGCGCTTCATGTCGAAGCGGGCCGGTTCACACATCACCGAGGTCAACGCCTCCCATGCCGTGATGATCAGCCGTCCCGGCGCGGTGACGGAGACGATCGAGGACGCTGCCCGCAGTGTCCGGTGACATCGGTTGACCGTATCCCGGTGCAGCTACGAACGCCGTTGTCGCAATCCACATGAGAGGTGCCATGCCCGAGATGACTCACCAACGACTCGTCCGTCTCACCGACACGCTGCGGCGGACCATCCGCACAGGTCAAGTGGTCACCGCGGGACCGGAGTACGAGGCCGGCCGCCGCATATGGAACGGCGCCGTGTCCGCCCGCCCCGGTGTCATCGTCCGTTGTGCCTCCCCGGCCGAGGCCCGGGACGCCGTGCTGGCGGCGCGGGAGGCCGGTGTACCGCTGTCGGTGCGCGGTGGTGGTCACGACTGGGCCGGCCGGGCGCTGAGCGACCGGGGCCTGACCATTGACCTCTCCGGCCTGCGACGAGTGACGGTGGATCCGCTGGCAGGGGTCGCCGAGGTCGAGGGAGGAGCCACGGCCGCCGATGTCGTCGCCGCCGCCCAGCCCTTCGGGCTGACCGCGGCGACGGGTTCCGCCGGTTCCGTGGGTATGGCCGGGCTCACCCTCGGCGGCGGCTACGGACCGCTCAGCGGTCGCTTCGGGCTCGCCCTGGACAACCTGCTGTCCGCGGACGTCGTCCTCGCCGACGGCACGCTCGTCACCGTCGACGAGGAACGGGAACCCGATCTGTTCTGGGCACTGCGGGGCGGCGGCGGGAACTTCGGGGTCGTGACCTCGATGCGCGTACGTCTGCATGCCGTGGAGTCCGTGCTGTCGGGCATGGTGATGTATCAGTGGGACCAGGCGGCTAGTGTCCTGGCCGGGCTGTCGGACTTCCTGGCCGGGAGTCCGGACGAGTTGACCGTGCAGTTCGGCGTCCTGCCTGGTCCCAAGGACGACGACCCCGTCGTGTTCCTCGCCCCGACCTGGAGCGGTCACGACGCCGGGGCGGGAAGGCGTGCTCTCGCGGGGCTCGACGCCCTCGGTACGCCTCTCGTCTCGCAGCTGGGACCCACCACGATGCCCGAGATGCTCGCGGGTATCGATGCGCAGTTCCCCTTCGGCCGGCATGTCGAGATCCGACCTCGTTCGGTCTCGTCGCTGACCGTGGGGGTGCGTGACGTGCTGACCCTCGCGGGTTCCACCCTCACCTCGCCCTACTCGGCCGTGTCCGTGCACAGCCTGCACGGTGCCGCGGCGCGCGTACCCGTGACCCGGACGGCTTTCGGCAACCGTGACCCGCACCTCATGATCGAGATCATCGCGCTGTGGGAACCCGACGACGACCGGGCATCGGAGCACCGCGCCTGGGCCAGCAACCTGACCAGTGCCCTGGAGCCCGAGGCCCTGCCGGGCGGCTACCCCAACCTGCTCGGAAGGGACGAGGTCGCACAGGTCGCACACGCCTACGGTGCGAACACCGAGCGGCTGCTCGCGGTGAAACGCCGTTACGACCCGGACAACGTCTTCCGCGCGATCTCCCTGCCGGTGGGGTCCTGAAACCTCGGTGTCGCCCGGAGCCGCCGGAGCGCAGGCGGCCGGTCCAAATGAATACAGGACACAAACCTAGCCACCTCAGTTACGTCTATGTAGAGTGAGCGTTACATACAGGTGGCCAGGCGGTTAGCACCGCACGGTCGGCCTCAACTCCTCAGCTCATCGGCCTTCCATGAAGGCCGCGTCAGGCGTCGCAACGAGGCGAGGTTTCCGTGAGCATTGTCGAGCAGGTCAAGAGCGCGCCCATGAGCCGCGCACAGATTCAGGCAGTCGTGTTGTGCCTCGGGATGAACCTGCTGGACGGGTTCGACCTCCTGGCCACCTCTTTCGTAGGTCCCGCGATCTCTCGTGAATGGGGCCTTTCCCCGTCGCAGCTGGGCGTTCTGCTCAGCAGTGGGCTGGCGGGTATGGCTTTCGGAGCACTCTTCCTCGCTCCTCTCGCCGACCGTGTCGGCCGCCGCCGGCTGACCCTCGGGGGGCTGGCCATGGGCGCGCTGGGGATGCTGGCGGCGTCCGTGTCCCAGGACTTCGGCCAGCTCCTCGCCGCCCGGCTGGTGACCGGCGCGGCGGTGGGTGTGATGGCGGCCAGTCTTCCCGTACTCGCCTCCGAGTACGCGAACAACAAGCGCAGAGGACTGGTCGTAGCGCTGATCACGACGGGCTACGGCTTGGGCGCGGTCATCGCCGGCATCACGACCAGTCTTCTGCTGGGTCCGGTCGGCTGGCGTGCGGTCTTCCTGTTCGGAGGCATCGCCACGGCGGTCCTCTTCGCACTCGGACTGCGCTTCCTGCCCGAGTCCATGGACTACCTCGTCTCCCGCCGCCCCGAGGGCGCGCTGGCCAGGCTCAACCGGATTCTCCTCTCCATCGGACACCCGCAGGTCGACGAGCTGCCAGAGCAGGAGACCGGGTCGTCGCGGGGAGTGGCGGTCGATGCCCTGTTCCGTGGAGGCAACGCCCTCCGTACGGTGCTGGTCTGGGTCGCTTTCACCACGGCGATGACCGTGTTCTACTTCGCGAGTTCGTGGACGCCCACGCTGCTGCTGGAGGCGGGCATGTCCAGCCAGCAGGGCCTCAGCGGTGGCGTACTCTTCAGCCTCGGCGGAGTCGTGGGTGTCATCTCGCTGGGCTTGTTGCTGTCTCGCGTCGAGTCCCATCGGCTCACTGCCGCGTACTTCCTCGTCTCCGCAGTTGCGCTGGTGCTCTTCTCGGTGACGCTCGGGTCTCTGGGCGCCGCGCTCGTCGTCGCGGTCTTCGTCGGCTTCCTCCTCAACGGCTCGGTGGCGGGACTCAACGTCATCATCCCGACGCTGTACCCGGCCCATGCCCGTGCGACCGCGCTCGGCATCGCCGTGGCCGTGAGCAGGCTCGGTGCCGTATTGGCCCCACTGCTCGCCGGTTTCCTGCTGGAGAGCGGATGGGCTCCGGAGTCAATGTTCCGGATCTTTGCCGTTCCGGCTCTCGTCGGCGCCGCGGCGACGATTTTCCTGCTGCGCGGAGCACAGGTGGGCAGTGTGGATGCAAGGCCGGCACCGGCCGCGACCGAAGCTCCAAAAGGCGCTGTCGCATAAATGAGCCGACGGAAGCGAATTCCCTGCCTCTCCGCGGTTGAACCGTAGATAGAGCCGTGCCGGCCGGCGAATGCAGGGGAACCAGTTGTCGGAAGCGCAATACGTGTAACGTACGATCAATACAGGAGGCGGTCGAGTGTCGGCCATGTCGCAGGATGCGGCCCCGTCGGGTGCGGGGACCGGACGGAAACCCGCCCTCGTTCTGCTCCACGGTGGTGGGCCGGGCGTAGACGCCACGAGCAACTGGGCCACGGTGCGCACCAGGCTCGCGGCCGGGTTCCGGTACTTCGCTCCCGACCTGCTCGGCTTCGGCACACAGATCGCAGCCGGTGAGGCGGGCGACGGCCCGCTCCAGGGCCCACGGGCCTGGGCACAAGCACGGGCCCGTCAGGTCCTGCGTCTCCTCGACCGCGAAGGCCTCGAGAGTGTGCACGTCCTCGGCAACTCGGCCGCGGGCGGAGCCGCCGCCCTGGCTCTCATGGCCGAGGCGCCCGACCGGGTCGAGCGCGCGGTCCTCATGGGCGGCGCGGGAACTGGACCACTGCCTCCCGCCGTTCCCTTCTACGACCGGCCGACCGAGCAGTCCATGCGGGCCACGCTCAGCCGGCTGGTCGCGGACGAGGACGCCCACGCGGAACTCCTCGACTCCCTCACGCCACTCCGGCTTGAGCAGGCGCGGCGCCCCGGTGCCGAAGCAGCCTTCCGGTCCATGTTCACGGATGTCGCCGACGGACCGTCCCCCGTCGACCTCTCGATGGTCCGTACCCCGGTCCTGGCCCTGCACGGAGCGTGCGACCGGGTCTCGGCGGTCGGTGTCTCCGAGCGCCTGGCCGACGCCCTTCCCCATGGGCACCTCAAGGTGGTGCCGGGAGCCGGGCACTGGATCCATGTCGATCGGCCGGACGAGTTCTGCGCCCTGGTAGAGGAGTTTCTGAGCGCGTGAAGCAGCCAAGCATCAGGAGAGAGGACCGAGTCGACGTCCTTGTCGTCGGGGCAGGACCCGCGGGTCTGACCCTCGCCATCGACCTCGCCCGCCGCGGTGTGGCCTGCCGTGTCGTGGAGGCGACCGAACAGCGGACCGTCAATCCTCGGTGCAATACCACGTCCGCCCGGTCCATGGAGATCTTCCGGCGGCTCGGGCTGGCCGGCGAAGTCCGGCGGGCCGGACTTCCGGAGGACTACCCGCCCTCCATCCAGTACCGCACGACGCTGCTCGGCGAAGAGATCTTCCGCATGGACATGCTCTCGGCCGGTGACGTGCTGGCCGGTGTCGGCAAGGAGGAGTGGCCCACACCGGAGCCTCAGCACAGGATCTCGCAACTGTTCCTCGAACCCGTCCTGGAACGGCACGCGAATACCCTTCCCGGGCTGGAGATCGAACGCGGGGTGCGGCTGGTGGAGCTGCGCCAGCACGAGGATCATGTCGAGGCCGTCGTGGACCGCGACGGCACCACCAGCGTCCTGCGGTGCGCCTACGTGGTCGGCTGCGACGGCGCACACAGCACGGTCCGCCGTCAGCTCGGGATCCGTTACTCCGGCGTCGACGCGATCCAGAAGTTCGTCTCGACCTTCGTACGGTCCCCCGAGCTGGGCCGCATCATCGCGCGCGACCCGGCCTGGACGACCTGGACCCACAACCGGCGGCTCGCGTCCATGATCGCCATCGACGGCGACGAGCTGTGGCTCAACCACGTCGCCTTTCCGCCCGATCACGACACCGACCAGGAGGACCCGGAGCAGTTGCTGCGGGAGGCCGTGGGTGCGGAGGTCGAGCACGAGGTCCTCGGCCTGGTGCGGTGGACCGGCCGTCAGATGGTGGCCGACCGGTACCACGACGGCCGGGTATTCCTCGCGGGAGACGCGGCACACATCTGGATCCCCGTGGGGGGGTTCGGCATGAACGCCGGCATCCAGGACGCCGTGACGCTGGGCTGGATGCTGGCGGCGGTCCACCACGGGTGGGCACCCCCGGAACTGCTGAACGCGTACGAGAAGGAACGCAAACCGGTGGGGGAGCAGTTCGCGGGTGCCGTGGGCTCGGCCGCGCGCGCGTCCTTCGCGGACGTGTCGCCGGACATCCACCTTCCCGGTCCGGACGGTGAGAGGGCCCGTGCGGAGTTCGCCGGACGACTCGCGACGACGGAGCCGCACCGGTACTCGCCCGACGGTTTCAGCTTCGGATACCACTACGCGGATTCACCGCTGGTGGTCGGAGGCGAGCAGCAGGCCGCGATCGACATGAAGGGGTTCCAGGAGCGTGCCCAGGCGGGTTTCCGCCTGCCGCACGCCTGGCTCGACGACGACCGGTCGGTGCTGGACGCGCTCGGGCCCGACTTCACCCTGTTGCGCACCGACGACGGCGTCGACGTGGGTGCCTGGACCGATGCGGCGCGCGAGCGGGGCATCCCCCTCGACGTGGTCGACCTGCCCGCGCGGTGGCCCGACCGCTACCCCGCCGCACTGCTCCTCGTACGCCCCGACCAGCACGTGGCCTGGATGGGGGAGGCGCACGCCTCCCCCGGGGAGCTCCTGCACACAGTCACCGGGCGCCCCGCCGCCCACGAGCAGTAGAAGACCGGGAGAAGGCACATGTCATACGCACTGGGCATCGACGTGGGCGGCACGTTCACCGACGCCGTCGCCTCGGACGGTGCCGGCCGCATCGTCTCGGCCAAGACACCGACGACCCCGCCCCATCGCGAGGTCGGCGTCATGCGGGCGATCGAGGACATCGCCGGTGAACTGGGCATCGGCGTCGGTGAGCTGCTCGCGCAGACCGACTACATCGCCCACGGCACGACCGCGTCGATCAACGCCCTGGTCCAGGGGACGGTGGCCGACGTCGGCCTGATCGCCACCAAGGGTCACCGCGACGCGATCTACATCATGAACGCCGAGGGGCGCACCCTCGGGAGGGCCGCCCACGAGGTGCAGGACACGCTCCGCCAGCGCAAGCCCACTCCGCTGATTCCCAAGCACCGGGCGTTGGAGGTCACCGAGCGGATCGACCACGCGGGCAAGGTGCTGGTCCCCCTCGACGAGGACGAGGTGCGCGAGGTCGCGCGGTCCCTCGTGGACCAGGGGGTCGAGGCGATTGCCGTCTGCCTGCTGTGGTCCTTCAAGAACGCGGCCCACGAGGAGCGCGTCCGCGAGCTGATCCATGAGATCGCCCCGGACATGTACGTGACCCTCTCGTCGGAGGTCAGTCCACGCATCCGGGAGTTCTCGCGGACCTCCACGACGATCATGAACGCCCAGATCGGGCCGCGGCTGCGCATGTACCTGACTCCGCTGCAGAGGCAGTTGGAGGAGAACGGGCTCAGGGGTCCGCTGCTGGTGATGCAGAGCGAGGGAGGGACCATCACGGCCGACCGCGCACCGGAGCACGCCATCACCACGGTCGGTTCGGTTCTGTCCGGAGGCGTCATCGGCGGCATGCGGATGGCCGAACAACTCGGACACCGCAATGTCATCACCACCGACGTCGGCGGAACGACCTTCCTGGCGGGCCTCATCGTCGACGGGGAACCGGTCATGGCGCCGGGTTCCATCGTCAACCAGTATCCGATCAACGCGGCGACCATCCGAGTGCACACGATCGGCTCCGGCGGCGGCGCCCTCGCCTCCGTGGACGACGGCGGAAACCTGCGGCTGGGTCCGCAGAGTGCCGAAGCCGTCCCCGGTCCCGCCTGCTACGGCAACGGAGGCACCCGGCCCACCAACACCGACGCCAACCTGGTTCTCGGCATCCTCAGCCCCCACGGGCTGCTCGGCGGCAGGAAGCCTCTCAGGATGGACCTGGCACGCGAGGCGATCCGTGAGCATGTCGCCGAACCCCTGGGTCTCACCGTCGAAGAAGCCGCCATCGCCATCCACGAGGTGCAGAACGCACAGGCGGGAGACCTTCTGCGCCGGGCCGTCGTCCAGGCAGGCTATGACCCCCGCGATTTCGTCGCCTACGCCTTCGGCGGTGCCGGCCCGGCCCACTGCGCCGGGTACTGCCACGACCTGGGCGTGAGCGAGGTGGTCGTCCCCCTCGGTCCCGTCGCCTCCGCCTTCTCGGCCTACGGGCTCGCGGCCTCGGACGTCGTCCTGAGCGCCGAGCTCTCCGATCCCTCCTCCTTCCCGGTCGAGCACACCGTGCTGGAGTCCCACTACGCCCGGCTCGAAGCCGATCTGCAGCGCGCGCTCGACCGCCAGAAGGTCAAGTTCCAGGACGTGACCATGCAGCGCGAGGTCGACCTCCGCTACTCGATGCAGGTCAACGAGCTTGCGACCACCCTCCCGGACGGCGGATTCACTGAACGCACCGGTGACGAGATCCTGGAGCGCTTCGAGGAACAGTACGAGCGCATCAACGGGTCGGGGGCCGGTTACCGCGAAGCGGGTGTACAAGCGATCACCTACCGCGCGCGGGCCAAGGCCAGCCTCGACTTCCCGGTCATTCTGCCGGACGTCGCGCAGGCCGACGGCCCCGATCCCGCCGAGGCGTTGCTCGACACGCGGGGCGTCTGCCTCGACTCCCAGACCGGCTTCGTGCCCACCCCCGTCTACGACTACGCCCGGCTGCGTGCCGGTCACGAGATCACTGGACCGGCGATCGTCGACGTCCCGACCACCGTGGTGGTGGTTCCCGCCGGGGTCACCGGTCGCGTCGACCGTCTCGGCAACCTCGTGCTCAGCTACCAGTGAGGACACCTTCCATGGCATCGAAGATTCCCGGAGCGGACGAGTTCACCAGCCGGCCCGTTCCACGCGAGGAACTGCTCCGGCAGATCCCGGCCACGCTGCCGCTGCACCAGATCGACGACGAACAGGTCGGCCAGGTCAACGCGCTGACGTACGAGGTCGTCCGGCACCGTCTGTGGGCCATCACCCAGGAGATGGGGGAGACCCTGCGGCGGATGTCGGGCTCGCACGTCGTCACCGAGTCCAACGACTTCAACTTCTCCATCTGCGACGAGCTCGGTGAGCAGGTCCAGGTCGGCGCCTACAACGTGGGCCTCATCGGCTCCATGGACCTGGCCATCGTCTGGACACTGCGCAACCGCAGCGACAACCCCGGCATCGCCGAGGGCGACATGTTCCTCTGCAACGACCCGTGGATCGGCGGCGGGCTGCACCAGAACGACGCCGCGGTGCTCGCCCCGATCTTCCACGACGGCAAGCTGTTCGGCTGGACTACGGCCATCGCCCACCAGGTCGACCTCGGCGGTCCGCGGCCGGGCTCCTTCAGCCCCTCGGCCCAGGACGTGTTCGGTGAGGCGGTGCCCACACCGCCCATGAAGGTGGTCCGGGACGGCGTGCTCCAGCGCGACGTGGCCGATGCCTGGGTCCGTAGGTCGAGGCTGCCGCACATGGTGGGGCTCGACCTGCGTGCCAAGATCGCCGCCAACAAGAACGCGGCGGACCAGATCCTCCGGCTCATCGACAAGTACGGTGCCGACACCGTCAAGGCCGTCATGCGGCGGATGATGGACGACGCTGAAAGCCGTCTGCGGGCCAAGCTGAAGACCCTGCCCGACGGCACCTGGACCGCGGTCGGATACCAGGAGCAGTCGCAGACCGGCGACCGCGACCTGCACGCCATCAAGGTCGCGATGACGAAGGAAGCGGACCGGCTGGTCTTCGACTTCCGCGGCACGGCCGGGCAGACCGGCATCATCAACTGCCCCTACCCGGGACTGCGGGCCGGGATCGTCTTCACGATGCTGCCCCTGCTGGCCGGGACCATTCCCTGGGCAGCGGGCGGACTGATGCGCTGCTTCGAGATCATCACGGACGAGGACACCATCACCAACGCCTCGTTCCCGGCAGCCGTGGGCAAGGGGCCGTTCGGTCCGGCGTGGGGATCGGGCAACCTGGTCGCCGAGGTGATTGCCAGGATGCTGGACGCCGAACCCGACCATCGCGAGGACGTTCAGTCGATCTGCAACGGAACCACTGACCTCTGCGTGGTCTCCGGCGTCGACGTCCGCGGAGGCGGCAGCAAGGGCTTCGTGTCACCCATCTTCGACGTCATGGCCGGCGGCTACGGGGCGCAGGTGCACCACGACGGCGTGGACACCGGCGGCCGGCTCATCATCCCCTCCGCGCGGGCACCCGACGTCGAGATGACCGAGTACCTCTACCCGCTGGTCGCCCTGTGGCGTCGTGAGCAGACCGACTCAGGCGGGCCCGGCCGGCAGCGGGGCGGGATGAGCGGCTCCGTCTGCTACGTGCAGCACCCGGACCAGAGCGGAACGTTGTCACTGGTCATCTCCGGAACGGGCAAGGTCGCGAACCAGAATGTCGGCCTGGCCGGCGGATACCCGGGCAACTCCCAGCTCGACCTCGTGGTGCGTGGCATCGACAGGCCGCAGCTCGCCGGGGCGACGGTGATTCCCGCCGGCCTGGACGATGTCGGCGGCGACATCGAGGTGCTGCCCTGCGAGGGAGAATCGACCCTCGGCCCCGATGACGCGCTCTATCTGCATTGGCAGGCGGGCGGAGGATACGGCGACCCACTGCTGCGTCCGGCAGAGACCGTGCACGACGACGTACTTCAGGCGCGGGTCTCGGTCGAGGCGGCGAGGGACGTCTACGGTGTCGTCCTCCAGGACGACTCCCGAGCGGTGGACGTGGCCGCGACCGAGGAGACGCGCGGGCGGCTGCGGCAGGGTCGGGCGACGGGCGCAGGTCTGCCCGGCACGGAGCTCGCGCCCATCGGCACGCTGGACCTCGACGGTGTCCACCGGCTCGACGACAACCTCGCCTTCACGGAGAATCCGGAAGGCAGGACCGTCGTGTGCCTGCATTGCCGCACCACCATCGGACCACTTGAGCACGGCGCGTTCGTCGCGGCACTCGCCCGCCGCGACGCGCCCCCGACCGACGCGGGTCCGCACATCTGGCACGACCCGTCCGTGTATGTCGACAGGGAAGTGGTCTTCCGTCAGTTGTTCTGCCCGGGCTGCCTGACGACGGTCAACTCCCGCGTTGTGCCTGTCGACCACCCGCTGCCCTACGACGACTACCGCAAGTGGGCGTGAGTCCGTCGCATACCCTGTCGGGCCTATCATGGATCTATGGCAAAGGTGAGGGAACCCGCATTGTCCGCTGCCACCCCGAGCAGCCGCGACGTCATCCTCGACGCGGCACGTACCCTCGTCACGAGCCGGGGCTACGACGGTATGGCCATTTCAGACCTGTGTACGGAGTCAGGGCTGCCGGCCAGTTCGATCTACTACCACTTCGGAAACAAACTCGGCGTTCTGGCAGCACTTCTCGAGCGATCCTTCGAGGAGGCGCACGCCCAGTTCCCGGCCCCGTCCTCGTTCGACGACCTTGATCCGCTCCCGCGTTTCGAGGCATGGATCACCAAGGCGTGCGCGTCGCTGGACCAGCGGCCGGACTACCTCCGCCTTCTGCTGGCCATCAGTGTGGGCCCGCACAAGGACGTCGAGATGGTGCGGACGACTGTGCGCCGCATCCGTGACTCGGCCCACGCCTCCTGGGTGGATGCCCTCACCCCCGTCTTCGCCGCGGGAGGCAGCGAGCAGGAGCACGCCTTCGTGGCGCAGCTCGCCGTCGTCGGCCGGGCCATGACGGACGGGCTGTCCGTAGCCAACAGCTTCGACGGCATGAGCTACAGCTCGAACGTCGCCTCGTTCATCTCCCTGGTGCGCGGTCTCGCGAGTGAGCGCGGCCTGACGAATGGCGCGGCTTCCGGCGTCGGTGAAGCGTGAGTAAGTAGCGGTTTCCCCTCGCGTCCCACCGGTGTGGAACCGGTACCGCCCCGAGTCATCTCGGGGCGGTTCGCGTTTTGAGTGGACGGGGGTCCTGCGGGCTGTGTGGATGCGGGAAGTCCTGATCACTGATTGGATTTCACTGACCGCTGATGTAGAGTGAGCGTTACATACAGTGGATGGGTCGGAGGTGTGGGGATGACCAGCACGTTGGACGTCGGGGACGCGGAACTCGCGTATGTGGAGTCGGGTACGGGCACTCCTGTTGTCTGGCTGCATGGCTCGGGGCCGGGTGCCACCGGAATGAGTAATTTCGGTGCGAATCTTGCGGCTTTCGGGGACTACCGCAATATCGTGGTGGACCTCCCGGGCTGGGGTGATTCTCCGCGGCCGGTATCCGATGAACCGCTGATCTTCCACGCGGCCGACCGAGTGCTGCGTGCGATGACGGCGCTGGGGATCGAACGAGCCCACCTGGTCGGTAATTCCTACGGCGGTGGCGTGGCGATGCGGATTGCCATGACCCGCCCGGACCGTGTCGACCGGCTCGTTCTCATGGCACCCGGGGGAGTCCTCCCGAAGGACGCGCCCTCGTGGCCCGTCGGGCTTGAGAAGCTCTTCGGCTACATGGCCGCCGCGAAGCCCTCACGTGAGGACATGGCAGAGTTCGTACGTCTCATGGTGTACGACCAGACCCTTGCGACCGACGCCCTCATCGACGAGCGGTACGAGTCGAGTCTCAAGGCCCATCCGGAGCTGCCGATCCCTCCGAATTTCGGCGATCTGACGCCGGACCTGGCCCGCGTGGCAGCGCCCACGCTGCTGGTGTGGGGGCGGGAGGACCAGACCGTACCGCTGACCTGGGCGCCGACGATCCTGCGGGGCATTCCCGACGCGGAGCTCCGGGTGCTGCCGAACTGCCGACATTGGGTGCAGTACGAGCGGGCCCCCGAGTTCAACCACATCGTCCGTGAGTTCCTCAGGGGCGGAGCAGCAGCCGCCGCAACGAAGGAGTAAGGCCGCCATGGGTGTTCGCAAGCTGGGCTATGTCGGACTCGACGTCACCGACGTCGATGCCTGGACCGACCTGTTCAGTCGAACGCTGGGTGTCGGAGCCACCTTCGACAAGATCGGTACGGAGGACGTGGCGCTACTGGAACTCGACGAGTTCAAGTATCGTCTCGCGCTCCACCCGTCCGAGCAGGACAGCCCGCGACAGTTGGGGTGGATCGTTGACTCACCCGCCGAACTCGACAGGATCACCCGGCGGCTGACCGACGCCGGATTCGCGGTCCAGGACGGCGCCGAGGACGAGGCCGAGCTCCGCGGAGCCACTCATCTGCGCTGGTTCACCGACCCTGCCGGTATACGTGTGGAGCTGGCAGTCGGGGAGCGCAAGGCGCGGCCCGCCCCGGCCCGCCCGGCCGACGCCAGTCCCGGCGTCACGGGGCTCGGGCACCTAGTCCTGGCCAGTCCCGCACTCGACGAGCTTCGCGAACTCTATGAGTCCGTGCTCGAGTTCAAGCTGACCGACTACCGTGCGCCGGGGCTCTACTTCCTGCGCTGCAACCGGACCCACCACAGCATCGCGCTCGCGCACGCGGAGACGACGGGCATCCATCACCTGGAGATCGAGCACGGATCGCTCGACGACGTCGGTCGCGCCCACGATCGAGCGGTGGCCCACGAGGTACCCGTCTCGATCAGCCTCGGCCGGCACATGAACGACAAGGCGATCTCGTTCTACGTCAAGAATCCCAGCGGCTTCCACCTCGAGATCGGATACGGCGGCATAGAGGTCGGCGACGACTGGGTTCCTCACGACTTCGGAACCTCGGACGTCTGGGGACACCGGCACGCCGAGACCAACCCGTTCACCGCCCACGCGTCATGAGCGGCGGACTCCCGGGCCCCGACCTCTCCGGGCGGCGGGCCGTCGTCACCGGAGCGGCGAGTGGTATTGGAGCGGCTGTGGCCGAACGACTCGCGGGCCTCGGGGCACACGTCGTCGTGTGCGATGTCGATGCCGAGGGCGCTGAGCGGACAGCCCAGCACATCGGCGGCGAGGCGCTGGTGCTCGACCTGAGCCGGACCGCCGACCTGGCGGACCTGCGGCTCGAGGCGGATATCCTGGTGAACAACGCCGGGATTCAGCATGTCTCGCCCGTCGAGCAGTTCGAGCCCGAGAAGTTCGCCTTCATGCTGCGACTGATGCTGGAAGCCCCCTTCCTGCTGAGCCGTGCGGTCATCCCGTACATGTACGAGCGAGGCTGGGGGCGGATCGTCCACGTCTCCAGCGTCCACGGCATACGGGCCAGTGCGTACAAGTCGGCCTACGTCAGTGCCAAGCACGGTCTCCAGGGACTCTCGAAAGTCATCGCGCTGGAGGGAGCGGCCAAGGGGGTCACCAGCAATTGCGTGTGTCCTGGCTATGTTCGCACCCCTCTGGTCGAAAACCAGTTGGCCGACCAGGCCGCAGTGCACGGCATGAGCGTTGACGAGGTGGTGTCGAAGGTCCTTCTGACGCGGGCGGCCGTGAAACGTCTGATCGACCCCCACGAAGTGGCCGGCTCCGTCGCGTTCCTGTGCTCGCCGGAGGCGTCGTCCATCACGGGCACGCAACTGACCCTCGACGGCGGCTGGAGCGCGTCCTGAACCGCCTCACCCCCTTCTTACTTACAAACCCAAACCGAGGTAACAAGTGAATCCCCGCAAGAGCATGACCCGTTGCGCCACCGTCGCCGCGCTGTTCGTCGCGACGACGGCTCTGGCCGTGCCGCAGGCCATGGCCACGACTTCCCCCAAGAGCACCGGGGCGGCCTCCAGCAGCGTGGACAGGACCGCAAGGCCGCTGGGCAAGCTGGGCGCTCTGACCGATCTCGTCATCGAACGCCTCAACGTGAGCGACGACGTGGCAGCCTCGAAGTTCGGCACCGACTCGCCCATCGAGGACCCGGCACGTGAAGAGCAGGTGCTGGAGCAGGTACGGACGCAGGCTGCTGCCGCCGGAGTGGACCCGGACATCGCGGCGGCCTTCTTCCGGGACCAGATCACCGCGAGCAAGGTCGTGCAGAAGGGGCTGTTCGCCCGCTGGACCGCTCATCCGGAAGAGGCGCCCACGACGCGTCCCGACCTCGGCCAGATCCGCCAGCAGCTCGACCGGCTGACCACGGAGCTGCTCCAGGAGCTCAAGAACACGGAGGAACTGCGCGGCCGGCCCGTATCCTGCACGGTGCAGCTCGCCCTGGCCACCGGGTCGGGTGCGGTGCTGGAACGGCTGGACACACTCCATCGCCAGGGCCTCAGGGTGGCCACGGACTCCGTATGCCGTTTCCCTGAGGCGACCGGCCGAGGCTGACCGGGTTCCGCACCCGTCGGGAGGTGAACAGGTGGATTCCGAACCGTCCGAGGAACGCGGTGCTCCTGTGGGGCGGCGCGTCTTCCTCGGCACGCTCGGTCTCGGTGCCCTGGGCGTGCTGGCCGCGCCCAGGCTGCAACGCGGCATGGAAGCGTTCCTAGGTGGTGCCGCCGACCTGGATCCGACGGGTCTGACGGGGCTGCTGCCAAACGGCGGAGGTTTCCGCTATTACTCGATCACCACGTCCGTTCCGCGCAAGGACGCCGGAAACTACCGGTTGACCGTGGACGGCCTCGTCGATCGTCCGACGACGTACACGCTCGCCGATCTCAAGGCGATGACCCAGACCCGTATGGTGCGCGACGTCCAGTGCGTCACCGGGTGGCGGGTGCCGGGCACGCCGTTCGAAGGGGTCCGTCTGTCCGCGCTGCTGGACGCCGCGGGAGTTCACGCGTCGGCGGGAGCGGTGCGCTTCACCTGCTTCGACGGGGCCTACTCGGAGAGCCTCACGCTGGAACAGGCGCGTCGCGCGGACGTCCTGGTCGCCCTGCGCATGCAGGACAAGGACATCGGCCACTCCCACGGCGGACCGGTCCGCCTGTACGTGGCGCCCATGTATTTCTACAAGTCCGCAAAGTGGCTCTCCGGCATCACCGTCACGGAGGACGTCCAGCCCGGTTACTGGGAAGAGCGCGGCTACGACATCGATGGCTGGGTGGGCCGTTCGAACGGGCGGGACGATGAGCCCACGACTTGATGCCGAGCAGACCACTACGGATGTTCGGCGCTTCAGCCCCGCCGAGCGCTGGGCGCACCGTACGACGGCCCTGCTGATGGGCGTATGCGTCCTGACCGCAGCCTCTCTGTACATCCCCACGTTGGCCCAGCTCGTCGGCCGGCGCGCCCTGGTGGTCGCCGTGCACCAGTGGAGCGGAGTCGCTCTCCCGGTCCCCGTCCTGATCGGCCTCGGTTCCCGCGCTCTACGAGCCGACCTGGGCCTGCTCAACCGCTTCGGACCGCACGACCGCCGCTGGCTGCGCGCGGCGCTGCGCAGGGACAGGCGGCCGTCGTCCCGGCCGGCTCACAAGTTCAACGCGGGGCAGAAGCTCTATGCCTCCTGGAGTGCCGGTGCCACGCTCGTCATGCTCGGCACCGGGCTGATGATGTGGTTCACCGGCCTCACCCCGCTGAAGTGGCGTACGGGCGCCACGTTCGTCCACGACTGGCTGGCGCTCACCCTCGGCATCGTGCTCGCCGGTCACATCGGCATGGCCATGGCAGACCCGGAGGCCCGCCGGGGCATGCGTACCGGCTCGGTCGCACGGGACTGGGCGAAGCGGGAGCACTCGTTGTGGCGGCCCTGACCTTGAACCCGGCCCGCCGTGTGTACCAGTACGCCGAGCGTGGCCGAAGCACTGGGCGGCGCCGTACCGGCGGCGCCTCAGGCGTGCGTCGGCTTGGCAGAGAAGCGTGTGGAGTGGACCTCGAGGAGCCGCTCGACGCCCGTCAGGAAGGTTTCGCACACCAATACCGGGTCGAAGAGGCATCCGGCGGCCATCGCGCCGTCGCGCATCATGACGAAGTGATGGGCGGCGCGTTCGGCGGACTGCTCCCGAATCCTGCCCAGAAGCTCCATGACGGTGTCCAGGAACCACTGACGGTGTTCCAGTACGGCCACGTGCACAGGGTGATCCGGATCGGGGTACTCGGCGACGGCGTTGAGGAAGGCGCAGCCCCGGAACCCGGGCGACTGGATGTTCTCAGCGATGGACGCGCTCAGTGCCCGGATGGTGTCGGCGGCCGGTAGCTTCGCGGCCACGGCGGCGTCGACCTGGCTGCGCACGGCGCGATCGACCTCCGTCAGGTAGGCGACGACGAGCGTCTCCTTGCTGGGGAAGTGACGGTAGAAGGTCGCCCGGGTCACCTGCGCCTCAGCGACGATGCGGTCGACGCCGACGGAGTGGATCCCTTCGGCGTAGAACACCTGGCTGGCTGTCTTGAGCAGCCGGGTCCGCGCTTCGGACGGCCGGCTTGCGGATTCGCTGCGCACCATAGTGCCATCTTAGCGGGTAGAACGTTCGGTCTTGACAAGCGGCCCCGTTCTTGCCAGTCTTAGCGTACAGAACGTTCAGTCTCGCTGAGGCAGTGTCATCGGGATTGCCGGGGCCGACCCTATCCGGACGGCCGA
>NZ_JBIRFY010000031.1:0-29006 GCF_044327745.1 Streptomyces sp. NPDC018026
GGGCACCCCGCTACGACGTCGGCAAAACCGTCAGGCGTCCCGAGACCCTCAAGGCCATCGGCAAACCCGGAAGATCTTGGTAGATAAAGAACAAGCTCAGTCGCTGCCACGTTGGCGAAGCAGTGCCGCTCCGGGCACGGCCGCACCTCGGCCGGGAGGAGGGCGGGGGTGCTCCAGCGCCCGTGCACGGCCACGAGGTCGTACACCGAGCGGTACTTCCACCCGGCAGTGCCGTCGAAGCCCAAGTGGTGCTGCAGGGCGAGGTGCGCTTTCAGGAAGTCCACGAGCACTTGTTCGGCGGGGGCCGTCGGCCGGATAGCGGTGACGTCGTCGACGGGGCCGGGGACGGGGGGGCGCCGGGTGGGACGCCCTCGGCGCCCGCGGGATTCAGCATGGCTCCCCTGCCCCGGTCCTCCACGGTCTTCTGGCGAGTTCGCCGGGCCGGACGATCAGGTGCACGAGGCGGTCGAGCTGGACGCCGGTCTGGCCGGGGGGTGACCGCGAAACCGTCGATGGGACAGAGGGGCTGGCTGCGGCCGGAGGCCACGCCCTGTAGGGGCGCCGCATGTGGGGCAGTCGTGGTTGCTGGCCTTGTCGCCTCGTCGGATGCGGCCGTGATGCGTCTGCGTGCAGCGGAGGCAGCGTCCGTTCACGTTTCGGTCCTTCCCTCGATGGCGGCCGCGCTAGGGGCGCCGGTCGGCTGGTGCTGTCGGGCAGGCGATCGCCGGGACGCCTGTGCCCGCCCGCGGTGAACATGATCGCGGTGGGGCGCTGTGCCCAGAAGGGGCAGACGTCGATGAGGTGGTCGCCGTGCTCATCATCGAGGATGCGCAGCCACACCTCCCTGCTGGTGATGCTGGCGCGGTACGCGGTTACGTCCCACGGTTCGTTGGTGAACCCGCAGGTATCGGCGCGGGCGTTCACGGTGTCCGGGGCGTCGGCCGTGCACATGTGCAGGCTGGTGCCGTCGTACACGAGCCGGATCCCGTCCTGCTCAAGGGTCGCGTCGACGGGGGGCCTGGCGCAGGAGGTCGTGCAGGTCCTGGACCTTCAGCTGGGCCATGGCCTCGCCCTCTGCTCGAAGTCGCCGCCGAGTCGACGGCCGCCACCACGTCGATCGCCCGTCCCGCTCACGAGGGTCACAGGCCGAACCGCCAGAACTGAGTGAAGCGCTCCAGGACGGTCTCGGCATCGATCTCGTTGTTCCACGCTTGTGAGCCACATCGGTACGGTGTCCAGGCGCTCGCAGACCACGATGCTCGCGGGCTGATGGGTCAGGTAGCAGCGGCTCTCGTCCGCGAACTTCCCTCCCGGCCCGTACTTCCCGTACAGCTGACCAAGGCGTTCACGAGTGGCTTCAGCATAGGCCGCCACCTGCCGTGCGCAGTCGTCCTGTTCCTCGCTGACGGACTTGAGGACGACCGCGAGGATCTCCTCCGACAAGTCACGGTCGAAGCCCGCGTAGCCGGTCAGAGACACGAAACTCCGCTCGGCTGCATCGAGCACCTGGTGCACTTGGTCCTCCCCCACGCTGTCGACTGGCGTGGGCAGGGAGTTCGGTGCCGACCTCGATACGACCGGCGGCGTGCTGGCACGGGGGCCGCCGTTCGGGCCTGCCGGACGGTGCGGTCGGCGATGTGGGCGAGCCTGTCGGCGATTGCCCGACAGCGCGAAACCAGCCTTCGTGTGCCTGGTCGCTGCTGCCGGAGGGAGCCTGCATGTCCAGCTCGATGGCTTCGCCCTGAGCGGCTTCCACGGCGCCAGCCTGGATGGCCGCGATGAGGGTGTGACCTTCAGTCGGGCTTGATCCCGCGGCATCGAGGAGCTCGGTCACACGCTGCTCGGCCTTCGCGGCCGCCTCTCCGTACACCGCGATCAGCGCTATCTTCCGCCGTTCTTGGCTCATGATGTGAATACCCTTGCCGTGGCGGGCGTTTCGGCTCCTCGTGCGTGCTACCGGACTTCGACGGAGTACGAGGCGCCGGGAAACTCCCAGCCGTCGGTGCCTTCGCCGATGTCCTCGACGATGACGTCGTCGATGAAGTGGTCCTCGAACTCGTCATCGGTGAGTTCACCGGCGAGCCAGAGTTCCTCGATCGCGTCCCAGTTGCCCCGGCTGCCGTCGATCCGCAGGGGCGCGGCGTCCACGGTGCCGCGTGTGCGTTCGTCGTCCCCGGTTTTGACGACGCCGCTGATCTCGTACTGGCCGTCCTTGATGCGGTCGGGGAGCGGGTCGGCGGGGACGATGGCGACGTTCTCGTACGCGGTGTGGATGATGTCCAGGTAGCTGCGGCGGACGTTGTACTCGGAGTCGGCCAGCCAGTTGACCAGCGTCTTGGTTGTTACGTGGAGGCCGGCATCAGCGAGGGCCTGCTGTCCGCGGTGGGTCGCGGTGAGCTGACTGAGTTGGGCGTGCCAGTGCTTGGCGTGGTACGTCGACAGCCGGTGGCGGGGGGTGACCTGGGAGCGCAGAAGGTCGTTGAGGGCGGCCCCCATAGAGCCGCCGTGTCCGGTGGGGCCGGCCATCAGTCGTCACCTTCGAGGATGGTCTCGCCGGCCTGGACGAACTTGCGCTTCACTTCGCCGAAGCCGGTCCCGATCCGGTACGTGGACGGCGGTGTGCCGGGCGGCGTCCAGAAGATGGCCTGGTCGACGTTGCGCAGCGAGACGAGCGTGTGGCGTTCCTGGACGGCCTTGAAGGCGACGGTCCAGTGCCGGACCGAGGCCTCGGCGACCATGCTCATGCGCCAGTCCGGCCGCCAGAACGGGGACTTCTGTGCGGGGCGCTTGGGCCACAGCAGGCGCAGCGCGATGGACAGTCGGGTCTTGTACGCCTTGTAGGGGTCGCCGCCGGCCTGGACGAGTTCGGTGCGTGCCTTGCGGGTGGCCTCATAGAAGGGCTTGAAGAGGGACTCGTTGGCCTTGCCCGTCCAGGAGTCGTGGATGGTCGGCATGGCGCCGAGGTGGTTGTCGCGGACGAGCTTCACCAGCTGCTTGATGTGGGGGGTGGTGACCCATACCCGGCCCTCCTCGTCGGGACGGTCGATGATCCGTCCCAGGGGGTGCGGCATGTCGGTGCGGGTCCACGCCGGGATGTCGATGAGGTAGATCCCGGCCCCGGCCTTGTCGTACGCGTCGAGCGGACCGGTGTGCAGGAGCTTGTTCGGAGCGAGCGGGACGGCCGAGCAAGCGGAGGGGAACGAGCCGTTGCGGTCGATGAGGCACAGCGCACCCTCACCGAACGAGTCGGGCACGTCGATCTTGTCGCGCCTAACGCGCCTTCCGTTCGCCCGGATGTGAGGCACACGGGTGACGGTGACGTCGGGGTGGGCCCAGCGGGGCTCGCCGTCCATGTGCTCGCTGATAAGCGGCCACGGGCCGCTGTCGCGCTCCTCTTTGCGGATGACCTTGACCGGGTGCATCTTCGAGCGGCCGACCGAATCCTTGAGGATCTTCAGGGCGGGGAAGACGTGGCCCTCGGGCTCGTCCTCCTCGTCCCCCGGCTTCAGCCCGTCCTCGCCGTCTTCCTCATCCTTCGCAGGGCCGGGCTGGGCCTGTCCGCTGCCCGCCTGGGCCTGGACGGGGGCACCGGCAGCAGTGGCCTGACTGGCACTTGCCGCAGTGTCGGCGGACACGGGCGTGCTGTAGGGCCGTAGTGCGTTGGCGAGGCGCCGCCCCTCATGGGTGTCCGGCATCGCCGCTACCGTTGCGGCGGCCTGGAGCAGCGACGGCAGGATCTCCGTCAGGGCCTCCTGGTCGCCGCCCGCGACCGCGGTCCGCCATGCCGCCAGCTCGTGGGTGAGGGCGGCGGGAATCCCCTGGTGCCCGCCGGAGGTGTAGGGGAGGGCGGCTTCGGCCAGTTCCAGCGCCTCCGTTCCACTGGCGGACACCGAGAGCCGCGGGCTCGCCGGGCTGTCGGTGCGGCCGAGGGGGGCCGATGCTGCGTCGAGGAAGCGGGCGTGGATCAGGTCGGGCTGCAGGTATGTGGAGCCGAGCGTGCCGAAGTCGCGTTCTGCGACCGTCACCTGGACCTTGGCAGGGTCCTCGGTCGGCGCGAGCGTCAATGTGACGTCGGCGTCCAGGAGGCCCAGGAGTGCAGGATCGTCGCTGTCCACGATGGCGAGCACCGGGACGTGCAGCGTGCGCGCGAGGGTGGCCAGTATCTGGGAGGCGTGCGGGAGGCGGTCCCCGGACAGCGGCAGGCGGGCGCTGTGGGCGGCTTGCAGGCGGTCTACGACGACGAGGGCCAGGCCCTCCATGTGCGGGGCGGTCTCTTTGATGTCCTCGGCGGTCAGGTCACTGCCGTCATCGATCATCAGGAGGTCGCCGGCCTGTACGAGCTGGTGGGCGACTTTCTGCTCATGCTCGGTAAGGCGGCCTTGCTTGAGACGCGCGTATTCGCCGCCGGTCTCGGCGGCGATGATCCGGCGGAAGATGTCGTCCCGGTTCGGTCCCGAGGCCGCGTACAGGACCATGCCGTGGTCGACGAGAGCCGTCTTCCGTGCGGCCGCCAGGCCCAGCAGGCTTCCGCCGACGCTCGGACGAGCTGCCACGAGCGTCAGCTTGCCCCGCTGCAGACCGCCTGTTGCGGTGTCCAGGCCCGGCAAGCCGAAGGTGGGACCGCCGCCAGGGCCGCCGGTGAGTACGGAACCGATGGCGTCGCCGAGCGTGGCGAGCCTGCGGAGCGTGCTGCCTTGACTGTTCACCGCACCTCCTGCGGTCGCCGCGCCGGGGTGCGCGGCCGAGTCGGGCGAAAGGGCATCAGAAGAGGAGTCGGCGGGGAGCAGTACCGCGACCGGAGTGGTGTTCCGCAGGAGCACCTGCGGTTGGCCCTTGGCTGCCAGTGCGACGAGGTCACCGAAGTCCCTCTGCGCCGCACTCAGCACGTGGGCCGGAAAGGCATCGGTCTTCCGTGCTGCCGGGAACCGGTCAAGCGGCGCCAGCAGAGCGCGCACCCTGTGCTTGGCGATCACCGTGGCGCGCCCCTCCTCTTCGACGAGCTTCACGAGCGCGTACAGCTTGGTCCGTGCCGTGGTCGCGTTGATCGCGCCCTCTTCCTGCGGTGACTGACTCACTCACCCTCCCTGGGACAACTACCCTTCAGCATAGAAGTTTTCACTCAGTTGACTCACTTAGTCACCATGTACACGAAGAATTACACCCACTAATGGGATCTCGTGGTGTGTGGAGTGCCGGTTCGGGGTGCCGTAGCCGAGCAGGCGGACAGCAGGAAGGCCGGGACACCACCCGGTCCCGACCTCCGCTCCGCACCCGTCCGCAGACGATCACACCCGCCGAGCCGGCGGGCACAGCTACCCACGTCTACGGTCGGGCGAGACGGCATCGCAGTTCATCCCGGGTTGGCCGTACTCCTTTGTCACCGTGCTGGAGCCGGGTGCCACCTCCTGGACCGCGATCCTGGACGCGGTCCGGCTGGGACCTGCAGACGAGGCGACCGCAGTCACCGCCGCCCAGCTCCGAGGAGTCGTTGAACGGCTCGTCGCGGCCGGCCAGTGGCAGAGCAGGGATCCGCATATCGTGATCGTCAGCGACGCCGGCTATGACGTCAGCCGCCTGGCCTGGGTCCTGCGCGACCTGCCCGTCGAGCTGGTTGGCCGCGGGCCGCTCCGACCGGGTCATGCGCCTGCCCAAGCCGCCTCGCGTCCACGACCCGAAGGACGGACGGCCGCCCAAGCACGGCCCGGAATGCCGCTTCGCCAAGCCGGAGACCTGGCCCGAGCCTGCGATCACGACGGTCACCGCAACCACCAACTACGGCAAGGCCGAGACTCAGGCATGGGACCGGGTCCGCCCAAGGCTGACCCACCGCTCTTCATGACTCGACCACGACGGTGAACTTCCCCTGGTCGAGGGCACGTTGATTCGGTTGAACGTCGAGCATCTGTCGAGGGACCGTGATGCCCCACCGGTTGGTGGTGGTCCTCCAAGACCGGCGCTACACCGGACGACTGGACCGATTCCGGCAGGCATTTCTCCGCCGCTTCGACCTCGAGCACACCTTTCGCTTCGCGAAGCAGACCCTGGGCTGGACCACTCCGAAGCTCCGTACTCCCCAGGCGGCGGACCGCTGGACCTGGATCCTGATCGTCGCCCACACCCAGCTCCGGCTCGACCGGGCTCTCGCAGAAGACCTCCGCAGGCCCTGGGAGAAACCCACCACTCCGACCGGCTCACCCCGGCCCGAGTCCGCCGAGGGTTCAGGAACATCCGCGCTCACCTCGCCTGCCCGACCCGTGTTCCCAAACCCAGAGGCATCGGCCCCAGACGGCCACCCGGCGCCAAGAACAAACACCGGGCACCCCGCTACGACGTCGGCAAAACCGTCAAACGCCCCGAGACTCTCAAGGCCATCGGCAAGCCTGGCAGATCCTGGTAGAGGAAGAACCAGCTTACAGCGGGAGCTGTATGCCGAGTTCCTGCATCGCACGGGAGGGCGGGCCGCCTTCGGAACGCTCGGTCTTGTAGCCCTTCACCCGAGGCTGAAGAGTACGCGGGTCGACGGCCTCAGCGGGGGCACTCCTGGCGTACAGCCCGTCGGGCTCGGTGTCGCGGTCATGGGGCAGCAGCCAGAACACGCGGCGGCGGAAGGTGCCCGACGCTCGCGAGGCCTTGGCCTCGGGGCCGAGGATGGCGTAGCCGACCATCCGCCCGTCGCGGTGGTAGGGCGGTTTGCCCTTCCGGGTGGGCAGCCGATCCAAGCTCTGGCGTACGTAATCGAGCTGGTCGACGTCCTCGAGCCACACGAGTTCGGCTTCGTGGCTGATCTCGTCCGCGCCGATCAGGGAACTCATGCGTGGGTTTCCCTTTCCTCATCGGTGAGCAGGCCAATGCCCGGGTAGTACTTACGCTGGTTGGACACTCTCATCTCCTTCGGAGAGGCCAGTCCGACCAGTTCCCTGGTGCGGGCGGCGAACGCGCGGGAGGAGATGATCTGCGCGCCTTCATTGTGGCACCAGGCCGTGTAGGCGGCGTAGAGCGCCGTCTGCTCGGCGCGCAGATCGGGGCCCAGGCGACAGGACTCCTCGTAGAAGCGGCCGGTGTGGTCCTCGGTCTCGGCATAGGCGGTCGTGGCGATGCGGACGCGTTCGGGGCCGGTGAGGTCGCGGTCGCCGCCGAGGTAGCGGCGTGCGCCGTCGATGAGCCAAGCAAGAATGCCGGGCCCCTCTTCCATGACAAGGAGGTCGGCCAGGTTGTCGATCTTGCGGTCGTCGGGGACGACCCGTTCGAAAGGGATCAGACGCATGCGGCGCCAGAACGCGAAGCCGCCGGTACCGACTTCGGGTTTGTGGTTGCCCAGCAGCCACAGCTTGTGGGTGGGTTCGAAGCTGAAGGGGTCCTGCCGCATGCGGCGAGCCTTGATGCGGTCACCGCCAGTCAGCAGTTTCACCCGGGCTTCGTCGAACTTGTCGCCGGGTTTGATCTCCGAGCAGACGTAGACACGCCGGCCGTGAAGTTCAGCTAGGTCGGTGGGGTGGCCTTCGAACGGCTTGGCCATCAGGAAGCCAGGCGGGGCCGCGTCGGCGTAGTCGCCGAGCAGTTTCATCATGACATCCAGGAGTACGGACTTGCCGTTCTTGCCCGTTCCCCACAGGAAGGGGAGAATCTGGGCTCCGACGTCTCCAGTGATCGAGTACCCGAGCAGCAGGTGCAAGTAGTCGATCATCTGTTGGCCTTCGGCGTCGTCGCCGAAGGTGTCAGTCAAAAAGCGCAGCCAGCGCGGCACCGGCATCTGTTGCGGGCCGACGGTGGTCGAGCGGGAGTGGAAGTCTTTGTTGGGGTCGGGAGCCCTCAGCAGCCCGGTGCGCAAGTCGACGACCCCTCGGGGCGTACACAGGGCGTAGGGGTCGGCGTCCAGGCGGTCTGCTTTGAGGACCATGCCGGGCGCGGACCTGGCCTGGGTGAGCATCGCGTTCATGCCGGAGGTTGACATGGCACGGGTGCGGTGCTTGTGCAGGGCCGTGGTGGTGAACAGTCCGCGAGGGTCGTGGGTGGCGATCGTCTCGGCAAGGTCGCCAGCGGCCCACAGGACGGTGTCGTCCTCGTCGATCTGCCAGCGGGTGGTGTCCCACCGGTACCAGCCGATGTTGGGTACGTGCCGGAAGTCGTTGGCATAGAGCTTGACGAACAGCTTGGCGTTGCCACGGTCGGTCAGGGTGTCCGGCAGGAGGCCGTTGGCAGTTGCTTCGCCCACGGGCCGCTCGGTAGTGGCCTGGGCCGGTAGCGGCCTGGGAGGGGTCTGTGCACGAATCTGGGCGGCGACAGCTTCGGGGTCGAACTCGAAAAGGGTCTCGTTGCTGGGAGATGTCACGCGTTCCTCCCCCTGGCGTGGAGAGGTCTCCGCAGACCAGCGCCGAGGCCGCTGCGGATGATCTGCTCGATCCGCAGCTCCTGACCTGGACGGGCCGCCGCCGCGGTGTCCTTGAGCGCCTGTTCGGCTTCCTGCCGGGAAAGGCGGCCTGCGGCGACAAGGCCTCCGAGGGTGTAGGCGGCCCGGTTGAGGGTGTCGGAGAAGCCCGCTCCCTCGGATACCTGGCCGCAAGCCTCAACCGGGGCGAGAACAGCGTCAAGGGTACGTTCGGCTTGACTATGGCCGCTGTCGGCGGCAAGGACAGCCTGCCGGGCGCGCGGTGGGACGGGGCGGGGAGCGGGAATGGCCGGTGCGGGCAAGTGGCCGGTGCGGTCCAGCTCTTGGGCGAGCCACAGAGGAAGAGCTGCGGGCTCGTGAGCCTCACCCACGGGAGTGTAGGTGCCATGGTGCGTGGTGGTGCCGGGGGCAATGATGTAGCTGCCGTGAGCTCGGACGTCGACCTGCCAGGCCAGGGCACGGCCGGTACTGGAGCCGACAGAGGACTTCCATTGGCGGTTGCCGGTGGCCCGATACCACACGTGCAGCCCCCCGGAGGGCGTGCGTACGCGCAGGGTGGTGGCGTCATCAGCAGGACTCTGCTGACCGCGCAGAGCGGCGAGAACGGCGAGGGTGTGAAAGCCGTTGGCAAGACCTGCGAGGTCGACCTGGTCGCTGATGGGAATGCCGGGCAGGATCCGGTCGCGTGCCGGGGGTTCAGTGCCGTGGGCGTCGATGTCAATGACTACCAGGCCGGCCGGGCCGCAGGAGACACCGGTGCCGAACTCCGGGTGCTGCCCCCACCACTGCTGGATGCGGTCCTGATTCAGAGTGGCCGCGTGAAAGCTGTGGCACCAGCGGCCGATTCGGAGGCAGGGACAGTTGACCGGTGTGTGTGCACTGCCACGGCAGTTGCTGCAGTTCCCAGCTGGGGTCTTACGGCCTGGCGCAAGGGGGTGGACGGGCCAGCCTCGGCGGGCGCACGCCCGGGCTGTGGCAAGGGACGGAGCGGCTGAAGGGACAGGGATGGCAGGGCCCTTTGAGTCGCTGCGGAAAAACTGCAGCTCAGCAGGCATTTGCACCCCCTATCAGCGACTGAAGCGACTCAACAATGGACACAGACTAGCGAACGGGGTGCGTGGGGTCGTGCAGTACATGCGGAATAACGGCGATGCGCTGTCGATGATGCGACCGGTAAGCAGCGATCAGCGACCGACCTGGGAGCGCAGCGACTCACGATGGTTCGGTAGCTGCCGACTGGTAGCGACAAAAGGCCAGGTCAGGCAGGCCTTGAAGGCTGAACAGCGACTGAAGCGACTGAAGCCCTCCATATATCACGCACACGCACACTCTCTCTGGAGCCCATATATGTCGAGCCTGAGTCGCTTGAGTCGCTTTCCACCATCGGAGAAGCCGCTGACCTGCGGCTCTACCCGCTTGGACGGGCAGCGACCGAAGGATCGCCGGTCGCTGCCCGTCCAGTCGCTGCCCTACGCCAGTACAGCGATCCAAGCGACCGAAGCGACCGAACTACAGGCACCCGAAACAGCGAGAGCTGGCAAGCGCCGTTGTCACACTCCGGCGATCCTCATGGATGGCTGCGGCACTACATCAAGCGCCGCCGTGATGCGCACGGATCTTCGCCCAGGCCTCCTGACCGGCCTGCCGGACTCGCTCGCTGTACTCGATGCCGAGCTCGCGCGCCGCCTCCGCCGCGCGCTCTCCCCGCCCCGCCTGCGTGAGTTCCCGGAAGGCGAGCTCCTCCAGCAGCTCAGTGACCGTCGTGCCCCGTCCCGCGGCCAGGACACGCAGCCGATCGCGCACGTCCTCACTGGTCTTGATGCGACGCAGTTGAGACTGAGCGCTATAGGTAGCAGGTGAGCGGACGAGTTGGCGGGGTCGAGCACCTCGGTTGGCAGGGAGGACATCCCTCTGGGGTCTCGCCTGGAGTCTTTCCGGGGACGTGGTGCAAGATGGATCTCATCGCGCCGTACGCCGTGGTCTCGGAGTTGCCGAGCGACTGAAGAGTGGGCCGGGGCGGACGCGCCAATGGTCGGCGGAGCCGAAGAGCTCCCGTGAACATGTCGATCAACTACGACCGACGACGAGTAGCCATGCTGGACTGGATGCTCTCAAACGAGACATGGGATGATCTGCTCGAACGGACCACCATGTACTACCTCACACGCGGCAGCAGTGAGGGCTGTGCAGCCCTCAAGCGCACGTTCGACAACCATGCCAACCTTGTCCACGGCATTCGACGCCGGACATTCACCTGGCCAGATGGCACACTCACTGGACAAGTACGATGCTCAACTGCCGATGACTCGCAGATCGCTGCGAACACGGTCGTCTAGCTGAGCTGGTTGATCATGGGCAGGTCGAACCCTCCGAAGCGGCCCTGCAGCCCGGGGTGCGCATGCGTGGTGGGCTCGAGTTGCGGGTCCAGCGCTGGTTCTGGGCCCCAGATGCCGCCTCGATTCGTGCACCCTGGCCGGTACCCGTGCGGGAAGGTCGAACCGTCCGGTCGACCACCGCCCGCGGACGGCAGCGGTCCAGTAGTCAGATCACCAGCTCGAACAGGTGGAAGCGATTGAGGTCGGTTCCTTCGTAGTGGAGCACGTGCTCACCCAGGTCTGTGAACCCGTAACGCCGGTACAGCTCAAGGGCGGGGGCGTTCTCGACGTACGTGTCGAGCCGAAGGGCTCGGCAGCCTTGGGCTCTCGCCTCCTCGACGGCCGAGTGCACCAGGTGACGGGCAACTCCTTGGCCGAGGTGGTCGGGAACAACACCGAGCTTGTGTACCACCAGCACCTCGTCGTCGGTGGCGTTCACAGACCATTCGGCCGTTTGGTAGGCGTCGGGTGCCTCGTGGTTGAGGACGACGACCCCGGCGATCCCCTCGGCGGTGGTGGCCAGGTACAGCTCCCCGGTGCCGATCCAGTCTCGAACCTCTTCGGGGGTCGGATGGTTCTCGGTGTGCCAGTGCGGGAAGTCGACGTTCTCGGCGAGGTGCTTGAGGATTCGGCGATACGCGTCCTGGGCTGTCACGGTGTCAGCGGTGCCGGCCCGGCGGAAATCGAGTGCCATCCTGTCCATCCTGTCGTGACACTTCCTGATGTAAAGAGAAAAAACGTATTCACAGCCGCGTCTAGACCAGCCGGACGGGGTTCGGTGACCGTGGTGCCGATCAGGCACGGCACGCCGGGCAATGTCGACGGGCGGAGGGCGCCCAGGACAAGCCCCCGTGGTCAGGCGGCCCGTGATTGAGCTTGGTCGACGTGGCGAGAGCCGATCAACTGATTGTGAAATCCTGCAATCGTGATCACCCTGCGTTTCACCGAGGCGGCCGAGGAGGATGTCTCCTTCTCCGTCTCGCCGCTGCTCGAAGCCGTCCACTCCTGGCATGTGCTGACCGGCCCCGGACATCATGCCTTGCACGTGCCCTGGGTACGGCGCTGCCGCCGGCTGCCCGCCGACCTGCGCCGACGGATGCGCGAGCACGGCTTCGTCGTGGCCGACTACATCCCCGCGTTCTTCGAAAGCCGTGCCGGTGATCACGACGCCGACTTCGCGGGTCAGCTTGCGGCCGTACGGGCACTGCCGCCCGTACTGCTGGCCGCCGAACTTGCGCAAACCCTCATCGACACCGCCCGCTACGCGGGACACCGGCTCGTCGAGGACCCCAGCGTCCGCGATGCGGTCCTGGACGAGCTTCGCCAGACCGACACCACCAGAGCGGCGCGGCTGGACAGCATCCTCACCGACCCCCTCGCCGTCCTGCAGGACGCGCTCACCGTGTTGGAGGACTATTGGGGCGCTGCCTTCGCCGACGAGTGGGAGCGCATCGAACCCTCCCTGTACGAGTCGATCGGCCGCGCAGGCGCCCGGATCGCCCACGAGGGCCTGTTCCCGATGCTCCGCACCCTCGCCCCCCAGATCCGCGTCGCCCCCGGCAGGCGGACCCTGCGTCTCGATCGCCCGCACGACCACGACATCACCATCACCCGCGAACACCCCGTCACGTTCACCGCCAGCCACTACGTCTGGCCTCACGTCCGCGTCACGTGCGACAACCCCTGGCCCTTGCGGATCACCTACCCCGCCCTGCCCCTTGCTCCTGCCGTCCGCCCCACCAGCCAGGACGACATGCTTATCGCGCTACGGTCGCTGGCCGCCGCACCGCGTCTGCAGATTGTGACCCACCTCGCCGCCCAGAGCCGCAGCACCCGGGAACTCTCCACCCTCCTCGGGCTGTCCCCCTCAGTGATCTCCCGCCACCTGCATCAGCTCAACCGAGCAGGAATTACCACCACCCGCCGCGAGGGCTACTACGTCCTCTACTCCCTTGAGCCCGCACGTCTTGACCGGATCGCCACTGCCCTCGCCGCGCTAACTGGCTCTAACAAAAGCTGTTGATCATGTGACTGTCGGCTGGCTGGATCGTTGGTGTGGTCGTGGGGAAGAGACAGTCGAGGCCGTGGATCGTCTCGGATGAACTGTGGTCGTTGATCGAGCCGTTGGTGCCGGAGCCGGGGCCGAAGAAGGTCGAGGGCCGGCCAAGAGTGCCGGACCGGCAGGCACGGTGCGGCATCCTGTTCGTCCTGCATACCGGCGTCTGGCGACCTGGAACGAGGCCGGTGTCTGGGACCAGTTGCACGCGCTCCTGCTGAAGAAGCTGCGGTCGAAGAACCAACTCGACTGGTCGAGGGCGGTGATCGACTCGTCCCACGTCCGGGCCGCACGCCGGGGCCCAAAAGCGGTCCCAGCCCGGTCGACCGCGCACGGCCGGGCAGCAAGCACCACGTCATCACCGACGGCCAGGGCATCCCGCTCGCGGTGTCCCCGACCAGCGGAAACCGCAACGACGTCACCCAACTGCTGCCCTTGCTCGACAAGATCCCAGCCGTGGCCGGGACCGTCGGGCGACCCCGTCGACGGCCCGACACGCTCTTCGCGGACCGCGGCCAGCCACACGGCACCGGCATGGGCACCTTCTGCTGCCTCGTCGAACGCACCATTTCTTGGCTGCACGGCTTCCGACGCCTGCGCATCCGCTGGGAACGACGCGACGACATTCACGAAGCATTCCTCGGCCTCGCCATCTGCCTGATCACCCAACACCACGTCCAACGCCTTTGTCAGGACCTCTAAGCGCCGGGGCCTGAAGCCTGAACCACCTCATTCACACCCCGGCAGTGGGCGACGTCCTGTTGACGCGCAGGGATCATCGACTGAGGCTAACGCGCAACGCGCGCCCTCAACCGCGCCCTCAACCGCAACCGCGATCGCCCTCTCGCAGCCGCCCGTGCCCGCGACCGTCTCCGAGACCTCGCGCGCGACCTTGACCGCGACCTCGCTCCCGTGCCCGTCACGGCGGCACCCGTGTGCCGCACAGCCGTACGCCGTGCAGCGCGCCGATGAGTATGAGTTCGCCGCCGACCTCGTACGCCGGGGAAGCTGGCCAGCGGCAGCTGGTGCGCGGCCCGGCCCGCCTCGCGCTGCAGGTGGGCGAGCTGGTACGCGTAGTTGAACGAGCGGGTGGAGGCATCGAGCAGCCGCCGGTAGGCCTCCGCCCCCAGTAGCACCTGGTGCGGATCGAAGGTGTGGAACGTCTTGTCCACCGCCGTCGGGCGGCTCGGGGCCCCTTCCTGTCGACCGGCTCGACCTCGAACAGTCCATCGTCACCACGTACATCGTGATCATCCCGTATGAAGATCGCGAAGTCGCCAGCGGGTCGTGACAGGCCTTTCGCTGCCGGGCGGTGGTCAGCGCTGCCGGCGGAAGTCCAGCATGCAGAAGACCTTGTCGTAGCGACGTTCGCCGAAGGCGACGAAGTCGGGCAGACGTCCGTACTCGGTGAAGCCCAGCGACCGATAGAGGTGCAGGGCGCCGGCGTTGTCGCCACGGGCGTCCAGAGTGAGTACCTCGATTCCCGCTTCACGGGCGTCACCGATCAGGGCGCTTGTCAATGCCCGACCTACACCACGACCGTGGGCGGCAGCATCGACCGCGATCTTCTCCAGATCAGCGTGCGGCCGGTGGGTCGGTCGGCTGTAGCGGAGCCAATATCCCATCCCGACAGGCCGACGGTCCAGGTACGCGACACGCAGGGCCGCGTCCCCGGTCGGCACCGCAGCAACGACCTGGCCGAGCAACTCCGCCACGTCATCCCGCGAGGGCGGATTGATCCAGCCAAGCGCGGCACCTCCACGGACCAGGGTGGCCAGGATCCGGTGCGCCGACTCCACGAACTCGGCCTCCAGCTCCGGATCGGAGACCAACTCCCCGGCACCAAGGACGGCGAGCTCGGCATGCACACCGCTGGATGGCGACGGCGGATTCATGACCAGCAGCCTAACCAACACAGTGCCCAGCTGAAACCCCTCTTCGACAGCAGCCAAGCCGTTGCTGACGCACGCTCCTAGGGGGCTGGAGCCCACCGCAGCAGATCCTGGTCGACATCCGACATCCGACCGGTACGTTGCCCTGGGCGGCAGGAGCTTCAGCCGATCATCGAAGTCTGCCGTTGCGGTTTGGCGTACTGCGCGGCTTTGGCCAGTTCTGGAACGTCGCGTGATGCGGACGTGCTGGTGACTTACCTGACGCGAGGACACGCGACGGTGCGCCCTGTGTCCGGCCGGCGCTGTAGTCGCCGAGCGGCATTACGACGCGACGGTCTCGGAGGCGCAGCTTCTCTGAGATCGAGGCGTCTTCATGCCGACCCGGCCGGGCGAGATGGTCCGCGGGTCCACCGCTTCGCCGGGCGCTCCCACTTCGTACGGCCCGGTCGGGTCGTACGGACGGTCGTGCGGGAGGAGGAAGAACGTGCGCCGCTCGAAGAGCCCGCTGTCGGGGTCCTTGCCTGCGTCGGGCATGAGGTTCGCGTAGCCGATCATGCGGCCGTCGCGCTCGTAGCGCGGTTTGCCGCGTCGCCGCGTCGACTTGTCGAGGGCCTGGCGCACGTAGTCGAGGTTCTCCGTGCTCTCCAGCCACACCACGACTTCCTCGTCGGTGAGCTGGTTGTCCTGGAGCATCGAGCTCATGGCCGCAGACCCTCCTCATTTTCTTCGGCCGCGCACCGGCCTGCTTGTGTGGCGGTCACACCGATCTTTCTCTGTCCCGCCGACCGCTGCTGGCGCAGTGGTCGTCCACACCATGGTACGGGCAGGAACCGCGACGGCCCAGGGCGTCACTGATCCTCACCGGTCACCCCCCCCGTGACGTCGGGCAGCAGAGCGAGGCCCGGGTAGAGCTTACGGTCGTTGTTCTTGATCATCTCGGACGGGGAGGAGAGACCCAGTTCCTGGCGGATACGGCTGGCGAAAGCGCGGCTGGACGCGGCCCGGATGCTCTCCTCCGCGCACCAGCGGCAGTACGTCTCGTAGAGCAGCTTCTGCTCGACGCGCAGATCAGGATTGGGCCTGCCGTCGTGCCCCTTGGTGCAGCACTCGCCGATGAAGCGTCCGATGTGGTCCTCGGTCGTCTCGTACGCGGCCGTGGCCAGGCGGACGGAGGACGGGCCGTGCAGCGGGTCGCGGGTGTCCAGGTAACGCTTGGCACCCTCGATCAGCCAGTGCAGGATGCCGGGCCCCTCGTCACGTACGAGCTCCACCGCCAGGTTGTCGATCTTTCGGTGGTTCGGCACGACCCGTTCGAACGGGATGAGCCTCATGCGGCGCCAGAAGGCGTGGCCACCGGTGCCGACCTCGGGCCGGTGGTTGCCCAGCAGCCACAGTTTGTGGGTGGGCGTGAAGCTGAAAAAGTCCTGGCGCATGCGCCGGGCGGTGATCTTGTCACCACCGGTGAGCAGTTTGACCCGAGCCTCGTTGAACTTGTCGTTCGGCTTGAGCTCGCTGCACACCACGATGCGGCGGCCGTGCAGTTCGGTCAGCTCGGTGGAGTGCTCGGCGAACTTTCCCTTCTCCATGAGGAATCCGGGCGGCGCGGCGTTCGCGTACTCGCCAAGGATCTGGGTCATGACGTCCAGGAGCACGGACTTGCCGTTGGCACCGGAGCCGTACAGGAAGGGCAGGATCTGCGCGCCGACGTCGCCGGTGATCGAGTAGCCGAGCAGGATGTGCAGGAAGCGGGTGGTCTCCTGCCCCTTCTCGTCGTCCCCGAAGGTGTCACGCAGGAAGCTGTCCCAGCGCGGGATCGGCATCTTCTGCGGGGCCACGGTCGTGGCGCGCGAGTGCATGTCGGAGACGGGGTCGGGCTTGCGCAGGTCGCCGGTCTTGAGGTCGACCACCCCGGCGGGGGTGCACAGCGCGTAGATGTCCCCGTCCAGGACGTCGGGGTCGAGGCTGAGGCCGGGTGCGGCCTGGGCCTGGTGCAGGAGCGCCTTCATCCCGGCGGTGGACTGGGTGCGCCTGCGGTGCTGGGCCAGTTCGCGGGGGCTGAAGTGGGCGCGTGGGTCGGTGTCCGGCATCTGCTCCGCCATGTCACCGGCCGCCCACAGCGCCGCCTTCTCGCCGCCCGTGCGCTTCCAGCGGTGCTGGTCCCAGCAGTACCAGCCGAGGCCCTCCACGTGCCGGAAGCGGTCGCTGTAGAGGCGGGCGAACAGCTTGGCGTTGGCGCGGTCGGTCAGTTCGTCGGGCAGCAGTCCCGAAGGGGCTCCACCGCCGTCCGTGACGACGCTCGGCCCCTCGGTCTGCTGCGCAGGCAGACTGGGTTGTCCCGGAGACGGGGCCGCGCGGCCGGCGGGCAGCTCGAGGTCGAAGCTCTGCTGCTGGATCTGCTCCGCGGCGGCGACGGCGTCGAACCGGCCGCGCTCGGCGCTGCTCATGAGCGTCCTCGGGGATGGAACGGGCGCTGAGCGCCTGCGGACAGAGCGGATTCGATGATGGTCAGATTCCGGCGTTCCTGGTGTGGGCGGGCCTGCCGGGCTTTTCGCACCAGCAAATCTCGTACGTCGGCCTCGTTCAGGTGTCCGCCCCGAACCAGTCCTCCGGCAGCGTAGGCGGCTCGGTTCAGTTTCTCGGTGAAGCTCGCCCCTTCGGGAGTCGCCGCGCACCGTGCCACCTCGTCGAGGAGTGGGTCCAGGATGCGCGCGGCCGACTTGGCCGAGGGGCGGCGGGACAGCGGCGGCGGGACATGGGTGGCCTCGGGCGGCGGAGTGTGCCCCGTGCGGGCCAACTCGGCCGCAAGCCAGTCAGGGAGGGGAGCCGGGTACCGGGTCTCCCCCACCGGTTCGTACGCGCCCGCCGTGGTGCGGGTACTGGGGGCGACGATGTACCCGTTGTCTGACCGGACGTCGACCTGCCAGGCCAGCGCGGTCTTCGGGCTGGAACCCGTGGACGAGCGGTAGCGGGTCTGTGGGTCCGGATTGCGGTACCAGATGTGGAGTCCGCCCGAGGGGGTCCGCACTCGCAGCGTCTCCACGTCGGAAGCGGGACTGGGACGGCCGCGAAGCGCGGCCAGGAGCGCCAGCGTGTCGAAACCCGTGGCGAGACCGGCGAGGTTGACCTGGGGGCCGATAGGGATGCCCGGCAGGAGCCGGGAGCGGTCGGGTACCTCGGCGGCGTGCGCGTCCACATCGATGACGACGAGGTTCGCGGGCCCACAGGACACACCTACACCGAGCCTGGGGTGGGCGCCCCACCATGCGTCGATTCGCCCGAGGGACGTGGTGGCCGCGTGGAAACCGTGACACCAGCGGCCCTCGGCGGCGCACCGGCAGGTTCCCGGGGCGTGCCGGTCCCGCCTGCACGCCTCGCAGTTGGCCGCGGGAGTCTTCTGACGAGGAGCGAGGGGGTGGACCGGCCAGCCCGCCCCGGCACACCACCGGGCCACATCAACAGCGCTGACTGGACCAACGGCCCCTGGCAGGGGTGGCGGGCTTGTCGCAGGCTGGCGCGCCACTGATCGTCCTTGTCGCGATTCGTCGTCAGTCGTTTCTAGCTTCAGCCCCTTACTAAACTCCCAGGTCAGAGGGCATTTTCAACCGACCACGGGACTGAAGGGACTGAGTTTTTCATGTTGCGGCCTTGAGACTAGCGCACCTGCTCCTGGGGGCGGCGTGGGCGCTGCCGTGTCGTGGAACTTCGGTCCCGTCAGTCCCGTGGGAGCGGTGGGCCCGGCAGGGTCCGGGCGGGAGTTGGGTCCCGTTCAGTCCCGTCCTGCTTCGGTCCCGCTTCAGTCCCGTAGACAAAGCTCCAGGTCAGGACAGGTATGTCAAACGATCACGGGACTGACGGGACTGATGGCTCCCCTTATAGGCTACGTACGTGACTGCCTTCACTAGTACGCGTGTGCGCATACACGCACACGCACACGATTGGGGAACAAGAAGGTTCAGTCCCGTTAGTCCCGTTGAGCCCGTGGTTGGATCTTGAGCAGCTCGCTGACCTGCGCCTTTCCGGGACGGGACTGAAGCGGGACTGAAGCGTTCTCAGTCCCGCGCCGCGACCGGGCGGCACTGCGGCCGCCCTTGAACGCCTCCTGGCACCCGTAAGCCGCCCCGGACCGCAAGCCCCCCGCCCGCCCTGGATTCAGGCTCCTTGCGCAGAAGCCCTATGCCTCCGTGGGCCAGAAGGAAGGCGTACTGCAGGGGTACGCCGTCTCGACGGACAGTGCACTCTCCGGAAGCCGTAGTTCATGGCCCACACACAGAAGCCCCTGGGTTCGCTGATGCGAATGAAATCCTCCGCGGGCTACTCCTGTTGAGGGTGCCGAACCGTGCTATCGGCTGGGGGCCCACCTGCCGGCCGTCCAGCGGTCCCCCGCCGCGGCCACCGGCTGACCTTCACCGGCGGCACCCAGACCGACTCGGACCTCCTGCACCAGCGCGGACGGCGAACGTCCCCCGCATCCGGCCGCTCCTTACCGACGAGCGTCCTGTTCACCTCCACGCCTGTCTCCGGCGGATGATCAGCGACGCCGAGCAACGCCAGCCTCGGGTCGCGCGATTCGTCGGGACCGGCAGCGCAATCGCCCTCGGCAGCAACCTGGACCTGGGGGCGCAGCCCTTCGGGAAGGCACGATCTGTGTCTCGGTGAGTGCTCGTGCCGACGCCGCCTGAGCGGACCGGCAACGGTTCGAAGACGGACACTGGAGCGCCACCCCGGCCCGGCTGCAGGACACACCGATGACCCGGCCGCGGCGATCGCCGCCTACGAGACAGGGTTGTCCGCACGTACGGCGGCGATCGCAGAGGAACCGGCACAGATCGAGCGCATGAGTCTCGCACCCGACGCGACCGAGTGGATGGCGGCGTCTTCCGGTCAGGACTTGCCGGCCGGCGGGCGCTGGCGCCGAGGTAAGGCCCGGCATGGACTTCTGCATCACTCGTCCGAGGCGCTTGTGGTTCACGTCCACACCGGCGGCGTTCAGATCCCGTGGCCGGCTGTTTCACTGGCGGCATCGGATCGGCCCTGCCAGATAGTCAAAATCTCAACGAGTTCTCTGAGAGCCTCTCAGAGAACGGACCGGAATCACCGGCCAGCGCCCTCTGTGGCTCCCCCGGGCGACTTCCGGGCCCCGACCGACCGGGCCCCTGCTCGGGCTGTCCGACGCGGCCGGCCCCTCGGCAGCCGCAGAGTGGACGCAGCCCCTCCCCCACGCCGGGGCGCCCCCGGTCCCGTCCCTGGGCAGGTCATGAAGAGGCGTGAAGGGAGCTGCAAGAACTGTACGCGGCATCGGTAGGCGCCCGGTTCGGGGTACGTGGCAGCCTTCCGCATGCCGCCAGAACACAAGACGCGGGGCCGCCGTCCGCAGGCAGCCGGGTCTTCGCCCACGCTGGTTGTGGAAGCTTGTCCGCACGCCCTTCGCTGCGCCCCCTCCCCCGGCTCCACCTATTCGCCCCACTCCAGCCTCCCCTCACAGCGCGACACCGAGGGGGTGCCGGGCGCACCCGCGGGCACTGTGGACGAGGATCGAGTCGGACGACAGTGGATGGGGCGTGACATGCCCTCATTGGACGAAGAGTCACGAACACGAAGACCACCCGCTTTGGTTGATGGGCGCCCGTCGCTCCACGGTGAGCAACCGGAATCCCCCTGAGGGGCGCCCCGTGGACGCCCCGCACGGCAGAAGCCGCTCATAGCGCTCTGCGGACTCCGCTGCCTCCTGGTCCTAACGATCGGCGGACCGTGGTCGGCATCCGGCGCCATCATCACGTGCGGGGGATGCCGTTTCGGAGAGCACCCTGTTTGATCTCGCGATCGATCGGAAACACCCTGCAAGCCAGGCGAACGCTCGCCGTGGAACAGAGGAGTACTCCCCCATCAGGTCACGGTGTGGTTCTGCTCGCCGGAAGCGCTGGAGGCCGGGGTGCCACTCCGACATGGCACCTCGGGACTGCCGGAGCATTCATTTCGGACCGCAGAAAGTAGCGCCTGCGCGGACCAGACTGGCTGAGGCTGCCGGGAACGATCCATACAGAAGCGCGTACGCGTGAAGCGCCGGATGAGCCGTGTGAGCATCAGAAGGAACCAGGAGTCTGATCATCTATCGACGAGCTGGAAGGAGGCTGATCCCCACAGCCAACCGCGACAGTAGCACTCACCTCAATCCCCCCAAACGCGCTACTGACCCAGACTCCGAAGAGGTCGTCACCCGGCGAAGGGCTTCTGAGTGCCGTGACAGCCAAGCATGGAAGTCAGCGAGATGTGCAAGTCTCGCGGCTCCTCCCTCGGGCTGCCTGGCCGATAGAGGTGGCCCCCTGGTAGGGGCAATTCCGCTGTGCATGCTTCGCACGCACGGTCCAGCCAGTAGGTTTCTCCCGCCCAATGGTCTCAGCCAGTGCGGCAGAGTCCGAGATGGGTACTGGACAGTCACTTCGATCTTCTGCCCATCAGTATGCTCCCCTGACATCAGGGTGTCGCCAGCTGGACTTGTCCCGCCGAGCAGCGGTCGACTCGCCATCATTCGAGCTTCGAGAGCTGGACGAAGTGGCACTAGCGTCTCTAAGGTGAACTCTGATGTAGAGCGCGAGTATGCCATCTGACCAGGGAAAACAAACAAGCCTGCAAACACTGGAGCAAGCTTGTAGTCAAACACTGATACAAGCTCAGGGCAGTGCGTTGATCAGGGTGTACCTTCCAATGCTGCCTCACACTTCCCAGACGGTCTGGATCATCGCGTGAGTCGCCATCTGAGAAAAGACACTCGCATGCGCTTGGATGAGTGCCGAGTCGCAAGCTCGTTAGCTGGCATGGTTGGCGGCCTGCACGCCAGTCGGTTCAGACGCGGGCAGCCGGGCTTGGTTGGGCAGTTGATCGCAAGCGGACGTGGCTACCTGGAAGCAGGTTCGACGGCAGGTGAAGATGGCCGTGAGAGCGAAGGCCTGCCTTCAGGTCAAGTGACCTACGGAAGCGCGTGCTTGCGGGTTGGCGGAGTGGGTCATTTGCTTGGGTGCCGATCGCCAAATCGGGCGCCTTGCCTGTCAGGACACCTGTCTCCGGGTTGGCTTCCGTACGGGAACGGTTACCTGTTTGCAAGGGGAGTTCCGTGCGGGACAGGAGGTGCAGATGCAGGCACAGGAGACAGTCCGTGGTTGGGCGAACATGTCCCTCAACAGGCATGCATGACTCCTGGCAGGACTGGACGCCAGGTGGCAGGCCAGGACATCAAGTTGGTTGTGGGTTTGATGTGGTGCAGGCATACACGCCAGGTGAGTCGCAGGACCGGCGGGGGAGTGGTGAGTCAGTACGGGGGCCTATTGGGAAACGCGTTGCGCGGCCTGAAGGGAAGCAGGGGTCCAGGTGGGTTCGGTGATGGATGGCGCCGCCAGTCGACCGGTCCACGTGCGGGTCCCGTGGTCTGCCGGTATGAACGTCGGCTTCGCCGCCCCGTCGCATGTCCAGTAGCCGACGGGCCGTTGGACTGGGCAGCACGTCGACACGGTGACCGGGTTGTCGGTTGGCGTAGTGACGGGACGCAGAGCACAACCGCGTGCGGGAGTGTGGACCAGTGATCAGGTTGCAGGACCCGCTGGGGCCGGGACTTGCTTGCACGCTAAATCCATAGTCGGTTGATGCGCATGTCGTCGTACCCGCATCATGATCACTCTGCTAGCCTGTGCATCACTTTGTGTCGCAACTTCGCCGGAGGTGACTGAGTTTATGGGAGTGACGGTTGCTCACCCTGCTGGAAGCACCACTGGCGGAGTGGTTACTGAGCCGAGTTGTCAAGCAGTGAACAGTCAGGCGAGCGGAGATGCGGGGTGTCACGTTTAAGCGCTATCACCAGATCCCTCGTTGACCAGCCCAGAAGGGGAGTTAGAGGGCTCTGCCGGCCCTCATAAGCGGGTTCGGGAGGGTACTCGGCATCAGGATCACGCGTTCTGAGGCTCAGAATCGTTCTGAGAGAACTTTCGCTCGGGCGAACGTCGTTAAAGCGGACATTTCGCCACCTGATCGCGTGCCAGCTTCCCGTTTTCACCGGGACTTCCCCGGACCTGAACGATATTGAGAGAGGATCCATGGCCAGTCCCTTCGCGGCACCTGACAGCCAGCAGCACCTGCCCCAGATCCCGTGGGCCTCGCTGTCGCACATCTTCATGTTCGGCAACGGCAAGGGTGGTGTGGGCAAGTCGTCGGTGTCGGCCAACGCTGCGGGCAAAGCGGCCCGCAGCGGGCTGCGAACCCTCATCATCGACTGCAACGCACAGGGCAACATCGCGCGTGAACTCGGCTACAAGCGTGCCGAGTGGAACGACGGGGGAGCGGGACTCCTCGAGTCCCTGCGCACTGGCACCCCCCTGACGCCCCGGCGAGGTGTGAGGGAGAACCTGGATGTCGTCATGGGTGGTCCGGCGCTCGGCGACGAGTTCGGCATCTTCTTCCACACGCTTCTCGCGAAGGAAGGCCCCCAGGCCTACCTGCGGCTGCTGATGTGCCTGCTGCCGATCGCACACGAGTACCAGATCATCATCCTCGACACCCCGCCCGAGAACCCGTCGCTCCAGCGACTCGCTCTCTCCACCGCGCGCTGGCTGATCATCCCGGTCAAGAGCGACGGCGGCGCCGAGGACGGACTCGCCCAGATCGGCCTGGAGTTCTCCTACGTCAGGTTCGTCAGCCAGCTCAACCCACACCTGGAGCTTCTCGGCGTACTCCTGTTCGATACGGGCCGGACCTACACGGGCATTCACGCCGATGTACGACAACAGGTTCACAAGGTGCTCGGCGAGGACGCCCACATGTTCAAGCACCTCATCGGACACACGGAATCGGTGGCACGCCTCGTACGCAAGCGCGGGTTGCTGGTCCAGGAGCTGGCCGACCGGCGCAGGGAGGGCGACCGGACCATCCCCGAGACCGTCGAAGGTCTGGTCTCCGACTACGAAGGATTCACTGAAGAGATGTTCGCCAGGGCACTCGAGCTCAGGAAGGAAGCTGCCGCATGACCCCGCCCAAGGGCAAGAATCGCATGGACGCGGACGACGAGCAGAGCATGTCCGACGAGGGAGTCGGCAATCTGTTCAGCGGAGGTGGAAGTGGTGGCTCGGCGGCCTCGTCGAGCGCGCTCGCCGGCTGGGCCACCGCCGCCCCGGCGCAGAGCCAGCCCGTAGCGCCGGTGACGCCGATGCCGACCCCTTTGGCCGCACCGTCGGTGATTCCCCAGCCCGCACGCGAGGCCGTACGGGAGCCGGACCCCGAGCTCGAACTCAACGACGCGGACACCGCGAAGCCCGTCGGCTTCTACGTGTCCCAGAACGTGGCGGCGCGCTTCCGCAAGTACCGCAAGCAGAACGACATCACACACACCCAGATCGTGCTGGTCGCCGTCGAGGCGGCCGCCGAGAAGGGACTCGCGCAGGTCGTCGAGGACGCGCGGCGCGCGCCCAAATTCCAGTCCAAACTGTTCGCCGTCACCGTGAAGCCCGACGACTCGGACCTGCGAGGACTCGGCCCCGTCCAACTGCAGTACAAACCGACCAAGGCCCAGCGGGCGATCATCGACCGCCTGGTGAGGGAGTCCGGCCTTCCGGACCACACCAAGTTCCTTGCCGTCGTGCTCGACCAGTTCCTTCCGGGACGCCGCGACGCCTGACCGGGTTGGAGAGGACGACCGGACACCCTACTCGCCCGGCCTCGTGTGACGTGAGGCCGGACGATTGCCTTCCGGATGTGCCTACCGTCATGACAACGGGATCAATTCGTCCGGGTCGGACCGTCCTACGGGTAGCACGCGATCATGCCGGGAGCGCTGGACCGGCCGGTGTCTGAGCGGCACGGGGCTGTCGGCTCTCCTCACCTTCTGGCCGGATACGAGTGAGCAGGACGTTGCGACCGACACCGTGATCGCGAGAGTGGCACGCTGCACCTGATCAGTACGGGCCGCACCATGTTGCCGGTCAGGGCAGCTCGTTCGCCTCGCTCTCGCCTGCAGCGTCCCGGTCAGTGCGGGCGACGCACCCGCTGTCCCGGCCGCCGAGAGCGATTCGTGCCAGGTCACGCAGCCACATGTGCGCGGGGTCGCCGTCGTAGCGCTGGTGCCACGACAGGTACAGCGGGGCTGGCGGCAGCTCGATCGGCAGGCGCAGCGCGGTCAGACCGAAAGCCGTGGCTGCCGGATGCACCGTGATGTCGGGGACGGTGAGAAGGACGTCGGAGACGCGAGCGAACGCGAATGCGGCCGCCTCGGTGGGTACGGCCGCCACCACCTGCCGGGTGAGACCGAGCTGTGCGAAGGCGTCGTCGAACGTGTTGCCGAGATGCCCGCGGCGCGAAACGGTGATGTGCTCGGCCGCCGCGTACTGCGCGGCGGTGACGGCCTGGTCGCGGGTGAGCGGGTGCCCTTGGCGTACGACGATCACGTACCGGCTCGACGTCACATGCGCGCTCCGGATGTCCGGCGTTGAGGAACGGTCCGCGTTGGCCTCCAGGTCGATCTGAGCGCGGCGCAACTCGGGTGTGTCGAGGCTCGATTCCGCGAGGAAGCGCAGCCGCACGCCCGGCGCCTGGCGGCGGACCGAAGACAGGAGAGCGGCTCCGCCAAGGGTGACCAGGGAGTCGTGCCAGCGGAGCGTGAAGGTGCGCTCCAAGGAGGCGAGGTCGAGTTCACGGCTGGGCGCCAGCACGGTCTGGGCCTGGAGCAGCAGCTCGTGCACATGCTCCCGGACGGAGACTGCGTAGGGCGTCGGGGTCATCACGCGGCCGGTGCGCACCAGGATTTGGTCTCCCGTCGTTCGCCGGATTCGGCCGAGGCTCCGGCTCATCGCCGGTGCGGTCACGTGGAGCCTCGCTGCTGCCCCGGCCACGCTGCCCTCCTCCAGAAGCGCGTCGAGTGCCGTCAGCAGATTCAAGTCCAATTGCATGTGAGTCATGTTAGACGTTCATGACATGCACTTGCTGTTAATGAAGTGGAAACATACGGTCGAGAGGCGAGGACGGATCGAAGGAAGATTCCCGCCCGCCCCATGACCCCCTCTTGGATGGGAGACCGTCATGCCCGAATCGACACGGAGTACCGTTTTGCCTGCCGAAGCCGGAGCAGAGGCACCTGTCTCGCCCTGCGCCGAGCTGCTGGCACACACGTCGGATGCCGTTCGTACGGCGGGTTCCGTCCTTCGGGAGCGCTTCGGCGACGCGATCCGCACCGACAGCCGCGACGATCTGACCCGGGCGCTCGCTGCCAACGACGACGCGGTACTAGAAGTGTTGAAGCCTCGCCTCACGGCCCTGCGGCCGGACGCTCGCTGGGTGGATGACGAGCTGCAGGGTGGATCGCTGCCCTCTGGCGCATGGTGGCTGGTGGATCCGGCGGAGGGCAATATCAACCACCTTCACGGCCTGCCGGAATGGGCAGTCACCACCACCCTGGTGCATGACAACCGCCCGATACTCACCGTTGTCCACCTGCCCTTGACCGGTGAGACCTATACGGCTCTCGCCGGGGGTGGTGCCCACCTGAACGGCCGGACACTGCGGGTGTCCGGGGCGACGGACCTCGGCCTCGCTCTCGTGGCGACCAGCCAGGCCAGGCCGGACGAGGACACGAGCATCGTGCGACGCATCGGCGCCTCCGTCACCGCGATGCTTCTCGACGCGCTCGTGGTACGCACGTCCGTGCCGGCCACCCTGCACCTGCTGTCCGTAGCCGCAGGCCGGATCGATGCTTTCTGGCAGTTCACCGGCGCACGCGCGGACCTGCTTCCCGGAGCACTCCTCGTGTCCGAGGCCGGCGGTCGGATCTCCGATGCCGCGGGACGCACGTGGACCCCGGACAGCGACAGCTTCCTGGCCGCCGCCCCGGGCGTGCACGCGGCCGCCGTCGCCACTCTCACCCGTTGACCACGCGGAATACCCCCCCGCACCGAAAGGACCAGGCCTCCATGACCCAGATCGCAGTACTCGGAAACGGTCGCGTCGGCGGCAACCTGACCACAGCTCTGACCCGAGTCGGGCACGAGGTGAGCATCGGAGGGCGTGCGCAGGGCTCGGCGGCCGACAGCACTCGGAAAGCGCACATCGTCATCAACGCGACGCCCGGCGACGGCTCACTGGAGCGACTGTCCGCTCTGCGTGAGGAGTTGCGAGGCAAGATCCTGGTGGACCTTGCCAATGCCACCGTCGACGGCCCGGACGGACTGCCCCGCGAACTGATCTACCCCGGATCGAGCCTCGCCGAGCGACTGCAGGCAGCGCTCCCCGACACTCACGTCGTCAAAACGCTGAACACGATGCTCTATCCGGTCATGACCGCGCCGGCCGCACTCGTTCAGAAGCCGACGGCCTTCCTCTCCGGCGAGAGCACGGAGGCCAAGCAGGTGGTCCGCGGGCTCCTGGGCGACCTGGGCTGGCAGCCCGAATGGATCACGGACCTCGGCGGGATCGAGACCGCTCGGGCTACCGAAGCCGCCGTGCTGTTCGTACCGCATGTGATCCGCTCCGACGGATTCGTGCCCTTCGCCGTGTCGATCGCCCGCTGACGCCGCGACCCCTTGTACGGAAGGTGACTGTCTTCCGCACAGGGGGTCGCTCGCGAGTGCGCCGGCTCTGCACTCAGAAGGCGTGCCTCACCCGGCTCGCAACCCGCTCACTTCGGGATCGGGCGTCGCAAGTCCCAGTAGCCGGGTGCCGGTCGCATGTCGAATGAGGCGTTGAGACCGATGATCGCGTCGTTCGTATCGTGATTGTGCGTATGTACTGACCGTGCGCCAGCACGGTGGGCCCGGAGAAAGGAGTCAGACTTCAGCGCGCGGGCTATGCCGGTCCTGCGGTGAGTCGTCACCACTCCGGTGAAGAGGGTGTACCAGGTGTCGCCGTCCTTCTCCGGTGCCAGGGCTGTCAGGCCTAGGGCCGGTCGCTCGATCTCTTCATCCTCGCGTTCGTCGCGTTCGGCCAGCAGCAGGATGGTGTTCTCCGGGAAGTAGTCACCTGCCTGCCTCACGTCACCCTCCTCGGTCGGCAAGTCAGGAAGGCAGCGCGCGGCACACTCCAGTACTTCGTCGATGTCATGAGGCAGGTCCGCCTGGCGAATTCGCACGCGGGCAGACCGGGAGGCCTCATGCGCGGCCGCCTCCAACGTGCGGTGCTGGGAGGCCAGATCGAGGCCCCATCCCACGCTGTGGCTGTGCACCGTGTAGCCGTACTGTTCAGCGAAGCGCCGCCCCTCGGTGAGGTCGTCGCGGAGCCGGTAGAAGGCAGGCAGCGTTTCCTCCTTGAGCCGCTCAGTCAGCAGGTCAGCGAGTGCGCTTCCCACTCCGGCCCTGCGCGCGGGCTCGGAGACGGAGACGAGCGTGATGACTGAACCGGGAAACGCGGGGTCCCTCGACAACAGGGCCGCGCCCACGACCACTCCGTCTCGTTCCGCCACGAACGCCCAGCCGTCCTTCCCGGCCTCCGCAGTGGCCAGCTGAAGTTCCAGATGGTGGCGGATGCCCGTAGCGCTTGCGAGCATCAGCAGATCTGCTGCCACGGTGATGTCGACCGGACGCAGGGGCCTCAGAACAGAACCAGATTGATGCAAAATAATAGAAATCCTTCATGCCTATTGGTTTGAATCGACGGAAATCGCGGCGGGGTGTTACGTCGTTCCCAAGGAGACTGCCACCCGCCGCGCTGTTCCTGACAAGTGACGACTCCAGCATTGTCACGGGCAGTGCCCTCGCAGTTGACGGCGGCATGGGGTAAATCCGATCGGCGGACTGCTCGGCGACGTCGTCGGGGGCAGGCAGTCCGCGAAACCCTCGTCGAACTCCAGCCAAGGCCCTGGGGACGAGTCCGCTGTACGACGCTGTACGCGTCGATTCTCCGATCCGGTTGTCGGGGCCCAGACCGAGATCTCCGGCTGCCTGACTACCCGCGCGGATGCGCTGTTCGAAGGGTTGCTGCCGACAGTGCACGATGGCGCCGGCGGGCGCCGGGAGGTGTTGAGCCGGGCAGCCAAGCGGCCCGGCAACCTGGCCGTCACGGCGTCCTGGGACTCACGGTCCGGGCAGCGTCAGCAGTCACCGCCCTCGACGACACCAGGTCACCACGAGGGCCGCCAATGCCGCCCCTCGGTCGGCTGCCCGCGACTTCACGGGCAGCCGACCGATCAGGCAGCCGGCTTCTGCGATACGTTCGATTCCGGGGGGGGGGGGGGGGGGGGGGGGGGGGGGGGGGGGCACTTAGGTCAGCCCGGCGGAGGGGAACGGTGGTGTGGCGGGGGAGGGCGTGGGGGTGGGCCATCCCCCGATGGCAGATTG
>NZ_JBIRFY010000032.1:0-28324 GCF_044327745.1 Streptomyces sp. NPDC018026
CTGCGGGCAGTCGTGCCGCTGGGGCGGCACGGGTGGGCGCAGCGGCACCCCGCTACGCCGGGCCGCGTCCCCCTCGCGCCCGCACCCACGCCGGGCACCCGGTGCTGCGCCGGGCCACCCGACCCACACCCCCGGTCAACCGGACCACCCCGGCCCACGGCACCCCGCGCTCACCCCCCGTACAACCCCGCCAACCGCCGCGCATCCCGCGCGAAGCGCTCCCGCAGTGCCGCCGGCCCCACCACCTCCACCTCCGGCCCGAGCGCCCTGAGCTGCGCATGCGCGACCTCCTCCGACTCCACCGGCAGCGCCACCGTCACCCAGCCGTCCGCGTCCGGCGCGCCCGCGGCCTCCAGCGCCTCCCGGGCCGACAGCGCGTCGACCGCGTGCGGCAGTCCCCGCACCCCCCGCTCCGACAGCCGCACCACGACCTCGGCCCGCAGGATCGACCGCGCGAACTGCTCGGCCCGCTCGGCCCAGAACGCGGGCAGGTCGAAGCCCTCGTCCCGGACGAAACGTTCCTCGCCCGCCTCGACCGTCGTGAACCGGTCGATGCGGTACACCCGGAAGGGCCCGTCGCCCGCCACCCGCGCGCACAGGTACCAGACCCCGGCCTTCAGCACGAGCCCGTACGGCTCCAGCTCCCGGACGACCACGTCCGTCCCGCGCCGGTAGCGTGCCGCGACGCGCCGGTCGTCCCAGACCGCGTCCGCCACCGCGGGCAGCAGCTCGGGCGTCTCCGGCTCGCGGAACCAGTTCGGCGCGTCCAGGTGGAAGCGCTGGGCCGCCGTACGGGAGGCGTCCCGCAGGGAGGGGAGCAGGGCCGCCGACACCTTCAGGCGGGCCGCCGAGGCCGCGTCCTCCAGGCCCATCTCGCGCAGCGCCCCGGGGACCCCGGACAGGAACAGCGCCTCCGCCTCGCCCCGGGCCAGCCCGGTCAGCCGGGTGCGGTAGCCGCCGATCAGGCGGTAGCCGCCGGCCCGGCCGCGTTCCGCGTACACCGGCACGCCCGCCTCCGACAGCGCCTGCGCGTCCCGTGTCACGGTCCGCTCCGACACTTCCAGCTCCCGGGCCAGCTCGGCCGCGGTCATGGCCGGGCGGGACTGGAGGAGCAGCACCATCTTGATGAGGCGGGCAGCGCGCATTCCCACATGATGCAGGAGACGCGGAAGGCCCCCGCCGGGGCGGGGGCCTTCCGTTCGTCCTTACAGGCCGTAGCGCTCGCGCGCCTCCTTCACGGCCGTCGCCTTGACCTCGCCGCGCCGGGCGAGCTGGGCCAGGGCCGCGACGACGATGGACTCGGCGTCCACGCCGAAGTGGCGGCGGGCGGCGTCGCGGGTGTCGGACAGGCCGAAGCCGTCGGTACCGAGCGAGGAGTAGTCCTGCTCGACCCACTGCGCGATCTGGTCCGGGACCTGGCGCATGTAGTCGGAGACCGCGAGCACCGGACCCTCGGCGCCCTGGAGCGCCTGGCGGACGTACGGCATCCGGTCCTCGCCGCGCAGCAGTGCCGCGTCGGCGTCCATGGCGTCCCGGCGCAGCTCCGTCCAGGAGGTCGCGGACCACACGTCGGCGGCCACGCCCCACTCCTCGGCGAGCAGTCGCTGCGCCTTGAGCGTCCAGTGGATCGCCGTGCCGGAGCCCAGGAGCTGGATGCGCGGGGCGTTCGCGGCCGGGGTCAGGCCCGCCGTCTCCGCGGTGTTGAAGCGGTACAGGCCCTTGACGATGCCCTCGTCCACGCCGGACGGCTTGGCCGGCTGCGGCATCGGCTCGTTGTAGACCGTCAGGTAGTAGAAGACGTTCGGGTCCTCGCCCGGGGCCGCCTCGCCGTACATGCGGCGCAGACCGTCCTTGACGATCGTCGCGATCTCGTACGCGAACGCCGGGTCGTAGGAGAGCGCGGCCGGGTTGGTCGCCGCGATGGCGGGGGAGTGGCCGTCCGCGTGCTGGAGGCCCTCACCGGTGAGGGTGGTGCGGCCCGCGGTGGCGCCGACCAGGAAGCCGCGGCCGAGCTGGTCGCCGAGCTGCCACATCTGGTCGGCCGTGCGCTGCCAGCCGAACATCGAGTAGAAGATGTAGAACGGGATCATCGCCTCGCCGTGCGTCGCGTACGCGGTGGACGCGGCAATGAAGTCGGCCATCGAGCCGGCCTCGGTGATGCCCTCGTTGAGGATCTGGCCGTTCTTGGCTTCCTTGTAGTACATCAGCTGGTCGCGGTCGACCGGCTCGTACGTCTGGCCCTTGGGCGAGTAGATGCCCAGGGACGGGAAGAGGCTCTCCATGCCGAAGGTGCGCGCCTCGTCGGGGACGATCGGCACCCAGCGCTTGCCGGTCTCCTTGTCCCGGACCAGGTCCTTGACCAGGCGGACGAAGGCCATGGTCGTCGCGACGTTCTGCGAGCCGGAGCCCTTGTCGAAGGCCGCGAAGGCCTTGTCGGCGGGCGCGGGAAGCGGCGCGAGCGGGTGGACGCGGCGGGCCGGGGCCGGACCGCCGAGGGCGGCGCGGCGCTCCTGGAGGTAGCGCACCTCGGGAGAGTCGGCGCCGGGGTGGGCGTAGGGCACCACGCCATCGACGAAGGCGCTGTCCGCGATCGGCAGGCCGAGCAGATCGCGCATGTCCTTGAACTCGTCCACCGAGAGCTTCTTCATCTGGTGGTTGGCGTTCTTCGACGCGAAGCCGGTGCCGAGGGTGTGGCCCTTGACCGTCTGGGCCAGGATCACGGTGGGCGCGCCCTTGTGGGCGAGCGCGGCGCGGTAGGCGGCGTACACCTTGCGGGACTCGTGACCGCCGCGCGAGAAGTGGAAGCAGTCGAGGATCTTGTCGTCGGACAGGAGCTTCGCCATCTCGGCGAGCTGCGGGTCCTTGTTGAAGAAGTCCTCGCGGATGTAGGCGGCGTCCCGGGTCTGGTACGTCTGGACCTGGGCGTCGGGTACCTCGCGCAGGCGGCGTACCAGGGCGCCGGTGGTGTCGAGCTGGAACAGCTCGTCCCAGGCCGTGCCCCACAGCGACTTGATCACGTTCCAGCCGGCGCCGCGGAACTGGGCCTCCAGCTCCTGCACGATCTTGAAGTTGGCGCGGACCGGACCGTCGAGGCGCTGCAGGTTGCAGTTGATGACGAAGGTCAGGTTGTCCAGGCCCTCGCGGGAGGCGAGGGTGAGCGCGGTGGTGGACTCCGGCTCGTCCATCTCGCCGTCGCCGAGGAACGCCCACACGTGGGAGTTGGTCAGGTCCTTGATGCCGCGGCTGGTCAGGTAGCGGTTGAACCGCGCCTGGTAGATCGCGGAGATCGGGCCGAGACCCATGGAGACGGTGGGGAACTCCCACAGCCAGGGCAGGCGGCGCGGGTGCGGGTAGGACGGCAGGCCGTTGCCGCCGGCCTCGCGGCGGAAGTTGTCCAGCTGCTCCTCGTTCAGGCGGCCGTCGAGGAAGGCGCGGGCGTAGATGCCGGGGGAGGCGTGGCCCTGGACGTAGAGCTGGTCGCCGGAGCCGTCACCCTCCTTGCCCTTGAAGAAGTGGTTGAAGCCGGTCTCGTAGAGCCAGGCCGCGGAGGCGAAGGTGGCGATGTGGCCGCCGACGCCGTACTTGCTGCCGCGGGTCACCATCGCCGCCGCGTTCCAGCGGTTCCAGGCGGTGATCCGCTGCTCCAGCGCCTCGTCGCCGTCCACGGTGGGCTCGTCGGCGGTCGGGATGGAGTTGACGTAGTCGGTCTCCAGCAGCTTCGGCAGCGCCAGGCCCGCGCCCTCGGCGCGCTCCAGCGTGCGGCGCATCAGGTATGCGGCACGGTGCGGCCCGGCCGCCTGGGTGACGGCGTCCAGGGAGGCCTGCCACTCGGCGGTCTCCTCGGGGTCGCGGTCCGGGAGCTGGTCGAGCTCGCTCGGCTGGATGGCTTTGGGGTCGGTCGTCATGTCGCCGCCTTCCTCAGTCGAAGGGGGTTCCCTCATCGGCAAGGGTTCGGGGTGCCCTAGGTCTTTGGCAGGACAGGGCTGGGGCTTGGGTGGAAGCCCGTCTGTGACTGTAACTCGCTGATCGATGATCGATCAAAGGGTTGAGGGGCAAAAACTCTTGATCACGAGAAAGTCGGCACGGGGTGCCTCCGGCGGTGGCACGGGGTGACCTTGAAGTTGGGGATTTGTGCAGGTGAGAGGGGGTGGGCGCGGATGAGCCACGAGGGGTGCGGGGAACTGCGCGAACGGGGGTCTGGGGGCGCAGCCCCCAGGGACGGGAAGGGGCGGCGGGGGCGAAGAAGAACTAGGGGCGCGGCGCGCAGCCCAGGACGTGGGACTTCACGATTTCCGGGATGCGGGGGTCCCGGCGGCGGAAGGCCGCGACCAGTTCCTCGTGCTCCTCCGCGTACGACTGCTGCACCGTCCCCAGCCACCGTATCGACAGCGCCGTGAACACCTCGATCCCCAGCCCCTCCCACGTGTGCAGCAGCACCGAGTTGCCCGCCGCCCGCACCAGCTCCCGGTGGAAGCCCACCGTGTGCCGCACCTGGCCGGTGCCGTCGGAGACCCGGTCGGCCTCGTACAGCGCGGCGACGTGCGGCTCCAGGGCCGAGCAGTCCAGGGCGAGCCGGTCCGCCGCCAGCTCGGCCGCGATGGCCTCCAGACCGGCCCGGACGGGGTAGCTCTCCTCCAGGTCGGCGGCGGTCAGGTTCCGCACCCGCACGCCCTTGTTCGGCGCCGACTCGATCAGCCGCAGCGACTCCAGCTCCCGCAGCGCCTCCCGCACCGGCGTCTGGCTGACCTCCAGCTCGGTGGCGATCCGCCGCTCCACGATCCGCTCGCCCGGCTGCCAGCGCCCGCTGATGATCCCTTCCAGGATGTGCTCGCGGATCTGTTCGCGCAGCGAGTGGACGACGGGCGCGGTCATGAGAGCTCCTTCTGGAGAGGGCCCCTTCGGCCCCCTGGGGGACTGACGTTTAGACAATACGGCCGTCACGGGGGGCGGGAAGGGCGCACGGGGGCGCTTTGACGCAGGTGAGACGAGACTTACACAGCGTGCCCCGGTCGAAACACGGCGATGCCCCCGCCCGGGAGGATCCGGGCGGGGGCACCGTACAGGCCCACTGGCGAGGGTGACTACAGGCCGAGCTCGACCTCGAACTCGCCCGCCTCCAGGATCGCCTTGACCGCCGTCAGGTAGCGGGCGGCGTCGGCGCCGTCCACCAGACGGTGGTCGTAGGACAGGGTCAGGTACGTCATGTCGCGGACGCCGATGACCGGGCCGTCCTCCGTCTCGATGACGGCCGGACGCTTGACCGTGGCACCGATGCCGAGGATGGCGACCTGGCCCGGCGGCACGATGATCGTGTCGAACAGCGCGCCGCGCGAACCGGTGTTGCTGATGGTGAAGGTCGCACCGGCCAGCTCGTCCGGGCTGATCTTGCTGGCCCGCACCTTGCCCGCCAGGTCGGCGGTCGCCTTGGCGATGCCGGCCAGGTTCAGGTCACCGGCGTTCTTGATGACCGGGGTCATCAGGCCCTTCTCGGAGTCCACCGCGATACCGATGTTCTCGGTGTCGAAGTAGGTGATGGTCCCCTCGGCCTCGTTGATCTTGGCGTTGACCGGGGCGTGGGCCTTGAGAGCCTGGGCCGCGGCCTTGACGAAGAACGGCATCGGCGAGAGCTTGACGCCCTCCCGAGCCGCGAACGCGTCCTTGGCACGGGCGCGCAGCTTCATCAGCCGGGTGACGTCGACCTCGACGACCGACGACAGCTGGGCCTGCTCGTGCAGCGCCTTGACCATGTTGTCGCCGATGACCTTGCGGATGCGCGGCATCTTGACGGTCTGGCCACGCAGCGGGGAGGCCTCCAGGACGGGGGCCTTCTTCGCGGCGGGCGCGGCGGGCGCGGCGGCCGGAGCCGGAGCGGCGGCCTTCGCGGCCTCGGCGGCGGCAACGACGTCCTGCTTGCGGATACGCCCGCCGACGCCGGTGCCCTTGACGGTGGACAGGTCGACGCCGTTCTCGGCGGCGAGCTTGCGCACCAGCGGGGTGACGTAGGCGCCGTCGTCCACCGGCTGGGCGGCGGCCGGGGCTGCCGGAGCGGCGGCCGGGGCCGGCGCGGGAGCCGGGGCGGCGGGCTGCGGAGCCGGAGCCGGCGGCGCCTGCGGGGCCGGGGCGGCCGGAGCCGGAGCGGCCTGCGCGGGAGCCGGGGCCGGAGCCGCCGGAGCCGGGGTGGGCTCGGGCTGGGCCGGAGCCGCGGGGGCGGCCGGGGCAGCCGCCGGGGCGGCACCCGCCGCACCGATGACGGCGAGCTTGGCGCCGACCTCGGCCGTCTCGTCCTCGCCGACCACGATCTCCAGCAGGGTGCCGGAGGCGGGGGCCGGGATCTCGGTGTCGACCTTGTCGGTCGAGACCTCGAGCAGCGGCTCGTCCTCCTCGACGCTGTCACCGACCGACTTCAGCCAGCGGGTGACGGTGCCCTCGGTGACGGACTCGCCGAGCGCGGGCAGGACCACGTCCGTGCCCTCCGCGGAACCGCCGGCGGCGGCGTCGGCGGTGGGAGCGGGCGCCGGGGCGGCCTGCTCGGTGGAGGGGGCGGCCGCGGCGGGCTCGGGGGCCGGCTCGGCCACCTGCTCGGCCTGCGGGGCCGGTGCGGCGGCCGGGGCGCCGCTGCCGTCGTCGATCAGCGCCAGCTCGGCGCCGACCTCGACGGTCTCGTCCTCGGCGACCTTGATGGAGGACAGCACGCCCGAGGCGGGGGCCGGGATCTCGGTGTCGACCTTGTCGGTCGAGACCTCGAGCAGCGGCTCGTCGGCCTCGACGCGCTCACCCTCGGCCTTCAGCCAACGGGTGACGGTGCCCTCGGTGACGCTCTCGCCGAGCGCCGGAAGGGTTACGGAAACCGCCATGGTTTCGGTTGCTCCTTACGAAAGTGCGGAAGTCTGTGTCGTCGCGCCCGAAGACCGAAGCGGTCAGTCGTGCATGTGGAGCGGCTTGCCGGCCAGCGCCAGGTGGGCCTCGCCGAGCGCCTCGTTCTGCGTCGGGTGGGCGTGGATGAGCTGGGCCACCTCGGCCGGCAGCGCCTCCCAGTTGTAGATCAGCTGCGCCTCGCCGACCTGCTCGCCCATGCGGTCGCCGACCATGTGGACGCCGACCACGGCACCGTCCTTGACCTGGACCAGCTTGATCTCGCCCGCGGTCTTCAGGATGCGGCTCTTGCCGTTGCCGCCCAGGGGGAACTTGATCGAGACGACCTTGTCCGCACCGTAGACCTCCTTCGCCTTGGCCTCGGTGAGACCGACGGAGGCGACCTCCGGGTGGCAGTACGTCACCCGCGGCACGCCGTCGTAGTCGACCGGCACGGTCTTCAGGCCGGCGAGCCGCTCCGCCACCAGGATGCCCTCGGCGAAGCCGACGTGCGCGAGCTGGAGGGTGGGGACGAGGTCACCGACGGCGGAGATGGTCGGGACGTTGGTCCGCATGTACTCGTCCACGAGGACGAAGCCGCGGTCCGTCGCGACGCCGTTCTCCTCGTAGCCCAGGCCCTGCGAGACCGGGCCGCGGCCGATGGCGACGAGCAGGACCTCGGCCTCGAACTCCTTGCCGTCGGCGAGGGTGACCTTGACGCCGTCCTGGGTGTACTCGGCCTTCTCGAAGAAGGTGCCCAGGTTGAACTTGATGCCCCGCTTGCGGAAGGCGCGCTCCAGGAGCTTGGAGCTGTTCTCGTCCTCGACCGGGACGAGGTGCTTGAGGCCCTCGATGACCGTGACCTCGGAACCGAAGGACTTCCACGCGGAGGCGAACTCGACGCCGATGACGCCGCCGCCCAGCACGATCGCGGACTTCGGCACGCGGTCGAGCGTGAGGGCGTGGTCCGAGGAGATGATCCGGTTGCCGTCGATCTCCAGGCCCGGCAGGGTCTTCGGCACGGAGCCGGTCGCCAGCAGGACGTGGCGGCCCTGGACGCGCTGGCCGTTGACGTCGACGGAGGTGGGGGAGGAGAGCCGGCCCTCACCCTCGATGTAGGTGATCTTGCGGGAGGCGACCAGACCCTGCAGCCCCTTGTACAGGCCGGCGATCACCTCGTCCTTGTACTTGTGCACGCCGGCCATGTCGACGCCCTCGAAGGACGTCTTGACGCCGAACTGCTCGCTCTCGCGGGACTGGTCGGCGACCTCACCCGCGTGGAGCAGGGCCTTGGTGGGAATGCAACCGTTGTGCAGGCAGGTGCCGCCGAGCTTGTTCTTCTCGATCAGGGCGACGTCCAGGCCCAGCTGCGCCCCGCGCAGGGCCGCGGCGTAACCACCGCTGCCACCGCCGAGGATCACTAGGTCGAAAACGGTGCTGGCGTCGTTCGCCACGTCACGTCCTCCATGCATGTGCGCCACGCCGGTCTCCAGTGACCGGTCGGCGGCTGGTGTCCGGCCGCTCATTGTTCTCGGCCCTTGGGTGGGCCCTGTCCTGCCGGGCTCCATCTTCGCACTTGTGAGAGGCGAACGAGACGTGGGGCCGGGGTGTGAGACGCCCCACGTTCAGGTGAGCGGGTTCCCCTGCGGTTCATTCGCGCCGACGCCGGCGGCTCCGCCGCGTGGGCGCGACGCCCTGCGGTTCTTCTGTGCCGACGCCGGGACAGCCGACCCAGGGGCGCGGGGAACTGCGCGACAAGCCACGACGGGCCCGCAGCCGCGCAGTCACCCGCACCCCCGAGTTATTAGGCGTACGTCAGCCGAGATCGCCGAGGGCAACACGCTCGGCAACCCGCACCAGCGTCCGCACCGCCGTCCCCGTACCGCCCTTCGGGGTGTACCCGAACGGCCCGCCCTCGTTGAAGGCCGGACCCGCGATGTCCAGGTGCGCCCAGGTGATGCCCTCGCCGACGAACTCCTGCAGGAAGAGACCGGCCACCAGGCCGCCGCCCATCCGCTCGCCCATGTTCGCGATGTCCGCGGTCGGCGAGTCCATGCCCTTGCGCAGGTGCTCCGGCAGCGGCATCGGCCACGCCGGCTCGCCGGACTCCTCCGCCGCCTCGTGCACCGCGGAGCGGAACGCGTCGTCGTTCGCCATGATCCCGTACGTGCGGCTGCCCAGCGCCAGCATCATCGCGCCCGTCAGCGTCGCCACGTCGATGATCGCGTCCGGCTTGTCCTGCGAGGCGGCCCACAGCGCGTCGGCCAGCACCAGCCGGCCCTCCGCGTCGGTGTTGAGCACCTCCACCGTCTTGCCGCTGTACATCCGCAGCACGTCGCCCGGGCGCGTCGCGGAGCCCGACGGCATGTTCTCGGCCAGCGCCAGCCAGCCGGTCACGTTGACCTCCAGACCGAGCCGCGCGGCGGCGACCACCGCGGCGAACACGGCGGCGGCACCGGCCATGTCGCACTTCATCGTCTCGTTGTGGCCGGCCGGCTTCAGCGAGATGCCGCCCGAGTCGTAGGTGATGCCCTTGCCGACGAAGGCGAGGGACTTCTTCGCCTTGGGCGAGGTGTACGACAGCTTCACCAGCCGCGGACCCGACGCCGAACCGGCGCCGACGCCGAGGATGCCGCCGTAGCCGCCCTTGGTGAGCGCCTTCTCGTCGAGCACCTGCACCTTGATGCCGTGCTCCTTGGCGGCCGCCTGCGCCACCGCCGCGAAGGCCTCGGGGTCGAGGTCGTTCGGCGGGGTGTTGACCAGGTCGCGGGCGCGGTTCAGCTCCTCGGCGACGGCCGCGGCGCGCTCGATCGCCGCCTTGTACGCCTTGTCGCGGGGCTTGCCGCCGAGCAGCGCGGCCTCCGCCAGCGGGGCCTTGCCGTTGCCGTCGGCCTTCGCCTTGGCACCCTTGGCCTCCTTGGCCGACGCCTTGTACGCGCCGAAGGAGTACGCGCCGAGCAGCAGGCCCTCGGCGACGACACCGGCGTCGGCGGCCTCGGCGAGCGGCAGGGCGAAGGCGGCCTTCTTGGCACCGGCCAGCGCGCGGGCGGCAGCGCCGGCCGCCCGGCGCAGCGCCTCGGGGTCGAAACCGGCGTCCTTCTCGGGCTCGGCACCGAGGCCCACCGCCACGACGACGGGCGCCTTGAAGCCGGACGGAGCGGGCAGCTTCGTCACCTCGCCCTCGGCACCGGAGGCGCCGAGGGTCTCCAGGACGGCGGCGAGCCGGCCGTCGTACGCCTTGTCCACGGCCTCGGCGCCGGGGGCGACGGACGGTCCGCCTGCGCCCTTGGCGACGCCGATCACGATCGCGTCGGCCCGCAGGCCGGGCGCCGCGGCGGTGGAGAGAGTGAGAGCAGTCACGGTGGTGAAATCTCGCTTCCGTATGAAGTCTGGTGTGGCCGAATGCGGGTGGGTCGACCGGGCCCGACATCCGACCCTAGATCCCTCCTGCGATGCGGTCCTCGCCTGGGCAGGCGAACACTCGGCACGAGCCTACGCTCGCGCCCGGCCGCGCTCCCTCCCGCGGGGCCGTGGTTTCCTCGCGGCTGTGCGGGTGGGAGATCATTCCGGGGGCATGCCGCCCGTCCCCTCTCGCACTCTGGAGCACTTTCCGTGAGACGCCCGGTCCTGCCGACAGCCCTTCTCCTGCTGCTGCTTGGCGGCTGCACGTCGGCCCCCGGCGGTGACGGTGGCGACGGCGACGGCGGCGGCGGTGGCGGTGGTGGCGGTGGTCGTGGTGCTGCCGGTCACTGGCGGCCTACGGCCGGCACCGCCTGGCAGTGGCAGCTCAGCGGCAGGCTCGACACCTCCGTCGACGTACCGGTGTACGACATCGACGGCTTCGACCACGACGAGGCCACGGTCGCCGGCCTGCACGACGACGGGCGCAAGGTCATCTGCTACGTCTCCACCGGCGCCTGGGAGGACTTCCGGCCCGACGCCGACGCGTTCCCCGAGGAGGTACTGGGCAAGGGCAACGGCTGGGAGGGCGAGCGGTGGCTGGACATCCGCGCGACGGACGTCCTGGAGCCGCTGATGGCCGAGCGCCTCGACATGTGCCGCGACAAGGGCTTCGACGCCGTGGAGCCGGACAACATGGACGGCTACAAGAACGACACCGGCTTCCCGCTCACCGGCGACGACCAGCTCCGCTACAACCGGCTGATCGCGAAGCTCGCCCACGACCGGGGCATGGCCGTCGGGTTGAAGAACGACCTGGACCAGATCCCGGACCTGGTCGACGACTTCGACTTCGCCGTCAACGAGCAGTGCGCCCAGTACGGCGAGTGCGCCGACAACCAGCCGTTCATCGACGCGGACAAGGCCGTCTTCCACGTCGAGTACGAGCTGCCGACCGAGCGCTTCTGCGCCGGTTCCCGCGAGCTGCGGCTCAGTTCGATGCTGAAGAAGTACGAACTGGACGCGTGGCGGGAGGCCTGCTGAGCGGGTGGCTCAACCGAGGACGAGGACCACGAGGGCGGTGGTGGCCGCCGTCTCCGCCACGCCGCCGAAGACGTCGCCCGTGACGCCGCCGAAGCGGCGGACGCAGTGGCGCAGCAGGAGTTCGGCCACCACGACGGCGCACACCACGGCGAGCGCCGTGCGCAGTGCGTCGTACGGGCCGCCCAGGTACGCGCCGGCCGCCGCGCCGGCCAGGGTGACGGCCGCCGTCGCGGCCAGCGCCCCGCCGGCCGGGACCACCCCGGCGACCGCCGCGCCCAGGCCCTCGGGGCGGGCGGCGGGTACTCCGGTCCGGGCCGCCGTCGTGAGCGCCAGCCGGGCGGCGGTCGCCGACACCACGGCGGCGAGCGCGCCGCGCGCCCACGAGCCGTCGTAGGCCTGCGCGAGGGCGGCGACTTGGGCGAGGAGCGTGAACAGCAGGGTGAGCACGCCGAACGGTCCGATGTCCGACTGCTTCATGATCCGCAGGGCGTCCTCGGCGGGCTTGCCGCTGCCCAGTCCGTCGGCGGTGTCGGCCAGTCCGTCCAGGTGCAGTCCCCGCGTGAGTACGGCGGGGACGGCGGCCGTGGCGACCGCGGCGAGCAGGCTTCCGGCGCCGAGGGCGAGCAGCAGGAGCCCGGTGCCCGCGGCGACGGCGCCGACGGCCAGGCCGGCCAGCGGCGCGCACAGCATGCCGCCGCGCGCGGCGTCCCGGTCCCAGCGGGTCACCTTGACCGGGAGCACGGTGAGGGTGCCGAAGGCGAAACGGAGGCCGTCGGGGGAGGGGGTCCTGAGCACCGGCGCAGACTACCCGGCGGTCGGCGGGGGTGGAGGCGGGTGCTGGGGATAAAGTGCGCATATGGGAGATTGGTGGCAGCGCAACATCATGGAACCGGGCAAGCTGCCGCTGCTCCTGGCGCTGGCGGCGTTCGTGCTGACGTTCGCGATCACCCGGGTCATCACCCGGCTGATCCGGGCGGGCAAGGGGCCCTTCGGGAACGTCAAGGCGGGCGGGGTGCACATCCATCACGTCGTCCCGGGGGTCGTGCTCACCGTCGTCGGCGGCTTCGGCGCGGTCGCGGGGGGCCGGCACGGGGTCTGGTCGGCGCTCGCGGCGGTGGTCTTCGGGATCGGGGCGGGGCTGGTCCTGGACGAGTTCGCGCTGATCCTGCACCTCGACGACGTGTACTGGAGCGAGGCCGGGCGCAAGAGCGTGGAGGTCGTGGTGCTCACCGCGGCGCTGGTCGGGCTGGTCCTCGCGGGGTTCACGCCCTTCGGTGTCGACGGCATGTCCCAGGACGAGTTGCAGGACCGCACGAACGTCATCGCGACGGTCGCGGGGAACTTCCTCTTCTCCCTCCTCGCCCTGGCCAAGGGCAAGGCACGGCTGGCGATCTTCGGGGTCATCGTGCCCTTGATCGCTTTGATCGGCGCGGTTCGCCTGGCCCGGCCGGGCTCTCCGTGGGCCCGCCGGTTCTACGCCCGTCGGCCGCGGGCCCGCGCGCGGGCCCGGGTGCGCGCCGACCGCCACGACCGTCGCTGGTCCGGACCGCGCCGCGTCGTCCAGGACTGGATCGGCGGCCGCCCGGATCCGTGGTGACGGCTCCCTGCCTGCGGCGCCTGTGCGGGTGTGGTGGGGGTGCGCGTTGCGCGGTGTGTCCGGTGGGTGGGTCGGGGGCGTGCCGGGGGGTGTCCGTCCTCGGAACGGCGCGGAATCGGTCGGCCACAGAAGCGAACTCCGTTGACGCGCCAACCGCTGCGGGCGGACACCCCCCGACCCGCCCCCTTCTCGCCGTACCTACCGAGCTGCGGGCAGTCGTGCCGCTGGGGCGGCACGGGTGGGCGCAGCGGCACCCCGCTGCGCCGGGCCGCGTCCCCCTCGCGCCCGCACCCACGCCGGTGGTCCGGGTCAGCCCGGTCGACTGAACCGCGTTCACTCGACCCCGGTCACGGCCTCACCGTCGGAGACCTCCGGCAGCTCCGCCGCCAAGGACGCCGCCGCCTGGACCAGGGGCAGCGCCAGCAGTCCACCCGCACCCTCGCCCACCTTCACGCCCTGGGACAGCAGCGGCTCCATCGCCATCCGGTCCAGCGCCTTGGCCTGGCCCGGCTCCCCGCTGTCGTGCGCCGCCAGCCACCAGTCCGGCGCCCGGAACGCGACCCGCTGCCCGACCAGCGCGCACGCGGCCGTCACGACACCGTCCAGGATCACCGGCACCTTCCGCACCGCGCTCTGCAGCAGGAAGCCCGTCATGGCGGTGAGGTCCGCGCCGCCCACCGTGGCGAGGAGCTGCAACTGGTCGCCGAGGACCGGACGCGCACGGCGCAGCGCGTCGCGGATCGCCGCGCACTTGCGCATCCAGGCCAGGTCGTCGATCGGCAGCCCGCCCCGGCCGGTGACGACCGACGCGTCCGTCCCGCACAGCGCGGCCACCAGCGTCCCCGCCGCCGTCGTACCGCCCACGCTCACGTCACCCAGCACCACCAGGTCGGTGCCCGAGTCGGCCTCCTCGTCGGCCACCGCCATCCCGGCCCGGAAGGCGGCCTCCGCCTCCTCGAGTGTCAGCGCGTCCTCGATGTCGATGCGTCCCCCGGCCCGGCGCACCCGGTGCCCGGCGACCTCGGCCGGCAGCTTCTCCGGGTCGCAGTCCAGGGCCATGTCGACGACGCGCACGGGTACGTCCAGGCGCCTGGCGAGCACCGACACCGGCCGGCCGCCCTCCAGTACCTTGCGCACCAGCTCACCGGCACCGCCCGCGGGCCGCGCCGACACGCCCAGCTCGGCGACCTTGTGGTCGCCGGCGAAGAGCACCACCCGGGGACGTACGACGGGGCGTACCGGTACGGCGGACTGGGCCGCCGACAGCCACTCGCCCAGGTCGTCGAGGCGGCCCAGCGATCCGGGCGGGACGACCTGACGCTCGCGGCGCGCCTCCGCGTCGCGGCGTACCCCGCCGTCGGGGCGCTCGATCAGGTCGGTGAAGTCGTCGAGATTCAGCGAGCTCATTCGCCGAACAGTACCGGCCCCCGCCGAACGCGAAGGAGGGCCCGTGGGCGGCACGTCCGGGCGGCGTCGTTGCGGCACGGACAGCGCTCACCTACGTAACGTTTTGCCTGGAATGTCTTATGTGCCCGCGTACGTCTCGTGTCGGGAGCCGCTCGTGTCCGGAATCTCCGCCCCCTCGGTGCCTCCCGTCCCCCCGTACGGGCCGTACCGCGAGGACTGCCCCTGGTGCGGCTCGCGGCGGCTGCGGGCCCGGCCGCGCGGTGCCGGGCCGCGGCAGGGGGCACCCCACCGGTCTCCGGTCGAGCGGTGCGTGGACTGCCGCCACGTCTTCCGGAACTCGCCGCTCACCCCTGGTCCGGAGCATCTTCTGGTCCGGGCCGGTGTCCGGCTCAGACACCGGCTGGCCGCCCGTGCGCTGTACCGCCACTGTCCCGAGCCCGAGAGCTGGCTGGACGTCGGCACCGGCGACGCCGAGTTCCCCCGGACCGCCCGTACGCACTTCCCGTACACCGCGTTCGACGGCCTGGACGCCACCCACCGCGTGCTGCGGGCCCGCGCCGTCGAGCGGGTCGAGGAGGCGTTCGTCGGGCGGCTGACCGATCCGCACATCGCGGCCCGGCTGCGGGAACGCTACGACGTCGTGAGCCTCTTCCAGTACCTGGAGCGGGTGGTGGACCCGCGGGCGGAACTGCGGGGCGCGCTGCGGGTGCTGCGGCCCGGCGGGCATCTGCTCGTCGACGTGGCCGACCCGCGGCGCCTGCTGCCCGTCCACCCCGTCGGACTGGGCGCCGAACTCGTGGCCCAGGGCTGCACGGTCCTGACGGGCGACCGGGGGCACCGCGTCGTCGCGCGCAAGGACGGCTCAGCCCCGTAGCACCAGCGCCTGGCCCGCCACCACCAGCAGCACCTGCTCGCACTCGGCCGCGAACGCCGCGTTCAGGCGGCCGAGTTCGTCGCGGTAGCGGCGGCCGGACGCCGTGGCCGGGACGATGCCGGAACCGACCTCGTTCGACACCGCCACCAGCGTGCGGCGGGTGCCGCGGACCGCCCGGGTCAGTTCCCGCACCCGGTCCCTCAGCGCCCGTTCGCCGCCGTCGGCCCACTCCTCGTCGTCCCAGGCGCCGACCGCGTCCATCGCGTCCGTCAGCCACAGGGACAGGCAGTCGACGAGCAGGGGCGGGCCCTCGTCCTTCAGGAGGGGGACCAGGTCGCAGGTCTCGGCGGTCCGCCACGAACCGGGGCGGCGTTCCCGGTGCGCGCCGACCCGGGCCGCCCATTCGGTGTCGCCGTTGCGGGAGCCGCCGGTGGCCACGTAGAGGACGTCGGGGAAGGGTTCGAGGCGGCGTTCCGCCTCCACCGACTTGCCCGACCGGGCACCGCCCAGGACCAGGGTGCGCCGCGGGACGTCGGGCACGTCCTCGTACGAGCCCACCGTCAACGTCGTGCCGTCCGGCACCGCCCGTGCGCCCGCCGCCGCGAGCCGCCGCGCCAGCTCCCGGCCCGGCGGCACGTCGTGGTCCAGGTGGACGGCGACGACGTCCGTCGTCGGACCCGCCGCTCCCACCGCCCGCAGCCGCGCCAGCGCGTCCGGCCGCCCCACGACGTCCGCGAGGACCAGGTCGTACGGCTCCGCGGGCTCCTCCAGGCCCGCCGGGGCGCCGCCCGGCGGCACGTAGAGGAGCCGCCGGCCGTCGGGTCCCGTCACGGCGTATCCCGTGCCCGGCGCGTCCAGCGCCACCGCCCGCACCCGGTGCCCCGTCAGCAGCGCCAGCTCCCGGCCGTCCGGCACCCGGCCCGGCTGCGGCAGCCCGGCCGGCACCTCCACGGCGGGGCCGTCGTGCGGGTGCGAGAGCAGCACCTGCCGTACGCCCGCCAGGGAGTGCCCGGCCCGCGCGGCGGCGAACGCGGCGCCGGGCGTCAGGTCGAGCAGCAGGGCGCCGTCCACCAGCAGCGCGGTCGCCGCACGCGCGTCCTCGCCCTGTGCCGCGGCACAGGCCGCGCAGGGACAGTCGGGGCGGGGGAGTCCCGCGGGGGCACCGGTGCCGAGCAGAGTCACGTCCACGCACCGATTTTCGCCGGTCGCCCGGCGACATGCGCGCCCGAGTCCCCCGAGGGGCGGGTGCCGTGAGCCTTCCCGTCCCCGCAGTCCCCCGCCGGGGCCTTCTCCCCGGGCCTTCTACGGTGCGCCCGGTCCAGCGCATAGGCTGCGGGCGGAGGGCGGATCAAGATCCGGCTTCCGCTCTGCACGTGCTGACATCTTGGAGGCGTACATGGCGGCATGGACGTGGCGGTTCGAGACGGCCGACGGGACGGAGGTCCAGCCCGCGGTGCAGCCCGAGGAGTTCACCACGCAAGGGGACGCCGAGTCCTGGATCGGGGAGCAGTGGAAGGACCTCCAGGCGGGCGGCACCGACCAGGTGCGGCTCTTCGAGGACTCCACCGAGATCTACGGCCCGATGAGCCTGCACGCCGAGGAGGCGGAGGCCGACGCCGAGGCCGAGGCGGGGACCGAGGCCTGAGGCCCGGGGGCGGGGGCGGGGGCGGTCCCACCCCCGCCCTCTCACTGCTCGCCTAGCGTCACCTCGGCCGTGTGCTCCTTGCCGTCCCGGGTGTACGTCACCTTCGTCCGGTCGCCCGGCCGCATCGACGCCAGCGCCTCGGACAGCGAGGTGATGGTGGTGATGTCCGTGTCCCCGAGCTGGACGAGGACGTCGCCGGGGCGCAGACCGGCGTCGTCGGCGGGCCCGCCGTCGGTCACCTCGACGACGGCGACCCCGGCCGGGCGGTAGCTGTCGTCCACGACCGTACGGGCGGTGATGCCCAGTGCGGCCCGGCCCGAGTCGGTGACCTTGCCGTCCCTGACGATCTGCCCGGCCACCGTCGTCACCATCGACGCCGGGATCGCGAACCCGATGCCGGGCGCCGCGCTGTCGCCGAGGCCCGGATCGGTCGCCGCCAGCGTCGGGATGCCGATCACCTGCCCGTCCAGGTTCACCAGGGCGCCCCCGCTGTTGCCCGGGTTGATGGCCGCCGACGTCTGCACCATGTTGGCGATGGTCGCGCCCGTGCCGCCGCCGCTGCTGCCCTCCGTCACGGTGCGCCCGGTCGCCGACACGATGCCCTGCGTCACGCTGGAGGACAGGCCGAGCGGCGAGCCCATCGCCAGCACGATCTGCCCCACCTCGACCTTCGCGGAGTCCGCGAAGCGGGCTGCCTTCATGCCCTCGGGCACCTTGTCGAGCTTGATGACCGCCAGGTCCTGCTCCGGGTAGGACGAGACCAGCTTCGCGGTCAGGGCGCCCTCGGCGCGGGCCGTCGTCACCCGGAAGGACTTGGCGTCCCCGACGACGTGCGCGTTGGTGACGACGTGTCCCTTGTCGTCGTACACGACCCCCGACCCCAGGGAGTCGCCCGCCTGGAGCTGTACGACCGACGGCAGCACGTCCTTGATCACCCGCTCGTAGTCGGCCTCCAGCTCACTGGCCGCGCGCGGTGCCGCGGCCTGCGCCGTGTCGCCCTCCCGTGCGCTCCCCGAACCCTCGTCGGGCCCCTGACCGGCGCCGGAACAGCCGGTCGCGAGCAGCAGGGCGGCGCAGGCCGGTACGGCCAGCGGAGCGAGCAGACGGCGCAGACGGGTGCGGGAAGTGTCCATGGCCCGAGTCTCACCGCGTCCCCGGCGCCCGGCGCCCGGTGCACACCCGAACGGGCGCCGCGGGCGGGCGGGTGGTGGTGGCGGGGGTGCGCGGCTAGCCGCGCACCCCGCACAGGTGCAGCAGCGCCGCGACCGAGCGGTACGGGTCCGTCCGGCCGGCCCGCTCCTCGGCGGCCAGCAGGGCGTCGAGGTCGGCGGGGGGCGCGGCCCCGTCGGGCGCCGTGTCCGTGAAGACCCGCACGCCGTACCAGGTGTGCAGCGGCGCGCCGATGCCCGCCAGCTTCGCCGTCAGCGTCGCCAGCCGGTCCGCGCGGACGTCCAGGCCCAGGCGGTTGCGGTAGTTCGTGGTGTCGAAGGCGGCCAGCGCGCCCGGCCAGTCGCCGTGCAGGCCGGGGCGCAGCGCGAGCGCGTCGCCGTTGCGCACCACGAGCGACAGCAGGCCGCCGGGTGCGAGCATCCTGGCGAGTCCCGCCAGCAGCGGGTCGGGCTCCTCTACGTACATGAGCACGCCGTGGCACAGCACCACGTCGAAGCTGCCCGGCAGGAAGTGCACACCGGTGTCCCGGCCGTCGCCCTCGACGATCCGCATCCGCTCCCGGATGCCCTCGGGCTGGCCGGCCAGGGCGTCACGCGCGGCGGCGATCATCGTCGCGTCCCGCTCCACGCCGGTCACCTGATGCCCGGCCCGTGCCAGCCGCAGCGCCTGGGTGCCCTGGCCCATTCCGACGTCGAGGACCCGAAGCCGCCTGCCCACCGCGAAGCGCCCGGCTATCTGCTCGTCCAGCTGCCGGGCCACCAGCTCCTGCCGTACGACGTTGCGAAGCCCGGACAGTCCCGCTGTCCAGGCCTCGGCCGCGCCCTCGGTGAACGGCGTCGTGCTCAGGGCCGCTCCCCGCGCTTGACCTGGGGCTTGGGCAGCCGCAGCCGGCGCATCTGGAGCGAGCGCATCAGCGCGTACGCGACCGCGCCGCGGCGGCGCTCGTCCGGGAAGCGCTCCGCGAGCCGCTTCTTCAGCCGGAAGCCGGTGACGATCGAGTCCAGCACGATCAGCACGATCACGACCAGCCACAGCAGCAGCGCGACGTTCTGCAGCGACGCCACCCGGATCATGCTCAGCACGAGGATGACCACGGCCATCGGCAGGAAGTACTCCGCGATGTTGAACCGCGAGTCGACGAAGTCGCGCGCGAACTTGCGGACCGGGCCCTTGTCGCGGGCCGGCAGGTACCGCTCGTCGCCCTTGGCCAGCGCCTCGCGCTGCCGGGCCATCGCGGTCCGCCGCTCCTCGCGCTGCCGCTTGGCGGCGTCCTTGCGGGTCATCGGCGTATTGGCGACGCTGCGGCGCTGGGACTGGGCCACACTGCGCTTGGGTGTGGGCCTGCCCTTCGGGGCCTGCGGGTCACGGGGCTGCTTGGAGTCGGTCACCTGCGCGCTGTCGGCGCTCTGGGCCTTCTCATCCTTGGCACGGCTACGGAACACAAAACCCAAGGGTACGGGGTGCGGGGGTGTGGACCCCAGTCCGGTGGGGAACGATCCGGCAACGCCGGTCGTCTGTATGGGGACAGAGCGGATGTACGGAGCGGATGTCGCGTACAGCCCCGGACACCGGGATTTTCCGGACAACCCGGGGAGCACCTACTCCCTGCGCCGGACGGGGAACGTACGCAGTCGTCCTTGGGGATGAGCGCATCCGTCCCCGAACAGTGCGGTAATGGATGCAGGGCCCGTACTGTGGGTTCTGTTGCAGTCGCTGGAGCTGGAGTCGGTCAGAAGGGGGCGCGCGAAGCCCATGAGCGGTGTCATGAAGCGTATGGGGATGATCTTCCGCGCGAAGGCCAACAAGGCCCTTGACCGGGCCGAGGACCCGCGCGAAACCCTCGATTACTCGTACCAGAAACAGCTGGAGCTGCTGCAGAAGGTGCGCCGCGGCGTCGCCGACGTGGCGACCAGCCGCAAGCGACTTGAGCTGCAGCTCAACCAGCTCCAGTCCCAGTCGGGCAAGCTGGAGGACCAGGGCCGCAAGGCGCTGGCGCTGGGCCGCGAGGACCTGGCCCGCGAGGCGCTCTCCCGGCGCGCCGCGCTCCAGCAGCAGGTCACCGACCTGGAGACGCAGCACGCCACCCTCCAGGGCGAGGAGGAGAAGCTCACCCTTGCGGCCCAGCGCCTCCAGGCCAAGGTGGACGCCTTCCGCACGAAGAAGGAGACCATCAAGGCCACCTACACGGCGGCCCAGGCGCAGACCCGCATCGGCGAGGCGTTCTCCGGCATCTCCGAGGAGATGGGCGACGTCGGCCTGGCCATCCAGCGGGCCGAGGACAAGACCGCCCAGCTCCAGGCCCGGGCCGGCGCCATCGACGAGCTGCTCGCCTCCGGTGCCCTCGACGACCAGTCCGGCATGCACAAGGACGACATCCAGGCCGAGCTGGACCGGCTCTCCGGTGGTACGGATGTAGAGCTGGAACTGCAGCGGATGAAGGCCGAGCTGGCCGGGGGCCCCACCTCCGACCGGCAGGCCATCGAGGGCGGCCAGGGACAGGGCGAGGCCTCGTCGCAGTCCCAGCAGCAGCCGCAGGACACCCCGCGCTTCGACAAGCAGTAGCCCACGGCTAGGAGGGCCGACATGATCGTACGGATCATGGGGGAGGGACAGCTGACGCTGGCCGACGGCCGGCTCGGTGAGCTGAACAAGCTGGACGACGAACTCCTGGCCGAGATGGAGAACGGCGACGGCCCCGGCTTCCGCGCGACCCTCCAGGCCCTCCTGGCCAAGGTCCGCGAACTGGGCGAGCCCCTCCCGGACGACACCCTGGAGCCCTCCGACCTCATCCTCCCGTCCCCGGACGCCACCCTGGAGGAGGTCCAGGAGCTCCTGAGCGACGACGGCCTCATTCCGGGCGGTGCGTGACGGACACGGGTGGTTCGTCCGGTGCCTGCTGACGCAGGTCGGCAGTCACAGCCCGTCCGGCGCTTGAGGACGAGGCCCGTTCAGGGCCGGAGCGGGGGTCTGGGGGCGCAGCCCCCAGCCAACGCCCACTGCATGCGGGCCCGCTCATAAGACACCACCACTCCGGCTACCGTAAAAAACCGTGAGCACACTCGCGAGAGCCCGCTGCGTCTTCGGCGCCCACCCCTCCGCCATGGACACCGTCCTCGCGGTGGTCGTCCTGGTCTGCATGGTCGCCGGCTCCTTCGTGGACCCGCACGGACCGGAGGGCGTCAGCTGGGGGCTGCGCACCCCCGACGCGCTCAGCCTCGCCCTCATGACGGCCGGCGCCGCCGCGCTCGCCTTCCGGCGCCGCCAGCCGATGGCGGTCCTCGTCGTCACCGGCTGCGTCTCCGTCGTCGAGAGCATCACCGGCGACCCGCGCGCCCCGGTGGTCATGTCGGCCGTCATCGCCCTCTACACCGTCGCCGCCTCCACCGACCGGCCCACCACCTGGCGGGTCGGCCTGCTCACCATGACCGTGCTCACCGGCGCCGCGATGCTGGCCGGCCCGCTGCCCTGGTACGCGCAGGAGAACCTCGCCGTCTTCGCCTGGACCGGCATCGGCGCCACCGCCGGGGACGCGGTCCGCAGCCGCCGCGCCTTCGTGCAGGCCATCCGGGACCGGGCGGAGAAGGCCGAGCGCACCCGGGAGGAGGAGGCGCGCCGCCGCGTCGCCGAGGAACGGCTGCGCATCGCCCGCGACCTGCACGACGTGGTCGCCCACCACATCGCCCTGGTCAACGTGCAGGCCGGGGTCGCCTCGCACGTCATGGACAAGCGGCCGGACCAGGCCAAGGAGGCGCTCGCCCACGTACGGGAGGCCAGCCGCTCCGCGCTGGACGAGCTGCGGGCCACCGTCGGCCTGCTCCGCCAGTCGGGCGATCCGGAAGCACCGACCGAGCCCGCCCCGGGCCTCGCCCGCCTCGACGAACTCGTCGGCACCTTCCAGCACGCCGGACTGCGGGTCGAGGTGGCCCGCACCGACCAGGGCACCGACCTGCCGGCCGCCGTCGACCTGGCCGCCTACCGCATCATCCAGGAGGCGCTGACCAACGTGCAGAAGCACGCGGGACGGCAGGCGAAGGCCGAGGTCAGCGTCGTACGGGTCGGCCCGGACATCGAGGTGACCGTCCTCGACGACGGCAGCGCCGGGGGCGAGGCCCCCGACGGGACCGCCGAGGGCGGGGGACACGGGCTGCTCGGCATGCGCGAGCGTGTCACCGCCGTGCGCGGCACCCTCACCACCGGTCCCCGCTACGGCGGCGGTTTCCGCGTGCATGCGATCCTTCCGGTCAGGAGCCGCACCGACGCCGCCACCGAAGCCACCGAAGCCACGGGGGACCCCGCATGACGATCCGTGTCCTGCTCGCCGACGACCAGGCGCTGCTGCGCAGCGCCTTCCGGGTGCTGGTCGACTCCGAGCCCGACATGGAGGTGGTGGGGGAGGCGTCCGACGGCGCGGAGGCGGCCCGGCTGGCCGCCGAGCAGCGGGCCGACGTGGTGCTGATGGACATCCGGATGCCCGGCACGGACGGTCTCGCCGCCACCCGCATGATCAGCGCCGACCCGTCCCTCGCCCACGTCCGCGTGGTCATACTGACCACCTTCGAGGTCGACGACTACGTGGTGCAGTCGCTGCGGGCCGGGGCCTCCGGCTTCCTCGGCAAGGGCTCGGAGCCCGAGGAACTGCTCAGCGCGATCCGGGTCGCGGCCGGGGGCGAGGCGCTGCTGTCGCCGACCGCCACCAAGGGGCTGATCGCCCGCTTCCTCGCCCAGCAGGACACCGCCGACCAGGACCGCGACCCGGCCCGGGCCGAGCGTCTGGAGTCGCTGACCGTGCGCGAGCGCGAGGTCCTGGTCCAGGTGGCCGGCGGGCACTCCAACGACGAGATCGCCGAGCGCCTGGAAGTCAGCCCGCTCACCGTGAAGACCCACGTCAACCGGGCCATGGCCAAGCTGGGCGCCCGCGACCGGGCCCAGCTGGTCGTCATCGCCTACGAATCCGGGCTGGTCCGTCCAAGGGTGGAGTGACCTCTACCCGCGTGTACTGCGGAGGGAGTAGGCGCGGGATAAGGAACTGGACCTGGGACCTAGGGATACCGGGCCGCCCATGGCCCAGGGTGTTGGGGTGGGCGCCCAGCTGTGTGCCCGCGACCGGCGCTGCCATGTGCCCCGTCCCCCGCTCGGCCACAGAAGAGAGACCCTGATCCATGTCCTGGCTGTCGAGATTCAGCCTCGCGCAACGGGCCCTGATAGGCCTGATGTCGATCGTCGCGCTCGCCTTCGGCGCGATCGCCATCCCCCAGCTCAAGCAGCAGCTGCTGCCCACCATCGAACTGCCCATGGTGTCCGTGCTGGCTCCGTACCAGGGCGCCTCGCCGGACGTGGTCGAGAAGCAGGTCGTCGAGCCGATCGAGGACAGCCTGGAGGCCGTCGACGGGATCTCGGGCGTCACCTCCACGGCCAGTGAGGGCAACGCCGTCATCATGGCGTCCTTCGACTACGGCCCGGACAACCAGCAGCTCGTCGCCGACGTCCAGCAGGCCGTGAACCGGGCCCGCGCCCAGCTCCCGGACGACGTGGACCCGCAGGTCATCTCCGGCTCGACGGACGACATCCCGACCGTCGTCCTCGCCGTGACCTCGGACAAGGACCAGCAGGCGCTGGCCGACCAGCTCGACAAGACGGTCGTCTCCGAGCTGAAGGACATCGACGGCGTCGCCCAGGTCGTCGTCGACGGCGTCCGCGACGTCCAGGTCACCGTCACGCCGGACCCGGCGAAGCTGGCCGCGGCCAAGGTGAGCCCGCAGGTGCTCGCCCAGTCCCTCCAGGCGGGCGGCGCGACCGTCCCGGCCGGTTCCTTCGACGAGGCGGGCGCCAACCGCACCGTCCAGGTCGGCGGCGGCTTCACCTCGGTCAAGCAGATCCAGGACCTGATGGTCACCGGTGAGGGCGTCGACGAGCCGGTCCGCCTCGGCGACGTCGCCACCGTCAAGGAGGAGGAGGCCAAGGCCGACTCCCTCACCCGCACCAACGGCAAGCCGTCCCTCGCGGTCGCCGTGACGATGGACCACGACGGCAGCGCGGTCTCCATCTCGAACGCCGTCGAGGACAAGCTCCCCGACCTGCGCGAGCAGCTCGGCTCCGGTGCCACCCTCACGGTCGTCAGCGACCAGGGCCCGGCCGTCTCCAAGGCCATCTCCGGCCTGACCACGGAGGGCGGACTCGGTCTGCTCTTCGCCGTCCTGGTCATCCTGGTCTTCCTGGCGTCGATCCGCTCCACCCTGGTCACCGCGGTCTCCATCCCGCTGTCGGTGGTGCTGGCGCTGATCGTCCTGTGGACGCGCGACCTGTCGCTCAACATGCTGACGCTGGGCGCGCTGACCATCGCCATCGGCCGCGTCGTCGACGACTCGATCGTGGTCCTGGAGAACATCAAGCGGCACCTCGGCTACGGCGAGGAGCGCAAGGACGCCATCCTGAACGCCGTCCGCGAGGTCGCCGGGGCGGTCACCTCGTCCACCCTCACCACGGTCGCCGTGTTCCTGCCGATCGGCCTGGTCGGCGGCATGGTCGGCGAGCTGTTCGGCTCCTTCAGCCTCACCGTCACCGCGGCGCTGCTGGCGTCCCTGCTGGTGTCGCTGACGGTCGTCCCGGTGCTGTCGTACTGGTTCCTGCGGCCCCCGAAGGGCACTCCGGAGGACGCGGCCGAGGCCCGCAGGCTGGCCGAGGAGAAGGAGGCCAAGAGCCGCCTCCAGCGCTTCTACGTCCCCGTGCTGCGCTTCGCCACCCGCCGCCGCCTGACCAGTGTGGCCATCGCGATCGTCGTCCTGGTCGGCACCTTCGGCATGGCGCCGCTGCTGAAGACCAACTTCTTCGACCAGGGCGAGCAGGAGGTCCTCAGCGTCAAGCAGGAGCTGAAGCCCGGCACCAGCCTCGGCGCGACCGACGAGCAGGTGAAGAAGGTCGAGAAGCTGCTCGGCGACACCGAGGGCGTCAAGGACTACCAGGTCACCATCGGTTCGTCCGGGTTCATGGCCGCCTTCGGCGGCGGCACGGACACCAACCAGGCCTCCTACCAGATCATGCTGGAGGACTCGGCGTCCTACGACGACGTCCAGGACCACATCGAGGACGGGCTGGCGAAGCTCGGCGACGGCATCGGCACCACCACGATCGCCGCCGGTGACGGCTTCGGCGCCCAGGACCTGAGCGTCGTCGTCAAGGCGGCCGACGCGCAGGTGCTCCGCGACGCCGCCGAGCAGGTCCGCAAGACCGTCGCGGACCTCGACGACGTCACCGACGTCACCAGCGACCTGGCGCAGAGCGTGCCGCGCATCTCGGTCAAGGCCAACGCGAAGGCCGCCGACGCCGGGTTCACCGACCAGACGCTCGGCGCGGCCGTCGCCCAGGCGGTGCGCGGCACCCCGGCGGCCAAGGCGACCCTGGACGACACCGAGCGCGACGTCGTCATCAAGTCGGCGCAGCCCGCCCGGACGATGGCCGAGCTGAAGGCGCTGAACCTGGGCGCGGCCAAGCTCGGCGACATCGCCACCGTGCGGCTGGTGGACGGCCCGGTCTCGATGACCCGCATCGACGGCCAGCGCGCGGCGACCATCACCGCCAAGCCGACCGGCGACAACACCGGCGCGGTCAGCACCGACCTCCAGTCGAAGATCAACGGGCTGGACCTGCCGGCCGGCGCCACCGCCGAGATCGGCGGCGTCACCGCGGACCAGGACGAGGCCTTCGTCAACCTGGGCCTGGCCATGCTCGCGGCGATCGCCATCGTCTTCATGCTGCTGGTGGGTACCTTCCGGTCGCTGGCCCAGCCGCTGATCCTGCTGGTGTCCATCCCGTTCGCGGCGACCGGCGCGATCGGCCTGCTGATCGCCACGGGCACTCCGATGGGCGTCCCGGCGATGATCGGCATGCTGATGCTGATCGGCATCGTGGTCACCAACGCGATCGTGCTGATCGACCTGATCAACCAGTACCGCAAGCAGGGCTACGGCGTCGTCGAGGCCGTCGTCGAGGGCGGCCGCCACCGGCTGCGCCCCATCCTCATGACGGCCCTGGCGACGATCTTCGCCCTGCTCCCGATGGCGCTGGGCGTCACCGGCGAGGGCGGCTTCATCGCCCAGCCGCTGGCAGTGGTCGTCATCGGCGGTCTGATCACGTCGACCCTGCTGACCCTCCTCCTGGTCCCGACCCTCTACGCGATGCTGGAGCTCCGCAAGGAGCGCCGCGCGAAGAAGCGGGCCGCGAAGAAGGGCGGCGGCGACGTACCGCCGCAGCCGGCGGCGTCGGACGAGCCGGAGCCGGCGCAGGTCTGACGGCGGCGGCTGAACGCAGGAGGGTGTCCCCACCGCTCGGTGGGGACACCCTCCTGCTCTGCCGCTGCGAGAACCGCCTACGGCAGCGCCAGCATGCGCTCCAGGGCCAGCTTCGCGAACGCCTCCGTCTCCTGGTCCACCTCGATGCGGTTGACCAGGGTGCCCTCGGCGAGGGACTCCAGCGTCCAGACCAGGTGCGGGAGGTCGATGCGGTTCATGGTCGAGCAGAAGCAGACCGTCTTGTCGAGGAAGACGATCTCCTTGTCCTCGGCGGCGAAACGGTTCGCCAAACGGCGGACCAGGTTCAGCTCGGTGCCGATGGCCCACTTGGAACCGGCCGGGGCCGCCTCCAGGGCCTTGATGATGTACTCGGTCGAGCCGACGTAGTCCGCGGCGGCGACGACCTCGTGCTTGCACTCCGGGTGCACCAGGACGTTCACGCCCGGTATGCGCTCGCGCACGTCGTTGACCGAGTCGAGGCTGAAGCGGCCGTGCACCGAGCAGTGGCCCCGCCACAGGATCATCTTCGCGTCGCGCAGCTCCTGCGCCGTCAGCCCGCCGTTCGGCCGGTGCGGGTTGTAGACGACGCAGTCCTCCAGGGACATGCCCAGGTCCCGCACCGCGGTGTTGCGGCCCAGGTGCTGGTCGGGCAGGAAGAGGACCTTCTCGCCCTGCTCGAACGCCCAGTTCAGGGCGCGCTCGGCGTTGGAGGAGGTGCAGATGGTGCCGCCGTGCTTGCCGGTGAACGCCTTGATGTCCGCCGACGAGTTCATGTACGACACCGGCACGACCTGCTCGGCGATCCCGGCCTCGGTCAGCACGTCCCAGCACTCGGCGACCTGCTCGGCCGTGGCCATGTCGGCCATGGAGCATCCGGCCGCCAGGTCGGGCAGGACCACCTTCTGGTCGTTCGAGGTCAGGATGTCGGCCGACTCCGCCATGAAGTGCACACCGCAGAAGACGATGTACTCGGCCTCCGGGCGCGCCGCCGCGTCCCGGGCCAGCTTGAAGGAGTCGCCCGTGACATCGGCGAACTGGATGACCTCGTCGCGCTGGTAGTGGTGACCGAGCACGAAGACCTTGTCACCGAGCTTCTCCTTGGCCGCACGGGCGCGTGCGACCAGGTCCGGGTCGGAGGGCGAGGGCAGGTCACCGGGACACTCCACACCGCGCTCGCTCCTCGGGTCGGCCTCGCGGCCGAGCAGCAGCAGGGCGAGGGGCGTCGGCTGTACGTCGAGCTCCTGGGTTTGGGCGGTGGTCACGACACGCACCCTTTCTACTTTCGTCGACCCTTTTCGTCGAACTGACGCTATATATCATAACCGGTTCACGTCACTTTGACGATGCCCATAGTGTCGGTGTGACATGAATCCCGGTGCCCGGGCGGCCTTCCACAGCCGCTGACCCTCTGTGCGGGCATGTGCGAGCATGAAGGGAACGCCGAGGACAAAGACTCGGTCCCGCCCGGAATGAATCCGCGGCTCCGTCGGTTGAACCGTCGGCAAGCAGTCTCCGTACAACCCGGGAGAGATGTAGATGTCCGTATCGGACGAGACCACCACCGTCACCGACGGCATCATCCTGACCGACGCCGCCGCGGCCAAGGTCAAGGCCCTGCTCGACCAGGAAGGCCGCGACGACTTGGCGCTGCGCGTCGCCGTCCAGCCCGGCGGCTGCTCCGGCCTGCGTTACCAGCTCTTCTTCGACGAGCGTTCCCTCGACGGCGACGTGGTCAAGGACTTCGGCGGCGTCAAGGTCACCACCGACCGCATGAGCGCCCCGTACCTGGGCGGTGCCACCGTCGACTTCGTGGACAGCATCGAGAAGCAGGGCTTCACGATCGACAACCCGAACGCGACCGGCTCCTGCGCCTGCGGCGACTCCTTCAGCTGACGGCTGACGGCTGACGGCTGGCCGGCCGAGTCGCGCCGCACCCGAGTGCGCGAGAAGGGCGGGGGGGGCGGGGGGGTGCCCCGGGCCCCCCCCCGACTGGAACCCCCCCCCGCGGGGCGCCCCACCCCCGCCCGCCCCGCGCACCCCCCCCGCCCCCC
>NZ_JBIRFY010000033.1:0-26932 GCF_044327745.1 Streptomyces sp. NPDC018026
CCTCCGGCACCACCACCGGACTCCACTCCACCCGCCACAACGACCGGCCCACCACCCCACCAGCCGACTCCAACTGCCCCACCGACACCGGCCGGGTGACCAGGGACTCGACCGTCGCGACCAGTTGGCCCGTAGTGTCCGCGACGCCGATGGCGGAGACCTCCTCGCCGCGTACGCGCCGGATGTGCACGCGCAGGGAGGACGCACCGGCCGCGTGCAGGGAGACTCCGTTCCAGGAGAAGGGCAGCATCGTCGCGCCCTCGTCCTCGTCCGTGCCGTCGAGCAGCAGGTCGACATGCATGGCGGAGTCGAGCAGCGCCGGATGCAGCCCGAAACGAGCCGCCTCCGCGTGCTCCTCCTCGGGCAGCTCCACCTCGGCGAAGACGTCGTCACCACGCCGCCAGGCCGCCTTCAGCCCCTGGAACACCGGACCGTAGCCGTAGCCGCGGTTAGCCAGACGCTCATAGGGCCGTTCGACCTCCAGGCTCTGCGCGCCCGGCGGAGGCCAGGCGGTGAGCTCGAATTCGGGAACGCTCGTAGCACGCCCGAGAAGACCGGTCGCGTGCCTGGTGAAGGGGGCGTCGTCCCCTTCGACCCTCGAATACACCTCCACCGAGCGCAGTCCCGCCTCGTCGGCGGCACCGACCACCACCTGGACCGCCACACCGCCGTCGGCGGGCAGCACCAGCGGCGCCTCAAGGGTCAGTTCCTCCACCACATCACAGGCGACCTGGTCGCCCGCCCGGACGGCGAGTTCCACGAAAGCGGTGCCCGGCAGCAGGACGCGGCCGAGGACGTCGTGGTCGGCGATCCACGGATGCGTGTCCGCCGCCAACCGGCCCGTCAGCACCAGTCCGTCGGAGTCGGGCGACACGACCATCGCGCTCAGCAACGGGTGGTCGACACCCTCCAGCCCGGCGGAACCGACGTCCCCCGCGACGGCACGGGCGACGTCGAGCCAGTAGCGCTCGCGCTGGAAGGCGTAGGTGGGCAGGTCGACACGTCCGGCGCCGCGTCCGGCGTAGAAAGCGGCCCAGTCGACAGTGCCGCCCGAGGCGAACACCTGCCCCAGCGCCGTCACCGCCGTCACATCCTCCGCCCGGTCCTTGCGCAGCACCGGCGCGAACACCACCTCGTCGGCATCGGCGTCGAGGATCTGGCGGGCCAGACCCGTCAGCACCGGGTCCGGGCCGCACTCCACGAACCGCACCACACCCAACTCACGCAGGGCACCAACCCCGTCCGCGAACCGGACCGGCTCGCGCACATGCCGCACCCAGTACCCCGGATCCGTCAACTCCCCCACACCCGCGACCGCACCCGACACATTCGAAACCACAGGCACCGTCGGCTCGGCATACGACAGCGACGCCACGACCGTACGGAACTCGTCCAGCATCGGCTCCATCAGCGGGGAGTGGAACGCGTGCGAGACCCGCAGCCGGCTCACCCTCCGCCCCAGACCCGCGAAGTGCTCACCCACCGTCTCCACGCCGGTCTCGGTGCCGGAGACGACCACGGACGTGGGCCCGTTGACCGCGGCGATCCCCACCCCTTCGGGCAGCACCGGCACAACCTCGTCCTCGGTGGCCTCCACCGCCAGCATCGCCCCACCCGACGGCAACGCATCCATCAACCGCCCCCGTGCCGCGACCAGCGTCGCCGCATCCTCCAGCGACAGGACTCCCGCCACGTGCGCGGCGGTCACCTCACCGATCGAATGCCCCGCCACCACATCCGGGCGCACACCCCACGACTCCACCAACCGGAACAACGCCGACTCCACCGCGAACAATCCAGCCTGCGCGAACACCGTCCGGTTCAGCAGCTCCGCATCCTCACCCCACACCACCCCACGCAACGACCGCCCCAAAAGCGGGTCCAACCGCTCGCACGCCGCGTCGAACGCCGACGCGAACACCGGGAAGGCGCCATACAGCTCACGGCCCATCCCCAGCCGCTGACTGCCCTGACCCGTGAACACCACCGCCGTCTTGCCGTCACGTACCTCGCCGACGGTCGTTCCGGCAGCGGACTCGTCGGCGAGGGTCTCGAGTGCCTCGGCCAGTGCGTCACGCCCGTCGCCGATCACCACGGCACGGTGCTCCAGCGCCGCCCGAGTGGTCGCCAACGCGTGGCCTGCGGGGCGGAGTTCGGCGTCGGTGAGCGTGTCCAGGTGGGTGCGGAGCCGGTCGGCCTGGGCCCGCAGCGCCTGGGGCGTGCGGGCGGAGACCACCCAGGGCAGGAGCCGACTCGTGCCTGATTCGGCGAGGTCGGCGGGGTCGGCCGAGTCGACGGCGGGCTCCGGGGCCGGGGCCTGCTCGATGACGACGTGGGCGTTGGTGCCGCTGATGCCGAAGGAGGAGACGCCGGCCCGGCGCGGCCGGTCGTCGGACGTGGTCGGCCACGCCCTGGCCTCGGTGAGGAGCTGGACCGCGCCCTGGGTCCAGTCGACCTGGGGGCTGGGGTCGTCGGCGTACAGGGTCTTGGGAAGCTGCCCGTGCCGCATCGCCATGATCATCTTGATGACGCCCGCGACACCCGACGCCGCCTGCGTGTGGCCCATGTTCGACTTGACGGAGCCCAGCCACAGCGGACGGTCCTCGGGACGGTCCTGGCCGTACGTCTCCAGCAGCGCCTGCGCCTCGATCGGGTCACCCAGCGTCGTACCCGTACCGTGCCCCTCGACGACGTCGACGTCACTCGTCGACAGATCGGCGCTCGCCAGGGCCTGGCGGATGACCCGCTGCTGCGAGGGCCCGTTCGGGGCGGTCAGGCCGTTGCTCGCGCCGTCGGAGTTGACGGCGCTGCCGCGCAGGAGGGCGAGGACCTGGTGACCGTTGCGGCGCGCGTCGGAGAGCCGTTCGACGAGCAGCAGGCCCACGCCCTCGCCCCAGCCGGTGCCGTCGGCGCCAGCGCCGAAGGACTTGCACCGGCCGTCGGCGGAGAGGCCGCCCTGCCTGCTCATGTCGATGAAGGTGTCCGGGGTGGACATGACCGTGACGCCGCCGGCGAGCGCGAGGGAGCACTCCCCCGAGCGCAGGGCCTGGGCCGCCATGTGCAGGGCGACCAGGGAGGACGAGCACGCGGTGTCGACGGAGACCGCGGGACCTTCGAGGCCGAGGGTGTAGGCGACCCGGCCGGAGACGACGCTGGCCAGGCTGCCGTTGCCGTGGTAGCCCGCCACGTCCTCGGGCAGCGGGCCCAGGCGCAGGCCCCAGTCGTGGTACATCACGCCGGCGAACACACCGGTGTCGCTGCCCTTGAGGCTGTGCGGGTCGATGCCGGACCGTTCCAGGGTCTCCCAGGCGACTTCGAGGAGCAGTCGCTGCTGGGGGTCCATGGCCTGGGCCTCACGCGGGCTGATGCCGAAGAAGTCGGCGTCGAAGAGGGCGGCGTCGTGCAGGAATCCGCCTTCGCGGGCAGAGCTCTTGCCCGGTACGCCCGGCTCGGGGTCGTAGAGGTCGCGGGCCCAGCCCCGGTCGGTGGGGAAGAGCGAGACGACGTCCTCACCCGCCGCGACCGTCCGCCACAGGTCCTCGGGGGACATGATGTCGCCGGGGTAGCGGCAGGCCATGCCGACGATGGCCAGCGGCTCGTCGGTGGTGGTGACGACGGCGGGCCGGCTGCGCCGGGCGTCGGCGACGGGCCCCCCGACCTTGGTGGCGAGGTGTTCGGCGAGCGCGTCCGGTGTCGGGTAGTCGAAGGTGAGGGTGGCACTGAGCCGCAGGCCGGTCGCGGAGTTCAGCCGGTTGCGCAGTTCGACCGCGCCGAGGGAGTCGAAGCCCATGTCGGTGAAGGCGCGTCGCACGCCGATGGCGTCGGCTCCGTCGTGGCCGAGGACGTCGGCGGCCTGTTCGCGGACCAGCTCCAGCAGGCGCTCGGTCAGCTCGGCCCCGTGCAGCCCGGCCCAGCGGCCGGCGGCCTCGGACGCGGTGCGGGCGGCGGGGCCGGCGGCCGTTCGCCGTACGGGCACGCGGACGAGTTCGCGCAGCAGCGGCGGGATACCGTCGGTGCGGGCACGCAGGGCGTCGAAGTCGACCCTCAGCGGGGAGACGGCGGCCGTGCCGGAGGCGACGGCCTGGTCGAACAGGGCGAGGTTGTCTTCCGCGGAGAGTCCCTCCATGCCCAGGCGACGGGCACGCTGCAGGGCGGACGCGTCGAGGTGCGCGCCCATGCCGGCGTCGCCGGTCCACAGCCCCCAGGCGATCGAGGTGGCCGGCAGTCCCTGGACGTGCCGCTGCTCGGCCAGTGCGTCGAGGAAGACGTTGGCGGCGGCGTAGTTGCCCTGGCCGGCCCCGTCGAGGAGACCGGCCATGGAGGAGTACAGGACGAATGCCGCGAGGTCGAGGTCGCGCGTCAGTTCGTGCAGGTGCCAGGCCGCGTCGGCCTTGGGCCGCAGCACGGTGTCGAGCCGGTCGGCGGTCAGGGAGCCGACGAGCCCGTCGTCGACGACGCCCGCGGTGTGCACGACGGCGCCCAGCGGGTGGTCGGCGGGGACGGAGTCGAGGAGTGCGGCCACGGCCCGGCGGTCGCCCACGTCGCAGGCGCTCACGTCGACCCGGGCGCCGTGTGCGGCCAGCTCGGCGACGAGTTCGCGGGCGCCCGGGGCGTCCGGGCCGCGGCGGCTGGTGAGCAGCAGGTGGCGTACGCCGTGGCGGGTGACGAGGTGGCGGGCGAGATGGCCCCCCAGGCCGCCGGTGCCGCCGGTGATCAGTACCGTCCTGTGGTCGTCCCACGGCGTGGGGGCGGCCGCGTCGGTGGCCGGGCCGGCTGCGAGCCGCGGCACCCACAGCGTGCCGCCGCGCAGGGCGGTCTCGGGTTCGCCGGAGGCGAGGACGACACCCGCGACGTCGGTGTCGGCGTCCGTGCCGGTGTCGGTGTCCGTGTCGGTGTCCAGGAGGACGATCCGTCCGGGGTTCTCGGCCTGCGCGGAGCGGATGAGGCCCCAGACCGCTGCCAGGGGCGGTACGGCGGGGTCGTGGCCCGGCACGGTGACGGCGCCGCGGGTGCGGACGAGGAGCACGCTGTCGGCGAGGCGTTCGTCGCCCAGCCAGTTGCGTACGGCCTCCAGGGCCGTGCCGACGGCGCCGCGCAGCCGGGCGGTCAGCTCCGTGCCGGCCGGGGCGTCGGGCAGGGCGAGGACGACGGACGCGGGTGCGCCGTCGGCGGCGTCGGCGAGCCGGTGCAGGGCCTCGGTGCTGCCGTCCCAGGCCAGGGGCGCGGCGGCCGGGGCGGCGGCCGGTGTCAGCGGGCGCCAGGTCACCTGGTGGAGGGCGCCGCCGCGTCCGGTACCGGCGGAGCGCAGTTGTTCGGCGGAGACGGGGCGCAGCACGAGGTTCGCGACGCTCGCGACGGGCAGCCCGTCCGGGTCGGCGAGCGCGATGGTGAGGTCGTCGTCGCCGCCGGGGGTGATGCGGACGCGGACGGTCGAGGCACCCGCGGCGTGCAGGGTGACGCCGTTCCAGGAGAAGGGGATGCGCACCCGGTCGGCGGCCGGCCGCCCGGTGCCGTGGTCGGCGGTGTGCAGGGCGGCGTCGAGGAGGGCGGGGTGCAGTCCGAAGGCGGCCGCGGTGGCCCGCTCGCCGTCGGGCAGGGCGACCTCGGCGAAGATCTCGCCGTCGCGCCGCCAGGCGGCCCTGACGGCCTGGAAGACGGGCCCGTAGCCGTACCCGTCGCGCGCCATGTCCTCGTACAGGGTGGTGGTGTCGAGGGGTTCGGCGCCGGGCGGGGGCCAGTCGGTGAGGCCGGTGCCGGGGGCGGGGGCGGTGCGGGCGAGGAGTCCGAGGGCGTGCCGGGTCCAGGAGGTGTCGCCTTGCTCGGTCCGCGAGAAGATCTCCAGCGGGCGCTGTCCGGCGTCGTCGGCCGCGCCGACCACCACCTGGACGGCGACCGAGGCGTCCGGCGCCAGGACGAGCGGTGTCTGAAGGGTCAGTTCCTCCAGCAGAGCGCAGCCGACCTGGTCGCCGGCGCGGACGGCCAGTTCCACGAAGGCGGTGCCGGGCAGCACGGTGACGTCGGAGATGACGTGGTCGGCGAGCCAGGGGTGGGACTTCAGGGAGAGACGGCCGGTGAGGACGGCGGTGTCGGCGCCCGCCAGGCTGACGGCGGCGCCCAGCAGCGGGTGGTCGACCGCCGTCTGGCCGAGGCCGGGGGCACCACCCGTGGCGGGCGGGGCGGTCAGCCAGTACCGGCGCCGCTGGAAGGCGTAGGTGGGCAGGTCGAGGGGACGGGTGTCCCGGTCGGCGAACAGGGCGGAGCCGTCGAGGGCGGCGCCGTGGGCGTGGGCCCGCGCGATCGCGGTGAGCAGGGTCCGTTCCTCGTCCTGGCCGCGGCGCAGGGCCGGCAGGAAGAGCGTCTCGTCGCCGTCGGCGGACTGCTGGGCGAGGGCGGAGAGTACGGCGTCGGGTCCGAGTTCGAGGAAGGTGCCGACGCCGCTCCCGGCGAGGTGGCGCACCCCGTCCGCGAAGCGGACCGCCTGGCGGACGTGGTCCACCCAGTACCGGGGTGAGCAGAGCTGCTCGGTGGTGGCCAGGCGCCCGGTCACGTTGGACACGACGGGGATGGTGGGCGCCGAGTAGGTGAGGATCTGCGCGATCCGCTCGAACTCCGCGAGCATGGGTTCCATGAGGGGCGAGTGGAAGGCGTGCGAGACCCTCAGCCGGCTCACCTTGCGGCCCAGCGCGGAGAAGTGGTCGGCGACGGTCTCGACGGCTTCGCGCGTGCCGGAGACCACGACCGCGGCTGGCCCGTTGACGGCCGCGATGCCGACCGACTCGCCGAGCAGGGGGAGGACTTCGTCCTCGGTGGCCTGCACCGCGAGCATGGCACCGCCCTCGGGCAGTTCCTGCATGAGCCGGCCGCGGGCGGCGACCAGGGTGGCGGCGTCGTCCAGGGAGAGCACGCCGGCCGCGTGGGCGGCGGTCAGTTCGCCGATGGAGTGTCCGGCGAGGAAGTCGGGGCGCAGGCCCCAGGACTCGACCAGCCGGAACAGGGCGGTCTCGACCGCGAAGAGGGCGGCCTGGGCGTACGCGGTGCGGTCGAGCAGCGCCGCTTCGGGTGATCCCTCCGCCGCGAACAGTACGTCGTAGAGGGGCTGTTCGAGCTGCAGGTCCAGATAGCCGGCGACCTCGTCGAGTGCCTTGGCGAACACCGGGAACGCCTCGTACAGGCCCCGGCCCATGGCGAGGCGCTGGCTGCCCTGTCCGGTGAACAGGAAGGCGACGCCGCGTCCGTGCGCGGTGCCGCGGAACAGGTCGGGAGTGCTCCGCCCGTCGGCGAGTGCCCGCAGTCCCTCGCGCAGTCCGGTACGGTCCCCGACGACCAGTACGGCACGCTCCTCTAGCGCGGCCCGGGTGGTGGCCAGGGAGTGGCCCAGGTCGGCCGGTGCGCAGTTCGCGTCCGCCTCGACGAGGTCGAGCAGCCGGGCGGCCTGGTCGCGCAGCGCGGGCTCGGTGCGGGCCGAGACCGGGACGAGGACGGCGCCGGCGGAGCCGGCCGGCGGCTGGGCGCGGGGTCCCACCTCCTCCGGCTCGGGCTCTTCGAGGATGACGTGGGCGTTGGTGCCGCTGACCCCGAAGGCGGACACGCCCGCGCGCCGGGGTTCGTCCCCGGCAGGCCACGGGACGGGTTCGGTGAGCAGCCGGACGTCGCCCGCGGACCAGTCCACGTTGGGCGAGGGCGCGTCGACGTGCAGGGTGCGGGGCAGGACGCCGTGGCGCATCGCCTCGATCATCTTGATCAGGCCGGCGACGCCGGCCGCGGCCTGGGTGTGCCCGATGTTGGACTTCACCGAGCCCAGCCACAGCGGATGTCCCTCGGTGCGGCCCTGTCCGTAGGTGGCGACGACGGCCTGGGCCTCGATCGGGTCGCCGAGGGTGGTTCCGGTGCCGTGCGCCTCCACGGCGTCGACCTGGTCCGCCACCAGGCCGGCCCGGGCCAGGGTGTGGCGGATGAGGCGCCGCTGGGAGGCGCCGTTCGGTGCGGTGAGCCCGTTGCTGGCGCCGTCCTGGTTGATGCCGCTGCCGCGGACGACCGCGAGGACGCTGTGTCCGTTGCGCCGGGCGTCGGAGAGCCGCTCCACGACCAGGATGCCGACGCCCTCGGCGAAACCGGTGCCGTCGGCGGCCGCCGCGAAGGCCTTGCAGTGGCCGTCGGGGGCGAGGCCGCGCTGCCGGCTGAACTCGGTGAACGTGGCGGGGCTGCCCATCACCGTCGCCCCGCCCGCCAGCGCGAGGGAGCACTCGCCGCGGCGCAGTGACTCCGCGGCCAGATGCAGCGAGACGAGGGAGCTGGAGCAGGCGGTGTCGATGGTGAGTGCCGGGCCTTCGAGGCCGAGGGTGTAGGCGACCCGTCCGGAGGCGATGCTCAGCGCGCTGCCGGTCAGCAGGTAGCCGTCGGTGCCCTGGGCGTCCTCGTGGGAGCGGACGCCGTACTCGTGGGCTCCGGCGCCGACGAAGACGCCGGCCCGGCTGCCGCGCAGCGAGGTCGGGTCGATGCCCGCCCGTTCCACCGCCTCCCACACGGTTTCGAGCAGCAGCCGCTGCTGGGGGTCCATGGCGAGTGCCTCACGCGGGCCGATGCCGAAGAACTCGGCGTCGAACTCCGCTACTTCGGTGAGGAATCCGCCCTTGCGCACATGGCTGCGGCCCGGGGCGTCGGGGTCGTCGCCGAAGAGGCGGTCGGGGTCCCAGCCGCGGTCGTCGGGGAAGTCGCCGACGACCGTGCGCTCCTCGGTGACGACCCGCCACAGGTCCGCCGGGGACGAGATGCCCCCGGGGAAGCGGCACCCGATGCCGACGACGACGATCGGCTCGTCGTCGTGGAAGGCGGGCGGCTCGGGCTCACCGGCGTCGTCGGACAGACCGAGCACCTCGGCCCGCAGGTGGTCGGCGAGCAGACCGGGGGTCGGGTACTCGAAGGCAACGGTGACCGGCAGCGCGAGTCCGGTGGCGGAATTGAGACGCGCGTGCATCTCGACCAGGCCCAGCGAGTCCAGCCCCAGCTCGCGGAATGGGCGTGCGATGTCGACATCGCCGTCCTCGTCGGGGCGGACCTTCCGCAGCATGATCCGAGTCTGTTCCCGCACCAGATCGAGCAGCATTCGGCGCTGCTCGGAAATCGGCAATTCCGCCAGCTCACGCATGAGACGCGAACGGTCGACCGGCGTGCCCTCGTCGCCGGCGGAAAGGAAAATCCCAGACTCGCTCATCGAGGCACACTCCACGTTATCGATTAGTCCCGCAGACAGACCTCACCCGGGTCGCCGCGCAACGGCACGCTACGTCAGATAAAAGCCGGGCCGTCACCCCTAGTCACCCCTAGGCCCCACCCGGATCTTCCGACCTGGGAATATAAGGGGAGATGGGGATCCACAGAAGGGGGCGGCGGGCGCCCCAGAGTACGCCGGAAAACCTTGCCCGCCACTACCGCACATGATAGGAATCCGGTCAACAGTCCGAGATTTGCGTAATACCGGCCGCAGAATTGAGCGTCCGTTCACGCATCCGACCGGCCTCGAAAACGTCGTGCTCAACACTTCAGGTCCGACTGCGTGTATGCCCCGCCGCCGGATTTGCAAAGATGCGACGAATCCCGGGCCAACCAGAACCCGCCGCCCGTCTTGGGGGAAGATTCACGTGAGCTTGCGTCAAGAGATGTCCGTGTCGGTTTCCGCGCCGGTCGACCGACTGCACGACTTCATGCTCGCCTGGGCCAGGGTGACGCCCGACGAACCGGCCGTGGTCGAGGCCGGCCCGGACGGGGAGACCGCCGTGGTCACCACCTACCGGCAGCTGGAGCAGCGGGTCCACGAGTACGCGTCCGTCCTCGACGGGCTCGGCCTCGACATGGGTGAGCGGGTGGTCCTGGAGTCGGACACCTCGTCCTCGGCCATAGCGATGTTCCTGGCGTGTTCGTCGCTGGGCCTGGCCTTCGTGCCGGTCAGCCCCGAGACGCCGCTGAAGCGACTGCTGACGATCGTCGAAACGACGGAACCGGGTCTGTACGTCCAGGCGCTGGAGGGCAAGCGGGAGGGTCTGCCCGCGGGTCTGGGCGTCGCGCGGTTCGGGCCGCAGGGCCTGACGGTGGAGCGGCGGCCCCGGCCGCGGATCCGGCACCGCCGCGAACCGGTCGGCACGGACACCGCCTACATGATCTTCACGTCGGGTACGACCGGCCGCCCCAAGGGCGTGGTGATGAGTCACCGCGCCGTCGTGTCGTTCTACCGGGGCATGCTCCAGCACGCCATCGTGGGCAGCGACGCCCGGGTCGCCACGACCTCACCGCTGCAGTTCGACTTCTCCCTGCTGGACATCGGCCTGGCACTGGGCAGCGGGGCGGCCGTGGTGCCGGTCCCCCGGGACACGCTGCGCTGGCCGCGGCGGTTCGTGAAGTTCCTGAAGGACATGGAAGTGACCCAGGTGGACGGGGTGCCCTCGATCTGGCGCTCGGCCCTGAAGCACGAGAGCGAGCAGCTGGCCTCGCTCGACCGGCTGCGCGGGGTGCTGTTCTGCGGCGAGGACTTCCCGCTGCCGGAGCTGCGCCTGCTGCAGCGGCTGCTCCCCAAGGCCCGGCTCGTCAACTGCTACGGCGCCACGGAGACCATGGCCTGCTCGTTCACCGACGTGCCCAATCCGCTGCCGGCGGACCTGGAGAAGCTGTCCATCGGGTTCGCCCACCCCGGCGCGGAGATGATGATCGTCGACGAGTCGGGGCAGGTGATCGAGGAGCCGGGCGTGCAGGGCGAGATCCACCTGCGTACCCCCGCCCTGTTCACCGGCTACTGGGACGACGTGGCGGCCACCCGCCGGGCCCAGGTCCCCGACCCGCTGAACCCCCGCTCGGGCCAGCTGGTCCTGCGTACCGGAGACCTCGCCCACCGGGGCCGCGGCGGGGAGATGTACTTCTGCGGCCGGGTCGACTCCCAGGTGCAGATCCGCGGCAACCGGGTGGAGATCGGTGAGGTGGAGCGCAAGATCCTGGAGTTCCCGGGGGTCACCGCGGCCGCCGTTCTGGTGGTGCGGCGGCCGGAGCGCGAACCGGTGCTGGGGGCGTTCGTGTCGATGGCCCGGGACTCGACGGCGCCCAAGGGGACCGAGCTGAGCGCGTTCTGCGCGGAGACGCTGCCCGCCTACATGACACCCAAGGAGTTGCACGTGGTGGCCGAGTGGCCCGTGACCGTGCACGGCAAGACCGACCGGGCCGCGCTGGCGGCCGTGGCCGGCCTCTGACCGGTCCCGGGCACCAGGGGGTGAAGGCCCACCGCTTCCCAGCGGTGGGCCTTCACCCCCTTCCCCGGGAAGCGGGGACCGGCCCTTGCAGGTGGGCGGCCGGTTAGAGCACTGTATGAGACGAATGTATATGACGTCGACTAAGGTTGAAGCATGGGACATCGCGAGGACTTGCTCATCGGCGCCAAGCGCTGCTTGATCGAAAAGGGGTACGGTCGTACGACGACGCGCGACATCGTCGCCGCGTCCGGTGCGAACCTTGCGTCCATCGGTTACCACTACGGTTCGAAGGAGGCGTTGCTGAACGCCGCGCTCCTGGAGGCGCTGGACGACACCGGCAAGGAGATCTCACCCACCCAGGTCCCCGATGTCGATCCCCACGCCACACCGGTCGAGCGGTTCGAGGCGGTCTGGTCGCACATCGTGGAGCGGTATCAGACCAACCAGCAGCTGCTGCTGGCCAGTTTCGAGGTGTTCGCCCAGGTGGACCGGGTCCCGGACCTGAAGCCGGCGCTCGCCGACGGCGTCGAGCAGGGCCGGACCGCCATGATGGAGTTGTTCAAGAACATCGCGGGTGAGAGCGCCGACGAACTGGACGAGGCGTCGATGCGCGCGGTGGGCGCCTTCTTCCAGGCGATGGCCACCGGCGTCATGGCGCAGTGGCTGGTCGACCCCGACCGCGCCCCCACGGGCCACGACCTGACGCTGGCCCTGCGGGCCATGCTGCGCTGGTCCGAGGCGAAGGCACCCGAGGCCGCACAGGCCTGACCCGGCACCGCCGGCGGGCGTCGGGGCGCCACGGCGCCCGAAACGCCACCGGCCGACCCTGGGGGAGGGTCGGCCGACACGGACGCGGGGCGGGGATCAGACGATGCGGCGCAGCACGAAGTCGTTGGCCACCTCGCCGCGGAAGAGGTACTCGGGACGTCCGCTGAGCACGTAGTCGCCGTGCGGCGTGGGCAGGACGTCCGTGGGGTTCTTCTCGGGCCACGCCTCGTGGTGCACGGTCTTCGCGGCGGACCAGTCCTCGTCCTCCGGGTTGAGGACGATCACCGCGTCCTCGCCGTTCTCGTTGGCCAGCGCGTTGCTGACCACCACCATGCTGCCGTCGGCACGCAGGGCGAACGCGTCCCCGCCGACGATGGGGCCGCCCGACATCTCGACCTGGCGGACCTCCCCGGTGTCGGTGGACACCCGGGCCAGCAGACCCGTGGTGTAGTGCAGCGCCAGCAGGAATCCGCCCGGGTGCACCCGCAGGCCGATCACGCCGGCCCCGGTGCCCAGCTCCCAGCCGGGCGACAGCGTCGGGCTGTCCACCAGCACCTCGGCCTTGCCGTCCACCGTGACCCGGTAGATCTTGTTGGCCGCCGGGTCGCTCACGTATGCGGTGCCGTCCTGGTCCAGCGCGATCCGGTCGGCGGCGTGCATGGGCTCCTCGCCGAGGGCCAGGTCGACCAGGAACTGCTCCTCACCGGTGGCCAGGTCGTACACCGCCATGCCGGACGCCTTGAGGTTGGTCTCCGGAGTGGAGCGGGCGCCGATACCGAGGTCGTGGTAGCCGAGCAGCAGCCGGTTGCGGGGCACGTCGACGGTGATGCCGACGGTCGAGACGATCCTCGGGTCGGGGTCGGTCACCAGCGGGGTGATCCGGCCGTGGCCGTCTACGATCGAGGCGGTGCCGTGCCGGGTCGAGCTGACCAGGAACGCCTGGCGGTTGGGGTCCCAGTCGACGCCCTCGGGGTGCAGGGAGTCGGCGTGTCCGGTGATGACGTCGGCGAAGGGACCGTCGTGGCCGGGAGTGCTGCTGGCGGACATGGTGTTCTCCTGTTTCGTGCGGATGGGTCGGTGATCGTGGTACGGGCCGGCGGGGCGCCCAAACGGTGCCGGGACGCCGGTCAAAGTGCGGACGGGACGTCGAGGAGACGCCCCGCCTCGGCACGCAGCCGGTTGCGGTCGACCTTGCGGTTGGAGTTCAGGGGGAAGTCCTCCACGTGCCGGTAGTGCTTGGGGACCATGCCCTGCGGGAGCAGCGCGCGCAGGCGGCCCGCGAGGGCGGCGGGGGAGGCCGGGAGGCCGGTGTAGAAGACGACCAGTTCCGTGCCGGTCTCCGTCGTCCTGGGCACGACGACCGCCTCCTGCACCTCCTCGCAGGCGCGGAGCGCGTGCTCGACCTCGGCCAGTTCCACCCGCCAGCCCTGGACCTGCACCTGGGCGTCGAGACGGCCGAGGTAGACGAGTTCTCCGTTGTCCAGCCGCCGCACCCGGTCACCGGTGCGGTACCAGGTGCGGGAGTCGTGTTCGAGGAAGCGTCCGCGGTCGTGCTCGGGGTCGAGGTAGCCGGTCGTCATCTGCGGCCCGGCGATGATCAGTTCGCCCTCCCCGTCGGTGGGCCGGCCGTCCTCGTCGAGCAGCAGGTGGTCGTGGCCCTCGTGGACGGTGCCGATGGGGACCAGGCCGTTGACGCACAGCGCCGGGGACGTCTCGGCGGACCAGCGGTGACCCGTGATGGTGACGGTCAGTTCGGTGGGCCCGTAGATGTTCTCCAGCGTGGAGGCGGGCGCGGCCTCCTGCCAGAGGGCCGCGTCCCGGTCGCGCAGCGCCTCCCCCGCGAACAGGCTCCAGCGCAGGCCGGACAGCGCGCCGGGGGCGAGCCCGCCGGTGCGGCGGATCAGGGAGATGGTGCTAGGCGTGGAGAACCAGACCGTCATCCGGCGCTCGGCGACGAACGCGGGCAGGTCGCGGTAGGCCTGGAGGGGTACGGGACTGATACTGCCGCCGGCGCCCCAGGCGCAGAACATGTCGAACATCGCGCAGTCGAAGTTCACGTCGAAGGTCTGCGAGAAGACGTCGTCCGCGTCGAAGCGGTAGCGCTCGTCCATGAGCCGGAAGTAGTGGGTGGTGCTGCCGTGCGAGATGGGCACGCCCTTGGGCCGGCCGGTCGAGCCCGAGGTGAACAGGATGTACGCGCGGTCGTCTGGGGCGACCGGCCGGGGCTCGTCCAGGGCGTCCTGGGCCGACACCCCGATGCGCCGGGCGCCACCCACGCCGTCGGCGGCGAACGGGGCGAGCACGGGCAGCCGGCTGTCGGGTCCCACGGCCTCGCTCAGCGCGGCGAGTCCGGCGTCGTCCGCCAGCACCACCGAGACGCCCGCGTCCTGCAGCATGCTCCGGGTGCGGTCCGCGGGGAAGCCCGGGTGCAGGGGTACCACGGTGGCCCCGGTGTACAGCCCGGCGAGGATCCCGGCGTACGACTCCAGCCCCTTGGCCGCCAGGACACCGACGGCCCGCGGCGGCCCGGCGGGTGCGGCGAGCAGGGAGCCCGCCCACTGCAGGGCCAGCTCGTGCATCTCCTCGTAGCTGACCGTCCGCCCCTCCGTGTGCAGGGCCGGGCGCCGCCCCGACACGGAGAGCCCGCGCAGGAACCGCTCGTGCAGCGCGTCCTCGATCGTTTTCAACATACTCTCTCCGAATAGGGGGCTTCGCCGCTCGATTAGGGGGTAACGCGCCCGATTTCCAGGCGGCGGTCGGAATATATTCGTCCCGGGACCCATTTACTCGGGGAAAGGATCATTTCATGTGGGACGAAAAGTTCGAGAAGACCTTGCGCAAGAATCTGCCGTTTCTCGGTGACGGCGAAGAACTGGATGCCGGAGCCGATCTGCGTGACCTCGGTCTGGATTCGCTGGGAACCGTCGAACTACTGGCCTCGCTGGAGAGCGCGTACGACGTGCGTTTTGTCGACGACGCCCTGACGATGGACAATTTCTCGACGCCCGGCTCCCTGTGGAATGCGCTGTCCGGACTGCTCGGCGGCCCCGGCCGCTGAGCGGCCGGACCGTCCTTCGGTGACGGGACCGTCACCGAAGGACGCGCCACCGGCTCCCGCACCGGGCTGTCGTCACCCCCTGTCTCAGACGGCGACGACAGCCCGGCGCGGGCGCATGGCCGTTCGGGGGTTGGCCGGCACGACGTCGAAGTTCCGCGTGGTCACGCCGACCCTGCCGAACAGACTGTCGGGACCGCACACGTACATCCGCCCGACGTCGAACCGTTCCTTGAGCGTGTCCACCACCGCGGGCCAGCGCACCGGCAGTACATAGCCGTCCAGGAACATCTGCCGGACCTGCTCACCGGTGGTGAGGACGGTGCCGTCCTGGTCCGCGACGAGGGGCAGCGCCGGGTCGGCGAACCGGATCCCGGCCAGGACCTCCGCGTCGATCCGGTCGCGCAGGGCGCCGAACGCGCTGCAGTGCATGGGCGGACGCATGGTGTAGAGGGGCATGCCGCCCAGGGAGCGCAGCTGCTTCTCCATCCACTCCACACTGCCGCCGTCCAGCGAGACCATGTAGAAGTCGTCGTCGATGTGGCAGGACAGGTCGAACCACTCGCCGCGGTCGTTCAGTTCGGACAGCACCTCGTCCAGCTGCTCGCGCGGCGTGCGGGTGAAGGAGAGCGTCACCGCGTCCCGGTACTCCCGCGCGAAGTAGTCGTTCTCGCAGCGGGCCATGCTCGCGGTCATCCGCACGGCGTCGGAGAAGCTCAGCACGCCGGAGAAGACCGCGGCGGCCTTGCCGCCGAAGCTCGGACCGGCGATCACGTCCGGGCTCATGCCGTGCTCCTCCTCCGCCCAGTGCGCCAGGGCGACGCAGTTGACGAAGAAGGCGACCTGGGCGTACTCGGTGTAGTCGCCGTCGGCCTCGCGGTAGCGGTCGAACAGCGAGTAGCCGAGCGCCTCGTCCGCGATCCGCAGAAGCCGGCGGGCGTGCGAGTTGATCAGCATGAACTTCGCCACGTCCGCGAAGCGGATGGGCGCCATGCCGGGGAAGACGAGTGCGCTGCGGGTGTCGAGTTCGGACTGTGTGGTCATCTGTGCTGTTCACTCCTCGGCAAACGGCAAACGGCAAACGGCAGGGGCTGGAGCCGGCGCGGACCTACGGGACGAGCTTGGTGAAGGCCTCTTCGACGCGGTCGAGGACGGCACGCACATGCGGCACGGCCAGCGGGTCGGCCGCGGCCAGCGACTCCTCCTGCTGCTCGGCCGTCGTGCCGTAGAGCATGCTGGTGGCGGCCTTGAAGCGCAGCGCGTGCTCGTCGTCGCCGAGGTGGTGGCCGGCCAGTACGACGATCCCGAACTCGTCCAGCAGGTGCTGGAACAGCGAGGCCGAGTCGGTGACACCGAGGAACCCGAGGCGCGCGCGCAGCGGCTCGAAGTCGGGGTAGACGTAGAAGGCGCCGGTCGGCGGCCGGCACACGGCACCGGTGGCCACCATGATGCGGTGCACGTCACGGGCGACCGCGCCGTGCAGCCGGGCGGTCGCCGCCAGCCTCGCCCGGATCTCCGGCGGTTCGGCGAACGCGTAGGCGGCCACCTCCTGCATGGGTCCGGCGAGCGTGGACCACACCTCGCTGGCCGCGGAGATCACCCCGTCGCGCACCGCCCGGCCCCACTCCCCCGCGGGGAAGCGGGCCCCGCCGATCCGCCAGCCGCCCAGCGCGAGGCTCTTGCTCAGGCCGGTGGTGACCACGGTGCGGTCCGGGGCGACTTCGGCCGGACTCAGTACCGGGGTCGAGGGGTCGTGCACGACGTCCCGGTAGATCTCGTCCGAGACGATGAGCAGGTCCTCCTCCTCCGCGACGGCGCAGATCTCGCGCACCAGAGCGGGCGGGGCGAGGGTGCCGGTCGGGTTGTCGGGCAGGGTGAGGACGACGATCCGCGGGTTGCCGCCGCGGGCGCGGGCGGTCCGGACGGCCTCGCGCAGCGCGGTCGGCTCGGGCACCCCGCCGCACTCGTCGGGTATGGCCACCCCGATGGCCTGCTTGCCCATGTACCGGGCCTGGGGGGCGTACGTGTTCCAGCAGGGCCTCGGCAGCAGCACGTCCCCGGGGACGGTCATGTGCAGGGCCATCAGCAGCGGCTTGCTGCCGGGGGCGAGGACCACCTGGTCGGCGTCCGTGGGCAGCCGCCGACGGGAGAAGTAGCCGGCCAGCGCCTCGCGTACGTCCTCGGCGCCCGCGACGGGACCGTAGGCGTTGCGGCGGGCACCCGCCGCCAGCCGGTCCGCCAGCGGGGCGAACGCGGGCAGCCGGGCCTCGCCGAACCCGAGGTGCACGAGGGACTCTCCGGCGGCGACCCGCTCCGCCACGAGTTGGTTGAGGGCGAGATTGGGGGACACGTTCCGGCCTGACATGGCCGTCTCCTTTCGGATCCTGCCTGCCGTCAGGCCTTGGGGGAGCCGCCGTCGAACGCGGCCCTGAGGTCGGCGGGGGTGTCGGGATCCAGTTCGAGGTCGTCGACCCACGCGGCGTCGGGCGTGTGACGGGCCCGGAAGGCCCGGCCGACCAGGTCGGGATTGCGTGCCTGCAGCATCCGTAGCTGGAAGTAGCTGCCCTGCGGGGTGTGCGCCACACCGTCCACGGCGACCTTGCCGGGGGTCGCGGACATCACCGGTCCGCGCACGGTACGGGCCAGGCCGGGCAGGGCCCGGTACGCGTCCTGGAAGATCTCCACGGCGTCGGCCAGCGGGACCTTGAAGTAGCCGTAGGGCCCCGTGTCGCGCTCGACGAACATGTAGTACGGGACGGCGCCGACGGCCAGCTCCGCCCGCCACATCTCGTTCCACACCGCGGCGTCGTCGTTGACGTGGGCGATGAGCGGGGCCTGGCAGTAGACGAGCGCGCCGGCGGCGCGGATACGGGAGACCGCCCGGCGGGCAAGGTCCGTGTCCAGCTCGCGGGGATGGCTGAAGTGTGCCATCACCGCCAGGTTCCGGCCCGAGTCGACGACCTTCTCGAACAGCGACAGCACGTCGTCCGCGTCCTGGTCGCCGACGAAGCGGTGCGGCCAGTAGGCGATGGACTTGGTGCCGATACGGATGGTCCGCACGCTCTCCACGGCGAGCAGCGGTTCGAGGTGGGAGCGCAGCCGCTCCGTGCTCATCACCATCGGATCGCCGCCGGTGACGAGCACGTCACTGATCTCCGGGTGCTTGCGCAGATAGCCGATCAGCTGATCCGGGGTGGACGCCGCGAACCGCAGGTCGGCGTCGCCGACGAACTGCGCCCAGCGGAAGCAGTACGTGCAGTAGCTGTGGCAGGTCTGGCCCTGGCCCGGGAAGTAGAGCACCGTCTCCCGGTACTTGTGCTGCATGCCGGGCAGGTCGGCGCCTTCGTCCTTGGGCACGTTGAGTTCACGCTGCCCGGAGGGGTGCGGGTTGAGCCGCGAGCGGATCTCCGCGACGACCTCCTTGCGCTCGGCCCGCGAGCCGCCCTCCAGGGCCCGTGCCACGCGGGCCTCGTCCTCCAGGGCGAGCATCCCCCGCTGCGGGAAGACCAGCTGGAACATCGGGTCGTCCGGGATGTTCTCCCAGTCGATGAGCTGCGAGAGCACGTACTCGTTCACCCGGAACGGAAGGACCTCGGAGACCACGCGCACCGTCTCGCACAAGTCCGGCGACATCCCGTAGCGCTTGGCGATCTCGTCGATCTGGCGTGGTCCGTAGGCACGGAAACGCACTGTCTCGAATGAGCTGAGAGTCAGCTGGGACATTCGATAATTCCTCCGGTTTCCTGGACCACGGACGATCTGAGAGCGCGGAATTTCCAGCAATTGCTGAAGCATGGGAGTTGGTGAAACGGCACGACCGAGCAGATGGATTCGTCATCGAAGTGACTGCGGTCTTAAAGTCCGTTGATTTCCCCTAGCATTCAGAGTACGCGCCCTGAAGCTGTTCCCACGGTAGTTCACATCTGGCCACCGGAACCCCTAGGCCCACCCCTGCCCTGCCCTTAACCTCTGTTTTCCGAGCCGCAGGGGTCAGCACTCCGGGCCGGTCAGGAGACCCGGCCGTCGAGTTCGGCCAGGTAGTCGCGGAGCACCTGGAGGAACCGCTCCGGCTCTTCGAGGTGCGGCATGTGACTGGACTCCTCGAGAACCGTCCACCGCACGTCCGGGACGAGGTCGAGGAAGGGGCGCACCGTGGCCGGAGTGGCCTCGTCGTGCCCGCCGGTGAGGATCAGCGTCGGCACCCGCACGTCCGCGCAGTCCTCCACCACGGACCAGTCGCGCAGGGTGCCGATCACATGGAACTCGTTGGGACCGTTCATGGTGTAGTAGACGGTCGGGTCGTTGTAGACCTCCATGAACGAGGCCATGAAGTCCCGCGGCCACGGGTCGATCCGGCACACGTGCCGGGCGTAGTAGGGGCGCATGGCGTCGAAGTACTCGTCGCTGTCGGTGGTGCCGGCGGCCTCGTGCCGCAGCAGCGTGTCGTTGACACCCGGCGGCAGCCGGTCACGCAGCAGCTTGGCCTCCTGCAGCCACAGCGGATACGAGGCCGGGGAGTTGGCCACCACCAGTCCGCGCAGGCCCGCAGGCCCGCGCGCGGCGTGCCGGACGGCGAGCATGCCGCCCCACGACTGGCCGAACAGCACGTAGTCGTCGGCGATGCCGAGGTGGTCGAGCAGGTTGTCCAGCTCGGCCAGGAACAGGTCCACGGTCCAGAAGTCGGCGCCCCGGTCCGGCAGGTGGGTGGAGCCGCCGTTGCCGATCTGGTCGTAGTGGACGACCGGCCGGCCGTCCTCGGCCAGGGCGGTGAGGTTCAGCAGGTAGTCGTGGGTACTGCCCGGGCCGCCGTGCACCACCACGAGCGGGGTCCGGCCGGATCGGAGGTCGCCGGTGACGCGGAACCAGGTCTGGTGCTCACCGAACGGCGCGGCGCCCTTGGCGCTTGGTGCCACATGCATGTCAGACACTTCCAAGAGGTGGTCGGGAACGAATGGACGGGCGATTGGGGGGGTCACCCCTGGTCGTCGGTGGGAAGACCCTCCAGCGCCATGCTGATGAGGGACTCGGTGTCCATCTCGTCGATGGACTCGTCGTCGTCCTCCGCGCGGTCCGCCCGGCCCGCCCCGTCCGAGAGCGGCGCACCCGGTGCACCACCGAGCTCCAGCAGGGCCTCCATCAGTCCCGCGTCCCGCAGCCGGCTGAACGGAATGGCCTGGAGGATGCGCCGGACCTCGGCCTCCTCCGCGTCGCCGGCGGCCTGGGCGGGAGCCAGCTCCTCGTGCAGCCGCTCGGCGAGGACCCGCGCGTTGGGGTAGTCGAACACCAGCGTCGCCGGCAGCCGCAGCCCGGTGGCCGAGTTGACCTGGTTACGGAACTCCACCGCGCTCAGCGAGTCGAAGCCGAGGTCCTTGAACGCCCGGTCCGGCTCCACCTCCGCCGGGCTCGCGTGCCCGAGAACGGTCGCGGCCTGGGCACGCACCACGTCCAGCAGCTCCGCCACCCGCCCTTCCGGTGTCAGCGTCGCGAGCCGCTCCCGGAGCCCCGCCCCGGCCCCCTCGGCGGCGGACGAGCCCGCCGCGACCGAGCGGCGCACCGGACCGCGCACCAAGTTGCGGTAGACAGCGGGCAGTTGGTCACCGGCCTCGCGCAGCACACCGGTGTCCAGACTGATCGGCACCAGCGCCGCCCGGTCCATGGACACGGCGGTGTCGAACAGTGCGAGTCCCTGCTCAGGACTCAGGGCACCGATACCCACCCCCGCCATGCGCCGGCGGTCCGCCTCGGACAGCTCGCCCGCCATCCCGGCGTCACCGCCCCACAGCCCCCACGCCAGCGACTGCCCGGCCAGGCCCCGCGCCCTGCGGTGCTGGGCCAGGGCGTCCAGGAAGGCGTTGGCCGCCGCGTAGTTGCCCTGCCCCGCGTTGCCGAGGGTGCCCGCGGCCGAGGAGAACATCACGAACGCCGAAAGGTCCATGTCCTCGGTCAGTGTGTGCAGGTTGAGTGCCGCGTCGACCTTGGGGCGCAGCACCGTGGCCATCCGCTCCGGAGTGAGGGAGGCGAGGGCCGCGTCGTCGAGAACACCCGCCAGGTGCACGACCCCGGACAGCCGACGCCCCTTCAGCAGGGAGGCCACCGCCTCACGGTCGGCCATGTCACAGGCGGCGATCTCGACCCGGGCGCCCAGCTCGTCCAGCTCGTCCCGCAGCCGCGTGAGCTCCGGCGCCGCGTCCCCGCGCCTGCTGGTCAGCAGCAGGTCCCGGACGCCGTACCGGGTCACGAGGTGATGGGAGAACAGCCGCCCGAGCATGCCGCCCGCGCCAGTGATCAGCACCGGGCCCTCACCGTCGAAGCGAGTGGCACGGGCGGTGCCGTCCCCGACCGCGACCGGCACCCTGGCCAGCCGAGCGGCCCGCAGCGCGCCGTCGCGTACGGCGATCTGCGCTTCGGCGGAGGCCACCAGACCGGCGAGCAGCGCGGCCGTGGCCGGGTCGTCGTCCGCGGCCTCCGTGTCGAGGTCGGCCAGCACGATCCGGTCCGGGTGCGCCAGTTGCGCGGCCCGGGTCAGGCCCCACACGGCGGCCGCGGCCAGATCGGTGACGTCCTCGCCCTCCGTCGCGACCGCACCCCTGGTGAGCACGACCAGCTTCGCGGCCGAGGAGGTGTAACGCGCGTCTCCGGTCCAGGCCTGGAGCACTCCGAGCACCCGCCGGGTCGCCTCACGCACGGAGTCACCGTCCGCGAGCCCGCCGTCGGCAGCCTCGTCGCACCGCAGGACCACGATCTCCGGTACGTCCGGCAGGGTCCCGTCGTCCGCGACGTGGGCGACCTCCTCCCAACGGCGCCACGCCACCGGCGCCGCCCCGGCCGGGCCCGCCGCCGGAGCCGGTACGGGCGTCCAGTCCAGGCCGAACAGGGAGTCGTGGGTCGCCGAGTTCCCGGCCAGCTGATCGTCGGAAACCGGCCTGGAGAGCAGCGAGCCCACCGAGGCAACCGGCACCCCCCGGGTGTCGGCGAGGGTCACGGACACGGTGTCCTCACCTTCCGTGGACAGCCGGACCCGGACGGTCGAGGCACCGGTGGCATGCAGAACCACGTCGGACCAGGCGAACGGCAGCAGCCGGCCCGAACCCCCGGAACCGGTACCCGTACCCGTACCCGTACGGGCATCGTCGTCGGATCCCGGGGCGCCGTGCAGCAGGGCCGCGTGCAGGGCCGCGTCGAGCAGTGCCGGGTGCACACCGAAGGCGGCCGCGTCAGCCTGCGCCTCCTCGGGCAGTTCCACCTCGGCGAAGATCTCGTCACCGCGCCGCCAGGCGGCCTTCAGCCCCTGGAACACCGGTCCGTAGCCATACCCCTGGCCGAGCAGTACCTCGTACGCGTCCGCGACGTCGACCGGTGTGGCACCGGCCGGCGGCCACACCGCCAACTCCTCCGCCGAGGCGACCGGGGTCGCGGTACTGACCGCGCCCTGCGCGTGCAGCAGCCAGGGCATCGTCTCGCGCCCCGACCTCTCCGTGCGCGAGTGGATCGTGACCGTGCGGGCCCCGGACTCGTCGGCGCCCGTGAGGCCGACCTGCAGCTGGACGGCACCGTCCTGCGGGATGACCAACGGGGTCTGGAGGGTGAGTTCGTCGAGCTGGGTGCAGCCGACCTGATCGGCGGCGTGCAGGGCCAGTTCGACCAGTCCGGTGCCGGGGAAGAGGATCGTGTCGCCGACGACGTGGTCGGCCAGCCAGGGCTGGGTACCGACCGAGAGCCGCCCCGTCAGCAGCAGCCCGTCGCTGTCGGCGAGGGTGAGTGCGGCCTTCAGCAGCGGGTGCTCGGCGGTGTCGAAGCCAGCGGCCCCGAGATCACCACCACCGACCTGCGCGTCGACCCAGTACCGGCGCCGCTGGAAGGCGTAGGTGGGCAGGTCGACACGTGCGGCGCCGCGTCCGGCGTAGAAAGCGGCCCAGTCGACGGTGCCGCCCGAGGCGAACACCTGCCCCAGCGCCGTCACCGCCGTCACATCCTCCGCCCGGTCCTTGCGCAGCACCGGCGCGAACACCACCTCGTCCGCGTCGGCGTCGAGAGCGTCCAGGGTCTGGCGGGCCAGGCCCGTCAGCACCGGGTCCGGGCCGCACTCCACGAACCGCACCACACCCAACTCACGCAGGGCACCCACCCCGTCGGCGAACCGCACCGGCTCGCGCACATGCCGCACCCAGTACCCCGGATCCGTCAGCTCCCCGGCGCCCGCGACCGCGCCCGACACATTCGACACGACGGGCACAGTCGGTTCCGCATACGACAGTGAGGTGACCACGGCGCGGAACTCGTCGAGCATCGGTTCCATCAGCGGGGAGTGGAAGGCGTGCGAGACCCGCAGTCGGCTCACCCTGCGCCCCAGCCCGGTGAAGTTCTCACCCACCGCGTCGACACCGGTTTCGGTGCCGGACACGACCACGGACGTGGGCCCGTTGACGGCGGCGATCCCCACCCCTTCGGGCAGCACCGGCACAACCTCGTCCTCGGTGGCCTCCACGGCCAGCATCGCCCCACCCTGCGGCAGCGCGTCCATCAACCGCCCGCGTGCCGCGACTAGTGTTGCCGCGTCCTCCAGCGACAGGACTCCGGCTACGTGCGCAGCGGTCACCTCGCCGATCGAATGCCCCGCCACCACATCCGGGCGCACACCCCAGGACTCCACCAACCGGAACAACGCGCTCTCCACGGCGAAGAGCCCGGCCTGTGCGAACACGGTCCGGTTCAGCAGATCCGCGTCCTCACCCCACACCACCTCACGCAACGACCGGCCCAGCAGACCGTCCAACTGCTCGCACGCCGCGTCGAAGGCCGACGCGAACACCGGGAAGGCGTCATACAGCTCCCGGCCCATGCCCAGCCGCTGACTGCCCTGACCCGTGAACACCACCGCGGTCCGGCCACCGGGACGGGCCCGCACCACCGAGCCCTCGATCGAGCCGAGTGCGCCCAGCAGTTCGTCCCGGTCCCGGCCCACCACCACCGCACGCCGCTCCAACGCAGCCCGCGACGACACCAACGACAACCCCACATCCACCGGCGACAACGCGGCATCACCATCGACGTAGGCACGAAGCCGCTCCGCCTGCGCCACCACCGCAGGCACCCCACGCCCCGACACCACCCACGGCACCGCCGACGACCCCACCGGAGCACCCGGAGTCTCCGCCTCCACCGGTTCCACCGCCGGGGGCTCCTCCACGATCACATGCGCGTTCGTGCCGCTGATCCCGAAGGACGAGATGCCCGCACGCCGCGGCCGCCCGTCCTCCAGCGCCGGCCACTCCCGCGCCTCCGTCAGCAGCTGGACGGCGCCCTCATCCCAGTCGACGTTCGGGCTGGGGGCGTCCACGTGCAGCGTCTTCGGCATCACGCCGTGCTGAATCGCCATGACCGACTTGATGATGCCGCCGACCCCGGCGGCGGCCTGCGCGTGACCGATGTTGGACTTGATGGAGCCCAGCCACAGCGGACGGTCCTCGGCACGGTCCTGACCGTAGGTGGCCAGCAGCGCCTGCGCCTCGATCGGGTCACCCAGCGTCGTACCCGTACCGTGCGCCTCGATCAGGTCCACGTCGCCCGACGTCAACCCCGCCCCGGCCAGTGCCTGGCGGATGACCCGCTGCTGCGAGGGCCCGTTCGGGGCGGTCAGGCCGTTGCTGGCGCCGTCCTGGTTGATGGCGCTGCCGCGCACCACGGCCAGCACCGGGTGATCGTTGCGGCGCGCGTCCGACAGACGCTCCACCAGCAGCATGCCCACGCCCTCGCCCCAGCCGACGCCGTCGGCCGCGGCGGCGAAGGACTTGCAACGGCCGTTGGCCGCCAGACCGCGTTGCCTGCTGAACTCGATGAACATGCCGGGCGTCGACATCACGGCGACGCCGCCCGCCAGCGCCAGGGAGCACTCCCCGGAGCGCAGCGCCTGGATAGCCATGTGGAGTGCGACCAGGGAGGACGAGCACGCCGTGTCCACGGTCACCGCCGGACCCTCAAGACCCAGGGTGTAGGAGACGCGGCCCGTCACCAGGCTGCCTCCGCTGGTGGTGGCGGCTTCGTCGCCGAGGCCGTAGTCGTGGTACATCACACCGGCGAACACGCCCGTCGCAGTGCCCTTGAGAAGACCAGGATCGACCCCGGCGCGTTCGAGGGCCTCCCACGCGGTCTCCAGGAGCAGGCGCTGCTGCGGGTCCATGACCAGCGCCTCGTTCGGGCTGATACCGAAGAAGTCGGGGTCGAAGTCCGCCGCGTCGTAGAGGAATCCGCCCTCCTTCGCGTACGTCTTCCCCGCCCGCCCGGGCTCCGGGTCGTACACCCCGGCGTCCCAGCCACGGTCGGAGGGGAACTCCGACACGGCGTCCACCCCGTCCGACACCAGCCGCCACAGGTCCTCGGGCGACGCCACACCACCCGGGAAACGGCACGCCATCCCCACGATCGCGATCGGGTCGTCGTCCTCGGCACGCCGTACGACGGCCACCGGCGCGGACGGTGCCTGCTCGGCTCCGCCCAGCGCGGTGTCGACGTACTCGACCACCGCTTGTGCGCTGGGGTAGTCGAAGACGAGCGTCGCGGGCAGCCGCAGTCCGGTCACCTCGTTCAGCCGGTTGCGCAGTTCGACCGCCGACAGCGAGTCGAAGCCGAGGTCCTTGAACGCCCGGTCCGGCTCCACGGAGTCGATCGACGTGTGGCCCAGGACTCCCGCCACCCCTGCCCGTACGACGCTCAAGAGCTCGCGCCGCCGCTCGTCACCGGTGAGCGGGGCCAGGCGCTGGGCCAGCGTCGTGCCGTCCGACGGTGTGCCGACCGCCTGCCGCACACGGGTCCTGACCATCCCTTGGAGGAGGGCGGGGAGTTCATCACCCCGCGACGCCAACGCCGCCGCATCGATCCGCAACGGAACCTGCACCGGATCACCAGGCCGCTCCAAAGCCGCGTCCAGCAACGCCAACGCCTCATCCACCGGCAACGCCGGAAGACCCAGCCGCGCCATCCGCACCTCGGCATCACCCCGAGACCCACCACCCCCCAACCCACTCTCCGCAGCCCACAAACCCCACGCAAGCGACGTGGCAGGCAGACCCCGCCCATGCCGGAACTGCGCCAGCCCGTCCAGGAACGTATTCGCCGCCGCGTAGTTGGCCTGCCCCGCCGCCAGCACCATCCCACCCGCCGACGAGAACAACACGAACGCCGCCAACTCCATCCCCGCCGTCAGCTCATGCAAATACCACGCACCATCCGCCTTCGGACCCCACACCCGCTCCAACCGCGCCACATCCATGTCCTGCACCAACGCGTTGTCCATCACCCCCGCCGCATGCACCACACCCCGCAACGGACGCCGCGCATCAAACCCCTCCAACAACGACACCACCGCATCCCGGTCGGCCACATCACACGCCACCACCGACACCCGCGCCCCCGCACCCTCCAACTCCGCCACCAACTTGGCCGCACCCGGAGCACCCGCCCCACGCCGACTCGTCAGCACCACATCCCGCACCCCGTACGACACCACCAGATGCCGGGCCACCACCGCACCCAGACCACCCGTCCCACCCGTCACCAACACCGCACCACCCGACAAAGACGCCCGCACACCATCACCGCCACCGGAGCCGGCGGACGGGAGGGCACGGACCAGACGCGGCACAAGCACCCGCCCGTCCCGCACCGCGACCTCCGCCTCCCCCGAAGCCGCCGCTCCCGCGACCAGCCCGGCACCGTCATCCGCACCCGGATCCAGATCAAGCACCGTCAGCCGGCCCGGATTCTCCGCCTGCGCCGCACGCAGCACACCCCACACACCCGCCACCGACACATCCACACCATCACCCGGCACCACACCCACCGCACCACGCGTCACCACCACCAACCGCGACGCCACCGCCCG
>NZ_JBIRFY010000034.1:0-22434 GCF_044327745.1 Streptomyces sp. NPDC018026
CTTGGGGAGCATGTGTCGGTGGGGCAGGCGGCGGTGGTTGTGGGTGAGGACGGGGTGGGGGGCAGGCGTCTGGTGGCGTATGTGGTGGCTGCGGAGGGGGAGCTGGGCGGGTTGGGGCTGGTGGATTCTGTTCGGGAGTTTGCGGGGGAGCGGTTGCCGGAGTACATGGTTCCGTCGGTGGTGATGGTGGTGGACGCGTTGCCGTTGACGGTCAATGGGAAGCTGGACCGGGCTGCGTTGCCGGTTCCGGAGGTTGTTGCGGGCAGGGGCAGGTGGTCTGCCACGGCGCAGGAGGAGTTGTTGTGCGGGGCGTTCGCGCATGTTCTTGGTTTGTCCTCGGTCGGGGTTGACGACGATTTCTTCGCGTTGGGCGGGCATTCTCTGCTGGCCACGCGTCTGGTCAGCCGGGTCCGTGCCGTACTCGGGGTCGAGTTGCCCATCCGGGTCCTGTTCGACGCGCCGACACCGGCCCGACTCGCCGCCCACCTCAGCCAGGCCGCCCAGGGACGGATCACCCTCACCGGCCGTGAGCGCCCGGACGAGGTGCCGCTGTCGTTCGCGCAGCAACGACTGTGGTTCCTGGGGCAGTTGGACGGCCCCACCAACAGCTACAACATTCCGATGCCGCTCCGGCTGACCGGCGATCTCGACCGGGGTGCGCTGGCCGCGGCACTACGGGACGTGATCGGCCGGCACGAAGTGCTGCGCACGGTCCTTCCCTCGGTCGGGGGCCGGCCCTCGCAGCGGATCCTGTCGGTCGAGGAGACCGGATTCGAGCTGCGGACCGAGGAGGTGTCGCGCGAGGAACTGGCCGCGAGGATGAAGCACGCCGCGGGGTACGCGTTCGACCTGACCACCGAGATACCGGTGCGTGCGGCGCTCTTCGCGGTGGCCCCGGACGAGCACGTACTCGTGCTCCTCGTTCACCACATCGCGTCGGACGCGTGGTCGATGGTCCCGCTCGCTCGCGACCTCTCCGTCGCCTACACCGCGCGGCAGCAGGGGCACGCGCCCGACTGGGCCCCGCTACCGGTCCAGTACGCGGACTACGCGCTGTGGCAGCGCGAACTGCTGGGCTCCGAGGACGACCCGGACAGCCTGCTGTCCCAACAGGTAGCCTACTGGCGCGAAACCATGGCCGGGGCGCCCGAGGAGCTTTCCCTGCCGGCCGACCGGGCACGCCCGGCAGTGCTCGGTCACCGCGCATACGCAGCGCACATGGAGCTGCCCGCCGAAACCCACCGACTCCTCCTCGAGCTGGCCCGCGAGCGTGGAGTGACCCTGTTCATGGTGTTGCAGGCGGCGTTCGCCACCTTCCTCTCCCGGCTGGGGTCCGGCACCGATATCCCGATAGGGTCCGCCGTCGCCGGACGCACGGACGACTCCCTCGACGACCTGATCGGCTTCTTCGTCAACACCCTGCTGGTGCGCGTCGACCTGTCCGGCAACCCGGCCTACGTCGACGTGCTCGACCGGGTGCGGGAGAACGCACTCGGCGCCATCGCCAACCAGGACGTCCCCTTCGAGCGCCTGGTCGAGGAGCTCGCCCCGGCCCGCGACCTCTCCCGGCATCCCCTGCACCAGGTCGTGCTGACCCTGCAGAACGCCTCCCGGGCGGTCGGTGAGGCCGGCACGGGCCGGCTGCGCATGCCCGGTCTGCAGGTCGAGATGCTCGACCTCGGCCAGGAAGTCGGCGCGAAGATCGACCTCGACGTGAACATGGACGAGCTGTACGACGCCGAGGGCGAGCCCAGTGGGATCGGCGCGGTGCTCACCGGAACGGCGGACCTGTTCGACCAGGGGACGGTCGAGCAGTTCGCGGGCCGGCTGGCTCGGATGATGCGGGAGATCGCCGAGAACCCACGAGGACGTATCGCCGACCTGCACGTGCTCGGCGAGGACGAGCGCGAGCAGCTCCTGGTGAAGCGCAACGACACCGCCGCCGAGATCCGGCCCGTGACCGTTCCCGAGCTCTTCGCCGCGCAGGTGGCACGGACCCCGGACGCGGTCGCCGCCGTCTTCGGCGAACAGGAGGTGACGTACGCGGATCTGGACGTCCGGGCGAACCGGCTGGCGCACTACCTGGCCGGGCAGGGGGTGGGCCCCGAGACGGTCGTCGCCGTCGCCATGGAACGCGGCACCGACCTCCTGGTGGCGCTGCTGGCCATCCTGAAGGCGGGCGGCGCCTACCTGCCGCTCGACCCGGAGTATCCGGCGGAGCGTCTGTCGTTCATGCTGTCCGACAGCCGGGCCTCCGTGCTGATCGGCGCCTCGGAGGTGCTCGACGAACTCCCCGTGGGGCGGACACGCACTATCGTGCTGGACGACCCGCTGGTGACCGCCGGCCTGAACGGCGCCCCGGACACGGCGCCCCGCAGCGGCGCGGAGCCGGACCACGCGGCATACGTGATCTACACGTCGGGCTCGACCGGTCGCCCCAAGGGTGTCGTCGTGTCGCACGTCGGTGTGGCGAGCCTGGTGGCCGCGCAGACCGAGCGGTTCGCCGTCGACGAGCACAGCCGAGTACTGCAGTTCGCGTCGGTGAGCTTCGACGCCGCCGTCTCGGAGGTCCTCGTGACGTTGTGCTCAGGTGCCGGCCTGGTACTCGCCGACGCTCAGGAACTGCTGCCCGGCCCGGGCCTGGTGGAACTGGTGGCCCGGCACCGCGTGACCCATATGACGGTACCGCCCGCCGTACTCGCCGTGCTGGACCCGCAGAGCCTGCCGTCCGTGACGACACTCGTCGTGGCGGGCGAGGCCCTCGGCGAGGACCTGGTGGCCCGGTGGGGCGCGGACCGACGGGTCGTGAACGCGTACGGGCCGACGGAAACCACGGTGTGCGCGACGATGTCGCAACCGCTCGCGCCGGGCGATCAGCCCGGCATCGGCGGGCCGATCCACAACACCCGCGTGTATGTCCTCGACGAGTACCTGCAGCCCGTGCCGGACGGCGTGGTCGGCGAGTTGTACGTGGCCGGCGCCGGCCTGGCGCGCGGCTATCTGGACCGGGCCGGTCTCACCGCCGGGCGGTTCGTGGCGTGCCCGTTCGGCGCCGCCGGTGAGCGGATGTACCGAACCGGCGACCGCGTGCGGTGGACGGCCGAGGGGAAGCTGCTGTTCGCGGGGCGCGCGGACGACCAGGTGAAGATCCGCGGCTTCCGGATCGAACCGGGCGAGGTCCGGGAAGCCCTGGCCGCGCACCCCGAGGTGGCGCAGGCCGTGGTCGTAGTGCGTACGGACGCGAACGGGGACAAGCGGCTCGTCGGATACACCGTGCCGTTGGACGAGGAGGCCGACGCGACCGAACTTGCCGAGTCCGCCAGGCGATTCGCCGCCGGCAGGCTGCCGGACCACATGGTGCCGTCGGCGGTCGTCGTTCTGGACGCGCTTCCGCTGACGGTCAACGGCAAGCTGGACCGGGCCGCGCTGCCGGTGCCGGAGCACACCGCCGGCCCCGGGAACAGCCGCGAGCCGGCCAACGCGCGGGAAGAGATCCTGTGCCAGGCATTCGCCGAAGTGCTCGGCCTGGAGGGGGTGGGGGTCGACGACGACTTCTTCGCGCTCGGCGGTCACTCGCTCCTCGCGGTGTCCCTGGTCGAGATTCTGCGCAGCCATGGCATGTCGGTCTCCGTCAAGGCGTTGTTCCGGACGCCGACGCCGGCCGGGCTCGCCGTGGAGGCGGACTCGGTGAGGGTCGTCGTGCCGCCGAACCTCATCCCCGAGGGGGCCGCGGAGATCACTCCGGAGATGCTCCCGCTGGTCGACCTGGACGCGGCCGAGGTCGGGCGGATCGTCGCGTCCGTGCCGGGCGGTACGGCCAACGTGGCGGACGTCTACCCGCTCGCCCCCCTCCAGGAAGGCATCTTCTTCCACCACCTCAGGGCACGGCAGAACGGTGCCGAGGCGGACGTCTACGTTGCGCCGACCGTCCTCGCCTTCGACACGCGAGCGCGCCTCGACGCCTTCCTGGATGCGTTCCAGCAGGTGGTGGACCGGCACGACATCTACCGCACGGCGATCGTGTGGGAGGGCCTGCGCGAACCGGTCCAGGTGGTACTGCGCCACGCACCGCTCTCCGTCGAAGAGGTCGTCCTGGACCGCGAGGGCGCCGACCCGGTCGAGCAGCTGCTCACCGCCGGCGGGTCGTGGATGGACCTGCGGCGCGCGCCGCTCCTCGATGTGCACACGGCCGTCGAGCCGGGCAGCGACCGGTGGCTGGCCGTCGTACGCATCCACCATCTGGTGCACGACCACACCACGATGGACGTCGTACTCGGGGAACTCGCCGCCCTGCTCTCGGGCAACGGTGACGCGCTGCCCGAACCACTCCCGTTCCGCAACTTCGTCGCCCAGACACGCCTCGGCATGTCGGACGAGGAACACGAGCGGTACTTCAGCGCCCTGCTGTCGGACGTGACCGAGACCACCGCGCCCTACGGAGCGCTGGAGGTCCGCGAGGACGGCACCGCCTCGCGGCGCGCCCGCACGGTCGTGGACGGCGAAGTCGCCGACCGCATCCGGGAGGTGGCGCGTCGCCACGGCGTTTCCGCCGCCGCGGTCTTCCACCTGGCCTGGGCGCGGGTCCTCGCCGAGGTCAGCGGACGTGACGACGTGGTGTTCGGCACAGTCCTGCTCGGCCGTATGAACTCCGGCGAGGGCTCGGACCGGACGTCCGGACTGTTCCTCAACACCCTCCCGATGCGGGTACGCATCGGGGACGACGACGTGGCCGGAGCACTGATCGCACTGCGCGACCAGCTGGCGGAGCTGCTGGTGCACGAGCACGCCCCGCTCGCCCTCGCGCAGCGGGCCAGCGGAGTACCCGCCGGCAGCCCGCTGTTCACGTCCATCTTCAACTACCGCCGCAACCAGGGCGGAACCCGCGGCAGGCGCGCGGGCATCGAGGGCGTCACGACCCTCTTCACCCGCGAGAAGTCGAACTATCCGCTGAACGTCTCCGTCGACGACGGAATCGCCTTCGGCCTCACCATCGAGGCGACGGCGCCGGCCGATCCGACCCGGGTGAGCGCGTTGCTGGAGACCTGCCTGGCGCATGTGGTGACCGCGCTGGAGCAGGCGCCGGGGACGCGGCTGGCGGCGATCGATGTGCTGGACGCGGAGGAGCGGCGTCTGGTGCTGGACGAGTGGAACGGCACGGAGGCCAGTCCCGCCGGGGCACTGGCGACCGAGTTGTTCGAAGCGCAGGTGGTCCGGACGCCGGACGCCTTGGCCGTGGTGTCCGACCGGGAGCCGGTGACGTACGCCGAACTCGACGCACGGGCGAACCGGCTGGCGCACTACCTGTCCGCCCAGGGGGTGGGCCGGGAGTCACTGGTGGGACTGTGCCTGCCGCGGAGTACGGAGATGATCGCGGCGATCCTCGCGGTGTGGAAGGCGGGGGCGGCGTATGTGCCGCTCGATCCGGAGTATCCGGCGGATCGGCTGGCCTACATGCTGACGGACAGCCGGGCGTCGGTGCTGGTCGGCACGGGTGAGGTGCTGGACGAACTGCCGGTGGGGCGGATCCGGACGGTGGATCTCGATGACCCACTGGTGATGGGCGCGCTCGCGGGGCAACCGGCGCAGACTCCTCAACGCACCCTGCGAAAAGACGAGTTGGCGTACGTCATGTATACGTCGGGATCGACCGGGCGCCCCAAGGGCGTGGCGGTGACGCAGGGCGGCCTGGCGAACTATGTGGCCTGGGCCGCGGAGGCGTACGCCATGGAGGAAGGCGGCGGAGGCGCCGCGTTGCATTCGTCGCTGGCGTTCGACCTGACGGTGACGAGTGTCCTGGTGCCGTTGGTGTCGGGGTCCGCGGTGGTGGTGAGTGAGGTCGGCGGCGCCGAGGGATTGGCCGAACTGGTACGGACATCGCCCGAGTTCGGGCTGGTCAAGGTCGTTCCGGGTCATCTTCCCCTGCTGGCCGAGCTGTTGACGGCCAACGAGTCGTCCGACGCGGCCCGACGCCTGATCGTGGGCGGCGAGGCGCTGCGGGGTGCGGATGTCCGAGGGTGGCTGGAGCGGGTTCCGGGGTCGGTCGTGGTGAACGAGTACGGGCCGACCGAGACCGTCGTCGGATGCTGCGCGTTCGAGGTGGCGGCCGGTGACACGGTCGACGAGGTGATGCCGATCGGCCGGCCTGTCGCGAACATGCGGCTGTACGTGCTGAACGAGAGGCTGCGCCCGTCGCCGGTCGGGGTGGCGGGTGAGGTGTACATCGCCGGTGAGCAGATGGCCCGCGGGTATGTGGGCCGTGCCGGTCTCACCGCGGAGCGGTTCGTGGCCTGCCCGTTCGAAGCGGGTGCACGGATGTACCGGTCGGGAGATGTGGCACGCTGGACGGCCGATGGGCAGCTGGTGTTTCTGGGCCGGGCGGACGAGCAGGTCAAGGTACGCGGTTTCCGGGTCGAGCCCGGTGAGGTCGGTGCGGTCGCGGCCGGGCACACACGAGTGGCGCAGGCCGCGGTGGTCGCCCGGGAGGATGTCCCGGGAAACACCCGACTCGTCGCCTACGTCGTCCCGGAAAGTGCCGAGAACGCGGATGAACTGACCACGTCCGTGACGGAGTTCATGGCCGCCCGGCTGCCGGAGCACATGGTGCCCTCGGCGGTCGTGGTCCTCGACGCGCTGCCGGTCACGGCCAACGGCAAGCTCGACCGCAAGGCCCTACCCGCCCCGGACTACACGGGCGGCGCCGGAACGGGACGCGGGCCGGTGAGCGTACAGGAGGAGCTCCTGTGCCAGGCCTTCGCCGAAGTGCTCGGGCTGCCCACGGTCGGGGTCGACGACGACTTCTTCGGGCTCGGCGGTCAGTCGCTCCTGGCGACCCGACTCGTCAGCCGCGTACGAGCGGTGCTCGGCGTCGAACTTCCCATCCGCGTCCTCTTCGAGACCCCCACGCCAGGTGCGGTTGCCGACTGGCTGAGTGCGGCCGACGAGGCCCGTACACCGCTGACGGCCACCGTGCGCCCGGAGCGGGTGCCGCTCTCCTTCGCCCAGCGGCGGCTGTGGTTCATCGCACAGCTCCAGGGACCCAGCCCGACGTACAACGTCCCCCTGTCGCTGCGCCTGACCGGTGAGCTTGACCGGACAGCGCTGAACTCCGCACTCCGGGACGTGGTCGGCCGCCACGAGGCGCTGCGTACGGTGTTCCCGGACATCGACGGACAGCCGTTCCAGCGAGTTCTGACGGTGGAGGAGACCGGATTCGAACTGGCCGTCACCCGGGTGCCCCAGAACGGGCTGGCGGCCGCGGTCGCCGAAGCGTCGGCGTACGGCTTCGACCTGTCGACCGAGATACCTCTGCGGGCCACGCTGTTCGAGGTGGGCCCGGACGAGCACGCGCTCCTGCTGTTGATGCACCACATCGCGGGTGACGGCTGGTCGACGTCGCCCCTGGCCCGTGACCTGACGGCGGCCTACGCGGCACGCAGCGCGGGCGGGGCGCCGGAATGGGCCCCGCTGCCGGTGCAGTACGCGGACTACGCGCTGTGGCAGCGGGAGGTGCTCGGCGACGAGAACGATCCGCGGAGCGTACTGTCCCAGCAAGTGGCCTACTGGAGAGAGGCGTTGGCGGGACTCCCGGAGGAGCTGGAGCTGCCGGCCGACCGGCCGCGCCCGGCCGTGGCCTCCTACCGCGGATACGAGGTGCCGCTGGAGATTCCGGCCGAGGTGCACGAGCGTTTGGTGGCGCTGGCGCGTGAGCGGGGCGTGACGCTGTTCATGGTGTTGCAGGCGGCCCTCGCCGTGACCCTGAACCGGCTGGGCGCGGGGACGGACATCCCGATCGGCACGGCGAACGCGGGGCGCACCGACGAGGCCCTGGACGACCTGGTCGGATTCTTCGTCAACACGCTCGTACTGCGCACCGACCTGTCCGGCGACCCGACGTTCGGCGAGCTCCTGGAACGTGTGCGGGAGACCAGTCTGTCGGCGTTCGCGCATCAGGACGTGCCGTTCGAGCGCCTGGTGGAGGAGCTGGCCCCGACTCGCTCACTCGCCCGGCACCCCCTGTTCCAGGTCAATCTCACCCTGGAGAACATCGCTCCCACCGCGACTCCCAGTGACGCGCCGTCGCTGGACGTACCACGGCTGCGCGTCGGCTCGCTGCCCGCGAGCAACGGGGCGGCGAAGCTCGACCTGAACGTCATCCTCGGCGAGGTCTTCGAAGCCGGGGGTGGCCCCCAAGGACTGCGCGGAGCCCTCATCGGCGCCGTGGATCTGTTCGACGACGAGACGACCGAGCGGATCGCGCATCGGCTGCTGCGGGTTCTGGAAGAGGCTGTCGAAGCGCCGGGGACGCGGCTGTCGCGGATTGGCGCCCTGGACGCGGATGAGCTCCGAGTGCTGGGTGAGTGGAACGACACGGCGGTCGAGATCGGCCCGGTGTCGGTTCCGGGGCTGTTCGCGGCTCAGGTGGTGCGTTCCCCGGAGGCGGTGGCGGTTGTCTTTGGCGGGGAGTCGGTGACGTATCGCGAGCTCGATGCGCGGGCGAACCGGCTGGCGCACTATCTGGTGGCACAGGGCGTGGGCGCGGAGTCGGTGGTGGGGCTGTGCCTGCCGCGGGGCATGGAGACCGTCGCGGGCATACTCGCCGTGTGGAAGGCGGGAGCCGGTTATCTGCCCGTGGACACCAGCCAGCCGGCAGACCGGATCGCCTATCAACTCCACGACAGCCGTGTCGCGTTGACCCTGACCACCGAAGAGATGCTGGAGGATCTGCCGGCGGGCAGGTATCGGCTGGTGGCGGTGAACGGGACGGTGATCGGGACGCAGCTTGCGGCTGCGCCGGATACGGCTCCCGAAGTGTCCGTGGACGAGGGCCAGGTGGCGTATGTGATCTATACGTCGGGTTCGACCGGGCTGCCGAAGGGGGTGGCGGTTTCGCACGGGGCGCTGGCGAATTATGTCGCGTCGGTGCCGGGTCGGGTGGGGTTGGGTGTGTCGGGTGGCCGATATGCGGTGTTGCAGGGGCAGGCGACGGATCTGGGTAACACGGTGGTGTTCGCGAGTCTGACGACGGGTGGTGAGCTGCATGTCCTGGACGAGGAGGCGGTCACCGACCCGGTGGTGGTGTCGGCGTATCTGGCCGAGCACGGGATTGATTTCCTGAAGGCGGTGCCGTCGCATGTGGCGGCGTTGGGTGCGGCGGCGGTGCTGCCCGGGCGGTCGTTGGTGCTGGGTGGTGAGGCGGCCTCGCCCGCTCTGGTCGACGAGTTGCTGGCGGCGGCCGGGGACCGGGAAGTGTTCAACCACTACGGCCCCACCGAGACGACGATCGGCGTCGCCACGACGCGTCTGACTCGGGAGGTGGTGGCGTCCGGGGTGGTGCCGGTCGGATCGCCGGTCGCCAACACGCGCCTCTTCGTTCTGGACGAGGCGCTGCGGCCGGTGGCGCCGGGCGTGACGGGCGAGCTGTACGTGGCGGGCGCCCAACTGGCCCGGGGCTACGTGGGGCAGGCCGGAACGACCGCAGAGCGGTTCGTGGCCTGCCCGTGCGGCGCCTCGGGTGAGCGGATGTACCGCACCGGCGACCGGGCCCGCTGGACGGCCGGCGGTCGGCTGGTGTTCGCCGGCCGGGCGGACGACCAGGTCAAGATCCGCGGATTCCGGGTGGAGCCGGGTGAGGTGCAGGCGACGGTCGCCGCGCATCAGCAGGTCGCCCAGGCGGCCGTGATCGCCCGCGAGGACACTCCCGATGACACCCGACTGGTCGCCTACGTCGTCGCATCCGACCAGGAGACCGACGCGTCCGAACTACCGCACCTGGTGCGGGAGTTCACGACGGCTCGGCTGCCGGAGCACATGGTGCCTTCGGCGGTGGTCGTCCTGGACGCACTGCCGCTGACCGGCAACGGCAAGCTCGCCCGCAAGGCTCTACCCGCTCCCGACCACGCGACCGGCGACAGGACGGATCCGGTCACACGGCGGGAGAAGATCCTGTGCCAGACGTTCGCCGAGGTGCTCGGGCTGCCCAGTGTGGGGATGCACGACAACTTCTTCCAACTGGGCGGGCACTCACTACTGGCGATCCGGCTCGTGGCAGCTCTGCGGGAGCGCGGCGTGCCGGTCTACGTACAGTCGTTCTTCGAGACGCCGACGCCGGTGGGGCTCGCCGCGGCGGCCGGACCGGAAGCGCCGGAACAGGAACAGCGTCCGGCACCGGCGGATCCGGCTCCCGAGGGCGAGGATGCCGCCGAATCCGCTGACGCGACGGTGGTCGAACTGGACGCCGACGAGATCGCGGCGGACCTGGCCCGGGCCCGCAGCGCGACAGGCACGGCGTCCGTCCAGGATCTGCTGGGGACGCTGCTGCCGATCCGCACCGAAGGCAGCAAGACACCGTTCTTCTGGGTCCACCCCGGGGGCGGTCTCAGCTGGTGCTACATGCCGCTGGCCGGTTACGTGTCGGAGGGACACCCGGTCTACGCCCTGCAGGCCAGGGGCCTGGACGGGACGAGTGAGCCGGCCGCCTCACTGCGGGAGATGGCGGCGGACTACGTCGAGCAGATCCGCACCGTTCAGGAGTCCGGTCCGTACCAGCTGGTCGGATGGTCCGCCGGCGGGGTGGTGGCGCACGAGATGGCGGTACAACTGCAGGCCTTGGGCGAGCAGGTGTCCGCCCTGGTCATCCTGGACTCGTACCCCTCGCCCGGCCACGACCAGGATCGGCCGGCTCCCGCGGGCGGCTCCGGGGACGCGGTGATCGGGCAACCCGACTCACTGGAATCCTGGAAGGCACAGCAGGTCGAGCGGTTGACCGACGAGATCCGCGAGCAGATGAGCGAGGTCCTCGGGGATCTCTCCGAGGGCGAACTGGTCGCGCTCGCCCGGGTCAACGTGAACAACACCCTGGTCAGAGTCGGCCACGAGTTCGGCCGGTTCGAGGGTGACGCCCTGCTTGTCGTCGCCTCCGAGGGCCGGAAGGAGGACGCTCCCGAGCCTGAGGTGTGGGCACCGTACATCTCGGGAACCGTGGTGGCACCCCGAATCGCCTGCACGCACAAGGAGATGGGGCGGCCCGAGGCGTTGGCCGAGATCTGGGGCCTGGTGGCCGACTGGCTGGGGCTGGAGTAGGCGGCCGCCCGCCGTGGCGGACCGGTGACGCCGGCCCGCCACGGCGGTCCGGAGACGCGGGGGGCGCGGCCGCCGAACCGATGCACAGCCCGGCGGCCACACCCCCGTATCAGGACCGGGGACAGCGAAGAGGGCCCGACGGTCGTCGTCGGGCCCTCTTCGCTGTCAGCGGTCGAAGATTTCCTACGACATGGCGACCAGCACCCGGCGGCTGCCGGAGAAGGGCCTGCGCCCGTGCGCCACGGCGATGTTGTCGATCAGCAGGACGTCGCCCTGTTGCCAGGCGACGTCCACAGCCAGCGCCAGCCCCTGGTCGCGCACCGTGAGGACGTAGTCGTCGGGTATCGGGGAGCCGTCGGCGAAGGTCACGGACTGGGGGAGTTCGTCGGCGGGCACGATCGAGGCAAGCTCACGCATCGTCTCCTCGCCCAGGGACGCGGGGTGCCACTGATCCGCCTGGTTGAACCACACCTCCTCACCGGTGCCCGGGTGTTCGATGGTCGAGGGGCGGACATGGCTGATCCGCAGCGCGTGGGAAGCGGTCCACTCCCAGCTTGCTCCGGTGGCGCCCAGCAGCTTCTCGACCTGCGCGGGGTCGTCCGTCTCGAACGTCGCCTGCCAGCTCTTGCCGAAGCCCCGGCCGCCGTGCAGGTACTGCCGATAGCACAGACCCCCGCTGAAGGCCTCCCGAATGCGGTCGTCGAGCTGCTCCAGCCACAGGGCGCTGTCGAGCAGCGGGGTCGCGCCTCCCGAGGCGGCCGGCCGCACGCAGGAGAAGAGCAGGCGTGATGGCCAGGAATGCGCGTAGGAGAGTTCGTTGTGCATGGAGATCGCGTATTCGGGTGGGTACTCCGTCGACGTGTAGACATTGTCGCCGACTTTGGTTCTGGGAGTGTTTCCGTGGACGTACGCCAGTCGTTCGGCCAGCAGGAGGGGCATCACGTCCTCCAGTGTCGTCCCGTTCACCTCGAAGCCCCTGAAAAGCAAGGCCAGGTGTCGGCCCAGGAGGTCGTGGACGTCGGTGGATCCGAGGTATTCGACAAGACCTTGAGCTGTCGGCGGTACACGGGCCACTTCCGGGGTGATGCGCTGAGGTGCCCAATTCTTCCGATCGGTCACGGGAGTTCTCCTCGATGCCGGAAACGCACCCGCTCGGCCGTGCGCAGGGTGCTCTCCACAGCAGCATGGTCCGAAGGCATCCCGCGATCAATGTTCAAAGGGCGCTTGTTCAACCGCGGTCACGTGGCAGTTGAACAGGCGCCCTGTGCGCGCCCGCCTTCTTCTTACGGCGTCTCGGAGCACCCTCGCTGTCAGGCCGTCTGGATGCTCGCCAGAAGGTCGAGCCTGGCGGCCTGGCGGGCCGGCCACTGGGCGGCGATGACACCGATGAACCCGGACAGGAGCAGGAAGAGAAGCATTTGGGCGTAGGGGATGACCGTCGGGACACTGTCCAACTGGGCGCCGACGAAGGTGCGGTTGGCCCCCCAGGCCAGGAATGTTCCGAGTGCCACCCCGGAGGTCGCTCCGAAGAGCGAGATCACCACCGACTCCAGCTGGACCATGCGCCTGACCGCGCTGCGGTCCATGCCGATGGCGCGCAGCATGCCGATCTCACGCCTGCGTTCGGCGACCGACATGGCCATCGTGTTGATCACGCCCAGCACGGCGACCAGGACGGACATGCCGAGCAGCAGGTAGAGCAGGTTGAGGGCGGATGTGATGGTGCTGCTGAAGTCGTTGCGCATGCCCGTCCGGTCCTTGATGTCGATCACCGGATTGTCGCCCGTGGCGGCCTCGAGTGACTTCTTCAGGGTGCCGGTGGCACCCTCCGTACCCTTGACCAGGATGCTCTTGACGTACGCGTCGGGCTGGTGCTCGGTGATCACGGAGTTGGGGACCAGAACCGAGGACAACATCTTGCTGTCCTCGAAGACGCCGCCGACGATCATCGTGCCGGTGGAGTCGTCCGGGTAGGTGATCTTCACAGGGGAGCCGACCGACAGGCGGCTGGTCTTCGCGACGCCGGCGTCGACCAGGACCCGTCCTTGCTTCAGGGCTTGGACCGAGCCGGACCTGAGGGTGAAGCTGACCAGCTGGTCGTAGCTGTCGGCGTCGAGCCCTTCGACCTCGTGGTCGGTGCCGTCGACGCCCCAGTACGCATAGGAGACCGGGCTGGAGGCAGCCACCCCGGGCGCCTTGGCAACGGTGCCGGCCAGATCGGTGGAGAGGCTGTCGCTGTTCGCCATGGCGATGGAGTAGTCGGCCTTGAGGCTGCCCGTGACCGTTTTGTCGACGGCCTCGGTCACCGAGGTGCCGACCACGGTCATCGCGGTGATCATCGTGACGCCGATGGCGAGGGCCCCGGCCGTCGCTGCGGTGCGGCGCGGGTTGCGCACCGCGTTGAGGCGGGCCAGCTTTCCCGGGCTGCGGAAGAGCCTGACCAGGAGGGGGGCGGCCAGGGCGATGACAGGACGCGACAGCAGTGGCAGCAGGAACAGCAGGCCCACGGCCGTGAGCGCGGCGCCGAAGGCGACCTTGACCAGCCCGGACGAGCGAGGGCCGGCGCCGAAAAGGACCACCCCCGCACCGATCGCGACGCCCGCGATACCGAAGGCGTTGCGGACCAGCAGGCTTCGCTGACCGACCGGCTGCTCGCCGCTGTTCATCGCGGCCACCGGAGGAACCCGGGACGCACGCATCGCGGGCAGCAGGGCGGAGAGAACGGTGACGAGGGTGCCGAGGGTCAGGGTGACGACGACCGTTGTCGTGCTGAAGACCAGCGGGCCGGTCGGCATGCTCGGCTTCACCGCCTTCATCACGGCCTGCAGCCCGGCGCCGATACCGACCCCGCAGAGCAAGCCGCACACGGAGGCGGTGACGCCGACCATCAATGCTTCGACGAGTACGGACTTGGCGACCTGCGAGCGGCTCGCGCCGACCGCGCGCAGCAGGGCGAGCTCCCTGACGCGCTGAGTGATCAGCATGACGAAGGTGTTGGCGATGAGGAAGACGCTGACGAAGAGTGCGACGGCCGCGAAGAACATCAGGATGATGCGCAGGCTGTGGCCGCTCTGCTGAAGCCGGTCTGCCTGCTCGGCGTCGAGCCGTTCGCCGGTCTTGAGTACGTTCCGGGTGTCGTTCGGAAGCTTCTCCCTGACCTCGGCCAGCAGGGCGGCCTCGGACGTACCCGGCTTCGCGGTGAGCGCGATCCCGCTGTACTGGCCGGCGGTCAGCAAGGTCTGCTGCGCGTAGGCGGTGCCCATGAGCGTCAGCGTCCCACCGGCGGACACCATGGGCTCGTCGGTGGTGAAGATGCCGGTCAGCTCCGCCTCGACCACGGGGCCGTTCGAGGCTACGCGGACGGAGTCACCGACCTTGTAGCCGGCCTTCTCCGCGCTCTTCTCGTCGAGGGCGATCTCGCCGTTCTGCCGCGGACCGCGGCCCTCGACCATCGGGTAGCGGGGATCCCCGCCGGAAGCGTCCGGAACGAAATTTCCGCCCCTGGACGTGCCGGCCTCACTGGTCATGTGGCCTTGCTTGTCGGCGACACCGAGGAATCCGGTCACCTCGCCGCGTGTCTTCTTCACTCCGGGCAGCGCCGCGAGGTCCCGGACGGTGGCGTCGGTCAGCCGGCCGGACGTCTTCTCGCTCTTCTGCCGGGCGCTGGCGTGGTGACCGGCCGTGAGGTCCGACACCAGGACCGACACATCGTCGTAGCTGGTGGTGACCCTGTTCCGCGCCGCCTGTTTGGCCGTGTCGGAGAAGACCCAGGTCCCGGCGACGAAGGCCGTGGAGAGCATGATGGCGAGCGCCGTCATCAGCAGGCGGCCCTTGTGGGCGAGCAGGTTGCGCAACGCGGTGCGATACATGGTCCTGTCCAGGTGAGGATCGGCTCGAACGGGCTCCTGTGAAAGCCGGACGGTCGGGCGCGCTCTGACATCAGGCGACGGGTAGGCGAAGACCGCGATTCCATCGTGGGGCAGAGCCGGTGCGGAAACATCGGCCTCTCGACGGTCTGGGAAACCACCCGCGGATTTACCCCGGCGGGGCGCTCGTCCTCCCCCGGTATGACGCCGTCCGCGACTCAGCGGTCGAGGCCGGCGCGCTCCTTGGGGAGCGCTGCCGTGCCTGCGTCACCGGTCCGGCCGTCCTCCGGTGCCGGGGCCGGTCCACGGCGACCGACGAGGTGCAGCAGCGGGCCGGTCATGAAGGTGGCGACCAGAGCCATGACGACGAAGACCGTGAAGAGCTGCGCTCCGATGATCCCGGCGTCCAGGGCGACGTTGAGCACGATCAGTTCGGTCAGGCCCCGGGTGTTGACGAGGGCGGCCACCAGCGCCGACTGATGCGGATCGAGCCCGCCGAGACGAGCCCCGGCATACCCGGGGAGCATCTTGCCCACGATGGCGATGGCGAGGATCAGGGCCAGCAGGATGGCGCCGTCCGCACCCAGCAAGCCGATGTCGAACGACAGCCCGGTCGTCACGAAGAACAGCGGCAGCAGCACGCCCGCGGTCTGCTCCAGCGTCTGGAGCACCTCGGCTTCCGGCCGTCCGTTGACACGGGGCATGGTCAGCCCGGCAAGGAACCCTCCGAACACCGGATGCAGCCCGAGCGACGCGGTGACCCACGCGCTGCCGAGGGCGAGTCCGAGGGCGATGGGGACGGGGCTCATCAGCAGCGCGCCCGGACGCCCGAGCCAGCGCTCCAGCAGCGGACGTACGACGAGCAGCATGGCCGCGACGAAGAGCACGATGAGCAGCAGTGTCACCGGCCAGGCGCGGCCGGACGCGTGCCCGGTGCCGGCGAATGCCGCGGCCAGCACAAGCCAGGCCGCCACATCCATGAAACCGGCCGCGGTCACGGCCACGGTGCCCGCGGAGCTGCCCGCCATGCCCCGCTCACGCACGATCGCGGCGAGCACGGGCAGGGCGGTCACCGCGGGCGCCACGGCCATGAAGAGGACAAACGACCGCCCGTCGGTATGTCCCTGTCCGACCGCGGCGAAGGCTCCGTCGAACAGCTTCAGCGCACCGACACCCAGTCCCATGGGGACCAGCAGGGCGAGGAACGCCACGGAGGCCACCGCCCGGCCTCCGCGGCGCAACAGGCCGAAGTCGATCTCGTATCCCGCCAGGAACATGAAGATGACGACCGCGACCTGGGCGAGCACCGTCAGGAACGGCTGCACTTCCGGCGGGAAGAGGTGTGCGGTGGGATTCCCCGGCAGTTGCCCGAGCAGCGTCGGCCCCAGCGCGATGCCCGCCACGATCTGCCCGACCACCGTGGGCTGGCCGCAGCGGCGGGCCAGTGTGCCCATCAGCCATGAGGCGACGACGATCAGTGCGACGTCCCCGACGACCACGGTTGTCACTGCTTCGGTGCTCAACGGTCCCCCTGGCTGCGCCCTCGCCCCGCCCGGTTCACTTCCCTTCCGGTTCCAGCCAGTGCATGCCGTCACCGGAGGCGACCAGGCCCCCCGAGAACAGCGGGACGTCGGCGCCCAGCGCCTCACCGAGGAAGGCCTGGCTCTGCACCTGGCCGCCCTCCTGCATGGCCTCGCGCACGGCCGCGGACTTGAAGAGCGGGACCATGCCCTGCTCCTCGTCGGCGGCCATCGTGTCCAGTGCGGAGGCGAACTCCGCCGCCTTGCCCTTCATCCGCACCGCCGCCGATTCGGCGTCGTCCAGGGCGAACTCCGCGGACGACACCCCGGACACGAGCTCCACGAAGGACTCCAGTTCGGTGTGCGCGTTCTTGGTCACCTTTTTCGCCGACCAGAAGTACGACTCCTCGTCCACGTGCATGTCGTAGAACGACATCAGGAACTCGTAGAACACGCCGTACTCGCGCCGGTAACGGGCCTCGAACTCGTCGAAGGCGGGCTCCTCCTCGACCAGACCGGCCATGACGCTGTTGATGGAGCGGGCCGCCAGCAGTGCGCTGTAGGTGGCCAGATGGACGCCCGAGGAGAACACCGGGTCCACGAAGCACGCGGCGTCGCCGATGAGGACCAGCCCGGGGCGCCAGAACTTGGTCTGGTGGTACGAGTAGTCCTTGCGCACCCGCAGCCGGCCGTACTGCCCCTCGGTGACCCGGGTGGCGTCGGAGAGGTAGTCCTTGACCAGCGGGCACTCGTCGATCAGGCTCTGCAGCGCGGTCTCCGGGTCGCCCTGGACACGGGCCGCTTCCTCACGTCTGACCACCGCTCCGACGCTGGTGAGGGTGGGACTGAGCGGGATGTACCAGAACCAGCCGCTGCTGAAGGCCGCGGAAAGGATGTTCCCGGAATTCGGCGCGGGCAGGCGCTTTCCGCCCTCGTAGTAGCCGAAGAGCGCCAGACTGCGGAAGAACTCGGAGTACTCACGGGTCCCGCCCACGCGCTTGTGGAGTCGGCTGCCGTTTCCCGACGCGTCCACGACGAACTTCGCGTACGCCTCGCGCTCGGTCCCGTCCGCGTCCGTGTACGTCACACCGCGGACCCGCTCCCCGTCGTCGATGACGTCGTCGACCGTTACCCGATGCCGGACCTCGGCCCCCTTCTTCACCGCATGGTCAAGCAGGATCTTGTCGAACTTTGACCGCTCCACCTGATAAGCGAACGAGGTTGCGCTGGCTATCTTCGGCGACACGGCGAACGAGAAAGTCCACGGCTCCGGATTGGCGCCCCAGCGCAGGGTTCCGCCCAGCTTGCGGGTGAATCCGGCCTTCTCCAGCTCGTCGGCGACGCCCGTCAGCCTGCATACGCCGTGGACGGTGGACGGCAGCAGCGACTCGCCTATCTGGTACCTGGGGAACGTCTCCTTCTCCAGTATCAGAACCCGGTGTCCCTGCATGGCCAGAAGGGCACCCAGCGTGGATCCGCCGGGTCCGCCTCCGACCACGACGGCATCCCATTCCTCGTGATCTTCGACGCCCATGTCTGTCGACTCCTCTTGTGGCGTTCCGGAACTTCTTGATCCTCTGGTTCACGGTCTGGCCGGGGCGCTCGTCGGTGCCGAGCGTCGCGTGGAACCGGGCCCGGGACTCCTCGGTCTCCCAGAGATGCTCGCACCGCGGTCGGCCGGCGACATGCTGCGGGGAGTGTGCCATCTGGGCTGTTCAACTGATGCGAAGGCACAGTTGAACAGCGCGGGAGGTGATCGCCGAAGATTGATTAGTCATGTGGGCCTGGCCCATAGTGAATCGAGACGGGCCAGACTGCCCGATCTTCATTCACCCCAGAAGGGACGGCGTGGTGACGAATCCATTCGACGACCCCGATGCCAGCTATCTGGTCCTGGTCAACGACGAGGGGCAGCACTCGCTCTGGCCGGTCTTCGTCGACGTGCCCGACGGCTGGAATACGGTGTTCGGGGAGGCGGGGCGCCAGGAATGCCTCGATTACATCGAGAAGTCCTGGACCGATATGCGGCCCAAGAGTCTGATCGAGGCCATGGAGAAGTGAGAACCTGCTGCCCGGCCGGCCGGCTCAGTCCGGCCGACCGGGCAGCAGGGCGTCCCCTCGTGATGTGATTCCACGACGTCGCGGGAATTCCTCGGATGTCAACTGCCAAAGCGCAGCTTTGTTTATGGGAAGCTGGGCGCTTTTCGGCATGCCTGAACGGCGGCCGGCCCGGGATTTTCCACTAGGCGAGTCGGAATGTTTGGGGTATACGGAAATGTCTGCTTTCGAGGGTGAACTCCGGGACCTGATGGCCGGTCAGCTCGACATCTGGCAGGCCCAGCAGCTCGCACCTGAGAATCCGGTGTACAACATCGCCGAGTACCTGGAGATACGGGGCGATCTGGACGCCGAACTCTTCGTCGAGGCCCTGCGGCGCACCGTGGACGAGGCCGACAGCGTTCGCCTGCGCTTCCGCATGGAGTCCGGAACCCCGAAACAGTATGTCGGCGACCGCCACGACCACCCCATCCACCTCATCGACGTCACCGCGGCCGCCGACCCTCGGGCGGCCGCCGAGGAGTGGATGCACGCCGACCTCCGCGAGCCCGCCGACCTGATGGCCGGCGGCCCGCTGTTCACCTTCGCCGTCTTCACGCTCGGCCCGGATCATCACCTCTGGTACGAGCGCTACCACCACCTCGTCGCGGACGGACACGCCGGCCGGACATTCGTCACCCGCGCCGCCCAGATCTACACGGAGCTTCTGACGGGCCGGTCCACCACCGACGGAGCACTCGAGCCCCTGACCACTCTGCTCGAAGCGGAGCGGGCGTACCGGGACTCGCCGGACTTCGACCTGGACCGGGAATACTGGCTCGGCGTTCTGTCGGACCTCCCGGACTCCGCCGAATCGCACGTGCCCGCGACCCGGCGATGGCTGCCGTCAGCGCTGGCACGGCACACAGACGGCATCAGCGCCTCGGACACCGCCGAACTGAAGGCGGCCGCACGCCGTCTGAAGACCAGCCTCGCCGGGCTGCTGATCACCGCCGCGGCCGTCTACCGGCACCGCGTCACAGGTGAGAGCGACGTCGTCATCGGCCTTCCGGTCAGCGGCCGGACGGGACGGCGGGAGCTCGCAATCCCCGGTATGACCGCCAACAACCTGCCGATCCGGCTCAGGATCGACCGGGACACGTCCATCGCCGATCTCGTACGCCAGACGAACAAGGCCGTCCGGGACGGCCTGCGTCACCAGCGCTACCGCTACGAGGACACCCTGCGGGACATGAAGCGCGTCGACGGCGACTCGCTGTGCGGCCTGCATGTCAACGTCATGGCGTTCGACTACCCGGAGGCCTTCGGCGGCAGCAACGTCACCTCCCACAACCTCTCCACCGGCCCCATCGACGACACGCGGATCGACATCTACGACAGGCCGGGCGAGCCCGGCCTCCAGATCGACGTCGACGTGAACCGCGACCTCCACGAGCCGACGTCGGCCCAGCACATCTCCCGCCACCTCCTGAAGACCCTCACTCGACTTGCGGCGGCCGCACCCACCGACCCGGCCGCCCAGGTCGATCTCCTGGACGAGGAGGACCTCCGCCGCATCCTGGAGGAGTGGAACGACACGGCCACCGAGGTCGCGGACACCACGGTGCCCGAACTGTTCGCCGCCCGGGTCGCGCGAACGCCGGACGCGACGGCGGTGGCATCCGACGCCGCCCGGCTGACCTATGCCGAACTGGACGCGCGGGCGAACCACTTGGCGCACCACCTGGCCGGGTTGGGCGTCGGAACCGAGTCGGTGGTCGCCGTGGCGATGGAACGCGGCATCGACCTCGTGGTGGCACTCCTGGCGGTGTGGAAGGCCGGGGCGGCGTATCTGCCGATCGATCCCGCCCATCCCGCCGAGCGCATCGGGTTCATGCTCGCAGACAGCCGCGCCGTGGTCCTCCTGGGCCAGGAGGAACTGCTCGACGAACTGCCGGTCAGGCGCGTCCTGACGGTGGCCGTCGACTCCACCGAGGTCCGCATGGCACTGGCGGCGGCCCCGGACACGGCGCCTGAAGCCGGCCTGATGCCCGGCAACCTGGCATACGTGATCTATACATCGGGTTCGACGGGGACACCGAAGGCCGTGATGCTGACGCATTCGGGCGCGGTGAACCTGGCGGCGGCGCAGGCCCAGCGGTGTGCGGTGGACGAGAACAGCCGGGTACTGCAGTTCGCATCGGTCGGCTTCGACGCGGCGACCTGGGAACTGCTGATGGCGCTGTGCTCGGGTGCGGGTCTGGTCGTCGCCCCGGCCGCGGAGCTGATGCCGGGAGCAGGGCTGACGGAGGTCGTGGCTCGGCATGGGGTAACCCATGCCACTTTGCCGCCGGCAGTGCTGGCGGTGTTGCGGACGGAAGATCTGGCATCGGTGTCCACCCTGGTCTCGGCGGGTGAGGCGCTGGGCGGCGAGCTGGTGGGACGGTGGGCGCCGGGACGGCGGTTCATCAACGCGTACGGGCCGACGGAGACGACGGTGTGCGCGACGATGACGGAACCGCTTCAGGCGGGTGGCACGCCGAGCGTGGGTGTGCCGAATGCCAACACGCGGGTGTACGTCCTCGACGACCAGTTGCGGCCGGTGCCGGTGGGCCTGCTGGGTGAGCTGTACGTGGCGGGGGCGGGTGTGGCCCGCGGATACCTCCGGCGCGCGGGCCTGAGCGCCCAGCGGTTCGTGGCCGATCCGTTCGACCCGGACGGCGCGCGGATGTACCGGACAGGCGACCGCGTGAAGTGGACGGACGACGGTCGGCTGATGTTCGTGGGGCGGGCCGACGAACAGGTGAAGGTCCGTGGATACCGGATCGAGCCGGGCGAGGTGCAGGCCGCGGTGGCCGCGCATCCCCAAATCACTCAGGCCGTGGTCGTCGTCCGCGAGGACATTCCCGGCGACAAGCAGCTCGTGGCATACGTGATCACCGGCGACGGCACGCCCGACGCCCAACTGCCGGAAGATGTCCGCAGGTTCATCCAGCAACGGCTTCCCGACCACATGGTGCCGGCGGCCATCGTGGTGCTGGACTCCTTCCCGCTCACCGTGAACGGGAAGGTGGACCGCAGGGCCCTCCCCGCGCCCCGGTACACGACCACTGTGCGCCGGGCACCGGCCACGGCGCAGGAGGAAATCCTCTGCTCCGTGTTCGCCGAGATCCTCGGCCACGAGGACATCGGAGTCGACGAGAACTTCTTCGACCTGGGCGGACACTCCCTGCTCGCGACACGCCTGGTGAGCCGAGTGAGGTCCCTCCTCAACGTCGAAGTGCACACCGCCGACGTCTTCGAGGCCCCGACTGTCGCCGCCCTCGCCGACCGGCTCACCGGATCGGGCGCACCGCGTGCGGAGCTGGTCGTCAGGGAACGGCCGGAGCGGATACCCCTGTCGTTCGCCCAGCGACGGTTGTGGTTCATCGGACAGCTGGAGGGCCCCAACGCCACGTACAACGCCCCCCTCGTCCTCCGCCTGTCCGGACGCCTAGACCGCGAAGCGCTCAACGCCGCGCTCCGGGACGTGATCGGGCGGCACGAGTCACTGCGCACGGTGTTTCCGGTTGCGGACGGAGAGCCCTACCAGCACGTCCTCGGCACCGACGAGCTGCCGTGGGACCTGCCGGTGACCGACGTCGTGAAGAGTGCGGAGAGCTACGAGCGCCTCATGGACCTCGCGGACCTGCCGACCCTCGCGCCACAGCAGGCGGAAGGCTCGCTGGACCTCACCGCGGCGGTGGTCCGGGCAGCCGGCCACGCCTTCGATCTGTCGGTCGCGTTGCCGGTTCGGGCGCAGTTGTTCGCAGTGGGCGCGGATGAACACGTACTCGTGATGGTGGTTCATCACATTGCGGCTGATGGTTGGTCGATGGGTCCGTTGGCGCGGGATCTGTCGGTGGCGTATGCGGCGCGGTGTGAGGGGCGGT
>NZ_JBIRFY010000035.1:0-13421 GCF_044327745.1 Streptomyces sp. NPDC018026
AGAGTGGGTTGGGGGGTGGTGGGTCTCGGGGTGATGCCGAGGTGCGGATGGCGCGGCTGGGTCTTCCGGCGTTGCCGGTGGATGAGGCGTTGGCGCTGCTGGACGCGGCTCTGGAGCGGCCCGGTGATCCGGTGCAGGTTCCGCTCCGCGTCGACACGGCCGCGTTGGCGTCGCGGGGTGAGGAACTCCCCGCCCTCCTCCGAGGGATGACCGGCACGGTGTCCCGCAGGGCCGCCCGTTCGGGCGCCACCGCGGACGCCGACACCTTGGCCCAGCGCCTGGCCGGGCTCGACGACGCCCAGCGTGACCGTCTGCTGCTCGACCTGGTGCGCAAGCACGTGGTCTCGGTGCTCGGCCATTCCGGGATCGACGCGGTCGGCCCCGACCGGGCGTTCAAGGACCTCGGCTTCGACTCGCTCGCCGCGGTCGAACTGCGCAACGCGCTGGGTGCCGAGGCCGGGGTGCGGTTGCCCGCCACACTCGTCTTCGACCACCCCACGGCACGCGCCGTGGCCGGTTACCTCAGGAGCCGGGTCACTCCCGCCGCCGAGCCCCGGCCCGCCGCGGCCGCTCCGGCGCCGGCGGCCGCCACCGACGAGCCGATCGCGGTCGTCGGCATCAGCTGCCGGTTCCCCGGCGGACTGCGCTCCGCCGAGGACGTGTGGCAGATGCTCGTCGACGGTCGTGACGTCGTCTCGGACTTCCCCGTCGACCGCGGCTGGGCCGTCGACAGCATCTACGACCCCGAGCCGGGCACCGCCGGTCACACGTACACCCGCCAGGGCGGCTTCCTGCACGACGCGACCGAGTTCGATCCCGAGTTCTTCGGGATCATGCCGCGCGAGGCGATGGCCATGGACCCGCAGCAGCGGCTGCTGCTGCAGGGCGCCTGGGAGGCGTTCGAACGGGCCGGGATCGATCCGCAGTCCGCCCGCGGCAGCCGTACCGGCGTCTACACGGGCATCATGTACCACGACTACCGCAGCAGGCTGCCGCAGGTGCCCGACGACCTGACCGGCTACATCGGCAACGGCAGTGCGGCCAGCATCGCCTCCGGCCGCGTGGCCTACACCCTCGGTCTGGAGGGCCCGGCGGTCACCGTGGACACGGCCTGCTCCTCCTCGCTGGTCGCCCTGCACATGGCGGTACAGGCGCTGCGCCAGGGCGAGGTCACCATGGCGTTGGCCGGTGGTGTCACCGTGATGGCGACACCGGAGCTGTTCATCGACTTCAGCCAGCAGCGCGGGCTGTCCGCGGACGGCCGGTGCAAGGCCTTCGCCGGATCCGCCGACGGCACCGGCTGGTCCGAGGGCGTGGGCCTGCTGCTGGTGGAACGTCTGTCGGACGCCCGGCGCAACGGCCATCCGGTGCTCGCGGTCATCCGCGGCAGCGCCATCAACCAGGACGGTGCGAGCAACGGCCTGACCGCCCCGAACGGGCCCTCGCAGCAGCGCGTCATCCGCCAGGCGCTGGACGGCTCAGGCCTGTCGCCGTCGGACATCGACCTGGTGGAGGGCCACGGCACCGGCACCAGGCTCGGCGACCCGATCGAAGCGCAGGCACTGCTGGCCACCTACGGCCAGGACCGTCCCGAGGACCGTCCGCTGTGGCTGGGCTCCATCAAGTCGAACATGGGTCACGCGCAGGCCGCCGCCGGTGTCAGCGGTGTCATCAAGGCCATCATGGCGCTGCGGAACGAAACGATGCCGCGCACCCTGCACGTCGACGAGCCCTCGCCGCAGGTGGACTGGTCGGAGGGCAACGTGCGGCTGCTGACCGAGGAGCGTGCGTGGCCCCGGTCCGAGCGGATCCGCCGGGCCGGTGTGTCCTCCTTCGGGCTCAGCGGCACCAACGCGCACCTGATCCTGGAGGAGGCACCGGCCCAGGAGCCGGAGGCCACCGAACCTGAGGCCACCGAGCCCGCGTCGCCGACGGTGCCCGAGCCGGCGACCGTGCCCGAGCTGCCCGTCGTACCCCTCGTCCTGAGCGCCGCCAGCGCCTCCGGGTTGCCGAGGCAGGCCGAAGCACTCAGGTCCTGGCTGGCCGCGGACCCCGGACGCACGCTGTCGGACACCGCCTTCTCGCTGGCCACCACCCGGGCCGCACTCGACCACCGGGCCGTCGTCGCCGCAGCCGACCGGGACGCCGCGCTGAGCGGCCTCACCGCGCTCGCGGAGCAGGAGGAACGGCCCGGCACCGTCACGGGGGTCGTCGCGCCCGAGGCCCCGCTCGCCTTCCTGTTCTCCGGCCAGGGCGCCCAACGGCCGGGCATGGGCCGCGAGTTGTACGAGACGTTCCCGGTGTTCTCCACCGCGCTCGACGCCGTGTGCGAGCACCTGGACCCGCTCCTGGACCGTTCGCTGAAGGAGTTGATGTTCGCCTCCCCGCACGAGGATGCGGACGGTGCGAACGGCGCGGACGGCGGCCGGGAACTGGACCGGACCGTCTACACGCAGAGTGCCCTGTTCGCCTTCGAAGTCGCCCTGTACCGGCTGCTCAAGTCCTGGGGCGTCGTCCCCGACGTACTCATGGGCCACTCGGTCGGCGAGCTGGCGGCCGCCCACGTGTCGGGAGTGCTGTCCCTGCCCGACGCCTGCGCCCTGGTCGCGGCCCGCGGACGGCTGATGCAGGCGCTGCCGGCCGGCGGGGCCATGACCGCCCTGCAGGCGACCGAGGAGGAGGTACTGCCGCTGCTGGGCGACGGGATCGGTATCGCCGCCCTCAACAGCCCCTCGTCCCTGGTCGTCTCCGGAGACGAGAGCGCCGTTCTCGCCGTCGCCGCCCACTTCGAGCGGCTCGGCCGCAAGACCAGCCGTCTGCGGGTGTCCCACGCCTTCCACTCGCCGCTGATGGAACCGATGCTGGAGGAGTTCCGACAGGTCGCCGACGACCTCTCGTACGGCACCCCGGCCCTGCGCATCGTCTCCAACGTGACGGGCCGCGAGGCCGGGCCCGGCGAGCTGGCCTCCGCCGACTACTGGGTGCGCCACGTCCGGCAGGCGGTTCGCTTCGCGGACGGCGTCCGGCAGTTGGAGGCGGACGGCGTCACCCGGTACGTGGAGGTCGGCCCGGACGGTGTGCTCAGCGCCCTCGCCGCGGCCGGTCTGGAGCAGGACGGCCACGTCGTCGTGCCGGCCCTGCGCAAGGACGTCCCGGAACCGCAGGCCCTGTTCACCGCTCTCGCCCGGCTGCACGTGCACGGGGCCGGTCCCGACTGGGCCGCCGTGTTCGCGGGCCGTGGAGCGCGGCGGCTCGACCTGCCGACCTACGCGTTCGAGAAGCGCCGCTACTGGCTGGACGCCGCCCCCGTGGCCCAGTCCGGTTCCGCACAGGACATCGGGCAGCAGGCCGGAGCGCACCCCCTGCTCAGCGCGGTCGTCGTCTCCCCGGAGAACGGCGGGGTGGTCCTCACCGGCAGGCTCGCCATGGACACCCAGCGCTGGCTGGCGGACCACAACGTGCTCGGCACGCTGCTGCTGCCCGGCACCGGCTTCGTCGAACTGGCCCTGCGCGCCGGTGAGGAGGTCGGCTGCGACCTCGTCGAGGAACTCACCATCGAGGCGATCATGCCGCTGACCGCCACCGGAGGCACCGCCGTCCAGGTGCTGGTCGGTGCCGCGGACACCGCGGGCCGGCGCTCCCTGGCCGTGTACTCGCGGGCGGAGAACGTCCCCGACCACGTCGGCTGGACCCGGCACGTCTCCGGATTCCTCGCCCCGTCCACCGGCCCCGCGGCCCCGCCCGCGCCCCTCGGGGCCGGTGCCTGGCCGCCGCCGGGCGCGGAGGCCGTGGACATCAGCGACGTCTACGACTACCTCACCAGCCAGGGCTACTACTACGGCCCCACCTTCCGCGGCCTCCAGGCCGTCTGGCGGCACGGCGAGGACGTCTTCGCCGAGGTCGCCCTGCCCGAGGAGGCCCGGGAGGAGGCCGTCGGCTATCGGGTGCACCCGGCGCTGCTGGACGCGGCGCTCAGCGCCACCGACTTCCTCGGCGGCTACCGGCCGCAGGACGTCGGCGCCTCGCACCTGCCGTTCGCCTGGACGGGCGTCTCCCTGCACGCCGGCGGGGCGGCCCGGATGCGGGTCAAGCTCAACTCGATCGGCCCGGACGCCGTGCGACTGCAACTCGCGGACAGCACCGGCCTGCCCGTGGCGACCGTGGAGTCCCTCGTGGTCCGGGCCGTCACCCCCGACCGGGTCGCCGCCGCGGCTGCCGCCTCGACCGGCACCGAACAGCGCGAGGCGCTGCACCGGGTCGGCTGGAGCCCGCTGCCGCTGGGCACCGCGGGCGGCACCACCGCCGGCGACTGGGCGGTCCTCGGCGGCACACCCGCGGACGCCGGAGTGCCGCAGGACGTGACCGCCCACGCCGACCTGGACGCCTTCACGGCGGCTCTCGACGCAGGCGGCTCCGTACCCGAGCTGGTGCTGTACCCCTGCCGCAGCGCGGCCGGGGACGCGCCGTCCGCCACGCGAACCGTACTGGACCGGCTCCTGCGGGTCCTGCGCACCTTTGTGACCGACGAACGGCTCGCCGGCACCCGGCTGATGGTGGTGACCCGGGGCGCGGTGGCCGTCGGTGACGACACCGGCGCCGACGAGACCGTCGACGTCGCACAGGCACCCGTGTGGGGGCTGGTGCGGTCTGCCCAGCAGGAGAACCCGGGCCGCTTCCTCCTCGCCGACCTCGACGAGGACAGCCGCGTCACCCCGCCGCTCGCGGCCCTGGGCGAACCGGAGTTCGCCGTGCGCGGCAGTGACGTCCGGGTCCCGCGGCTGACCGGGATACCGGTCGACGACATCGAACGGTCCGCTCCCTGGGACCCCGCCGGCACCGTCCTGGTCACCGGCGGCACCAGCGGGCTCGGCGCGCTCCTCGCCCGGCACCTGGTCACCGAGCACGGTGTACGCCACCTGCTCCTGACCAGTCGCCGCGGGGCCGACGCCCCCGGCGCGGCCGAACTCGTCGCGGAACTGGCCGAACTGGGCGCCGCGACGGTCGTCGCGGCCTGCGACGCCGCCGACCGCACCGCGCTCACCGAGCTGCTCGCCGGCATCCCCGACGACCGTCCGCTGCGCGGCGTCGTCCACGCGGCGGGCGTCATGGACAACGCCCTCGTCACATCGCTGACGCCCGCGCAGATGGAAGCCGTGCTGCGGCCCAAGGTCGACGCGGCGTGGAACCTGCACGAGCTCACCCGCGACCTCGACCTGTCCGCGTTCGTCCTGCTGTCCTCGTGCGCGGGGCTGCTCGTCGGCGTCGGCCAGGGCAACTACGGAGCGGCCAACCGCTTCGTCGACGGCCTGGCCCTGCACCGCCGGGCGGCCGGCCTGCCCGCCACATCCCTGGCCTTCGGCCTGTGGACGGCCAAGACCGGCCTCGGCGGCGGCGTGACCGAGGACGACCTGCACCGCATGGACCGGCTGGGCATGCCCGCGCTGGCCACCGAGGAGGGCCTGGCCCTGTTCGACGAGGCCGTCGCCCTCGACGAGGCCCTCCTCGTCCCCATCCGCGTGACCGCCGCCCGGCTCGCGAAGGCCGCGGACGACGAACTGTCCCCGCTGTTCCGCGAGATCGTGCGCGTCGCCCGCCGCGACGCGGCCCGGCCCGCCCCCGCCCCGGCGGCACAGCCCACGGCCACCCCCGGGGCCACCGCTGCCGCCGCCACGAGTTCGGGCACCCTGGAGGAGCAGCTGGCGCCCCTCGCCCAGGCGGAACGCGAGCGTGCCCTCGTGGACCTGGTGCGCACCCACGTGGCCGCGGTACGCCACGACGACCCGCAGGCGATCGACATCAGCAAGGGCTTCACCGAGCTGGGCCTCGACTCGCTGGCCGCGATCGAACTCCGCAACCGGCTCCAGACCGCCACCGGGCTGCGGCTGCCCGCCACCATGATGTTCGACTACCCCAACCCGGCGGTCCTCGCCGAGTTCCTGCTGGACGAGCTGGCGCCCGGCCTTCCGGAAGCCGCCGGGCAGGGAGCCGCGACCGGCGCTCCGGACGACGAGGCCGTCCGGAACGCCCTGCAGTCCCTCTCCGTGGACAGCCTCCGTGCGGCCGGCCTGCTGGACGGGCTGCTCGCCCTCGCCGCGGCCGCGCAGGACGCGAACCCGTCCGCCGCACCGGCGACGGAGCAGGTGCGCGAGGACCGCAGTGACGCGATCAAGAGCATGGGCGTCGAGGACCTGGTCCGTGCCGCCCTGTCCGGAGACGAAACCAACTGACTGCCCGGGTCCGCCGGCCCTCACCGAGCGAGAGGTTTACCTTCACCGTGGACGCATCCGTCGAGCAGATCGTCGAAGCGCTCAGAAAATCCATGCTGGACAACGAACGCCTGCGCCGGCAGAACGCCGAGCTGGAGGCCGCCGCCGGCGAGCCGATCGCGATCGTCGGTATGGCCTGCCGCTTTCCGGGCGGTGTCACCTCTCCGGACGAGCTGTGGCAGGTGGTCGCCGACGGCGTGGACACCGTGTCCGGCTTCCCCACCGACCGCGGCTGGGACATCGACGGCGTCTACGATCCCGAACCGGGCAAGCCGGGCCGCACCGTCTCCAGGGAAGGCGGTTTCCTGCACGACGCGGCGGACTTCGATCCCGCCTTCTTCGGCATCAGCCCGAACGAGACCTTGGGCATGGACCCCCAGCAGCGACTTCTCCTGGAGTCGTCCTGGGAGGCGGTGGAGCGGGCGGGCATCGACCCGTTGTCGCTCAAGGGCAGCCGCACCGGCGTCTTCGCGGGCGTCATGTACCACGACTACGGGTTCGGCAGCAGCGACGGCAGCCTGGTCACCGGCCGGGTGGCCTACACCCTCGGTCTTGAGGGTCCGGCGGTGACCGTGGACACGGCGTGCTCGTCCTCTCTCGTCGCACTCCACATGGCGGTGCAGGCGCTGCGCTCGGGGGAGTGCTCCCTGGCGCTCGCCGGCGGTGTGACCGTGATGACGAACCCTGACATGTTCGTCTACTTCAGCACCCAGCGCGGCCTCGCCAAGGACGGCCGTTGCAAGTCCTTCTCCGAGTCGGCCGACGGCGTGGGCTGCTCCGAGGGCGTGGGCATGCTGCTGGTGGAGCGCCTGTCCGACGCACGCCGCAACGGTCACCCGGTGCTGGCCGTGGTGCGCGGCAGCGCCATCAACCAGGACGGTGCCTCCAGCGGCCTCACCACCCCGAACGGCCCGTCGCAGCAGCGGGTGATCCGGCAGGCCCTGGCGAGTGCGCGGCTGGCCGCCGACCAGGTCGACGTGATCGAGGCGCATGGCACGGGTACGACGCTGGGTGACCCGATCGAGGCGCAGGCGCTGCTGGCCACCTATGGCCAGGACCGTCCCGAGGACCAGCCGCTGTGGCTGGGCTCCATCAAGTCGAACATGGGTCACACGCAGGCGGCGGCGGGTGTCGCGGGCATCATCAAGATGGTCATGGCGATGCGTCACGAGACGATGCCCAAGTCCCTGTACTCCGACCGGCCTTCGTCCAAGGTGGACTGGGACGCGGGTGCTGTGGAGCTGTTGACGGAGGCGCGGGAGTGGCCTGCGGCGGAGGAGGGGCGGCCGCGGCGTGCGGGTGTGTCGTCGTTCGGTCTGAGCGGCACGAACGCGCATGTGATCGTGGAGGAGCCGCCTTCGGTGGAACCGGTGGAGGCTGACGCTCTGGGTGCTCCGGTGGGGTCGTCGGTGGTGCCGTGGGTGGTGTCGGGGCGTGGGGTGTCCGCGGTGGTGGCGCAGGCGGAGCGGCTTGCCGGGTGGGTGGGTGAGCGGCCGGAGTTGTCGCCGGTGGATGTGGGGTTGTCGTTGGTGTCGTCGCGGGCCGTGTTGGAGCGGCGTGCGGTGGTGGTGGGCCGGGACCGTGACGAGCTGCTGGGCGCACTGGCCGGGGTGGAGGGCTCGGTGGTGCGGGCTCGTTCCGGTGGCCGGACCGCGGTGGTGTTCACGGGTCAGGGCAGTCAGCGGCTGGGGATGGGCCGGGAGCTGTATGACGCCTTCCCGGTGTTCGCGTCGGCCTTCGACGCGGCATGCGAGCAGTTGGACGGTCTGCTGGGGCGGTCGTTGCGTGAGGTGGTGTGGGGCGAGGATGCGGAGCTGCTGAACCGGACCGTGTTCGCACAGGCCGGGCTGTTCGCGGTGGAGTCGGCGTTGTTCCGGCTGGTGGAGTCGTGGGGTGTGCGTCCGGATGTGGTGGCGGGGCATTCGATCGGTGAGGTGACCGCCGCGCATGTGGCGGGAGTGCTGTCGCTGGAGGATTCGGCGACGCTGGTCGCGGCGCGCGGGCGGTTGATGGATGCGTTGCCGTCGGGTGGGGCGATGCTGGCGGTGGAGGCCACTGAGGACGAGGTGCTGGCGGTGCTGCCCGAAGGGGTGGGGATCGCCGCCGTCAACGGGCCCACGTCCGTGGTCGTCTCCGGCACCGAGACCGGCGTGGAGACGGTGAGTGAGCACTTCACCGGTCTGGGGCGCAGGGTGAGCCGGCTGCGGGTCTCGCACGCCTTCCACTCCCCGCTGATGGAACCGATGCTCGACGAGTTCCGCGCCGTGGTCACCGCACTGTCGTATGCGGAACCGACGGTGCCCGTCGTGTCGAATGTGTCGGGTGCGGTCGCAGGCGCCGGGGAGTTGACGGATCCGGGGTACTGGGTGCGGCATGTGCGCGAGCCGGTCCGGTTCGCCGACGGGGTCGGTGCCCTGCGTGAGTTGGGTGTGGTCCGGTTCGTGGAGTGCGGCCCGGACCCGGTGCTGACGGGTCTGGCCCGCCAGACCCTGGACGCCGATGCCGACGAGGTGGTGTTCGCGCCGGTGCTGCGCAAGGACCGGGCGGAGGATGTGACGGCGGTGACGGCGCTGGGGCAGGTGTTCGCCTCGGGCGGCACTGTCGACTGGTCCGCCTTCTACGCCGAACGCGGCGCCGCACGCGTCGACCTGCCCACCTACGCCTTCCAGCGCGAGCGCTACTGGATCGACGCACACGCCGGTGTGAGCCTGGGGCTGTCGGCCGTGGGCCAGCACGACGTGGACCATCCGATGCTCGGGGCGTCGGTGGCCCTCGCCGAGACGGAAGGTGTGGTGCTGACCGGCCGACTGTCCCTGGACTCGCAGCGTTGGATCGCCGACCACGACGTACTCGGCAGCCTCCTGCTGCCCGGTACCGGCTTCGTGGAACTGGCGGTCGGCGCGGGTGAACGGGTCGGTTGCCCCGTCCTGGAGGAACTGATCCTCCAGGCCCCCCTGATCCTGCCCGAGCGTGGGGGACTTCAGATTCAGGTGTCCGTCGGGGCGCCGGACCCGGAGGGCCGACGGGCGCTGCACATCCATTCACGCGCCGCGAATGCCGCGGCCGATGTGCCCTGGACCCTGCACGGGGTGGGTGCCCTCGTGGCGGAGGACGTCGCGCCGTCCGCCGACCTCACGCAGTGGCCGCCGACGGGAGCCACGCGCGTCGACGTGAGCGGCATGTACGACTTGCTGCTGCGCCAGGGGTACGCCTACGGTCCGGCCTTCCAGGGGCTTCGGGCGGCCTGGCGGCGCGGCGACGACGTCTTCGCCGAGGTCGCGCTGCCCACGGAGGAGCACGCCGAGGCGGAACGGTTCGGCCTGCATCCGGCACTGCTGGACGCGGCGATGCACGCGTTGAGCCTTGGTGAGGAGGGCGACGAGCAGACCTTGCTGCCCTTCTCCTGGGGCGGCGTCACCCTGCACGCGGCGGGTGCCAACGCCTTGCGGGTGGCGCTGCTGCGGGACGGCTCCAGCACGGTGGCCATGGAGCTGGCCGACGCCTCCGGGGCGCCGGTGGCCTCCGTACGGTCGTTGGCCTTCCGGCCCGTCTCGGCCGAACAGCTCAGGTCGGCCGGTGAGCACACCGACCAGTCACTCTTCCGTGTGGACTGGACGCCTTTCACGGCCGTTCCGGCGGACGCGGAGGACGGCATTTCGCCGCTCGCCTGGGCCGATGCGTTCAGCGCCGAGCCGGTGCCGGACGTCGTGGTCCACGACTGCGGGGCGGCGGGCGCCGGTCTCCTCGACGCCATGCACGCGACGAGCCGGGACGCGCTGGCGAGAGTGCAGGAGTGGCTGGGGGACGAGCGGTTCGTCGACTCCCGGCTCGTGGTGGTCACCCACAACGCGGTGTCCACCGACGAGGACGAGACCGCCGACCTCGTTCAAGCCCCGGTGTGGGGACTGGTGCGTGCGGCGCAGGCCGAGCACCCGGGCCGGTTCGTCCTCGTCGACGTGGACGACGCGGCGGAGTCCCGGAGCGCGCTGGCCGGCGTGGTCGCGTCGGGAGAGACCGAGGCCGCCATCCGGGCGGGCGGCGTTCTCGTGCCCAGGCTGGTGAGGGCCGCGACGGCGGAGAACCCGCCCGCAACGAGTCCGACGCCGGATCCGGAGGGCACGGTCCTGATCACCGGTGGCACCGGTGGACTGGGCGCGCTGCTGGCCCGCCACCTCGTCACCGAGCACGGCGTGCGGCATCTGCTGCTGACCAGCCGGCGCGGCCCGCAGGCACCGGGCGCCGACGAACTCGTCGCGGAACTGGCCGCACTCGGAGCCAAGACGACGGTCGTCGCGTGCGACGTGTCCGACCGCAAGGCGCTTGAGGACCTGCTCGCCGTCGTGCCGCCGGAGCATCCGCTGACCGGCGTGGTGCACGTGGCGGGTGTGGTGTACAACGGCCTGGTCGCCACCTGGCCGCAGGAGTGGCTCGACGAGGGCTTCGGGCCGAAGGCGGACGCGGCTTGGCACCTGCACGAGCTGACCAAGGACCTCGACCTGTCGATGTTCGTGCTGTACTCCTCGGCCGGTGGCATGGTCCTGGCCCAGGGGCAGGCCGGTTACGCGGCCGCCAACGTCTTCCTCGACGCCCTGGCGGTGCGCCGCCGTGCCGAGGGGCTGCCCGCCACGTCTGTGGCATGGGGCGCCTGGCGCGTCGACTCGGGCATGAGCCGGGAGCTGAGCGAGGCCGACCTGGATCGCATGGGGCGGCAGGGACTGCCGGCGTTCAGCGCGGAGGAAGGGCTCGCCCTGTTCGACGCCGCCATGGCGAACGGCGAGAGCGTCATCGTCCCGATGCGGGTCGACACCGCCGTACTGCGCAATCGCTCGGGTGAGATGCCCGCGCTGCTGCGTGGTCTCGTCCGCGTCCCGGTCCGCAGGGCAGGTCGTGCCGAGACGGGCTCCGAGACCGTCACGGCGGTGGACCTGTTGTCCGGGATGCCCGCAGCCGAACGCGACCGCCGCATGCTGGAACTGGTGCGAGCGAAGGCCGCCGAGGTGCTTGGCCACGCCGGCCCCGAGGCGATCGACCCCGAGCGGGGCTTCCTGGACATCGGCTTCGACTCGCTCAGCGCGCTGGAGCTGCGCAACCGGATGGTCACCCTGGCCGGCCGGAACCTGCCCCCGATGCTGGTCTTCGACCACCCGTCCGCGACGGACCTGGCCGGGTACCTGACCGAGTTGCTGTTCGAGACCGAGGCGCCCACGGTGGACGCGGACCTCGCGGAGGCGTCCGCCGACGAGCTCTTCGACATCCTCGACAGTGAACTCGAAGTGTTCAAGTAGAACCCGGGATCGTGTACGCGCGGACACGCGTACACGTCCGAGCAGCGGCCACCGTGCCCGGCGCTCTTCGCCGGGCACGGTGGCCGTCCTCGTCCGACCGCTTCCGTGGGCGCACGCGACACGAGAAGTCCCGCCCCCCGGGGACGGGGAGCGGGACCAGGTTGCTCATTGCTCCGTCACAGCGTTGCGGTGATCCACTCCTCGATGATCCGGGCGGTGTCCTCGGCCGATTCCTCCAGGATGCTGAAGTGGTTCGCCTTCACCGTCCGGACGTCGTGCGCGGGGTCCCACGGCTTCGCCTGCCAGTCGTCCTGGTACGACGTCGTGTCCTCGGTACCCGGCAGGGAGAACGACTCGGTGCACTGCACGAACAGTACGGGTGCGGCCAGCGGCTCCGTCTTCAGCTTCGGTACCAGCTCCACGTACCGCCCCATCGTCGACAGCCGGTAGCTGTCGAACCGCCCGAGGGTCGACTCCTTCTCCAGCATGCTGAGCACCATGCCCTCGTCCAGGTCGTTGCGGCCGCTGTCGGCCCGGTAGCTGTCGAGCAGTACCACCGCGGCCGGTGCGACGCCCCTGACGGTCTCCAGGTACTGGGCGGTGACGTGGGCGAGGAGCCCGCCCGCGGAGTATCCGACGACGACGAACGGTTCGCCGTCCGCCGCCAGCAGCACGCTCTCCGCCAGAGCCTCGACGGCCGCCTCGGCGGTGGCCGGCAGCCGTTCCTCGGAGCTGAAACCGGACACGGGCACCGCCGACACCTGCCGCACGCCGCGGAAGTACGACGCCAGGCGTGCCTGCTGGTATACGCCGCCGGTGGCCATGGGCGTGCTGACGCAGATCAGCCGGGGGCTGCCGGGCCCGTCGGCCAGTTTCACCGGCGGCGGCGCCGCACCGAGGTCCCGCACCGACGAGAAGCTGGGACGCACGTTGGCGACCGCGGCCAGCAGGTCGAACGCCTTCGCCATGGGACCTGACAGGACCGCCCGGCGGAACAGCGCACTCAGCGTGTCCGACGCGGCGTCGTCGGCGTCCCCCGCCCTGCCCGCACCGCCGTACGTCTCGCCCTCCGGCGACCCGGCGGCGGAGTGCGCGAACTCGCCCTGTACGAAACGGGCGAGCGCGGCCGGGTTCTTGTTGTCGAAGACGACCATCGCCGGAAGGCGGAGGCCCGTGGCCGCGTTGAGACTGTTGCGCAGCTCCATCGCGCTGAGCGAGTCGAAGCCCGCCTCCAGGAAGTCGCGCTCCGGGTCCACCGCGTCCATGGAGCCGTGGCCCAGCAACGAGGCGGAGTACTTCCGCACGGCCTCCGTCAGCACCCGGGTCTGCTCGGCGTCGTCGAGACCCAGCAGCCGAGCACGCAGGGAGTCCGTGGTTCCAGCGGCGGAGACGGCCGTACGGCGTGCCACTGGGACCAGGCCCTGGAGCAGCGCGGGCAGTGAGGTCTGACTGCGCAACGCGGCCGTGTCGACGCGCAGCGGAACCTGCACCGGATCACCGGGCCGCTCCAAAGCCGCGTCCAGCAACGCCAACGCCTCGTCCACCGGCAACGCCGGAAGACCCAGCCGCGCCATCCGTACCTCGGCGTCCCCCTGGGCCCCGTTCATGCCGGTGGCCGCGGACCACAGGCCCCACGCAAGCGACGTGGCAGGCAGACCCCGCCCATGCCGGAACTGCGCCAACCCGTCCAGGAACGTGTTCGCCGCCGCGTAGTTGGCCTGCCCCGCCGCCAGCACCATCCCACCCGCCGACGAGAACAACACGAACGCCGCCAGCTCCATCCCCGCCGTCAGCTCATGCAGATACCACGCACCATCCGCCTTCGGCCCCCACACCCGCTCCAACCGCGCCGCATCCATGTCCTGCACCA
>NZ_JBIRFY010000036.1:0-12227 GCF_044327745.1 Streptomyces sp. NPDC018026
AAGGTGCGTGGGTTCCGGGTGGAGCCGGGTGAGGTGGAGGCGGTGCTGGCGGGGCTGCCGGAGGTGGCGCAGGCTGCGGTGGTGGCGCGTGAGGACGTTGCGGGTGACAAGCGTCTGGTGGCTTATGTCGTCGGCACCGGCACCGATGCAGGGGTTGGTGAGGGTGGTTTGGCGGGTGTGGTGCGGGAGGCGGTGGTGGGCCGGTTGCCGGGGTACATGGTGCCGTCGGCGGTGGTGGTGGTGGAGGCGTTGCCGTTGACGGGGAACGGGAAGCTGGACCGTGGGGCTTTGCCGGCTCCGGTGTATGCGGGTGCGGGTGCGGGTGCGGGTCGGGGTCCGGTGAACGTGCGGGAGGAGATCCTGTGTGCGGCGTTCGCGGAGGTCCTGGGTGTTGACGGTGTTGGTGTGGACGACGATTTCTTCGCGTTGGGCGGTCATTCCCTGCTGGCGGTGTCGCTGGTGGAGGATCTGCGCAGGCGTGGTGTCGCGGTGTCGGTGAGGGCGTTGTTCCAGACGCCGACGCCTGCGGGGCTTGCTGTGGAGGCGGCGCCGCAGGAGGTTGTGGTCCCGCCGAACCTGGTGCCCGACGGAGCGACCCGCATCACCGCGGAGATGCTCCCGCTCGTCGAACTCACAGAGGACGAGATCGAGCGGATCGTCGCGCGCACGGAGGGAGGCGCCTCCAACATCGCCGACGTCTATCCCCTGGCCCCGCTCCAGGAAGGCATCCTCTTCCACCACCGGATGGCCGCGGACAGCGGCACAGACGAGGACGTCTACCTGACCCCGATGCCGCTCGCGTTCGACTCGCGCGACCGGCTGGACGCCTTCCTGACCGCGCTGCAGCAGGTGGTGGACCGGCACGACATCTACCGCACCGCGGTCATCTCGGAGGGCCTGCGTGAGCCGGTCCAGCTCGTGCAGCGCCACGCGGAACTGCCCGTCGAGGAGGTCACGCTCGATGCCGACGGTGCCGATCCCGTGGAACAGCTCTCGGCCGTCGCCGGGTCGTGGATGGACCTCGGCCGCGCTCCGCTGATCGATGTGCACATGGCCGCCGAACCCGGCAGCGACGACCGCTGGCTGGCCGTCGTACGCATCCACCACCTGGTGCACGATCACACGTCGATGGAGGTGGTGCTCGAAGAGCTCGCGGCGTTCCTGTCGGGCCGGGGCGACACGCTGCCCGAGCCGATGCCGTTCCGGAACTTCGTCGCGCAGGCCCGGCTCGGCGTGCCCCGGGAGGAGCACGAACGCTACTTCGCCGGTCTGCTCGGAGACGTGACCGAGACGACCGCGCCGTACGGCCTCCTCGACGTGCACGGCGACGGCGGCGACGTCGACAACGCGCAGCGGCGGGTGTCGGACGAACTGGCGGCCAGAATCAGGGAGGTGGGGCGCAAGACCGGTGTGAGTCCGGCCTCGGTCTTCCACCTGGCATGGGCGCGGACGCTCGCCGCGATCAGCGGCCGGGACGACGTGGTGTTCGGCACGGTCCTCTTCGGCCGGATGAACTCGGGGGAGGGGGCGGACAGGGTTTCCGGCCTGTTCCTCAACACCTTGCCGATGCGCGTGCGCGTCGGCGAGGCGGGAGTGGCCGAGGCGCTCACCGGGGTGCGTGACCAGCTGGCGGAACTGCTCGTGCACGAGCATGCGCCGCTGGCCCTGGCCCAGCAGATGAGCGGGGTGCAGGGCGGTGGCCCACTGTTCACCTCGGCCTTCAACTACCGGCACGACCGGCTCGCGGCGCAAGGAGGCAGCCCCGGCATCGACGGTGTCACCAGGCTGAGCTCGAAGGACAACACCAACTACGCGATGAGCGCGGCGGTCGATGAGCGCGGGACCGAGTTCGTGCTGAGCATCCGGGTGGCGGGAGCGGACGCCGGCCGTGTGTGCGATCTGCTGCACACGTCTCTGGAGGGCTTGGCAGCGGCCTTGGAGGAGGCTCCGCAGACCCCGCTCGCGGCGGTCGACGTGCTGGGTGCGGTGGAGCGGCGGCGGGTGGTGGGGGAGTGGAACCGGACCGCTGTGGAGGTGTCGGGCCTGTCGGCGGCGGGGTTGTTCGAGGCGCAGGTGGCGCGGACGCCGGAGGCGCTCGCCGTGGTGGGTGACGGGGTTGAGGTGTCGTACGCGGAGCTGGACGCGCGGGCGAACCGGCTCGCGCACTACCTGCGGGCGCAGGGTGTGGGGTCGGAGTCGTTGGTGGGGTTGTGCCTGCCGCGCGGTGTGGAGCTGGTGGCGTCGATCCTGGGCTTGTGGAAGGCGGGCGCCGCCTATCTGCCGCTGGATCCCGAGTACCCGGCCGACCGGCTCACGTACATGCTCACCGAAAGCGGCACGAGCCTCGTCGTCGGCCTGAACGGTACGGCGGGGGAGCTGGCCGGGCCGGGTGTCGGCGTCGTGGCTCTGGACCATCCGGACGTGGCGGAGGCGCTGGCGGCGTCACCTTCATCGGCACCCGAAGTCGACGTGGTAGGTGGCCAGTTGGCGTACGTGATCTTCACGTCCGGGTCGACGGGTCGTCCGAAGGGCGTGGCGGTGTCGCACGCCGGGGTGGCGCATCTGGTGGCGGCGCAGGTGGAGCGGTTCGCGGTGGACGGGGCCGTCCGGATGCTGCAGTTCGCATCCGTCAGCTTCGACGCGGCGGTGTCCGAGATACTGGTGGCGCTGAGCTCGGGGGCGTGTCTCGTGGTGGCCCCGGCCGAGAAGTTGCTGCCGGGCGCGGGGCTGGCCGAGGTTGTGGCGCGGCATCGGGTCACGCATGCCACCCTGCCGCCCGCGGTGCTTGCGGTGCTGGGACCGGACGATCTGGCGCCGGTGACGACGCTGGTATCGGCGGGAGAGGCGCTGGGCGACGAACTGGTGACGCGCTGGGCCGCGGGACGGCGGTTCGTGAACGCGTACGGGCCGACGGAGACCACGGTGTGCGCGACGATGTCGCAACCGCTCACGCCGGGCGGTCGGGCGGACATCGGCGGACCGATCGCGAACGCGCGGGTGTACGTGCTGGACGGCCGGCTGGAGCCGGTGCCGGTCGGAGTGCCGGGTGAGCTGTATGTGGCGGGTCCAGGGCTGGCACGTGGCTATCTGGGCCATGAGGGACTGACCTCCGAACGCTTTGTGGCGTGCCCGTACGGAGATCGCGGCGAGCGGATGTACCGCACCGGGGACCGGGTGCAGTGGACCGCGGACGGCGTCCTTGCCTTCACGGGGAGGTCGGACGAACAGGTGAAGATCCGCGGCTTCCGTATCGAGCCGGGTGAGGTGCGGGCGGTCGTGGCCGCGCATCCGCAGGTCGCCCAGGCTGCCGTCATCACCCGGGAGGACACCCCCGGCGACAAGCGGCTCGTCGCATACGTGGTGCCGGAGGGCAGCGCGGACGGTGAACTCAACGAGGCCGTCAAGGAGTTCGCCGCAGTTCGGCTGCCGGACCACATGGTGCCCTCGGCTGTCGTCTCCCTCGATGCGCTGCCGTTGACCGTGAACGGCAAGCTCGACCGGGCCGCACTGCCCCTACCCGACCACGCTGCGACCACGGGAGTCGTTCGGGCCCCGGCCACTGCGCACGAGGAGCTGCTGTGTGGCGCCTTCGCGCAGGTCCTGGGCGTGCGGAGGGTGGGAGTCGACGACGACTTCTTCGCTCTCGGCGGTCACTCGCTCCTGGCTATGCGGCTGTCGAACCGGGTGCGCGCCGTGCTGGGTGTCGAGGTGACGCTGATCATGCTGTTCGAGGCGCCGACCCCGGCCAAGCTGGCTGCGCAGCTGAGGGAGGCCGGCACGGGGCGTACCGCGCTGGCGGCCATGCCGCGTCCGGAGCGGGTGCCGCTGTCCTTCGCGCAGCAACGGCTCTGGTTCCTGGGACAATTGGAAGGGGCCGGCGCGGGCGACGCCATTCCGATGGTGCTGCGGCTGACCGGTGAGCTGGACCGGCAGGCCCTCCAGGCCGCCTTGCGGGATGTGATCGGCAGGCACGAGGCGCTGCGCACGGTGTTCGCGACGGTGGACGGCGAGCCGTACCAGCGGATTCTGCGGGTCGAGGAGACCGGCTTCGAACTGCCGGTCGTCGAGATCGCGCCGCAGGAACTGGATGCCGCGGTGCGCGCGGCTGCCGGAAGCGAGTTCGACCTGGCCGACGACATCCCACTGCGTGCCCGGCTGTTCGCACAGAGCCCCACGGAACACGTCCTGGTGGTTCTGGTGCACCACATCGCCGGTGACGGATGGTCCACGGGGCCGCTCGCGCGGGATCTTTCGTCCGCGTACGAGGCGCGACGCTCCGGCCGGACACCGGACTGGACCTCATTGCCCGTGCAGTACGCGGACTACGCCCTGTGGCAGCGCGAGCTGCTCGGTGACGAGGAGGACCCGGACAGCCTCCTGACCACTCAGCTCGCCTACTGGCGCCGGGTCCTGGAGGGAGTTCCGGAGGAGTTGGAGCTGCCCACGGACCGTCCGCGCCCGGCCGTGGCGTCGCACCGAGGACACGAGGTTCCGCTGGAGATCCCGGCCGGGGTGCACCGCCGTCTCGTGCGGCTGGCGCAGGATCGGGGTGTGACACTGTTCATGGTGCTGCAGGCGGCCTTGGCGGTGACCCTGAACCGGCTGGGAGCCGGTACGGACATTCCGATCGGCACCGCGAACGCGGGGCGCACCGACGAAGCTCTGGACGACCTGGTCGGCTTCTTCGTCAACACCCTCGTGCTGCGGACCGACCTGTCCGGCGACCCGACGCTGGACGAGCTGCTCGAGAGAGTCAGGGAGGCCGGGCTCGGCGCGTTCGCCCACCAGGACGTGCCGTTCGAGCGGCTGGTGGAGGAGCTGGCCCCGGCCCGGTCCATGTCCAGGCATCCGCTGTTCCAGACCATGCTGACCGTGCAGAACACGGGATCCGCGGCGTTGGAACTGCCCGGCCTGCACGCCAGTCGGCTGCCGGGTGGCCCTGCCACGGTGAAGTTCGACCTGGACCTGAGTCTGGGCGAGGCGTTCGACACCCAAGGCGCACCGGCGGGACTGCGAGGCGTGCTGATCGCGGCGGTGGACCTCTTCGACGAGGAGACCGCACAGCGCGTCGCGGGCGGCCTGGTACGCGTCGCCGCCGCGCTGAGCGATGCCCCCGGGACCCGCATCAGGGACGTGAACGTCACTGAGCCGGGCGAGTACCGGCGTACCGTCGAGGAGTGGAACCGGACCGAGCGGGACGTCGCACCCGCCACGGCGGAGCAGCTGTTCGCCGCCCAGGTGACCGGAAACCCCGACGCGGTCGCCCTGGTCCACGGAGACAGCGAGCTGACGTACGCGGAGCTGGACGCCAGGGCGAACAGGCTGGCGCGGATCCTGGTGACCGGGGGAGCGGGCCCGGAGACGCTGGTGGCCGTCCTCGCGGACCGCTCGGTCGAGCTGGTGGTGGCGCTGCTCGCGGTGTGGAAGGCGGGTGCCGCGTATCTGCCGATCGACCCGGGGCAGCCCGCGGAGCGGATTGCGTACATGCTGGCCGACACGGATCCGATGTACGTCCTGACCACGACGGCGTGTACGCGACTGCTCCCCGCGGAGCCCACACCGCCGGTCCTGGTGATCGACGGGCCGCAACTCGTCGCGGAAGCAGCCAGGACGAGTCCCGAGCCCGTCACGGACGGCGACCGCACCGGAAGACTGCTCCCGGCGAACGCGGCGTACGTCATCTACACCTCCGGATCGACCGGGCGCCCCAAGGGTGTGGTCGTTTCCCACTCCGGAGTCGCAAGCCTGCGGTTGACACAGGCCGAACGATTCGCGTTCGACAGCGACAGCAGGGTGCTGCAGTTCGCCTCGGTGGGCTTCGACGGCGCGGTCTTCGAGGTGCTGATGGCCCTGAGCAACGGCGGTCGTCTGGTGCTCGGCTCCGCCCAGGAACTCCTGCCGGGACCGGGCCTCGCAGAGCTCGCGCAGCGGCACGGGGTGACCCATCTGATCGCACCACCCGCGGCGCTGGGCGCGATGGATCCGGCCGACCTGCCGTCCGTGACCACCCTGGCCGCAGTGGGCGAGGCACTCGGTGCGGATGTGCTGGCCCAGTGGGCGGACGGGCGGCGATTCCTCAACGGGTACGGCCCGACGGAGACGACCGTGGCCGCCGCGATATCCGCCCCCCTCGCCCCTGGTGACGTGCCGCATATCGGCACGCCCGTCGTCAACACCCGGGTCTATGTGCTCGACGCGTCGCTCAGCCCGGTGCCCGTCGGCGTGGCCGGGGAGCTGTACGTCGCGGGCGCCGGACTGGCGCGAGGATACGCGGGACGTGGGGGCTTGACCGCGGAGCGGTTCGTGGCCTGCCCGTTCGGCGCTGCCGGCGAGCGGATGTACCGGACAGGGGACCGCGTCCGCTGGACCGCGGACGGGCAGATGGTGTTCGCCGGCCGAGCGGACGAACAAGTGAAGATCCGCGGATTCCGGGTCGAGCCCGGAGAGGTCCAGGCGGTGGTCGCGGGACATCCTGAGGTGGACCGGGCCGCGGTCGTCGCCCGCGAGGACCGCCCCGGCGACAAGCGCCTTGTCGCGTACGTCGTTGCCGGACAAGGCGGCGGCGACGTGGCCGGGCTCCCTGAGACGGTACGCCGGTACGTCGCGGAACGGCTGCCCCAGTTCATGGTGCCCTCGGCGGTGCTGCTCCTCGACGCGCTGCCGGTGACAGTCAACGGGAAGCTGGACCGGAAGGCGCTGCCCGCCCCGGACCACAGCACGGCCGCTACCACGGGTCGGGCACCGGCCAACGCGCTGGAGGAAATGGTCTGCGGGGCCTTCGCACAGATCCTCGGGCTGCCTGTGGTGGGCCCGGAGGACGACTTCTTTGCCCTCGGCGGCCACTCACTTCTGGTGACGAAGCTGGCCAACCGTGTGCGCGCGGCCTCGGGGACCGAGGTGCCGATCCGGCTGCTGTTCGAGGCGCCGACCCCTGCCGCGGTGGCGGTCTGGCTTGCACAACAAGGTGGAACCAGGAAACAGACCAGGCCCGCTCTGAGGCCGATGCGTAACGAGGAGGGGTCCTGATGATTCCGTTGTCTTTCGCGCAGCGTCGGCTGTGGTTCCTTGCCCAACTGGAGGGACCGAGTTCGACCTACAACCTGCCGTTGGCCCTGCGCCTGACCGGGAAGCTCGACCCGGACGCACTGCTGGCCGCTCTGCGGGACGTGATCGGGCGGCACGAGATCCTGCGCACCACATTTCCCTCGGCCGACGGACAGCCGCATCAGCGAATCCTCCCCATCGACGAGACCGGGTTCTTCCTGACAACGGCCGCGGTGTCCCCGGACGCACTGCCAGGGGCACTGTCCGAGACGGCGGCCGAGCCCTTCGACCTGGCCGCCGAGATGCCGTTGCGGGCACGGCTCTTCACGACCGGCCCGGACGAGCACGTACTTGTGCTGGTCATTCACCACATCGCATGGGACGGCGAGTCGATGAGGCCGTTCATGCGGGATCTGTCGACGGCCTACATGGCGCGTCTCGCGGGCCGGGCACCCGAATGGGCCCCACTGCCGGTGCAGTACGCGGACTATGCGCTGTGGCAGCGGGAAGTGCTCGGTGACGAGGACGACGCGCAGAGCCTGCTGTCCCAGCAAGTGACCTACTGGCGCACGGCGTTGGCCGGAATGCCCGAGGAGCTGGAGCTGCCGTTCGACCGGCCCCGTCCGGCCGTGGCTTCGCATCGCGGTTGCGAGCTCGGCATCGAAGTCTCCGCCGACGTCCACCAGCGCCTCGCGGTACTGGCGCGGGAACACGGCGCCACCCTGTTCATGGTGCTCCAGACCGCCTTCGCCATGACACTCAACAAACTGGGCGCGGGCACCGACATCCCGATCGGCGCGCCCGTCGCCGGACGCAACGACGAGGCGCTCGACGACCTGGTCGGCTTCTTCGTCAACACGCTGGTGATGCGCACCGATCTGTCGGGGGACCCCACGTTCGGCGAGATCCTTGATCGCATCCGCGAGACGAGTCTGTCGGCGTTCGCCCATCAGGATGTGCCGTTCGAGAAGCTGGTGGAGGAACTCGGGTCGTCGCGGTCACTGGCCCGACACCCCCTGTTCCAGGTCATGCTGACCATGCAGAACAGCACCCGGCTCGACGACGGCAGCAGTCCTGGGCAACGGGCGAGCGGCGTACGCATCAGTCCGATGACGGCGGACGCCGGCGAATCGCTGGCCAAGTTCGACCTGCACGTGTTCGCCAAGGAGGTCTTCGACGGGCAGGGCGCGCCCGCCGGTCTCCAAGGCGTGCTGACGGCGGCGTCGGACCTGTTCGAGGCGGACACGGTCGAGCGCATCGCGAACCGGTTCATACGTGTCCTCGAACACCTTGCGCGTGACACGTCGCTTCCGTTGAGTGCGGTGGATGTGCTGGATGCGGGTGAGCGGCGTCTGGTGTTGGAGGGGTGGAACGACACGGCGGTCGAGGTTGGGCCCGCGATTGTGCCTGGGTTGTTCGCGGCTCAGGTGGTGCGTTCCCCGGAGGCGGTGGCGGTTGTCTGCGGCGGGGAGTCGGTGACGTATCGCGAGCTCGATGCGCGGGCGAACCGGCTGGCGCACTATCTGGTGGCGCAGGGCGTGGGCGCGGAGTCGGTGGTGGGGCTGTGCCTGCCGCGTGGGGTGGAGAGCATCGTCGGGATTTTGGCGGTGTGGAAGGCGGGGGCCGGGTATCTGCCGCTGGATGCGGGGCAGCCGGCGGAGCGGATTGCCTTCCAGCTGGGGGACAGTCGTGCGGTGTTGACGCTGACGACGGAGGAGGTCCTGGAGGATCTGCCGGCGGGCAGGTATCGGTTGGTGGCGGTGGACGGTGTACTGACCGCGATGCAGCTTGCGGCTGCGCCGGATACGGCTCCCGAAGTGTCCGTGGACGAGGGCCAGGTGGCGTATGTGATCTATACGTCGGGTTCGACCGGTGTGCCGAAGGGGGTGGCGGTTCCGCACGGGGCGCTGGCGAACTATGTCGCGTCGGTGCCGGGTCGGGTGGGGTTGGGTGTGTCGGGTGGCCGGTATGCGGTGTTGCAGGGGCAGGCAACCGATCTGGGTAACACGGTGGTGTTCGCGAGTCTGACGACGGGTGGTGAGCTGCATGTCCTGGATGAGGAGGCGGTCACCGACCCGGTGGTGGTGTCGGCGTATCTGGCCGAGCACGGGATTGACTTTTTGAAGGCGGTGCCGTCGCATGTGGCGGCGTTGGGTGCGGCGGCGGTGCTGCCCGCGCGGTCGTTGGTGCTGGGTGGTGAGGCGGCCTCGCCCGCCCTGGTGGCGGAGTTGCTGGCGGCTGCCGGGGACCGGGAAGTGTTCAACCACTACGGCCCCACCGAGACGACGATCGGTGTCGCGACCGCCCGTCTCACCGAGGAGGTGGTGGCGTCCGGGGTGGTGCCGGTCGGCACGCCCGTGGCCAACACCCGTCTCTACGTCCTGGACAACGCGCTGAACCCGGTCGCGCCGGGCGTGACCGGCGAACTCTATGCCGCTGGAGCCCAGTTGGCGCGCGGTTATGTGGGTCGTGCGGGGCTGACCGCGGAGCGGTTCTTGGCGTGCCCGTTCGGCGGGTCGGCGGGTGAGCGGATGTACCGCACCGGGGACCGGGCGCGCTGGACGGCGGACGGGCAGTTGGTCTTCGCGGGCCGGGCGGACGACCAGGTCAAGATCCGTGGCTTCCGGGTCGAGCCCGGCGAAGTGGCGGCGGTGGTTTCCGGGTGTCCGGCGGTGTCGCAGGCGGTGGTCGTCGCCCGCGAGGATGTCCCGGGCGATACCCGCCTGGTGGCTTATGTCGTCGCGGTCGATGGGGACGCTGATGCGAAGGATCTCGCCGCGGCTGTCGGGGGGTTTGCGGCGGCGCGGTTGCCGGGGCACATGGTGCCTTCCGCGGTGGTGGTTGTGGATGCCGTGCCGTTGACCGGTAACGGCAAGCTCGACCGGGCTGCTCTGCCGGCTCCCGACCTCGGGTCCGGGTCCGGGGTCGGTGGCAGGGGGCCGGAGACGGCGCAGGAAGAGGCCTTGTGTCTGGCCTTTGCCGAGGTACTGGGCGTGGACAGGATCGGGGTCGACGACGACTTCTTCGCGCTGGGCGGGCACTCTCTGCTGGCGGTCTCGCTGGTGGAGAAGCTGCGGGCGCGCGGCATGTCGGTATCGGTCAAGGCACTGTTCCAGACGCCGACACCGGCAGGGCTCGCTGCGGTGGCCGGTCCGGAGTGGGTGAAGGTGCCCGAGAACCGGATCCCCGCGAATGCCGCGGAGATCACGCCCGACATGGTGCCCCTGGTGGACCTCGACGAGTCGGCCATCGAGCGGATTCTGCGGCAGGTCGAAGGCGGTGCGCCCAACCTGGAGGACATCTATCCACTGGCCCCGCTGCAGGAAGGCATCCTGTTCCATCACCTGATGCAGGCCGATCGCGGCGCGGACGTCTACGTGGCGCCGATGGTCGTGGGCTTCGTGTCCCGTGAGCGTCTCGACGCGTTCCTCGGCGCCCTGCAGCAGGTGATGAACCGTCACGCGATCTACCGCACGGCGATCATGTGGGAAGGGCTGGCCGAGCCTGTCCAAGCCGTCTCCCGGCGGGTGAAGCTGCCTGTCCAGGAGATCGTCCTGGAAGCCGGCACCACCGCCGACGCGGTGCAGCAGATGCTCGATGTCGGCGGCTCGATGGATCTGAGCAGCGCGCCGCTGCTGCGGGTGCACACGGCCGCCGAGCCGGGCACCGACCGGTGGCTCGCACTGCTGCGCATCCACCACATGGTTCAGGACCACACGACCATGGAGGTGCTGATCAGAGAGCTGCGCGCCTTCATGTCGGGGGAGGGAGCGTCGCTGCCGGAGCCGCTGCCGTTCCGTGACTTCGTTGCTCAGGCGCGGCTCGGCGTGGCCTCCGAGGAGCACGAGCGGTTCTTCCACGAGCTCCTCGCGGACGTGACCGAGACGACGGCACCGTACGGCCTCACGGATGTGCACAGCGACGGTGCGGGGACCGAGCGGGCACACCTGCCCGTCGACGACGACGTCGCACGTCAGGTGAGGGAGGTGGCGCGAAAGCTTGGAGTGAGCGCGGCGACCGTCTTCCACCTGGCATGGGGCCGCGTGCTGGCTTCCGTGTCCGGGCGGGACGACGTCGTGTTCGGCACGGTGCTGTTCGGACGCATGAACGCCGGCGCCGGCTCCGACCGCGTGCCCGGCCTGTTCATCAACACCCTCCCCGTGCGCGTACGCACCGAAGGGGTGAGTGTCACCGAGGCACTGACCTCCATGCAGGACCAGCTGGCGGAGCTGCTGGTGCATGAGCACGCCCCGCTGGCCCTGGCACAGAAAGCCAGTGGCATCGAGGGCAACAGCCCACTGTTCACCTCGCTGTTCAACTACCGGCACGCGCAACGGTCCAGCCAGGAGGCGGACCAGGCGCCGGACACCGGGTTCGAAGGAGTGCGCCTGCACCACTTCCACGAGCACACGAACTACCCGATGGACGTGGCCGTCGACGACGACGGGTCAGGATTCGTCCTCACGGTCGAGGCGGTGGCGCCGGCCGATCCGGCCCGGGTGTGCGCGCTGCTGCACACCTGCCTGGGACACCTGGTGGCCGCGCTGGACGAGCACCCGCGCGCCCGGCTCGACGCGCTGGAGGTGCTCGACGGCGCGGAGCTGCGGCAGCTTCTGGATGAGTGGGGTGGTGGTGTGGGTGGTGTGTCGGGGGTGTTGGTGCCTGAGTTGTTTGGGTCGTGGGTTGGGGTGGATCCGGGTGCGGTGGCTGTGGTGTGTGGTGGGGTGGGGGTGTCGTATGGGGAGTTGGATGTGTGGGCGAATCGGATTGCGCATTGTTTGCGTGCGCGGGGTGTGGGGGCGGAGTCGGTGGTGGGGTTGTGTCTGCCGCGGGGTGTGGAGATGGTTGCGGCGATTTTGGGGGTGTGGAAGGCGGGGGCGGCGTATGTGCCGTTGGATCCGGGTTTTCCGGTGGAGCGGTTGGGGTTCATGGTGGGTGATGCGGGTGTGCGGGTGGTGGTGGGGCATCGGGTGTTGGTGGAGGGGTTGGAGGTGTCGTGTCGGGTGTGTCTGGATGAGTCTGATGTGGTGGCGGAGTTGGCTGGTGGGCCTTCGTGGGCTCCGGTGGTGGAGTGTGAGGGGGATGGGTTGGCGTATGTGATGTATACGTCGGGTTCGACGGGGCGTCCCAAGGGTGTGCAGGTGACGCATGGTGGTCTGGCGAATCTGGTGGTGGGGTTGGGG
>NZ_JBIRFY010000037.1:0-8470 GCF_044327745.1 Streptomyces sp. NPDC018026
GGGCGTTGTTCCAGACGCCGACGCCTGCGGGGCTTGCTGTGGAGGCGGCGCCGCAGGAGGTTGTGGTCCCGCCGAACCTGGTGCCCGACGGAGCGTCCCGTATCACCGCGGAGATGCTCCCGCTCGTCGAACTCACAGAGGACGAGATCGAGCGGATCGTCGCGCGGACGGAGGGAGGCGCCTCCAACATCGCCGACGTCTATCCCCTGGCCCCGCTCCAGGAAGGCATCCTCTTCCACCACCGGATGAGTGATCAGCAGGGCGCCGATGTCTACGCGATGCCCACGGTCCTCGGCTTCGACTCGCGCGACCGGCTGGACGCCTTCCTGGCCGCGCTGCAGCAGGTGGTGGACCGGCACGACATCTACCGCACGGCCATCGTGTGGGAGGGCCTGCGCGAACCGGTCCAGGTCGTGCAGCGCCACGCCGAACTGCCCGTCCTCGAAGTCGCACTCGACGCCCGCATCCCCGATCCGGTCGCTCAACTGCTCGCCATCGGCGAGTCCTCGATCGACGTGGACCGCGCACCCCTGCTTGACGTGCACACCGCCGCCGACCCGAGCGGCTCCGGCCGGTGGCTCGCGCTGCTGCGCATCCACCACCTCGTCCAGGACCACACCACACAGGACGTACTGCTGAGTGAACTGCGCATGATCCTCGCGGGCCGGGGCGAGACGCTGCCCGAGCCGCTGCCGTTCCGGAACTTCGTCGCGCAGGCCCGGCTCGGCGTGCCCCGGGAGGAGCACGAGCGCTACTTCGCCGGTCTGCTCGGAGACGTGACCGAGACGACCGCACCGTACGGCCTCCTCGACGTGCACGGCGACGGCGCCGACGTGCGGCGGGCGAGACTGGAGGTCGGCGAGGAAGTCGCCGACCAGATCGCGGAGGTGGCGCGGGCGCGGGGCGTGAGCGCGGCCACCCTCTTCCACCTGGCGTGGGCGCGGGTCCTGGCCGCCGTCAGTGGCCGGGACGACGTCGTGTTCGGCACGGTGCTGTTCGGCCGGATGCGTGCCGGCGCAGGCTCCGACCGGGTGCCCGGTCTGTTCATCAACACGCTGCCGGTTCGTGTGCGCCTCGCGTCCACCGGTGTCGGCGACGCGCTGGTCGGTCTGCGGCAGCAGTTGGCCGAGCTGCTCGTGCACGAGCACGCCCCGCTCTCGCTGGCCCAGCGGGCGAGCGGAGTCCCGGGCGACAGTCCGCTGTTCACCTCCCTGTTCAACTACCGGCACAGCCAGAGCGGTGCACGGACCCCGGAAGACGGTCTCGACGGTGTCACGCATCTGACTCCGGCCGACCGCGTCGACGACCGCACCAACTATCCGGTGACGGTGGCGGTCGACGACCGCGGGAACCGGTTCCGGCTGACCGTCGATGCGGTGGCGCCGGCGGACCCGTGGCAACTGTGCGGTCTGCTGCACGAGGCTGTCGCCAACCTGACGACCGCTTTGCGCGAGGCGCCGAAGTCCCGGCTCGGCACGGTGGAAGTACTGGACGCGGTGGAGCGGCGCCGGGTGCTGGAGGAATGGAACGAGGCCCCGACAGAGGTGACTCCGGCGACGTTGGCGGAGCTGTTCGAGGCACAAGTGGCGCGTGCTCCGGGCGCGGTTGCGGTGGTGTGCGACGGGGATGAGGTGTCGTACGCGGAGCTCGACGGACGGGCGAACCGGCTGGCGCGTCATCTGATGAGCCGAGGTGTGGGCGCGGAGTCGGCCGTCGCGGTCGTCATGGAGCGCGGCATCGATCTCGTGGTGGCTCTCCTGGGTGTGGTCAAGGCCGGAGGCCTGTACGTGCCGTTGGACCCGGCCTATCCGGCCGAGCGGATCGCGTACACGCTCACCGATGCGCGAGCCGGATGGTTGCTGACCTCGGCAGCTCTGCGTGACGAGATGGCGGACTTCGGGGTGCCGGTGGTCGAGCTGGACGACCCGGCGGTGACGAACGAGCTGAGCGGACTGGATGCTTCAGCGCCGGTTGCGGGTGAGCGGGGCGCGGTGCTGCCGGAGCATCCGGCGTACGTCATCTACACCTCGGGCTCGACGGGCCGCCCCAAGGGTGTGGTGGTGACGCACGCGAATGTGACGGAGTTGTTCGCGCAGACGCGGGGGCTGTTCGAGTTCGGGCCGCAGGACGTGTGGAGCTGGTTCCACTCCTTCGCGTTCGACTTCTCGGTGTGGGAGTTGTGGGGCGCTCTGCTGCACGGCGGCAGCGTGGCGGTGGTGTCGTACGAGGTGTCGCGGTCACCGGAGGATTTCCTCACTCTGCTGGAGCGCGAGCGGGTGACGATGCTGAGCCAGACCCCGTCGGCGTTCTACCAGTTGCTGGCGTCGGAGAAGCACAGGCCGACGGCGTTGACCGCGTTGCGTGCGGTGGTGCTGGGCGGCGAGGCACTTGATCCGGCGCAGCTGGCCCCATGGTGGGCGCGGCACGGGGACGGCGGGCCGCGACTGGTGAACATGTACGGGATCACCGAGACCACGGTCCACGTGACTCATCAGGAACTGGTCGCGGACGGTTACGCGTCGGGCGGCAGTGTGATCGGGCGCGGGATCCCGGGGCTGAGCGTCTATGTGCTGGACGAGTGGCTGCGGCCGGTGCCGGTGGGGGTCCCGGGTGAGGTGTATGTGGCCGGCGGGCAGCTGGCCCGTGGCTATCTGGGCCGGCCGGACCTGAGCGCGCAGCGGTTCGTGGCCTGCCCGCACGGCGACTCCGGTGAGCGGATGTACCGGACCGGGGACCGCGCGAGGTGGGATGCGGACGGGCGGCTGGTGTTCGCGGGACGGGCGGACGAGCAGCTGAAGATCCGCGGGTTCCGGGTCGAGCCGGGTGAGGTGCGGGAAGTACTGGCCGGACATCCGAGGGTGACGCAGGCGGCGGTGATCGCGCGCGAGGACGTCCCGGGCGACAAGCGGCTGGTCGCCTATCTGGTGTCGACGGGCACGGATGGCCTCCCGGGTGAACTGGCCTCTGACATACGGGGGTTCGCGGCGGCGAGGCTTCCGGGGTACATGGTGCCGTCGGCGTTCGTGGTCCTTGACGCGCTGCCGTTGACGGTCAACGGCAAGCTGGACCGCAAGGCACTGCCCGCTCCCGAACACACCGCCACGGCCGGCGCGGGCAGGGGGCCGGCGAACGCGCGGGAAGAGCTGTTGTGCCAGGCCTTCGCAGAGGTTCTCGGATCACCCCCCGTCGGCGTCGACGACGACTTCTTCGCCCTCGGCGGCCACTCGCTGCTGGCGATCTCCTTGGTGGAATACCTCCGGACCCGAGGCCTGTCGGTCTCGGTGCGTACGCTCTTTCAGGCGCCGACCCCGGCGGGGCTGGCCGCGGCGGCCGGCCCGGTCGCGGCCCATGTGCCCGAGAACGCCATACCCGAGGGTGCCACGGAGATCACGCCGGACATGCTGCCGCTGATCGACCTGAACGAGGCCGAGGTGCGGCGGGTCGTCGCACACGTGCCCGGCGGCGCGGCCAACGTGGCGGACATCTATCCCCTCGCCCCGCTTCAGGAGGGCCTGTTCTTCCACCACTTGATGGCCGCGCAGGACGGGGACGGCGGTGGCGACGTGTACGCCTCGCCCATCGTCCTCGGTTTCGACGCGCGTACGGATCTGGACGCGTTCCTGGACGGACTGCGGCAGGTCGTCGACCGGCACGACATCTACCGCACGGCCATCGTGTGGGAGGGACTGCGCCAACCGGTCCAGGTCGTCGCCCGGCATGTTGAGGTCCCGGTCGAGCGGATCGACCTCGACCCGGGAAATCCGGACTTCCTGCACCAGCTCCTCGCCGAGGGCGACAAGCGGATGGACCTGGGCCGCGCTCCCCTGATCCGGGTACTGACCGCTCTCGAGCCCGGCAGCGAACGCTGGCTGGTACTGCTCTGCATGCATCACATGGTCCAGGACCACACCACCAAGGACGTGCTGCTCGGCGAGCTGCGCGCCATACTTTCCGGGCGCGTCGAGTCACTGCCCGAGCCGCTGCCGTTCCGCAACTTCGTGGCCCAGGCCAGGCTGGGCACGGCGGACGAGGAGCACGAGCGGTACTTCACCGGTCTGCTGGGCGACGTGACGGAGACGACCGCACCGTACGGACTCCTGGACGTGCACGGCGACGGCGCCGAGTCGGTGCGCACGCAACTGCCTGTGCAGGACGAACTGGCACTGCGCATCAGGCAGGTGGGGAGAGCACTCGGAGTGAGTGCGGCAACCGTCTTCCACCTGGCGTGGGCACGGGTGCTGGCGACCGTGAGTGGCCGCGACGACGTCGTGTTCGGCACGATTCTGTTCGGACGCATGGACGCCGGCGCCGGTTCGGAGCGGGTGCCGGGCCTGTTCCTCAATACCTTGCCGGTCCGGGTACGCGTCGATGCCACGGGCGTGGGCGAGGCACTGACCGGTCTGCGGGACCAGCTCGCGGAGCTGCTCGTACACGAGCACGCCCCGCTGGCGCTGGCCCAGAAGGCGAGCGGCGTCCCGGGCGGCAGCCCGCTGTTCACCTCCCTCTTCAACTACCGGCACATTCAGGGCGCTCCCGAGGGCGAGGACGGGCCTATCCGGGGGCTTACGACGTTGTACGCCAGGGAACGCACCAACTATCCCGTCGACGTGGCTGTCGACGACCTGGGAACCGGATTCCGGCTGAGCATCGAGACCGTCGCCCCCGTCGACTCGGCGCAGGTGTGTGCCCTGCTCCACACCTGCGTGGCCGGCATGGTGACCGCGCTGGAGGACGCCCCCGAGACGGCGCTGAACGAGATCGACATCCTGGGCGAGGCCGAGAGGGGCCTCCTGGAGAGGTGGAACGACACCGGCGCGGCCCCGGTCCGAGCGGGCACGGCCGTCCCGGAGCTGTTCGCCGACCGGGTCGCCGAGGATGCGACCGCGGTGGCGGTGGTTGCCGACGGGCTCCCCGTGTCGTACGGGGAGCTGGACGAGCAGGCGAACCGGCTGGCGCACTACCTGCGAGCGCAGGGCGTGGGTACCGAGTCGGTGGTCGCGCTGTGCCTGCCGCGGGGTGTGGAGATGGTGGCGGCGATGCTCGGTGTGTGGCGGGCGGGAGCGGCCTACGTGCCGTTGGACGCCGAGTATCCGGCCGAGCGGCTGGCCTTCATGGTGGCCGATGCCGGGGTTGATGTGCTGGTGGGGATGGGCGGCCTGCCGGAGGGGCTGAACGCGCCGAGAGTGGTGGCGCTGGACGCGCCGGAGGTGGTGGCGGCGCTGGCCGGGATGTCGGCCCAGGCCCCGGAAATCGTGCTCGCGAAGGACCAGTTGGCGTATGTGATCTATACGTCGGGCTCGACCGGCGTACCGAAGGGCGTAGCGGTCTCGCACGCGGCGGTGGCGAACATGGTGCGGGCCTTGGGGCCGGTTCTCGGGGCCGGGCCCGAGGTGCGGGTGTTGCAGTTCGCGTCGTTCAGCTTCGACGCGTCGGTGCTGGACGTGGCGGCGACGCTGGCCTCCGGGGGTACGTTGGTGGTGGCTTCGGCCGCCGAGCGATCGGACACGGGCGAGCTCGTCCGGATGCTCCGGGAGACCGATGTGCGGTCCGCCAGCGTGGTGCCGTCGCTGTTGTCGGTGCTGGATCCGGGTGATCTCGCGGGTGTGGAGCGTCTGCTGGTGGGCGCCGAGCCGATCACCGCCGAGCAGGCGGAACGGTGGAGTGCGGGCCGGACGCTGGTGAACACGTACGGTCCGACCGAGTCGACGGTGATGGTTACGGCCGGCCGGGTGGACGGCGCGGGGCCGGCGGTGCCGATGGGTGCGCCACCGGCGCACCCACCGGCGGTGCCGATGGGTGCGCCGGTGGCGGGGACGAGGACGTATGTCCTGGACAGTGCACTGCGGCCGGTCCCGGTGGGTGTGGCGGGCGAACTGTACGTCGCCGGTGGCCAGTTGGCACGCGGATATCGGGGGAATGCGGGACTGACGGCGGAACGGTTCGTGGCCTGCCCGCACGGCGACTCCGGTGAGCGGATGTATCGGACCGGGGACCGGGCGTGCTGGACGGCGGACGGCCGGCTGGTCTTCGCGGGACGAGCGGACGAGCAGGTCAAGATCCGCGGCTTCCGGGTCGAACCGGGCGAGGTGCAAGCCGTGGTGGTCGAGCACCCCGAGGTCGCAAGAGCCGCAGTGGTCGCGAGGGAGGACGCGCCGGGCGAGACACGGCTGGTGGCCTATGTGGTGCTCAAGCCCGGTGCACTCGCCACATCCGGCGAACCGACCGAAGCGGTCCGTGAGTTCGCGGGCATTCGCCTGCCGCACTACATGGTGCCCTCGGCGGTCGTCGTCCTGGACGAACTGCCGCTGACGGCCAACGGGAAGCTGGACCGGGCCGCACTGCCCGCACCCGAATACACGTCCGGTTCGGGCAGGGGCCCGGAAACCGTGCAGGAGGAGATCGTCTGCGCCGCGTTCGCGCACGTCCTCGGCCTGGACAGCGTCGGCGTGGAGGACGACTTCTTCGCGCTGGGTGGCCACTCGCTCCTGGCGGTGTCGCTGGTGGAGCACCTGCGGAGCCGAGGGGTGTCGGTCTCCGTGCGCGCGCTGTTCCAGACCTCGACGCCGGCCGGTCTGGCGGCGACGGCGGGTGTGAGGCACGTCGAGGTTCCGCCCAATCTGATTCCCGAAGGCGCTACGGAGATCGCGCCGCGGATGCTGCCGCTGGTCGACCTCGACGAGGCCGAGATCGCGCGGGTGGTGGCCACGGTGCCCGGCGGCGCGGCCAACATCGCCGACATCTACCCGCTCGCCCCGCTGCAGGAGGGGCTCTTCTTCCACCACCTCATGGCCGACCGGGACAGCGACGTCGCGGACGTGTACGCGGTGCCGGTCAGGCTCGGATTCGACTCCCGGGAGCGGCTGAACGCGTTCCTGGACGCGTTGCAGCAGGTCGTCGACCGGCATGACATCTACCGCACTGCCATCGTGTGGGAGGGACTGCGCGAGCCGGTTCAGGTGGTCGCGCGCCGTGTCTCACTGCCGGTCCACGAGGTCGTTCTCGACCCGCGGGGCGGCGAAGCGGTGGAGCAGCTCATGAACGTCGGCGAGTCCTGGATGAATCTGGGCCGCGCCCCCCTGATGCGGGTGCATGTCGCCGCCGAACCCGGCGGTGACGGGTGGCTCGCCGTGCTCCGCATCCACCACCTCATGCAGGACCACACGACGCTGGACGTGCTGCTTGGAGAACTGCGCGCGATCCTCTCCGGACAGGCCGACGCGCTGCCCGAACCGCTGCCGTTCCGTGACTTCGTGGCACACGCCCGGCTCGGCACGCGGCCCGGCGAACACGAGCGGTACTTCTCGGGCCTGCTCGGCGATGTGACGGAGACGACGGCACCGTACGGACTGCTCGACGTCCACGGCGACGGCCGGGGCGTCCGTCACACGCGTCTGCCGGTGAACCATGAACTCGCCGCACGTGTCCGGGAGGTGGCACGGTCCAGAGGAGTCAGCGCGGCGACCGTGTTCCACTTGGCATGGGCCCGGGTGGTCGCCGCCGTCAGTGGCCGGGACGACGTGGTGTTCGGCACCGTGCTGTTCGGGCGGATGAACGCCGGTGCCGGCTCCGACCGGGTACCGGGCCTGTTCATCAACACATTGCCCGTGCGCGTGCGGGTCGGGGAAGCCGGTGCGGCCGAGGCACTGACCGGACTGCGCGACCAACTGGCCGAACTCCTGGTGCACGAGCACGCGTCGCTCGCCCTGGCGCAGAGCGCCAGTGGCGTGTCGGGCGGCAGCCCGCTGTTCACCTCCATCTTCAACTACCGCCACAGCGGCGCCACCGACGGCGAACCCGGCGCGGGGCTCGCCGGCGTCACCATGCTGAGCTCGCGCGACGGCTCCGGTGACCTGACCAACTACCCGGTCAGCGTGGCGATAGACGACGCGGGGACCGGGTTCGACCTGGTCGTCGACACGGTGGCTTCAGTCGCACCGGAACAGGTGTGCACGCTGTTGCACACCTGCCTGGGCAATCTGGTGGCTGCCCTGGAAGACGCGCCGGAGAGCCGACTCGGGGCGGTGGGGGTGCTCGACGCGGCGCAGAGCGAGCAGGTCCTGTCCGAGTGGAATGACACGGGTGTGGGGTTTGGGGTGGGTGTGACGGTGCCGGGGTTGGTTGGGGTGCGGGCGGTGGTGGATCCGTCGGCGGTGGCGGTGGTGGCGGGTGGTGTGTCGGTTTCGTATGGGGAGTTGGAGGTGCGGGCGAATCGGTTGGCGCATTATTTGGTGGGGTTGGGTGTGGGGCCGGAGTCGGTGGTGGGTTTGTGTTTGCCGCGGGGTGTGGACATGGTCGTGGCGGTGTTGGGTGTGTGGCGGGCGGGGGCTGCGTATGTGCCGTTGGATGTGTCGTATCCGGTGGAGCGGTTGGCGTTCATGGTGGCTGATTCGGGGGCGGATGTGGTGGTTGGTTTCGGTGGTGTGGTGGAGGGGTTGGGTGTGGGGCGGACGGTGTTGTTGGATGATCCGGT
>NZ_JBIRFY010000038.1:0-7591 GCF_044327745.1 Streptomyces sp. NPDC018026
CGGTGGCCGCGGAGTTTGATCTGGTGGTCGGCGCGTCCGTCGTAGGTGAGGTGGCCGTGGTGGTTCCAGTGGGCGAGGTCGCCGGTGCGGTACATACGGGCGCCGGGGATGCTGCTGTGGGGGTTGGCGGTGAAGCGTTCGGCGGTGAGGGCGGGGCGGCCGAGGTATCCGCGGGCGAGCTGTTCGCCCGCGAGGTACAGCTCGCCAGTGACGCCGGGGGCGACGGGGCGCAGGGCTGAATCCAGGACGTAGACCTGGGTGTTGGCGAAGGGGCGTCCGATGGGGACGGCGCCTTCTTCCGTGCTGTCGAGGTGGTGGTCGGTGATGTTGACGGTGGATTCGGTGGGGCCGTAGGCGTTGATGATCTGGACGCCGGGGTGCTGGGTCCGCCAGGTGGCGAGGTGGTCGGTGTGGAGGGATTCGCCGCCGAGGATGAGGGTGTGGGACGGGGATGCCGTCTCGGGGAGTGTGGTGAGCAGGGGGAGGTGGCTGGGGGTGGCCTTGATCAGACTCGGTTGAGTGTCCGACTCTTCGAGGCTGGTGAGGTGGACCGTGCCGCCGCTTGTCAGGGGGGTCCACAGGGCGGTGATGGTGAGGTCGAAGGCCAGTGGCGAGTGGAGGACGGTGGCGCCGGTCATGGCGGTGTAGGTGGTGCGGGCGCGGTGGAGGTAGGTGGCCAGGGCGTGGTGTTCGATGACGACGCCCTTGGGGCGGCCGGTGGAGCCGGAGGTGTAGATCATGTAGGCCGCGTGCCGCGCCGACCACGGGCTACGGCGCTCCGCGTCCGTGAGCGGACCGTCGGGACGGCTGGCATACGCAGCGGCGTCCACCGGCTCCGTGAGGATCAGGGCGGGCCGGGCGTCGTCGAGCATGTAGGCGATGCGCTCGGCGGGGTAGTCGGGGTCGATGGGCAGGTAGGCGGCGCCGGTCTTCAGCACGGCCAGCATGCTGGTCACCGCGTCCAGCGACCTGGGCAGCGCGATCGCGACGAAGTCCTCGGCGCCGAGGCCCTGTTCGAGCAGGTGCCGGGCGAGTTGGTTGGCGCGCCTGTCCAGCTCGGCGTAGGTCAGGGTGGTGCCGTCGCACACCACCGCTGCGGCGTCCGGCGTCAAGCGGGCCTGCTCGCTGATCAACTCGTGCAGCGGCGTCCCCGGAAGCTCGGTCAGGGCCCCGTTCCACTCCACCAGGACCCGCTCCCGCGCGGCCGGGTCGAGGGTGTCCAGGTGGGCCACCGGACGGTGCGAGTCGGAGATCAGGGTCTCCAGTACCCGCAGCATCCGTCGGCCGAAGTCGCGCGCGTACGCCTCGTCGTAGAGGTCGGGGCGGTAGTCGACGCGGAAGGACAGTTCGGCGCCGCGCATCGTCGCGACGACGTTGACGGCGAAGTGCGTGCCGCCCTTGATGTCGGCCGAGGCGACCCGGAGCCGGTCCGGGTCGGCGGGGGCGGTGAGGTCGCCCTCCTCGACCGGGTAGTTCTGGAAGACCATGGCGGTGTCGAAGAGTTCGCCGTGTCCGGCCCAGTGCTGGATGTCGGCGAGTCCGGGCCACTGGTGGTCCAGGAGGCGGGCCTGTTCGGTCTGGAGGCGGCGGAAGAGGTCGCCGAGGGGTTCGGCCTGGTCGAGGCGGGCGCGGACGGGCAGGGTGTTGATGAACAGGCCGATCATGGACTCGACGCCGGGCAGTTCGGGCGGGCGGCCGGAGACGGTGGCGCCGAAGACGACGTCGTCGCGTCCGGTGGCCTGGGCCAGCGCGAGGGCCCAGGCGCCCTGGACCACCGTGTTCATGGTCACGCCCTGACCCCGTGCCCAGGCCGACAGCGCGCCGCTGACCTCGGAGTCCACGGTGAAGGACACCTGTGCGGGGGCGGTCGGCGCCGGACCGGCGTCGGCGGCGAGGAGGGTGGCCTCGTCGAGCCCGGACAGGGACCGCTGCCAGGCGTCGCGGGCGGCGTCCCGGTCGCGGGCGCCGAGCCAGGCCAGGTAGTCGCGGTAGGGACGGACCCGGGGGAGCGCGGAGGGGTCGCCCTCGGCGGCGTAGAGCGCCATGAGTTCGCGCAGCAGGACCGGCATGGACCAGCCGTCCAGCACGATGTGGTGGTTGGTCATCACCAGCCGGACGCGGTCGGCGGACAGCCGGATCGCGGTGAAGCGCAGCAGCGGGGGGCGGCCCAGGTCGAAGCGTCGGGCACGGTCGGCGGCGGCGAGCCGGTCGGCCTCCGCCCGGCGCTCCTCCTCGGGCAGCGCGCTCAGGTCGGCGTCCCGCCACGGCAGATCGACCTCACGCAGGACCAGTTGGGCCCAGGCCCCGTTCTTGCGCTGCCGAAACCCGGCGCGCAGGTTGGCGTGCCGGCGCAGCAGGGCCCCGGCCGCCCCGCGCATCCGGGCGCTGTCGAATGGGCCCTCCAGGTCGAAGGCCACCTGGCCGATGTAGAGGTCGGGCCCCTCGGTGTGCAGCAGCCCGAGGAACACGAAGCCCTCTTGCAGCGGGGAGAGCGGAAGGATGTCTTCGATCTTGCCGCGCGCACGGGTCGGTTGCTGGCTCACTGCTCAATCTCCCACTCGGACTCAAGGTCGGACTCAAATTCCTCGATCTCGGACTGGCTGAGCGAGCCGAGGGTCACGTCGGACGGGGTCAGGCCGCCGGTGCCGGACCGGCCGGCCTCCTCTACCAGGGCCTCCAGCGCCCGGAACCATTCCTCGGCCAGGCGGCGGGCCTCGTGATCGGGGACCAGGCGGCGCGCGTAGGTCCACTCCGCGCGCAGTCGGGGGCCGTCCGCCCCCTCGTGGACGACGGCGCTCAGCTCCACCGCGTGGGCCAACGGCGCCGCGGGCCGCGAGGCGGCAAGACCGCCGCCCGTGATGCTCCACGGCTCCGGGGTGCCGGTGGCCGGGGTGATCCGGCGGCCCAGGTAGTTGAAGCCGAAGTCGGGCTCGGGCAGGCGCGCGAGGCGGGGCCCCGCGGTGGGGTTGAGGTGGCGCAGCAGGCCGTGGCCGAGGCCGTCGCCCGGTACGGACCGCAACTGTTCCTTCACCTGCTTGAGGCCGTCCCGGAGCGCGTCGGCGTCCTGGTGCAGCCGCGCCCAGTCGGCGACGTCCGGCGCCAGCCGCACCGGGTACATCGACGTGAACCAGCCCGCCGTACGGCTGAGTTCGGAGCCCGGGACCGCTTCCTCGTGGCGGCCGTGGCTCTCCAGGTCGAGTACGACGGGCGCGTCAGGGTCCTCGCCGCGCCCGCGCCGCCACCCGGCGACGGCGAACGCGAAGCCGGTCAGCAGGACGTCGTGCACGCTCGCGTTGACGCCCCCCGGCATGCGCGTGAGCAGGGCCTCGGTCGTGTGCGGGGCCAGGTCGAGGCCGATGCGTCCGGCGTCGCCCTGGAGATCGCGACCGCGGTCCAGCCGCAGCGTGCCCGCCCCGGCGAGCGTGTGCTCCCAGTGGGCCGTCTCCGCCTCGACGCGCGGGTCGGCGGCCAGCGTTCGCAGTGAGGTGGCCCACTGCCGCCAGGAGGTGCCCACCGGGGCGGGCTCCTCGCCCCGGTAGGCCGCGGCGAGGTCCGGTACGACGATGCTCCACGTCACCGAGTCGACCACCAGGTGGTGGGCGACCAGGACCAGCACACCGTCCGTTCCGTCCGTTCCATTCGTTCGGTCCGTTCCGTGCGTGCCGTCGACCAGGACCGCCTGGAACATGCGGCCCTCGGCCGGTGCGAGGCGGTCCCGTGCGGCGCACGCCGCCTCCGCGAGCAGGGCGTCGCGCTCCTCGCCGGTGGCGCCGGGGCCCCGCGTGACGACGCGCAGGACGTCCGCGGCCGGGACACTGCCCGGTGCGCGTACCTCCGTGCTCCCGTCGGGCAGGACGCGCAGGCGCAGCGCGTCATGGTGGTCGAGCACGCGCTGCAGGGCCGAAACGAGCCGGTCCCGGTCCACCGCGGGCGGCAGGGACACCACGACCGACTGGTTGAAGTCGTCGCCGCCCAGACCCAGTTCGGCGGTACGGGCCATCACGGGGGTCAGCGGGGCGGGACCGTACGGCGGCACCGCTTCGGCCTCCGGCACGCAGGCCGCGTCGGCCCGGTCCGTCAGCGCGGCGGCCAGCCGGGCCGTCGACTGGTGCTCGAAGACGTCACGGACGGCGAGGGCGAGTCCGGCGGCGCGGGCCCGGCTGACGAGCTGGATGGACAGGATGCTGTCGCCGCCCAGATCGAAGAACCCGTCGTCGACGCCCACCGCGGACAGGCCGAGCACCTCGGCGAAGAGCGTGCACAGCAGCTCCTCGGCGGGGGTGCGGGCGGCCCGCCCGGTGGACGCCGCCCCGTAGTCGGGCGCGGGCAGCGCCTTGCGGTCCAGCTTTCCGTTGGCGGTCAGCGGCAGGCTGCCGAGGACCACGAACGCCGACGGCACCATGTAGTCCGGCAGCGCCTGGCGGGAGAAGGCGCGCAGCGCGTCCGGGTCCACCTCGCCGTCCCGGCCCGCCGCGGCCACCACGTAGCCGACCAGGCGCCGGTCGCCGGGCCGGTCCTCGCGGACGACCACGGCGGCCTGGGCCAGCTCCGGGCGCGTGGACAGGACCGTCTCGATCTCGCCCAGCTCCACCCGGAAGCCGCGGATCTTGACCTGGTCGTCGGCGCGGGCCAGGTACTCCAGTTCGCCCGCCGCGTTGTGGCGGACCAGGTCGCCCGTGCGGTACATCCGCTCGCCGGACCCGCCGTACGGATCGGCGACGAACCGCTCACAGGTCAGGCCGGGACGGTCCAGGTAGCCGCGCGCCAGACCGGAGCCGGAGATGAACAGCTCGCCCGGCACGCCGGCCGGTACCGGCTGGAGGTACCGGTCGAGGACGTAGGCCCGGGTGTTCCCCGTCGGCCGCCCGACCGGCAGGCTGCCGCCGGCCTCGTACGGCGCGGTGACCTCGTGCTGCGTGACGCACAACGTCGTCTCGGTCGGCCCGTACAGGTGACGCAGCACGACGCGCGGGTTGTGTGCGAGGACCCGGGCCACCGCGGCGGGCGAGACCACGTCACCGCCGGTCAGCACCTCCCGCACCCCGGCGAAGCACTCCGGTGCCTCCTCCGCGACGACCCGGAAGAAGCCCGCGGTGAGGTGGATCGCGGTGATGTCGTGAGCGGTGATCAGATCGGTGATCGCGGCCGGGTCCAGGTGTCCGGGCGGTGCCACGACGACCGTTCCGCCCGAGACCAGGGGCACCCACATCTCGTAGCAGGACACGTCGAAGGCGTGCGGGGCGTGCAGCAGCACCCGCTGGTGGACGCCCGGCCGCCAGCAGTGGTCGCGGACCAGGTCCACGACCCCGCGGTGGGTGACCGCGACGCCCTTCGGCACTCCGGTGGACCCGGAGGTGTACATCACGTAGGCGAGATCCTGCGGCCGCAGGCCCACCTGCGGGGCGTCGTCGACGTACCCGGAGTGCGAGCCGGTGCCGGAGCCGGAGCCGGGGTCCGCGTCGGCCTCCGAGCCGGAGGTGGCGGCAGCGCCGAACTCGTCGACCACCATCACCCGCGCGCCCAACTGCCCGGCCCGCGCCGCCTCGGCCCGGTCGGTGAGGATCAGCGTCGCGGCGGTGTCCGACACCACGTGCCGCATCCGGTCGAGGGGATACGTGTCGTGCAGGGGCACGTAGGCGCCGCCCGCCTTGGCGATGGCCAGCGTCGCCACGACATGGGCGGGCGACCGCTCCATCAGCATGACCACCGGCGTACCCGGCCGCACCCCCTGCTGCCGCAGCAGCCGGGCCAGCCGGTTCGTGCGCAGGTCGAGTTCGGCGTACGACACCGTCGTCCCGCCCCGTACCAGGGCCGGTGCCCCGGGCGTCCGCTGCGCCTGCTCCGCGAACAGTTCGGGCAGCGTCCCGTCCAGGCCCTCCAGCAGGGGGCCGGTTCCCCGGCCGAGCAGCGAGAGCCGTTCGGACCCGCTCAGCACCGGCACCCGGGACAGCCGCACACCGGGATCGGCGACGACCGCTTCCAGCGTCCGCACGAACCGCTCCACCAGGGACCGGGCCGTGGAACGGTCGAACAGGTCGGTCCGGAAGTCCAGCGCACCCGTCAGCCCGGTGCTCCGGCCCTCGCCGTCCCGGACCTCGGCGAGCGCGAACGCCAGGTCGACCTTGGCCGCCCCGAGCCGGCTGCGCTCCGCGTCGACCCGCAGCCCCGGCAGCGCCAGCGAGGCGTCCGGGTCCGTCTCCGCCGTGCTCAGGATCAGCATCACCTGGAAGAGCGGGTGGTGCGCCAGCGTACGGGCCGGGTTCACTGCCTCGACCAGCCGCTCGAAGGGGAGGTCCTGGTGCGCGTAGGCGGCCAGGTCGGTGCGGCGGGTGTCCTCCAGCAGCTCCCGGAAGGTGGGGTTGCCGCTGGTGTCGTTGCGCAGGACGAGCGTGTTCACGAAGAAGCCGACCAGGTTCTCCGTCGCGTCGTCGGTACGTCCGGCGACCGGGGTGCCGATCGGGATGTCCTCGCCCGCGCCCAGCCGGGTCAGCAGCACGGCGAGCGCCGCCTGCACCACCATGAACGTACTCGAGTGCGTGGCCCTGGCCAGCTCGGTCAGCCGCACGTACAGGTCCGCGTCGAGCGAGAAGGCGACGCGGTCGCCGTCCTGGCTCGCCACGGCCGGCCGGGGCCGGTCGACGGGGAGGTCGAGCTGCTCGGGCAGGCCCGCGAGCTGCCCCTTCCAGTAGGCGAGTTGCCTCCCCGCGGGAGCGTCGGCGTCGGCCTCGTCGCCGAGGACCTCCCGCTGCCAGAGCGCGTAGTCGGCGTACTGCACGGGCAGCGGCTCCCACGCCGGTACGTCGCCCGCACAGCGCGCCGAGTAGGCGGCGGCGAGGTCGTGACCCAGCGGGGTGCGGGACCAGGCGTCGGTGGCGATGTGGTGGATGAGCAGCAGCAGTACGTGCTCCTGCTCCGAGATCCGGAACAGCGTGGCCCGCACCGGGACGTCCGCCGTGAGGTCGAACGCGTGATGCACCCCCGCGGAGAGCACCGCGTCCAGCTCACCCTCCCCGGTGTCGACCACGCCGAGCGGCAGCATGCCGGGCTCCCAGACGTGGATCACCTGACGGGGGCCCTGATCGTCCTCGGTGTAGGTGGTGCGCAGGCTTTCGTGGCGGGCGAGGAGGTCGTTGAGGGCGTCGTGCAGGGCGTGGGGGTCGAGGGTGCCGGTGAGGCGGAGGGTGGTGGGGATGTTGTAGGTGGCCGAGGGTCCTTCGAGCTGGTGGAGGAACCAGAGGCGTTGCTGGGCGTAGGAGAGCGGGATGCGCTCGGGACGCGGCCTCGCGGTGAGCGCGGCCCGCGCACGACCGGCCCGGTCGAACGCACCCGACAGCCCGGCGATCGTCGGCGTCTCGAAGAACTGCCGGATGGACAGTTCGACGCCGAGTGCGGTGCGGGCGCGGGAGACGAGGCGGGTGGCGAGGAGGGAGTGTCCGCCGAGGTCGAAGAAGTTGTCGTCGATGGTGATGTGGTCGACGGAGAGGACTTCGGCGAAGAGGGTGCAGAGGATTTCTTCGCGGGGGGTGCGGGGTGCGCGTCCGGTGGTGGATGCGGTGTGTGCGGGGGCGGGGAGGGCGGTGCGGTCGAGTTT
>NZ_JBIRFY010000039.1:0-5399 GCF_044327745.1 Streptomyces sp. NPDC018026
GTGGGCATCGCCGCCACGTCCGGCATTCCCGCGGTGCTGCGCGTGTGGGGCGCCTGGGCCATCGTGTCCGGGCTGGTCCAGCTGATCGTGGCCGTCCCCCGCCGCAAGATGGGCGGCCAGTGGCCGATGATCCTCAGCGGCGGCATCTCCGTCCTGGCCGGAGCCTCCTTCGTCGCCTCCGCCGGTGCGGACGACCCCTCCCTGGCCAGCGCGGTCGGCTACGCCATCCCGGGCGGCATCTTCTTCCTCATCTCGGCCCTGCGCCTGGGCCGCGCCGCCAAGGAGGCCTGACCATGAGCAAGCACACCTACGACGTCGTCATCATCGGCGCGGGACCGGTCGGCGAGAACGTCGCCGACCGGGTGGTGCAGGGCGGACTGAGTGCCGCCATCGTGGAGCGGGAACTGGTGGGCGGTGAGTGCTCCTACTGGGCCTGCATGCCGACCAAGGCACTGCTGCGCAGCACGGCGGCGCTGCGCGCCGCCCGGCACCTGCCCGGATCCAGAGAAGCGGTCTCCGGCGACCTCGACGTCGCCGCCGTACTCCGGCGCCGCGACTCCTTCGCCTCCAACTGGAAGGACGACGGGCAGGTGTCCTGGCTCGAATCGGCCGGGATCACCCTGTACCGGGGCCAGGGACGGATCGGTTCCGAGCGGCTGGTCGAGGTCACCGACGCGTCGGGCACCACGACCGAGCTGACCGCGCGGCACGCGGTGGTGGTGGCGACCGGGACCGCCGCGCTGCTGCCGGACCTTCCCGGTCTGCTGGAGTCGACGCCGTGGAGCAGCCGCGAGGCCGCCACCGCGCGCACGGTTCCCGCCCGGCTCGCCGTCATCGGCGGCGGCGTCGTCGCCTCCGAGATGGCGACCGCGTTCGCCGCTCTGGGCTCGACCGTGACCGTACTGGCCCGCGACGGTGTCCTGCCGCTCGCGGAACCGTTCGCCGGCAAGCGGGTCACCGAGTCACTGCGCGAGGCCGGTGTCTCCGTGCGCCTGGGCGCAGAAGCCGGTGCCGTCAAACGGGACGGCAACGGCACCGTGCACATCACCCTCACCGACGGCGAGGACATCGAAGCCGACGAGGTACTCGTCGCGATCGGCCGCACCCCCAACACCCAGGACATCGGCCTGGAAACCATCGCTCTGACACCCGGCTCCTGGCTGACGGTGGACAACACCCTGCGGGTCCTCGACCAGGACGGGGCACCACTCGGCGGCGGATGGCTGTATGCCGCCGGCGACGTCAACCGCCGCGTCCTGCTGACCCACCAGGGCAAGTACCAGGCGCGTGCCGTGGGTGACGTCATCGTGGCACGGGCCAAGGACGAAACGGTCGACGACGCTCCGTGGGGCCGGCACACGGCCACCGCCGACGAACGCGCGGTACCGCAAGTGGTCTTCACCGAACCGGAGATCGCGTCGGTCGGACTGACCGCCGCCGCGGCCGAAGCCGCCGGAGTACGCACCCGCGTCATCGACTACGACCTGGCCGCCATCGCCGGATCGGTCCTCCACGCCGACGGATACAAGGGACACGCCCGCATGATCGTCGACGAGGACCGCAAGGTCATCGTCGGATTCACACTCGCCGGACCCGACGTAGCCGAACTGATCCACGCAGCAACCATCGCCATAGTCGGCGAAGTCCCCATCGACCGGCTGTGGCACGCCGTCCCCGCATTCCCCACAGTGAGCGAAGTATGGCTGCGCCTCCTGGAAGCCTACGGCCACTGACCACCCACCCCACCCAACACCCCCTCCCAACACCACCACAAAGGGACGGGACACACACCGCGTCGGCATGACCCCATGGGAGATCCGGTCACGCAACAACACAAGCCAGACCGTCTGGTCCCGATCGGAAGGATCACCGTATGCCGAGGCCACCGTTGCCGCACGAGGCCCAGGACATGCTGCGCCGTGCGAACCCCGCCGTCATGGCCACCCTGCGCTCGGACGGCTCACCCGTCTCCACCGCCACCGGATACCTGTGGGAGGACGGTCGCGTCCTATTCAGCCTCGACGAGAGCCGGGTGCGCCTGAAGCACCTGCGCCACGACCCGCGAGTGACCCTCACCGTCTTCGACGGCCCCGCCTGGTACACCCACGTCACGGTCTTCGGCCGCGTCACCGAGATGTACGACGACGGAGGGCCTGCGGGACATCGACCGCATGGCCCTCCACATCACGGGCAAGCCCTACCCGGATCGGGAACGCCCCCGAGTCAGTGCGTGGATGGAGGTCGAACGCACAGGATGTTCTTGACGGTACGTTCGGAATAGCAGACGTGCGCCGAGATGGCCGCGAGGCTGTGCCCTTCGGAGAGCATGCGCAGTATCTCTGTTTCCCGTCGGGTCAGAGTGTGGAGGTCGGGATCGTCTCGACCGCCAGAAGTCCGGAGAAGACGTCAGCTGGCCTCTGCGCCGGGTTCGGACGCTGCCGACGGCTCCTGCGCGCTGATCGCGGTGTAGTAGACCGAAGAACCCTGCTTGGTGCGCTGGGCCTGTTGCTTGGCTACGAGGCCCTCAAGGGTGTTGCGTACCACCGTGGTCCGAGTGGCGCGTTCGGGATGCGCCTGGTTGACCGCCGCGGAGACCTCTGCGGCGGACCGCGGTTCGTGCTGTGTGGTGAGGTGGCGACGGACGAGGTCGACGAGTGTAGGTGCGGAGCTCTTCGTGGCCGCGTTCTTGGGCGTGGCGTCGGTCGCAGGTGCCTTCTTGGCGGCGGTCTTCTTGGTCGTTTTGCGGCTCTGAGTGGCGGCGTCCTTTTTGGTCCGTGCGCGTTTGCCACCGGCCGGTTCTACGGCCGTCTCCTTGCGGGGCGAGGGCACGACGGTGCTCTCGGCGGCCAACACAGACGTGGCGCCGACCAGTGCCTGCTGAATGTTCACCAGCACATTGTGGTCGTGCTGCAGGGCGGTGAGCCGCTCCTGCAGCGTGGCGACCTCCGCCCCGATGCGTTCCTGCTCCTTGGCGTTGCTCTCCAGGTCGGCGGCCACCTGGGCGGCGTACTGCGAGGCCACTTGGGTGGTGGTCGAGGTCTCAGACATGGCGCTGGTTCTCCTTCATCGATCCGACGTCAGCACGGCATCGCACCGCTCAACGCGTTCGGGCACATACGACAAGAGCACGGTCGTGCACGTCATGATCGTCCCCTACTGGCGGTCGGCCTTCCACCGACTTGTCTACTTGTGCCCCCACCCGACTTCCGGCCGCCGTAACCTCGGACCTTAAATATCTCGAGCCCTGATGCTCAGGTGTCGTCCGTCGGTGATGATCGTAACGAGGGTGTTGACAAGCTCGTCGGCGGAGGTGTGCCACGGCCCCGTGGCGAAATGGTCGCTCAGTTCCGCGGCGATGATGCCGCTGACACCGGTGAAGAGTCGGCCCCCGTATCGATGGATGTCGCGTTCGTCGACGAGGTCGGAAACGATTGCCAGAAATTCCTCCTGAGCATGGCAGGAGGCGCTGATCACCCTCTCGGACTCTTCGCCGGTCGGGGGCCGAACATCTGCCGGTAGCGATGCGGGTGGCGGCGGCCGACCGTGACAAGCGCGGCCAGGGCGCCTCGGAGCCGTTCGGATGGAGTGCCTTGCTGGGCTGCGATCTCGTCACTGAGGCGCTCGCAGCCCTCTGCGGCGAGCATGCTCTCTTTGTCGGCGAAGTGCCCGTAGGGGGCGCCGCGGCTCACACCTGCCCGTGCGGCCACGTCCCGCAGGGTCACCGCGTCGGGGCCGCCCTCGTCGAGCAGATCGGTGGCCGAGTCGAGGAGGGCACGGCGGGTGGAGGCGGCGGACTCTGCACGACTGACCATGCCTGAAGGATACAGATGACAACGTAATACCATTGGTTTGACGCTGTCACACGAAACCCCAAGCCGGTCAGCGCCTTGCCGACGTCGTTCTCGGCCTCACTCCAGCATCCTGCGGCTCCTATGTGGACCGCACCCGCGAGACCCGCTCATCCACGGAGTCCTACGACCCCGATCGTGAAGAACGGCTCTGGACGGCAGTCGAGGAACTGACCAGCGTCTTCACCACGTGAGCTCGGCGCCTGCGCTCCGTGCCCGCCGGCGTCTCGGCGCACCGCACCGGGAGGACGCACCCCTCGCCCAGGCCGCACCTGCGGCGGGGACCTCACTGATCTACGACTTCGGAAGCTCCCACTGTCGATGTCCACCCACGACCCCGCCCGCCTGCTGAGTCTGACTGCGGGTGGGCAACGACGCATGAGCCGAGCCGGTGAGGGCGATCTGAAGTCGATCACGCTAATCGGGCTGCCACCCTGTATAGAGGGAGGAGATGCCCGTCCCAGATCCTCAGGAGCCAGTGAGTGTTTTCAGTGTTGACGCTCCGGGGTGAGGACGGCAGTGGCGATGGCGGTCATGCGGTTGGCTGCAGCGAGCTCGACGGAAGATGCCCCAGGATTTCAGTCTCGCGACGCTTTGTTCAGCCGGTGCTCGTGCCGCTGACAGGACCCGGTTGATCGTCTGCTGGGTCGCGGTGAGGTCCTGGTGCGGAAGGCGTCTGATCGGCGTGGTCACCCAGGAGCCGGCCCCGATGTAGGCACGGTCGGCGAGGACGGGAACGCCTTGGCGTTCGCAGATCCGGATGATGCAGTGGGTGCGGGCCGCGGTGAGGTCGTGGGTGCGTCCGGGCAGTGCGGGCGAGATCCACAGCAGCGTGCCCGCAGGGTCGGCGATGACCTGCACGTTCACGCCGTGGCGGCGGTGCTTCTGGGAGAAGTCGGCCCGGCTGTCACCGACCCGGTCGCACTCGGCGAGCGTGCCGTTGTGGACGCTCACGTAATTCCCCAGGGCTGAGTTCACGTAATTCCCCAGCCCCGGGGACGGTGACTGCTACTTGATCTTGGGATCGTCCGGCTTGCTGGTGGGGTTCTTGGGTCGCTTGTTCGGTCGGTAGCTGGGACCGTTCATGATCACCTGGTGGCTGGTGTTGATGAGCCGGTCAAGGAGGGACTCGGCGACGACTGGGTTGGGGAAGAGGGGATACCAGTCGCTGGGTGCCCGGTTGCTGGTGATGATCAGAGACCTTCCCTGCCGCTCGGAGACGAGTTCGTAGAGGTCGTCGGCCTGGGTGGCGTTCAGCTGGCGCATCGCGAAGTCGTCGAGGATGAGGACGTCGGGGCGGACCAGCTCGCGGATCCGCTTCTCCCAGGTGCGGTCCGCGTGGCCGCCGGCGAGGTCTGCAAGGATGCGGCTGGTCTTGGCGAAGCGGACGTGGGCGCCCTGGCGGACGGCGAGGTGGCCGAGGGCCTGGGCGACGTGGGTCTTGCCGACGCCGACCGTTATCAGCGGGGCGTGAGCCCCTCGATTCGCTGTCTGCAACGAGCGTCACCGTGAGCGTTCTGCGTCGTTGATGCATTGCTATCAACGGGAGTT
>NZ_JBIRFY010000040.1:0-4624 GCF_044327745.1 Streptomyces sp. NPDC018026
TGGACGAGCCATTCCACCTCGACGCCGAGGAGCCTGGGCGGACCGGTCTTGAAGCAGATGCCGCGGACCAGCGCCTCGACCTCGGCCTCACTGACCGCGGTACGCGGCCGGATACAGCCACCAACCGAATCGGACATGTCGGGATCCTCCTGAGAGAAACATGCGTGGAACTTCAGGACCAGCCAGCCGCTCTATCGGCTCCGCGTGTTCGCGTTCCGCAGGATGTCACCGGCGATCCAGCCGACCGCCAGGCTCGCTGCCTCCGTGTCACCTGTGGTGAGTACCGGCATCACCGAAGCGTCCGCAACCCGCAGTCTGTGCGTCCCGCGCACCCGGAGCTCTTCGTCAACGGCCCCGTCCGCACCAAGGGCACACGTACCGACTTCGTGCTTCCTGGTGAACCCGTGTTCCATCACGTACCGCAGAGTGTCACGTGTGTCCGTGACCTCCGGCCCGGGACTCACCTCCGTCATCGTCGAGGCGAAGGGTTCCGTCGCCAGAATCTCCCGCGTTCTGGCGAAGGCCGCGAGTGTCAGCTCGTTGTCATGATCGGTGGACAGGTAACCGGGCACGAGCCGCGGCGGGTCCGCAAGGGTCGGTCCTGTGATGTGGACCGACCCGATGCTGGTGGGCGACCGCGGGTAGAAGGCGACGGTCACAGCTGTCGCGCCGACCGCCCCCGGGTGGAGGCCGTCATGCTCCACCACCGGCGTGAACAGCAGCTCCATGTCCGGACTCGAGGTCCCGTGGCCCGAGTTCGTCACGGCCAGAACCGCGGCGCCGCCGCCCGCCGACACCGCGGCGCGTCGCAGCACCGGCCTGAACCTCGACCTCGGTCCCACGATCGGCGGCGCCGACTCCCGTCCGTGGTCCGGTACGCCGTTGAACCGCAGCGTCAGTGCGGCGCCTCGGCGCTGCCTGAGGTTGGCGCCGACGGCCTGGCTTTCCGCGACAAGATGTACGCCGGCGGTGGTGAGCACTTCCGGGTCCCCGACGCCGCTTCGCTCCAGCAGCAATGGACTGCCCATCGTCCCCGCACAGAGAATGACCTCACGGCGGGCCCAGAACCGGACCGTGCCTCTGGACGTCTGTGCCTCCACCCCGATGGCGGTCGTGCCCTCGAAAAGGATCCGTCGAGCCGTACAGTGCGGGCGGACACGGACATTGCGCCGCCGTGCGCACCCGCGGAGCAGCGCGCGAGCCCTACTCTGCGGGACACCGGTTGACATGGGATGCGGCACATAAGCCGCCCGATCGGGAGAGCCGTTCAGGTCCGCCACCGCGTCGATTCCCTGGCGTGCCAAGGCATCGAGCCACAGTTCTGCCGTCGCGTCCTGCGGGCCCACCGCCTCGGCCGGCCGAGAGGCGCCGCCTACGCGGGACACGGTGGCGTCGAGGGCATGCCGCTCAATCTCGGTGAAGGCCTCCAGGAAGCGGGACCAGTTCCAGCCGGTGGCGCCGACCGCCTCCCACGCCTCGTAGTCCGCCTCTGTGTCCCTGCCCCAGATCAGTCCGCTCGGCGTTGTCGAGCCCTCCATGAGACACCCCGTGCGCCTCTGGTCCATGCGCCCCGCCCCGAACACCCGGGAGGCGTGCCGGTGCTGGTGCTGTGGATCGGCCGACGCCTGCGTGAACCGCGCGGGCATCAGATAGCGCTGATGCCGGTCGGATTCACCTGCTTCGATGACCAGAACCCGATTCTGCGGATTTGAACCGAGCCGGTGGGCCAACGCGGCTCCCGCGGCTCCGCTCCCGACAATGATGTAGTCAACGAGGTTCTTGGATGACACGACAGCTCCATACGCGCGACGGCTGGGGTCGTTTCGGTCAGGCCGCCCTCGACCTGAGCCGGTCGAGCTTGTCGCCCAGGCTCCCGACGGCTATCGAGATGTGGCCGTGTCGGTTCTCGAAGTGAGCACGGAGGGTGGGCAGATGTCCTGCCAGCCAGCGCCCGTGCGACACCGGCACCATGCGGTCGACGTCTCCGTGCCACAACTCGACCGGGACGGTGACCGCACTCGGGTCGAATCCCCACGGGCTCGTCAGTGCCCGCAGGTCCTCCAGCCAACCGTCGTCACCGGCCGCGAGAGCGTGGCTCATGTGCGCCGCGTTGTCCGCCCCGTAGGGTCCGGTGAGCGCGGTCACGTCTGCCGCGGGCAGCAGACTGGCTATCCCGTCCGCGAGGTTGGAGGAATCGCTGTCCCGGACGACAGCGGCCATCTGCCGCACCACCGAACGCTGTTCCTGCTCGCCCCGGGACGCGGCACCGAACAGAACATGGTTCTGCACACCCATGCCTTTGACGAAGGGAAGACCTTCGGCGTCATGCGGCGCGAAGGAGGCGATCAACAGCACTCCCGACACCCGCGGCGAGTCCGCGACCGCGGTGGCCAACGCGTACGGCCCGCCCGTTGACCACCCGGCGACAAGGTAACGCTCGGCACCCAAATGATCCATCAGGACACGGCACTCCTCTGCGGTGCCGAGGACCGTGCGTCCAGGCGCCGAAGTCGAAGTGCCGTAGCCGGGGCGGGAGTACGTGACGATTCGGTATCCCCTGTCGGTGGCCGAACCGAAGACGGACTCCATGGGAACCGCCGAACCCGGCATGCCATGGTGGAAGAGAACGACCGGTCCGTGCTCGGGCCCCTGAACGGCGAACTCGAGCACTCGGCCGTCCTTCAGAACCAGCGACTCCAACCCCTCGCTGCGGAGACCGCCGTCCTCGTGCGTGGCTTGCGCTTCCATCAATTCAGTCCTGTCCGCTCGTCGGTTGACCTGTGGCCCGCTGTGGTCGTCACAATGTTTCGCGGGCGCGGGCGCGGGCGTGTGGCGTGTCCCGTCCCTTCGCGGTCGCATCGGGACGGGACATCGGGCCGGGCCGGCGCTGCTCAGTGGCCGTAGGCTTCCAGCAGCCGCAGCCACACTTCGCTCACTGTGGGGAATGCCGGAACGGCGTGCCACAGCCGGTCGATGGGGACTTCGCCGACCACTGCGATGGTTGCTGCGTGGATCAGTTCGGCTACGTCGGGTCCGACGAGTGTGAAACCGACGATGACCTTGCGGTCCTCGTCGACGACCATGCGGGCGTGTCCCTTGTACCCCTCGGCGTGGAGGGCCGATCCGGCGATGGCGGCCAGGTCGTAGTCGACCACGCGGGTCCGCACTCCGGCGGCTTCGGCCGCGGCGGCGGTCAGTCCGACCGACGCGATCTCCGGTTCGGTGAAGACCACCTGCGGCACCGCGCGCTCGTCGGCGGTGGCCGCGTGCCGGCCCCACGGAGCGTCGTCGACCGTTTCGCCCTTGGCACGCGCCACGATGACGTCACCCACGGCACGCGCCTGGTACTTGCCCTGGTGGGTCAGGAGCACGCGGCGGTTGACGTCGCCGGCGGCATACAGCCACCCGCCACCGAGCGGTGCCTCGTCCTGGTCGAGGACCCGCAGCGTGTCGTCCACCGTCAGCCAGGAACCCGGCGTCAGACCGACGGATTCCAGGCCGATGTCCTGCGTGTTCGGCGTGCGGCCGATTGCGACGAGCACCTCGTCGGCTTCGATGTCCTCGCCGTCGGTGAGCGTGATGTGCACGGTGCCGTCGCCGTCCCGCTTGACGGCACCGGCCTCCGCGCCGAGGCGTACCGAGACACCGGCCTCCCGCAACGACTCGGTGACCCGCTTGCCGGCGAACGGCTCCGCGAGCGGCAGGACACCGTCGCGGGCCAGCACGGTCACGGACGAGCCCAGAGCGGCGAACGCCGTCGCCATCTCCGATGCCACAACGCCACCGCCGATGACGGCGAGCCGACCGGGAATCGTGCGCGCCGTGGCGGCCTCGCGGCTGCTCCACGGCTTCGACTCCAGTAGACCGGGGATGTCCGGCAGCAGCGCGGCGGTCCCGGTCGCCACCACAACTGCGTGACGCGCGGTCAGCTCGGTCGAGGTCCCCGACTCGTCGGTGACCTCGACGACCCGGTCGGAACCGATCCGCCCCTGGCCCCGGTACAGGGTGATCCCGGCCGATTCGAGCCAGGACACCTGCCCGTCGTCCTTCCAGTTCGAGGCGAAGGTGTCGCGGCGCCGGAGCACGGCAGCAACGTCGAGGTCACCGGAGACCGCCTCTCTGGACCCGGGGAGTTGCCGGGCGGCGCGCAGCGCCGCCGTGCTGCGCAGCAGTGCCTTGGTCGGCATACAGGCCCAGTAGGAGCACTCACCGCCCACCAGTTCCCGCTCCACGATGGCGGCGGTCAGTCCGCCCTGCACCACCCGGTCGGCGACGTTCTCGCCGACCGGCCCCGCGCCGATGATGACGACGTCGTACGTGTGCTTGCTCATGGTCAGGCCTCCTTGGCGGCGCGGCCCAGGCGGAGGGCCGAGATGAGGAAGAAGATGCCGCCCGGGATGGCGTAGCCGACCGCGCTGGCGAGCGAGGGGTCGTCCGCACCGGCGGAGGCGACGAACGAGGCACCGGCGAGGACGGAGATGCCGCCGCTGAGGATCATCGGCCACTGACCGCCCATCTTGCGGCGAGGAACGGCCACGATCAGCTGGACCAGCCCGGACACGATGGCCCAGGCGCCCCACACGCGCAGCACCGCGGGAATGCCGGACGTGGCGGCGATGCCCAC
>NZ_JBIRFY010000041.1:0-4264 GCF_044327745.1 Streptomyces sp. NPDC018026
CGTCGCATGTGGCGGCGTTGGGTGCGGCGGCGGTGCTGCCCGGGCGGTCGTTGGTGCTGGGTGGTGAGGCGGCCTCGCCCGCCCTGGTGGCGGAGTTGCTGGCGGCGGCCGGGGACCGGGAAGTGTTCAACCACTACGGCCCCACCGAGACGACGATCGGCGTCGCCACGACGCGTCTTACCGAGGAGGTGGTGGCGTCCGGAGTGGTGCCGGTCGGCACACCCGTGGCCAACACCCGTCTCTACGTCCTGGACAACGCGCTGAACCCGGTCGCGCCGGGCGTGACCGGTGAACTCTATGTCGCTGGGGCCCAGTTGGCGCGTGGTTATGTGGGTCGTGCGGGTCTGACGGCGGAGCGGTTCGTGGCGTGTCCGTTCGGTGGTTCGGCGGGTGAGCGGATGTACCGGACCGGGGACCGGGCGCGGTGGACGGCGGATGGCCGGTTGGTGTTCGCGGGCCGGGCGGACGATCAGGTGAAGATCCGTGGTTTCCGGGTTGAGCCGGGTGAAGTGGCGGCGGTGGTTTCCGGGTGTCCGGCGGTGTCGCAGGCGGTGGTCGTAGCCCGGGAGGATGTCCCGGGTGATACCCGTCTGGTGGCTTATGTCGTGGCGGTTGATGGGGATGCTGATGTGAGTGATCTTGCGGCGGCTGTTGGGGGGTTTGTGGCGGCGCGGTTGCCGGGGCACATGGTGCCTTCCGCGGTGGTGGTTGTGGATGCTGTGCCGTTGACCGGGAGTGGCAAGCTCGACCGGGCTGCTCTGCCGGCTCCCGACCTCGGGTCCGGGGCCGGGGTCGGTGGGAGGGGGCCGGAGACGGCGCAGGAAGAGGCCTTGTGTCTGGCCTTTGCCGAGGTACTGGGCGTGGACAGGATCGGGGTCGACGACGACTTCTTCGCGCTGGGCGGGCACTCTCTGCTGGCGGTCTCGCTGGTGGAGAAGCTGCGGGCGCGCGGCATGTCGGTATCGGTCAAGGCACTGTTCCAGACGCCGACACCGGCAGGGCTCGCCGCAGAGGGGGCCCCGGACAACGTAGTGGTGCCGCCGAACGCCATCCCCGAGGGTGCCATGGAGATCACCCCGGAGATGCTCCCGCTCGTCGAACTCACAGAGGACGAGGTCGGGCGGATCGTCGCGGCTGTGCCGGGGGGCGCGGCCAATGTCGCCGACGTCTACCCGCTGGCCCCGCTCCAGGAAGGCATCTTCTTTCATCACTTGATGGCAGCTCGGGGAAGCAGAGATGTCTACGTCCTGCCGATCGTGCTGGCCTTCGACGACCGGGACCGCGTTGACGCGTTTCTCGGCGCGCTGCAGCAGGTGGTGGACCGGCACGACATCTACCGCACGGCGATCGTCTGGGAGGGGCTGCGAGAACCGGTGCAGGTGGTCGCACGGCACGTCGACCTGCCCGTCGACGAGGTCGTGCTCCACGCGGAGGGCGCCGACCCCGTCGACCAGCTCATGGCGGCCGGCGGAGCATGGATGGAGCTGTCCTCCGCTCCGCTGCTGCGCATGCACATCGCCGCCGAACCCGGCAGCGGGCGCTGGCTGGGCCTGTTGCGCATGCACCAGATGGTCCGCGACCACACCACACAGGAAGGGCTCCTGCAGGAGTTGGGGGCCATTCTGTCGGGGCAGGGCGAGGCGCTGTCCGAGCCGCTGCCGTTCCGTGAGTTCGTGGCGCAGGCCCGGCTCGGTGTGACCCGCGAGGAGCACGAGCGCTACTTCACCGGTCTGCTCGGTGACGTAACGGAGACCACGGCGCCGTACGGGCTACTCGACGTGCACGGTGACGGCGTGACGTCAGAGCGTGCCCAGCTCACCGTCGATGAGGAACTTGCCAGGAGTGTGCGGGAGTCGGCGCGCGCACGCGGTGTCAGTGCGGCGACGCTCTTCCATGCGGCGTGGGCACGGGTCCTCGCCGCTGTCTCCGGTCGGGACGACGTGGTGTTCGGCACCGTCCTGTTCGGGCGGATGAATGCCGGAACGGGAGCCGACCGGGTCCAGGGACCGTTCATCAACACCCTGCCGGTGCGGGTCCGGACCGGCTCCACCGGTGTTGGTGAGGCCATCGACGGGCTCCGGCAGCAGCTCGCCGAACTGCTGGCGCACGAGCATGCGCCGCTCGCTCTCGCGCAGCAGGCGAGCGGGATCGTGGGCACGAGTCCACTGTTCACCTCGCTGTTCAACTACCGACACAACCAGATCGCCGCGCAGGCCGGCGGACAGCGGAAGAGCGTCGGGCTCGACGGCGTCACCGCCCTGCTCACCCGGGAACGTACCAACTACCCGCTCGTCGTGGCGGTCGACGATCTCGGGACCGGGTTCAGGCTCACGGTCGACTCGGTGGCCCCGGTCGATCCGCAGGCGGTGTGTGCGCTGCTGCGGAACGCCACCCGGAATGTGGTGGCCGCACTGGACACCGGCTCGGGCCTCCCGCTGGCCGCCGTGGAGGTTCTCGGCGCCGACGAGCGGAACCGGCTGCTGAACGACGGACACGACACGGGGATCGAGACGCCCGCAGCGACGGTGCCCGAGTTGTTCGAGGCGCAGGTGGTGCGCACGCCGGAGGCGCCGGCGGTGGTTGCCGACGGGTTCTCGGTGTCGTACGGGGAGCTGGAGGTGCGGGCGAACCGGCTGGCGCGGTTGCTGGTTGCGGAGGGTGTGGGTCCGGAGTCGGTGGTCGCGGTGTGCATGGAGCGTGGTGTCGATCTGGTCGTGGCGTTGCTGGGTGTGCTGAAGGCGGGCGGCGCCTACCTGCCGGTCGACCCGGCGTACCCGGCCGAGCGGATGACGTTCATGCTTGAGGACGCGGCGCCTGTCGCGGTCCTCACCACGATGCGGTCCGGCTCGACGCTGCCCCCCGACACCCCGCGGATCACACTGGACGCCCCGACGGTGACCGGCACGCTGGACGCACTGGCGGCCGGCACGCTCCGCCCGGACGAGCGGGTGGCTCCGACTGCCCCCGGACATCCGGCCTACGTCATCTACACCTCGGGCTCGACGGGACGCCCCAAGGGTGTGCTCGTGGAGCATCGCTCGGTGGCAGGCCTGCTGACCTGGGCAGGAGCCACGTTCGGCGCCGACGAGTTGTCCCGGGTGCTCGCCTCGACCTCGTTGAACTTCGACGTGTCGGTGTTCGAAATCTTCGGCCCCCTCGTGTCGGGCGGCAGCGTCGAGGTCGTCCAGGACCTCCTCGCCCTTGCCGAAGAACCACGGACCTTCAGGCCGGTGAGCCTGATCAGCGCCGTGCCCTCCGCGCTCGCACAGGTCCTGGGCGACGAGGCACCGTCGGCACGGCCGCGGACAGTGGTCCTGGCGGGCGAGGCGCTCACCGCCGGCGCGGTGAGCAGCGTCCGGGACGCCTTCCCCGGCGCCAGGATCGCGAACATCTACGGCCCGACCGAGGCGACGGTCTACTCGACGGCCTGGTACGCGAACGGCGACAGCCACGGCACCCCGCCCATCGGCCGGCCGATCTCCAACGCCCGTGTGTACGTTCTGAACGCGCGGATGGAACCGGTCCCCGGCGGGGTCGTGGGGGAGCTCTACATCGCGGGTGGCGGTCTCGCGCGAGGCTACCTGCGGCGTCCGGCGCTCACGGCCGAGCGGTTCGTGGCGCATCCGTTCGGTGCCGCCGGTGAGCGGCTGTACCGGACCGGCGACCTGGTGCGCCGCCGGGCGGATGGGAACCTGGAGTACTCGGGCCGCGCCGACGAGCAGGTGAAGGTCCGCGGCTTCCGCATCGAACTGGGTGAGGTCCAGGCCGCCGTGACCGCGTGTCCATCCGTTGCGCAGGCCGTGGTGGTGGCTCGCGCGGACCGGACCGCCGACCTGCGGCTGGTCGCCTACGTGGTGCCGGTGACCGGCGCCGGTACCGATGAACTCGTTCACGACATACGGCAATTCGTGGGTGATCGGCTTCCGGGGTACATGGTGCCGTCGGGGATCGTGGTTCTGGATGCGTTGCCGTTGTCGGTGAACGGGAAGTTGGATCGTGCGGCGTTGCCTGACCCGGGCTTGGCGGTGGTTGGGGTGGGTGTCGGGCGTGGTCCGGTGACGGTGCGGGAGGAGCTTTTGTGTGCCGTGTTCGCCGAGGTGTTGGGTGTGCCGTCGGTGCGTGTCGAGGACGACTTCTTCGTGTTGGGTGGTCATTCGCTGTTGGCGACTCGGTTGGTGAGCCGGGTGCGGGCGGTGCTGGGTGTGGAGCTGCCGTTGCGGGCGTTGTTCGAGGCGCCGACGGTGGCGGGGTTGGCGGGGCGGTT
>NZ_JBIRFY010000042.1:0-3972 GCF_044327745.1 Streptomyces sp. NPDC018026
GTTATCAGCGGGGCGTGAGCCCCTCGATTCGCTGTCTGCAACGAGCGTCACCGTGAGCGTTCTGCGTCGTTGATGCATTGCTATCAACGGGAGTTCTTCAACGAGACGGAACGGCATCAGTGGCGCATAGCTTGGCGGTCCGGCCCGCGAACGGTCGGCGGACGTGGACCGTGATCGACGAGAAGTACCGAACCGTCGCACCGGTCGAGGACTGGCTGGAGGCCCATCGGCAGCTGTGGTCGCCGAACACGGTCCGCGGCTATGCGACTTCGCTGGCCCAGTGGTGGACGTTCCTCGAACAGCGCGACGAGACCGGAAGGTGGGGCGATCTCGGGGTCCCGGCGGTTGCGGGGTTCCTGTCCTGGTTGCGCAATGGCCGCACCGTCGAGCACACCCTGGTCGAGCCCGAACAGGCCCCGGAGGTCGGGACGTTGGAGGCGAGACTGGCCGCGCTGATCTCCTTCTACCGCTGGCAGGAGGCGGTCTTCTCAGTGCCGGTCGCGGGCCGGCTCATGCGCGGGACGCCGCGACGGGCCCCGGCCCGGGGCCTGCTCGCGCACCTGGACGCCCGCACCGCTCCCGCGCCGTCCTCGCTGGTCAGGGTCCGGCGCCAGCGGCATCATGGGCGCCCTCCGCTGCTGCTGCCGACCGAGATCCAGGCGATCCTGGACGGCTGCGCGATGCCGGACGCCACGGTCAGCGACTGGAGAGGGAACCTGCGCGACCGGCTGCTGTTCGCCCTGCTCGCGGAGACCGGCATGCGCCTGGGAGAGGCCCTCGGCCTGCGGATCTGCGACTTCGTCATGGGCCGTGGCTCCACTCCCTATGCCGAGATCGTGCCTCGCGAGGACAACACGAACGGGGCCAGGGTGAAGATGATGCGCCCGCGACGCGTCTATGTCGGCAGCGACCTGGAGCGACTATTCGCCGACTACCTCACCCACCTCGCCTGCCGGGCCGCCGAGTTCGGCATCGAGATCGATACCGGATCGCCGCTGCTGGTGAACCTGGAGCGGCCGCCGCTGCTGGCCGCCCTGCGCGAGGGCACGGCGCGGGACAAGGTGTCCGCCCTGCGCAAGAAGGGCGTCGGCCCCGCCTCCTGGACGCCGCACTGGTTCCGGCACAGCCACGCGACCGCGCTGTTGCTGGCCGGGACGCCGGAGTGGGTGGTCTCCCGCCGACTCGGTCACGCACACGTGCAGACCACGCTCGACCTTTATGGCTGGGTCCGCGAGGACGAGGCCCTGCGGGCCGCGGCGAACTGGAAGTCGTACATCTCTGCCTGGCAGGTCGACGATGGCCGGTGAACAGCGTCATCTCCATGCGGCCGGCGACGAGGATCCGTTCTGGCGGCTCTGGACCGAGTTGCCAGAGCCCTGGAAGGGGCCGGTGATCAGGGACGGCATCGACGACTGGGAGAAGATCACCGAGAACGGCGACCGGAGCATCGACCTGACCGGTCTGCCCGACCGGATCGCCGCCGAACTGGCCTGGATGGCGCACTGGCAGGCGATGGACGGGACCCGCTCCTCGGTGCTGGGCACCAACCAGTTCGCGAACATCCTGCGCCGCGCGATCCGCGACCAGCACCCTTTCCCTGCCTCGATCCGGACCATGGACTGGGAGACCGCGGCCGCTCTGCAGCGGTGGTTCTATGCAACCCGCTGGGGCCGCCTCATTCCCCGCGGCAGCGTCGCCCGGCTGCGGGTGATCTTCCGCTTCTCCCGTCTGGCCCTCCTCGCCCGCTGTTCGGACGGGCCCTGGTGGTCTCTGGACGAGTGGCATCCGCGCTGCGATCCGCGGATTCCGCTGGCCGAGCACGAACCCCAGGCCCACTACGGCTGTTCCCCCTCGAAGATCACTCAGCCGTGGCTGCGGGAGGCCGTGAAGTGGTGCCTGGGCACCCAATTGGAGGCCGGGACGTTGCGCTGGTCGACCGTGAGCCAGGAGCGGATGCGGTGCTTCGCCCGCTTCGACCGGTGGCTGCAGACCTTCACCGACCCCCTCGACGTTCTGGGCGACCCGGCCCACGCGGTCCAGCTGGCCGCAGCCTTCCGCCGCTGGGACACCGATCCCGCCAACCGGCTCCTGCGACAGAATGAGCAACGGTTCGCCGGGCAACCCGTCCATCCCCGCCTGGTCAACGACGACCTGCGGGCCGTCGCCGAACTCTTCGCGTTCGTCGCCGCGAACCCCATCGAGGCCCGCCAGGTCCTCGGGCCGAACCCGTGGTCGCGGGTCACCGACGCGCACGCGGCCGGCTGGTTCCGGCAGGTCTCCCGCATCCCTGACCGGCGCGAACTCAACGACGAGCACTACGTCGACGACCACGCGCTCGCGCAGATCCCCGCCGCACTGCCCCTGCTCGGGCTCGCCCGCCACGAAGAGATGGCCCTCACCCGCGGTGACGGACAGCAGGTCACCACCCGCGGCTTCGACGACCCGCAGGCCATGCGCATGATCCTGCTGCAGATCCTCACCGGGCGACGGGCCAGCGAGATCCGCACCAGCCGCTTCGACTGCCTCTCCCCGGTCCCCGACCGGGCCGTCGACGCCGCCGAAGGCGAACAGATCGCCCGCTTCCACTACGCACAGAGCAAGATCGACATCGCGCCGGACAACATCCTCGTCGACGCCGAGGTCGTCGCGGTCATCGAGGAACAACGACGGTGGGTCCGTGAGCACTTCCCCGGCATCACCCCGCGTCACCTGTTCCTGCAGCGGACCGGGAACCGGCAGGGCGACAAGCCCTACCCCTCGGGCACCTACAGCTGGATGCTCCGCGAGTTCAGCAAGATCGTGAAGATCACCGACAGCAAGGGCAAGTCCGTCGGGCTCAGCCACACCCACCGATTCCGTCACACCAAGCTGACCCGACTCGCCGAACTCGGCCTGCCCGTCCACGTGTTGATGCGCTATGCCGGACACGCGACCCCGACTATGACGATGCACTACGTCGCTGCCCGCCAGGAACACGCCGAGCAGGCGTTCCTGGCCACCGCGAAACTCCGCGCAGACGGCACCCACGTCACCTTCTCCCACGACGACCACGACAGCCTCCACCTGTTCAACCGCGCCGACCGATTCCTGCCCCACGGCTGGTGCCTGCTGCCACCCCTGCAGACCTGCGACAAGGGAAATGCCTGTCTGACCTGCTCGGTCTTCGTCACCGACGCCTCTCACCAAAGTGCTCTGGAACGGCAGTTGGACGAGACCGAGGCCCTGATCAACCGCAGCACCACCGCGTTCCAACAGCGGCACGGCCGCCCGATGCCCGAGGACAACGTCTGGCTGCTGCAACGGCGGGCCGAACACGCGGCCCTCACCAAGCTCCTGGACACCCTCCGCTCCAAGCCCGGACGCGCCATCCAGGGCGCCGGCTGCGGCGCTGCCCCCGCCGGCCCGGTCCCGCTCACCCTCGACCTCGACCGCCACCGAAGGACCCGGCCATGACCGACGACGCTCGCTCCAAGCGCACCCAGACACTCGCCACCGCCGCGAAGGCCAAGTCACAGGCCAAGACCACGGCGGCAGAGAAGGCGATCCGCACCCTGGTCAAACGCGGTGAGCCGATCACCTTTCAGGCCGTCCAGAGGGAAGCCGGCGTCTCCCATGCGTTCCTCTATAACCACCCCGACCTGCGAGGACGCATCGAACGACTCCGGGCCCAGGCCCGACCCGTTCCCGCACCGACGCCTCCGGCGGACGAGCACAGCACCCTCGTCCTCGCACTGACCGGCCAGATCACCCGCCTGAAGAAGCAGCACCGAGAAGAAGTACACGCCCTGCGGGACGCGCTCGAACGAGCCCACGGCGAGAACCTCGACCTGCGACGCGAACTCGCCCGCCGAGGCGGCGACACCCCCGTTCCGCGGACGCGAACCATCGGCCCCTGCTGACCACGTCACATCGATCGAAGAACCGTCCTGAGCTGCAAAACATGCTCAGATCGCGAACGAACCGGCGATAACG
>NZ_JBIRFY010000044.1:0-2275 GCF_044327745.1 Streptomyces sp. NPDC018026
GCGATTGTGCCTGGGTTGTTCGCGGCTCAGGTGGTGCGTTCCCCGGAGGCGGTGGCGGTTGTCTGCGGCGGGGAGTCGGTGACGTATCGCGAGCTGGATGCGCGGGCGAACCGGCTGGCGCACTATCTGGTGGCGCAGGGCGTGGGTGTGGAGTCGGTGGTGGGGCTGTGCCTGCCGCGGGGTGTGGAGACCGTCGCGGGCATACTCGCCGTGTGGAAGGTGGGCGCCGCGTATCTGCCGGTGGACGCGACGCAGCCGACGGAACGTATAACCCATCAACTCCAGGACAGTCGTGCGGTGTTGACGCTGACGACGGAGGAGATTCTGGAGGATCTGCCGGCGGGCAGGTATCGGCTGGTGGCGGTGGACGGTGTACTGACCGCGATGCAGCTTGCGGCTGCGCCGGATACGACGCCTGAGGTGTCGGTCGGGGCTGGTCAGGTGGCGTATGTGATCTATACGTCGGGTTCGACCGGTGTGCCGAAGGGGGTGGCGGTTCCGCATGGGGCGCTGGCGAACTATGTCGCGTCGGTGCCGGGTCGGGTGGGGTTGGGTGTGTCGGGTGGCCGGTATGCGGTGTTGCAGGGGCAGGCGACCGACCTGGGCAACACGGTGGTGTTCGCGAGTCTGACGACGGGTGGTGAGCTGCATGTCCTGGACGAGGAGGCGGTCACCGACCCGGTGGTGGTGTCGGCGTATCTGGCCGAGCACGGGATCGATTTCCTGAAGGCGGTGCCGTCGCATGTGGCGGCGTTGGGTGCGGCCGCGGTGCTGCCCGCGCGGTCGTTGGTGCTGGGTGGTGAGGCTGCCTCGCCCGCCCTGGTGGCGGAGCTGCTGGCGGCGGCCGGGGACCGGGAAGTGTTCAACCACTACGGCCCCACCGAGACGACGATCGGCGTTGCCACGACGCGTCTTACCGAGGAGGTGGTGGCGTCCGGGGTGGTGCCGGTCGGCACGCCCGTGGCCAACACCCGTCTCTACGTCCTGGACAACGCGCTGAACCCGGTCGCGCCGGGCGTGACCGGTGAACTCTATGTCGCTGGGGCCCAGTTGGCGCGCGGCTATGTGGATCGGGCCGGACCGACCGCGGAGCGGTTCGTGGCGTGTCCGTTCGGTGGTTCGGCGGGTGAGCGGATGTACCGGACCGGGGACCGGGCGCGGTGGGCGGCGGACGGTCGGTTGGTCTTCGTGGGCCGGGCGGACGACCAGGTCAAGATCCGTGGTTTCCGGGTCGAGCCCGGCGAAGTCCAGGCTGTCGTGACTGCTCATCCGGGTGTCGCCCGGGCCGCGGTGGTGGCGCGTGAGGATGTCCCGGGTGACAGGCGCCTGGTGGCTTATGTCGTGGCGGTTGATGGGGATGCTGATGTGAGTGATCTTGCGGTGGCTGTTGGGGGGTTTGTGGCGTCGCGGTTGCCGGGGCACATGGTGCCTTCTGCGGTGGTGGTTGTGGATGCTGTGCCGTTGACCGGTAGTGGCAAGCTCGACCGGGCTGCTTTGCCGGCTCCCGATCTCGGGTCTGGGTCCGGGGTTGGTGGCAGGGGGCCGGCGACGGTGCAGGAGGAGATTCTGTGTGCTGCGTTTGCGGAGGTGCTTGGTCTGCCCTCGGTGGGTGTGGATGACGACTTCTTTGAGTTGGGTGGTCATTCGCTGTTGGCGACTCGGTTGGTGAGTCGGGTGCGGTCGGTGCTGGGTGTTGAGGTGGAGATTCGGGCGTTGTTCGAGGCGCCGACGGTGGCGGGGTTGGCGGTGAGGCTGTCCGGGGCGGGTGAGGCGCGGCCGGCGTTGGTGGCGGTGGCGCGTCCGGAGCGGGTGCCGTTGTCGTTCGCGCAGCGGAGGTTGTGGTTCATCGGGCAGTTGGAGGGGCCGAGTCCGACGTATAACAGTCCGGTTGTGCTGCGGTTGACCGGGGAGTTGGACCGGGGAGCCCTGGCGCGGGCTTTGCGGGATGTGATTGGGCGGCATGAGTCGTTGCGTACGGTGTTCCCGGTGGCGGATGGCGAGCCGTTTCAGCGGGTGCTGGATGTCGGGGAGCTGGACTGGGATCTGGTGGTGGCTGATGTTGCGCCGGAGGAGGTCGGCGATGCGGTGTCGGGGGCGAGCAGGTATGCGTTCGACCTGTCGGTAGAGGTGCCGTTGCGGGCGTGGCTGTTCGGGATCGGTTCCGGTGAGCATGTGCTGGCGATGGTGGTTCATCACATTGCGGCTGATGGTTGGTCGATGGGTCCGTTGGCGCGGGATCTGTCGGTGGCGTATGCGGCGCGGTGTGAGGGGCGGT
>NZ_JBIRFY010000045.1:0-2200 GCF_044327745.1 Streptomyces sp. NPDC018026
ACATCAAACAAATCCGCCGACCCCACCAACTGACCACTCACCCCCGCCGGCACACCACCCACACCAAACCGCTCCCCAACCGACACCTCCAAATCGAACTTCGACACGGCGACGCCGGAGGACTCCGCGGTGGCACGTACACCCGGCAGGTCGAGAACGGAGCCGTCGCTCGCGGTGGTGCGCGCCACGTTCTGGACGGTGAGCATCACCTGGAACAGCGGGTGCCGCGACAGCGAACGCGTCGGGGCGAGTTCCTCCACCAGGCGCTCGAACGGAACGTCCTGGTTCTCGTAGGCGCCGAGCCCGGCCTCGCGCACCCGGTCAAGCACGGTTTCGAGGGTCGGGTCTCCCGACAGGTCGGCGCGCAGCACGAGTGTGTTGACGAAGAAGCCGACCAACCCGTTCAGCGCCTTGTCGGTGCGACCGGCGACCGCCGAGCCGATCGGGATGTCGGTGCCCGCGCCGGCCTTGCTGAGCGTCACCGCCAGGGCGGCCTGCATCACCATGAACAGGGTTACCCCCCGCTCACGAGCCAGTTTCACGAGCTGCTGGTGCGTCCGGGCCGGGATGTCCAGCGTCACCCGGTGCGCGCGGTGGGAGGCCGTTGCCGGACGCGGCCGGTCGACGGGTAGCTCCAGCTCCTCAGGTGCTCCCGCCAGGACCTCACGCCAGTAGCCGATCTGTCGAGACAGCACACTGTCCGGGTCGTCCTCCGCGCCGAGCAGCTCACGCTGCCACACCGTGTAGTCCGCGTACTGAACCGGCAGCGCTTCCCAGCCCGGCTGCCGCCCCTCGCACCGAGCCGTGTAGGCCACCGACAGATCGCGGGCCAGCGGCGCCGCCGACGAACCGTCCCACGCTATGTGGTGCACGACCAGGACGAGTACGTGCTCGTCGGGCCCGACCTCGAACAGGCTGGCACGCAACGGTATCTCGGAACCCAGATCAAAGGTGTGACGTGCCGCATCGGCCACCGCACCCGCCAGGTCCTCCGGCGGGACGCGTGTGACCGCCGGCTCGAACCCCGTCTCCTCGACCGCCAGGATGCGCTGGTACGGCTCGCCACCGGACTCCGGGAACACTGTCCGCAGCACTTCATGCCGCCCCAGCACATCCCACAGTGCCGAACACAGAGCCTCCCGGTTCAGCGAGCCGGAGAGGCGTAGCACCGTCGGGAAGTTGTAAGTGTCGCTCGGGCCTTCCAACTTCGCCAGGAACCACAGCCGGCGCTGGGCGAACGAGAGCGGGATCATCAGGACTCCTCCTGCTTGCGCATCGGCCGTAGAACGGGCCTGGATTTCGTCTGCTGACTGCCTTGTCCTGTCAGCCAGGCTGCGAGTCCGGCCGGTGTCGGGGTCTCGAACACCACACGGATCGGCAGTTCCGCGCCCCATTCCGCGCGTACTTCACCGGCCAGCCGCGTGGCGAGGAGCGAGTGGCCGCCGAGCGTGAAGAAGTCGTCGGCGACACTCACTTCGGGCAGCCCGAGGAGCTCGGCGAACGCCGCGCAGAAGAACTCTTCGTGTGCTGTCGCCGGAGCCCGGCCCGAGCCGGACGTGTGCTCGGGCTCCGGCAGGGCGGCACGGTCGAGTTTGCCGTTCACCGTCAGCGGCAGCTCGTCCAGGACCACGACCGCCGAGGGCACCATGTGTCCCGGAAGCCGCTCTGCCGCGAACTCACGTATGCGTGGGACCAGTTGTACATCGTCTTCCGTCGCCACGATGTAGGCCACCAGGCGAGTCTCACCTGCCGCGTCCTCTGATGCGACAACTGCGGCCCGTGCGACGCCGGGGTGCGCAGCGATCACGGCCCGCACCTCACCCGGTTCGACCCGGAATCCGCGGATCTTGACCTGCTCGTCCACCCGCCCCGCGAACACCAACTGACCATCCGCCGTCCAACGCGCCCGGTCCCCCGTCCGATACATACGCTCACCCACACCACCGAACGGACACGCCACAAACCGCTCCGCCGTCAACCCCCCACGCCCCACATACCCCCGCGCCAACTGCGCACCAGCGATATACAACTCACCCACAACCCCCACCGGCACCGGCACCAACCCACCATCCAACACATACACCCGCGTATTCGCCACCGGCGCCCCCATCGGCACCACCGACCCCACACCCTCCACCCCACCCGCCGTCACCATCACCGTCGACTCAGTCGGACCATACGTATTCACCAACCTGCGACC
>NZ_JBIRFY010000046.1:0-2080 GCF_044327745.1 Streptomyces sp. NPDC018026
AGCTTGTTCTTTAACCTCGGGACCTTCTTGTCAGTGCCTGGTTCTATCCTCCGCTGAACGTCACGGATGGACTGGGAGTCAGGCTGTGCAGATCGCAGGGGTAGACCTGTATGTGAATCACCCGGTGATGGCGCTCGGTTCGACCGAGTGGATCCCCACCACGTTGGCCCTCGACGGCGCTCCTGCCGCTGCATGCGACACGCACCTCATCGTTCGGGTGCAGGCCCAGGTTGCGCTGGTCAAGGTTCGAGTCTTCCAGGATCGCGGCGACGCGGATGACCACGGAAGTGACAGAGAGCCTCTGACCACCGTGTTCGACGGGCATCTTCTGCTGAGTGACGGTCGGCTCGTGGTGGGGGATGTCGTTGGCGAGAGCCGATTCACTACTTCCCTGCTCGGGCAGCCAGGTAGGCGGCGAGTGCGGGTCTCGGTTGACGATCCGCAGGGATGGGCTCGCGCGGTTGACGTCGTCATCAGCGCCGAGACAGTGTGACGGAGCCGTGTATCAGCTCGAATGATCTTCGAACTAGGTGGCTCACGTGTGGATTCGCCGGACGTGGGGGCGGCCTTCGTCTGATCATGTGCTCCGACCAAGGTGCACGTAACCACGACGAAGGCCGTGAGGGTGAGTCTGCTGCCTGATGCTGTCCGGAGGGAGGCGCTCGCGGAAGCGTCACGCTTCCGGGGTGAGTTCTACGAGTGTCTGAGCGCGCGACGCGACGAGCTGTTCGAGTTGGTGGACGCGATGCTGTGTGCGGACGGGGCGGTGAAGACGCCGGTGGACCTGACGTTGCTGCCCGAGCATCGACGTGGCCACGGAGCAATGTACGGCGGCCTGAACCACGGCAGGATCGACGCCGACCAGCTGCGTATGGCGCTGGCCGGGCTGTCGCTGCCGCGGTTCGACGGCGGACGCCTGGTCCTGGCGGTCGATGTCTCGCCGTGGCTTCGTTCGGACGCGCCTTGTTCGGCGGACCGACTGTTCTGCCATGTCTACGGCCGTGCGAAGACGGCCTCGCAGTTCATCCCGGGCTGGCCCTACTCCTTCGTCGCTGTGCTGGAGCCGGGCGCCACGTCCTGGACCGCAATCTTGGATGCGGTGCGGCTGGGGCCAGTGGACGACGCGACCGCCATCACGGCCGACCAACTGCGAGGTGTCGTCGAGCGGCTCATCACCGCCGGCCAGTGGAATGCCGGGGACCCGGCCATCGTGATCGTCAGTGACGCCGGCTATGACGTCACCCGTCTGGCCTGGGTCCTGCGCGACCTGCCGGTCGAGCTGGTCGGCCGGGTCCGCTCCGACCGCGTCATGCGCCTGCCGAAGCCACCGAGGATGCACGGCGTGAATGGCCGTCCGCCTAAGCACGGCCCGGAATTCCGCTTCGCCGAACCGGAGACCTGGCCCGAGCCGGCCATCACCACGATCACGGACACCACCAACTACGGCAAGGCCGAAACCCAGGCATGGGACCGGGTCCACCCCCGGCTCACCCACCGGTCCTCATGGCTGGACCACGAAGGCGAACTGCCCTTGGTTGAAGGGACGCTGATCCGCCTGAAGGTTGAGCACCTGTCGAAGGACCGGGATGCTCCGCCGGTGTGGTTATGGTCCTCCAAGACCGGCGCCACCGCGGATGACGTGGACCGCTTCTGGCAGGCGTTTCTCCGCCGTTTCGATCTGGAGCACACCTTCCGCTTCGCGAAACAGACCCTCGGCTGGACCACCCCGAAACTCCGTACTCCCGACGCCGCGGACCGCTGGACCTGGCTCCTGATCGTCGCGCACACCCAGCTCCGGCTCGCCCGGCCCCTGGCCGCTGACCTCCGCAGGCCCTGGGAGAGGCCCACCACCTCCGGCCGGCTCACCCCGGCCCGGGTCCGCCGGGGGTTCAGGAACATCCGCGCTCATCTCGCCTGCCCGGCCCGTGTTCCCAAACCTCAAGGCGCCGGACCTGGACGGCCACCCGGCGCCAAGAACAAACACCGGGCACCCCGCTACGACGTCGGCAAAACCGTCAGGCGTCCCGAGACCCTCAAGGCCATCGGCAAACCCGGAAGATCTTGGTAGATAAAGAACAAG
>NZ_JBIRFY010000047.1:0-2054 GCF_044327745.1 Streptomyces sp. NPDC018026
GCGGTGGCGGGGCGGGCTGATGAAGCGCTGGACGACCTCGTCGGCTTCTTCGTCAACACTCTCGTGATCCGTACGGACCTGACGGGTGACCCGACGTTCACGCAGATCCTTGAGCGGGTGCGCGAAGCGGGTCTGGGTGCCTACGGCCACCAGGACGTGCCCTTCGAGCGGCTGGTGGAAGAGCTGGCCCCCACCCGCTCCCTGGCCCGCCACCCCCTCTTCCAGGTGGCGCTGACGGCACAGAACGACACTCGCACCCCCGTGGACCTGCCGGGCGTACGGACCGAGCGGTACGGGGCGGGCCGGCCTGCGGCCAAGTTCGACCTGGACATCACGTTCGGCGAGACCTTCGACGCCGCTGGCGCACCCGCAGGGCTGCACGGCACGTTGACCGCGGCCGCCGACCTGTTCGACCCGGAGTCGGCGGAACGGATCGTGGGACGGCTGACCCGCGTACTCGCGGCCGTGACGGCCGACCCGCATCTGAGACCGGGTGCGGTGGACCTCCTCGACGAAGAGGAACGACGCAAGGTCCTGACCGAGTGGAACGAGACCGCGGCCGACACCGCCACCGGAACGCTGCCTGAGCTCTTCGAGGCGCAGGTGGTGCGCACGCCGGAGGCGCCGGCGGTGGTTGCCGACGGGTTCTCGGTGTCGTACGGGGAGCTGGAGGTGCGGGCGAACCGGCTGGCGCGGTTGCTGGTTGCGGAGGGTGTGGGTCCGGAGTCGGTGGTCGCGGTGTGCATGGAGCGTGGTGTCGATCTGGTCGTGGCGTTGCTGGGTGTGCTGAAGGCGGGCGGCGCCTACCTGCCGGTCGACCCGGCGTACCCGGCCGACCGGGTGACGTTCATGCTCCAGGACGCGGGCGCCTGCTGCGCCGTGACCTCCCGGACAGCAGCCGGGAGCGTGCCCGAGACGGTTCCGACCGTGGTCGTCGACGACCCCGGGACGACGGCCCTACTGGCGGCGACGGCCGACGCGGCCGTGGCGGAGCACGAGCGCCGCACGACCCTGCTCCCGGGACACCCCGCCTACGTGATCTACACCTCCGGCTCCACCGGAACGCCCAAGGGCGTCGTCGTGCCCCACAGGGGTGCGGTGAACCTGCTGACGGTTCGGGGCTGGGAGACCGACGGCAGCAGCCGCGTCCTGCAGTTCGCGTCCGTCGGCTTCGACGCCGCGACCTGGGAACTGCTGATGGCCCTGTGGACCGGGGCCTGCCTGGTGGTGGCGCCCGCCGAGGAACTCCTGCCCGGCGCCGGCCTCGCCGACGTGGTGGCACGACACGGTGTGACGCACATGCTGCTCCCGCCCGCGGCCCTCGGCGTACTGGAGCCCGAGGAGCTGGCCCCGGTGGCCACGCTGTTCTCCGGCGGTGACGCGCTCAGCGGCGACCTGATCTCCCGCTGGGCTCCGGGCCGCCGCTTCGTCAACGCCTACGGCCCGACCGAGGCGTCGGTGTGCGTGACCATGGCAGGACCGCTGGCACCGGGCGACGAGCCCGCCATCGGCCGGCCCAACGCCAACACCCAGGCGTACGTCCTTGACGCATCGCTCAACCCGGTGCCCGTCGGTACGGCGGGAGAGCTCTATGTGGCGGGTGAAGGGCTCGCCAGGGGATACCTCGGCAGGCCCGGTCTGACGGCCGAGCGGTTCGTGGCGCATCCGTTCGGTGCCACCGGTGAGCGGCTGTACCGCACCGGCGACCGAGTGCGTTGGACGCGGAACGGACAACTCGCCTTCGTGGGCCGCACCGACGACCAGGTGAAGATCCGAGGCTTCCGCATCGAGCCCGGCGAGGTGCAGGCCGCCGTGGCCGCGCACCCTTCCGTGGCACAGGCCGCGGTGACCGTAAGCGAGGACGAGGCCGGTGAGAAGCGCCTGGTCGGGTACGTCGTCCCGGCCGAACCGGACGGTGAGTCGTCTGAACTGGCCGACAGCGTACGACTGTTCGTGGGCGATCGGCTTCCGGGGTACATGGTGCCGTCGGGGATCGTGGTTCTGGATGCGTTGCCGTTGTCGGTGAACGGGAAGTTGGATCGTGCGGCGTTGCC
>NZ_JBIRFY010000048.1:0-1917 GCF_044327745.1 Streptomyces sp. NPDC018026
GCGCGGTGGAGGTAGGTGGCCAGGGCGTGGTGTTCGATGACGACGCCCTTGGGGCGGCCGGTGGAGCCCGAGGTGTAGATCATGTAGGCCGCGTGTCGCGCCGACCACGGGCTACGGCGCTCCGCGTCCGTGAGCGGACCGTCGGGACGGCTCGCATACGCAGCGGCGTCCACCGCCTCGGTGAGGGTCAGAGCAGGCCGGGCGTCGTCGAGCATGTAGGCGATGCGCTCGGCGGGGTAGTCGGGGTCGATCGGCAGGTAGGCCGCGCCGCTCTTGAGCACGGCCAGCATGCTGACTACTGCGTCCAGGGACTTGGGCAGCGCGATCGCGACGAAGTCCTCGGCGCCGAGGCCCTGTTCGAGCAGGTGCCGGGCGAGTTGGTTGGCGCGCCCGTCCAGCTCGGCGTAGGTCAGGGTGGTGCCGTCGCACATCACCGCTGCGGCGTCCGGCGTCTGTCGGGCCTGCTCGCTGATCAGTTCGTGGAGCGGCGTCCCCGGAAGCTCGGTGGGGGCCCCGTTCCACTCCACCAGGACCCGCTCACGCTCGACCGCGTCCATCAGTTCGACGGCGCCGATCGGCCGGTCCGGGGCTGTGGTGACGGCTTCCAGCACCCGCAGGAACCGCTCCGCGATCGCCTGGGCGGACCGGCGGTCGAGAAGTTCCGTACTGAAGTCCAGTGCCGCATCGATGCCTTGTGGCCGCCGAGACGTGTCGAAGGACTCCGCGAACCCGAAGGAGAGGTCGAACTTCGACGAGGTCCGCTGGACCTCCCGGAGCGCGACGGTGAGCCCCGGAAGCTCGGAGATGTCCTTCAGCGCGCCCTCGTGGTCCGTGTTGTTGAAGGTCAGCAGGACCTGGAAGAGCGGGTGATGGGACAGCGTGCGGGCCGGGTTCAGTGCCTCGACCAGCCGCTCGAAGGGGAGGTCCTGGTGCGCGTAGGCGGCCAGGTCGGTGTCCCGCACCCGGTCGAGGAGCCGGCGGAAGGTGGGATCACCGGACGTGTCCGTGCGTAGGACGAGGGTGTTGATGAAGAGCCCGATCAGGTCGTCGGCGGCGTCGTCCGTGCGCCCGGCGACGGGGGTGCCGATCGGGATGTCCTCACCGGCGCCGAGACGGGTGAGCAGGACGGCGACCGCCGCCTGGATCACCATGAAGGCACTGGTGTTGGTGGCACGCGCCAGCTCCGTCAGCCGCGTGTGCAGCTCCGTCGGCACGGTGAACGGAACACGGTCGCCCGAGTAGCCCGCGACCGCCGGTCGGGGCCGGTCGGTGGGGAGGTCGAGCTGTGCGGGCAGGCCGGCGAGCTGCTGCTTCCAGTAGGCGAGCTGGCGGCCCGCGAGGGCTTCCGGGTCGGTGTCGTCGCCGAGTATCTCCTGTTGCCAGAGCGCGTAGTCGGCGTACTGGACGGTGAGCGGGGCCCAGGCGGGCGCCTCGCTGCGGACGCGGGCCGCGTAGGCGGCCGTGAGGTCCTGGGCCAGCGGGGCGCGGGACCAGGCGTCACTGGCGATGTGATGGATGAGGAGCAGCAGTACGTGCTCCTGCTCCGACACCCGGAACAACGAGGTGCGCGCGGGAAGTTCCTGGGCGAGGTCGAAGCGGTGGCCGACGGCTTCGTCGAGCCGGTCGCCGATCTCCTCCTCGGTCACGTCGACGACGGTGAAGGGCGTCGAGGCCGCCTCCACGGGCAGCACGATCTGGTACGCGCCTCGTTCGTCCTCGGTGAAGACCGTCCGCAGGCTCTCGTGCCGGGCGACGACGTCTCCGATCGCCGCGCGCAGGGCGTCCACGTCGAGCGCGCCGCCGAGCCGCAGCGTGAGCACGGTGTTGTAGGTGGCCGAGGGTCCTTCGAGCTGGTGGAGGAACCAGAGGCGTTGCTGGGCGTAGGAGAGCGGGATGCGCTCGGGACGCGGCCTCGCG
>NZ_JBIRFY010000049.1:0-1684 GCF_044327745.1 Streptomyces sp. NPDC018026
AAGCATCCAGACCCGCCCCACGCACCCGCTCAAGAAGCTCATCAAACGTCGGATCCCCCGACAAATCCGTCCGCAACACCAACGTATTCACGAAGAAGCCGACCATCCCGTCCACCGACTCGTCGGTGCGACCGGCGACCGCCGAGCCGATCGGGATGTCGGTGCCCGCACCGACCTTGCTGAGCGTCACCGCCAGGGCGGCCTGCATCACCATGAACAGGGTCACCCCCCGCTCACGAGCCAGCCGCACCAGACGTTCATGCACCTCGGCCGGAATGTCCAGAGACACATGATGGCCCTTGTGGGACGCCACCGCCGGCCGCGGCCGGTCAGTGGGCAGCTCCAACTCTTCCGGTGCCGTTGCCAACCTGTCTCGCCAGTAGTCGACCTGACGGGACAGCAAGCTATCCGGGTCGTCTCCGTCGCCGAGCTGCTCCCGCTGCCACAGGGTGTAGTCCGCGTACTGGGCCGGCAGCACGGTCCACTCGGGTTCCCGCCGCTCGCACCGGGCCGCGTATGCCGTCGACAGATCCTGTGCGAAGGGGCTCGCCGAGGAGCCGTCCCAGGCGATGTGATGGACCACCAGGACCAGCACGTGCTCGGTCGGCCCGGTCTGCAAAAGCGCTGCGCGGATGGGGATTTCGGCCTCAAGGTCGAACGGACGGCGTGCGGCCCCGGCCACCCGTTCCGGCAGCTGCTCCTGCGCAATCCGCTCCGCTTCCAGCTCGAACACGGCCTCCTCGGCCGGCAGGATGCGCTGGTACGGCTCGCCGTCGGCCGCCACAAACACGGTGCGCAGCACCTCGTGGCGCTCCAGCACATCCCGCAGCGCGGCAGCGAGCGCGTCGCGGTCGAGCTCACCGGTCAGACGCAACGCCACCGCCGTGTTGTACGTAGCGCTCGGACCGTCCAACTGGGCGAGGAACCAGAGACGTTGCTGGGCGAACGACAGCGGTATGCGCTCCGGACGCGCCGTCGCGGTGACGCCGACCCGCCCCTCACCCGCCCGCCCGAGGCGTGTCGCCAGGGCGGCCGGTGTCGACGCCTCGAACACCACCCGCAGCGGCAGCTCCACTCCGAGGACCACGCGCACCCGGCTCACCAGTCGCATCGCCAGCAGCGAGTGACCGCCGAGCGCGAAGAAGTCGTCCTCCACGCCGACACTGTCCAGGCCGAGGACGTGCGCGAACGCGGCGCACAGGAGTTCCTCCCGCACGCTGGCCGGCGCCCGGCCCGTTCCCGTCGCGAACCGCGGTGCGGGCAGCGCCGCCCGGTCGAGTTTGCCGTTGACCGTCAGCGGCAGCTCGTCCAGGACCACGACCGCCGAGGGCACCATGTACTGCGGCAGCAGATCCTCAGCGAATTCCCTTACGGCATCGACCAGTTCGACCGTCGACGCGTCTCCAGGGTCGGCGACGACATAGGCGACGAGCCGCGTGTCGCCGGCCGTCTCCTCACGGGCCACCACCACGCACTGTGCGACACCCGCGCACGCGGTGAGGGCCGCGGCCACCTCACCCGGTTCGACCCGGAAGCCGCGGATCTTGACCTGCTCGTCCACCCGCCCCGCGAACACCAACTGACCATCAGCCGTCCAACGCGCCCGGTCCCCCGTCCGATACATACGCTCACCCACACCACCGAACGGACACGCCACAAACCGCTCCGCCGTCAACCCCCCACG
>NZ_JBIRFY010000050.1:0-1559 GCF_044327745.1 Streptomyces sp. NPDC018026
GAGCGACTCAACTACTCCTGAGCAGCACGAATACATCTACACGTCAGTGACATACAACGCCGAACATCCCAGCGACATCACAGCCGAACCTCACAACCCGTCCCGGCCTGCCGGACCAAGACGGGCGGCCGGCCGGAGAAGTGGCACCGCCGCGAAATCGTCGACGCCATCCGATACGTCGTCGACAACGGCATCAAATGGCGGGCCCTGCCCGCCGACTACCCGCCCTGGCAGACGGTCTACTACCACTTCGCCCGCTGGCACCGGGCCGGGGTCGTGGCGTTCCTGCGTGACCAGCTCCGCCGCCAGATCCGCACTGGCCAGGGACGATGCCCCTGGCCAGTGACACTGATCGTCGACTCGCAGTCCGTCAAAGGAGCCGAGACCGTCTCCAAGGCCACCCGCGGCTTCGACGCAGGCAAAAAGATCAACGGACGCAAGAGACACATCGCCGTCGACACCCTCGGACTTCCAGTGATGATCACGGTGACGCCCGCCGACACCACCGACCGCGACGCCGCCCGCGAACTCCTCTGGCGCTTGCGCGTCATGCAGCCCCAGATCACCCAGATCTGGGCCGACTCCGCCTATGCCGGCCAGCTCACCACCTGGTCCGACGACTTCCTGAAGATGACCTTGAAGACCGTCTCCCGGCCACGCGGAGCGAAGGGCTTCGTCGTCCTGCCCCGACGCTGGAAGGTCGAACGGACCCTGGGCTGGATCATGAAGTCCCGCCGCAACGTCCGTGACTATGAGCGCCTGCCGCAACACTCGGAAGCCCACCTGACCTGGGCACTCATCACGCTGATGACCCGCAGGCTCACCCGGAAGGGACCTCAGCCCAGGTGGTCGAGGAAGTCACCTGCATAAGATCCCCGGATGGCAATACCCACCTATCTCCTGCTAGGGCCGAGAGTGGCCATCCGCCACGTCTGCCGTGAGGACTTCGAGGAACGTTCGGCGCTGGCGCGAGACAGCGCCGAAATGCTGCAGCGTTGGCTTGGAGTCCGCGAGCAGACGAAGGAAGCCTTCGACAACTACCTTGCCCGGCTTGCGCAGGCAGATCACGAGGGATTCGTGATCTGCCTGCGCAGCACAGACGAGATCGTCGGCGGAGCCAACATCAACAACATCGTCCACGGCAGCTTCCAAAACGGGTGTCTGGGTTACACCGCCTACCGCTCCACAGCCGGCCACGGCTACATGACCGAGGGACTCAGGCTCGTCATCCAGTACGCCTTCGACAAGCTTGGGCTACACCGGCTGGAGGCGAACATCCAGCCCGACAACACTTCCTCCCTGAACCTCGTCAAACGCCTCGGATTCCGGCGCGAGGGCTACTCAACCGCCTTCCAATTCATCAACGGTGCATGGAGAGACCACGAGCGCTGGGCCGTCACAGCGGAGTCCAGAGACACTGCCGAACCCGCTGCGAACTGACCCAGGGATCTCAGACAGACACTCAGCTTGTTCTTTAACCTCGGGACCTTCTTGTCAGTGCCTGGTTCTATCCTCCGCTGAACGTCACGGATGGACTGGGAGTCAGGCTGTGCAGATCG
>NZ_JBIRFY010000051.1:0-1455 GCF_044327745.1 Streptomyces sp. NPDC018026
AGGCGCCTCCAACATCGCCGACGTCTATCCCCTGGCCCCGCTCCAGGAAGGCATCCTCTTCCACCACCGGATGGCCGCGGACAGCGGCACAGACGTGTACGCATCGCCGACCGTCGTCGGATTCGAGTCGCGCACGCTTCTCGACGGCTTCCTGACCGCGCTGCAGCAGGTGGTGGACCGGCACGACATCTACCGCACAGCCATCGTGTGGGAGGGCCTGCGTGAGCCGGTCCAGGTCGTGCAGCGCCACGCCGAACTGCCCGTCCACGAGGTCACACTCGATCCTCTGGGCGCCGATCCCGTGGACCAGTTGATGTCCCTGGACGGGGCATGGATGGACCTCGGCCGCGCTCCGCTGATCCAGGTGCATACTGCCCTCGCCCCCGGCGGCGACGGCCGTTGGCTGGCTCTGTTGCGCATCCACCACCTGGTGCAGGACCACACCACGCTCGACGTACTCCTGGCGGAACTGGACTCGTTCATGTCGGGGCAGGGCGAGACGCTGCCCGAACCGCTGCCGTTCCGGAACTTCGTCGCGCAGGCCCGGCTCGGCGTGCCCCGGGAGGAGCACGAGCGCTACTTCGCCGGTCTGCTCGGAGACGTGACCGAGACGACCGCACCGTACGGCCTCCTCGACGTGCGTGGCGACGGCAGCGGGGTGAATCGCGCACGGCTGGACGTCGACTCGGAACTCGCCGCCCATACGCGGAAGGTGGCGCGAAAGCTTGGAGTGAGCGCGGCGACCGTCTTCCATCTCGCGTGGGCCCGTGTGCTGGCTTCCGTGTCCGGGCGGGACGACGTGGTGTTCGGCACGGTGCTGTTCGGGCGGGTGAACGCCGGCGTCGGCTCGGACCGGGTACCGGGGCTCTTCATCAACACGCTGCCGGTGCGCGTCCGCGGCGACTCCTCAGGCGTGCGCGATGCCCTGACCGACCTGCGTGACCAGCTGGCGGAGCTGCTGGTGCACGAGCATGCCCCGCTTGCCCTCGCGCAGCAGGTCAGCGGTGTTCCGGGCGATGCTCCCCTGTTCACCTCGCTGTTCAACTACCGGCACAACCGGTCCGTCCCGCGAACCGCCACCGAAGGCGCGGGCATCGGTCTCGAAGGAATCCGGACGCTGGTCAACCGGGAGGGCACCAACTATCCCGTGACCGCCGCCGTCGACGACAACGGAATCGACTTCGTGCTGAGTGTCGAGGCGGTGGCGCCGGCCGATCCGGCCCGGGTGTGCGCGCTGCTGCACACGGCCTTGCGCAACCTGGTGCATGCGCTGGGGGAGGACCCGGGCATCCGGCTGCGTGCGCTGGAGGTGCTGGACCCGGCCGGGCGTCGGGAGCTTCTGGATGAGTGGGGTGGTGGGGTGGGTGGTGTGTCGGGGGTGTTGGTGCCTGAGTTGTTTGGGTCGTGGGTTGGGGTGGATCCGGGTGCGGTGGCTGTGGTGTGTGGTGGGGTGGG
>NZ_JBIRFY010000052.1:0-1218 GCF_044327745.1 Streptomyces sp. NPDC018026
GGATACAACCGCAGCGTCTGCGGCTCCACCGTCGTCCAGGGAGCCACATCCCCCACTGGCTCGAACCGGTACTCATCCACCACGTCACCGGTATTGCGCACCCTCAGGCGCACACGGGTACTACTGCCGGGGTCCACAGTCGCGGACGCGGGCTCCAGGGAAGTCCACAGGCTCACACGCCGACGCTACGGGTCAACTCCCCACGGGTCAGCGGTACCCGGGGCAGTACTCGCTGCCCCGAGGTGCCTGATCGTACGACTTTTCGGACCCGGCGCGTCAGTCCTTCGACGGGCGGATGATCTTCCACTCCTGGTCGTCGGTGTTGGTGCAGGTGGCGATGTTCAGCGGAGTCTCGGTGCCGCCGTTCTGGCCCTTCACGTTCAGGCACTTGTGGGCACTGGCGAAGTTGCGGATCCAGTAGTCGCCGCTCGCCTGCTTGTCGATCCACCACAGCTGGTTGTCCGCCTTGGTGCCGTTGCAGTGGAACTCGGCGACCCCCGTTCCCTCCGGGCGGGCGCCGTATTCACCGAGGTCCATGCACAGCTGGTCCGTGACGTTCCGGATCTGGAAGAGCTTGACCCCGTTGGGGCCGCCGTGCTCGTACTTGACCTCGAGGTTCCAGTACTCGTTGTCGCCCTCTTCGTGGCAGTTGGCCTGCTGGACGACCCCGTTGATCTTGCCCTTCTCCCGTCCGGGGATGTCGGCGCACATGTGAGTGGTGGCGTTGCGCAGCATGACGTTCATGGCGGGGACCACGTCGGGCTTGGCGGGCTTCTTGGACTCCCCGCCGCCCTTGTCGCCGCCGTCGCCTCCGCCGCCGTCACCGGCGCCGTCGTTCTCGGGCTTCTCGGAGGCCGGCTGCTCGGGCTCCGCCTCGGGCGCGGACTCGGCACTGCTGGGGAGGGTCTCCGGCGTGGCACTGGGGCTGGGCGCGAGCGCGGCACCGGCCTGCTCGGTCTGCTCGGTCGCACTCGTGCGGACCTGCGGCTTGTACGCGATCCAGATCATCACGAACGCGATCGCCAACGCCAGGAAGATCCCGAAAAACGTCGCCAGCCAGCGCGGCAGGAACCCACGCTGGACATACGTCCCCTCCACCTCGGTCGGATCCACCCCCGACCTGCGCACCGCCAGCGTGTACGGACGCTCCTCCTTCGCACCGAACCAGATGATCTGCTTCGGCTTCAGCCGCGTCTCCACGAACGCCGCACGACCCGG
>NZ_JBIRFY010000053.1:0-1195 GCF_044327745.1 Streptomyces sp. NPDC018026
TGAGCTGGGGGTGGCCGCAGAGACCAGCGAGAAGCGACTGTTTACTAAAAACACAGGTCCGTGCGAAGCCGTAAGGCGATGTATACGGACTGACGCCTGCCCGGTGCTGGAACGTTAAGGGGACCGGTTAGCTCCATTTCGGTGGGGCGAAGCTGAGAACTTAAGCGCCAGTAAACGGCGGTGGTAACTATAACCATCCTAAGGTAGCGAAATTCCTTGTCGGGTAAGTTCCGACCTGCACGAATGGCGTAACGACTTCTCGACTGTCTCAACCATAGGCCCGGTGAAATTGCACTACGAGTAAAGATGCTCGTTTCGCGCAGCAGGACGGAAAGACCCCGGGACCTTTACTACAGTTTGATATTGGTGTTCGGTTCGGCTTGTGTAGGATAGCTGGGAGACTTTGAAGCTCGCACGCCAGTGTGGGTGGAGTCGTCGTTGAAATACCAGTCTGGTCGTGCTGGATGTCTAACCTGGGTCCGTGATCCGGATCAGGGACAGTGTCTGATGGGTAGTTTAACTGGGGCGGTTGCCTCCTAAAGAGTAACGGAGGCGCCCAAAGGTTCCCTCAGCCTGGTTGGCAATCAGGTGTTGAGTGTAAGTGCACAAGGGAGCTTGACTGTGAGACCGACGGGTCGAGCAGGGACGAAAGTCGGGACTAGTGATCCGGCGGTGGCTTGTGGAAGCGCCGTCGCTCAACGGATAAAAGGTACCCCGGGGATAACAGGCTGATCTTCCCCAAGAGTCCATATCGACGGGATGGTTTGGCACCTCGATGTCGGCTCGTCGCATCCTGGGGCTGGAGTCGGTCCCAAGGGTTGGGCTGTTCGCCCATTAAAGCGGTACGCGAGCTGGGTTTAGAACGTCGTGAGACAGTTCGGTCCCTATCCGCTGTGCGCGTAGGAGTCTTGAGAAGGGCTGTCCCTAGTACGAGAGGACCGGGACGGACGAACCTCTGGTGTGCCAGTTGTTCTGCCAAGGGCATGGCTGGTTGGCTACGTTCGGGAGGGATAACCGCTGAAAGCATCTAAGCGGGAAGCCTGCTTCGAGATGAGGACTCCCACCCCCTTGAGGGGTTAAGGCTCCCAGTAGACGACTGGGTTGATAGGCCGGATCTGGAAGCACCGTGAGGTGTGGAGGTGACCGGTACTAATAGGCCGAGGGCTTGTCCTCAGTTGCTCGCGTCCACTGTGTT
>NZ_JBIRFY010000054.1:0-1101 GCF_044327745.1 Streptomyces sp. NPDC018026
GTCGCTCCGGATGAGCACGTGCTGTTGCTGACCGTGCATCACATCGCGGGTGACGGCTGGTCGAGTGGTCCGCTGGCGCGGGATCTGTCGGTGGCCTACGCCGCGCGTTGCCGGGGTGGTGTGCCGGACTGGGCTCCGTTGGCGGTGCAGTACGCGGACTATGCGCTGTGGCAGCGGGAGTTGCTCGGTGATGAGGGTGATCCGGACGGCTTGTACGCGTCTCAGGTGGGGTACTGGCGGGAGGTGTTGGCGGGGGTTCCGCAGGAGCTGGAGTTGCCGCTGGACCGGCCGCGGCCTGCGGTGGCCTCGCATCGGGGTCTTCGGGTGCCGCTGGAGACGGGTGCCGAACTGCATGCCAGGGTGCAGGAGTTGGCGCGCGCCGAGGGTGTGACGGTGTTCATGGTGGTGCAGGCCGCGCTCGCGGTGACGTTGAGCCGGCTGGGTGCGGGCACGGACATCCCGATCGGGGTGGCGGTGGCGGGGCGGGCTGATGAAGCGCTGGACGACCTCGTCGGCTTCTTCGTCAACACTCTCGTGATCCGTACGGACCTGACGGGTGACCCGACCTTCACGCAGATCCTCGAGCGGGTGCGCGAAGCGGGTCTGGGTGCCTACGGCCACCAGGACGTGCCCTTCGAGCGGCTGGTGGAAGAACTGGCCCCCACCCGCTCCCTGGCCCGCCACCCCCTCTTCCAGGTGATGCTCACCCTGCAGAACAACGCCGGAACGGCCCTCGACCTCCCGGGCGTGCACGTCGACTCCCTGCTGCCGGCGTCCGCCGCGGCCAAGGTCGACCTGGACGTCAGCGTGGGCGAGTCCTTCGACGCGCACGGCGCCCCGGCCGGACTGCGCGGGGTGATCAGCGCGGCGGCCGACCTGTTCGAGACCGCCACGGTCACGCGGCTCGCCGAACGGTTCATACGGGTGCTGACGGTCATGACCGACTCCCTGGACACGCGGCTGAGCGATGTCGACGTCCTGGACGCGGCGGAGCGGCGACGGGTGGTGTCCGAGTGGAATGACACGGGTGTGGGGTTTGGGGTGGGTGTGACGGTGCCGGGGTTGGTTGGGGTGCGGGCGGTGGTGGATCCGTCGGCGGTG
>NZ_JBIRFY010000055.1:0-1082 GCF_044327745.1 Streptomyces sp. NPDC018026
GAGGACCGGGTCATCGACACCCCGCTGGCCGAGTCCGGCATCGTCGGCACCGCGATCGGCCTGGCCCTGCGCGGGTACCGGCCGGTGGTGGAGATCCAGTTCGACGGCTTCGTCTTCCCGGCCTACGACCAGATCGTCACCCAGCTGGCGAAGATGCACGCCCGCTCGCTGGGCAAGGTCAGGATGCCGGTCGTCATCCGCATCCCCTACGGCGGCGGCATCGGCGCGGTCGAGCACCACTCCGAGTCCCCCGAGGCGCTGTTCGCGCACGTGGCGGGCCTGAAGGTGGTCAGCCCGTCCAACGCGGCGGACGCGTACTGGATGATGCAGCAGGCCATCCAGAGCGACGACCCGGTGATCTACTTCGAGCCCAAGCGCCGCTACTGGGACAAGGCCGAGGTGGACGCGGAGGCCATCCCGGGCCCGCTGCACGCCGCGCGGGTGGTGCGCGAGGGCAGCGACCTGACGCTTGCCGCGTACGGTCCGATGGTGAAGCTGTGCCAGGAGGTCGCCGACGCGGCCGCCGAGGAGGGGCGTTCCCTGGAGGTGGTCGACCTGCGGTCGATCTCGCCGGTGGACTTCGACACCGTTCAGGCGTCGGTGGAGAAGACCCGCCGTCTGGTGGTGGTTCACGAGGCGCCGGTGTTCCTGGGTTCGGGTGCGGAGATCGCGGCCCGGATCACGGAGCGCTGCTTCTACCATCTGGAGGCCCCGGTGCTGAGGGTCGGCGGCTACCACGCGCCGTATCCGCCGGCGCGTCTGGAGGAGGAGTACCTGCCCGATCTGGACCGGGTGCTGGATGCCGTCGACCGCTCGCTGGCGTACTGAGGAGGGGAGCGTGACGACGATGACGGACAGTTCCGTGCGTGAGTTCAAGATGCCCGACGTGGGTGAGGGGCTCACCGAGGCCGAGATCCTCAAGTGGTACGTCCAGCCCGGTGACACGGTCACCGACGGGCAGGTGGTGTGCGAGGTCGAGACGGCCAAGGCCGCCGTCGAACTGCCCATCCCCTACGACGGCGTGGTCCGCGAACTGCACTTCCCCGAGGGCACCACGGTCGACGTGGGCACCTCCATCATCG
>NZ_JBIRFY010000056.1:0-1004 GCF_044327745.1 Streptomyces sp. NPDC018026
CCTCCCATGTCCGAGAACCACGACGCCATCGTGACCGACGCGAAGACCGAGGAGACGGACGGCTGCCCGGTCGCCCACGGACGCGCCCCGCACCCCACGCAGGGCGGCGGAAACCGTCAGTGGTGGCCGGAGCGGCTCAACCTGAAGATCCTCGCCAAGAACCCCGTCGTCGGCAACCCGCTCGGTGAGGAGTTCGACTACGCCGAGGCCTTCGGGGCCCTCGACCTCGCGGCCGTGAAACGGGACATCGCCGAGGTGCTGACCACCTCGCAGGACTGGTGGCCGGCCGACTTCGGCAACTACGGCCCGCTGATGATCCGGATGGCCTGGCACAGCGCCGGCACCTACCGCATCAGCGACGGCCGCGGCGGCGCGGGCGCCGGCCAGCAGCGCTTCGCCCCGCTCAACAGCTGGCCCGACAACGGCAACCTGGACAAGGCCCGCCGCCTGCTGTGGCCGGTCAAGAAGAAGTACGGCCAGAACCTCTCCTGGGCCGACCTGCTGGTCCTCACCGGCAACGTCGCGCTGGAGACGATGGGCTTCGAGACCTTCGGCTTCGCCGGCGGCCGTGCCGACGTCTGGGAGGCCGAGGAGGACGTCTACTGGGGCCCCGAGACCACCTGGCTCGACGACCGGCGCTACACCGGCGACCGCGAGCTGGAGAACCCGCTCGGCGCCGTCCAGATGGGCCTGATCTACGTCAACCCGGAGGGCCCGAACGGCAACCCGGACCCGATCGCCGCCGCCCGTGACATCCGTGAGACGTTCCGCCGCATGGCGATGAACGACGAGGAGACCGTCGCGCTCATCGCGGGTGGTCACACCTTCGGCAAGACCCACGGCGCCGGCCCGGCCGACGCCGTCGGCGACGACCCCGAGGCCGCCGCCATGGAGCAGATGGGCCTCGGCTGGAAGAGCACCCACGGCACGGGCAAGGGCGGCGACGCCATCACCTCCGGCCTGGAGGTCACCTGGACCAGCACGCCCACCCAGTGGGGCAACGG